>JBFMCC010000001.1:0-226272 GCA_040754535.1 Chloroflexota bacterium
GCGACCTGTCCGAGGGACAGGTCGCGGGTTGGGGTTTTATGCGGCGGTTGCCATTACCTTGACTTCACGCTCCAACCGACCTCCGAGATTATCGAGAGCGATGTCGAGGTCGTAGTCGGCCTGCAGTCCCAGCCAAAATTGAGGCGAGGTGCCGAAGTAACGCGCCAGTCGCAGGGCGGTGTCCGCGGTGACGCTGCGCTTGCCAAGCACGATCTCATTGATGCGGCGGGCATGGACGCCGATATCCAACGCCAGACGGTTCTGGCTGAGTCCCATCGGGGTGAGGAATTCTTCCAGTAAAATTTCGCCAGGGTGAACGGGGGAAAGTTTGTCAGCCATTTTTCTCCTAATGATAATCAACGATTTCCACGTTGAACGCGTTTCCTTCTGTCCATTCAAAGCAGACACACCACTGATCATTGATGCGGATGCTGTATTGTCCCTTGCGGTCGCCTGTCAAACGCTCCAGCCGGTTGGCAGGCGGGACGCGCAGATCATTCAAGTCCTGCGCATTGTTGAGGATACGCAATTTCCGCAAGGCGGTCTGCTGGATGTCGGGCGGAAATTTGCGCGAACGCTGGCGCAGGTAGATTTTGTGAGTCTCGTCGTCTTTGAAGGATTTGATCACGACGGGGATTCTATAACGCGACGCGCTAAACGTCAAGTGTGCATGTGTGGGTTGGGATGAGACCCGGCGGATTTGTCCCTTGCGGGAACATGTCCACGGAGGGGAACCGTCCACGAATGAAAAGCGCGAATAAACGAAGGCGGGCGTGACGGTTCGAGTACACTTGCACCTGGCGCACGTGCAGGTGTTCGTGGCCAATTCGTGGATGGTTCTTTTGCAGAACCGCGACCTGTCCGAGGGAGAGGTCGCGGTTTCGCTATGAATACAAAATTACCAATAAGGCAAGAGGAAAATGGTCTTGTATCAGGCGAGGGCAGGCAATTGATTCGTCCAGGAGGACACGGCCTGGGGGTAATGGAGGCGCAGTTCGCGGTACAGCCGCTCCCCGTCCGCGGAGGAGACGATGAATCCGACTTTGCCGGGATCGCCATACGACGATGCCAGTTTGACCGTGCGCGCGTCCACAGTCAGGGATGTGAGGCTCGTGTAGGGCAGGCGGAGGGTGGTCTTCTTGCGGCCGATGAAGTAGGCAAGCAGCAGAGCGGGGATGAGTCCCAATCCACAACCGAACATGACAAGCGGAAGCACCGTCACGACCAGGATGACGCCGAGGATGACCCAGGGCGAGGGGCCGAGCGTGCCGTCCACGACCAGTTGGTCCGCCTCGAAAGTGACGGTCCCTTTCTCGATGAAGGCCGAACCGCCTCCCGCGCGCACGAAACGCGTTTCGAACGGCCTGCCCATGGTCGTCGGCTCCACGGGCGCGGTTTTAAAATCCGATCCATAAGACAGGAACGGCCAGAGTTTGACCAGCCCGAAGATGCTGCCTCCCAGCAAAATCAAGGGAAGCACAATCCCTGAGAGGACGCCTGTGAAATCCAGACGGGAAGAATCCATCATTGCGATGAGGACGGCAACCAGCGCGCCAAAGGCAACCAGCATCAGGATGATTGCCCCGGTCACCACCCCGCCCATTGCAAGACAGGAAAGCCGTTTCTGCATCCAGGGCGGGACCTGGGGTTTTTCCATTGGGTTCTCGATCATTGGCGGTCTCCTTTTGATTGTGTGTCAATTCACAATTACATGATACTCATCGCCCGAAAGAAGTCAATAGGCAACTCTCGGAAAATCAGATAAAAAGAGGCGGATACGTTTCCGCATCCGCCTCAACCGGTCACTGATTACTGGTCACGGACTGCTTCATCCTCCCCGCCGCCAGCTCCGCCACATCCTTAAGGGGCTGTTCGCGATGGATTGGGAGAGGACGTCGCCTCTTTTGCCTGCTTCTTCCCTGGCTTTCCTTCGGCAAACGACCAGCCTCTTTCCTTCAGCGCCTGGCGGAGACGCGCCAGCGCGTTCGGCCCCATCCCGTGCAGTTGACTCAACTCCGCTTCGGTGACCTTCGTCAATTGCTCCAGCCGCGTGTAGCCTGCTCCCGCCAGTGCGCGCAGGGCTGGGCTTGCCAGTTTGGGAAAATCCGATTCAGTCAAATTGCCCATTCTCAACCACCCTGATGCGCCTTTTGCAGGTCCGCGATGACGATCTTGTTCATCTTCAACATCGCCTCCATCACGCGCCGCGACTTTTCGGGATCGGGATCGCCCATCAACTCGCCCAACTGCCTGGGGATGATCTGCCACGACAGGCCGTATTTATCTTTCAACCAACCGCATCGGCTTTCTTCACCGCCGTCGGCGATCAGTTCCGACCAGAGGTCATCCACCTCGGCCTGGTCCTCGCAGTTGACGAAGAACGAGACGGCTTCGCTGAACCGATACTGCGGTCCCGCGTTCAGCCCCATGAACTCCTGCCCATCGAGTTGGAAGGACACCGAAAAGGCCCTGCCGTCGGGTCCGCGCGATACGCCGCCGACCTTTGAATTCTTGAAGATGGAAACGTAGAAATTCATTGCCTCCTCGGCTTGCGTGTCGAACCACAGAAACGGGGTGATCTTGTTCATCTCTAAATTCTCCTTTTATGATACCTGTCATTGCGAGAGCGCGTCCTGAGCGGAGCGTAGCGAAGTCGAAGGACCGCCCGAAACAATCTCCTCGTTATTTGTTGGATTGTTTCGCTTTCCTTTCGTTCTCCGCGACATGCAGTCGGACGACTCTCTCGATCAACTTCGAGGGCAGCGGCTTATCCAGCGGGAATTTCAACGTACCTTTTCCATCGGCATACGGAGCGATTTCCTGATCGAACGCGTCACTGCCCGACGGGATTGGATAAAGCGAAATATGATTTTCCCAACCCGCGAAATGGATCAGGTTTTTGCCGTTCAGTTCGAACGCGGCGATCTGGTAACTGATCTTCTCACGCGCATCCGGCGCGGCGGTTCTGATGATCGCTCGCACTTCTTCCAGTAACCTTTGAGTTTCATCAGGAAATGTTGCGATGTATTCGTCCACCGAGGCAAAACCGACCTTGTTGCTTTTCATGCGACCTCCTTCAGCCGCGCCTTGACGATCTTCCTTACCAGTGAAACAGGCAGAGGCTTTTCCGGCGTGAAATGCAACGTGACGCCCTTCAAATATTTTTTCAAATCCTTCTCCATTGCCTTCGCCAGCGGGGGACTCATCAGGTGCAGGCTGCAATGGTTCTCTCTCGCAGAAAAACCGAGCAGACCCTTGCCCCTGTATCTGATGATGGGAATCTGGTAACTGATGACTTCCTCCGCGTTGGGAATGAGCGAGAGCAGAAGTTCACGCAGGGACTGCAACACCGCACGTTTATCGGCGGGCAGTCTGGAAAGAAAGTCGTCCACGGTGGCTGGTGTGTCGGATCTGGTCATTTGCTGGCTGCTCCCGTTATCTCACCAGCGTCTCGAGTATCTCATCGAGACGTTCATAGCCCTCGCGCACGCCCTTTTCCATCCCAGCCTGGACCATGCCGTCCCGGTCCGCGACCGATTGAAAGATGGAATGAATCGTGGCTTTTGTCCTGCCGCCGGGCAGTTCTTCCAGCGTCATGCAATCCAGTGAAACGTGGCCGGGGTATCCTTCGAACTCGAAGGTCTGGACCATGCTGTCAATGGACATTTCATGGAAGGCGCCGTGAAAACCGTATTCGTTTCCGTCCTTGTCCTTGTGGATGTAGCGATACCTTCCGCCGCTGACCGGTTCGAAGGATTCGAGGATCATTTCGTAGCCGTGCGGGCCGAGCCACTGCACGTACAATTTCGGGTCGGTGTGCGCTTTGAACACCAATTCGCGCGGCGCGTCGAACTCGCGTGTGATAAAAAGCTCCTGCTTGCCGGGCTTGGCCGTCACCATGGTCATATTTTTCGAGGGCATGTCATTTCTCCTTTTTCTGAAGTTCCTCTAAAACATCGTCGAGTCTGTTGAAACTCTCGCGCCAGTAATGCTCGAAGGGCGTCACCCAGTCGAAGATCGGTTTGAGCCGCTCCGCGTTGACGCGGTAGATTCTCTGGCGGCCTGCCCGCCTCTCCTCCACCAGCCCGACTTTTTTCAATACGCCGAGGTGCTTCGAAACCATCGGCTGGGGCCAATCGAGTGAATCTACGATCTCGGTGACGGTCAATTCGTCGTTCGCCAGCGTTTCAAGGATTCGCCGCCGCTTCGGTTCGGCCACGGCATTGAACGGGTCATGTGTGGTGGAGGTTCGCGCCATTGCCTGATTATATGCCAATATCGGCATATATTGTAGCGATTTTAGGACACCTGTTCTATTTTGTCAAGAGGAAAGTTGGACGCACGGAATGGCAATTCGCCCTTCTGACATATCAAACGGCTGGATTTAACCATCGGGGCTTATTTTCAGTTTTGATTTCTTCCGAATTCACCAACACGCTCAATTCATCCCCATATGCGATCCCTGGAATTGGCGTCGCAATCACTTCCAACAACGAGGGATTCTGGAAATTGCGCAGTTTCGTCTCTGGGTGGGGATAGTACACCCAGCCATCGTATTCGACGCCTCTGTATATCACTTTGCAGCGCGAAAACGAGAAATCCTCCGGGGGATGCAGGTCGGTCCATTCGACATGGCGGAAGGTGAATTCGGGCTTGACCATCGCGAAGGTCAACGGGCGGATGTCAATGTTCAGCGTGCCGTTGAAGTAACCGCTGAGGTCGAGTCCGCGCGCGGCGAAGATCGGCCTCTGCCGGTCCAGCGCGCCGTAGGGGTAATCGGCCGAGGGTCCGGAAGCGACGCGATAGCCTCGAACGAGGACGCCGCGCACAAGGGTTATCATTCGGTCACCTGCAATCCACAGATAGTTTTTCCATCGGTAAACCAAAGGCTTCCATCACAGGCACACCGTCCCATTCGGCAGGAATGGACAAGCCGAGCGCGTACGCGGCGGTGGCGGCCGTGTCCATGGTGTGGACTTGCGTCGTCAACTGCCCCGCCCGGACTCCGGGCCCGGACGCGATCCACGGGATGGTCATGTCCTCGGGCAGGCTGGACCCGTGAGTCGTGCCGTGCCCCCCGTGGTCCGAAGTGACGATGAGCAGGGTCTCGCCGCGCAGGCCGCGCGCCTCCAGCGCGTCGAGCAGTTGCCCGATGGCCTGATCGGCGCGAAAGATGACGCTGAGTTGTTCGGGCGAAAGCCAGCCGTACACGTGCCCCATCCAATCGGGCGTGGGGAAGTGGAGGAAGAGCACGCCGAAATCCTCCGGGAAGTTCGCCAGCAGTTGCTCGGTGATGACGAGATCGCGGTCGTTGATGAAGACGAAGGTGTCCACGCTGGAGGCGTCGGTCACCTGCTGGAGTTTCTCCTTGCCGACGTACATCACGGTCCTCATGCCCGCCGCATGCGCGAGATCAAATAAATCTGTACCCTGTGCAATTCCGTTTTGAGAAATGTAATCGTTCCAGTCCACGCCGTGCTTCGAGGGGCACAGGCCGGTCAGCATGGACGAGTGCGCCGGCAGGGTGGCGCTGGGGAAAATGGTCTGCGCGGTCAGCGAATAGGCGCCGGTTTGCATCAGGTTCAGCAGGTTGGGCATCGGCGCGAGTTCGATGGCGTCGGGCCGCAGGCCGTCAATGCTGAGGATGACGACGCGGCGGACGGCAGGTTGAGGTGTGGGCGTGAACGTGGCCGTCTTTGTCGGCGGGACGGCTGTCGCAGTGGGTGTCTCGCTCGCGCGGACCTCGGTGCTGGTCGCGGTTTCGAGAGGCGCCGCCACAGTCCCCGGCGCGCAGGCCAGGATGAAAACCAACGCAGACAGGCACACGAACCTGGCGGGTTTGACGGTTCGACTCCGGCGTTGCATGAATCCAATTCTATCGTAAGCGGCGGTTGCCCGCAGGATTTACAAAGGTTTTACTCCCCGGTAACGAACCAATCACCCTCGCAGCCTAAAATCGAACATGAAGCGTCCATGCGAGACGCTCGCCCAACGCCAAGTAAAAGGAGTAAATTATGAACGTCAAACGTCTTCCCACCATCCTTTCCGTCGCGGCAGTCATCGCCCTGCTTGCCGCGGCCGCCTTCGCGCCCCAGCCCGCGCTGGCCGATTCGGGCGGCGGCACCGGCATCCTGACCGCGTCCGGTAACGGCCTGGCCTGGATCCGCGGCAACGGCACGATCACCATCTCCGGCAACGGCATCCTGGAAATCCGCGACCACGCCGGGGATGCCGAGATCCGCGTCAGCGGCTCGGGGAAAAAGACCGAACTGGCCAGTGGTGTCATCCGTTACATCGGCTTCAACGGCGTCGCCACGGTCAGCGGCAGCGACGTCACCGTTTCGCTCTCCGGCTACAACATCCGCCTCGAAGCCCGCGGCACTGGCAAGTTCATTTTGCGGGGCAACGGCACGTACACGGTCAACGGCGTGCACGGCACATGGTCCAGGACCCGGCAGGTTCACATCCTGCCGTAGAGGCTGTGCGGGAAACAAAATCGGGCGGACACTCATGTCCGCCCGATTCATTCGAGCCGTCTATTTTTTTGCTTCGAACGGCATGGAGGGTTTGGGCTGTAACATCTTCCAGCCGATCTGCCCCATTTCGATGACGGTTCCGAGAATCACGGCCAGCAGCAGCGGGATGGTCACGAACCCGGTCAGCGTGCCGAGTTCGTCGAGGACATCGGCCAGCGGCGTCCCGGCCGCCGATTCGGGCGTGACCTGGAGGATGGCGGGCCCCGTCAGCATGGCGACGGCCAGGGCCAGCGCGCCCGCTTTCAGGGTCAGCGCGGCGACGCGGCTGGCCGTCTTCCACGTCCCTTGTTGCAACAGCCACAGGTCCAGCGCGATCTGCAGCGCGCTCAGCAGATTGATCCAGGGCAGGTAACGGAAGAAGGCCTGCGAGAGAATCGGCACGAAGGTCCACTTTTCATCCGAGAGGAAATACAGCCCGATGATGTGCGGGAAGCCGTTGAGGATCACCAATCCCGCAACCGTGAACAGGATGCTCGTGATGCGTTCCGCGGGCTTAATTGCGTCGGGATCGGGCTCCTTCGCCAGGTCGGCGGGATCCCACTTGTCTTTCATGTCCTCCTGCTCGGAGGCGGGCAGGACGCGCTCGAGGATGGCGAAGACCAGCACGACGTTGCCGAAGGCAGTGACCGCCGCGCCCAGATATTGCAGGAGCAATTTGCCCAGGGCCGCCGCCATTTCCGAAGCGCCCAGCCCGGCGCGGATCACACTGAAGCCGTAACTGATGAGCAAGCCGAGGAACAGCGCGGCCAGCACGATCTTGGTCACCATCTCGAAGACCGGGAAGAGCCGCGGGCCGATGAGGTACTGCTTGTGACCGTAGGACGCGGCCACGTCGCGCGGTGCGCCGTATTCCTTGAGCAGGTCCTCCACCATCGCGTCCGTCGCGGGACCCTTGCCCTGCGTCCGTTCCTCGAGCATATCCTCCAGCGTCGAGCGGATCTCGGCTTCGATGTCGGCGCGCTGCCGGCGGGGCAGGTACTTGCCGACTTCGGCGGCGTATTTGTCGATCAGGTTCATGATGTTTCTCCTTCTTTATGAGAGCATGGCCTGCATGGATTCCACCATGCCAGACCATTCTTTTTTCAACTGCGCAAGCACCTTGCGACCCTGCGCGCTGATGACGTAGTAGCGCCGCGGACGGGCTTCGTCCACGATGCGCCAATCGGACTGCAACAGTCCCTGCGACTCGAGGCGGCGCAGAAGCGGATAGAGCGTGCTCTGATCCACGGCCAGGCCGCGGTCCGAGAGCGCCTTGAGCAGGGAATAACCGTACTGCTCCCTGCCCAACTGGCTGAGCACCGCAATGGCGATCACGCCGCGCCGCAGTTCCAACAGCATGTTTTGTACAAGTTCATCGTTATCCATCGTTCACCTTTAGTCGCATTATACTGTATGATATACAGTATGTCAAGGATGGAAATATAAGGTAATAAAACATCCCCCGCCGACAGAGGCGAGGGATGTGTGTTACAGAGAAAGCCTGCAAATTATTTCAACATCGGCATCTTGAGGCCGTGGCGTTTCGCCGCGGCAATGGCCTGCTCGTACCCCGCGTCTGCGTGACGGACGACGCCCATGCCTGGGTCGGTGGTCAACACGCGTTCGAGGCGGCGCGCGGCTTCGGGAGTGCCATCCGCCACAATGACTTGTCCCGCGTGTTGCGAATATCCCATACCCACGCCGCCGCCGTGATGAAACGAGACCCACGTCGCGCCGCCGACCGCGTTGATCAGCGCGTTCAAAATCGCCCAATCGGAGACCGCGTCCGAGCCGTCTTTCATTGATTCTGTCTCGCGATTCGGTGAAGCCACTGAACCCGAATCCAAATGGTCGCGCCCGATCACGATGGGAGCCGTCACTTTTCCGCTCGCGACCAACTCGTTGAATTTCAGTCCCGCTTTCACGCGCTCGCCGTAGCCCAGCCAGCAGATGCGCGCGGGCAATCCCTGGAACGGGACTTTCTCGCGCGCCATCGTCAGCCAGCGTTTGAGGTGCTGATCTTCGGGGAACAATTCCATGATGGCCCGGTCGGTGGTGTAAATATCTTCCTTCTCGCCCGAGAGCGCCACCCAGCGGAATGGTCCCTTGCCCTCGCAAAACAGCGGACGAATGTAGGCAGGCACGAATCCTGGGAACTCGAAGGCGCCGGTCACGCCGTAGTTGTAAGCCTGCTGGCGGATGTTGTTGCCGTAATCGAACACCTCCGCGCCCGCGCGCTGGAAGGCAAGCATCGCCTCCACGTGTTTCGCCATCGAAGCCATCGCCATCTTCTTGTATCGCTCGGGATCGGACTTTCGCAACTCACCCGCCGCGACGACGGACAGACCAGACGGCACGTACATCAGCGCCTCATGCGCGGACGTCTGGTCGGTCACCACATCGGGGACGACGCCGCGCACGACGAGTTCATTGTAAACATCCGACGCGTTGCCGATGAGACCGATGGATTTCGAAATCTGCTGTTCTTTTGCCTCTTCGACCAGGGTCATTGCTTCTTCGAGCGTGTCAACGACCGTATCAATGTATCCAATCGCGCGGCGGCGTTCGGCGCGTTCGGGGTCCACTTCGACGATGAGTCCCACGCCCTCGTTCATCGTGATGGACAGCGGTTGTGCGCCGCCCATGCCGCCGAGGCCCGCGGTCAACACGAACTTTCCCTTGAGCGAGCCCCAGCCTTTCAACTTCGCCAGCGCGCCAAAGGTTTCATAGGTTCCCTGCAAGATTCCCTGCGTGCCGATGTAAATCCACGAACCCGCGGTCATCTGGCCGTACATGATGAGTCCCTTTTTGGTGAGTTCGTCGAAGTGCTCCCACGTGGCCCAATGCGGGACGAGGTTCGAGTTGGCAATCAACACCTTCGGCGCATCACGGTGACTCTTGAACACGACAACCGGCTTGCCAGATTGAACGAGCAGGGTTTCGTCGTCCTCGAGGTCCTTGAGCGATTCAAGAATTGCATCGAAGGATTCCCAGTCGCGCGCGGCCTGTCCGCGCCCGCCGTAGACGACGAGGTCTTGCGGCCTCTCGGCCACCTCCGGGTCGAGGTTGTTCTGGATCATACGGTACGCGGCTTCGGTCAGCCAGGATTTGCAGGCGAGGTCAACGCCCCTCGGGGCGCGGACGATTCGAGGTCCGGACATGAAGCGTCTCCTTGTCAGATGGTTTCATCGTAATTATACGTCCTTCTCCAGTACAAACATCCGATGCCGTGAAGGACGCCAGGGGATCGGGCGGATGCCTTTTTCAACTGTAACGCGGGCATTCAGCCCGGCGAAAAGAGTCCGCCAGCCGGAGGGCGTTTGAAAGGTAAAGGGGTAAGGCATGTCGTTGGAGATGACGTGATTTCCCAGGACATCGAGCCGCTTTAGCAATTCCAGTTCCAGCCGGTTGTAAAATACGTCCTCGAGAATGATGACCCTCCGCCGGGCAACCCGCAGGCATTCCTGAATGGTCTGTTCCTGGTCAACAGTGTGGTGCAGGACAAACGCCAGGAAAACACTATCGAAACTCCCGTCGCTGAACGACAGGTTCGCTCCGTTGCAAATGCAGAAGCGGGGATGGACCTGATTCAGTTTGATGATGTCGGTTCCGAAGGCGCGCACCCCGGCGCGATTTTCGAGAAGCTGCGGGATGTACATCGAGCCGCACCCACAGTCGAGGATCGTATCGCCATCCTTCAGCGCTTCTCGCAGGATGTTGACGATTCGGCAGGCGCGATAATCGGTCACGGCATCGAAAGCCCACCTGTCAATTCGTGTGTAGAGTTCGTTGAGTATTTTGAGCAATTCGATTTCTCCCTGTCACCGGTAAGGATGCAGTAATGGAGTCTCCCGGTCACAAAAAAAATCTCCCGGCTATTATACGCCGGGAGAAATGTGCCATTGCCCGCTCTTTTAAGGGTGTACTTTGATATTTCCCACCATCGCATCGAAGTCCGGGGCGACCGGATCGAGCATGCTTTCCAGCGTGACCAGGATCACGCCGACCATGCCCGGCTGTTTGCTGTTGAAGATCGCCATCTCAAGGTACAGGGGTATCTCCTCGCCTGCATCGGTGGTCACAAAATACCTGCCGCCCAGCACCCCGATGACTACGCCGTTCGGATTGGTGATGATGTTGGAGGTGGTAATGCGCAGGCCGGGGTACGCCCCGTTCGTCTCGAGGTCCTGGATCAACACGCCAAGATAATTATTGACCGACGTGGTGGTGGCCCGGTCCCACACCACGACGATGTTTGTCATACCACCGGGCGTGGCGTGCTCGGGTTTCAAATCATACATCATGAAGCGGAAAGAGTTGGGGTCCAGTTCCTGGGCAATCTGGAGGGCGTTAAGCAGGTCGGCGTTCTGTTGAGCCTGACCGGACAACAGGGCCTCGAACTCCTCGCTCTGTGGACGGACGCCCGCCCAACCGGGCGCTGAGGTGATCTCAAAGCCGGCATCGTAGTCCATGAAGGAGGCGGTGCCGTCTTCGTTCAACCTGTATTCGGTCCCGGAAGCGGGCGCCGTTGGGACAAGCGTTCCCTCGGCGGCGGGCACGGATGGATTCGCCGCGCCTGCGGTCATGGCAATCACGGTCGGGATGTATTCGGGTGGGAACGGCGTGGGGATAGGATCGGATGGCAGGCCAAGCCCCGAGCAGGCAAAGCCGACCACCGTTGCGACAGAGATGGCAAGAACGACCAGACGATTGGATTTCATATTTTCTTTTTAGCCCTCGTATTGCTGTTCAGGGATGGTATCTTATCGAATTATACGTTTGGCGCAGAACCCCGTCCCGTTTTGCAACGAAACATCCATGTTTGCGTTCACGGCTCGAGGAGCACCAGTCCGTCAATGATCCGGTTGAATTCAGGCTCGGTCACCTCGCGCAGGGAGAAAATTGTCGAGAATGTGATCGTCAACAGAGCCTTTTCGGTCTTGACGAGCACCACCGACTGATAAACCTCCACTTCCTCCCCGGTCGAGGTCGTGAGTTTTTGAGAAACACGGATCGCCCCGGCGGGAATTCCCGAAGCCGTATCGAACTCCTCCGATCCGAGGACGCTGATGCGGTCCCCCATCGCTCCGAAAGCAGTGACGGTGGAATCCAGCAGATAATCGAGCGGGAGACCCAGCGCAAGGCCCGACCTGTCGAGGATGATGTTCACGTTCGTGATGTAGGTTTCATGCACCGCATTGGCGTTGAAATCGAACAGGAAGGCGCGGAACACGTCGGGATCGACCTGGGAGAGGATGCCTCTGAACTGCTCGATTTGAGGATTGCTTTCCGCGAGAGCAGTCATAATATCGTCGAGATCCTCTTTGGTGATCGGAACGATCTCCCAGCCCGGCGGAATCGTCAACTGATACCCGCCGTCGTAATCCGTGAACAGGATGCTCCCGTCCGCCTGCCCGGTCTGCACGATCCCTTCCGGGATCGGCGTTGGCGTCGGGGTGAAGACCGGAGTGGGCGTGGGAAGCGGCGAGGGTGTGATCGTCGGAGTGGGCGTGGCGAACACAGAGGCAAGCGGACCTCCCTGACAGGCAAGGATGGTCGCGAGCACAAAGGGCAGGGACAGCGAAATGAGGATATTTCGTTTCGACATTCTGGCCTCCCGGGGAAAACCCCTCAAAACCAAACTTCAGGCAAAAACGTCCTCCCGACTTACTGCCGGGAGGAGTTGCTTTCGAGCGTTGATTGCGTTCAAGCGGGGATCGCGCTCTTCACCAGCATATCTGCGAAATTCGTGCCGCGCAGACGCTGGACCAGTTCATCCTGCGCCTCGCACCAGACCGGGCGGAGCGGGCAATCGTGGTCAAAGGTGCAGGTGCCTCCGTCGCCAACGCATTCGTTGAGCATGATCGGCCCGTCAATGGCTTCGATCACCTCGAGCAGAGTGATGTCCTTCGGGTCGCGCGCCAGAGTCACGCCGCCGCGCGCGCCGCGCGATGTATGCAACAACCCCGCAATGGACAACTGCGAAATGATCTTGGCCAGGAAGGAAGGCGGAATGCGCTGTTCCTGGGCCACCTGGCTGGTGGCCGCCCGCTGGGTGGCGCCCAAGCGGGCCAGGTACAAAACGGCTCGCACCGCGTAGTCGGCTTGTCGGGTGATCTGCATAAGACGTTCCTCTCTGGTAAAACAGATAGTATTTCTCTGCTTTTTATCATTTTATTGTGAAACCCCCTCACAGGCAAGTGATGGAGGTCACAGACCAAATATGACCTTTTGCTCCAAATTAAGAGCCCTCCCTTTTTAGGGGGAGGGCGAAATGGGAATCGGGACGAGTTACCTCGTCAGCGTCAGGTTGCCCGCGCCGGTCTTGACCAGGATGGTCAGCGTGGGACCCTCGCCAGACTGGGTGTAGACGTTGCCGGACTGGCTCCAGCCCGAGCCGGCGTTGATGTTCGCCACGCCGCTCTCGACGGTCACGTGGGCATTCACGCCTTCCGGGATGACCAGGATCAGGTTGCTCAACCCCGACTCGATCGTGGCAGTCGCGTCGCGCTGGAACTCGCCGGAGAAATCGAGGGTGTAATCGCCCGCTCCGCTGTTGAAGATGAGCGTGGTGAAATTGGCATTGCCCAGCCCGGTCAGGCGGACATTGGACGCGCCGGTCTCGTAGCGCAGGATGGACATCTCGGCCGCGTTCGGGGACGAAAAGGACAAGTCCACATCCGCCGCGCCGTCGCGGACCGTGAGGCCGGTCAGCGCGAGGCCGCCGAATTCAAACCTGCCCTCGTACGCCCCGGCATTGACGACCAGTTCCATCGGGGCGTCGCCGAGTTTCAGATCCCAAATGTTCTTGATGTCGCCCAGCGGGCCGCTTTGAAAACTGTAGTTGCCCTGCTCGATCTGGACCGTACCCGCCGTGGTCGTGATCTCGGGCTTCAGGTCCGTGATGTTGTACGTGGCGGTCCCTTCGACCAGCGCGGGGGCCGCGCCCGGCGCGAGGGTCAGCGAACCGGCCCCAAAGTCCAGCTCGAGGCGGACCGGTTCGGACGCGGGAACGGGAACGTTGATCGCGTCGGTCACGTCCTCGCCGACGGTCACGCTTGCAGGCAGGTCGAATCGAAATCCGCACGCGGCGGTGATGAGGAAGAGAACCAATAAAGCGGGAAGGATTTTGCGAGTCATAATAAACCTCCTCAGGTTTTTGCTGAGGAGGTATACGGGAGAAGCCGGGAAAGGTTGCTCAGGCCACTTTGCGGCCTTTCGGCGTTTCAGCGGATTTCATCGCCGCGCTCAATGCCTGGTCGAGAGAACGGACCTCGACGATTTCTATTCCATTTGGGTACGCCTCGCCCTTGCGGACGGCCTTCGGCACGACGGCGGTCTTGAAGCCGAGTTTCTGCGCCTCGCGCAGACGGGTCACCATTTGGCCTGGCATGCGCAACTCGCCTGCCAGGCCGATCTCGCCGATGAGCACCGCCTCGGCGCGCACGGGAACGTCGCGCCAGGAGGAGGCGATGGCCGCGGCAATCGCCAGGTCCGCGGCGGGCTCCTCGATTTGGATGCCCCCGACCACGTTGACGAAAATATCCTGCTCGGCGAGTTTGAGTCCCACACGGCGGGTCAACACGGCCGCGATGAGCAGGAGCCGGTTGAAGTCCACGCCGTTGGGCGTGCGGCGCGCGTTGCCGAATTGTGTGGGCGAGGTCAATCCCTGAATCTCGACCAGAATCGGACGCGTGCCCTCCATCGTCACCGCGATGGCCGAGCCTGCCGCGTTGACCATGCGTTCCGCGAGGAACGCCTCGCTGGGATTGGTCACCTCGATCAGCCCGCCCTCGCGCATCTCGAACACGCCCACCTCCGAGGTCGCGCCGAAGCGGTTCTTCACCGAACGCAGCAGCCGATACGCCTGGAAGCGGTCGCCTTCGAGATAGAGCACCGTGTCCACGATGTGTTCCAGCACGCGCGGCCCGGCGATGGCGCCCTCCTTCGTCACGTGGCCGATCATGAAGGCGGTCACACCGCTGGACTTTGCCAGTTCGCGCAACTGCGAGGCGCACTCGCGCACCTGTGAGACCGAGCCCGCGCTCGAATCCAACTCCGATAAATAAGTCGTTTGAATGGAATCGACGATCAGCAAATCGGGCCTGACCTCGCGCACATGATTCAGGATGACCTCCAGATTGGTCTCGGTGACGAGGAATAATTGATCGGGTAGGGGTAGGGGCACAGCAGGTCCTTTTCCCCTCTCGGTGCTGGGCGTGCTTCGCTGTGCCCCTACGTTTCCCGTCAAACGCGCGGCGCGCATCTTGATCTGCTTCTCGGACTCCTCGCCCGAAACGTAAAGCACCCGCTGGCGTTTCGCCATCTCCATCGCCATCTGCAGCATCAGCGTGGACTTGCCGATGCCGGGGTCGCCGCCCACCAGCACAATCGAGCCGGGCACGATCCCTCCGCCCAGCACGCGCGCGAACTCGCCCATCGGCAGGGGAATGCGATCCTCCGCCTCACCGCTGACCTCGCCAATCGCCCGCGGCGACGAGCGCCCGGTCAGCCCGCGCACGGCGGATTGTTTTGTGGCGGGTTCATCATGCACAATCTCCTTGATCATGCTGTTGAATTCGCCGCACTGCGGGCACTTGCCCATGTAACTGGCAGATACGCGTCCGCATTGCTGGCAGACATAACGGGTGTGGGTTTTGGGCATTCTGACCTCGTGAAAACTGTAGGGGCACAGCAAAGAGATTAATTGCCAGAGTGGAAATTAATCCGCTGTGCCCCTACGAGTATATCAGAATTTATGTTCTAGGCTATGGCGGCGTAAATCTGATTCAGCACTTCCAGGAATTCCTCGTTCGGCCGCTTCTTCAAAATCTCCTTGCGCGCCTCGCGATCCAGGCTTCTCAACAACAAATATTGCACCGCATGCTTGCGGAACAGGCGCTGACCATCCTCCTCCCCATAAAACTGGATGTTGCGCGCCAGGTGTTCGCGCACCAACTCCTGCACCTGCCCCGGCGTGACCTGTTCACGGTCCAGCCGCGAGAAAATCCACGGGTTGGAGATCGCGCCGCGGCCGATCATGACTGCGTCACAGCCGGTGTGTTCCTTCATGCGGTCAATGTCGGCGACCGTCTTCACGTCCCCGCTCCCGATGACGGGAATCTTCACCGCGGCCTTGACCTCGGCAATGGCATCCCAGTTCGCATGTCCACTGTAACTCTGCTCCTTGGTGCGTCCATGCAGGGCGATCAGCGAGCCGCCGTTCTCTTCCACGATGCGGGCAACGAGTTTGTAGTTCTTGTTATCGTCCCAGCCGAGACGAATCTTCCCAGTGATGGGGACCTGTAACGCGGCGCTCAACTTCCTGAACGTCCGCGCGATCTTTAGCGGCGAGCGCATCAGTCCCACCCCCGCGCCGCGCTGGGCGACGCTTTTGGCGGGACAGCCCATGTTGATGTCAATGATGTCGGGACGGAGTTCCTGCACGCGCAATGCGGCTTCGAGGATCAGGTCGGGATCGTCGCCGTAAAGTTGAAATGTGACGGGGCGCTCGGCCTCCTCGAAATACAATTTCTTGCGCGGCTGGTTGGAACGGCCGAGAATCTTGTCCACCTGCACGAACTCGGTGTAACTCATCGCCGACCCCAGCGCGCGGCAGAGCGACCGAAACGGCCAGTCGGAGTAGCCGTCCATCGGAGCCAGAATTGCATCGCCGTAGATGGGGATGTCGCAAACGTGGAAATTCGGAGACGAATTGCTGTCCATAAGGCAGCGCAAGTATAACAAAACTTCGGAAGTCTTTGAGACTTCCGAAGTTCGGGAGAGGCTTTTACGCTGGTTGCTTTTTCAGCAGTCCCAGGAAATGCTTGCGGAATTTCGCCACCTTCGGCGCGACCACTGCCTGACAATATGGCTGATACGGATTCTTTGCAAAGTATTCCTGATGATAATCCTCCGCCATATAGAACCTGTCGAAGCGCGTCACTTCTGTGACGATGGGCCGGTCCCAGATTCCCTGGGCATTCAACTCGCCGATGAGTTGTTCCGCGGCCTGTTTCTGTTCGTCGTTGTGATAGAAGACGGCGGAACGGTACTGCGTGCCCACATCCGCGCCCTGACGATTCAGCGCGGTGGGATCGTGGATGGCGAAGAAGACATTCAACAGGTCGCGGTAGGAGACGATTTTCGGGTCGAAGGTCACCTGCACGACTTCGGCGTGACCTGTGTCGCCATTGCAAACGGCGCGATAGGACGGATTGTCCACGTGGCCGCCCGCGTAGCCCGATTCCACCGAGACCACGCCCTTGACCTCATCAAAGACCGCTTCGAGACACCAGAAACAGCCGCCAGCCAGGGTTGCAACTTGATGATCGCGATTCATGATAAGTTCTCCTTCTCTAAGATTTCTTCCTGCTCAACAGACGGCATAAGAGGGTAAAATCTTATTAAGAAAGCATTAAATCAGAGACATCCATGCCCTCACAAAAAGACCCCGAGCGCAACGAAATAAAATTTCTGAATCGGTTTGCGGGTTTCTCTGCTTCCCAACGCGTACTGGAAATTGGCTGTGGCGACGGAAGATTGACCTGGCGCTATGCGCGCTCCGTTAGCCGCGTTGTGGGGGTCGAAATCGTGAGGGACGATCTGCGCATCGCGAGAATTGACCGCCCATCCGATCTTGCGGACAAGGTGGTATTTGCCAACGCCGACTCCATTCATTTACCGTTCGCAAAGGAAACCTTCGATCTCGCCGTCCTGGCCTGGTCGCTCTGATGAATTGCGCATGAGGGCATGGTCCATGCCCTGGGCGAAATCCGACGCGTGCTCCTCCGCGACGGCATCCTGATCGACCTGCGTCCGCTTTTGGAGTACGCGCCGCTGGAGGTTGTTTCCGCCAGCGAGACGCGCCTCGCGGGGACGGCGGATCAACTGCCCGATGACCGCGCCGGCGACGAAGCCGCGAACCGCGCCGTTGCGCAGGTTGAAGGACAAGACTGGTTTATCAAAGAACGGGAGGACTTCTTTCCATTCAACTACTACTGGGATTCGCCGACGGAAATGCAGCAATACCTTGAAGCCGAATGGTCGAACTCCGTCACGGTTGACGAAGAAGTATGGCGCAACGTCCGCTCGATGTGGGCGGTCGCGAATGCAGACGCGCTCGTACGCATCCAGTTGAAGATGTTGATCACGAGGTGGCGGAAGAAGGCGTAAAAAGAGAGCAGAGATTTGTCTCTGCTCTCCGATTTTTGTCACTCGCTTTCTATGCCACCGGCGCTTCTTCCTTCTGGTTCTCGCGCCGCAACTCTATCTCTCCATCCTGGTTGACGTCCACCGAGATCGAGTCGCCGTTGACGAATTCGCCCGCCAGCAACTTGTCGGAAAGTGGGTCTTCGACTCGTTGTTGAATCACGCGGCGCAGGGGGCGCGCGCCGAACTCGGGGTCGTAGCCCTGATCCGCCAGCGCGGACAAGGCCTCGGGCGTGGCGATCAGGGTCAGGTTGTGTTCCTTCAGCCGCTCGGCCACTTTATCCAGTTCGAGCGAAACGATCTGCTGGATGTCGTCCTTGTTGAGCGAACGGAAGATGACGGTCGCGTCGAGGCGGTTAATGAACTCGGGTCGGAAGGCGCGCTTGAGCGACTCGTTCAGTTTCTTGCGCATCTCTTCGTAAGAGACCTTCTCCTCGGCGGCCTCGTCGCGCTTCGTCTGGAAGCCGAGACCGGTCTGCTTCTTGATCAGGTCCGCGCCGATGTTGGAAGTCATCACGATGATGGCGTTGCGGAAATCCACCTTGCGGCCTTTGGCGTCGCTCAAGTGACCCTCTTCCATGATCTGCAACAACATGTTGTGGACTTCGGGGTGCGCCTTCTCGACCTCGTCGAAGACGACAATCGAATATGGGCGGCGGCGAAGGGCCTCGGTCAATTGACCCGCGTCCTCGTAGCCGATGTATCCGGGCGGCGCGCCGACCAGGCGCGAGGCGGTATGTCGTTCCATGAACTCGGACATGTCGAGTTGGATGGCGGCTTCCTCGCTTCCGAACATGAACTTGGCAAGGGCCTTGGTCAACTCGGTCTTGCCGACGCCGGTCGGGCCGAGGAACATGAACGAGCCGATCGGCCGCTTCGGGTCTTTCAACCCGGCGCGGGCGCGGCGCACGGCGCGAGAGATGGCAATGATGGCGTCTTCCTGCCCGATGATGGCCTTATGCAATTCTTCCTCCATCTTGAGCAGGCGCTGGGATTCTTCTTCCGCGAGTTGCATCAGCGGCACGCCCGTCCACATCGAGACGACCTCGGCAATATCCTCCGCCGAGACGACCGGGCTGTTGGCGCGGTCCCAGCCGGAGCGCATGCGCTCCAGCTGGCCTTCGATGTCTATGGCACGCTCCTCCCATTCGCGAATCTCGTCGAGATTGCCTTCCTCCTGCGCCAGGGCGCGGTTCTGCCGCGCCGAGCGCAATTTGCCAAAGAGGTCTTTCGCCTGTTTCGCGGCGGGACTTTTATACATGCGGACGCGCGAGGACGATTCGTCGATCAGGTCAATTGCCTTGTCGGGGAGGAAGCGCTCGGTCACATACCTCGACGAGAGGTTGGCCGCCGCGTCGAGGGCCTCGTCCGAGATGACGAGGTGATGGTGCTCCTCATACGCCGAGCGGACTCCTTTGAGAATTTCAATGGTCTCTTCGACAGACGGCTCGTCCACCTGGACGGGCTGGAAGCGGCGTTCGAGCGCCGCGTCGGATTCGATGTGTTTGCGGTATTCCTCCAGCGTGGTCGCGCCGATGACCTGCAGTTCGCCGCGCGAGAGCGCGGGCTTGAGAATGTTGGCGGCGTCCACCGAGGAGCCTGCCGCGCCCGCCCCCACCAGCATGTGGACCTCATCAATAAAGAGGATCGCACCTGACTGCTTGAGTTCGTCAATGACGCGCTTGAGTCTTTCCTCGAATTGACCGCGATACATCGTGCCTGCCACCAGCGATCCAACGTCGAGTTGGAGCACGCGCTTGTTCATCAGTGGCGCGGGGACATCGCCCTCGACGATACGCTGGGCGAGTCCCTCGACGATGGCGGTCTTGCCGACGCCGGGCTCGCCGATCAGCGCGGGATTGTTCTTGGTGCGGCGCGCCAGGATCTGGATGACGCGCTCGATCTCCATTTGTCGGCCGATGACCGGGTCGAGTTTCTTCTCTTCGGCCAGGGAGGTCAGGTCGGTGGCGAGTTGGTCCACCAGCGGGGTTTTCTGTCCCTGCGCGCCGGGCCTCTGCGGCTCGCCGCGGGCTGGCCCAGCCGGGGTCCCGGCCGCCGCGCCCTCGTTGAGCACGCGCCGAGTCTGGCGGCGGATCTGGTCGGGAGTCACGCCGAGGCGGCGCAGGACGTCCATCGCCCGGCCCTCGATGCGGACGAGTCCGAGCAGGAGATGTTCCGTGCCGATGTAATGATGACCGAGGCGGCCAGCCTCGTCAATGGCGTATTCCAGGACCTGCTGCGTGTCGGGAGCGAGTTCGATCTTATCAATACTGACCTGCCGCCGTTCCACACTGATGCGCCCCACCATTTCGCGGATGCGTTCGGGCACCAGGCCGAGTTCGCGTAAAACGCGCCCGGCCACGCCGCCTTCTTCGTCGGCGAGGCCGAGCAGGAGGTGTTCGGTACCAATCGTTTCGTTGCGGGAGCGTTCGGCCTCCTGATGGGCGAGGCTCAACACCCGTCTTGCCCGCTGGGTAAAGCGTTCCATGCCAGCCATAGTGTCTGTCTCTCCTCGACCTCAATAAATCGGATGAGGTCTGGCGGGATTCTACCAAAAAGCGAGAGGGTTAGTGTAGGAAAAAGGTTAGAGTTTCCTAACTCGTAAGTGTCAGGTGTCACGTGTCAAGTATCACGTGATCCATCAACCTGACACGTGGCACTTGGCACATGACACTCTCACCGATTATCGCCGTCGCCGCGGATGACGCCGCGCTCGAGGCGGTCGTAGAGTTTGGCGATGTTCTTCTCCGCAACCTCGTCGAGGGACAGCCCGAGTTCGGTGCAAACTTGGGATAGGTACCACAGCACGTCTCCCAGTTCGGACCCGAGAGCGGCGCGCGTTTCCTCGTTGATTTTCCCGCCCTTGTCGCGAAAGACCTTCTTGACTTTGCCCGCCACCTCTCCCGCCTCGTTGGCGAGACCGAGGACAGGGTAGATGACGGGATGCCCGATGGAGGGATATTTGGCAGTGGCGCGGGATTTCTCCTGATATTCTGAAAAGTTCATACCTATCCAATCTCTTTCTCGAACCAGATTTTTTTATTTGTCAATCGTTTCCACCACTCATCCCTCTCCCCCGGCACGAAGGGAGTGTACAGCGTCAACCTGTCCGCAATTTCCTCATATCTCTTCTTCAATTCACTTGCCAGATTCTTCTCATCCGTCAGCAGACAAAACTCGCCCAGCATCTCGTCAGTGATTAGCATGGGCATCTCGGCCCACTCGCCCTTCGCCGCATGCGCGGACAGGGTCTCCGCCACGCCGCCCCAGCCGTGCAAGTCCATCACTGCGCGATAGGAGGGCGTCGAGGCGTAGAAGGCGATCTGGGCGCGGGCGAAGTTCATCTCCTCGGGCGTAGTTGCCACAAACGCGGTGACGGACACATTGACATCTTTCCTCTTTCTTCCTCCTTTTGATGCTCCCCCTTCAATCGCGGGCAAAATTACCTCCTTCAAATAACGGATACTGTGAAACGGATGCGCGTGGAATCCCTCGCACAGTTCGCCCGCGAGGTGAGCAAGCCCTGTGTTGACTCCCGCGATGTAGATGGGAATGAGCGATTCTCCTCTCCCCGTGGGAGAGGGATCAGGGGTGAGGGCGGGGAGGGGTCCCGGGTTGAAGAACGGCGACATGAGCGTTATCTTGTAATACTCACCGCGGAAGTTGAGTTTCGTCCCGTTCTGCCAGCAATCCCAGAAGGCGCGGATGGCCAGAATCTGCTCGCGCAGTTTGCCCACCGGCGACTCGGGCCACGGCATCCCGAAGCGGCGTTCGATGTGCGCTTTGACCTGCGTGCCGAGCCCGAGGATGAAGCGTCCGCCCGACTGCGCGGCCAGGTCCCAGGCGGTGTAGGCGAGATTTGCGGGCGAGCGCGCAAACGAGACCGCGATGGCCGTGCCGAATTGTATTTTCGCCGTGTGCTCGGCGATCAACGCGCAGGGCAGGAACGGGTCGTGCTGGGTTTCCTGCGTCCACAACGCGTCGAAGCCGATCTCTTCCGCGGCTTTGGCGATGGCAGGCACATCCTTCAATGAGACGATGGGCAGGGCGGCGTCGAATTTCATGCAACCTCTTATTCACGTGGAAAGTACGGTGGTCGAGTAGGGTTGGGCACTTTTCCCAGCCCATATCGAGACCACCAGTTTACAAGGAAACCATTGTTTGCATGTGACTCGTTGGTCTCGATATGCCCCTCGACATGCGCTCGGGGCTACTCGACCAACGCGATCACCTTGAACATCAACTCAACAAATACGCCATCACCCATTGCGTCGTGGCAATCAACGCGTCTGTGTGCGTGCGCTCGTAATTGTGCGAAGCGTCCACGCCGGGGCCGATCAGCGCCACAGCCACGTCGCCGCCCGCGCGCCAGAACGCCCCACCGTCCGAGCCGTAATAGGGATAAATGTCCGTCTTGTACGCAATCCCATTTGCCTCGGCCAGCGCGCGCAGCCGGTTGCTCAACCCGTGATGATACGGCCCGCCGCTGTCCTTGACGCAGATCGTGGCGTGGAACTCATCCGACGCCTGGCCCGCGCCCACCGCGGCCATGTCGGCCACGACCAGTTCGTGGACTTCGGGCGGGATGCCCGCCGCCGCGCCATGACCAACCTCCTCGTAGTTGCTGAACAGGAAGTATGCGGTTCGCGCGGGACTTCGGCCTGATTCCGCCATCGCTTTGATCGCGGCCGCCAGCGCGGCGACACAGGCCTTGTCGTCGAGATGACGCGAGCGGACGAATCCCTCGGTCACTTCGACGCGCGGGTCGAAGGCCGCGAAGTCGCCCACGCGGATTCCCAGCCCCTCGGTCTCGCGCGCCGACGCGGTGCGCGCGTCGAGGCGCACTTCCATGTTGTCATCGCCGCGTTGGGTCTCATTGACCGCCGCACCGTGAACGTGACCCGAGGCCTTGTCCAGCAACAGCGAGCCGCGCACTTTGCGCCCATCGGAGGTGAAGACCCAACAGCCCTCGCCCTCCACCGTGTTCCAGGCGAAGCCGCCGATCTTCGTCAACTGCAAACGGCCGTTGGGCTTGATCTCCTTGACCATCGCGCCGAGCGTGTCCACGTGCGCGGTGAGGGCGCGCGGCGCCTCGTCGCTCTGGCCCTGCCAGCGGACGACCAGTCCGCCCTTGCGCGTGCGGCTCATCGTCAACGCGGGATACGCCGAGAGTTCCTTCTCGACCAGGGCAATGGCCGATTCGGTCAGGCCGGTGGGCGAGGGCGTATTGAGCAGGCGGACGAGGAAATCGAGCAAATAAGATGTGTTGATTTCGGGCAGGCTCATGATTCTCCTTCGTATTTGCGGACCGCCTCCCGCCATTCCTGGGGAATCGGGATGGATTTGCCCGCGCGGTAATCGAACGCGACCATGACCACCTCTCCCGCCGCGAAGACCTCCCCCGTCTCCGCGTGGACCACGTTCTGCTCCACCGTCATGGACTTGTTGCCGATCTTCAGCGTCCGCACACCAACTTTGACGGGCGTCCCCCATTCGAGGGGCTTCTTGTATGCAATATGGACATCGGCCAGAATCACGCCGATGTCCATGAAGGATTGGCCTTCCTTGAACAGGCCGAGGTGCCTGATGTATTGAATACGCGCCTGCTCGAAAAAGGTCACGAATTTTGCGTTGTTGACGTGTCCCTGCGGGTCGAGGTCGCCGTAACGGATTTCGATGGGATGGTAGAAGCGGAATTGGGTCATGCGGCGATTATACAATGGGACACGGACACTTCGACAGGCTCAGCATGAACTCCGCGAAGCAATCCCCTCATTGCGAGAGGGGACTGCTTCGTCGCCTCGGTCTCGATATGGCGAACGTACACCGCCTACTCGACCATCGGCTCCTCGCAGTGACAGGTTACTTTTTCCCCCACAAGCCATAACCTGCGTTGCGTCTCTCCTCGCGGCGGCGGTGCTGTTCGTGGATCTCGGCCACGTGCCCGGCCTTCTCCTCGACCGCAGCCTCGAGCCAGATGCGTCCCTTCTCGGCGGTGGCGTGACTGCCCGCGCCGTACGCGCCGGTCTTCGTGTCGTCGTCCCAGGGCGGGTTGGCGATAAGACTGCCGCCCTCGATCCAGTCCATGTAATAGGATGGCGTGGCGACGAAATCGGTCTCGTCCACGGCGCGCTCCATGTGACACAGGTCGGGGCGGAGATGAAGCATGAAGGAGGTTTCGAGTTCGCCCGCGTGACCCATCCCGCCGATGGGCGAGGTGCGATATTTTTCCAGCGCGGCCGCGCCGATGGGTCCCGCCGTGTGCAGGAAGGCCGTGGCACAAAAAATACGCCGATGGCGTTCTCCCGCGTACTTGACGATGTTCACCAAAAACGACATGTTGCCACCGTGTCCGCTCATGAAATAGAAGCGGTCGAAGCCGCGCGCCGCGAGCACGTCAATGACGCCGAGCCAGAAATCCTCGAAGGCGCGTCCGCCCGCGTTGAGGGTCGCCGCGAAGGAGGCGCGATGGGTACTCACACCATACGGCATGACGGGCAACGTATACGCCTGTTCAGGGACTTTCTTCGCGGTGCCCTGCGCGATGGCTTCAATGATGATCGTATCCACAGAAAGCGGCAGGTGATGTCCGTGCTGTTCGGTGTGGCCGATGGGGACGAGGATAACTTTGCCGCGCTCCGAGTCGGGAGGGGTTGCGAGATAGGAGTTAGGAGATAGGGGCGTGTTGCGTGTTGCGTGTGTACTTGTGTGCGTGTGCACCTGTGTACGCAGGGCGGACTCACCTGATCCAAGATCAATTCCCTGTGGCGTGAGCGCATACACGCGCGTAAAGCCGTCGTCGCGAAGGCTATCCAGCAGGTTGCGGACGTACGCCGCGAGCAGCGATTCGGGGACAGCCAGTCCACTGCCGCGCCAGCCGAAGGGAACGGACGGCAGAATGCCGAGGCGTTGCGGATGTCCCAGTTGCGCGGCGACCCGCTCAGGGTCAGGGAGAGAACCGAGCGGGATGACGAGGGAAACGTCGCGAGGAAGGTCAGCGACTTCGGGCCAGGTCAGGTTGTCGTAGGGGAAAAATTCGGTCATACCCTCTCCTCAAATTCTTGCAAAGCGTACCACGAAAAGAGATTCACCGCGAAGAGGCGAAGAAGCGAAGTCAATTTCCCTTCGCGTTCTCCGATCCTTCGCGGTGCAAACGGTTATTGCACATCCCCTTCGACCGGCTCGGTTTCGGTCACCGAGATGGACAGGTCCTGCGGCTCGGGGGTGGGCGAGGGCGGGATGGGCGGCGGGAGCAGGTACCAGTCGAGGAAGCGCTCAATGCGCTTGTAGGCGTCGAGGATGTTGGCGTTCTTCTGGAAGCCGTGCGGTTCGCCGGCGTAGGTCTTGTACTCGAAGGTCTTGTTGTGACGGCGCAGGGCCTCGGACAGTTCCTCGGAGGATTGCGGCGCGACCACTTCGTCGTCGAGGCCGTGCAGGAGCAAAAGCGGACTGCGGATGTTCTCCACCTGGTTGATGGCCGAGCCGTCAATGAACACGTCCCAGTTGGCGGAGGGATGGCCGATCTGCATCTCGGTGTATAGGCGCGTGTCGCGGTCGCATTGCGCCCACGAACTGACCAGCGACGCGTCGCCGTACTTGCTCACACCGCAGGCGAACCAATAATCCAGGTCGCGGGCGAGGCAGGCCACGGTGAGATAACCGCCGTAACTCGCGCCGAAGATGCCCAGCATACCGGCGTTGATATTGGGCAGAGACGACAAATATTTCGCGGCGTGGATGCAGTCCTGCACGTCGCCGATACCCCAGTTGTTGTAGTTGGCGTGTTCGAAGGCGAGTCCGTAGCCGGTACTGCCGCGATAATTCGGGCACAGAATCGTGTAACCCTTCGCGACCAGGTATTGAACCAGGATTTCCCACGTGTACCCGAACTGCTCGGTCGGGCCGCCGTGCGGATGGACGAGTCCCGCGCCGTTGGACTTGAGCGGCTTATACAGCAGTCCCGCGATCTCGAGCCCATCGTAACTCTTATAGATGACTTCTTCGGGCATGACCAGTTTGTTACGCGCCAGCGCGGGCAAATTGGAAAATGTCAATTGCGTGGACTCGCCGCCCGGCACTTCGATGCGATAGAAATCGGGAGGCGTGACCGGGTCCTCGTATTCGACCGTGAGGAACGATCCATCGGGACCCCATTGCGGGCGCGCGTAGACGCCGCGTCCCACCCTGAGTTCGGTTACTTCGCCGCTCTCGGCGTCGATCAGCGCCAGGTCGAGGCGGCCGCGGCGGTTGACGGTGCAGGCCAGCCGTTTGCCGTCCGGCGACCAGGCGATGTCGTCCACGTCCTGGTTGAGGCGCGTGAGTTGATGCAGTCCCGTTCCGTCCGGGTGGACGAGCCAGACGTTGTTGTATTCGGTGCGCTGGGAGAGAAAGGCGATCCATTGACCGTCGGGCGACCAGCGCGGGTGCCAGTCCTTGGTCTTGGGCGTGCTGATCATGGTGCGATTAGCCCCGGTGCGCAGGTCCACCACGCGGATCTCGCGGCAGTTGCGGTCGTCTTCGGGCCAGTGGACGTAGGCCACGAACTTGCCGTCCGGCGAGGGACGCGGATCCGAGTCCTCGCCCGCGTCGCGGGTCAGCATCCGCAAAAAGGACCCGTTGCGGTCGGTGAGATACAGCCGCGGCGACTGGTCAGGCTCGAGCGTCACGATCATACGCTTGCTGTCCGGGAGCCAGACCGGGGAACCACTGCCCGTGACTGGGAGCGGCAGTTTGAAGGGAATGCCGCCATCCGCGGCCACGATGTGGACGTTCTCGTTCATGCGGAAGGCCAGCCACTTGCCGTCCGGCGACCATTGCGGGGCGCGGTCCCACCAGTAGGGCGTGCTGACGCGGCTGGTGGTCAGGCGCGCCGGCCAGCCGCCTTCGATGGGCATGACATAAATATCCGCGAGTTCCTCGCGGTTCCAGATAAATGCGATCCGCCTGCCGTCGGGCGAGAGTTTGTGCTGGTAAAGGTGGCTCAGCGACATGATCAGCGACAGGCTCCAGCCCGCGGGCGGCGTCAAATCGGGACGGTCAACGGACGGCCAGCCGTTGCGTTCGTATTTCTCGGCAATCGGGACGCGCATGCGTACCTCCTAGGTTGACTTGTAAGGGGGGTCGAACGTCTTAAGGATACTTTCCTTTAAGAAAACTGGCAAGCAGATTTAGAATGGAGTTTCTAAAATAGCCCCTTTGACCCCTCCCATTAGTGGCGGAGAGGTCCTGTCCCACCGCCACCGCTGGCGGGGAACATTGCAGTTTTCCCCGATTTGAAAACTCTAATAATTGTCCCGCGGGAGGCTAACCGGCGGCTGGACGGGCGGGACGCGCCCACGAAGCGGACAAACCCCAAAGACGGGTATAAAGTCCATTCGGCGGTGTGAATCCAAGCGTCCGATCCACACTGTGCCGGGCCGCACGCCCTGCTCCATGTGATTTACTCTGAGGGGCACCACTCGCCAATAAAATATAGTGCCGTATCATCGTTTGAAAAGACCGCCCAGTGGCACAGAAACTGGGGCGGAAAATACTGAGGAGTGATATTCCGATTTTCTGTTCCGTCAACATTCATCATATAGAGATCATATTGCCCGTCAGCGCCAATGGCGGCAACGATATAAACAATCTGGTCCAGCCGCCATAGACGTCGTTGATTCTTTTCTCGACGACCAGGTTAATACCGCGCGCAGATAAAGTCAGGAATGGATGGATCGTGCAATGCACGGTGCTCAAAATGACACGACTGAAAACCAAATGAAGTGATGGAGACGGGCGTGCGCCCTCAGATCGTCCTCCCTCAGCATCCCACATTCCATTTTAGAAGACATCAACCGAAGCGTAACAAATAAAGGACGGTTGTACAAATTTAATTGTGATTATTTTCACAAATTATTACATCCATCCTCTCCAACCCATTACTTGGGTCACTTTAATTTATTGGAGACATTCGCTACCATCATCACGGCAATATATGGATATTGGCATATAAGGAAATCCAAGATGAACAAGACACTGGAGACAGAAGTCACCCAACTTCATGCCGAGGTCTGCGCCGGGCTGGCGGACCCCACACGCATCATGATCCTTTATACGCTGTCGCAGGGCGTGCGCAATGTAACCGAGTTGTGCAACGAACTGGATTTGCCACAACCACTGATCTCACGTCACCTCAAGGTGTTGCGCGAGCGAGGCATGGTCACTGCAAAACGCCTGGGAACGATCATCGAATATGCCATCGCCGATGACCGCCTAATCCAGGCACTGGATCTACTGCGGGCGGTAATGCGCAACGGGCTGTCCAGGCGCGCCGAATTGGTTGAAGCGATCCCCTAAACCTCAGGAGAAAACAATGAAAACCTTCTTGATCCTTGGTGCCGGCACGGGCGGGACCATGGTTGCCAACAAAATGGCGCAGGCTCTCGACCTGCAGGAGTGGAGGATTCTCATCGTGGACAAGGATGAGAATCACTACTACCAGCCAGGCTTCCTGTTCATCCCCTTCGGGATCTACTCCCCCTCCGATGTTGTCAAACCCAAGCGCAACTTCCTGCCGCCCACGGTGGAAGTGGTCTTCGGCGAAATCGAGCTGATCGAGCCGGACCAAAACCGCGTCAAACTCAGCGGCGGAAAATCCATCAGCTACGATTATCTTGTCGTAGCCACGGGCAGTTACATCCGCCCCGAACAAACGCCCGGCCTGTTGGACGGAGGCGGCTGGCGCAAAAACATCTTCGACTTCTATACGCCCGACGGCGCGGCGGCACTGGCGCGTTTCTTCAAATTCTGGAAGGGCGGCCGCATGGTGCTGAACGTGGCAGAGATGCCCATCAAATGCCCCGTCGCGCCGCTGGAATTCCTCTTCCTCGCGGACTGGTTCTTCCGCGAGCGCGGCATCCGCGAAAAAGTGGACATCGCCTTCGTCACCCCCCTGCCCGGCGCGTTTACCAAACCGCGCGCCTCCTCGATCCTGGGCAGTATGCTGGAAGATCGCGGCATCGAACTCGAGACCGAGTACGCCATCATGGAAGTGGATAACGCCAAACAGGTAATCTGTTCCTACGATAAACGCGAGATTCCCTACGACCTGCTCGTCACCATCCCCACCAACATGGGTGCGGAAGTGATCGGCGCATCGGGCATGGGCGACGAACTCAACTTTGTCCCGGTCAACAAACACACCCTGCAAAGCGAAAAATGGCCGAATGTCTGGCTGATCGGCGATGCCAGCAACGCGCCCGCATCCAAAGCGGGCTCGGTCGCCCACTTCATGCTCGACGTGGTCGTGGAAAACATCCTGCGCCACATGGAGGGGCTGGAACCGCTTCCCAAATTCGACGGCCACGCCAACTGCTTCATCGAATCGGGCAACGAGAAAGGCGTGCTGATTGACTTCAACTATGAAGTGGAACCCCTGCCCGGCATGTTCCCCCTGCCCGGCTTCGGCCCGTTTTCCCTGCTCAAAGAATCCCCGGCCAATCACTGGGGCAAGATGATGTTCAAATGGATTTACTGGAACGTCCTGCTCAAGGGCGGCGAGATGCCGTTCGAGTCGCAAATGTCCATGGCTGGCAAGTGGAAATAGGAGGCGTAATGGACACCGAACTCGCCCAGATCAACCAGAAATTGGATTTCCTCATGGCGCAGTTTGAAGCGCAGCGCGAAGGGCAGCAGGCGATGAAGGAACTGGTGGACGACGCCGTCCCGATCGTCAACCACGTCATCAAACTTTCCATTGACGAACTTGCCGAAGTGGGCAACGACTTCGAACTCGGCGACCTGCTCTTCCTCGTCAAGCGCGTCCTGCGAGACACCCGCCTGCTGGTGGGCCTGCTCGATCAACTCGAAGCGGTCGCGGAATTGGCCGAGGAAGGCCAGCAGATGGGGAAACGCATCTTTCACCAGGTGACGGTGGAACTCGACCGTCTCGAACGCGAAGGATACTTCGGATTCGCCCGCGCGGGAATCAAGGTCGCCGACCGCCTCGTCCATGACCATAAACCGGAGGACCTCGAATCCCTGGGCCTTCGCGTCGCCGACGCGTTGAAAGCCGAGCCGCCCGAAAACGTCTCTATCCTGGCCCTCCTGCGGGCCATGAGCAACCCCAAAGTCCGCCGCGGATTGTATCGCTCGCTCAATCTTCTCAAGGCCATTGGCGGCTGAACCAGTCACAGCCCATATTGTAAAGGAGAATTAATTATGACCGACCTCACCACCATCGCCTTCAACCCCGAGGGGTTCATGACAGATCCCAATCAGTGGACGAAGGAAATCGCCGTCGAACTGGCGAAACAGGAAGGCATCGAATCCCTCGCCGCCGAACACTGGAAAATCATAGATTTTTGCCGCGCCACCGGCCTGACATCGGGCAAAGCGCCCACCCTGCGCCAGATCACCACCGGCACGGGCGTCTCCACCAAGGACCTGTTCGCGCTCTTCCCAAAAGGTCCAGCCAAAAAGGTGGCGCGCATCGCCGGGTTGGGCAAGCCCGAAGGGTGTGTGTAAATCCATCGAAGTCGAAAAGGAGAATTCAAAATGACCGACCAACCTCGCAAGATCGCGTTCATCTGCTCGAAAGGCGATATTGACATGGCCTATCCCGCCCTCATCATGGGCTGGGCCGCGCTGGGCAACGGCGTGGATGTAACCATCTTCTTCACCTTCTGGGGCCTGGACCTCGTCACCAAATCCCGCGTCGATAAATTGGAGATCGCCCCCGTGGCCCTGACCAGCATGAAAATGAAGATGATGGGACTCCCGACCGGCAATCTCGGCATTCCCAACATCATGGGCATCATTCCCGGCATGACCGCCTTCGCTTCCTGGTTCCTGAAAAAGGAGATCAAGAAGCAGGGCGTCCCGACCGTGAAGGAATACATCGAAATGCTGCACGACGGCGGGGCCAAACTCTACGGCTGCAAAATGACCGTGGATATGTTCAACCTCAAGAAGGAAGATTTCCTCCCGCAGGTGGACGCGGTCGTCACTGCCAGCGACTTCATTGACATGTCCGAGGGCGCGCAGATCGTTTTCATCTAACCGCCTCGATGCGAATAGAGAAGAGACGGTCGCTTCGGATGATCGTCTCTTCGTTTTAACCTGGATTTATCCTTCAGCAAAATACGGGCAGTATCGAAAATAATGCGCATCCACCGTCCCGAAGGTTTTTTCAGCCTTCGGGACTTTTTTGTATGTCGCACCTGCACTTGCGCCAGGTGCAAGTGTTGCGAGCCCCGAGGCTCAAACGCCGAGTGGGCGAAGCAATCCCCGACTCGACGAGGAGATTGCTTCGTCGGCTTGGTCTCGATACGCCCCGAAGAGCACGGGGCTACTCGACCAGCGCCTCCTCACAACGACATGGTTGTAATTTATCTCTTCAACGTTCGATACTTGACTCGATGTGGAGTCAAATCTTTGCCGAATTTCTCAACCATCATGGTCTCATAATCGGACCAGTTGCCGATGTACATCTTCGCAACGGAATCTCCTTCAGACACAACGATGTGAGTGCAGATGCGGTCGAGGAACCAGCGATCGTGGGAGACGGCGAGGGCGCGCAGGGTGTTGACGTCGAGGTCGTTGGTGGGTTCGTCGAGCAGGATGACGTTAGCGCCTTCGGTGAGGGTCTTGGCGAGAGGCACACGGTTGCGTTCGCCATCCGACATTCGATTCTACGCAAATGCTTGTCATGGCGCATTCCTGAGAACAGCGATGATGTTCTCCGTCCACTCGATCTCGAATTGATATTTGCGGATGCCGTACTCGAGCGAGAACATCTCGCGGACCACGCCTTTTTGCAGAGCGTCTTCAGGGAGAGGGACGGGCATGTTCAGGTTGTTTGCGCGCCTCTCCAATTCCTTGATCCCATCTTTCAAGAAAGCCAGCCGCGCCTCCATAACCTTTAGTTGTGCCTCAACGGGGACCGCATCACTGAAATGTAGTTGTGCCAAAAAAGGATTATTTGTGCCGGTTGCCTTGCCCGGCTCGGCCAGCCATTTTTGCAATTCCTTCCGTCCATCCTTCGTCAGCGAATACACCTTTTTGTTCGGGCTGTCCTCCTGGATGACCGTCTCGAAGTCCACCCAGCCTTTCTTCTGCATTTCTCCCAGCGAACGGTAGATGCGGCTGATATCCGCCTCCCAAAAATATTGGATGGTGGTCTGGAGTTCCTTCTTCAGGTCATAGCCCGATTTGGGCTTCTTGCGCAGCATTCCAAGGATGATGTGGGGCAGGGACATGGTCGGACTCCTCTTGACATTGGGGCTTTAATCCTGTAATATATGCGAACGCATATATATGCGTACAATCCTATTTTACCACTGTCAAGGCAAATTCGCAACGAGTTGTCGGAGGCCGCCATGAAAAAGTTCCAACTGTTTATTGTCATGCTCGTTCTAATGGGAATGCCAGCCATGGCATTTCCCCCTTCTGCCGGCGCAGCGCCATCGCTCGATGGGACGCGCGAGATCACGTTCATGAATGGCGAGGTCCGCTTGACCGGCACGCTCTTCCTTCCCGAAGGCGACGGCCCCTTCCCGGCCGTGGTCCTGTTCCACGGTTCAGGCCCGGATACCCGTGAGCCGTATTTCGCGGATGCAAAGATGCTTCAACAGGCGGGCATCGCCGCGCTGGCGTACGATAAACGCGGGACGGGAAGTTCCACGGGAGATTGGAGGACCTCTTCGTTGGATGACCTCGTTGCAGACGCCCTCTCTGGTCTGCACACGCTTCAGACTCAGCCCGAAGTGGATCCCGACAAAGTGGGGATTCTCGGTTCCAGCCAGGGGGCGTATCTGGCACCCTTTGCCGCGGCGCGCGACGCCCAGGTCGCCTTCATCGTACAGGTGACCGGATCTGCGACAACGCTCGCCAACCAGGAAATGTGGGACGATGGGAATTCGCTGAAACAACTCGGCTTCTCCGACCGCGCCATCGCAACAGAGATGAAAGCCCTGCATATGCTCTACAGCGGGCGGGACTTGATCCGCAAAGGCATTCTTCCCTTGGGCGACTTGTGGTTCGTTTATTACGATCCGTATCTCGATCCTGCCGATGTGTGGCCCGATGTAAACGCCCCTGCGCTCGTTCTCTACGGCGGGCGGGATATGTCCGTGCCGACACGAACCAGCCTCGAGGTGGTGCCTGAACTTCTTGTTCATCCATCCAGCCGTGTGGTTGTCTTTCCAGACCGTCCTCACGCGCTCGGCGGTCCCTCGCGGAACGACGATCCGGTCTACTCTTCCCTCGTCACCGACTGGATTCTCGCCGTTACCAACGATGCTCCACCGCCCGAGATGCCCTTTGGAAACCAATTGCCCGATGAAGGAAATACCCGCTGGTATCGGGTCGGCTCGCAACCCACGCGATGGTACAACATGATCCATTTTCATCTGGCGTTGGTGATTCTCTTCCTGCTGTCATTCTTGTGCGCTGTGGTCGTCGGGTTCTTTTCAAAGCGAAACGTCCTCGCCCGACTCGCATTCGTGCTCACAGGTCTGGTGAATCTGGCCGTTCTCGTTGGCTGGGGGTTGACCGTTAACTATTTGCTGAATGCGGACGCCGACTCTGCCTCCCCCGTCCTTCCAATGGGCGGCATCCTGCCGTGGCTGGCGTACTTGAGTGTTCTTCTTGCGTTGGGTTTGGCTTATCTATTTGCGCGAGAAAATCGCAGGTCAAGCCTGTCGAAAGGCGCAAAATTTGTCCATGGTTTGGTTGTGTTCGCGACTCTCTTGTTCCTTCCCTTCCTGGGATATTGGAATCTTCTGGCAGGGCGAATGTGAGCCGCCCTGCCAATACACACAGGAGAAGATTCGATGAAATACCTGCTTCTGCTCGTTCCGTTCCTTGTCACTGCCTGTGCCGCGGCTCGATCAACAGCGCCAACACCGACGGCGGCTCCCACTTCCACGCCGCGCCCGCTCCAGTTTGACATACCCAACTTTATCTTTCAAGGCGTTGATCCGTCAGTCCCCATCGTTACGCATCACCCCTCGCCTGCCATCAACAACCTTTACATCAACCCGGGCGCAGTCCTCTTCCATGAGGGCAGGTTCCACATGTTCTTCAACAGTTTCACCAGTTGGCCCGGCATCGTAAAGGTCGGTTACACGACCTCGGTAGACGGCTATCACTGGCAGATGGCCCAGGATGCGCCGGTCTTCACCACCGACCAGATTCCCTACGGCGATGGGAAGGCGGATGTCTCCTCCATGATCGTGATGACGGATGGGACCTGGGTGATGTACTTTCACACAGTCGGTGGAGGCGAGATCGGACGCGCTACTGCCGCGTCCCCGCTTGGACCCTGGGCCGTGGACCCGCAACCGGCGCTTAAGCCAAACCCCGAAGGCTGGGACCGCCATGGGTTGGGCTGGCCCTCCATCGTCAAGGATGGAAGCGGGTATCGCATGTATTACGGCGCGCAGACCAGGGATGGATTTGCCATCGGCTTCGCCACGTCCACGGATGGAGTCCAATGGACAAAACATCCCGAACCTGTTCTCACCGCTGAAGCCGAATGGGAGTACAACAAAGTAGACCGTCCGCGCGTGGCATTGTCCCCCGACGGCTGGGTGATGATCTACCAGGCCGGGACGAAGATCGAGGAGCGCGGACTCGCCATCAGCAGGGACGGCATCCACTGGGAGAAGTATTCTGGTAATCCCATCTTCACTCAGGCTGCGTTCCCCATCCCCAATGCCAGGACATGGGACACGAACCTGTTGTATCACGAAGGCGTGTATTATTATTTCATGGAACTCGGCACGTTGGATCACACCGATCTATTCCTGATAACACATGAAGGCAGATTGATCAAGTAATGGAGGTATGGCCATGAACTTTGTAGTGATCTTCGGACCGCCTGCCGTGGGCAAAATGACCGTTGGTTATGAACTCGCCAAATTGACTGGAATGAGAGTCTTTCACAACCACATGACCATTGACCTGGTTCTCGAATTCTTCCCGCATGGTCATAAGAGTTTCGATACGCTGGTCAGTGAGTTTCGCCAACGGATTTTCGAGGAGGTGGCTGTCAGCGAACTGGCGGGGATGATCTTCACCTACGTCTGGGCATTGGACCAGCCTGGGGATAAGGAGCAGGTGGATTTCTATTGTGAAATCTTCAGGAAGCAAGGCGCGGAGATCTACTTCGTGGAGTTGGAGGCCGACCTTGATGAGCGATTGGCACGGAACAAAAGTGAGTTCCGCCTGGCGAAGAAAACATCGAAGCGGGACATCACCTGTTCGGAGGTAAACCTATTGAGGACGGAGCAGCAATACCGGATGAATAGCCGCGGAGATTTTTTCTACGAGGAAAATTACGTCAAGATCAACACCACACGCCTGACGCCTCATGAAACCGCGCGGCAAATCGTGAAAGCCTTCGGGTTTACAGCCCTGCCTGCAGAATGATTTTTCAGTTGCAAATGGGAAATGCAAGCGCGGGATAACCGCGCTACATGATTACCGTTTCATCGTTCGGTATTTCACGCCATGCGTAGGACAAATTGCCAATTTGCCCTACCGCTTCAATGTTCGATATTTGACTCTATGCGGAGTGAGGTCTTTGCCGAATTTTTCGGTCATCATCGTTTCGCGTACCGCAACATTCATGTTGCGTTTGCGGGAGTGCAAACTGAAGTTTGCGGTACGTTACCGTTTCATCGTTCTATATTTCACCCGATGCGGGGTTAAATCCTTGCCAAACTTTTCCTGCATCATCGTTTCGTAATCGGACCAGTTGCCGATATACCGCTAATTTCCAGATTTCAAAGGGAGGACAGATTTTTCGCCTTCATTCGGTCTTGCTGTAAAAGTAGGCGAAACCGACCAAAGCCAGCGCGCCGACGATGAACACGATTTTGGATTGAATCATGCCGCCTGCAGAGATCAACAAGCCTGAAAGCACAAAGAGGGCGGCAGGCAGAACCGCGCGATTGTTTCGATACAGGGCGAATCCTAAAAACCCAAAGCCGAAGAGAAAGCCAAGAGTAGGGAGGAACGCCAATAGCAGCAGGTTTGAACTTGCCGCCATCACTCCCAATGCAGACAGCCCAAAATCTGCGGGCATTGACCTGACCAGGTCGGAGGCAAGCAATTGCAGGATGCCGATGCCATAATCGCCAGCCAGCGCAAAGACGGATAGGAAAGCGCCCAAACCAGCCATCCATCCATTTCCATTTTTCACTTTGTTGTACACGTCGAATACGAGGAAGAAAAGAAAAACAAATGCCAGGGCGATGATCTGGTGTCCCAGGTCCCATGCGGCGCTGTTATTTCGAATGATTTCCACGCGCGTTGCGGGGTCGGCGCTGCCTCCAGGCAGGACAATCTCTGCAATCAGAAACAAGACGGGACCGATAAAAAGTGAGAGCTTCTTCATGGTTGAATTCCTTTCTGGGTTTATGGTTAAAACACAGGGGGAATAAAAAAGTGACAGTCAACTTGCAGTTGACTGTCACTTTTGCTCACCGTTTCAACGTTCGATATTTCACCCGATGCGGAGTCAGATCTTTCCCGAACTTCTCCTGCATCATCGTTTCGTAATCGGGACACTCGCTGGTCGAGTAGCCCCGTGTTCGTCGGGGCGTATCGAGACCAGAGGTTTGCAAGGAAGATTTTGTTTTCATGTAGCTGTTGGTCTCGATACGACGGCGGACGATCGCCGCTGTCTACTCGACCAACGATTATCTCTTCAACGTGCGGTATTTGACTCGATGCGGCGTCAAATCTTTTCCAAACTTTTCGGTCATCATGGTTTCATAATCTGACCAATTTCCAACGTACATCTTCGCAATTGAATCTCCCTCAAAGACAACCAGGTGGGTGCAGATTCTATCGAGGAACCAGCGGTCGTGGGAGACGACGAGGGCGGTGCCTGCGAATTCGGTGAGGGCTTCTTCGAGGGCGCGGAGTGTATTCACATCTAAATCATTTGTCGGTTCATCTAATAGCAAAACGTTGGCGCCTTCGGTGAGGGTCTTGGCGAGATGGACGCGGTTGCGTTCTCCGCCAGAGAGGATGCCGACTTTCTTTTGTTGGTCGGTGCCAGCGAAGTTGAAGGTGGAGACATAGCCGCGCGAGTTGATTTTGCGTTTGCCGAGCTCGAGGAAGTCTGCGCCGCCTGAGATCTCTTCGTAGACGGTTTTCTCAGGGTCGAGGGTGCGGGTTTGGTCAACGTAGGAGAATTTGACGGTGTCGCCGATTTTGACGGAGCCGCTATCGGGTTTTTCTTTGCCGATGATCATCTTGAGCAGGGTGGTCTTGCCTGCGCCGTTCGGACCAATTATCCCGACGATAGAGCCTGGGGGAACAGAAGCAGAAAACCCGTCGAGAATGAGGCGGTCGTCGTAGGATTTCGTCACCTTGTCAAATTCGAAGACCACGTCACCGAGGCGCGGACCAGGCGGGATGTAAATATCCAGTTCTTCGCGGCGGGCTTCGGCTTCCTGACTCAATAATTTTTCGTAGGCAGTGACGCGGGCTTGTCCTTTGGCTTGACGTGCCTTGGCGCCCATGCGAATCCATTCGAGTTCGCGGGCGAGAGTCTTTTGGCGCTGGCCTTCAGATTTTTCTTCGAGGCGGATGCGCTCCTGTTTTTGTTCGAGCCAGGAGGAGTAGTTGCCTTTGTAGGGGATACCGTAGCCGCGGTCGAGTTCGAGGATCCAGCCTGCGACGTTGTCGAGGAAGTAGCGGTCGTGGGTGACGGCGATGACGGTGCCTTTGTAGTCGCGCAGGTGATGTTCGAGCCACGCCACGGACTCGGCGTCGAGGTGGTTGGTGGGCTCGTCGAGCAGGAGCACATCGGGTTCAGTGAGCAGGAGTCGGGTAAGCGCGACGCGGCGCTTTTCTCCGCCCGATAAAATTTTGATGGGCGTGTCGCCTGGCGGACAGCGAAGCGCATCCATCGCCACTTCGAGATGGCTGTCGAGATTCCAGGCGTCGTGCTTGTCAAGCTGTTCCTGCAATTTGGCTTGCTCGGCGACGAGCGCGTCGAAGTCGGCATCGGGTTTGGCGAACTTGGCGTTGACCTCATCGAAGCGCGCGAGCATATCTACGATGGGCTGCACCGCCTCTTTGACGACTTCCATCACGGTCTTGCTTTCGTCGAGTTTGGGTTCCTGCTCGAGCAAGCCGACGGTGTAGCCTTTGGATTGGGAGATCTCGCCAATGTAGTCTTTATCGACGCCTGCCATGATGCGCAGCAGGGTGGATTTGCCCGCGCCGTTGAGACCGAGCACGCCGATCTTTGCGCCGAGGTAGAAGCCGAGCGAGATGTCGCGCAGGATTTGTTTATTCGGTGGGACGATGCGTCCCACTTTGTTCATGGAGTAGATGACTTGTGTGGTTTCGTTACTCATAGTGGCGGTATTTTACCCGATGATTGTTTTTAGGATGAAAAAACCCCGCCTCATTCGACCCTTCGACACGGCTCAGGGCAGGCGGGGGAGGTTGGTCGCTACTTCGAGGGGCTTTGTGCTACGCTGTTAGCCCGTTTTGTCTAATAATTCCCCAGGGAGTTGATCCGAGTTGCTGATGGTGGATTGAGGAAGTGGTGGTCCCGATCCATCCCACGGCGAACGCACTAGGCTGTTCGGCCACCCGCTTATTAAGGATATTTGGGAAATAGATATGGACGCGGATAAGTTTGATCGGGCAAATCTTGACCGCTACAAGTTATAGTGATATGCTAGAAACTATATCATTGGTCGACAAGAGGATCGGGATTGACAGACTAATTGCGAGTTCAGGTGCTAATGCCAAAGTCATAACCAGGTCAGGTTGTACGAAGAGGAGGTCTCACAAAATAAAGGGAATATAATTGCCACAGGCTTGCTCTCACTAAGATTCATTTCAGTCAACCATCCAAATTTTCGTATGCGAAAGGAGTTAACCCATGCCTGCACTTCAGCTTGCTATTCTTGTACTTGACGCCTCTGGGAGTATGTCCGTCGAAGTATCTGGCGCCCCACAAGGAACGACCAAAGCATGGCAAATCGAAGACATGCTTCTTCGCCCGTTACCTCAATCTTGGGAAACAGCCGATGATCGCAGAGAATTGTTGTTAAATTGCGGTCTCATTGCACGCCTCCAACATTCCCAACGAAAAGATAATATTGATATGGGACTAATTCGATACGACACCTCAGCAGAAGTATACCAAGGGAACATCCATCCCATTACTAATTGGGAATTAAGCCAGCCAAGTCCCCAACTCACTCCTCCAAACCACTATATGCTTGGCGGTCAAACTTTTGACTTATTGCAAGGGAAGGGCGGGGGAACGAACATTGTCTCAGGATTAGAAGCTGCTGAATTCATGAAAGATGAATGGCTAAAAAAGAATCAGGCAGGCAATACCGAGTGTTTTGTGACCATTCTTCTTATGAGCGATATGCTTCACAACGAAGGCTCGCCTCATGAACCCGTTAAAGTCGCGACTCGCATCAAACGAAATGTGATTCTGCGAGAACGTCCTCAGGTTTTGTTAGCAGCAGCGGCATTTGGGGATGATGCCGACTTAAACCTCATGACTCAAATCGCGTCGGGCCAAGAATACGCGGTTAAGACAACCGATCCAGTAAAACTTCGTGATTTCTTCCTCAGCAGTCTCTCTGCACAACAGGGCTGATGTTGGAGTGAGAATATGAGTTCTCAAAAGCGGCCATCTATCGAAATCAAATTACCGCAACCACAACCCAAACCCAAGCGGCCGTCCATACCAGTTACGCTACCAACTCCTAAAAAACAATCATCTATCAACTCCAAGCCTAATGGACATTGGTTGCGTCATCATTCGCCCGTCTATCTAGATAGATTGGACAATCCTTTCAAGTAGATAAGACTCTACCGAGACAACAAAAGAAACTATCTGTTGATTTGGTAGAGTCTGCCGTATATCTATGACATATGGCTACCCAATCGCCGCGCTCGGATAAAAAGGGGCAATGGTTGAGGTCCCATAGACCTCATTTTCTCGATGAGTATGAGCCAAAACCCGATCTCTTGTTAGAGCCTCTTAATCAAGAAAATATGATGCACACCGCCTCATCAGAACAACAAGTAAACTCATCTGTTAGTACTCAACAGAAAAGCGATATAGGATGCTGGATTGCATTTGCAATTGCACTTACTATTCTCTTATTGGTATTTCTCGCTATCGCATTTACTGCTTTGGCCTTATGGATGCAGGGAAACAATTCTAGCCATACTCTTTTTCAGTCAGTCACCATTGCCAATTCCGTTTTTGATAGACTGGCATCGGATCCTCATATTTCTGCTAATACTGATTATCTCTTGGAGGCGACTTCACGTCCAACAAATACTTCGTCGCCAACAAGAACCGAGAATCCAAGTAATACGCCGACGTCTATGATAACTCCCACGCCTTCGAATACAAGTACAACAACTCCAACAGGCTCATCAACAGTTACTTTTACATCGTCACCAGCAAGAACCGAGACTCCAAGTAATACGCCAACGTCTACGGTGACTCCCGTAACTTCGGCTACAAGCACAACTACTCCAATTGGTTCATCAATAGCCACTTCTACTCCCACATCGTTTATAACCACTAGTTTCACTGCAACCACTATACCCTCCGAGGCAGATTCGGACAACTTCAATATTACCGATATATATGGAGTCGGAGCGATTGGGCTAATCTTATTACAATTGCTTACTCTCATCGCTGTTTTAATACTCAGCCGAAGGGTTAATTCGTTGTTTCAAGATGCTGCCCGAGAGAAGGTGGAATCGCCTAGCTCAATTTCGCCAACTCCACCTTTAATGCCGAAACTAGAAACGACAACTTCGCCCATTCCAGAATCTGGATTAGAACCTATGAAAATCAATCCCATTAAACTTGGCTACGTAAAATATGTTACTCGTTCCAAGACACGTACTGAAGACAACAACCAAGATAGCGGTATGTGCGGTGAAACTTCTCACGCCAGATATATCGCGGTAGCAGATGGCGTAGGAAGTGCTAAAAACTCGAAAATTGCATCGTCAAGACTTGTTAGTATTTTCGAAAAGGGAATTGTAGATCGAGGCACTCAGGAAGTGCATTTGCTACATGAACCACAATTTATTAAGAAATTTTACGAATTGGCAGTCTCAGAAATAGGAGAAGCTCTTATCCAAAATAAACTGCCTCCAAATAGTGCCGCAACTACTTTTATTGGGATAATAGAAACCGAAAATCGTTACTTAGTAACATATCTTGCCGATGGTTCAATATACCGAATAATGCAATCCAAAGATGGCGAAAAATTTGTTGCTCATTCACTTCTTCGTACAGTTAACTCCGTCACTTCCCCTGACACCCCAGAGCAAATTAGTGCCAAAGGTGGAAGCGAAGAACCCCAAATCTTTACCTACACTCAGAACTTAAGAGGCGATATGTGGATTATCGCTACCGATGGGATTAACGATTTTAATCCTGATGTAGACAAGCACATTCAGACTGAGAAGGTTGTTCAAAATCTAGCTGATGAAATTTGGAGAACTTTCAAGAACAACCCCCATGAATTTGAGGACTCTTTAGGAAAGTTACTGGAACGATGGTTAAAACGATGTCAAACAACTGATGATGCCACGCTGGCCGTATTAATTAGCGGGAACATGCGTGAACATTGGGTGAAATTTGTAGGTCAATGAGCATCGGAAAGGGGATTTTCTTATGTCCACTATCAAGCAGAATTTTCTTTTGTTGGGAAATAACAAACCTTATGTTATTGAATTTGAACAAGAAGTTTTAGGAAAAGGCGCGCAAGGCTCAGTATATCGTGTCGCTCAAATTAACGGTAAACCTTATGGCACTTGGGCAATCAAAATTCTAATCGATCCACCTCCTGGAATTCGCGCGAATTTTGAGGACCGATTAAAAGCTTTGGTTGAATTCATGAGCAATGTGCTACTAAACAACGACGCGGAGGGTCTTTCTTGTGTTCCAGCTGCATTGTTACAATCACAGTCAGAAAAAAGGCTCGCAATCCTTATGCGCTATGCACCTGACTATGACCTAGACAACGGTGGAAAACTGCCTGCGCTCAACGCTTTACCCCAAAGACTAGCAATTGGGCACCAACTCGCAAAATGTGTTCGGCGTTTGCATGAAAAGGGCGTGGTTATAGGCGATTTGGCAAATGATAACATCATCGTTGACCACCTAAATTGGGCATTATATCTAGTGGACCTCGATGGTATATCTTTTGCGCTGAACGGTAAGAACTATCCCTTGCTTGCCGACAATTCAGGCAAAGGCTCTCATTGCTCTCCTGAGTTTAACAGTAAGAACCCATATACTATCGAGATGGACTTATGGGGATTGTCTACTCTCTTACATTTTATCCTTACAGATTGGTATCCTATGGAAAACAACCTATTTGGTTTGGCAAGAACTTATGCAGACTCTGTCAATATTATCTGGCCACCTGCCAATCACCCAAAGAGTAAATCCCACCTAAGAAAATTAAGAGTGTTTGGTGAGCCGATACGAGAAGCGATGATCACTTCCTTTAACGATGGGCGCGTTACTCCCTCTAAAAGACTCTCTGCCATCCAATGGGAAACCCTCTTCGCAGAGGCTCAAAGGCACATGTACTTATGCAATTGCGCAAAGGACAAACCCTTTGTTGCCATCGGTATTGGAGGAAAAGTCATGACAGAGTGCCCAAGATGCAAACTGCCTCTCGCGCCTAGATAACTACCAAACGGTGTGTACGGCGGATAAAGTGTCGCGCTGAGGTCATTCTCAATTAGCTGTCCCTTTACAATAAATGCTATTGTCTCTTCAAGGAGGCAAAATGTCGGATTTTTGGGTAAATTTCCTTGCAAATCTATCTGCTGATTTTTTACTTGCAATAATGCTGTACATTATTTTGACGCGGCCTGATGAAAGACGCAAGGAAAAGGAAGCAATGCTTTTGGGACTAGGGCTGCTAAAAAATGAAATAGAGGTCAATGCCGCCAGATGTAAAGAATACATTGCTGCTCTCAAAATCCCAACCAAGAAAATAAATGATCTTTTTCCTCTGCGATATCGCCGTAGCACTTGGAACTCTTTGAAAGATAGCGGCTTTCTTGGGCAATTAAATGACCCCCAACTTGCTTACTATCTTTTCACCATGAATGAAATTACTTTCATAGCCAACAGAAATCTGCGAAGATTCCAGCTTTCATTCATTGATGATCCAGGTGAAAAGACGAAGACACTTGCCCAAATAGCAAGGAATGATGGTGAACATTTGTTAGTTGTTTTAGAGGAAGTGCTAAAGCAACTGGCGCACATAAAATCTATTTCTGTATCGCCTTTAGAAGATGCCTTTGAAGAGGACGATGATATTGAGGCGAATCGCAAAACAAGCAAGCCAAAATCCGCAAGAAAACCAAAAGCAAAATCGTAACAAACCGCGTTCTGTTTGCGAGAGATGTCAAGACGGAGAAGGTCAAATCCAAACAGGGGAGGGAGGAGAGGGAAGGGACCTATCCCCCCGCCCTTCCCAAATGGGAAGGGGGCTGGTCGGTTGATGGCAATGACGAGTTTCCAAGGAAAAGCTTTGTTTGAGGATGTCTGGGCTTCTCCCCCTTGGGGGAGACGGGAGAGGGGTTTGTTGGGACCTCACCCAGAGGGTGGTGATTGATCGGCGTGTCGGTTTGCCCCTCTCCAAATGGAGAGGGCATGGAGTTGACTTCTTTTCTGCCTGATGGCGTGTTGGGTTTCCAGAGCAAGACTTGGGGTGAGGATGGTTTTAGCCTCTCCCCCTTGGGGGACATCGTACCCGAGTGATAGCGAGTGGTAGACGGGAGAGGGGTAAAATCTCATTATGCCCGTCAAGAACATCATTCCAGGTCAACGAGTCACCAAAGAAAAACTCCAACGCGCCACACCTGCCCTGGCGGGCGGTGCCAGGGAAGAACTCCGCCGCGAAATGACTCCCGCCGAGAAAATCTTGTGGGAAGAATTGCGGGCGAATAGGCTGGGAGTCCACTTTCGGAGGCAACAGGTCATTCAGGGATTCATCGTTGACTTTTATTGCCATAAAGCCGCCCTGGTCGTTGAAGTGGATGGCGACATCCACGACTTGCAGAAAGAGGAAGATGAACGGCGGGAACCCCCTCTGTCCTTCGGACATCTCCCCCAAATACGACAATGAGAAGTTGGGATGATTATTGAGCAGTTGAATCGTCGGATTTGCCCGCAGGGTGCTTCGCGAGGGGAGACTCCGCGATGGGCATTTTTCTGGAACGAAAAAGAAAATCTATGTACTTCCTTGAAAATACCTTGATTTTCTTGTATAATACCTTCCATGACCGAGAAATACACTCCCTACAAAACCATCTTCGAGAAACACGAAGGAATCCTGCGCGCTGCTGAGGCGGTACGGCTGGGCGTGCCTGAGTATGTCATCTATGATATGGTCAGGCAGGGCGAACTGATCAGGGATGCGCGCGGTGTGTATCGTCTCGCCGAAAGCGAGATGCCAGGAAATCCCGATCTTGTCCAAGTCAGCCTGCTCGTGCCGAAGGCGGTCATTTGCCTGATCTCGGCGCTGTATTTTTACGAACTGACCACGCAAATCCCCCACAGCGTTTATGTTGCCCTGCCGCAAAACACGCCGAGACCGCGCGTGAAGTATCCGCCGCTCGAAGTGTTTTGGGTGAAAAACTCTCTTCATTCTGTCGGGGTGGATGTCCATGTGCTGGATGGGGTGAAAGTGAAAATTTACGACCGCGAGAAGACCGTGGTGGATTGCTTCAAATTCAGAAACCGCGTCGGCGAGGATGTGGCGCTGGAAGCCCTGAAAGATTACGTCCGCCAGCCGAAGATGGATGTCCATAAACTGCTGGAATATGCAAAGGTCAACCGCGTCGAGAAACTGATGATGCCCTATCTAAAGAGTATCCTATGAAACGCGAAATCCAGAACATCCCTGCTTCCATTCAGGCTCGCTTGCAAAACAAGGTGGGCGAAATTGGGCAATCCTTCAATGATATCCTGCAATACTACGGGATGGAGCGATTTCTGTATCGCCTGTCCAAAACCCGTCACGTCAATGACTTTATTCTCAAAGGCGGCTTGATGTTCTACGGGTTGGGGATTCCCATGCGGCGCGTCACGCGTGACATAGACTTTCTGGGAATCGCCGAAAACGCGCGGCGGGACATCCTGTCCGTGTTTCGCGATGCGCTCTCCGTTGCGTTTCCCGATGACGGCATTCTCTTCGATGAGAAAACGCTGCGAGTCTCCGAAACACAGGCGGAGGCAGATCAAGGCGGGGTTCGCGTATCGTTTGTGGGACACCTGGGCAAAATGAAAGTTCCCATTCAAGTGGATGTCGGCTTTTCGGATGAACTCGCGTCTGAAACCCTGTGCGTGGATTACCCTGCGATCCTTGCGGGCATGGAAACGTCGCGTCTCCGAGGCTATCCGACCGAGTCGATCATCTCTGAGAAATACCATGCAATCGTTCGATTCGCCGATGCTAATAGCCGCTGGAAGGATTACTACGACATCTACCTGCTCTCTGAAACCTTCGAGTTCGAGAGTCAGTCTGTGGCAAACGCCATTCGCGCCACCTTCGAGACTCGCCCGACGGAGTTGAACGAACAAATCCCACCTGGACTGCGGGAATCGTTCGCGGTTTCAAAACAGGGCGAATGGGGTCTGTTTTTGGAAAAAGGAAAACTCACAAACGATGCCATCCAAGACCTGAAAGCAGTGGTCAAGAGGATTTGGCAATTTTTGGATTACCCACTTCGCGAAATTCTGGAAGGGAAAGAATTGCCGTCAAAGCGATGGACGCGTGGCAATGGATGGAAATGATGCGTGGGAAAGGAAGATGAACGGCGGGAACCCCCTCTGTCCTTCGGACTGCTTCGCGATCTCCCAAATACGACAATGGAAATTTAGGATGCGAATTGAGAGTTTGAATCGTCGGATTTGCCCACAGGGTGCTGCGCGAGGGGAGACTCAGCGATGGGCGTTTTCCTGCAAACACGACAAAAATTCATCCTTCATCATTCATATTTCATCCTTGCTCTTCGGTGGGGAAGATCAAAGCTTGTCTGTAAATGATTTAAACTCTTTTTCTTTTCCCTCTACCTTTGACCAGCGTTTTATCTCTTTCAAGTCCACTTGCTGGCTTTTTGTCACCAAGATCGCCTGCTCCAATCCCTGCAAGTCATTCCAGAAGTAGAAAGCACACAACCTGTCTTTGACACAGTCTGTGGGGGAGAGCACTCGTAAAGTCCCTGTGGAGAGCTCGAATTCACTGATCTCTTTCACGGGCTCTTCGCCAACAGAGAGTGGTCCATCGGGGAATTCAATAAAGAAAGTTGTTTCGGGATGGATGAAGTAACGTCCCTGCTCGTAGAAGTCAAGCCTTTCCATCACGGCTTTAATCTTGCTGCGTCGTGAAAAACTTGTGTTGATTAAGTCCAGGTCTTTTGAAACATATTTGTCGCTGCTGTAAAATGAAACGGCACTCCCGCCTGAAAGCACAACTTGAATCCCTTCTGCTTGCAACGAGTCTTGAACATAGGCTGCCAGTTCCACTTGGCTCATGTTCTTGATCTGTTTCATAACGTTTTCCCCTTCGCCCGCGGACGTCGTCGATTCATTTGAAGTTCTTCCTGCTCCTTGGCAGGGTAAAACGACAACGCCTTTTCAAGCAAGGCTTTCAACTCATTCAAGAATGGGTAACGCAGATTGAATTCGTAGGGTCGAGTCCGCCCAATGGAGCGGCTAACGAGGACGCCGCCTTTTTCGAACTTGTCCAATTGCATTTGAATGGGTTTCAAGTCTGTATTGTAAAAGCTTGCAATTTCACGTGCATAGCCTTCTTCGCGCGTGAAGAGATACAACAAGACTCTTTCAGCATTTTTAGAACCCAGAAGCACTTCGATCATGGGATTTCTCCTGACGTAATATTTACGCTATATGACTTTTTGTTTACGTCATTATATCATAGCGGAAGATGAACGGCGGGAGAGGGTGTTGTCCCCTACGGGGACTGCCGCTGCTTTGCGCGGCGTTCGCGATCCGCGCTGGGGCTGAGGACTTGTGCTGAGCCTGTCGAAGCATTGTCCGCTTTGGGAATGATGAGGTGATGAGGAATCTGTTCGCGGCGGTGGGGAAGATCAGAGAGATGATTTCGGCGTCTATTTGACCAGCAACAAACTTTCCCCCAACTGATTCAACTGCGAAATAAAGGTCTCGGCTGGCGGGGCTTGAATCCAGCGGATGGATTCCCAATCTTCCTTTTGGACAGAACATAGCGCCCGTCCCAGGTCAGCGGGAAAGACGCCCGCGGCTTTGCTTTGCGCATCTGTAATGGCGGCTTGAAGGGATAGATTCTTCTGGCAACAAAATCCCCAAATATCAGCCAAATCCTTTGGCTCGTTGCGGTCGAGCAGGGCGGTCACTTTGTTGGCGAGGATGTTTTCGGCGGTATCCAATCGTCCGAGAACAGGATGGTGTTGAATGTCGCCGACGCGCGCAGGCACATCGTTGACCATTTCGATCTTGAGGGCGAAATCGTTTTGAATCAGGTTGAGTCTTGCAAATCGCTCTTCCTTCATCAGAACGTCGCATTTCCATTCCGTGTTGAGCGATTGAATGATCCGTTCCACCCACAAGCCGAAACGATGGTCATCATTGACGAAGTAATCCAGATCATCCGAGAAACGGTGTTGAAGATAACCGCGCGACGCGGCAGTCCCGCCCGTGAGATAAAAGCCTGTGTCCGCTTGATTGATGACCTGGATCACGCGGTCCTGAAAGGGATATAAAACGTCAAAGTAAAAAGCGGAATTGTTAACCACGGAGCAACTCAGGGTGTTTTTCGGGAATCCACTTGACGAGGAAGTCAAACCCGCGCACGCGACTCTTCGAGCGGATTCGTCCGCGCCAACGAGGCCAATTCTCAACAAGTTTTTTATACCCAATCAATCGGATGATCTCATCGTATGGGGCATATTCCAACAGGCGACGCGCTGCCCAATCCTGATTGAGTCGTCCTACGGTGAGGCGGCCGTTCAGGATTTCCTGAAATTTCCTTTGAGTGAGATCGTAATCCCAGAGATAAGGAGGGCGCGGTGTTGCTTGCATGTTTCGATTATACGTGAAAATCCGAACTGCGGTGCGAGATGACCACTGCCGAGAAAATCTGTGAGAGGAATTGCCCCCTTCGGGGACCTTCGGCGGGGGAACAAGTTGGGAACCCACTTTCGGAGGCATCAGGTTATTCAGGGATTCATCGTCGATTTTTATTGTCATAAGGCGGGATTGGTTGTGGAAGTGGATGGCGATGTCCACGATCTGCAGAAAGAGGAAGAGGAACGGCAGGAGAGGGTATTGTCCCCTACGGGGATGCTGTCGCGATCCGCGCTGGGGTTGAGGGTGGTCAGATTTCGAAATGATGAGGTCGGGAGGGGACTGTCGGCGGTGGTGGGGAAGATCAGGGATTTGACTTCGGCATAGCGGAAATCAAGGCGCGCAATGCCTTGTTCACCTGGTCAGATGATTTGAAAACTTTCGCCACATCGGGCTCGATCATCACAATCAATGGTTCATCCTTCATCCGCGCGGCAAAACGGTTTGGCTTCGCCTTTTTATAGTCAAAGCGATATTCAGAAGCCATTTCCTGCACTTTACGGGGTTTGGTTTTGGACGTTTTCTTCATAATCTTTGATTTCCTGCCGCGTCGCTGGACGGGCGCTGAAAATTCGGACAATATCTTGTAATCCCTCCACAAAGCAGACCAAAAGCATCCGTCGCAAGGCTGACATTCCGATGATAATCTCGCGGTGTTCTTCTTCGGAGTAGGCTTGGTCGTCGAAGATAAAGGCAAGTGGGTCTTTGAAAACGGTCACAGCCTCATCGAAGCTGACATCGTGTTTCCGAAGATTATTTTCGGCTTTTGCGGGGTCCCACTCGAATCTCATGCCACATTTTACTCTATTTCAATATCGGCAGGGATTGCAGGGATTCATCGTCGATTTTTACTGTCACAAGTCCGCGCTGGTCATTGAAGTCGATGGCGACATCCACGATCTGCAAAAAGAGGAAGATGACCCCCTCCGTCCTTTGGACTGCTTCGCGCTCCCCCAAATTCCACGAACTTGGAATTGGGGGGAGGTTGGGTGAGGGCGGAATGATGAGGTGATGAAGAGTCTGTCCGCGGTGGTGGGGAGGACCAGAGAGTTACTTGAGAATTCCTGCAATATCATCCCATAGCGACGGCATTTCCAGAACGTCCGCAAATTGCTTGACCCAATTCTTGATACGAGCAACATCCAAATCAGGGTGGTTTTCTGCAATGGCTTGAATATCGAGTAAATCTTTTGGACGGTGTGCAACGGCTTTCATGATAATCAAGTCTTCAGGAGTCGGCAATCGCACCGAAAGCGCGCCAGCACTTCCTCTTCAAATGGCAGGACGCCGAGGGATATATCAATGTTTGCGCGGCTGGCAGTGTGCCGCAGGAGTAACACGCGGCTCTTTTGGGCGAATTCCATCACTTTTTCGGTGCGCGGCTCAACCCCATTTTCCTTTGCCATTTCCAAAATGCGGGCAATGTCTTTGGTTGAAGCGAGGAACATCGCATCGAGGTCAACGGTAAATCGCGGTTTTCCCAAAAAGCCTGTGGCGACTCCGCCAATCACAACACCCTGCGAATCAAATCGGTCAAGCAGGTGTTGCAGGGCGGTCAACGGCTCGATCAGCGAAGCAAGCGGCTCTGGAACTGTCATTTCCCCTCTTTGAGTATTGCCCAACGCGCAAAGACTTCCATTTCGCTTGGATCAGGTTCAAACGAGAAACCAAGTCCTAAACCCAACCGCCAAATGGTATTCATCTGTTGAAGGCGCGTTTCCATGGAAAGCAAACGCAACTCTTCGAGTTCAAACTCTTCGATGGCTTTCCAGCGATTACGGTAAAACCTGATATCGAGATTGGGTTCCATAAGTCAATTATAGCACCTGCGACTATGAGCTTCAACGCGCGAAAGGACTGCGCCGCGAAATAACTGCCGCCGAGAAAATCTTGTGGGAGGAACTGCCCTCTTCGGGGACCTTCGGCGGGTGAATAAACTGGGAGTCCATTTTCGGAGGCAGCAGGTCATACAGGGATTCATCGTCGATTTTTACTGTCTCCCCGTAAAGATCACACGGGGTCTTCGACAGGGCGGGGCTGGTTGTGGAGGGCGAGGGGGATGTCCACGATTTACCCTCTCCGTCCTTCGGGCTGCCTCGCGATCCCCAAAATACGACAATAATAAGTCAGAATGCGGATTCAAAGTTCACATCGTCGGAGTTGGGGGAGGCTGGATGGGGGTGGAATGATGAGTGGTGAGGAACCTGTCCGCGGTCAAATCAAACCTCCCACTTCTTCGACACACCCATCGCTTTGTAATGCGTCAGGTCCAATTGCAACGGCGTGATGGACGCGCAGCCCGCGGCCACCACGCCGAAGGCAATCAGTGTGAAGGCGATTGTCCCAACATCGCCCCGCCCATTGCATGACGGGAAAGCCGTTTCCGCACCCGCCTCACTGACCGCTGGCCACTGATCACTTGAGTCTTTCCGCCACCAACTCCGCCACGTCCTTGACTTGAATCTCGCTGTTATCTGCCTTCGCGGAATCGGTCAACATCGTCAGGCAGAACGGGCAGCCCACCGCGACCGTGTTCACACCCGTCTCTTTGGCTTCTGCAAAGCGCGCGTTGTTGACTCGTTCCGTGCCTGGCTCCTCCTCCTTCCACATTTGCGCGCCGCCCGCGCCGCAGCAGAAGGATTTGGCCGAATTGCGCGGCATCTCGATGGTCAACGCGCCGACGGATTTCAACGCCTCGCGCGGCGCATCCGTGATCTTGTTATGCCGTCCCAAATAACACGGGTCATGGAACGTCACTCGCCACGCGTCACTCGTCACTTGTAACTGAATCTTCCCTGCATCAACCAACTCATTGATCAACTGCGTGTGATGAATCACTTCGTAATTTCCGCCAAACGCGGGATATTCATTCTTGATTGTGTGCAGACAATGCGGACAGGTTGTCACGATCCATTTGGGTTTGATTTCATTCAGGATTTCAACGTTCTGCGTCGCCAAACCGAAGAAGATGTCCTCACGACCTGCGCGACGCGCCGAGTCGCCTGTGCAGGATTCGTTCTTGCCCAATACCGCGTAATTGACTCCCGCAGCGTTCAAGATTTTTGCAAAAGCCTGCGCAGTCTTTTGCGCGCGCACATCGGTCGCGGGGGCGCATCCAACCCACCACAAAATCTCTGGTTCACCGTTTTGTTCGATGGTCGGCACGTTGAGTCCATCGGCCCACTTCATGCGATCCTGCTGGCTCACGTTCCACGGGTTCATGTTGCGCTCCATGCCCTTGAACGCGGTCTCCAACTGCTTCGGGAAGTTGCTTTCCATCATCGAAAGGTTGCGGCGGATGTCGAGAATGTCGCGCATCGGTTCGTTGCCGACGGGGCAAATGTCCACGCACGCGCCGCAACTCGTACAAGCCCACACCGCTTCTTCCGAGATCAACGTCTTCAATTCCACATCCGTCGCGCCGCCGAAATTCAGGTGATAACGTTTGTTGATCTCCAACGCCGCTGGCGACAATAATTTTCCAGTGCTGTACGCGGGGCAGACCTCCTGACAGCGGAAGCACATGATACAGGCGTAGCTGTCCATGATCTGCTCCCAGCCCAGATCCTTCATCTTCGCCGCGCCAAATTGTTCGATGCTTTGGTCATCAAGATTGATGTAACTCAACTGGCCGATTGATTTTCTTTCGGGCTTCAACGCGAAATTGATGGGAGCAAAGAACAGGTGAATATGTTTCGAATACGGGAAGTACGGAAGGAACGCAACCACCGCGCCGATGGACAACCAGAACGCGATTCTTTCGCCGATGATCAAGGCATTCGCGTCCCACGCGGACCATAAACCTGCCACCGCGGAAATGGTCGGCTGCCACGGGTCGGCGATTCCTGTCCCCGCCACGAAGAAGGATTCGCCAAACAGCCGCGCGGTGTTGTGTGTGAAGATGAACAACGCCACGATGGCCGAATCGCGCACGATGCCGAACCGCGCTTTGGGATGCAGGAGAGTCGTCTCACGCGTGGACAGGGCCGCGGGTCGAAGGATGAAGCGGCGGAACTCCATCGCGATGATGCCGACGAGAATCGCCACGTTGGCAACATCCGCAAGTCCGCGATACAAGTCCCCGAACAGTCCCAGATGCTCGAGTAATTTGTAATTGGTAAATGCGTAGATCAAATCCGCGAGATTGATGAGCAGGAAGGAAAGAAACCCCCAGCCGATGAGCGCGTGCAAAATCGAAGGCCACAGGCGGAAACGAAAAACGGGTTGGAAGAGACCGACCTTGACGATGAGTTCTCCAACCCGTTTCCAGATGAGCGACCAGTTGATTTTGCCCTGTCCACTGGCGATGTGTTTTGCGATGCGCTGCACGCCGCGCCAGGTGTAGTAGAGCGAGACGAGGGTGGCGATGACGAAGAGGACTTTTTCGATGGGCGATAGCATGGTTCCTCCGGGTATTGCCCTCTCTCAAGGAGAGAGGCAGGGATGAGGCGTTTCAAGTTTAGCACAGAAAGCAAATTCGGATGCCCGTCTGTCTCCGAACACCCATAATCACGGGCCGCTTGTAAGTTTCCACAACTTTACGAAACCATTATTGGTCGCAGTGGCGAGAAAGCCGCCGTCGGGCGAGAAGGCCAGCGCGCCAATCAGCGGATCGTTGGGGAAGGTGCGAATCAACGCGCCGGTACGCGTATCCCACAATTGGACTTCGGTCTCCTCTCCCGGCAGAGTCGCCTCGGGCGCGGTAAAAACCGCCAGAAAATTGGATTGAAGAACGAGAATCGAGGGATACCCGGCTCTGACCGGAATGGTCGAGACCTGCTCGACGTTTTCGGCGTCCCAAATAACCGTACTTCCGCCGCTGCCCTCACCGGCAATCATCCTTCCGTCCGGCGCGATCGCATACGGGAATCCGATCGGCAGGGTGCGGATCGTCTGGCCGGTCCCCGCATCTATTACAGAGAGTGTATCTGTATCGCCTTTCAAGATCAGCAAGCCGTCAGGCGCGACCGCAAACTTCCCGTATAGGTCCTCGAACGTGGAGGTCTGCCCGCTGGCGGTGTCAACCAGGATGATTCCGTATGAATCGATTGCCAGTGTTCGTCCGTCGCCCGAGAAAGCGAAATCGCCAAGATTGGAATCCAGAGGGATCGTATGCAGCAACTGTCCCCGTTCGAGGTCCCAGATTTTGACTTCGGTCTTGAACAGGACCAGGTCCCTGCCGCTGGAGGCCAGCAGGCGCCCATCGGGCGAGACGGTAAGGCGCGTGATCGAATCCTTGTGCGCGGTCCATGAACGGAGGTTCTCGCCTGTGGCGAGATCGAACACCACGATCTGGGCGTTGAAGTTCGTGCCCGAATACGTGACGTTCATCCTGCGGCTGTTGGCCGCGACCAAGCGTTGACCATCGGGCGAGAAGGCCAGGGCGGAGACATTCTCACCGACGAAGAAAACATCGTTGCTTTTAACGTGTTTGGCAAGCCATTCGAATAATTCGTTGGACGGCCTGCTTCCGTAACCCGGCCCGCTGCCCGATTTAAAGTATGTCGGGTCGGCGCCGCGAAAGTTCTCCGAGGCGACCACCGCGCCGCCGGGCCACGCGACCACGCGCAGGGACCAGGTGAGGCGATAAGCCGGCTGGCCATCGCTGTAGGTCCCAGTTCTGTCGCGGTTTTGCTGGATGCAGAGGAGTGTTTTCGTCTCATCCGCCGACAGCGCAGTGTAGAACGGCACGAGGTCCAGATATTCCCACGTCGGGTTTTCATCATAAAACGTCTTGCGCAGCGCGATCAGTGGAGATGAAAATTCCCCGCTGGTTACGGGAGCGGAAAACGCCGCCTCACACGCATCGGCTGCCTCGGCTTCCAGGGCCTGAGGAGAAATTGTAGGGACGGGCGTGGGTGTATTCGTTGGAACGGGAGTGAAGGTTGCTGTAGCGGTTGGAGGCGCGGGAGTCGCCGTGGAAGTCGGCGCGACTGCTTGCGGCAATCCATTACAGGCCGTGATGGCCATTCCCAACGCCACCGCGACAATCGTCCATGCAGGCTGTCTCATTGGGGGATTCTCCGGAGTTAGTTACCGCTAATGTCCTCTACATAATCGATCGCGCCGCGGCAGGCCGGGGCGAGGTACTGGGAGACGGCGTCCCACGTCAGGGGCTGGCCCGCGTCACTGGCATCCTGCAGGGCGCTGGCGAGACATCCGCCCCCGGCGTTGTAGTTGACCAGCGTGAACTTCCACATGTCTTCGTAGGTGATCAACTCGCCGGGCGAAGCGTCGGTGTAATTACGAACGACCATGCCTGCCTGCTCGCAGTTCGCCATCAGCGTATGGGCGAAGACACCCACGCTGTATTCGGCGCGGTTCAGGTCCAGGCCGAGCGGGCAATCGGCGCAGGTGGCGTCCACGCTGTTGACAAGGGCGTAACGCAGGAGTTCCTGCATTTCAGGTTCGATGTGCAGGTAGCCCTGGTCGCAGGTGTCCTGCGATAGCACCAGCGGGCAGAAGGAATCGAAAAAGGATGGATTCCAGAGCAGGGTGGTATCCGCGCCCTGTTCGGTCAACTGGCCGAGGCCGGTATCGCCGGTCGGGCTGACGACGCCGGGCCAGAACTGGCTCTCGCGGGCGAACAGGTTCTTGAGCATCTGCGCGGGCACGCCCGTCTCCTGCGCGGTGGCAAGGATCAGGCTGTCGAAACGGTTCTGCCATTCGGTCACGGCCGGACGCGCCGCTTCAAGGCCGCAGGAATTAACGCCCGCGCCGCCGGGCAGGTATCCGCCAAGCGGACAGGAACTGGCATCCACCACGCCCTGACGAATTAAGTTCTCGGCGAGATAAGAATAAGGCACCGTGGAAGCCAGGTCGCGGATGTCGTTGGGGGTGGAGAGCCAGCCGGGCGGCCCGCCGACAGGCGGGAAGACGTCCCACGTCTCGGCGCAGGAGGCCAGCGGCTGACCGGTCCACTGGCTGGAGAGCACGTCCACGAACCAGGAGGGGTGATCGGGGTTGCCAAAGTCCGCCTCGGTGACGCGCACCTGCGCGGTGAGTTTGACCGTGCTGTCGCCGTAGGAGGAGTATGCCCAGAATTCCACGAGAACGCCATTCTCGTCCGTAGGCTGGAGTTCGACGATGCAGGTTTCACCCTCGCACTCGAAGGGTTCATTGTTCAGTCGCCCTTCGACGCGCGTGATGACCTGGTTGGCAAGCGGCTCCTGGCCGATCAGGAGCAGTTTGGGAATGGTCTCGCACACGCTGGTCGCCAGCGAGGAGACCGGATCGCAATCTTCCAGCGAAAGCCAGACGGTCGGTTCGGGCAGGGCAATCGCCACTTCTTTCTTTTCCAGGCGGGTATCCACGAGAAAAATATACAGGCCCGTGCAATCGTCAATCGGCTGGGTGCAGGCATCCTGTTCGATCCAATCGTCCCCCACATCTTCGCCGCACAGGACGTACACTTCGTCAATCGTCGGCGGGCCTTCGTGTTCGACCACCATCTGGCAGACGATCTTGTTCCGTTCGTAGGTGGCCATCCACCACTCGGTGGCGGTGTAGTCAACGGTGATGACGGTGAAGCGGTCCGGGCCGGGAGGCGGCGCGGGCGCGGCGGCGCGGACCGAGGTCGCGGAAAGAAGCGCCAGCCCCAGCAGCAGGAGCAGCGTTCGCAGGCCGAAAGTCCAACGCGGGCGAGTGTGCATAAGTCCCCGGGAAAAATCGGAGTCCGCTACAATTATAGCGGACTCCGTACCGGTTTCCAACTGACTTTTGACCCTATTTTTCCTTATCCATACTTTCGAGCGTCTCCAGGTCGCGTTGCAGGTTGCGGTTTCGGATGACGAAACTGGCGAGGTAGATGGCCATAACGATAAAGGCGATGGCGTACCCGGCAATCATGTAGCCGGACGTATCGGGGGTGGTTTCCTGGAAGAACATGGCGGCTCCTATTGCATGACTTTGAGTTTGAGTTGCTCGACCCTGGCCTGCATCTGGCCCATGCGGATGCGGTTCCAGAAGAAACTGACGAAGATCACGGTGAAGGCGAACAGGTTGAAGAAGAACGCGGTGCGCATGTCGGCGGTCATGCTGAAGCCGCCCTGCGCCTCGGCGCTCGGCGATCCGATCACGACCGGGTGGATGGTGCGGAACAGGCGGATGGCGAAGAAGGTGATGGGCGCGCTGACCGCGCCGACGAGGGTGTAGACCGCGCCGAAGCGGGCGCGGCGGTCGGGGTCTTCGATGCCCTGCCTGAGCATGAAGTAGGCGATGTAGATCAGTTCGGTGACGGCCGCGGTGGTCAGGCGCGGGTCCCAGGTCCACCAGGTGTTCCAGATGGGGCGCGCCCAGATGGAGCCGAGCACGATGGTGATGAAGAAGAACACCAGGCTGATCTCGACCGCGGCCACCTCGACGATGTCCCATTTCATATTCTTGGTGACGAGGTAGATGACGCCGGTCACGCCCGCGGCGATGAAGCCGAGCAAAGCGACCCAGGCCGTGGCGACGTGGAAATAGAACACGCGCTGGACCTGTCCCATGACGGCCTCGGTCGGCGCGTAGACGAGGGCCATGTAGGCGCCCACAGCGAAAAGCAGGACGGCGGTGATATCGAGAATTTTGAGAGCGAGGGGTTTGGCTTGCATAAATGACTCCTTTTGCGAATAATTTTGTCGTTGCGTTTCGGCAGGCTCAGGGCCTCCGCGTGGCGCGATGAAGTGCGCGGTTTATTCCTCGACCACGGAATCGAACACCATGAACGCGAGGGAAAGAAAGATTACGTCATAGACGATCAACAGGTTCAATGAAGGCATGATCTCGGTCAGTTCGGCCCCGGACAGAAATCCGCCGCTGGCCTTGACCGATGCCAGCAGGACCGGGATGGCGACCGGGAACAGCAGGATGGGCAGGAGCACGTCACGCGTGCGCGCCTGGACGGCCATGCTCGCCAGCAAAGTCCCAACAGCCGTGTAACCGATGGAGCCGAGCAGGATGACCAGCAGCAGTCCGGGATCGAACAGGTTGATGTTGTAAAGGAACGAATAGACCGGCAGGACAATCGCCTCGACGATCATCATGAACGCCAGGTTGCTGATGACCTTGCCGAAGTAAATCGCGGCGCGGTCAACGGGGGCGAGCAGGAGGCCGTCGAGACAGCCGCGGTCTTTTTCCACGGCCATCGAACGGTTGAGTCCCAATGTTCCCGCAAAAGCGAAGGTCGTCCACAGCACACCGGCGGTCACAGACTGGCGCACTTTGATGTCCAGTTCGAGGGCGAAATTGAAGATGAGGATGACCAGGATGGCAAAGACCAGCATGGCCGAGAGCAGTTCACGCGAGCGGAACTCGGCCGCGAGGTCTTTTTGAACGACGGCCCAGACGGCGCGGGCGAAATTCGCCGACGGCGGATCCTGGACGGTGGACAGCCTCTTACTGTTTGCGGTTACTGGTCTGTCGCTCATGATCAGCCTGCCAGCGCCTGCTTATAGAATGACAGCAGATTCTGCTTGCCGAGATCGGCGCGAGAGGCCGAGGCGGCAATGACGCCGCGCGAGAGGATGTCGAAGCGCGTGGCCAGGTCTTCGGCGCGCGCCAGGTCGTGGGAGGTCATCACCACCGTCCGTCCGCGCGCCGCGACCGAGCGCAGGACCTCGTCGAGCATGGCGGAGGCGTCCTGGTCGAGCCCGGTGTACGGCTCGTCGAAGAGCACCACTTCCGGGTCGTGCAGGACCGCGCGGCCGATGGCCAGCCGCTGCTGCATGCCGCGCGAGAAGGTGCGGACGAGGTCGCGCCGGCGGTTCTCGAGTCCGACCATTTGGAGGACTTCCGTGATTCGCGGAGCGTAATTCGGGATGTTATACATGCGCGCGTAGAATTGCAGGTTTTCCTCGGCGGTGAGGTCGCCGTACAACAGCGGCAGGTGCGAGACGACTCCCAGCCGGGCGCGGACCGCGGCGGCCTGATGAGGCAGCGAATGTCCCGCCACTTTGACCTCACCCAGCGAAGGCCGCGAGAGCGAGGCCAGGATGCGCAGGAAGGTGGTCTTGCCCGCGCCGTTCGGGCCGAGCAACGCCACGAACTCGCCCTGCTCCACGCGGAAATCCACGCCGCGCAGGACGGCCTTCATGCCGAATCGCTTGACGAGTTTCCTGGTTTCGATCATGGTGGTCTGATGGTCGTTAGTCTGATAGTCTCATGAACCCGGCACATTAGACTATCAGACTATTTGACTACTGCTGCTTCAATCGTGCCTTCAAGTCGGCGCGTCGCTGTTGATAAATCTCGTCGGGGATCTTCCCGGCGCGATGCAGGTCGTCGAGGGCGATGATGGCATCCAGGATGCTTTCGGTATCCTCGTATTCGACTCCATCTTCACCCGCTTCTTCTTCGACCTCCTCGCGGCCGCGGTCACGGAAGAACATCCACACGCCTGCCAAAATCAGCACCGCTCCGAACGCGCCGACGCCGATCAATAGATTTTTCTGGGAAGCGTCGGTTCCACCCGATGTAGTGGATGTCTTGGGCTGGCCCGAAACCGTGAAGTCCAGCGTGCCGCCAGCCTGGACGCCGCCAAATTCATAGACCTGGTAAATCGTCCCATTGCCGATATCCTGCTGGCCTGCATCCACGAGCCCGTCTCCCGAAACCTTTACACCCGGCGGAACCAGCAAAGAGCCGGAGGGAACGTCCAAAACGAACGGCAGGCTGAGTTCCGCTTTTTTATCGTAGGGCATCTCATACCCGGCCACCACGCCATATTGCAAATCAGAGGGCGGCAGGCCAAACGCGTCGCTCCCCGCGGCCACGGGCTGGGCCTGTCCCTGCTGGGCGTCGAAGCCGAGCGAAGTCATTCCCTGCGGCACGGGCGCAATCGCCATGGCATCCGCCGTCACAGGCACAATGATGGAAGTCTGGGTGGGATTCTCCAGGCTCAAAAATTCGATCACCTGAATCACACCGTCTGCTATTTCGATGAAGGCGTGGCCCTGGACAACCGTCAGCGCGGAGAGGTCGGTGGACGGTTCGTAGATGATCAGCTCCGGCAGGGTCACCTCGGTCATGCCTTCGGTGAGCACTACGAGTTCGGTCTGGTAGACGATGCCGCCGTAATCCATCTCCGCCAGCAGGATGCGGCCATCGGGCAGGTCAATCCCCTCGAACAAGAACGAACCGTCCGAGGCGACTTCCATCGTTTGATTCAACGTCTCCTGTGGACCGCTGGCGTCGCTGGCATGGTCGAAGCCTCGCAGAGTGACGGTCAAGTCGGAGGGGATCGTCCCTCCCCCGGCGAGGACCACCGTCCCGCGCACGGGACCGATGCCAAGCGCCGGCGTTTCGGTCGGGACCTCGGCCTGGGGCGTCCCTTCGACGGGCGTTCCCTCGGCTGACGGAGTCGCCGCGGACTCGGCGGTGGGAGTCGCCTCAGCCGGAACGGGGGTCTCGGTCGCGGCGACCGGCTCCGGGGTCGGGGTGGACGCGGCGAAGGTCAATGAGCGCAGATACGCGGCCAGCGCCCAGCGTTCGTCTTCGAGCAGGTTGTCGAAGGCGGGCATCTTCTCGCCCTTGCCAGTGGTGATCGTGTCGAACAGGCTGAGTTCGGAGAGCGCGGCCATTTTGGCCTGATCGCCGAACTCGGAGGTCTGATGGCATTTGGTGCAGTAGGTTTCGAAGAGCGCCGCGCCCTGCACGCTCTCGCCGGGATCGGTGTGCAAGGTCAACGCGTAGGCCACCACATCCCAGCGTTCCTGCTCGGTGAGGCTGGAGAAGGGCGGCATGAATTTTTCGATATTGCCTTGTGTGACAATGATGTACCAGGCCGAGGGATCGGCGGCGCGCGCCAGTTCAGGCAGGCCGAGCGCGGCCACGGTGACCGGCAACTGCTTGCCCTGTTCACCGTCGCCCATCCCTGCCGCGCCGTGACAGGCGAGGCATTTCTCGCCGTAGATCACCGCGCCGTTCTGCACGTCGGGCGGCTGGGCCGGGAAGAGAGGTCCCAGCGTGGGCGGCGCGGTCGGTGAGACGTAGTTGGGCGGCGGGGTGATGTCCTCCGCCAGCGTGAAGTTGCAGGCGGCGAGGGCAAGAGCGAGAGCGGCGAGAAAAAGAAGAGTGCGATATCTCATCAACGAGTCCTTTGGAGCGTAAAACATAGGTTCGTTTTACGCGTTGCGCTTTATTTCAAGGCTTTTCCACAGTGGGGACAGAAACGGTCGGAGGCCAGCACGGGCTTTCCGCATTTCGGGCAGAAGCCTCCCGATTTGCCTTTACGCGACTTGCGGCGGGCGGCGATGAGGGCCTCGATGTCGTCATCGTCCAGCGCGGACGCGGCCTGCGCGGAGGCGTCGGCGCGGCGGGCGGCCACGGCCGATTCGACGCGCTCTTCGGCGCTCATCCCCTCACTCCCAATTCCTATCCCCGCTTCGTCTCCGCTGGCGCTCCGTTCAGCGCGAGCGGGAGAGGGAAAAGAGTCAAGTTGGCGCAGTACGTCCGCGCCTTTTTGCAACAACGCGGCGCGCTGAACGGGATAATCGTCGGCGGGAATCTTGCCCAGCGCGTGATCGAAATCCAGTTCCTGCAGGGCATTGACCACGCGGTCGCGTTCGGCCATCAACGCGGAGACCTCGTGGCCTTCGCCCGTGACGCGGCGGGCGCGGCGTTCCATCAGCGGCTGACCCACGAACAACCCCACCAGCAGGACGACCGCCAGCACCAGAAAAATTGCACCGATGTCCATGAATTCCCCTACTCCGCCAGCAACTGGTCTATCTGGAATTGGATCTGTTCGAGCGAAGTGAACGGTCCCACCTGCACGTAACGCAGGACGCCTTCGCGGTCGATGAAATAGGTTTCGGGCACGCCCGCAATGCGGAACAATTGCGAGACCCTCGTCCCGAGGTCCGGGCCGTTGGGATAGGTGATGCCGAATTTCTGCAGATACACGCGCGCCTCCGGCTCGGTGTCCACGTAATCCGCGCCGAGGAAGACCACTTCACCGCCCGGCGCGTAGACCTGCCAGGCCTGCTCCAACTCGGCGGCCTCCTGTTCGCAGGGCTTGCACCACGAAGCCCAGAAATTCAACACCACCACCTTGCCGCGGAAATCGGAGAGTTTCACTTCGGTCTTTCCCTCGTATTCGTAACCGCTGAACAGAGGCAATGTGAAATCGGGGATCTGGTCGCCGGGCTGGACGGTTCCCTGCTGGCGTTTGTTGAGCGTGACGCCCACCAGCAGGAGCAATCCCAGCAGGAAGGCGAACACGACGATCTGCGCCCAGAGCGGGACGCCGCGGCGCGCGGGGGCTTGCGTGGATTCGGTCATGAAGTTCTCCAATGAGGCGGCTGGCCTGCGCCGGGGACGACGCAGGGAGCATAAAAATCAATTTCGTTTGCGGATTTCTTCCTCGAAGCGCGAGACGTAATCATCCGCGGGCGCGTCCGTTTTCGGACCCTCGGCCGGCGCGGCCGCGATAGGTCTCTTCCACGCCCAGAAGGCGCGGAACAGCACGAACGCGCCGAGGGCGATGATCACCGGCGGGACAAGATAGGCCAGCCAGTTCAGTCCCTGGCGCGGCGGCTCACTCAACACACGCGCGCCGTAATTGACCACGAAGTAGTCCTTGATCTCCTGCTCGCTCTTTCCCTGCGAGAGCATCAGACGGATCAGGTCGCGCCACTGGGCGCAAGCCTGGGTGGGACACACATCCAGCGGCGTGTTCTCGCAAACGGGACAGTACAACTGCTTGGCAATCGCGTTGACCTCGTCGTCGGTCGGCGGCTGGCTGCCCTGCGCGAGGGCAGGTGTGGCGAGGAGGGTTGCAAGAACGAGAGCAAGGAGTAAAACGTAAAACGTGATGCGTGAATACTTCATCGTTACTCCTAATCCGCCGCGCTGGTTTGAGCCGCTTTTCGGGCGACGCGCGCCGCAACGGGTTCGGGGTCCTTGTCCGGCCAGGCGGCGATGAGCACGCCGAAGAAAAATACGATGGAGCCGATCCACAGCCAGTTGACCAGCGGGTTGACGTAAATCTTGAAGGTCGCGCCGCTCGCCGAGACCGGCTGCCAGTCCACGAGCAGGACGTACAGGTCATCCTGCAGGGTACTGCGCTGGCCGGGGATGGTCATGTTCTGTTGCGAGTCGTAGTAGTAATCAATGCGCGGATTCAACTCACCCAGATAGCGCCCGTCCTTGTAGACTTCGACCACGCCGCGCGTGTAGTTCACTCCCCTGCCGAAATCATCCCACGAAGCGACTTCCTTGTATGTAACCTCGTACCCTGCCAGTGAAAGCGATTCGTCCACCTGCACCGTGCCCTGCGTTTCGACCTGGAAAAGTTCGATGCCGAGAATGCCAATCGCCATCAACATCATGCTGATATGAATGATGTAACCGCCATAGCGGCGGCGGTTGCGGCCGGTCAGCCGATAGAGCGCGGCGAGGAAACTCTCTCCCTGCGCCCTTTGCCGGGCGCGTGAGGCGCGCCAGAACTCGTACAGCGTGACCAGCAGGACGAGTGCGACGAGGAAGAAACCAATTAAGGCAATTACATTCTGAGTGTATGTGAAAGCAATGACCGCTGTAATGATCGTCGCGGCGAGTGCAGGCTTCCACAGCGCGCGGCCAAGCGTTTGAAGCGTGGAATGTCCCCACGCGGAAAGCGGCGCAACGGCCATCAACAGCATGAGCGTGGCAAAGAGCGGCGCGTTGGCGCGCTCGTAGAACGGCGGGCCGACCGTCACTTTCTGGCCGGTGGCGAGTTCGGAGATGAGAGGGAAGATCACGCCCCAGAAGCAGACCACCAGCACGCTCATGAAGAGCAGGTTGTTGAGCAGGAAGAGCGCCTCGCGCGAGAGCAGGGACTTCATCTCGATCTCGTCGCGCAACATGTCCCAGCGGTGGATCACGAGGAGAACCGAAGTAATAAACGTCACGCCGATGAAGGTGAAGAAGGCGGGTCCGATGGCGCTCTGGGCGAAGGCATGCACGGAGGACAGCACGCCGGAACGGGTCAGGAAGGTGCCGAAGATGACCAGCGCGTAGGTGAGGATGATGAGCAACATGTTCCAGTATTTGAGCAGGCCGCGCTTCTCCTGAATCATGACCGAGTGCAAAAAGGCCGTGCCGGTCAGCCAGGGCATGAAGGCCGCGATCTCGACCGGGTCCCAACCCCAGTAGCCGCCCCAGCCGAGCACGTCGTAAGCCCAGCGTCCGCCCAGGACCAGGCCGAACGAGAGGAACAACCAGGCCCACAGAGTCCAGCGGCGGGTGATGCGAATCCAGCGGTCGTCCGTGCGGCCGGTGATGAGCGCTGCCATGGCGAAGGCATAAGGGATGACGAACGACACGAAGCCGAGATACAGCATCGGCGGATGGATGATCATGCCGGGATGGCGAAGCAGGGGATTCAGGCCGCGTCCGTCCTGCGGGGTGAACAGCACGCCGCCCTCGGGCGCGAACGTATATCCCTTGATGCCGTCGAAGGTCTGGTACAGGCGCGCAAAGGGATTCTCGAAAAAGATATTCAACCCGATGAAAAACGCAAGCGTGACACTCGCCACCACGATCACCCACGGCAGGAACTCGCGGTCGCGGTCCCATTTGCGGAGGGTGACCAGCGAGGTGAACGCGGACAACAGCCACGACCAGAACAATAACGAACCGGCCTGTCCGCCCCACCAGGCCGTGACCTTGAGATAGGTTGGCATCGAACTGCTGGTCACTTCATAAACGAACTGCACTTCGAAGTGATTGTTGACCAGCAGATAAATGAGCGTGAGCGCCGAAACGCTCAACAGCGGCCAGGTCAGCAACATGGAACGCCGCGCGCTCTCCACCATCCCCGCGGATTTTGTCATCGCGCCGTAGACGGCTGCACCGACGCTGTACAACGCCAGCACAAACGTTACCGATAAAATCCCATAACCGAATTCTGCGAGCATGTAATTCTCCTTGCGAATTAAAACCCTAAAGGCATCACAGACCTTTAGGGTTTCAGCAGTTACTACCCAGCCTGCTCAGGCACGGCCTCTTCGTACTTCGTCGGGCATTTGAGCAGGAGTTCTTCCGCGTAGAAGATTCCGTCCGCGCCCAGGTGACCGGTCATGATGGCCTGCGCCTCGTGGCGGAGCAGATCGGGCTTCGGCCCGACGTACACAACCTGGATGCGGGAGCGGGTCGGGTCTTCGACCGCCTGATGCAACACTTCGGCCAGTCCGCCCAACGCCTCGATTTCGGCGTTGTCGCCGGGCACGTGCACGACCGTAAAGGTCAACGTGAGCGTCTGCGGATCATACGCGATGGTATCGCCCAGCACCGCGCCGGAGAGGCGCAGGCTTTTGTCTATCACGGTTTCGCCTTTGGCTTCGATCTCGTCAACCGTCATGAAATACTCGGCGCTGGCCTGCGTGGACGAGGCAATCAGGTAAACGACCGCGGCCAGAATGAGCAGTCCGCCAAGTAGAAATTTTGCGCGTCCCATGCGATACCTCCGGGATAAAGACAAAGATGATGAAACAATGTAATTTTACATGGGGAGATTAATCCCGTGTTAGAAATAACACGGAAGGATGTCACGAAGTTCCCCCGAATTTATCCCAATTGCCCTGTGAGAAATGCTGTGCTATGCAGTGATCAGGCCGCTGCGGATGGCGAACCTCACCAGTTCGGTGCGCGAGTGCATATTCAACTTGTGCATGATACGCTCGCGGTGACGCGCGATCGTCTTCGGGCTGAGACCGAGGCGCTCGCCGATCTGATGGTTGTTCAATCCCTCGCCCACCAGTTCCAGCACCTGGCGTTCGCGCTCGCTGAGAATCTCCAGGCCGACGATTCTCCCGCCTTCATCCGAAAACTCATGAGGCGACTGCCGCGCCAACCGCTGGTAATCATCCAACAGCCAGCGCGCCAGCACCGGCTGTAAGTAGACCTGTCCCGCGGCCACGGCGCGGATGGCCGCCACCAGTTCCTCCGCGCCGACCTGCTTGGTGATGTAACCCGAAGCGCCCGCTGCCAGCATATCCATGAAGGAATCCTTGTCCTCGTGGACGGTCAACGCAAGGATGAGACAATCCGGGCAGGCCGCCTTCAAACGCCGCGTGGCTTCCATCCCATCCATATCGGGCATGGATATATCCATCAGGATGACGCTGGGACAACGCTCCATCGTCCGGGCAATCGCCTCCTCCCCGTTGCACGCCTCGGCAATGACCTTGAAATCCGCCTGCGACTCAAGATAAGCGCGCAAACCCGTACGAACCACATCGTGATCGTCAACCAGAATCAACGTGATAGGATCCATGACCAACCTCCTATCCCCTGCAGGCAGAACCGAATGTGCTCATATTCATTGTATCTCCCGTTTGGGACGAAAAACATGGGCGCACGTCACACCCTTTTGTGATAAATGTCACATATATTGGGATAACCGCCCCCGCGCCCTCGCCGCGTGCACGTCGAAACCGGCGGATTTCAGCAAACCGCGCGGGACGCGCCCCGCCAGGACAGCCATAGCCAATACGGGAATTGCGCCGTTCCACCCAAACTTTTTGAATGTATAATGGGCGACATTACCCTGCACGACAGGAGCCTTACCGCATGAGACGAACCCCGATCTATTTCCTGCCGCTGCTCGCGGGACTTCTGCTGGCCGCGCTGGCCCTGGCCGGGATCGCGGCCCGCGCGGCCTCCGCTGCGCCCGCGCCGGGTCCGCGGCTGGAGGCGAGCGCCAGGAACGAGGAATGCCTGGCCTGCCACAGCCAGGAGGGCATGATTCTGCCCGTCGGCGAGGACCAGGTCCTCGTCACGATTGACGGCGCACAGTTCGACGCCTCCGCCCACGGCGCGAACGCCGTCGCCTGCACAGATTGTCATATTGATATTGACGGCTTCCCGCATCCCGATTACGCCAGGGAAGGTCTGCGGGAATTTAATTTCTCGCTGTACGAAGCAACGAAATCCGCCTGCCAGAACTGTCACGCCGAAGAGACAGACAGGGCCATGAACAGCGTCCACGAACAGACGCTGGCCGTGGGCAATCATAACGCGGCCGTATGCGCAGACTGCCACAACCCGCATTACGCCGAATCCGCCGCGGAACGCGCGGAGGTTCCCGATGTGTGCGCACGCTGTCACAGCGGGATCGCCGTGGAGTACAAGGACAGCGTGCACGGCGAAGCCCTGCTGGCCGAGGCCAATCCCGACGTGCCCAACTGCATCGTCTGTCACGGAGTACACGACATCGTTGACCCGCGCACCGTGGAGTTCCGCAACAACATTCCCTTGTTGTGCGCCCAATGCCACACCGACGCGTCCATCATGGATAAATACGGCATCTCGACCAACGTCCTCAATTCGTACGTGGCCGACTTCCACGGCACCACGGTAACGCTCTTCGAGCAGACTTCTCCCGACCTGCCCACCAACAAGCCCGTCTGCACCGACTGTCACGGTACGCACAACATCGCAAAGACCGACGATCCGCAGACCGGCATTGCATTGAAGGCCAACCTGCTGGTGCAATGCCAGCGCTGTCATCCCGGCGCGACCGAGAACTTCCCCGACGCGTGGATGAGCCACTACGACGCCAGTCCGCAGGATTTCCCGCTGGTCTATTACGTCAATCTGTTCTATAAGTTCTTCATCCCGGCGGTGATCGGCGGCATGCTGGTCTTCGTCATTACCGATATCTTCCGCCGCGCCATCGAACGCCGGAAAGGAGCCGCACACGAATGACCGCCAAAACCGCTCCTGCCAAGGAAGTCTCGCGCAGTTATGTGCGCTTCACCCTGGCCCAGCGCGTCGAACACATCATCATGCTGCTTTCGTTCACAACGCTTGGCTTGACCGGTCTCCCGCAGAAGTTCGCGACCAGCCCCGTCTCCCAATCCATCGTCAATTTCCTGGGCGGCATCGAGGCCTTGCGCGCGATCCACCATGTCGCGGCCACCGTCATGATGCTCGGCACGATCTATCACATCGTCGTCGTCGGGTACAAGATCTTCGTCCTGCGCACGCGCATGACCATGCTGCCATCCTTCCAGGATGTGAAAGACGCACTCCAGGCGCTTCTTTATAACATCGGCCTCCGAAAGTCGCGCCCGCAGATGGGACGCTACACCTTCGAGGAAAAAGCCGAATATTGGGCCTTCGTGTGGGGGGCGGTGGTCATGGGCTTCACCGGCTTCCTGATGTGGAATCCGATCACCGCCACCACATACCTGCCGGGCGACTTCGTCCCGGCCGCCAAGGCCGCGCACGGCGGCGAGGCCCTGCTGGCCGTGCTGGCCATCATCGTCTGGCACATGTACGGAGTCCACCTCAAGCACTTCAACAAGGCTATGTGGACCGGCCGCCTGACCGAGGAGGAAATGCTGCATGAGCATCCGCTCGAACTGGCCGACATCAAAGCCGGCATCGCCGAGCGCCCCCTGGACCCGGTCACCGTGCGCAAGCGCCAGCGCGTGTACATCCCCTTCGCGTCCGTATTAACCCTGGTGATGCTCTTCGGCGTGTATGGATTCGTCAACGCCGAACAGACCGCGCTCACCACCATCCCGCCGCGCGCCGACGAGGTGCAGGCCTTCGCGCCCCAGACGCCCACGCCCCTTCCGACGCGCGCGCCGATGTCCACACCCACCGCGGTTCCCCCAACAGCGACGCCGTCCACCGAAAGCGCGGCCACCGAGCCGCCCGCCGCGGCGGGCCCAACCTGGACGGGCGAGATCGGCACGCTATTCGCGGGCAAATGCCTCGCCTGTCACGGCGCGGCCGCGAGCGGCGGGCTGAACCTGTCCACGTACGCGGACGCGGTCAAGGGCGGCGCGAACGGTCCGTTCTTCATGGCGGGCGATTCGGCCGGCAGTTTGATCGTCACCAAGTTCGAGAGCGGGGCGCATCCCTACGCGGCGCTTACGGAGGATGAACTCGCGCTCGTCAAAGCCTGGATCGACGCGGGCGCGGGCGAGTAGGAGCCTGCCCTGTCTGGGAATCAAAACGAGCCGTCTCGACTGAGGCGGCTCGTTCGATTCTCATCGGAACATTAGACCGGCACCGTTTCAGAGGCCTTGATCGTCACCGTTTCGTGCTCCTCTTCCGCCACGCGGTGGTCCACCACCTTCAGGTAGCGGACGCCCAGCGAGAAGGCGGTCAAGCCGAAGGCGATCACGCCGAAGCCTGCCAGGAACTCGATCAACGAGGGCGCGTACGAGGCGTAGGCCACCGCAGGCTCTCCCGGCAGATACGAGAGCACGATCAGCAGGCCGGAGAGATTCGTATCCCAGCGATAGGCCACCACCCCGCCGACCACCATGAGCAGGGCCGCCATCCGCCAGAAGGTATGCTGGCGCGTGCGCGAGTTGAGCAGCAGAATCATGGGGATCAATGCGCCGATCAAAATCTCGCCAAACCAGAAGTTGAACGAGAGCGGGCCTTTGGTGATCAAGTCCAATCCTTCGGTGCGGCCGGGCTGATACGTATAGGTCGTCGCCAGCCAGTCCCAGGCGCGGAAGTACAGGTAACCGACCAGCGCCCAGCCCACAAAATGCGCCAGCCGTTCGATCAGCGCGTCGTTGACCCGGGCTTTCGGGGTCACCCGCGCGGAAAGCATCGAGGCGAAGAGCGTCAGCGAAATCCCGCCCACGACGGCCGAGAACATGAACAGCACCGCCATCTCCGGCTTGTACCAGAAGGGCCGCGCCTTGAGCACGCCGTACACCGCGCCCAGCGAGGATTGGTGCAACATCGAAAGGCCCAGCCCGGCGATGGCGAGATAGGGCGCGTAATGGTGAACGTGACTCATCCTCCCGGCCAGTTTGGGAAAGCGCGCCCTCAGCCATTCGAAGTTGGCGAGGATGGGCAGTGACTCGAGCACCAGCACGGTCAGATACAAAACCACGCACATGGTCACTTCCCAGAGCAGGGAGTGCTTGTTCCAGTAGACGACGGCGTGCCAGAAGCGGTCCGGGCGGCCGATGTCCAGCAACAGCGACAGCATGGCCATGGTGTAGCCGATCAGGCCGATGAAGGTGGCCGTGCGCGCAATCGGCTGATAACGCTTGAGGCCGATCAGGTAAACCGCGGCGCACAGGCTGAACGCGCCCGCGCTCAGTGCAATGGATGACAAATCAATCGTAATCCACAGGCCCCACGGAACGCGGTCGCTCAAATTGGTGAGGGAGAGGCCTTTCCAGAATACCAGCAGTCCGGCGATCAGTCCGCTCAGCAGGAACAAGCCGAGGACGCCAAGCCAGATCAGCCAGGCATTGGTCGTGAATTTGACGCGCAGTCTGGGGATCATGACTCCACCTCCATCTCTTTCGGATCGGCGGGCAGGTAGTAAACGCGCGGGCCGGTGCCCAGGTCGTCCCTCAACCGATATGAAGAATGCTCGCGCAGGACCTTGCTGACGGCCGACTCGGGATCGCTCAGGTCGCCGAAGAGGCGCGCCCCGGTCGGGCAGGCCACGCAGCAGGCCGGGGTGGCGTCTGCATCCACGCCGGGGGTGAGTCCCAGTTCGAGGCCGCGGTCGATCCGCTGGTAGCAGAAGGCGCACTTCTCGACCACACCCCGCGGCCGCCGTTCGACTTCGGGCTGGCCCCATTCCGGAACGGCCGGGTTCTCGCCCTCGAAAGCGGTCCAATTGAAGGAACGCGCTTCGTAGGGACAGGCGACTTCGCAGTAACGGCAGCCGATACAGCGATCATAGTCCATCATGACGATGCCGTCCGGACGATAGTAACTCGCCCCGACCGGGCATACATCCACGCACGGGGCTTTGGCGCATTGCATGCACGGACGTGGCAGGAAGATTTGCTTGCCGTCCAGGGTTCCCACCCGCTGGACATGATTCCACTCGACCTCCGGGGAAACGTCGTTGTGGGCTTTACAGGCCAACGTGCAATAATCACAGCCGGTGCATTTGGACTGGTCTATGACCATGGCCCATTGATGCGGACCGGCCTCCACCGAGCCGGAGGCCTCGGCCGGGCGGATCATGCGGGACCCGGCCACCACGGCCGCGCCGACCGCGCCGAGTTTGATGAAGTCGCGGCGGGACAGAGTCTTGTCAGCCATGTTATTTCTCCTCCTCGTCTTTGTGCGAATGTTGTCGGGCTTCGACGACGCGGCGATAGAAGCGTTCCAGCCACGGGGCCAGGACCATGCCTGCGGCCAGGCCGACCAGGCCCGCCAGTCCGGCGAAGCCGAGCGGGCTGACCGGTTGAGGCTCCGGCGTGACCGCGGTTCCTTGATCCACAGGCGCTTCGGTCACGGAAACCTGGGCGCCGTCCGTGGAAGTATCCGTGGAATCGACGGCTTCCGTGGGGCCGTGCATCTGCCCGGCATGACAGGAATTGCAGGTATCAAGACTTGCCCGGAAGGAGTGATCGGGCACGGTGTGAGCATCGCGGTTCTCCAGGTGTTCCACATGGCATTGCACACAGGAGATGCCCTGCTTATGATGGGACGAGTACGGGAAGTTCATGCTGGCTTCCTGGTGGCAGGTGATGCACAACTGGGAAGCGTCCTCATATTGCAGGGATCCATCCTCGGATTTGATGGTCTTGATGGCCGCGCTGTGCGGATCGTGGCAGACGACGCAGTCCATGCCGCGCTGGAAGTGGGTACTGCCCTGCCATTCCTCCCAACCGAAGCGCGTGTCGCTGTGACACTGTCCACACAGGTTACTGGTACGGTCCACCGGCATCGGGCTGTTGGGATGGTCCGCCGCGACCGGGCTGTGGCAGGCCTCGCAGGTAACGCCGTCGGCCCGCCACGAGGCGGTGGCGGGATCGTAGCCGGTCACATGGCAGACAAGACAGGCGCCCGGCTTGCCCTGGTTGGCCCATTCCTGTTGAAACTTCGGATCGTCGGCGGCCTGTCCATGCAGGCCATTTTCCCAGGTTGCATGGAATTGTTGATGGCACAGGGCGCAATCGGGCGCCGCCTGTGGAGCGGGGGGCGTGCCCTCCTGGGCCTGTGCAATGACAAGCGTAATGCCTGCGGCCAGCAGGGCAAATACCAGGGCAATGATGATTCTTTCAAAGCGCGAAAACATTGTTGCATCTCCTCGTCAATGTGAATAGGCCTGAACGGGTATCGGCGGCGCCTGGAGAAAGACCTTGCAAGTGAGGCATTTCTCGGCAAGATATCCGTTGTTGAGGCGATAGAACTGCCAGCACGGCAACGGTGAGACCCTTGCAGGGCAATCCTCGCTCACGCTGGGACCGCATTCGCTGATCTCCCAGCAAAGCGGCTTCTCTACGGCGGGCGCGGGCGGTTGATCGGCTTCCTTCTGCCAGCGGGCGTCCACCTTCCTGAGGATAATGACGGCCACCAGGGTAATTCCGATGGGTATAGCAAGCCGTACCACCAGGCCGGTCAAAACGGCATACAGCGAATTCATGGGTTCCATGGGTTCCTCACGATCTCAACCAGTAGTTGCTCTCACGACGGCGGATCCATTCGCCGAACAGAAGCACCATCCCAAACGGGAGCACGACTCGGGTGATGAACAGGGCGAGCATCACTTCAATTCCGTTCATGACAGCCTCCTTTCCTGCTCTTAGTTTACGCGGAAGGGGGGTGCGGGGTAAATTCGGGTCTTCCCCCATCTTTCTGCCCGGTTTCAGCAAGCACCCCATGAAGTTTCATGGGGAAGTTCCCCCACCGGATCGGCCGCGGCTTGCCAACCGTATGGGTGTATAATGCCAAAAAGCGCTGCCGCGGGGAAAACCATTGGGGTACTTGTAACAAATACTGACAACTTGCTTTGTGATTGATGACACATGTCATGGCAAAAAGTCGGACAAAGTTGTAATATTAAGCAAGAATTAATAACTCTACTCATCTACTCCGATTTACAGCATGGAGGTGCGCCGACCCAGGATTCGCTGTCAACCAATTCCACCCATCCTTAGTAAGGAGAATGTCAAATGAACCTGAAGAAAACACTATTGCTCGTTGGAACGCTTCTGGCGGCGGCCGCCCTGCTGGCCGCTTGTGGCGGTCAGCAGACGACTGAAGCCCCTCCTGTCACAGAACCCGTTTCTGTCGTGGAGCAGTCCGCGGTGCCATACTATTCGGCCTGGGTATCCTCTGCCCACAACGCGGTGGATACCGAACCGTTCCGTCACTGGGACGCCGACGATCCGGCTGAAGTCCCGACCTCCTGCGCGAAGTGCCATAGCACCGCCGGTTACCAGGACTTCCTGGGCGCCGACGGTTCCGAGGCCGGCAAAGTGGACGCCGCCGTTCCGGCTGCGCAGGCACAGGGCATCCAATGTACGGCCTGCCACAACCCGGTCGCCACGGACCTGAACAGCGTGGCCTTCCCCGGCTTCGAAACCGATGAAGAGGGCAATCCTGTCCCGTACGTGGTCGAAGGCTTCGGCGACGCCTCCCGCTGTCTCGTCTGCCACCAAGGCCGTGAATCCAAGGCCTCAGTGGACGCGCAGATCGCCCGCTTCGCCGTCGAAGACGTGGACGCGGTCGTCGCCCCGATCAAAGACGATCAGGGCAACGATGTCCGCTTCGGCTTCCGCAACATCCACTACTACGCCGCGGCCGCCACGTTGTACGGCACCCAGGTCAAGGGCGGATACGAGTATGAAGGCAAGCTCTACGACGCCAAGCACACTCACGTCGAGGGCTACGATACCTGCATCGGCTGTCATGATCCACACAGTCTCCAGGTCAAGGTCGAGGAATGCGCCCTATGCCACGGCGAGGGTGTGACCACCGAAGGCGGCCTGCAGAACATCCGCGAGGCGGAAGCCTCCGCCTGGGACTATGACGGCGACGGCGACGTCGAAGAAGGCATGTTCTACGAGATCCAGGGCATGCAGGAAATCCTGTACGCTCAGATCCAGGCTTACGCCAAAGAAACAACCGGTACCGGCATCGTATACGACCCCGCCTCCTATCCGTATTGGTTCGCCGATGCGGACGGCGACGGCGCGGCCGACAAGAACGCGGAGGGAGACGCGGTCGGTTTCAGCACCTGGACCGCCCGCCTGCTCAAGGCCGCGTACAACTACCAGGTCTCCATCAAGGATCCGGGCGCGTTCGCGCACGGCAACAAGTACATCGTCCAACTGGTCTACGACTCAATCGAGGACCTGGGCGGTGACGTGAGCGGCCTGGCCCGCGACGATGCCGGTCACTTCGCCGGCAACACCGAGGCCTTCCGGCACTGGGACGAGGATGGATACGTCGTCCCCGCCGGTTGCGCCAAGTGTCACAGCGCAGGCGGCATGGCCGAATTCATCCGGGAGGGCGCGGTCGTCTCGAAGCCCGCTTCGAACGGCTTCATGTGCTCCACCTGCCACGACGAAGCCAACTGGCCCAATCGCTACGCGGTGACCACCGTCCCGTTCCCCTCCGGCGCGAGCATCACCTTCAGCAAACCGGATGCGGACGGCAAGCTGGTCCCCGATGACGCCAACCTGTGTCTCGAATGCCACCAGGGCCGCGAATCTACCGCCAGCGTCAACAGGGCGTTGGCCGGCAAAGATCCCGATACCGTGGACGCGAAGATCCGCTTCGTGAACATCCACTACTTCGCGGCGGGCGCGACCCTGTTCGGCGACGAAGCCAAGGGCGCCTACCAGTACGACGGCAAGGAATACCTCGGACGGCACGTCCATGTGGAAAACGGCTTCACCTGCACCTCCTGCCATGACGTGCACGCCCTCGAGGTCAAGACCGATGCCTGCGCCACCTGTCACGGCACCGACCAGGTGGAGGCAATCCGCTTCGGCGATCCCGTGGATTACGACGGCGACGGCGACACGACCGAAGGCATGGCAGGCGAGATCGAGACCCTGAGCGAAGCGCTGTGGGCTCAAATCGAGACGTACGCGGCGGCCAACGGCGGCCCGATCGAACACAAGGACAACTACCCGTATTACTTCGGCGCCGACGGCAAGGCTTACGCGGCCTACACGCCCCGCCTCCTGCGGGCTGTCTTCAACTACCAGTACAGCCAGAAGGACCCGGGCGCGTTCGCACACAACGGCAAGTACGTTATCCAGTTCCTCATCGACTCGATCGAGGACCTGGGCGGCGACGTGACCGCGTACACGCGGCCGTAAACCCGCACCATCTGCGAAAAAAAGGTAGCGGGCGCAAATGCGTCCGCTACCTTGCCATTGCAGGTTGATGATAGTTGCGCCAAAGGATCAGGAGGCTTGCCATGTCCTTAAAAGAATCTGTCCGAAATTTCTTCTTCCCCCCGGCAGGCTCGCCGCGCTGGAGAGTCATCCTTCCATTCGCGGCTCTGGCGGTTATCATCCTGATCGTTCTGGCAGGCGCCACTTACGGCTGGGATTACACCAACTCCCCGCAGTTCTGCGGCACAACCTGCCATACCATGCCGCCGCAGAATGCCGTGTACCTGGATTCCCCACACGCCAACGTCTACTGTACCGAATGTCACATCGGCCGCGCCTTCGTCGGGGAACAGTTCGCGCGCAAGTCCGAAGACCTGCGCGAGATCTACGCGATGGTCTTTCATACCTACGAGTTCCCCATCCGCGCCACCCGCTCCCGCCCGGCGCTGGAGACCTGCGAGAAGTGTCACCTTCCCGAAACGTTCTCGGACGACAGTCTGCGCGTGATCACGCATTTCGGCGACAACATTGACAACCCTCCGACCAACATTTATCTCGTCATGAAGACCGGCGGGGGCAGTCGGCGGGAAGGCCTGGGACGCGGCATCCACTGGCACATCGAAAATCCCGTCTTTTACTATGCCGCAGATGACCTTAATCAGGTTATCCCTTATGTCCGTGTTGTCAACGAAGACGGTTCCTTCGTCGAATACGTGGACGTCGAATCGAATTTCGACGCGGCCAGCGTGGACGAAAGCCGGCTGAAGCCAATGGACTGCATCACCTGCCATAACCGCGTCACCCACGACTTCGCCCCGCCCGCCGTTTCCGTGGACGACGCGATGGCGCGCGGCCTGATCGACCCGGATATTCCCGGCATTCATGTAAGAGCCGTCGAGGTTCTCTCCGCCTCATACGCGTCCCGCGCCGAGGCCATGCAGGCCATTGACGATTTGGAAACCTATTACACATCCACAGACTATTATCCCGGTCACGGCGAGCAGGTCAGCCTCGCAGTCCAAACCCTGAAGGACATCTACGACCGCACCGTCTTTCACGACCAGAAAGTGGACTGGACCACCCACCCCAGCAACCTCGGTCACATCGACGCCCCGGGGTGTTTCCGTTGTCATGACGGCAAACATCTAAGCGCAGACAACGAGGCCATCCGCCTCGAATGCAATCTGTGCCATTCCATCCCTATTGTTGCGGACGAAGACAGTTTTGTGGCCCGCATCGAGATCAGCCGCGGGCCCGAGCCTGAATCTCACCTCAACCCAAACTGGATCAGCCTGCACAACCAGGTTTTCGATTCGACCTGCGCCAACTGCCACGAGGCCGGCGACCCGGGCGGGACCAGCAACACCTCCTTCTGCTCCAACAGCGCCTGCCATGGAAGCGTCTACACCTACGCGGGATTCGACGCGCCCAAATTGAGGGAAATCCTGCAATCGCAGATCCCCGCGCCCGCGCCGACCGAGTCCCTGCCTGCCGTTCCCGAGAACCTCACCTTCGACAATTTCATCGGCGCGTTGTTTGCATCCAAATGCACCGTCTGTCACGGCGAAAATCCCTCTGCAGGGCTTGGCTTCCTCACTTACGCGGACGCGCTGAAGGGAGGCGCAAACGGCCCCGTCATCCTGCCCGGCGACAGCGCCAATAGCCTCATCATCCAGGTGCAAAGCGGGGATCATTTCGCCAACTTCTCCGCGGAAGACCTGGAACTTCTCCGGCAGTGGATCGACGCGGGCGCGCCCGAACACTGAACTGACCTCTGACAAACCAAACGGCGGACGCGATACGTCCGCCGTCATTATTTACACGGAGTCCAAAGTCTCCAGACTTTGGACTCCACGACCTCAAGCCTTGATTATCCCCTTACGGATCGCGTAACGCACCAATTCCACCCGCGAGTGTAAATTCAATTTCCGCATGATGTTCTCGCGGTGACGTTCCACGGTCTTTGGGCTGATGACCAGCGCCGCGGCGATCTCGTCGTTGGTGGCGCCTTCGGCCAGAAGCGAAAGCACCTCCTGTTCGCGCTCCGTCAGCCCATCCAGCGTTGATTTGGTCTCCGCTTCGCGCTCCTGCGTCAGGTAATCCTTCACCAGCAGTTTCGCCAGAGACGGGTACAGATATACCTCCCCCGCGGCGGCGGCGCGGATGGCGGTCAGCAATTCCTCCGGCGCGGCGCGCTTGGGGACGTATCCCGACGCGCCCGCCTCCAGCATCTTGAAGAAATATTCCTCGTCTTCGTGAATGGTAAGCGCCACAATGGCGACGCCGGGATGACTGGATTTGATCTGGCGCGCGGCCTCGATCCCGGACATATCCGGCAGGCCGATGTCCATGAGGACCACGTCGGGGCGCGCGGACCCGGCGCGGGTCACGGCCTCGGAACCGCTTCCCGCCTCCCCGACGATCTCCACGTCCGCTTCGCCGGCAAGCAGCATCTTCAAGCCGGAACGAACGACGGCGTGATCATCCACCAGCAAGAGCCGAATTGTCATCGGAATTTTCCTCCCGGTGCACGGGGCAATAAGGGATCACGATCTCGACCACGGTGCCGCGCCCCGGCGCCGAATGAAGATGGAACTGCCCATCCAGCAGGCTGGCGCGTTCCTGCATTCCGAGCAATCCCCAGGATTTCTGCTTCCATCCCTTCTCCACGTCGAAACCGCGGCCGTCGTCCTCGATCCCCAGGCGTACCTCCCGAGCCTCGAAGATCAAACGGATCTGCACCTTCGCGGCCTGCGCATGTTTGATGATATTGTTCAACGCCTCCTGGGCGATGCGAAAAATGCTGGTGGCATATTCGGGACAGATCGTCCTTTCGCGGCCGGAGATGAAGATGCTCACGTCCAGGCCGGTGCGGGCCTTGACAAGATTGGCATACCAGCGCAGGGTGGCCGGCAGGCCCAGGTCGTCCAGGTGGGACGGGCGCAAGTCCGCGATCAGGCGCTGGAGTTCGCTGAGCGCGTCGGCCGTCATGCCTTCGAGCTGGTGCAGGGTGGAGGCGGCCTGGCGAGGATTCTTCGTCAGGGCGGTGGAGAGGCCTCTTAGACCGAGCCCGATGGCGGTCAGGGATTGACCCGTCTCGTCGTGCAGGTCGCGCGCGATGCGCTGGCGTTCCGCCTCCTGCGCCTCGACCACGCGGCGGTACAGTTCAGCGCGCAGGCTCTCACGCTGTTCGGCCTCCTGCAGGCGGGCGGCCTGTAATTCGGCGATCTCGCGGTCGGTTTCCACTTGAAAGGCGCGCAGGAAGCGAATCACAAAAAAGGCGGCCGCGCTGGCGGTCACTGCGCGGAAGATTTGCACCTGGAAACCGAACAGGGCCTGAAAGAGGTTTTCATTGACAAAGTTGGAGGGTGGCAGAGGACTGGCCACTGCAAAGACCTGGCCGACCAACCCGTACCAGACGAACGCCACCGAGGCCCACAGGCTGTCCTGCCCGAAGCGGACGAGACCCGCGCGGCGGAAGGCGCGCTGTTGGGCCACCAGTCCCACCGCGGCCAGCGCGCTGGCCGGGATGGCCAGCGCGTAACGCGTCCACACCTGGGCCACAGCCAGCATGTCGACTGGATTATATTTGGCGCTGAAGTTCGCCAGCCCAAAGACCCAGATGGTTTCCAGAACCAGCGGCACGATCAGGCTGACGCGCTGGGCGGTTTCGCTCTTGGCAAGCAGGAAACTGCCGAAAGCCGCCAGCGATAGAAATGAAAAAGCCAGAAGGGCAAGGCGGACCCCGGCCACTGCGTAATGAGTGGTAAAACCTAGTTGAACGAGGACGATATCGAAGGTCTCCAGCCACTCATGCACTGCATGGACAATGCCGAACGCGGCCAGCGGACGCAGGGCTTTGCGCAGGCGATTGTCGGAGGAACGCCCGCCTTCCAGGGCCACCAGCAGTCCCATGCTGAAGAACGCCAGTCCATATAAAAAGTAAACGACGATGGTGGTGATCATCTCTGGCGTGCCATGACTGCGGAGGCGCTAGTCGTCGGCCTCCACGCGCAGGCGCGAGCCGCACGTACGGCAGAAGCGGTCGCCGGGGCGGGCGCGCTGTCCGCACTGGTGGCAGTAAACCTGGCTGTCGCCGTCGTCCTGCGCGCGCTTCTGGTGGCGCAGGCGGGGACGGACCTGCCGGATGCGGTCCCCGCGCGCCAGGTAGAGCAACCCAACCGCGACCAGCACCAGCCCGATGGAGCCGATGATCCACGGCATGAACGTCTCGACGGAGATGCGGCCCGCTGTAGTCTCGTCAACCGTCTGCGAGGGGTGGATGCTGCTACCCGCCACGTTCAGGATGTCGCTGGATTTGTCGTAGTCCACGATGATCGTCAACGGCGAGCCGGCCGGCAGGGCGCTGAACGTGGTGGAGCGGTAGACGAATCCATACTCGTCCTCCGAAATGTCGTTCAACGGCGGGTCGGTGGCGACATTGCGCGAGTCGAGCGGTTCCTTCAAATCCACCTGCAGGATGGCCACGGCATACCGGCCGTCCCATTGATAGACGAAATGGCGGTGCTCGCCCTCTTTCTCGTAAGGCTGGTAGAACTCGATCCGATAGAAAAGTTCCGTTGTGCTCGCGGTAAAAACGATATTCTGGGCGCCGCCTTTTTCGACCACCTCGTGGGGGACAACCACCAAGCCGCCCTGTTCCTCACGAGCCACGGCGTTCAGGTCCGCCCCGGCCGGGATGGGGATCTCCATCCGCACGGGGACCGGGCTCTCGCCCGCGAGTTTCAAGTCATAAATCACCAGCACGCTCGACCTGTCCTCCTCGGGCTGTAACTGGACCGAGAGGATTTCCAGGCTCGGCCCGCCCTGGGCGCGCGCCGCGGCGGGCGCCGTCAGCAGGGCCAGCAGGGCGAGCGCGAAGAACCACTTGCGCATGAGTTGCCTCCAGGGGTGGTTTTTCTTAATATACCATGCAACAATTGGGGCTTACGACACATTAAGCGCACGAGATGCGTGGAAGAATGTCACCCCCTCCCGGCAGGATTTCAGGCCGCAACCGGGACGATGGACTGCACCAATTGCCAGCACACGCGGTTGACCGGCGTTGGGATCGCGTGCCGGTTGCCGATGCGCGTCACCGCGCCGCAAATGGCGTCTATCTCTGTCGGCGCGCCGCGGCGGACGTCCTGGAACATGGACGAGTGATTGGCCGCCGTCTTCTGCGCGACCGACTCCGCCGCCGTGCCGGGATCGTCGAACGGCAGGCGGACGCGTTGCGCGGCGGCCACGGCCGCGGTCTCCTCGGCCAGCGCGTTCATCAACGCGCGCGCCGCGGGCCGCTTGAGCAATTCGCCGTTCGGCACGCGCAGCAGCGCGGTCAACGGATTGATGGCCGCGTTGATGACGAGTTTGCCCCACACCAGCGGCTCGGCCCGCTCGACGATTTCGAGGTTGAAGCGCGCCTCGCGCAAGGCATCCTCGATCGGTTCGAGGCGCGGATGCATCTGGATGGACACCGTCCCCTCGCCGCCGGCGCGGGCGAGGCCGGGACCCAGGAGGGTCGCGCCGGTGGTCGTCACGCCGAGGGCCACGCGTTCGCGTCCCAGCGCGGCGGCCAGGACCTCGTCGTTGCCGAGGCCGTTCTGGAGCGTCACCGCCAGCCCGTCCTCCGCGAGGCAGTCCGCCAGTTGGCGCGCGGCGCGTTCGGTCTGCCAGGCCTTGACCAGCACGAGCGCGGCCTTCGTCCCGCGCGCCGCCTGCGGGTCCCGTACGACGCGCACGCGGCCCTTCAGTTCGCGGCCCCCGCCATTTACCAGTCGCGCGCCGTCGCGGTTCAGGGCGTCCAGTCCCGCCTCCCACGTCCCGAGCATGGTGACCTGCGCACCGGCCGCGCCCAGCCGCGCCGCGAACAGCGTACCCAGCGCGCCCGTGCCGAGGATCAAGATGTTTTCGTTCATAATCTCACCACGAAAATAAAGAAGATGGCGAAGGAGTCCAATCCCGCGAAGTTAATTTCTCTTCGCGTCTTCGCGGTTGATTTCGGCAATCAATGCGACCCATTCCTCGTCGGCCATTTCTACCGTGTGCTCAACCGCGGGGAATTGGCGCGCCTGCACCTCGGCGATGTATTCGCCGAAGGCGCGTTGCATCTCGCCATGCAAATCCGCGTACTTCTTGACGAATTTCGGCGTAAAGCGTTCGAACAGGCCGAGCAGGTCGTGCGTGACCAGCACCTGCCCGTCACAGCCCGCGCCCGCGCCGATGCCGATGGTGGGAATGGAAAGTCTTTGCGAAACGAGTCCCGCCAGCCGCGCCGGAACGGACTCGAGCACGAGGCTGAAACATCCCGCCTCTTCGAGCAGGAGCGCGTCTTCGAGCAGGCGTTTGGCCGCGGAGGCGGTCCTCCCCTGCGGACGGAAGCCTCCGAGTTGATGCACGGACTGCGGCGTGAGGCCGAGATGCCCCATCACGGGAATCCCCGCGCCGACGATGGCGCGGACGGCGTCGAGGCGCTCGCGTCCGCCCTCCAGTTTGACCGCGTCCATGCCCGCCTGCTGGAGGAAGCGTCCGGCGTTGCGCACCGCCTCCTCGACCGAGACCTGGTACGACATAAACGGCATGTCGCCGATCAACAGCGCGGTCTTCGCCCCGCGCGAAACGGCGCGGCTGTGATGCAACATCTCTTCCATCGTGACGGGAAGCGTGTTTTCATAACCCAGCATCACCATGCCGAGCGAATCGCCGACGAGGATCGCGTCCACGCCGGCCTGATCCATGGCCAGGGCGGTCGGGTAATCGTAGGCGGTCAGCATGGTGATCGGCTCGCCGCGCTCTTTCTTCTGGCGCAGAGTAAGCGTGGTCACTTTTTTGCGCGCCGGCGCAGTGACGGAAACAGAGACAGGGGAAACACTAACGGTAGTCATGGTACCCTCCGAAACGGTAGAGTCCGCTCTGACCTCCCCCTGGTTGGTCAGGCTTTTGCTTTTTCTCTTCCTCGCCGTCGCGTTCGTGCGAAGCAGATACGCGCGGCGCTCTGATTATGACATAAAACCAGATTTGCGGCAAACGCCGTTTTGCTCTATAATTTTATCGGCATTGCCTCTCAGGACCTATCAAGTGAGTGATTAACAAGTCGAGCCTGCGAATTCACCGCAGAGATCACTGAGTTCACAGAGAGAACTCTGCGGTCTCCGTGCGCTCCGTGGTGAAATCAATGACGGGCTCGCGAGATTAACCACTCCCTCAATCAAGGAGCATCGCATGAAACGCATGTTTGGTTTTCTGATCGGGATCGTGGTCGGCGCGCTGGTCGGCTCGACCGTAGCCCTGTTGATGGCGCCCGAATCGGGCAAGGAGTTGCGCAGCCAGATCCGCGAGCGCGGCGCGGGTTTTTTCAATGAGGTTCGCCAGGCAGCCGACTCGCGCCGCATCGAATTGCAGCAGCGGATCGAAGCCTTGCGCGCTCCCAGAGGCTAATAGGCGATTGGTAAGTGGCAATTCCCAATTACGATTTACCAATTACCTTCCTGTAAAACGATTCCGCCATCGCCATGTTGCGCGCGTATTCAGCGCGTTCGGCGACGATCGCTTCATTCCGACCTGCGGCCTGTTTCCGCAGGTCTTCATTTTCCAAGGCTGACAGGATCGCCGCGGCCAGCGCGGACGGGTCGCCTGAGTCCACCAGCAGGCCGTTGACGCCGGGCGTGATCCATTCGCGGATGGATTCGAGGTCGCCCGCGATGGGAAAGCATCCACAGGCCATGCCTTCGAGCAGGGTGTTCGGCGTTCCATCGTGAATGGACGGCGAGACAATGATCTGCGCGCCGCGATAGACCTCGGCCATTTCCGCGTGCGGACGCGGCGCGAGCAATTCCACCGAGTCGCTAATTCCCAATTTGCGAATCCAATTCAACGCTTCCGCCTGTCCCGCCATCGAAGCGCAGACGAACTTCGCGTCGGGGCGCTTCGCCAGCACGAGCGGAATGGCGCGGAAGAACGTGTCATTGCGGACGTAGGCGCGGAAGCCGCGCGGGTTGAACACGACGGGAGATGCCACAGGCGCTTTCGGCGGAAAGAAGATGTCCGTGCGAATCCCGCCGTTGCCCGGCGCGACCAGCGTCGGCGCATCGGCGCGCAGACCCCATTCGCGCGCCAGACGGATGTCGCGGGCGCAGTCCGCGTGGAGGGCGTCGGTCACTTGCATGGCCCGGCGCGTGTGATGACGCATCAACGGCGCGGACGGCGCGTGCAGGGTGAAGTCGTTGCCCCAGATGGAAATAACAAGCGGGACTCTTAATCCTGCGTTGGCGGCCAGCATGCCCTCGTACGGAATCCTCAGGGCGTGGACGAGGTCGGGTTGGACGCGCGCCGCGAATTCGGCCAGCCGTTTGCCGGCGCGCGGCAGGGTCAACGGGCCGAGCCAGTGGCGGAGGGCGGTGCGCAGTTTGATGAGGCGCGCCTCGCGTAGGGCGGGTTGGTAACCCGCCTTAGCGGACTGCCAGTCCGCTCCACTGGCATGTCCGCTGAAAGCAACGGGGACCACTTCAAATCCCGCGAGACCCGGTAAAGGGTCGCAGGCGAAAGTCGAGGCGATGTGGACCTCGTCGCCGCGTTCGATCCAGTATCGAATCCAATTGACCGCAATCGGGGAACGGCCGTCGGCCGCGAAGAGCAGTCGCATGAGGTGAATATACCACACGGGTTTGTTGCCGGTTGGGGGGAGGCGTAATATAATCACAGCATGAGCGCGCCGCGCATCCTGATCGTCGAAGATAACGTGGATAATTTTCAGCTGGTGAGTTTCCTGCTGGAGCGCGCCGGTTACGAGGTGCTTTCAGCCGCAAACGGACGCGAGGGGGTGAGCATGGCGAGGCAGGAGAAGCCCGACCTGATCCTGATGGACCTTTCGATGCCCGAAATGGACGGGTGGGCCGCCACCGAGGCGCTCAAATCGGACATGGAGACGCGCCGCATCCCGATCCTGGCGTTGACGGCGCACACCCTGCCCGGCGACCGCAAACGGGCGGTGGAGGCGGGCTGCGACGGTTACATTTCCAAGCCGATCAACGTGGCCGCCTTCCAAAAGACCGTGGCCGGGATACTGGCCGAAAAGAAAAGGGCATGATCCCCCGGACGGGCCGTTGGGCCGTCCTTTCGCGCTATGGTATATTTGGGCGGACTGAGTTTCCATTTTCACAATGAGCGAGGAATAAAACATGAAACAAATCTGTGTCATCGGCGTGGGCTACGTGGGGATCGTCACCGGGGCATGCTTCGCCGATCTGGGCAACCGCGTCGTGGCGCTGGACGTGAACGAACAGCGCATCGCCAACCTCAAGAAGGGCATCATGCCCATTTACGAACCGGGTCTGGACGAACTGGTCAAGCGCAACGTGGCGGCCGGGCGGCTTTCGTTCACCACCTCCTACAAGGAGGCCCTGAAGGGATGCGAGTACGCCTTCATCGCGGTCGGGACTCCCTCCGGCGTCAACGGCGAGGCGGACTTGCAGTACGTGGCCGCGGCCGCAAAGTCCATTGCGGAGAACATGGCCACGCCGCTGATCATCATCAACAAGTCCACGGTGCCCATCGGGACCGGGGACTGGGTGGCCGATATCGTGAAGGGCGCCCAGCCCAAACCGATCCCGTTTTCCGTGGTCTCGTGCCCGGAGTTCCTGCGCGAAGGCTCGGCCATCGGCGATTTCATGTCTCCGCATCGGACGGTGATCGGTTCGCTTGATAAGGACGCCGCCAACAAGGTGGCGCACCTGCACCTGCCCCTGCGCGCCCCCATCGTCATCACAGACCTGCGCACCGCGGAGATGATCAAATACGCCAGCAACGCCTTCCTCGCCACGAAAATCTCGTTCATCAACGAGCTGGCGGACCTGTGCGAACTGGTCGGCGCGGACGTGAAAGAGGTGGCCGCCGGCATGGGCTACGACGCGCGCATCGGTAAATATTTCCTTGATGCAGGCCTGGGCTGGGGCGGATCATGCTTCCCGAAGGACGTGGAGGCGCTGGCCTTTATGGCAAAGGAAAAGAATCTCGAAGTACAAATCCTCGACGCCGTGATGAAGGTCAATTACGACCGCCGCATGGCCGCCGTCCGCCGCACGGAGGCGATGCTCGGCGGTTCGCTCAAAGGCAAGACCGTGGGCCTGCTCGGCCTGGCCTTCAAAGAGAATACGGACGATATGCGCGACGCGCCTTCCATTGACATCGCCGGTGAATTGATCGAATCCGGCGCAAACGTGCGCGGATACGACCCCGTGGCCTTCGAGACGGCCCGCCCGCACATGCCCGCCGTGGAAATCGTGGACGATCCGTATAAAATGGCCGAGGGGTGCGATGCGCTGATGGTCGTTACGCCGTGGAACGAATTCAAACAACTCGACCTCGAAAAACTCAAGGGCCTGCTCAAGTCGCCGGTCATCTTCGACGGGCGCAACATCTACGATCCCGTTCAGATGAAAGAGATGGGATTCACCTATCGAGGCGTCGGGCGCGGCTTCAATGGGAAATAGTCTCATAGTCGCTGGTCTCATGGTCGGATGGTCGTTGCCTCGATTGCCCGGCTATAACGAAGAGACTATCAGACCATCAGACTAAATGACCACTCCCCCCGTCTGCAACTACGAAGGCTCCGACTATCAGTCCTCCTTCTGGGACCGGGGCGGGCGCGCCTACGAGGACCGCGCCGAAGCCGTCGCGCTCAAACGCCTGCTCCCCAAAAAGGGAAGACTGATGCTCGAACTCGGCGCGGGCGCGGGACGCAACACGCCGCGTTACTTCGGCTTCGAGCGCATCGTCCTGCTGGACTATTCGACCACGCAACTCCAGCAAGCGCAGGAACGGCTGGGACGCTCCGCGCGTTACACCTACGTCGCCGCGGATGTGTACCGCCTCCCTTTCGTGGACGGGTTGTTCGACGCGGCCACGATGGTGCGCACCCTGCATCACATGGCCGACGCCCCCAAGGCGCTGGAACAGGCGCGAAACGTCCTGCAACCCGGCGGGACCTTCATCCTGGAATTTGCCAACAAATTGAATCTCAAGGCCATCCTGCGTTACCTGCTCGGCCGGCAGGCGTGGAGTCCGTTCACGCTCGCACCGGTCGAGTTCGTGGTGCTGAATTACGACTTTCATCCGAGAGCCATCCGCAACTGGCTGGAGACGCTCGAATTCACCGTCGAGCGGACGCTGACCGTCTCGCACTTCCGCGTCGGCTGGCTGAAGCGCATCGTCCCAACAGGACTGCTGGTCCTCCTCGATTCTCTGTTCCAGCCCACCGGCGCGCTCTGGCAGCTCACGCCCTCGGTGTTCGTCCGCGCTCGTCGGGGAGGGGGCCTCGCGCCTCACAAACCGCCGCAGGATGTCTCCTTCTGGTTCCGCTGTCTCGAATGCGGACACTCGCCCCTCACCCCGCACGCAGACCGTTTGTCCTGTCCGTCCTGCCAGCGAAAATATGCCTTTCGCGATGGGATTTACGATTTTCGCGAGCCAATGCAGTGAAGTGACAGCAACTCGATGAATAAACACAAAGAGGCCGCCATCATCGGCGGCCTCCTTAAATGATCGTCCTCGTTCCTATTGTGGCTCACATTCGATGCAAGACGGCTTGTCCGCAGGTTCGCCCTCCCAGTGCGGGCCGACCTCGATGGGCTGTTCCAGCACAATTTCCTGGAGGTCATGCGAGTAAAGATACAGCGTGACCAATCGCTCGCTCTTGTCCAGCGGGCCGATGCAGAACAGCGTACACGGGGGAAGGGTCAGGCAGTCGAAGTGCTTCTGGTTGATAAAGCCCGAAAAATGACCGCTGATGTCGGTCGGAAACACGATCTTGATTCCGATGTAATGATCGTTCAGGCGGATCACGGTGATCTCCGCCGCATCTGCGGCCAAAACCGGGGTTGCAGTCAATATCAGGGCCAGCAGTGTGATAAGGATGGCATTTCCAATCTTAGGCATGGCAATTCTCCTCATAATAAAAAGCCTGAGCTCAGTAAGAATAGATGCAATTCTACCAATTCAGAGTAGAAATATAATATTAATTCTGTAACAAAATGAAAAGACCCGCTTCGTTTACAAAGCGGGTCTCGCAAGAGTAGGAAGGGAAACTATTTGCCCGCGCGGATTTTCGGCCCGCTCATCGAAGCGCCGAACAGCGGGGCGAACACGCAGAAATCGAACAGCCCTGCAACGAGCGGAAGGGCGCCGATCACGGCCACGACGATGCCGGTCACGCCGTCCAGGCCCAGCAGGCCCCAGGCGATTAACGCCGCGCCCGCCACAATGCGAGTGATCCGCCCGGCGGGGGAAGCCATAAATTTGACGAAGGGATTCATTTCACATCTCCTTTGGATGATTGGTTTGATGCCCCCAGTATAGGAGATGAGATGGATTCTGTCGGTGACAAAGTCACACAGACGCGCGGGCTTCCAGTCCCTCGAAGTCCAGCACCTCGACGGTCCCGCGCCCGGCGCGGAGCAGGCCCTCGTCCGCGAAATCCTCCAGCAGGCGGCTGATGACCTCGCGCGAACTGCCCAGTTCGGCCGCGATTTTCTGATGAGTGATGCGCATCGGGTTCTGGACCCCGGCCCGATTCAACAACAACGCGGCGAGACGCGCGTCCATGCGGCGGAAGGCCACCTCGTCCACCACCGCCATCACCGTCGAGAGACGCCGCGAAAGCAGGTCGAAGACGAATTCGCGCCACAAGTCGTAGCGCCGCACCCAGTCGCGGAACGCGTCGGCGGGCACCATGACCGCCTCGGCGTCCTGCTCCACGGTAGCGATGGCGGGAAATGACTGCCGGCTGAGAATCGCGTTGGCGGTGAGGATGCAGCTCTGGCCGAGTCCGAAGCGATAAAGCGTAATCTCGCGTCCCGTTTCGCCGACCTTGTAGACGCGGACAACGCCCGACAGAATCAGGGCGATCCCATCCACGCGGTCGCCTTCGATGAAAACATCCCGCCCGGCCGGGATGCGCGCAAAGAACGCGGACTGTTTGAGTTCGCGCGCCAATGACTCGTCCGCGTGCTGGAGGAACGGCAGGGAACGGGCAAGCAGGTTGAATTGTTCAGAATCGAGCATGGAAATTTACATACTCCGCCGCACCGTGAAGGAGGCGAACTCCCCGGTTGAATCCTCCCACTCTTCGAGCGTGCGATCCACGCGCGAGGCGGGCGGACCGGCCTTCACAGCCTGCAAAAACTGTTCGACTTTGCCGCGCGGCCCTTCGACCACCGATTCGACCGTATCGTATCCGACGTTGCGCGTCCAGCCCGTCACGCCGGTTGCCAGCGCGGCCTCCATCACGAAAGCGCGGAAGCCCACGCCCTGCACGCGTCCCTTCACCCATACGTGCAGGCGGACGATCTCATTGGGATTTGCGGCCATTGCGCCTCCGTTCGCGCAGACGTCCCAGCGCGCCCCAGACCGGCACCATCAACATCAGTCCCAGCAAAATGACATACGGCAGGAGGTTGCGCGCGGCCACGCCGGCGCGGTTCTCGCCGAGGGCGGCCTCGCGCCAGCGCGCCTCCAATTGAGTCAACGAGACACCCAGCGCGCGGCGCGCGCCCTGCTCGCAGTCCAGGCCGTCGGCGTAGGCGCTGGTCAGCGCGGCCAGGCCGCTGGTTCCGTACTGGTCGAAGAGGAAGCGGGTGAACGATTCGGATTCGGCGTAGGCCAGAAAGGCACGCGCCGCGTCGGGCGGGAAGGACGTGCACAGTTCGGAAAGCGGGAGGAGCGCGCCGCTGTTCGTGGCCTGCGCCAGCGCCGACTCATAATCGGGATTGGGGTACTGCTCGACGAGACTCGCGATGCCCTCGTCCAGCCAGTGCGGCAGGCGCGCCGCGTTCGGTCCGATCTGCCGGTAGAGCAGGACGTGCGCCAGTTCATGTGGAATCTGCCTCTCGAAGGCGATGCCCTGCGAAGGTCCGGGCGGAACCGAGACCATGACCACGCCCAGGTCGGGGTCGGCATGTCCGGCCACCCAGTCGGATCCGCCCAGGTAAAGCGCGCCCTGCAGGTCGTCCGCGGTGGCGTAGACGTACACGTCAATCGGCTGGGTCATCGTGAACGGGATCAGACTCTGCACGGCCTGCAGGCCGGCCCGCGCCGCATCCAGCGCGGCCTGTCCGAAGGCGGCGTCACCCTGATACCAGTGCACGCGCACCATGCCGCCGTCGGCGTCCTGCCAGGCAAAACGATTGTCGGCATAGACCACGTGATAAGACGGGCTGGCCTGGGTCGTGCCATCCGTTAAGGTGAATTGAAAGGAGAACGTGATCTCCGTGAAGGGTCGCAGGACGCGGTCGCTGGTGTCGAGGCGGTAGAGCGCGATGCCGTCCGGGCTGACCGTGAGTGGTCGGACCTGCGTGGTCCCTTCGCGGGCGCGGAAGGTGATGGTCGCGCTTTGAATGGGAATTGACGACTGCACGCGGGCGATGAAGTTGATCTCCATCCCGAAGGTGTACTGCACCTGGACGTCGGTCACCTCGACGCCGGACTGGGCCACGGCCGGCGCGGCGGAACCGAGCAGAAGGATCATCATCCCGAGCAGGAGGACAAAGCGGTGTTTCATGACTGCCTCGAATTGTAAATCAAAAACGCGTGGAACGCGTTGAATTCGCCAAATGGGGAGCGGCTAACGTTGTGGGCTTCTCACCACGGAGTACACGGAGAGCACGGAGATTCTCCTCTGTGGCTCTGTGGTCTCCGTGGTGAGAGGGCTGCGAGTCCGCCTCTTAACCACCGCCTCCGAGATAGACCAGCAACAGCGTGAGCGTGATCGGACTGAGGAGCGTGCCGAGAAAGACGATGCCGGTCACCAGCGATGAATTCAACCTGTATTCCGCCGCGAGCACGGTGTTGTTCACCGCGGCCGGCATGGACGACTGAATCACGTCGCCCTGCCAGGCCGCGCCCCGCAAGCCGAAGGGAATGGCCAGCAACAGTCCCACCAGCGGCCCGGCCAGCAGCCTCAGCCCGGCGCTCAGGCCGATTGCCCGGCGGCTGTCGGACCATTGCAGGCGCGAGAGTTCCACGCCCAGCAGGACCAGCATGAGCGGGATACTGCCGTCCGCGGCCAGTTGCACCGTCCGTTCGATGGGCAGGGGCAGGGACACGCGGAACTGGTTGAGGGCCGCGCCCAGTATCACCGCGTAGACCGTCGGCACCCTGAGCAGGCCGAGCAGCGCGTTGCGGAAATCCGTGTGGCCGAGGGAGGCCAGCAGGACGCCGACCGTGTTGAACAGAATCGAAGTGGTGACGAAGAACAGCGTGGCGTGCGAGAGCGCGTCCGCGCCGAACGCGAAGTTCACCAGCGGCAGTCCGTAATTGCCCGTGTTGCCGAAACCGACCGTGATGAGCACGGCCATCAGCGTGGGGCGGTCGAAACGCATCAACCGCCCGAACAGCCACGCCAGCGTGACCATTGCCGCGATCACCGAGACGGTGAATCCCACCGTGCGCAGAATATCGTCGAGAGGGAGGTTGTTATGCAGGAGTTGATTGAAGACCAGCACCGGCGTGAAGACGTAGAACACCACGCGGCCGAGACTGCGCGAGTCAATCGTCAGGGCGCGGCCAAGCAAAAATCCTGCCCCGCACAGAGTGAGGATGGGCAGGAGATTGTTGGCAAAGGTGTTGAGCAGATCGTCGAAGCGCATTCGGAATGGAATGGGCGGAATCAATCCTTCAAATCCACCTCGCGCAGGTCGTCGTCCTCGTCGAAGGCCAGCAGGTCGAACCTGCCCGCGTCCTCCGTGAAGGACAGGTTGGCAAGCGCGTCTTCGAGGAACTCGACATCCGCGTCCTCGTCGAACTGGTCGAGCAGGTTGACGAGATATGTGCGCACGTCCTCGCCGCCGATCTGCGAAAGCGACCAGACCGCGGCCTGGAACACGTCAACATCGTCCTCTTCATCGAGCAGGCGCAGGAGGGGCAGGCGCGCCGCGTCCAGGCCGAGTTCGCCCGCGGCCTCGGCCGCGGCGAGACGCACGACGCGGTTCTCGCTGAGCAACATACGCACGACCGGCTCGGCCCAGCGTTCGTCGCTGGAACGGCCCATGGCGAACAACGCGCTGGCGATCCAGTCTGGGTCCTGGCGCTGGAACGCGGACTCGATCAGCGCGGGGACTTCGGTCCGCGCCGAGAACCCAAGCGACTCCACCGCCCGGCGGCGGACAAGCAAACTGTCGTCCAGGTTGGCCGCGTTCAACAGAGCGTCCTCGGCCTGATGATGGACGGACTCTGGAATCTCCTCCAACTCGCCCAGTTCCACGAACTGACCCAGCGCGGTGGCCGCCTCGGCACGCGCCGTGGGATCGGAATCTTTGGACAGGATTTTGACGAAGAAGGGGACGAGTTTGGCGTCCTCGCATTCGTCCAGCAGGCGGATGGCGCGGGCGCGCACGCCCGCGTCCGCGTCGGTGAGCAGGGCGCGCGCCAGGTCGTCGAACGAGACGAGGGTGTCCTCCTCCAGCGTGGATTCCAGCCCATCGAGCAGGGCCAGTTTACGGGTCGGCGCGACGCGGGGCCAGGCGTCCAGCAGAGTCTTCAGCGAAGCGGGGTCGATATCCGAGAAGTGCTGGTAGTAGCGTTTCGGAAAGGCCTTGCCGGAATCGAGCAGGGCATCCACGACAGATTGAAAGGAAATCGTATCGGCCATTGGTTAAGGGAGGTTGATTTGCAGGGGGTTGACGAAATCCATCACGTTGACGTACAGCATCAGGCCCAGCAGGATGAGCATGCCCGCGGCGTGGACGATGTTTTCGACGCGCGCCGAAACGCGGCGGCGGAAGATGAGTTCGGGCAGGAGGAACACGATGCGTCCGCCGTCGAGCGCGGGGAAGGGCAGCAGGTTGAAGATGCCGATGCTGATGGTGAGGGAGGCGATCAATTCGAGGGTGAAGTTGGTGGGCTGGGCAGGCGTCGTATCGCCCTGCGGAGCGCGGCTTTCCACGTCGCGGCCCACGGCCTGTTGAAAGACATCGTAGATGCCCTTGAGGCCGATCAGGCGTCCCTGTTCGGCGGGCAGGATGCCGCGCACCAACTGGGCCGGCAGGGACATGACCTGGTACGCGGTCTGGTAGGTGGCCTCCACGCTGATGGGCAGGGTGGCAAACCACGTGGACGGTTGGGCGAAGGCGGGCCCGGGCAGGATGCCCAGCGCGCCCTGTTCCGCACTGCGACTGCTGAGCGGCGTGACCGTGAAGGTTAACTGCTCGCCTTCGCGAAGGACGACCACCTCGAAAGGCTGGTCAATATGAGCGCGGATGGAGGCGCGGAACTGCTCGGTGGAGGTGATGGTCTCTCCAGCGGCGGAGAGGATGACATCGTCCACGCGCAGGCCGCCCTGTTCGGCGGGCGAATCGGGCATGACCTCGTAGAGCATAACCGTTTTGTAATCGGGGATTCCGATCTGGGTGAAGATCAGGCTGTAGACCAGCACGCCCGCCAGCAGGTTCATGCTCGCCCCGGCCACCAGCACGGCGAAGCGCGCCCACGGATTGGCCGCGGCCAGCCCGCCGCGCACGGTCGGGTCGTTCTCGCCTTTCGGGCGGACGAACCCGCCCAGCGGAAGCCAGTTGAGCGTGAACTCGGTGCCGGGATGCGACTCGGCGATGAAGTCCACCAGTTGCATTTCGCCGCGTACTTTTCCGATCTTGATTCGTTTCTTCGCGGGCGGCTGGCCGGTGGACGAGGCCTGAATCACCCTGCCGTTCCGGTCCACGTGAATCTGCTCCGCCCTCATCGGGTCGGTGGAGGGCTTCTTTTCCTGCTCCGGCTCGGAGAACTCCAGCGAACGCAAGACCAGGGCATCATCCGCCGCGTCCACCGTGAGAGTCACTTCCCGGTCCGCGAGAACGGACCAGGGAAAAGGCAGGCCGAAGTCGCGCGGGATCTCGATGCGTTTTCCGCTTTTCAGGAACAGGTGCCCTTTCTCGCGCCACATCACCAGCGCCCTGGGCGGCAATCCCACGCCGAATTCCTCGACCTCGATCTTGAACAGCCGCGCAACGACAAAGTGCCCGAACTCGTGCACGAGCACGACGCCCGCGAACACGGCCACGAAAATCACAAACGCAAGCAGGGAAGTATTTTCCATAAAAGTTTCTCTCTCGAATGTGCGCGCACATTATATCCCGAGTCAACCGGGCGCACATGAGCGGCAAATAAGTGACTCCAGTGCGAAAACCTTTTTCACCGCGAAGGCCGCAAAGAACGCGAAGGAATTCGTGAAGATTTCCTCTGTGTTATTAATAACTCTTCGCGGCCTTCGCCTCTTCGCGGTAAGTTTGACCTTTCAGCAGACGCATACGTGTACCCCGCAGACGCGGAGGACTCCCCGCTTCTTACGATTCGACGATGCGCGCCGGGCCGCCGACACCGGCCATCAGGACGTCCCGCACCCCGGGCAGACTCTTCAACCGCGCGGCCGCCTCTTCGCGGACCTCGGACGGGCACAGCACGTGGACGTTCGGCCCGGCGTCCACGGTGTAGCAGACGGGCAGTCCCTCGCCGCGCCAGGCGCGCACTGACTCCATTACCGATATGCTGACGGGCTGCCAGTAGTGCAGCGCGGGCGAGGAGGTCATCATCACCGCGTGCATCATGTCCGAGTCCAGTTCGACGATCCCGGCCAGCGCCGCGAAGTCGCGTTCGAGGACGGCGCGGCGGCACAGGTCGAGACGGCGCGGCGCGTCCGCCACGCGCGCGGCCTGCAGGGGACTCGTCCCCGCGAGGGCATGTCCGTCTGTTGAGCCGACCTTTTTGTGTGAGGCGCTCACGACAGCCACGCAATCCGCAAGGTTCCAGTGATCGGGCGGCGCAATCGAGAAAGCAAAGGAGTCCTCATCGGTTGTTCCCGCCTGCCACTCGACGAACCCGCCGGGGATCGAGCGCGCCGCCGATCCAGACCCGCGCCGCGCCAGACGCGAGAGTTCGGATTCGCTCAAATTCAGTCCTGCGGCCTTGCTCGCGGCCAGAGCCAGCGCCGCGAACGCCGAGGCCGAGGAGGCGATTCCCGCGCTGGAAGGAAAGTTGTTCTCGCTCACCACTTCCGCATTCTCTTTTGTGTCTACCATCTCACGAACTAAGTCGAGAATAAAGGAGACGCGTTCCAGGCCCTTGCCCGCAATTTCATGGCCGTTGATGATCAACTCATCATACGGCAACGACGGCTGAAAACTGACCGTTGTGCGCGTGAACAATCCGTCCAGGCTCATGGAGATGGAGCCGTTGGACGGAAGGCGCAGGTCGTTGTCGCGATTGCCCCAATATTTGATGAGCGCGATGTTGGGATGGGCGAGAGCGGAGGCGGTGGGCATACGACGATGATACCATTGTCGGGCGCGTTCCAGCGGTCTGATAAATCAGTATACCCTCCTGGATTAGCGGTCTTGGATCAACGTAAGATAATACCCATAACCGTCCAATCAAACTTTCTCTAATACATTTGCTACGGACTGCTCCAGCGACATCACTTATCCCTCAGCCCAGGCAATCTGATGGATTGCGTTTTCAAACTGTGCGCGCACGTCCGCGATGTTGCTGTTACTCGTCATCCTCGTCAAGAAAACCGCGCACGACTTCCACGAATTTTGGCCAGGCGGCTTCATCTTCCCTCAACAGGTGATTCTTACTCTCGAGCGCGACGAATTGCGCTCCTGGAATGAGGGAGGCCAGTAGACGGCCTTCTTCAAAGGGAACTGCTTCATCTTCATGTGAATGCAAAACCAGTGTCGGGACCGTAATCTGTCGTGCGAGATCGCGAACGTCGATGCGATGCATTTCGCTTTCCAAGCGCACCGCGTTTTTCGGAGAAACCGAACGGCGCATCTGCTCTTCCAAAGCACGTATATGTTCGGGGGTCGCGTCAGGAAAGAGTTGCATTGCAAACACCTGTCGAAAAGCGGGATTGTCTCGCCCCCATCCAACCCGCATCAGACCGATCATCAATTTCTCTTCTTCAATCTGCTCCTCGGTTAAGTCCCGCTTCAACCAGCCCCGTGCGTAAGCGCCGTGCACAATCAAGCGAGTGACCTTGTCGGGATGGCGGGCGGCATACGCGACGGCGACGGCCCCCGCCTGTGACATCCCAAAGAGCGGGAACCGTCGAAGTCCGGCGGCGTCCACCACTGCTTCGAGATCGCGCACCCAGGCTTCGAACGATACATCTTCTGCATTCCAGTCCGATAATCCTGAGCCGCGTTCGTCGTAGTAGACCAGCCGATGACTGCGGGTCAATTCCTCCAGCCAGTGTGCCCACACCGGGCTGTCCCAATCATATTCGACGTGGCCCATGTAATTGGCGACCTTGACCAACGGTGGGCCGTTCCCGGCAATCGCATAAGCGAGGCGTGTCCCATCGAAGCCGGTGGTAAACGAGACGCGATGCTCCACCTTCCGGCGCTGTACGGGTAGTAGCTGACCACTTGCCTGAAAGGTCACAGGTGCTGGGAGGTTGGCGTCAACGAGCCCCTGTGCTATGGCTTTGGTGATGGCCTGTGTCCGGCTGCTGACGCCCAGCTTGTTAAATATCTGTCGGTTGTACCACTTGACGGTGTGAAGGCTCAGGAATAGCTCATCGGCGATCTGCTGATCCGATAAGCCGATTGCCAACCGCTCTAATATCTCCCGCTCGCGTTTATTCATTGGAGTCAGTAACGGCTCTTTATCTTCCATTACAGCTTTCTCAGAGGCTGAAACTTATAAACCAGTGTCAACTTGGGACATCCTACCATACCTGGTCAGCTTTTTCCATTCTTGTTTCCATTCTTTCGAGTGGAGACATTCAGCCTGTTTTTGCCTATGCTTGGAGCGTATCTAAAATATGTCTTCATTAAAGAAAGGAAATCAAACCATGAACACCCAGACTCCAACCCTCGTCAATGGCGTGAATGTTGACCAGTTGGTGGCCACAGTCAACGCCATCAAACAGAATCCCGATCTCGCCCGTTTCCAATTTCGGGCCCGCAATGAATGGCTTGACGGCGGTCATTCCCGCACCATGATCCAGGAATTTTATGGCGCCGGTCAGGAAGATGCCTCCCGCACGAAACCGTTCGTGCTGGAAGGCGATGAGCCGCCCGTGCTGTTGGGAGCCAATACCGGTGCGAACGCGGTCGAAGCTGTTCTGCACGCTCTGGCATCCTGCCTGGCTGTCGGTTTTATCTATAATGCCGCTGCGCAGGGAATTAACGTCGAGAGCCTCGAGTTCGACCTGGAAGGCGACCTTGACCTGCACGCGTTCCTGGGACTATCCGATCAAGTCCGACCCGGCTACGAGAATATCCGCCTGTCCTATCAGGTCAAGAGCGATGCGCCGCGTGAAAAGATCGTGGAGTTGTGCAATTACGTTCAGAAAACCTCGCCGGTGCTCGACATCATCCGCAACCCGGTTCCAGTGACGGTCAGCCTCAAAGGATAGAACATTCAACGGGAGGGAGATGATCCCTCCCACCCTTTTGTTACTCAACCAAAAGAAGAAATTCAATCATCAAGGAGAACCATCGTATGAACAGCCAAGTGATCCAGGGATTGAACATCAATATCGAAGAACTGCGCGCCTCCATTCGCGAGGAATACTCGGCGGTCGCGAACGAGCCTGAACGCGGCTTTCACTTCCATACCGGACGCAAACTCGCAGGCATTTTGGGCTATCGCGAAGCATGGCTCGACATGCTGCCATCCAGCGCCGTCGAGTCAATGGCAGGGACGGGCAATCCGTTCAGCCTGGGAGAACTCAAACCGGGCGAATACGTTGTGGATTGCGGAAGCGGCTCGGGCACGGATAGCCTGATTGCTGCCCAAATGGTCGGTCCAGGCGGACGCGTCATCGGTGTGGATATGACTCCGGAGATGCTTTCAAAAGCGAGAAACAACGCGCTTGCAGCGGGAATAACCAACGTCGAATTCCGTGAGGGATATCTTGAGTCATTACCTATCCCTGACGCCTGGGCAGACGTGGTCATCTCCAACGGGGTACTGAACCTCGTCCCCGATAAAGAAGCGGCGCTGCTGGAAATGTATCGCGTCCTCAAGCCAGGCGGCCGCATCCAGATCGCCGATATTGCCCTCCAGAAACCGGTACCGGAGGATGTCAAAAGCGACGTTACTTTGTGGACAGGCTGTATTGCCGGTGGATTGCTCAAAATACAGTTGGAACGAAAGGTTGCAGCGGCTGGCTTCAAAAATATCGAGGTGCTCTGGGGCAAGGATGTCTTCAGCGGCGCGCCGCAACACTCAGATGCCGCCGAATTTGGCACGATGGGAATCAGCCTCCGAGCGATAAAAACCGCTGATGGTGAAGAGTGATCAACGGCATTGGCAGAATTGACTCGCGAAGTCACAAAGGAAAAGGAGATTACACATGACCGCTGCTTATATCCTCATACAAATGAATGCAACAGATCCGCGTAAAGTCATGGCGACGATTCGTGCTGTTGCGGGAGTGAAACAAGCTCACCTCTTGATGGGACCCATAGATTGCATTGCTTATGTAGAAACAGATGCTCTAGAGTCACTTGGCGATACTGTTGTCGCTCTGCGCAGTGTGAATGGCGTGGTGAGTACCGATACACGCATCACCGTTCCCGTGCTGTGACCTGATTCGTCCTGCAAAGTCGGTACGCGAGGGAGCCAGTTCGATGGAGTATTGCAGTTGTTTCCTTAAGATGAATGAGATGTTGGGATACGCGAGAACGGTGACGGTGGGCATGATTCTCTCGAAATAAGTTTGCCACGCTACAATCGCCAATCTATCCCATCCCCCTCCTCTGCGCCTCGGCGCGCAGGGCGAGCATGACGGCGTACAGGTCGAGGCCGCGCTTGCAGGCACGCAATGCGTATGCCAGTGTCACTGTTCAGTTAGAACCATCCCTTGACAGTATATATCACAAGTGATATAGTATTAGTACTATATCACTTGTGATATATATTCCTTTCGCATCATCTCTTGACGGAGATTTCATGTCCCTCAAACACGCAATCCTAGGTTTCTTGTCCTTCAAACCGCTCTCTGGCTATGATCTCAAAAAGGCGTTCGACCGATCCGTGCGACATTTCTGGCCTGCCAACCAGAGTCAAATTTATCGCACACTCGCCGAACTCGAAAAAGAGAGTTCTGTCGAGAAGGAAGTCGTCTCGCGTGAGGAACGCCTGGATATGAAAGTCTATAGCATCACCGAGTCTGGGCGCGAGGAGTTGCGTCGCTGGTTGGCTACCCCCCTCCCGCCACAGGATTACCGCGAGCCGTTTTTGATTCAAATCTACTTCGGCGGGAAACTCTCGGACAGTGAAATGATCGGTTTGCTGCAAGGGGAGATCCGCGACATTGAAGAAAGGCTGGCTTTATATGTTTCGATATATAGGATGAATGTCGAGAAAATGAAAGACGCCGATGACCGGCGGTCCCTTTTCCTGAGCATCTCGACCTTGGAATACGGCATTTACAGCAACCAGACGGCTTTGGAATGGCTCAAAAGCGTTGCAGAGCGCTTAAGTTCTGGAAATTTCGCGCTTGCTGATTTTCAACCTCGATAAAAAAATGGAGAAATAAAGTGTTCCTGCGTGTTGGTTTCTTCTACGTACTAACCTGGTTTTTTCTGATGTTGCTGGGTGGTGTTCAACAGGCGACCGGTCTGCTCCCGCCGGAGATCGGTTTGGCGCAATGGGGCCCTGGCATCGCCGCCCTGTTGATGCTTGCCATCTTCCGCAAAGACAACCACAAGATAGTCTTCTTCTCTAGAGAGACACCTGCCTTGCGCTATCTGTATGCGGCTTTGGTCCCTCTAGGGATGGGATTGATAATTTTCTTGATCCGTTCATTGCTGTCCATCGAACCTTCTGCGGATTCACCAGTATATGGATCATTATTGCCGCTCATTTTGTGGATGCCGCTCGGGGCATTGGGAGAGGAGACCGGCTGGCGCGGCTATCTCAACAAGAAACTGGATACGCGGATGCGCGGCTTATTCTCGTCACTGCTGGTCGGCGCATTGTGGATGCCGATCCATGTCCACTTCTTCGCGGAAGGGCCTGTCTTTGTCTTTTTCCTCGCCCTGTTGATCATCTCCTATTCCATTGTGACCTACGCGTTGGTGCAGGACACGGGATTCAATGTGTTGCTGGCGAGTATTTTCCACCTGGCAATCAACCTCTCCAATCTGCTCTTCCTGGATGTGATCTATGAGACATCGTTCATGATGGTCAATGCCATCGTCTGGGCAATTGTGGCAGCAGCCTTTGTCCTCGCGAAGAGAGATCTTTTCCTTTCACCCAAATCGTAATCATTACAAGCAGGAGTTCAATCGTGAAAAGCGCTTCCCAACGTTCTCTGATCGCTTTGTTGATCATTGCCTTCGGCACCTCGAGCCTGCTCTACTTCGGCGCGCTCAAGCCAGAAATACTTCCTGGTTGGTTCTCCATACCATTAGTGAGCAATGCTTTCGTGGATGCAAAACTGAAATACCAGATCGTGACCATCGGAGTGGCGTTCATCGTGCTTGCCCTCGTTTACGCTCTTAACTCACGCAACGCCAAACGCTTCTACAAGATCGGCGACTTGAACGCTCCTGCCGGGCCTATCAAGTGGCTCGATATCAAATCCACCGACCGCTGGGGCAAAGTGGGAGGGATGTTCGCTCTAATTGTTTCGCTGGCAACCGGCGCTTTCATCTACTTCAATGTCGCGCGGGGACAGAGCCTGGAGGCAGAAAACATACGATACCTACCCTTTGTTCTGATTCTTGCAGCGATGAACGCCTTCACCGAAGAAGCCATCACGCGCCTGAGCGTGGTCACGGCATTGGATGGGCAAGTCTCGCGTCCAATTATTTACGTGATCTCGGCGCTCATCTTTGGCATCCCGCATTACTTTGGCATGCCGGGCGGGATTCTGGGTTCACTCATGGCAGGTTTTCTGGGCTGGCTGTTGGCAAAGTCCATCGCCGAGACCGAGGGAATGTTCTGGGCGTGGTTCATCCACTTTCTACAGGATTTGATCATCTTTGCCGGGATGTTTCTCGCCACTCTATAGCGATCTATCCATTCCCCTCCTCTGCGCCTCCTCGCGCAGGGCGAGCATGACGGCGTACAGGTCGAGGCCGCGCTTGCAGGCGCCGCGCGCGGCCTCTAAAACGGAATCAGACCAGAGGGTCCGGGATTGAAGCGCCTCCTCCTCGTCGAACAGCACCATCTGGATGAGACTCCCCAGCGGGATGTCCATCTCGTCGGGGAAGGACATCTCGCAATCCAGGCAGACGTGGCAGGCGTTGAGGTCCTGCCCGGTGGCCTCTTTGACGATGCGTCGAAGGGTAGGGTGGCCCATCGCCTGCCGCCCGGTCGGGAGCCTATGCAGGCACCGGGGCCTGTTTCTCCTGCGGCTGGGGCGGTGTGAATCCTTTCGGGAGCAGGCCCGCCTCGGTGACGATGCGCGGCACGATGTCTTCCCAGCCGACGGGCATGATATGCAGGCCGTGGATGCCCTGCTTCTCGTAGCCCTTGATGCGGCGGGCGAGTTCGAGGGCGATCTGCACGCCCTCCTCCTGCGCGTTGCCGGCCTTGTCGGCGTCTTCCATGCGCTTGAGAATGGACGGCGGGATGTAAACGCCCGGCACCTCGGTCATGTACTTCGTCATCTTCAGGCTCTTCAGCGGGGTGATGCCGATCATGATGTAGACCTTGTCGAGGATGTTCCGCTTCGCCAGTTCGTTGAGCCAGATTTCCATGCGTTCGATGTCATAGACCAGGTTGGTCTGGAAGAACTGCGCGCCGGCGTTGACCTTCTTGTGTTCGCGCAGGGCCTGGAATTTCGGTTCGGAGGCGAACGGGGAGGCGGCCGCGCCGAGGAAGAATTTGGGCGGGAACTTGATCTCGCGCCCGTCGAGGTAGTGACCCTCGTCGCGCATGCGGCGCAGAATCCAGATCATCTGGATGGCGTCGAGGTCGTTGATGTCCATGCGGCCGCGCGGCTGCGGAGCCAGCACGGGCGAGTCGCCCGTGACGCACAGTACATTGCGCACGCCCAGCGCCGTCGCGCCGAGGATCTCGCCCTGCAAGCTGGCGCGGGTGCGGTCGCGCGCCGCGATCTGCATGACAGGCTCTGCCTTGTTTTCGATGGCGATCTTGGAGCAGGCCCAGGAGGTCATGCGCGGCGTGGCGGAGGCGTTGTCGGTGAAGTTGATGGCGGTCACGTACGGCTTGACGAGATTGATGTTCTCCACCAGTTTCTTGGTGGACATGCTCAACGGCGGCGCGATCTCGCAGGCGACGACGAACTCTCCAGATTTGAAGCCCCTCTCCAAATCGGAAACAGGCTCGGCGTAGGCGGGAGCGTGATACTGATCATCCCCCTTCCACCAATCGGGCTGGCGGACCGTGCGGAAGATTATGTCCCAGGTCTTCCATCTCTTCTCACCCTGGTCGAGCACAAGACTCTTGAGCACCTTGCCCGTGCCATTTTTCTTGACACAGGTAACCACGTCCTTCCACGTCTCTTCGCCCACCTTTTCCCAGTCCAGCGGCGGGAGCACTTCCAGCAATCTCTCCTCGCGGCCCAGTTTGAAGGAGCGCTCGTAGATCTTGTACCAGATGCAGGGCCGGGTCTTATCCACATAACAATGTTCGGGCGTCGAACCGCCGCAGGGCCCGTTGCGCAATCCCTTGGGACATTCCATGGGACAGATGAAGGCCGTCTCCTGCAACATGCAGTTTCCACACATGCGGCACCCGAAGAGCGGACCTTTGATGGCATACTCCACGTTTTCGAGCAGGCGGCTGCCAAACGGTTCCTTCTTGAACGGGGAATAGGCGGGCTGCCAGCGGCGGCCAGGGGTGAAGATAGGCATGGTTCCTCCTTGGCGGGAGCGCGGAAGGCGCTCCCGCCAAATCATTAAAGCATGGGCAACAAATATTCGTAGGCGCTCAGGGCGGCCTTGGCGCCTTCGCCAATCGCGACGAGCACCTGCTCGGCGTAACTGTTGGTCACATCCCCGGCGGCGAAGATGCCCGGGACGCTGGTGCGGCAGGCGGTATCCACGACGATGCGGCCGCGTTCGTCCCGCGCGACCAGGTCCGCGACCATCTGCGAATTGGGCGTGAGCGCCTTTTCGACGAACATGCCGTCGGCGTGGATCTCGATCTTTTTGCCGGACGGGTCTTTCAGGACCAGGGTGCGGGCGAACTGGTCCCCCTTGACTTCCACCACCTGGTGGCCTTTCAGGATGTCCACGTTGGGAGCCTTTTGCAGTTTCATGCCCAGCGGCGAATCGAGCGCCTTTTCATCCGCGCAGACCAGGTGCACCCGTTTGGCGACGGTCGCCAGTTCCCCGGCGGAGCGCAGGGCCAGGTCCTCGCCGCCGATGACGATGGTCGTCTTGTCAATGAAGAGGGGCGCATACGATAAGGCCGAATAGCACAGTCCTTTCATCGTATATTCCTTCTCGCCCGGCACATCCATGCGCACCTGGCGCGTGCCGGTGGCGACGATGAGCGCCCTGGCTTCCAGGTTCGCGCCGCCTTTCGTGTTGACCATAAAACTGCCGTTCTCTTTGGTGACCTTTTCGACCGCCTCCATGTGGCGGGCAAAATCGAGGTACTCCAATTCGTTGCGGAACTTGTTGACGGTCTCCAGCCCGCGGATGACCTGGTACTCTTCGATCCACGGCAGGGCGAGGCGGTAGTTGGTCTTGCCGCCCAGGTCCCTGGTGAGGAGCAGGACGTTCAGGCGTTTGCGGATGGCGTACACCGCGGCGGTCAGTCCCGCCGGTCCGCCTCCGATGACGATCAGGTCATACATGGCTTTTTTCCTTTCTCCATCAATAGGCGGACTTGATGGTTTCGAGGTCAACCGGGTGGTCGTCCCCGCCGTCGGGAGGTTCGACAATGAAGCCGTCTTCCATCATCGTCCTGGTCAACTGGCGCGAGCGTTTGATGATGCGCGTGGCGTTCTCGAATTCCTGCTCGTAGGTGACCGGTATGCGCGCCAGTCCCTGCTCGACGGCTTTCATGGCAACCGCCGCCGCTTCGCGCGGGAAGACCTCCCAGTCATCCATGTTGGGCAGGATGTGCTCGGCGTCGAGTTTATCGCCGACGTGGTCGGCAAGCGCCTTGGCCGCCGCGAAGCACATCTCGTCCGTGATCGTCTTCGCGCGCACGTCCAGCGTGCCGCGGAAGATGCCGGGGAAGCCCAGCGAGTTGTTGACCTGATTCGGGAAATCCGAGCGCCCGGTGGCGACCACCGCCGCGCCCGCCTCCTTCGCCTCCCAGGGCCAGATCTCGGGCACGGGGTTGGCGCAGACGAAGACGACGGCGTCCTTCGCCATGGACTTGATCCATTCGGGCTGGATCACGCCCGGCCCGGACTTGGACAGCGCGATCAGCACGTCCACGCCTTTCATCGCGTCGGGGATGTCGCCCTCGCGTTTTTCGGCGTTGGTGATGTTGCACAGTTTCCACTTGTCCTTGAACTCGGCCTTGCGCATTTCGAGGTCGGAGCGATGTTTGCCGAGAATGCCCTTCGTGTCCACCATGTAACATTTGGCGGGATCGGCTCCCCATCCGAAGATGAGGCGGGAGCAGGCCACGTTCGACGCGCCGCTCCCGACGAAGGCAATACTGACCTCGTCCATCTTCTTGCCGACGATCTTCAGCGCGTTGATCAGTCCCGCGAGTGTGACGGTGGCGGTACCTTGCTGGTCGTCGTGCCAGACCGGGATGTCGGCTTTCTCGCGCAGGGTGTCGAGGATGTAGAAGCACTTGGGCTGGGCGATGTCCTCGAGGTTGACGCCGCCCAGGCCGGGCTGGAGCATGAGCACGGTGTTGATGATGGCGTCGGGGTCCTTGGTATCCAGCATCAGCGGGACGCCGTCCACGCCGCCGAGATACTTGTACAGCAGGGCCTTGCCTTCCATGACGGGAAGCCCCGCCTTCGGCCCGATGTCGCCCAGGCCGAGCACGCGCGTCCCGTCGCTGACGACCGCCACCGTGTTCCATTTGTTGGTGTACTCGTACACCAGTTCGGGGTCCGCCTGGATGGCCTTGCAGGGAGCCGCCACGCCCGGCGTGTACCAGATGGCAAAGTCGTTGAAGCTATGGACCGTGCACTTCAACGTGGTTTCGATCTTCCCCCGATAGAATGGATGCAGTTTCATCGCATCCGCCGCCGGTTTGGTGGCTTTGGCAAGCAGTTCATCCACGTTCATCTCAAGGGTTTCCTCCCGCGGCGGCGACGCGCGCCCTCCGGCGTGTGTTGTCGCCGCATAATTCGCTAAACGCGTACACACATGGACACGTAAGCATGTAAACAGGCACCCAGGTCATGCGCGCCGTGTTTACGTGTGTACCGGTGTACTTGTATACCTTAGTTCATCAGGTATGCATCCGCATAAATAACCTTGTTCAGCAGAATCTGCGTCGTCTTCCAGATGGCGGCCTGTTCGGGGTCGCTCATGTCGAAGTCTTCCGCCTGCGGTTCTTCGCTGTTCGCGGTGCGCTCGGCGATCCTGTTGTAGACCCGGCCCAGCGGGGACGAGGTATCCTTCGTCTCGATCCAGCGGATGACGTCGTTCTGCTTCTGGTCAAGCGGATTGGCGATCATCATCTGCAGGCCGACGCCCATCAACATCGAGAGGTATACGCGGTTGATGAGCGGGCGGTTCTCGTTCGGGACCGCGTTCGAGACGTTGCTCAACCCGACCGAGATCTTGGGCGCGGGGTCCCACGCGTATTGCAGCATCCGCACGGCTTCGATCAGGTGCGGGCAATATTGCTGGCATCCGCTGGTGGTGAGCACGAGCGGGTCGATGATGAGATCGTCCATGTTGAAGCCGATTTCCATCAGATGGGGAATCAGCGTCTCGACGGCGATGTTCACGCGCGCGTCCGCCTCGACGGGGATGCCGCTGGTACCCATCGTTAATGCGATTATTTTGGCGTTGTACTTCTTCGCCAGCGCGGGGACCTTCTCCAGCCGTTCGGGTTCGGCGGAGGTGGAGTTGAGAATGGGCTGCTGCTTTTTGATGGTCTTGAGCGCGGCCTCCATCCCGTCCACGTTGGTCGTGTCAATCGAGAGCGGCACATCCACCACAGTCTCGACCGTTTCGACGATCCACGGGAAGACCTCCGCCCAGTCCTTCTTTCGGGGGCCGAGGTTGATATCGATCGCCTTCGCCCCCGCCTCCACCTGCTTGACGGCCAGGTCCATGAAGAACTCACGGTCCTTTGCGGCCAGGGCCTCTTTCACTTTTTCCGAGATGATGTGAATGTTCTCGCCAATGATGTACATAACGACCTCCGTTTTCAAGTTTACATGTTGGAATATTTCAGCGTTCCAACGCCTGCGCCACACTCGGAAACTTCGACAGATCCGTGTGCGGCAAAAACAGGGCGGACGTGAACGCTTCGTAAAAACTGTTGTCCGCAGAAAGTTCGATATAAGTCATGCGCTTCGCGATTTCCGTAATGCGCGCGCGTTTTCTCCAGTCGAGCAACGCGAGATACGCGCCCTTCACCGACGTATTGCCGAGAAACTCGAAGCGCGACCATTCCATGTCAGGCAACAAACCGATCTGCACTGCCTTCTCGACGTTGATGTATTTTCCGAACGACCCGCCCACGAGCAACCTGTCCACGCTTTCGAGCGGGACGCCGACATTCTCCGCCAGCACCGTGAACCCGGCGTAGATGGCGGCCTTGGCGCGCAGGAGATTGTCAATGTCGACGCGGGTGAGGACTATGTCCTCGCCCGACTCGGTCTCCGCGCCCCGAGCGACGACGTACTCCCCGCCGTGCGCGCCCTCACGGACCCTTGGGCTGCCCGCCGTCAAATTGACGTTGCCTCCCTTGTCGAGGACTCCCGTGATGAACGCCTCCGAGAGCAGGGAGATGAGTCCCGATCCGCAGATTCCCTTTGGTTTGCCCCCGCCGATGACGCGGTACGTCGGTTCGAGCGTGTCGCTGTTGATCCACACCTCTTCGATGGCGCCTGTCGTGGCTCTCATGCCATTCACCACGCCCGCGCCTTCGAAGGCGGGACCCGCCGAGCACGCGCATGTCACCAGCCAGTCACGGTTGCCCAGCACAGTCTCGCCGTTCGTGCCGACGTCAATGAACAGCGTCACGTTTTCGGCGTTGTCCACGCCTGAAGACAGCACGCCCGCGGTGATGTCCGCGCCGACGTAACTCGCGACCCCGGGCAGGCAGTCCACAATCGCTTCGGGATTCGTCCGCAGGCCGACTTCGCGCGCGGTCGTTTCAGGCGGATGATTCACTGTGGTGACAAACGGCGAGAGTCGAATCGGCGCGGCGGGGACTCCGAGAAGCAGGTGCATCATCGTGCTGTTGCCGGAGACCGCGGCCTTCACGACTTCTTCAGGCTTTGCTTTGACGCGTTTGCAGGCCGTATCGAGCAATTCGTTGATCGTATCCAGCACGCGCTGACGCATCTCGTCCCCGCCGCCGTTCTTGCTGGCGTAGATGATTCTCGAAATGACATCCTCGCCGCGCGCGATCTGCCCGTTGTATTCCGCAACTTGCGCGCGCACCTGCCCGCTCACCAAATCCACCAGCCAGAGCGTGACGGTCGTCGTGCCGATGTCAATCGCCGCGCCCCAGAGCGGGGAGTTTTCGTCCACGCGGCCGGGGAGCAGGTCTATCAGTCGGATAGTCTGCTGGTCTGCCAGTCTGCTGGTCGAGAGGATGGCGGTGGCTTGCCAATCGCCTTCGCGCAAGGCCGCGCCGATTTTTCGCAGCAGGCTAACGGAACACTCGACACGTTCCATCCCATGCTGCAGGCGGAACGCGGTTTGCAGTCTCGCCCAGTCGTCGGTCTGGTCGTCCATGCTGGGAGGGATGAGTTGCAGATGCACGCGGCGGACGGTTTGGGCGGTCTCGTATTCGTAATCCGCAGGGACGGTGACTTCCGCGACGACGCGGTCCGTCGTGAGCCTGCGCTCGATCTTCTCCTGTGGTGGGACGTAAATCGCCGCATCGCCCTCGACCACTGTCTGGCACGCGAGCGCGTAACCTTCATTCACGTCCGACATGGAAAGGCGGAGCGTGCTTCGACGGCGAACCTCACCCTGGGTCACCTGCACCGCGCAACGGCCGCAGCGTCCCTGCCCGCCGCACGGCTGGCCGATGTCAATGCCCGCGAGCCGCGCGGCGTCAGCCAGCAGCGTATTTGTGGGAACGGTTACGCTTGCTTGCTTGTCATCGTGAGTGAAGGTGAGGGTGTGTTCCACTGGGTTTAAGGTTGAACGTTGCAGGTTGAAGGTTGTTATCCCTTGCGGAACTTTCAACCTTCAACCTTGAACCTGAAACTTAATTGAGCGCCTGTTTCATGAACGCGGGCAGGTCCACCGCCTCGCGCGGGCCGACGCGGATCTCCCAATCGGGCAGTTCTGCTTCGAGTTCGCCAGAGAGGACGGCCACATGACCGGGCAGGACGACGCGCTTCTTCGCGACCTTGCTCGCCACGTCGAAGCCTTTGATGGCCTTCGCGATCCGTTCCGCGTCGAACTTTCCCGCCGCCCACGCCGTCAGCACGGACATGCCTTCCGCGTCCGTGACCACGAGCCACGCGGGAAGTCCACTGCCTTCGACTTCGTTCGCGACCGAGAAGTAGGTAATGCTGAAGTTGGTGGTGACCAGCACGGGGCTTTCGGACTTGGGCTGGTTGATCTCGTAGATGCCAGGCTGGACCTGGATCGGTTTCTGCGGGTCGGTGTAGATGTTCTCACGCAGGACGAGCAGCGGATAAAGCAGTTCGGGCTTGAACTCGCTCAAGACCACGAAGCCCGCGTATTTGGCAATGGCTTGCGCGGCCGCGACGCCTTCGTCTTTCGCATCGCAGGGGAAGGCAATGACGGGATAGCCGAGCGCGCGGAAGTTCTTGAGCGCGAGGCGGCGCACTTGCGTGGAGTGCATCAGCCAGCCGCTGAGATTCATGGCGCCGATGTCGAGCGCCATATCCTCGACGCCTTTGGCCTGAATCTTCTGAGTCAGGTCGGCGAGCGCGTCGAGCGAATCGGCTTTGACGGCCAGGGCGGCTTTGCCCCTGGCGAGTTCCGCGAGCGCGTCGGCGTTGGACGCGTCGGCGGCGTAGAGCAGCGGGGTCTCGCCTCCGCAGGCCGAAAGTCCGGATTGAAGCGCCGCTGTGTCGCCGATGAGGATGAGCGGACGCTGAGTCGCGCCGCGAATCGTCTTGACCGCCGCACCCGCGTCTGAATCCAGTACGAGCGCGAAGCCGTCAATCGTGAAGTCCATGCCCACGTAGTTGACCTTGTACGCGTCGGCCGCGGCGACCTTTTTCGCGAGGTCGGGATCGCTGGCCTTCACGCGGATGAAGATGCCCGTCTTGTTGTAGAAGGTTTTTTCGTGGCGGAAGAGGCAGACCTCGTTGCCCACCTTGACCTCGGTGCCAGCCTTGAGCGCCACGAGGCGAATCGGCGGCGCGGCAGACTCGGCCAGTTGTTTTTTCGATTCTTCGGTGACGTACGGGCACGCGCCGAGTTCGACCTGCTTGGCGGCGAGTTTCATCGCGAAGGCGAGGCAGGTGGGAAAGCCGCATTCCTTGCAGTTGGTCTGCGGGAGCATTTTGTAGATTTGGATGCCTGAGAGTGCCATGGGGTCTCCTTGTTTCGTCCCGTCATTGCGAGCGGGCGCTGGTCGAGTAGTGCGAAGCACGTATCGAGACCAAGCGAGCGAAGCAATCTCCTGTTTGTGCGAGGGGATTGCTTCGGGTGGTCTCGGTACGGCGGAAGAACACCGCCTACTCGACCACCCTCGCAATGACGGAAAAATTATGCCATCACCAATTCGTCAATCGCGTCCTTGACTCGCTTCACCGACTCAGGATGTCGCAACACAACAATATCCGCGCCCGATTCGACGAGCGAGATCGCGGTGAGGGTTTCCCAGTTGATGGAACGGGCCTTCCAGTCGCCCCACGCTTCTGGGACGCCCTCGCCGACTTTCGCTTCCTTCGTTTTCCAGGCTTCGAAGCCGGGCGTGACCATCATCGGCTGCTGGGTCATCGCGTCGCCCTGCAGCGCGGCGAGGCGCAGGCGCTCCATCACCGAGTAGCCGTATTCAATTCCGTAACCCAATGCTCCAGTCGTCGGGTCCATGACGATGCGATCCTTCGGCATGCCCATGTCGCTGATGAGGATGTTCAACTGCTTCGACAGGTTCACATCCATCGGCGTGCGCGCCTGCACGAGATGACCGTTCGCCATGGCGGTCGCGACGATGGTGCGGTAGTTCTTGTCTTCGCAGATGCCGAGCACGAGTTTCTCGCCCTTCGTCGCTTCGGAGACGGGGACGAGCAGTTCGTTATCTTTCTCAGCCTGGCCCGGTCCCCAGACGACGAGCGGGAGTCCGCTCGCGGCGAGCACGGACTTGACGGCTTTCACCGCGTCTTCGGGCGAATCGGCCAGCGTCAACGCCAGGACAATAAGGTCGGCGCCCGTTTCCTCGGCCTTCTTCGCCCATTGGGCGGGATCGTTCATCGCCTCGCCCCAGGCATCCGTCAACAGCGGCGACCAGTCGTCGGGCTTGCGCGACTTGATCTCCACCGCGACGACGGGTCTGTTCGGCATGGGCGCCTCGAAATGCAGGTAGGGCAGGGTCGTCTGCCCGCCCACGGTGACGGTCTTCGCGCGCATGCCGCCCTCCGCGCTTGTCGCGCCGATGGTCACTGCGCGGACGCTTCCAGACCATTTATCTTTGGGGATGTCAATTGGCATTGTGTGCCTCCTTAGGTCTTCAAATGCTGATCGAAGAAATGAATGATGCGAGCCATATTGGACGGATGCAGGACTGCCAATCCGCTGTGGCCTGCCTGAAAAAAGTGCGAAGTGACGTTCTCACTGCCCAGCACGGGCAGGAGCGCGTTGTAGAACTCCATGCTGTGCTGCGGCGGGACGAGCGTGTCGCGCGTTCCGTGCAGGATCAGGAACGGCGGGTCGTCGCTCGTGATGTAAGTCATCGGGCTGGCCTTCTCCGCCAGTTCGGGATGCTCCTCGACCGCCGTGCCCAGCAGGGCCGATTCGAGTTCGAGCACCTGCCGGCCGTTGCGCCCGTCCTTCGGCAGGAAATCAATTAGGCCGAACACGTCCACCACGGCCTGCACGCGGCTGGAAAATTCAGCGTTGCCCAGTTCCCTGCCTTCCAATTCGGGGACATCGCCAGCCGTGCCGAGCAGCGAGACGAGATGCCCGCCTGCGGATTCCCCGACCGCGCCGACGCGCTCCGCGTCCAGGTTATAGACTTTCGCGTGCGCCCGCAACCAGCGCACCGCGGCCTTGACGTCGTGGATCTGCGCGGGGAATTTCGCCTCCGCGCTCAACCGATAATTGACGCTGGCAACCGCATAGCCGCGTTTGATGAGCGCGGTGATGCCGATCAACGCGCGTGGGTCGGCTTTATCGCCTGTGCGCCAGCCGCCGCCGTGGACGTGAACGATGACGGGAAACGGTCCCTCCCCGCGCGGGACGTACAGGTCGAGTTTTTGTGCGGGCGAGAGACTCGCGTACGCGGCGTCCTTTGCAACGGGCGCGGGCGGGAACAGGCGTCGGATAACGACGGCCAAGCCAATCGCCAGTCCGAGGCGCAGGGCGATTTTGGAATTCCAGGGCTTTGTGCTTCGTTTCGGTTTGTCTGATCGCATGTCTAAAGTCCGAGTTCGAGAATTCGGATCTGGGAATCGGGAATCGTGAGTCGCGAACCTGGGAGGCCGCTTTCCGAAAATCGACTCCCGAATCACGGGTTCCGCGTAACGCATCCCGTCTCCCATGCTACTTCAACCCTGCTTCCTTTCTCGCTTCGTCTCTCCTCTCGATAAATTGCTCGATGGGCGATTTACGTTCCGCCGCGATGCCCAAATCCTTCAACTCGTTTTCGTCCTTCGCCGCCAGGTGCCGAACGATGTGCCTGTAGGAGATCAACGCGGCAGGATAGATGATGCCCGAGGAATTATGTGTCATGTACGCGACGCGGATGCCCCGATCCTTCATCATCTGCGCCGCGGCGGTCAGTGGGATGTCGGAGGGGAACTCGGGAACGCCCTCGCGCATGACCTCTTCGGCGGCAAGCGACTTGACATCCTCGCGTCCGTACGCGCGCACCAGTTCCTCGTATCCGACCACGCCCACGCCTTCGCCCTCGTTCCCCAGCACCACCATCTCTTCGACGTTGTGCTCCACGAGGAAGCGCGCGATGTCCACGAGGGGCGTGCTGGTCTTGCAGGTCGGCACACCGACGGTCATCAGGTCGCGGACGAGAAGCGGTTTCAAGATGCCCTACCTAACTGGAAAAATCTGCGTGAAATCAGGATATTCCATACCAATAAAAACAAGACAGAAAAGATCGAGATGAAGATGCCCATCTTTGGAATGAGGATGCCAAAGTCGAGGACACTGGACGCGATGCGGACGTAAGCGGTTCCTTTGCTGAAGATATTGCTCTTGAGCATGACAATCGAGACGATCAGACCAGTAATCGATCCGAGGTAGTAGCTCACCTGAAAGGCTGTTCCTTTGAAAATCGCCATTAAAGTTTCCCCCGCTGCCAGGTACAGGGACCGCTGCGCTTCCGTGGTCGCAGCCGCGTATTGGTTGCTCAGGGAAAGCATTTCGAAAGCAGGTCTCGCCGCAAAGAGCATCGCGGTCCCAATCAGGCCCAGCGCTAGATAGATTCCCGTGAGCGACGGGTCGGTCCGCCTGAGGGCAACGTAAAGGGCGATGGTCACTGGGATCGAAAGAACACCATAAAAAACAAACAGAAGTTCAAAAGAGAGAAGTCCCAGCAATTTATTGGATTGAAACAGGGTAAACCACCCGATTGCGGTGTCGGCAGGCGGCGCGATAGTGAAGACCACGATCTGGAGCGGATATATCAACGCCATGAGCGCCGCAGCCCAACCGCCGATTTTATAGAGAGTTTTCCAGGCGGGGTCCGTTGTTTCAGCATCAACAATGCGATCGTTTGCCTTCATTTCCAAAATGTCCTTATAAGTCTTCCGCAATTGACACGCCGATGATCACCAGGTCACGGACGAGTTTGGGTTCTTTGCGGCTGAAAACAACAATGGGACATCCCCCGTTCGGAATGTCCCATTATGCTCTATTCTGATTATTCTTCCTCCCCCGCCTGATTGCTCAGATAGTTCTCCAGACCCATCTGCTCGATCTGCGCGCGTTGTTTGCCGGCCCAGTCGTGGTGACCTTCCTCCATCTTGAGGATGGTCGTGAGCAGGTCGGCCGTGGACTGGTCGCCGACCTCGCCTGCCAGTGCGATGCCCGCGTTGTAGGCTTTGATCGCGCCCAACTCGGCCTCCTGGTCGTTGCTGACCATCTCCATCACGTTCTTGCCGATTTTCATTGCGTTGAGTTTGGAGACGACCGGCATTCCTTCCAGAAACAGGATGCGTTGGATCAGCCACTCGGCATGGTGCATCTCGTCAATGGCCTGTTTCTCGATGGCCTTGTGCAATTTCTCGTAGCCCCAGTTGTCGCACATCTCGGAATGCACCATGTACTGACTGATGGCGGTCAGTTCATCCGCTAGAAGTTCGTTCAGGACTTTGATCAGTTTTTCGTCGCCTTTCATGTTTTCTCCTTTCGATTATCTTTTGCCAGTCGGCACGCCGACGGTCATCAGGTCACGGACGAGTTTTTCGATCTGCATAATGACTTCACATCTAACCTGGCGGCATCCAAAGATTCAAGAAGACAGGGATGCTTAATCCAAACAGATTGGTCATCGCATGGGCGACAATCAACCAGCGCAGGCTGTTTGTCTTCTTGTATATCACTCCAAAAACGATTCCAAAGACAAATGTGTTGACAAGCAAAACTGGGCTTCGCCCTCCGACGGACGTGACTCCGATCCCAAACAAATGATTCAGCATGAAAAAGAAACTGCTTCCCAAAACAGAGACCCAAATGGGCAGGATACTGGCCTTGTCGAGGAGCAGACCTCTCCAATACCATTCTTCTAGGAAGGGATTGACAAGCGCAACAAACAGCCAGGGCAACCAAATGTATAGCGGGGTCAGCAAGTGCGAGGATTCGATAAACATGGATAAACTCGGCAACGCTAACAAGATCGCCAGCAATGACCACAGCCAACTTCCCTGGGGACGAGCCAGCCAGCGTCTCACTGATTCTTTCCCTCCTCCCCAAATCGCAAGGAAACCGATACTCGCCCAATAAACAAGTATCCAGGGAACCCATGCCCACACTCCAAGAATGCGTTCCGCGAGTCGGATGACGATTGTTCCAACGAGTATCACAAGAATTGGCGAGAGGAGGATAAAACGTTGTTTGTTCATCTAGTTCATACTTTGCTAGTCGGCGCGCCGACGGCCGTCAGGCCACTGACGAGTTTTGAATCAGCCATCATTGAGGTGCAATTTCAAAGTGCTTTTTGACCTGCGGAATCAGCGCAAGGAGAACGATGAGCAGACCGTTTGCAGCAGTCACATATTGAATCGGCCATTGGAAGCCGATCAAAAAGGCTTGCAGGGTCAACCAGAGAATCAACAGGACGCCAAGTGCGAGGGTGGCGGTCCACGCCCAGTAGCGGCGCGGAGACAACGATTGAAGACGCGGCCAGTTGGGGCGGGCGAGCAGGCTGAAGGTCAGGAAGAGGGGCGTGAGTCCCATCACGAAGAGGAGGAACAAGCCGGGCAAAACATAATTCGGGACAAGCAGTTGCGGCAGGACAGAGTCCATTTGAAGCGACTTGCCGCTGGGGTCGGTCAGCATGAGGATGCCGCCGTAAAGCCCTCCAACGGCAAGGAAGATCAGTAAAGCGACAAGCAGCCAAAGCGCGATGGGTTTACGCATGATTTGACCAGGCACGCAAGCAACAGAAATTTGTTCGCTTGTGCGCCTGTCTCCTAAAACATCGGCTCCATCGCCATGGCGGGATGGTTGTGCGCCTCCAGCCAGGCGAGCAGTTCATCAACCGTCGTCACGTGCTTTTCATCGGCGATCTTGTCGAGCAGGTCGGGGTCGCCCTCGCGCCCGCAGACGGCTTTGAACTCCTCGTTCATGGTCTCTTTCAGCACGGACGACATCCACACCACACGCTTGAATCCGCCGTCGGCGGAGATGAACTTGGGGCTGATGAGGTAGAACTTACCGACGCCCATCACGCCCGGGGTCTGGAGTCCGCCGCCCGCGATACCCGCGAGAGTCGAGAAGGTCATGCCAGCGGGAGTCATCGCGGTGTCCTCGCGCGAAACGACCATCACGCCGTTGGCTTCGGGGATGAGCATCACGATACATTCGAAGCAACCGCAGGCCGTCATCGGATTCTCCATGATGGAATACATCGAGACTTCCTGCACCACGCCGTGCGAACCGATCTTGGCGTAATCGTTCGTCCCCTGCCAGTAGCCCTTGCGGTCGTCGAGTTGCTTGCCAAGTTTGATGGGCTGGTTGGGCCCCGTCGGGTTGATGCTGAACGAGGCTTTGCAGTCCAGCCAGTTGTACGCGCCGCACAGACCGAGCCGCTCAGGCGAGACCACGCAGACGTGATTCGGCGCGAAGGATTGACAGAGCGTGCAGGAATAGAACTCCTCCACTTTGTTGTCGGTCAGGTCGGCGAGACGTTTGTTGCGGAAGTCATACGCGGCGCGCGCCTTCTCCAGCCATTCGGCGTGGAGCGCGGGATCGGTGACGATGGTGACTTGCACCTTGTCCACGATGGCGCCGAAGTCTTCGTGGAAGCGGGCATGGAGAATCTTGCCGAAGTGTTCGAGGTTGAATCCCTTGTCGGCTGCCGCGTTCGAGATGCGGATCCATGCGATATCGCGTTGACCGACGTGCTGGATTCCGCTTGCGCCGTTGACGAAGTAGTGGACTTGTCTTTCGAGAACAGGCTCGAAGTCCTGCTGCATCTGCCGTCCTGCGACCTTGATGATGATGCCGAGGTCCATCGAACCTTGTGCGGGGATTTGCGAGAAGTCGGGGCCAATGACTTCAATCTTTCCATCGGTGACTTCATCCAGTTTCGCCATGTGCAGGTATTCAAAGGCGCGCGAGTGCTTGCCGCCGAACTCGACGCGCAAATCCGCCTTTCGGACGACCTCACCTTCAAACGCGGAGCCGTACGGGACGGGAACGTCCACGTTCGAGACCTTGACCTTGACGCCGCGCACTTCGATACATTTCTGGACGAGTCGTTCGGCCTTTTCCAAATCGTCCTTGCCTTCAATCGTGTTGAACGGCATGGAAACGACATGCTCGTAAGTGGTCACGCCCGTCGGCAAAATTTCGGGGATGACCGTGTCCGCAATGACGGGGAAGCCGAAGTTGATCGCGCCCGCCGCGGCCGCGTATTTCAAATCGTCCACTTCGCCCAATGCAAGCACGAACGCGAAGACGCGGTCTTTGTTGTAGAGCAGGATTTCGCGCGACTGTCCAGGCTTGAGCCCGCCGAAGGTCAGGGCGGAACGGGTGGCGAATCCAAGCGCGTAGATGGCGGAGATGGTGTCCGTTCCAAATGGGACAGTGTACGTGTCGTAGCCGAGTTCAACACCTTCTTCTTGCAGTTGATGGATGATGCTTCGTCCATTGACGTTGCCAGAGAGGAAGGTGAGAATGTTGCGGCGTTGCAGTTCGCGCACGATCTTGACCGCGACCTCGTTGGATTTCGCGCAGCCGACGATAGCCGCGAAGCCAGGCATGCGGCCATCCACAAGTTGAATGCCCCACGAACGGAGTTGAATGTCGTCAATCGGACCGTTCAAATGTCCATCCAGAGACGCGCCGTCGCCGCCGTTCGCGTCGGGACTGGTGAACGACGTGCCGCCTGCGAGTTTGAATCCAGGCATGGGTTCAGGCTGAAGTCCATAAGCGAAGCGCACTGCCTCAATCGTCTCGGCCGCGAGAAGCGTGGCCATGCCCGAGTCGAGAGTCTCGCCGAGATAGGGAGTCCAATGCCTGCCCGCAGGGACGGGGTGAAGCATGGCGCGCGCCTGCTCGACCACGGGTTTGAGGTCGCCGATCTTTTCGATTGCCTTGCCCGTCATGCCGAGGATCGTCGGCAGGTAGTAAGCCGTATTCGGGAATGAGACGGGTGTGTCCGCGCCTTTTTCCGCGAGGGCCTTGTTGAGCATCAATTCTGCTTCGGTAACGAGCGCGCTCGCGCCGCGAATTGCACGTGTGGCTATGTATCTTGACATTGTTTAGTCTCCTGGTCTCATAGTCTTATCGTCTCATAGTCTGATAGTCTTATGGTCTGACTATTCGACTATTTGACTATTTGACTATTTGACTATCAGCCTATCAGCCTATCCGACTACTCCGTAAATGGCTTCACGTTTCATTTCCAGCGGCAGCGCTTCCAGTTCGCGCATCTTCGCGTCGCCGCTGCGGCCGAACTTGTTCTCCTCCCACGCGGGGAGTCCGAGCGCGGCGCGCTTCTTATCAATGTGCGCGAGCGTGGCCTCGATCATCTTCTCCGGGTCGGGGATGAAATCCAACTTTCCGCCGTACAGTTTTTCCCAGCCCTCGCTGATGTATTTCAGCACCGCGTCGCTGTCGTTGACTCTGTCGGGCATACCGCTCACGGGCGACGAGCCGCCGAAGATGACGTACGCGCCCGACGCCACGCAATAGGCGGCAATCACCAGCGCCTTCTCGCTCATCCATTCAGGCGCAAGACCGACGGCAGGGATTTGGTCAATGTCATCGCCGAGGCCGCCCGTCTCGACCATTTGAGTCAGCACGGTCAGGATACGCGTATTGTCAACGCACGAACCCATGTGCAGGACGGGCGGGATGCCGACCGTTTCGCAGACTTCGCGCAGACCGCTTCCGACCTCGGTCAGGCCTGCTTCTCCCAACATGAGTCCTAACTTCCCTGCGGCAATCGCGCCGCACCCCGTCTGAACGACGAGTACGTCTTTCTTGAGCAGTTCCTTGACGACAGTGTTGTGCAGATAGTCCTGCGAGGAGCGCGGGTTGTTGCAACCGACGATGGCCGCCACGCCGCGGATGCGTCCCGTCATAATCGCGTCATTCAACGGACGAAACGAGGCGCGATACGAACCGCCGAGCATGTAATTAATGTACTCGTGCGAGAAGCCAGGGATGACGTCCTCTTTGATTTGCGGGATACGCACTTTGGCTGACTCGCGATTCTTGAAATTATCAATGGAGGTTTTGAGAATTTGCTTGGCGATAGTCAGCGCCTTGTGTTCGTCGAACTCGATGTGCGTCGCCCCCGTGATGCGCACCTTCGGTGAGGTCGTAATGACCTTCGTGTGGAAGTTTTGCGCCAGTCCCACCAGCGCCTGCATGACACACTGCACGTCCACAACCATGGCCTCGACCGCGCCCGTCATGATTGCAAGTTCCTGGTGCAGGAAGTTGCCCGCGGCGGGGATGCCCTGACGCATGAGAATTTCATTCGCAGTACAGCAGATGCCCGAAAGGTTTACTCCGTTTGCGCCCGCCGCTTTGGCATACTCGATGATCTCGGGGTCCTGCGAGGCGGCGACAATCATCTCGCTCAGGCTGGGTTCGTGTCCATGCACGACGACGTTGACCATGTCTTCTTTGATGACACCGAGATTGGCTTGACCCAAAATCGGCGCGGGGGTGCCGAACAAAATGTCCGAGATGTCGGTGGCGATCATCGAGCCGCCCCATCCGTCCGCAAGCGCGGTGCGAATGGCGTGGTGCAGGATGTGCGCGGGTTCCTGGTCGTCGCCGATGTGCGTGCGGTGCAGCGCCTCGACCACCTCGCGATCCACGCCTCTCGGCCAGACCTTTTGTTCCCGCCACAACTGTTGTCGTTTCTTCGGCGCGTTCCTGCCAGGGACAATCTCGCCGTGTTGCTGACCGAACTGCGAAATGTAAAGGTCGGCCAGATCGTTGGCGATCTCTTCGGGCGCGCGCCCTTCGATGGGAATGTCATATCGCGCTGCGACGATTCGCAATTTTGCAACGTCGCGGATCGCGTATCCTTCCGCTTCGCCCTTCGAAGTAGCCTTCAACAGGAAGGCCATGTCGCGGCCGTGATCGGAGTGCGCCGCGCCGCCCGCGGCGATGGCGCGCGTCAGGTTGCGCGCCTGGATGGTGTCAATGGTCGCGCCGCACACTCCCACATCGCCGTTCTTGGTCAATCGGCAGGGACCCATGCCGCATTGCTTGCAGCACATCCCCGCGCCGCCGATGTTGCACGGAACCATGTTATCTGCGCGGGTAAAAGCCGTGCCGATGCCGAGTTCCTCCGCGCGGATCAGCATCTGTTGCGCGGCAGGATCGGTCGAATAATCCTTGATTTCGCGTTTCTTAGCCATCATTCACCTCCAGGTTGTCATTCCTCTGTCGTTTTAATGGGGCCAATCCCGGGGCACGGCCACAGCGGACGTCCCGTGTAATTTACGCGCTGGGCGAAGGCCACCGTCCCTTTGACGGTCTCGTAAACGGCGGTATGCCTGAAGACGCCGTCGCCTTCCTTTTTGACGGTGGCGACCTCGGGTTCCGCGAGAGTCGGCAGGTCGTCCAGATAGCCTGCCTCGCGCAGACACGCCTCGACCTGTTCAGCCTTGATCTTTTTGGGGTCGAACGTTACTTCGATGGTCTGGAATGAACTGCTGGCGTAGACTTCACTGACCCCCGCCAGACCCAGCAGGATACGCCGCACCTCCGTCACGTGATGGTCGGCATACAGCGCGGGCGCTTCGAACGTTTTGGTCTCCATAAATGCCTCCTTGGTGTGCCTGGTTAAATCATGACAAGACCTCTAAAGGAGGGGAGAACTTTTCTGCTCTCATTCTAGCACCAGGAGACTTTTTTCAAATTGTGAGTAAAGTCACGGGATTGGAGGATGAATGTCTAAAATCTTTCTGATAAACCCTGCTGTGATTTGTTTGCACAATCGCCCCTTGACAATTAAACTTGTAAGCACAAGATGAAAAAAGAGCGGTACTTTGCCCCTGAGACCCTGCGCGCGAAATCGCGGTCCATGCTCGATTCCGTGCGGGAACTCCGCGCCCGCCGCCCGGACCTCGCCTTCCAGCCGGCCCGCGCCGCCCTGCTGGTGCTGGACATGCAGGATTACTTCCTGCGCCCGGCCTCGCACGCGTTCGTCCCCAGCGCGGCCGCCATCCTGCCGAACGTCCAGGCGCTGATTAATGTCTTCGACGCCCATCGCCGCCCGGTGATCTTCACGCGGCACCTCAATTCGGAGGAGGACGCCGCGGGCATGGGACGCTGGTGGCGGGACCTGATCCGCGCCGATTCGCCCGACTCCAGGATCGCTTTCCTTCTTGACCCCGGGCCTACCCCCGTTATCATCCGCAAGAGCCAGTACGACGCGTTCCACGCCTCCCCCCTCGAGCAGACCCTGCGCGACCTGGAGGTGGAGCAGGTGGTCATCACCGGCGTGATGACCCACCTGTGCTGTGAGACGACCGCCCGCGCCGCGTTCGTGCGCGGCTTCGACGTATTCTTCGTGGTGGACGGTACCGCGACGTATACCGAAGCCTTCCATCGCGCCAGCCTGCTCAACCTGGCGCACGGATTCGCTGTCCCGGTGCTGGCCGAGGAGATCCTTGAGGATGTCAGCGATGCGTAGGCGACAGGCGCCGCGAGAGACTGCCGGCGCGGTCGTCGTCATCGGCGCGGGACCGGCGGGCATTGCCGCGGCGATTCAACTCAAACGCTACGGCCTCGAACCGCTCCTGCTGGAGAAAGAACGCGTGGGCGGGTTGCTGTGGAACGCCAACCAAGTGGAGAACTATCCCGGCTTCCCCGGCGGCGTGACGGGCCCGAAACTCATCGCGCTCATGGAAAAGCAGATGAATCGAATCGGCGTCGAAGTGACGCGGGAGGAGGTGGTAAGCGTTGATTTACAGGACGATGTTTTGATCGTCGAAACGAAAAAATCGAAGTACGCGGCAAGTGCGGTCGTTGTGGCGACGGGCACGAAGGCGAATCCAATTCCTGAGGTGGTTGCCGAGAATGCACGAGACAGGGTCTTCGGTGAAGTCTGGCCCCTGCTGGAGGCGCGGGGGAAGCGCATCCTCATCGTCGGCGCGGGGGACGCGGCCTTCGATTACGCACTTAATTTGTCCAAAAAGAGGAATTCCGTCACTATCCTCAATCGCGGCGAGGACGTAAAATGTCTGGGGTTGCTGTTCGAGCGAGCCGCGCAGGAACCGCTGATCGAATATCGGGCGCGGACCGCCGTCCGCCGCGTGGAGGCCGATTTGGCGGCGGGCAGGCTGAAGGTCGAGTGCGATGCGGACGGAACGGTCGAATCCCTCGCGGCGGACTACGTCCTGTTCGCCATCGGGCGCGAGCCGAACCTGGGCTTCCTGTCCGAATCGGTGAGGCGGCGCGAACGGGAACTGGCCGAGGCGGGCCGATTGTTTTTCGTCGGCGATGTAATCAATGGACTGTTTCGTCAAACCGCCATCGCGGCCGGGGACGGCCTGCGGGCGGCGATGCAAATCTGGCATAACCTGGAGAAGAGATGAAGGTCATTGCAGTCACTGGAAATCCCGAACTGGCGACGGTTTACATGGCCGACATGGGCGGCGGGCGGATGCTCGAATTCGTGGAGGCCTGCCAGCCGCCGTACGGCCGCGGCGAACGCTGGATTTTGATGGTCTCGACGCTGTTCGGCTGTCCGGTGAAATGCCCCTTCTGCGACGCGGGCGGAGACTATCGCGGCAAGCCGACCGCCGAAGAGATCCTCGCGCAGATTGATTTCATGGTCGAGCAATGGTTCCCCGATGGCATTGTGACCGCGTCGAAATTCAAGATTCAGTTCGCGCGCATGGGCGAACCGTCGCTGAACATGGCCGTACTGGACGTGCTGGAGGAACTGCCGCGTCGCTACCGGACCTCGAGCCTGATGCCGTCTATTTCGACGATTGCCCCCCGCGGCAGGGACGCGTTCTTCGAGCGGTTGATCGACGTGAAGAACAGGCTGTACCCGGGCGGGCAATTCCAGTTCCAGTTTTCGATCCACACCACCGACGCGGCGCGGCGCGATCAGTTGATTCCCGTCCGCAAATGGGACTTCGCCCGCATGGCCGCGTACGGAGAGAAATTCCATCGGACAGGCGACCGAAAGATCACGCTGAACTTCGCGCTGGCGTCCGATGCGCCGATTGATGCAAACGTCCTCCTCCACCACTTCGACCCGGCGCGCTATCTCATCAAATTGACTCCCGTGAACCCCACCAGCCGCGCGATGAAGAACAATTTATCCTCGTTCATCGATCCCGTCCGACCTGAAATGGCCGAGACTGTGACCCGTCCATTATTGGAGGCGGGCTACGAGGTCATTGTCAGCATCGGCGAGGTGGAGGAGAACGAGATTGGAAGCAATTGCGGCCAGTACGTGTTGAATTATCTGGAAAGCGGCGTAGCGGTGAAAGATGGATATAGTTACCACGTTAAAACGCTGGTCGGGTAGCCGCGCAGCGGCGTATCGAGACCAGCAACAAAAAGAGCGCGTGTGAAGCAGGTGAACTCGATATGCTCCTCGCTCCACTCGGAGTTGCTCGACCACCGTTCAGAAAAGCAGGCACTATGAAACTCGCAATCACCGGCAAAGGCGGAGTTGGAAAAACGACATTGACGGCGCTGCTCGCGCAGGCCTACGCGGACGCGGGCCGCGAAGTGCTGGCCGTGGACGCGGACCCAAGTCCCTGCCTGGCGGGCGCGCTGGGATTCCCGCCCGAACTGCGCGCGGGACTGCGTCCCATCGCGGAAATGGACGCGCTCATCGAGGAGCGCACGGGCGCCAAGCCCGGCACGGTCGGCGGATTCTTCACCCTCAACCCGCGCGTGGACGACATCCCCGAAAGATTCAGCGTCGTCCATCGCGGCGTGCGTCTGCTCGAGATGGGTTCTGTGGATTTGGGCGGTTCGGGATGTATCTGTCCCGAGTCCGCCATGCTCAAGACCTTGTTCACGCACCTGCTCTTCCGCAAGGACGATGTGCTCCTGCTCGACATGTACGCAGGCGTCGAGCATCTCGGCCGCGCTACGGTGGACTTCGTGGATGCCATGCTGGTCGTCGTGGAGCCGACGCGCAGGAGCCTCGGCACGGCGGGCCAGATCAAGAAATTGGCAAATGATATTGGCTTACAACGGCTGTATCTTGTTGGAAATAAAGTACGAAACGATGAGGAGGCAAAGTTCCTCGAAGCCGAAACGCCCGGTATGCCGGTGCTGGGATATTTGCCCGCCGATTTGAAGGTGCAGGAGGCGGACAGGCTGAATATCCCCGTGTACGACCATGTGGAAAGCCTGAAACTTGCCACAGAACAAATCACTGTCATGCTCAATGAATTGACCAATAATGAGATAGTCGAATAACAATGACGCCCACGACTATCAGACTCTAGGACTATCAGACTATATGACTACAACCATCGCACTTGCAGGCAAAGGCGGCGTGGGCAAGACCACCGTCGCGGGCATGGTCATCAAATACCTTGCCCAGAACCAAACGGGCAGTATCCTCGCCATAGATGCCGACCCCTCCTCGAACCTGAATATGGTGCTCGGCCTCGACCTCGAATGGACGGTGGGCGACATCCGCGAGGATATGCTGGAGCAGGTCAAATCGTCGCTGAACAGCGGAGGAGCCGCCATGGGAACCATGCCCGGCGGCGCGAGCAAGCGCGACTATCTCGACTACCACATCCGCTCGGCGCTGGCGGAGGGAAGCCGCTTCGACCTGATCGCCATGGGGCGCGGCGAGGGGCCCGGCTGTTACTGCGCGGTCAATCACAACCTGCGCGAGGTGATCGACTCGATGAGCAAACACTACGCGTACGTGGTCATTGATAACGAGGCGGGCATGGAGCATCTCTCGCGCCGCACCACGCGCGACGTCCAGCACCTGCTCATCGTCAGTGACCCGACCCAGCGCGGGCTGGTCGCGGCGCAACGCATCGCGGACATGCGCCGGGAACTGGATATCAACATCGAGAAAGCCTGGCTGATTCTCAACCGCCTGCCCGGTGACATGCCCCCCGATTTGAAAGCCTTCGTCGAAAAAATGGACGTGCCCCTGCTGGGCGTCATCCCCTCCGATGACGCCCTGACGGCGTTCGAGTTTTCGGGCCGCCCGCTGGTGGAACTGGGGGACGAATCGCCGGTCTATCGAGCGGTCGCGACGATGATGGACGGCATTCTCTAACGGGCCGCTCATCGTCTTCAAAATCACGCACTTGCGCCGACGGGAGTATCCCGTCGGCGCATGATTTTATTGGTTCTTCGGGATCAAGTGGGACAAGGCCACGTTTTACCACAGAGCGCACAGAGAACACAGAGATTTTCTCTGTGAACTCCGTGATCTCTGTGGTGGAAGTTTGAGCAACCCCACCAAATCCCAATGAACCATTTTATTTTTGGCCGGAAGGAGGGATGAGCAGTTCGGTTTCCAGGATCAGGTTGAAGAACGTCTCCACCACGCGCGGGTCGAAGTGGCGGCCGGACTGCTCGCGGATGTAGGCCAGCGCCTGGTCGGGCGACCAGGCCGGGCGGTAGGGACGAACCGAGGTCAGCGCGTCGTACACGTCCACGACCGCGAACAGACGGGCGGTCATGGGAATCTCCTCCCCCTTGAGGCCGCGCGGGTAGCCGCTCCCGTCCCATTTTTCGTGGTGGCAGTAGGGGATATCCAGCGCGGGGCGCAGGTAGGCAATGGGCGAGAGTAACTCGTAGGCCATGCGCGGGTGCTGTCGCATGATGGCCCATTCCTCCTCGGCCAGTTCGCCGGGCTTGCGCAGGATCTCGTCCGGGATTCCCATCTTGCCGATGTCGTGCAGCAGCGCGCCGCGGCGGATGTGGGGAATCTGCTGTTCGGGAATTCCGACGCGCCGCGCCAGCGTCAGGGTTAATTCGGCCACCCGCCGGGTGTGACCTTCGGTCTCGCGGTCGCGCAGGTCGAGCGCGCGCGACCAGCCTTCGATGGTCGCGTCGTAGGCCAGGGCCAGTTCGAGGTTGGCGTTTTCCATCCCTTCGAACATGCGGGCATTGTCCACCGCCAGCGCGACCTGGGCGGCCAGCACATTGAAGAACTCGAACCAGCCCGGGTCGGGTTCGAGCGGGGCGCGCTGGAAGATTTCGAGCACGCCGACCACGATCCCCTTGGAGACGAGCGGGACGGCGATATACGATTCGAACCCTTCGAGTTCCAAATACTGTGACTTCGAAAAGCAGGACTCAATGGCGGCGCGGTTGGAGGAGCGGATCACGGAACGCTTGAGCGCGGCCTGACCGGCGAGCCCGGCTCCGAGCCGCGGGACGACGCGGCCGGTTTCCGTCGTGCGGAAGCCGATTCCCGCCGCGTATTCCATGTCCAGCGTGACCGGGTTCAGCAAAAGGACCGAGGCCGCGTCCACTTTCAGCAAATGGACCGTCTGCTCGAGGGCGACGTGCAGGCTCAGGCGCAGGTCGTTGGAGGAGTTGATGGCGGTGTCAATTGCATGCAGGGCCGAGAGTCGCTGGACGTTCCCCTCCAATTCCTGGAAGAGGCGGGTGTTTTCGATTTCCACCGCCGCGGTGTTGGCCACCAGGGTGAGCAGTTCCGTGTCCGCATCGCGGAAGCGGCCCGGCGCGTAGCCCAGCACCTGGATCAGCCCGATTGCCTTGCCGTCGGTCATCATCGGAACGAAGAGCGCGGACTGCGCCTGCCGGTCGGGAGAAGCATCGAAGACGTAGTAGGATTGAAGGCCATGCCGGCCGTTGCCGCTGACAATCAACGGACGGGCGGTATGGATGACGCGGCTGAACTCGTCCTCCGCGGCGGGACTGCACGGGATGGACGGCAGGCTGGACGGATCCATGAAACTGCCTTCAAAGTATCCGCTGACGACCTGGAGCAATTCCCGTTCCGGGTCGTGGCGCAGGATGAGGATCCCGCAGACATCAGACAGGAGGCCGTAGATCGATTTGATGAGGCGCTCGTACAGCGTATCCAGATCGCCGGTTTCCGCCAGCATCTGGCCGAGGCGGCTGACGGCCGCCAGTTGCTTGGCCTGCAGGGCGGTTTGCTCATACAGAGAGGCGCGGTGGAGCGCGTTGGCGGTCATGTTCGCGACCGAAAGGAACAGGCTCACCTCACCCTCCGTGAAGGCGGGTGGCAGACTCCCCTCCTTTTCGTTTCGGCAGGCATACAGCACACCGATCACCTGATCCTGGGCGATCAACGGCACGATCGCAACGGCGCGTACCGCCTCGATTCCTTTGAGGTGTACCAACCGCGGATCGTTCTGAATATTGGCGACGACGTACGGCCGCCGCGAGGCGATCACCTCCCCCGTCACACCCTGGCCGGCAGGAAGGACGACACCGGCCATATTCTCCACGGCGCCGCGTGTCAGTTCCATTACAACCGGCTCGTTCAGGGAAGAAACGGAGGCAAGGGCGACGCCGTCCGCATGCAACAGCGCCTGCAACTGGTCGAGAATGATCGGCAACATCTCGGCGTGGCTGGAGGCCTGGCGGAGCGCGACCGAGACCTGGCCGATGGATCCCAGTTCCTGCGCGCGCTGGCGCGTCTCCTCCAGCAGGCGGGCGCTGTACACGGCCGCGGCGGCGGTCCCGGCGAACAGGGAGAGCAGACGGGCGTCGTTTTCGTTGAACCTGCGCTCGGAGTCGCCGACCTCGTCCACGACCAGGACGCCGATCAACTCGCCGCCATAGATCATCGGCACCTGCAGGACCGCACGCAATGGGATGCCTTCATATTTCGGGGAGCGCCCCTCCCAGGTATGGTAGTCTTCGATGATCAGGGGTTTACGCGTCTGCGCCACCCGCCCGGCGACGCCTTCCCCCATTTGCATTTCGAGTCCGGGCATCGGAGGCAGGCCGATGTTCACTTCCAGCCGGAGCACATTGCGGGAGGCGTCGAACAAATAGATGCCGCCGGCCGGGGCGCGGATCAGGTCCATCGCCCGCCGCGTGATGCTCTTCAATTGTTCTTCCACGTCCCGGACCTCGGCCAGGTCGCGGGTCGTCTCGTACAGGGCGGAGAATTCGCTTGCGCGCTCATGGCTTCCATGAAAGAGGCGCGCATTCTCGATGGCCACCGCCGCCTGCGCCGCAAGCGTGACCAGCAGGCGTTCGTCCGTCTCGTCGAAGGCGTCGGGAATCTCGCTTTCGACGGCAATCGAACCGATCACCCGTTCCCCGACCTTCATTGGAACGTACAGGCCGGAGCGAAGCCCCGGATAGGTGTTCGCGTATCTTGAATCCCTGTCCACCGCGCCGCTGCGTACTGCCTCCCCGTGCTGGATCACCCATCCGCTCAATCCCTGACCGACGCGGGAGACCTGGCGATTCAGCCGTTCCTCCTCCGCCGCGGCCGCGGACGGATCCATGCCGGGGATGTTGAATGCCAGCACTTCGAGCCGCCCCGTTTGCCGGTCCACCTGTCGGATGGCAATGTGATGCCAGTTCAGTTTCTCCCGCATGATCTCGATGACCTTGCGGGCAATGGCGCGCGGCTCGAGCAGTTGGCTGATGGCGATTCCGTTCTCATAGAGCACTTCCAGTTCGGCCGCGCGGCGTTTGATATCAGCCTCGACCCGCCTGCGCTCGGTGACGTCGAGGATGACCGCCAGGAAGACGCGCTCGCCCGCCTGCTCCACCAATTGCAAATGTACTTCCACAGGGTACAGGCTCCCGTCCGCGCGGCGGTGGTTGGTGTGGAAGACGATCTTTTCCTTTTCTCCCTCGAGCAGCGGAGAGATGAGATTGCGAAACGATTCCTCATCGAACCCCGGCTTCAAATCCAGCGGCGTCAGCGAGCGCATCTCATCGGCGGTGTAGCCCAGGTTGTTCAACGCCCCGCGGTTGACGAACTGGAATTTCAGCGTGACTGGATCGAACAGATAGATCTCGTTCAGGCTGGCCTGCAGCACGTTCACCAGCCGCGACCGGTCCGACTCGGCTTTTCTCCATTCGGTGATGTCGGTCAACGTGCCTTCGTAGTAAACGACCCGCCCATCTTCGTCCCGCACGGCGCGGGCGTTATCCAGCACGACGATTTCGCGGCCGTCCTTGCGGCGCAGAAGGAGTTCCGCATTGTGGGCCTCGCCATCCGTCTCGAGCGACTGCTTGAATTGCTCCCGGTCCGCCGTCCGCACGTAGAGGTCGCGCGCGATGTTCAGGCGCAATAGTTCGTCCGGGGATTCATATCCCAGCATGCGCGCCAGGGCCGGGTTGGCGGCAAGGATGCGCCCGTCCGGCGTGGAGCGATAGATGCCGTCCAACACGTTTTCGAACAGCCCGCGAAACTCCGCCTCCGATTGATGCAGGGCCTTTTCCGCCTCGCGTTGTTCCGTAATATCCTGCCCCGAGCCCAGCACCCCGACAATCGTCCCGCCCTCCCGCAGAAACGAGTTGTGCCAGGAAATGATCCGCGTCTCGCCGCGGGCTGTCAGCACATTGACCTCTATGTGCTCTATGGGCGGGACCTCCCCCGACACGTTGGCCTTGAAAAGCGCCTCCATCGCCGCGCGCTCGGATTTGGGGATGAAGCGGCTGAAAAAGTTCTGTCCCAGGATGTCCGCGTCCACCACCCCCAGCACTTCGCAGGCCCGGCGGTTGGCCAGGGTCACGCGCCCCCGCAGGTCCACGGCGACCAGGATTACGTCCGCGATATCGAGATAATTCCAGGTCCGGTCCTTCCCGATGGAGACGGCCCGCCCGGCATACCTGCGCGGGGACTCGGTCGGCCGCGGGGGTTTCGCGTCCCGGCTTTTGGTCTCACCCTTTTTCCGTTGCGAGGCCTGCTTCCGTTTTACCAATCGTTCCTTCAACTGGGTCATTTTCCTCTCATGTTACGCAGTACCGCGAGATTTATCTCGCCCGGCAGAGCGACATGAATGTCGCAGTACTGAGAAAGTGCGTAACATCAGTAAATTAATGACAACGAATAAGGCAGGTTCATTCTACAACTTTAACCTTCCCGCGACCATTGCACTTCCGTAAACGAAGTCGGAAGCCGATTTACAAAACAGAAAACCCCGGACGGGCCGCGTCCGGGGAGAGGGTACCGCAATGGAAGTCACTTATGGGCTGAATGGAAGAACATACGCCGCCAGTTGTTCAGGGGAGATCTTTCCATCAATATACGCCAGAACATCCTGCCAGCGGACGATCAGGGTGCCGCTCTGGTTGAAATGATCGAAAGCAACAACCTGGATAAACTCGACGGAGGCCGGCATGTGCTCCACGATCTTCTTGCGAACGCCTTCCTTTTCAAGAGCGTGGATCACTTGCACGAAAGCCCGCTCCGTGGTACACGACGGATGCATGACCCATTCGCACTCGACGCTGATGCGGAGCGTGATGATTACAGGCGGATTGCCGTTCGCATCGAAGCCGACATCCGTCACATAGAGTTTGGCGTCCATTGCCTCCCCCAGGGGGTCGGCTCCGCGCAAAACGCTGTTTAGCGCATCCAGAACCACCAGTGGATTCGGGACGGGGGTGGCCGAGGGTGTCACAGGGGTCGGCGTCCAAAGAGTGGCTGTCAGGGTCCCCATCGCGTCGGTCCACCATGTTGAGGGCGGGGTGACGGTGATGTCTGCGCACGCGCTCAGAAAGACGAACAAAAACACAGGAATGATCGGGAAAAGTCTTCTCATCACACGGCCTCCCTTGCATTGGATACGTCTATCATAGCGCAATTACAGCGGCTTGTCATGTGTGATTCGTCACTGACCGGCATACGCCTGCCCCACGCCCTTATCGTCTGCTATAATCCCTCCCATGATTTTGGTCACCGGCGCGACGGGATTCATCGGCCGCGCCCTGTTGCGTCATTTGTTCGAGCAGGAGCGCCCCCTGCGCGCCCTCATTCGCGCCTCGCGGCGGACGCCGCGCCTGCCCAAAGGCGTCCCGGTGGAGGTGGCCGTCGCCAGCCTGGGCGACGTGCGCGCCCTGCGCGCCGCCCTCAGCGGGGTGGACACGCTCTTCCACCTCGCCAGCGCGGAATGGGAGGGGGCGCGCGGCAGTCTGCGGGCGACCGACATCGAGGGCACGAAAAACCTGTCCGAGGCCGCCGCCGACGCGGGTGTGAAGCACATCGTCTACCTCAGTCACCTGGGCGCGCACCGCGCCTCAGGCTACCCGGTCTTCAAGGCCAAGGGTATCGCCGAGGAATACATCCGCCGCTCCGGGGTCCCGCATACGATCGTGCGTTCGTCCATCGTCTTCGGCCCGGAAGACCACTTCACCACCGACCTGGCGCATCTCCTGCGCTCCGCGCCCGGCCTCTTCCCCCTGCCCGGCGGCGGACGCGCCGTCGTCCAGCCGCTGTGGGTCGAAGACCTGGTCACCTGCCTGCTATGGGCCGCGGATAACCCCGAAATGGAAAATCAGACCTACGAGATCGGCGGCAGTGAATACTTCCCCATCCGCCAGGTGATCGAGATTCTAATGGACGTGACCCACCGCCGCCGCCTGCTGGTGGACCTGTCCATGCCCAGCCTGCGCGCCCTCACCATCTTCCTCGATACGTTCGTGCCGGGGTTTCCCGTCTCCTCGTTCTGGCTGGACTATTACTCGGTCAACCGCACCTGCGCGGTGGATAACCTCACCCGCCATTTCGGACTCATGCCCGCCCGCTTCACCTACCGCCTCGAATACCTGCGCCGCACCACCTGGACCATGCGCCTGTCGCGCGCCGTGGACGTGCAGGTCAAGCGCATCGCCGAAAGGCTGCGCGACCGTTTCCCGATCCTCCGCCCGCCGGAGTAGGTCAAATCGCCAATTTGACCAACCGCTGCACTACGCGTCCACGCGACTATTTGACCGCCCGACCATGCAACTATCCCATCAAATGACCATCAGACTCCTCGAAACTCCCGAAGACATGACCGCCGTCGAGGAACTCCAGCGCGCCGTCTGGCCCGGCAGTGAAACCGACGTGGTCCCCGCGCACCTGCTCATCACTGCCGTTCACAACGGCGGACTGGTGCTCGGCGCGTTCGAGAACGAAAAAATGGTCGGCTTCGTCTTCGGCTTTCCCGGCATCGAAAACCTGCCCGACGGCCCGCGCCTCAAGCACTGCTCGCACATGCTCGGCGTCCTCCCCGAACACCGCGATAGCGGACTTGGCTTCGCGCTCAAGCGCGCCCAGTGGCAGATGGTTCGCCACCAGGGGCTCGACCACGTCACCTGGACCTATGACCCGCTTCTCAGCCGCAACGCCTACCTCAACATCGCCAAACTCGGCGCGGTCTGCAACACCTACCTGCGCTCACAATACGGCGACATGCGCGACGGCTTGAACGCCGGACTGCCCTCCGACCGCTTCCAGGTGGACTGGTGGATTCGCACCCGCCGCGTCGAACGCCGCCTCGGCAAGCGCGCCCGCGGGACCTTGAGCCTGGTCCAGTTTCAAGAGGCCGGGACTCAGCACCTGTATTCTCCCGTCGTTCGCGCCGACGGCCTTCCGCACCCGCCCGAAGACTTCGCCCGCCCCGATGGCCGCCTCGCCCTGGCCGAGATCCCCTCGGACTTCCTCGCCCTCAAAGCCGCGGACTTCGCCCTCGCCCGCGACTGGCGCTTCTTCTCCCGCGAGGTCTTCGAGACCTGCTTCGCGGCGGGTTACATCGTCACCGATTTCGTCTTCGACCGCGACAGCGGCAGGAGCCTGTACGTGCTCGCCGACGGCGAATCCACCCTGGAGCCTCCCGCATGACCGATCCGCGCCTGTCCATGCCCGGCGCATGGGCCATCGAGGCCATGATCGCCTCGTACAACTACGTCTACCAGGTCACATACAACTCGACCTACGAAGACCTCGGCGCCATCGGCGTCTCGGACTACGGCTCCGCGCCCGTGGCCTCCTTTGAAATGGAAGTGCTCGCCTTCGACAACGACCCGCTCAACATCCAGAAAGCGATTCTGTCCTACCCAAAACTGCGCGGCAAGCGTTACGTCCTCAACGTCTTTCACCCTACGCCGTCCGACACCGGCCTGAAATTCCGCTACAACGCCCTCGGCTACGATTTCGTCCAGACCAGCCCAATCCTGGGACACAGTCTTCCGGTCGTCACGCACGGACGCCTCCTGCACGTCCACAAGGTCGAGAACATTGATCACGTCAACTTCGCCAATCGCTTCCTCGCCGAACACGGCGAACACATCCCGCCGCAGACGCTGGGCGAACCGCACATCTACAACTACTACGCCCAGATGGAACACCGCGCCGTCGGCTGGGCGCAACTGGTCACGGTGTACGACGGCGTCGGCTACATCAACCAGATGTACACCTCGCCCGTCTTCCGCAAGCGCGGCATCGCCACTGCCCTGCTCAAACGCATCCATCGCGAGGCCGGCAACATGGGCTTGAAACGCATGGCGCTCATCCCATCCGACATGTCCATGAGCCTGTACCGCCGCGCCGGTTATCACGCGCTGGCCTATCTTTCCGTCTTTCGACCCAAAGAAACCCAATGACCGCCAAGCCGCGCCTCGGCCTGATCCTGGATTCGACCTCCGTCCCCGCATGGACATATCGACTCGTGGAACGCCTCCGGGCCGCGGACCTTGCCGAGGTCGCCCTGCTCGTTCACTCTGGACTTGAGCCTGCCGCGCCGGCCCTGCTCGAGTCCTACCTTCGGCTGGAACGCCGCTTCCTGCACGCCCGCGCGGACTCGTTCGCCCGCCGCGACCTGCGCGCCCTCCTGCCTGTCACGCCGTTGATCGATGCAGACGACCGACAAACGATTCAGTCCCAGCGGCTGGATATTCTGATAAACCTGAGTAGCAATGACTTCAGTCATTCCCCCTTGCGCGCCTGCGCCCGCCTCGGCCTGTGGACGTGGGACGCGCATCCTGCCAGCGGCTTCCACGAAGTGCTCGAGAATCAACCGCTGACAACTTGCGAACTGCGCGCCTGCCTGCCCGATTCCGACTCGCCCCGAGTCATCCGCCGCGCGGTCTTCGCCACCGACCCCATCTCGGCCAGCCGCAACCGTAATCACGTTTTCATCAAGATCGCCTCACTCCTGCTTTGGGCGCTCAAACGACTGGAACTGTCCAGCGATGAAAGATTCCTCGATGGGCTCGAAGCCGTCGGTGAGACCAAATCCATAGCCCCTGGATTTTTCGACTTGGTCAAACTGGCATTCGCACAGGCAACGCGCTATCTGGACAAAAAAGTCCGTTCGCGGCTGAACAGAGAACAATGGATCGTGTTAGCCGCGCAGAGCCAAGGCGGGCTGGCACCCGATTGGGGCGCGCTCCGGCCTCTCGTCCCGCCGCGCGACCGTTACTGGGCTGATCCAATGGTCATCGAGCGCGACGGTCAGATCTACATCTTCATCGAAGAATTCATGAAAAATACCGGCCTTGGACGCCTCGCCTGTTTGACCCTCGACGCCCAGGGACAAGTCATTTCAAACCAGACCATCCTGGAACGACCATATCATCTCTCGTATCCGTTCATCTTTGAGCATCGCGGCGAGACGTATATGATTCCCGAGACCGCGCAAAACCGTCAGATCGAACTGTATCACTGTGCCCGCTTTCCTGACCGGTGGGAATTCGTCAAGCCGCTGATGACCGATGTCTACGCGGTGGATTCGACCCTGCTGAATCACGCTGGCCGCTGGTGGCTGTTCGCCAACTTGAAAACCGAGGACGGCGCCTCATCGTGGGACGAACTGCACCTGTTCTGGGCAGACAGTCCGCTCTCTGAAGCATGGATGCCTCATCCCCTCAACTCCGTAATTTCAGATGTACGAATTGCACGCCCGGCCGGGCCGATCTTCGAGTATGAGGGACGCCTCCATCGCCCATCTCAGGACTGCTCGCGCGGCTACGGTTTTGCAATCAACATCAACCGCATCGAGGTTCTCACTGAAACTGAATACCGGGAGACACTCATCGAAAAAATCCTGCCGCAGGGAAACCTGCGCGCGACTCATACTTTGAGTCGCACAGGTGATTGGATTACCATTGATGCAGTCAGGCCGCTGAAATAACAGGTTGAAAAATCCATCGCCCTCCCGAAGGACACACCTGCACTTGCATGCAGGTGCAAGTGTCGGGACGATGTGAGCGGAGCCGCTGGTCGAGCAGCCCGAAGGACGTATCGAGACCAGCGCTAACCCGGCAAGATGCATAGAATGCAGAGACGACCTCGTCCGGTCGTCTCTGTTGTTGTTGGATTGTATGAGGTCGTAGTGGATGCGGCGGAAGTCACCTCCGAATGCCTGAATTTTCCTCGCGCGCCTGGGCAGACATCCCCACCGGGTGATAGGTCGGCTCCTGGCGGATCGGGGTCCGCGCTGCCGGGGTGGATGGCTTCGGCGCAGAGCGTACAAACGCATTGGATGGGACGGAATTGGTGCGCGCAGCGGGCGGACGGTGGAATGAACTTGTCGCACGAGTCTCATCGAGCGTGAACAGCCTCTCACCGGCCACGGAAAAAGTACCGATAATCAAGACGCGGATCAACCACACCATCACCGCCACGAAGACCGGCACCCCTTTGGTCAACGTCGCCTGGCTGAGCAGGACACTGCCCTCCGCCTGGTGATTGACAACCGCCACCGAGATGCCCCACCAGGTCAGCGCGGCGTTGAAGCCCGCCGCCAACAGCCAGGCCCCGAACAGGTACCAGACCTCGACCGGTTCATCACGGCCCTTCTCCGGCGTGAAGATGCGGGCGATTCCCGCGAAGTCAATGCCGCAAAAGGCGATTGCCAGAATCGTGGACCAGCGCACACCCGCGAAGGTCAGGTCGCCGAGGATGTCACGCAACGCAAACGACGTGGTGGAGAAGTTGAACACCTCGAAGGACAGCAACGCGACCACCAGGATCGTCCCGAAGATTGCGCCGCGTTTCAGGCTGGCGCCCTTGAGGAACGGCAGTAATTGAATTGGGAACGAGCGGTTCATACGGGCCTCCTTCAGCCAAACCGGTAACTGTCAAAAGTATAGAACATTTGTTCCATTAAGTCAAGGTGAATTCATTGCAACTCCGTCACTGTCCCCCTTCCAAATCAAAATAATTTGCCCCGAACGGTTGTACATTCCGCGCAAGAGTCGTAAAATTGCCGTGCCAGAAAACCCTCATCCCTGGCAAGGAATTGAGATGTACCCCGTCACCGAGAGCGAACTTTCTGATTCTGCGGACAAACAGCCGCCCAGTACCAGACTGGGCGGACGGCATGCGTTTATTCTAAATTCAAACTGCACCACGTAGGGCGCGCCTCCTGCGTGGTGGAAACCCAGTTGCAGGAGGCTGTCCATGATCACCAACTACAAGACCGGCGAGCAGGGGCTCATCCGACTCGAAGAAGCCGTCACCGGGGCGTGGGTCAATGTCGTTGATCCGACTCCCGATGAAATCAAATACCTGACCGAAGAACTCGAGATCTTTCCCGACCTCATCAACTACTCACTCGACCTCGACGAAATGGCGCGCATCGAGCGCGACGAGGACGAGGGCTATACCTTCATTCTCCTCCGCATCCCCCACTTCCAGGGCGAGAACGTGGACGTACCCTACGCCACCATTCCGCTCGGCATCATCATCGTGGATGGCATCATCGTCACCATCTGCCGCTACGAGACCGACATCCTCAAGCCTCTCCTGAACGGCAAGTACCGCCATCTGCGAACGGGCAAACGCTATCGCTTCGTCCTGTACGTCTTCCTCGAGGCCGCGTCCCGCTACCTCGCCCACCTGCGCGACATCAACAAGACCACCGAGGCCATCGAGGACAAATTGCAGAAATCCACGCGCAACCGCGAAGTGCTCGAACTCGTCAAATACCAGAAGTCCCTCACCTACTTCGCCACAGCCCTGCGCTCCAACGAGGTGATGATGGAACGCGTTCAGCGCATGAGGCTCTTCAACCAGTACGAAGAGGATCAGGAACTCCTCGAAGATGTGATCACCGAAAACCAGCAGGCCATCCAGATGACCAGCATCGCCACCGAGATCCTGGCGGGCATGATGGACGCCTTCGCCTCCATCATCTCCAACAATCTCAACGGCGTGATGAAAGTGCTGGCGGCCCTCACGATCATCTTCAACCTGCCCACCATCGTGGCCTCGTTCTACGGCATGAACGTCAAACTGCCGGGCGAGGACAACCCACTGGCCTTCCTGACCGTCTTCGGCATCGCCATCGGCCTCACCGCCATCGCCACCTTCGTCTTCTACAAACGCGACTGGTTCTAATGCAAGCCGAACTGCTCCTCGACGCGCAAGCGATTCTGGGCGAGGGTCCCGCGTGGGACGAGAAAAACCAGACGCTCTACTGGGTGGACATCCTCGGCAGGCGCGTCCACGCGTGGAAGGATGGCGACGACAATTTCCTGCAACTGGATGAATTCGTCGGATGCGTCGCGCCGCGACGCGAGGGGGGCCTCGTCGCCGCCCTGCACGCTTCGTTCTGGACCCTTGATCTGGTCGCCGGTAAACAAGCCCTGCTCGCGTCTGTGACGGAACTTGCCACCAACCGCTTCAACGACGGCAAATGCGACCCCGCAGGCCGTCTCCTCGCGGGCACAATGGACATGAACGAGAAAGCCTCCAGCGGAAATTTATATTCCCTCGAAGCAGGCAAGCAACCGCGCAAACTACTCAATAACATCCGAATTTCTAACGGCCTCGCGTGGAGTCCCGATCACAGGATTTTTTATTATATTGACACACCGACTCGGCAGGTCCGCGCCTTCGATTACGACCTCGATACAGGCAACATTGCGAACCCGCGCGTGGTCATCGAAGTGCCCGCCGAGATGGGCTGGCCCGATGGGATGACCTCCGATCTCGAGGGGAATCTGTGGATCGCGCTGTGGGGCGGGAGCCGCGTCTCGAAATGGGATCCGCTCACGGGTCGGAAAGAAGCGGAGATTCGCATCCCCGCGCCGCACGTCAGTTCATGCGTCTTCGGCGGCCCGCGGCGCGACATCCTGTTCGTCACCACCGCCCGCGTCGGTCTGGATGAGTCCGCGCTCGCGAAGTATCCGCTTTCCGGCGGCATGTTCCAGATCCAGACGCAGACGGAGGGAATGCCCACGTTTGAATTCGCCGGATAAAACAGCCAGCATACTGCTTCGAGCGCCGTCCTCGGCGCTCAATCGTTACGTCGCCGCCGCGGACGACGGCGTGAGCGCAGATGCTGATAAAATATCCTCATGGAAAAGCGCGTCGCTTATATTGACATCGCCAGGGGCATCGGCATTTTGCTGATCGTGCTGGGGCACAACGACCTGAGCGAATATCATCCGTTCCTGCACAAGTTTGTTTATTCTTTTCACATCCCGCTATTCTTCTTTTTGTCGGGCATGTTCCTCAAACCCGAACGGCCATTTCGCGATCTATTGAAACGCCGCTTCGACAGCCTGCTCAAACCGTTTCTGTTCATCATCTTTGCCATTTACCTGTTCGAGGCGGGATTCGGGAACATGACCTTCCCGGTCATGCTCGGGCGGATCGCCAAATCGCTCTACGCCAACGGTTTTTATCTGGACTGGGTGCAGTTGTGGTTCATCCCGCACTTGTTCGCGGTGAACCTGTTCGCGTTCGCGGCCTGGCACGCGTTGTTCAAGCGCATCCCCTGGCTGTGGCTGAGACTGATTGCCCTGTTCGGAATGCTGGCGCTGGGCGTGGCGACGATGAAATATTTCATGCCGTTCTCGCTGGCTTCGTTCAGCGAACGGACGTTGAACGGCCTGCCCTTCAGCCTCGACCTGGCGCTTGCCAGCGGCTTTTTCTTTCTGCTGGGTTATGAGGTAAACCGGAAATCGCCGGGCAATTTTCTTGCATCTCCGCTGGTGACATTGGGCCCGTTCGGGCTGTTGATCGCGCTCAACCTGTTCACCGACGCGCCGATTGATTTCAACACTCGCACGTATTCCTCCCTGTGGATCAACACTGCCGGAGCGTTGCTGGGAATCTGCATGGTGATTTCGCTCTCCAAGTTCATCGAGGATCATTCGGCGTGGCTGACGCGGGTGTTCAGTTATCTGGGCAGGATTTCGCTGGTCATCCTGATCTTCCACGTCCCGATCCAGGAGGCGATGGGGATCAAGTTCGTCCGCCTCGGCGTCCCCACCGACCCGACGATTGCGCTGGCTTTCCTGAGCGGGGTGCTGTTCCCAGTCCTCTTCTACGAAATGGGAATCCATCTCAATCCGCGCCTGCGGCCGTGGTTTGGGTTTGCCGCGGAGGCGTCTTCTCATCGCGAAGAAGCGAAGGGCGCGAAGGAAAATTAAGAACGCGAAGAATTCTCCAGCAGTTAAACATTCAGCCCCCGTCTGTGGACGAGGGCTGACCTCTATTTTTCGAGCGTCTGCGGCGGGACGGGCGAGCGGCGCATCTGGTCTTCCTCGATGGTGCGGATGCCGTTCCGCACCTGGTTGAGCAGGCGCTCCATTTCGGTTTGCAGGTGAGCGAGGGTATCCATCACGTAATTATCGGCTTCGCGGCGCGTGGCGTCCGCGTCGGCGCGCGCCTGGCTGAGGATCTGTTCGCCGCGGCGCTGGGCCTCCTGCACGACCATGTCTTTGTGCACCAGGTCATTGGCCTTCTCGCGGGCGATCTCCACGGTGCGATTGGCCTCCTCCTGTGCCTGGGCCATGACGCGGTCCCTCTGCGCCAGAAGTTGTTGAGCCTTTTTGACCTCTTCCGGGATGGCAATGCGCATCTGGTCAATGATGTCCAGCATTTTATCCTCGTCCACCATCACATTGTGCGTGAGAGGGACGGATCGGCCCTGGTTGAAGAGTTCTTCGAGGCGGTCAATAAGGTGAAGGATGTCCATTGGCTCCTCCGAGTGAACGGATTGCCGTTATTCTAACGCATTTTCATTGCAGGACAAATTGACAATTTGTCCTGCTAATCTCTCAGCGCGTTGGGCGGGGGCTGGTGGTCGCCGTCGCTGAGTTTGCGTCTCAGCGCCTCGGCCACGAACGGCGGGACCATGCTGGACACGTCGCCGCCCAGCATGGCGATCTCGCGGACGGTGCTCGAGGAGAGGAAGGTGTGTTCCTCGGCGGTGATGAGCGCCACGATCTCGATGTCCGCGGCGAGACGATGATTCGCCAGCGCCATGCGGAACTCGAACTCGAAGTCCGAGAAGACGCGCAGACCGCGCACGATGACCTGCGCCCCGACCTTGCGGCAGAAGTCCACCGTCAGGCCGGAGTAGCCGGTCACGCTGATCTTGGGCTCCTCCGCGAAGGCCTGGCTGACCAACGCCATGCGATCCTCGGGCGTGAACAGAAGGCTTTTCAGCGGCTTGTCGTAGACGGCCATGACCACCTCGTCGAACAGGCGCGAAGCGCGGCGGGCAATGTCCATGTGGCCGTAATGGATGGGATCGAACGTGCCGGGAAACAGTGCTTTAACCAAGTTTATTCTCCGTTTGATGGTAGGGGCAGACCTATGTGTCTGCCCAGGGCGGACATGCAAGTCTGCCCCTACAAATTACGAAACATCTCCCTTGCCTTCCCCCCAAAACCTTCCAAGCGCCTCGGCCAGCAATTTATGTTCGGGCTGTTCGAGATTGGCGTCCTTCTCGAACAATGACTGTGCCTGAGCGCGAGCTTTCTCGATGAGGGCAATATCGGTGAGACTGGCCATGCGCAGACCGGAGGCATAGCCCGATTGCCGCGTGCCAAGAAATTCGCCCGGGCCGCGTTGGTGCAGGTCGCGGTCGGCGAGGAGGAAGCCGTCGTTGGTCTCGGCCATAGCCTGCAGGCGCTCGTTCTCGACATCGTCCTCGTGATCGGGGATGAGCAGACAATAGGATTGCGCCGCGCCGCGGCCGACGCGTCCGCGCAGTTGATGCAGTTGGGCGAGGCCGAATCGGTCCGCACCCTCGATCAGCATGACGGTCGCGTTGGGCACGTCCACGCCGACTTCGACGACGGTGGTTGAGACCAGGATGTGATACTCGCCGTCGCGGAACTTGAGCATGACCGCGTCCTTCTCGTCAGGTTGCATCCGTCCGTGCAGGAGGCCGACCTTGAATTCGGGGAAGACGTCCTTCGAGAGCGCGGCGTGATCGTCCACCGCGGCGCGAGATTGCGACTTGTCGCTCTCGTCAATCAGCGGATAGATGATGAATGCCTGTCGCCCGTCTTTGATCTGCGAACGGATCAGGCTGTAGGCGCGCTCGCGTTCGCGCGGGGTCAACACGTACGTGGCAATCGGCTGACGGCCTGCGGGCATCTCGTCCATCACGGACAGGTCGAGGTCGCCGTAGATGGTCAACGCCAGCGAGCGCGGGATGGGTGTGGCCGTCATCACCAGCAGGTGCGGATTGGTGCCTTTGCTCCGCAGCGCCGCGCGCTGTTCAACGCCGAAGCGATGCTGTTCGTCAATCACGACCAATTGCAGATCCGCAAATGTGATCGGGTCTTCAATCAATGCATGCGTGCCGACCACAACTTTGATATTCCCGTTTGCCAGTCCCTCGCGGATTTCGGCCTTCTCGGATTCGGGCGTGTCGCCCACCAATAGTCGCACGGCTTGGAGTGCAGGAGCCTGCTCCTGCGAACCCGACGGCGAGCCGTCGGACTCCAAAGCCGCAAAGAAGTTACTGAAATTCCGAAAATGCTGTTCGGCCAGAATCGAAGTCGGCGCCATGACCGCGGCCTGCGCGCCTTCGCGGGTGATCATCGCCGCGGCCAGCACGGCAACGACGGTCTTGCCCGAACCCACGTCGCCCTGCAGGAGTCGGTTCATCGGCTTGCCCGAGGCGAGGTCGCGGCGGATGTCTTCGACGGCGCGGGACTGCGCGCCGGTCAAAGCGAAGGGCAGGCTTTTTAAACGCGCGCCCAGCCACTCGTCCGGGGCTTCGAAGCGGCGGGCGGTCACAGACTGCCAGTCCCGTTTCTGGCGGAGCACTCCCATTTGCAGGAAGAAGATTTCGTCGAAGGCCAGGCGTTCGCGCGCCGCCTTGAGCGAATCCTGCGAATCGGGAAAGTGCGCCTGCAGGATCGCCCGTCCCAAATCGGGCAAATTGGCCGATGCTTTGATGCTCTGCGGCAGGTGGTCGGTGAGCGCGGGCGCCCAGTACGTCACCACCTGGTTCATCATGCCGCGCAGCCACTTCTGCGTGATCTTCGCGGCCAGCGGATAAATGGGCACGATACGATTGGTATGCAGGTTTTCGGCCTCGACCGGCTCGACATCGGGGTTGTTCATCACGAGGCGGCCGAGATATTGCTCGACCCTGCCCGAAACCGAAATGGACGCGCCGGGCTTGAGGCGGTTGACCATCCAGGGCTGGTTGAACCACGAGAGCCGCAACGCGGCCGTGCCGTCGGATAGGGTGGCTTCGACGATGCTGGCCTTGCCGCCGCGGATGGGGCGCGTGTTCACCGTCTGCACCGCGCCGATCACGGTCACCTGCTGGTCATACCACAAGTCTTTGATGGGCTTCAACTGGCTGTAATCTTCGTGGCGGCGCGGGAAGTAATACAGCATGTCGCCCAGCGTGTGCATGCCCAGTTCGGCAAGCGTTTGCGCGTGGCGCGGACCGATGCCCTGCAGAACAGTCAGCGCGGCGTGGAGCGCGGCCGGTGTGGCGGACGTGCGACCGCCGGGCGCGGTCTCGCTTCGTCCGGGACCCGCGGCCTGCTCCCGTTTTTGAGGCGGGCGCGAGGGCCTTGGCCCCCCTCCTGTCCCCCCCGAAGGGGACCCCCCTTCCGTCCCCCCGAAACGGGGGGAGACTCTATGAGAGCGAGGCTGGTCTTTGGATTTTTGCGCGGCTTCGGGGTATGTCTCGCCGATGCGCTTCCACAGTCCCTTGAGCGAGTCGGCGCGGCCTTCGGCGCTGAGACTCTCGTACGAGCGCAGCCGCGAGACGACCGCCTGGATGACCTCCTCGGCGACGCCGTCGGCGCGGGCTTCGCCCTCCCAGAAGTCCAGCATCTGGGCTAGTCCGCCGATGATGGCGGTGTTGTTGTAGCCGTTTTCGTGTTCGAGACGGAAGAATTTACGGAGTTTCTCTAATGAGGACTGCATGGAGGTATTTTATCATGCCAACAAAGAAGGACGCTGTATCTTGCAAGCGTCCTTCTGGTAGTTCTGGAAGTTCTGCTAGTTGTGTTCCCACTTTGCCAAATATGGCTTTACTCGCACCAGAAGGTTCCTTAGATGTTTGTACTCAACAACCTTTTGATGGTGTAGCTGCCCAAGAACAATTCCTGGATGGCGGTGTAATTGACGCGCCACTGCTTCAATAGATGGCTTGGAGAAATAGGGTTTAACTTCCTCAACAAATTCTAGTAATGTTTTCCGATCAACAAGCCATTCAGTAGCTGCTTGATTTGCTTCGTCTTCCTCGCTTCGGTCTGCCGAACCAATTCTCTGTTCGGTGTCATCCAAAATAATGCCGCGATGGCCAGAGATAATGTGCGCCAGTTCATGCATTAAAGTAAACCAGAAAGAATCTATGCGGTCATACCGTAAAGTGAGACCAATTATTGGGTTCTTGTCGGTTGAAATAGCGACTCCGTCCAGATATGTCTTGGGCAAGTGAGGAAGTACAACAAAATGCACCCCCAAAGTCTTCAACATCTCGGGAACGCGAGCAATCGATTCTAATTCATATGACAAATCAAGGATAGACGGAATCGCTTTGCGAAGTCGATCAACAGAAAAATCCCCGACTTCCCGTTCTTGCACAAGGTTTTCCACACGTTGAACCCAAGCCAATTGGGAAGCAATTTCCGCGCCGCGATTTTGCGAGACGCGAAGACTGGCTGTTTTGGACATTGCTTCATCTAAGGTTGCTACTCTGAAAAATGAAAGCAATTGTCGTTCAAGAACGGCAACATTGTCGGAGCCCTTAATCCAACCTCTTTTTATCATTTCTCGAATTGGTGCGACGCTATACAAATGGCTTCTTTTTTGGATTTCCTGTTCCTTTACGTTTTGTTCAGCTAAATGGAGCCTATAATTCGCCTCTAGCGACATCCAAAAATCAATGGACGTACCAAACGCGTATGCCAATTCCCGAGCAGTATCTGGAGTAATCTGCTTAGTGCCATTAATGATCTCATTAATGGCCTGATAAGGCCGTCCCATAATGACAGCCAAATCCCGCTGTGTCCAATCTCGGGCATCCAATTCCTGAGTCAATATCTTCCCAGGCGAAATTACTCGAGCAGGCCTCCCATTCCTATTCATTTCTTCTCTCCTTGTTTCGATCAGTGGTGATAATCTTCAATATCTAAGATCAAAATGTAGTCGCCGTTCTCATCCTTCTTTACTCTCAATGTTAAGCGCCATTGCTTGTTCAACCGTATTGACCTATCGTTTTGTCTTTCACCAGACAGCTTTTCGAAATGAAGGCTCTTCAATGCGTAGAGATCTCGAATATCTTTCGCCGCCTTGATAACTGACATCGCGGCGAAAAATGCGTCTATCACTTCAGAAGGATATTTGTGTACTCCTTTCTCCTCTGAATAAAGCAAGTGAATCTTCCTTGAACAAAAAACAAAACGCAATTTCCCATCTCCTCGCTTGGTATAATGAATTCACCTTTTGGGTGAATTCATTATACCAAATTATCTTTGAATTTTCAAGGGGTTTATTTTCGGGTAGTGGCTCAAAGTAAGTGACGATCCTCAACGCGAATTTCGCGAATATGCGAATACCGCGAATTCCATCTTGATTTATTCGCAAAATTTGCCAATTCGCGCCATTCGCGTTCCAAGATTGAAGGTCGTTTCTCGGCATCACTTACAAATAGACCACTACCTATTTTCGAATATGCGAATTCCAAAGGGGGGCCGCTATGCCCTAAGAAGTTCGGCCAACCCTATGGAAATGAAGCCTTGCACTGGTTATGCGCCGCGTCGATTCCATGTGCCCGCAGGCGATTTGCCAGTTCCAATACGCGAGCATTATGTTCGTTTGAGTCCTGGCTGTAACTGATGAAAACGGTGGGAGCGGTCAAGGTGTCCCTCGCTGGGTGGACAGTCGGCGGGTGGGTCAGCCGTTACGTTTGACTCTCAAGATACTTTTTTGCCGCTTGCAGAAATTCGCCTGCCTGTTCCAAGATATCGATCACCTCTTCGGAACTAAATTTCGCAACTTCGTCATAATCACCCAACATGCGGCGGCGGAACGCACCCGTCAGCAGTTTATGATATTTTGCGTCGAAGATCTTCGTCTTGACGTAGTGCTGTGCAAACGCGCCATGTACAGTGCCGTGCTTGCTGAAGTGTAAATCCTTTTCGTTGAGCAGGGCCTCCGCAACATAAAAGACCGCGTAATAGGCGCGGTTCATGGCATCGCGCAGGTATTCCTCCCTGAGGAGAACCTCCGCCGCGCGCAGGGTTTCCTCCGCATTCAAGAGCAGTTGTTGCGTGGACTCTTTCATACGGCCACACCTTCGACGCGAACGTTTCGTAACAACGGTTTATCCGCCGAAAGCCAATCCCTTTCCCGCATGAAAAGCGGACTGATCGTGATCAGATGTTTCAACGACAAATCGCCAATCAAATTGTCGGTACGCGACAATTCGATTGGGGCGCGCTCGAAGTCGTTGAGAATAACCAGAACATCCAAATCGGAGCCTTCCCGATAATCCCCGCGCGCGTAAGAGCCATACAGGTACAAACCCTTAAGTCGGCTCCCGTACAGCCCGACAAGCCCTTGTTTCAGTTCCTTGAGAACTTTTTGGATGGCGGCTGGCATTGGACTGCTCCTGCCACTATCTTACCGTTTTTCCACCCCAAGCGCAACTGTTATACAGCCCTCACCGCCGCGAACCCCAATCCGTTCGGGCCGACATGCGCGCCGATGACCGTGGTCACATTGACCATCAAGATGTCGCGCGGCAGGTCACGGGCGATCTCGTCCATCAGGCGGGAGAGGAAGGCGCGCGCCCTCGCTTCCGCGCCGGTATGAAGGATGGCAAGACGCTCCAATGGCAGTCCCGATTTCAGGAAGGCGGCCATGCGAGCGTCGGCCTGACTCGTCGTCCGCACCGCGCCGATGGCCTTGATCTGACCGTCGGTCAATTCGACCAGCGGCTTGATGTGCAACATGCCGCCCAGGATGGTGATGGCCGCGGGGACGCGTCCGCTGCGGCGGAGATAATCCATCGTATCCAGAGCGGCCGAGACGTGCAATCGGCGGCGCGTGGACTCAATCGAAGCAAGAGCAGTTTCAGCGTCCGTGCCTGACTCGGCCGCCGCCAGTACCTGAAATCCGATTCCCAGCGAGAGCGAGCCGCTGTCCACAACCGTGATTCTGTTTGGAAAATCCTTCGCGGCCTGCGTCGCGATACTGCAAATGGCGGTTAGTTGCGATGCGGCATGGATCGAGAGGACGTGGTCACAGCCTGCGGTGAACAGTCGTTGATAGCGCACTGAGAATTCGCCGATGGATGGCGCGGCGGTGGTCGGGAAGTTCTTCATCGCGGGCAGGCGCGCGTAGAAGTCCGCGCGGCTGATGTCCGCGCCGTCAATGTATTGCTTCCCATCAATGACGAGGATGGAGGAAACGATCTCGATGCCGTACTGCTCCACGAGGGCAGGCGGCAGGTCGCAGGTCGAGTCGGTGACGAAGCCGAGTTTCATGTTGTGTCTTTCGTTTCACCACAGAGAGCACAGAGAAATTCAAAAGGGACTCTGTGGACTCTGTGCGCTCCGTGGTGAACCCTTTGTGAAATTCCTCATCTCAATCCAGGTTCCGCACCGCGGGATGCGCGAGTCCGATCAGCGTCATCAGAATCGTGCCGACGCCGCCGATGAGGAAGATCGTCGGCGCGCCGACCAGGTCCGTGCCCCAGCCCGCCAGCGCGAAGCCGATGGGCAACAGCACCCACGAGCCGAGCGAATCGAACGCATAAACGCGGCCGAGTTTTTCGTTCGGCACCATCTCCTGCAACGTGTTCGTCCACACCAGGCCGAAGATATTGAAATTGAACCCGAAGAAAAACATCGCGGCGATCAGGACGGGGATCGGCGCCTTCAACCCGAAGAGCAGCAAAATGAATCCGTTGAGCATCACGGGGATGTAGCCCAACAGGCCGCGGCGGCGCAGGCGTTTGTACTGTCCGAGCCAGAGCGCGCTCAACACGTATCCAATCGAAAACGCCGAACCGAAATAACCCAGCACGGCCACGTCCGCGCCGAGATCGTCCTTGATGAGGAACGGCATCGAGACCGCGCGCGGGCTGGCTTCCATGATATTCAGAACACCGAAGACGAGAATCGTGACCCAGATCCACGGGACGGTGACGATGGCATCCCAGCCTTCGCGCAGATCGCGGACGCCCTGCGTGATCGCGTCTTTCACCGATTTAGGCTTGGTCGCTGCCTCGGACGCGTTTTCCTGCTTCGGCGACTCATACGTCCCCGCGCGCAGGATCGGGAAGACGCACGCGGCCGAGACGAAGAACGACAACGCGTCCAGCGCGAACGCCAGCGGAGTCCCGCCCGCCGCGACCAGTCCCGCGCCGATCATCGGCCCGACGATGCCCGTGACTCGTTGACTCAATCCATTCAGTGAATTGGCGCTGGTCAACATATCGGGCGGCGTGATCTGCGGAACGACGGATTGATAGGCAGGGAAGAAAAACGCTTCCACGAATCCGAAGATAAGACTGGCAACGTAGATATGCCAGATCTCCAGCAGATCGAGCCACGCGAACACGGTAATGAAAGTGACCACCATCCCGCTGAGAACGTCCGAGGCGAACATGATGCGCAGGCGCGGGAAGCGGTCCACGACGATGCCGCCGATGAGCAGAAAAATCAACAACGGGATTTGCGAGAGAACCAGCACCGTGCCCATGGCGGTGGCGGAGCCCGTCTTTTCCAAAACCCACCAAGCGAGCGCGATGCGATGCAGGCTGTCCCCCAGGCGGGAGGTGGTCTGTCCTGCCCACAGCAATGCGAAGGGACGATGCGTGAGGGAACGCAGGACATTCATAATGCGGCGAGTATAGCACAGGGATTAAAAAGTTCGGCGGAGGGAATATCTCCGCCTCATTGCTACTCCAATTTTGAAATTTGAGTAATCACGAGTTCTCGAAATATCTCAGTCTCCTCATCTTGCCAGTTTCCCGACCATGCTATCTGGAACCATAGATCTACTGGTGGTGCGTTTTCAGAGTAAAGAATAACTTTGATCGCGTATGTGCCAGGAATTAAGCAGTTGGGCTGTGAATGTGGATATTCAGCTTGTTCAAACAAGAATCTAAGTTTATTATCGTGTTGCCCCGGCAAATCAATAATTCTGTGGCCGCTCTCAAATTTTTGTTGATATTGGGGTGATGCAAGATGACCTATGTTGCAAAATTTTGATCGGTAAGGGTCTAAATCCGCAAGGGATAGCTTATCGTTTTGAGCCCAACGAAGACTAACATCAATAAATCCAGAAACTTTTTGAGGACGGCCTGCTGAATCGTACTTCCACAATTGGCTTAGAACTCCTTCACATCTTCTGAGTTCTGTTTTTCCAGTATTTTCCACCTTGAACCGGAAGAAAAAGACTGGTTCATCAAGATTTGGCATCGCCTCATTACGATAATAGGTTTTATGACAAAATGGATTTGATTCTTTAAACGAAACGATGATTTTAGGGCGCTCAATCCATTTTCTGATTGATTCGCCCCATATCGCAACTGCGCCTAAGAATAATGTTGTTCCGATTAGAATCCAATCTGCAACTTCCATTTCTCATTGTCCTTTTTGTTAATTCATGTTGCGGATGTGTTGTTTACATAACAAGACCGCACACAAATTTGCATTATTCAAACTTCGACGAAGTATCATTACGATATCACTCCACCGAAATCAAAAACGGATAATGCGGCTGGCCGCCGTCCTGCACTTCGATTTCCTGCGCGGGATACTTCTCGCGTGCCACATCCGCGACGCGGAATGCCTCGTTTCGATTCAGGTCTCCGCCATAATAGAACGTGATTAGTTCGTGTTTCTCCGCCTCGGCCTTTTCGAGCAGTCCCATCACGGCCTCTTCGATGGAAGCGGCTGCCAACACCAATTTGCCGTCCAGCAGCGCGATCACCTGCCCCGACTCGACTTTCACGCCGTCAATTTCCACCGTGCGTGTGGCGACGGTGATCTCGCCCGTCTGCACGGAGGCCAGGGATTTGGTCATTTTCCCGGCGACGGAATCCACCTCCCCGTCCGGGTTGAGCGCCAGCATCGCCGCCAGTCCCTGCGGGACGGTGCGGCTCGGCACCACAGCCACCTGTTTGACGGTCACTTCTTTGGCCTGGTTCGCGGCGAGGATAATGTTTTTATTATTCGGCAGGATGATGACTTTATCGGTCGGGAGATTCTCGAACGCGGCCAGAATCTCCTGCGTGGACGGATTCATCGTCTGCCCGCCCTCGACGATGGCGGCCACGCCCAGCGAGGCAAAGATGCGGCTCAGTCCCTTGCCCGGCGAGACGACCACCACCGCGATCTGCCCCGGCTCCACGGGCTGGAACTCGATCTTTTCGGCCTTGGCCTTCTGGATGTCGTCCATCTGCGCCATCAGGTTTTCCATGGCAATCTTGCTGATTGTGCCGATGCCCATGATGTAATCAATCGGTTCGTAACGCTTATCGAGCGGGACGTGGATGTGCATGCGATACATCCCTTCGCCCTCGCCCACCTGAATGGACGTGCCCATCGCTTCGAGCCTGCCATAAAACGACTGCAAATCGAGTTGGCCGTTGGGGAAGAAATCCACGACGACTTCGTAATCCTGGCCCTCTTCGACGGACTCCATCGCCTCTTTCAGATTCATGGCCGACATGGGCTGCACGCTCACGGTCGGGACATCGAGCGGCTCGCCGTTAAAGTAGCGCATCATCCCCTCCAGCACGAAGAACAATCCCTTGCCTCCCGAGTCGACCACGCCCGCCTGCTTAAGAACGGGAAGCAGTTCGGGCGTGTTCTGCACCGACGCGTCCGCGGCCGGAATGACGCGCTCCAAAATCTCGATTGGGTCCTGCGTCTCGGCCAGCGCGGCCTCGGCGGCCGCGGCGACATCTTTCGCCACGGTCAGGATCGTCCCTTCCACCGGGCGGACGACACCCTTGTAGGCTGTATCGCGCGCCTCTGCAAAAGCCCGGGCCAGGGTCGGCCCGTCGAGCACGTCCGCTCCGTGCAGGCCGCGCGAGAAGCCGCGCCACAACTGCGAAAGGATCACGCCCGAGTTGCCGCGCGCCCCCATCAACGCGCCCTTGGCCACCGCGGCGGCCATCTCGCCCACACTGTGATGGCCGAGGTCCGCGATCTCGCTCCAGGCGGACTGCATCGTCAGGGTCATGTTGGTGCCGGTGTCGCCGTCCGGCACGGGGAAGACGTTCAGCGCGTTGACCGTCTGCTGGTTGGTCCTCAACCAGGTCAGCCCGGCCTGGACGAGTTCCTTGAGCACCAGTCCGTCAATCGGGTTGCTGCGCAGGTCGTGCAGCCGCCTGGCCTGGATGTCGGATGAACCTACACTCATGAATGCTCCTCAAGTTATTGTGGAGTCCGAAGTCTCCAGACTTCGGGCGAAATCGGGAGATTTCGCACTCCAATCAATCCATATTACTGACGCGCAGTCCCGCCACATGCACGTTGACCGAGTTCACTTTCAGGCCGAGCGCTTTTTCCACGTGGAAGCGCACGGTGTTGGCCACGCTCTGCGCCACCGAAAGGACGCGCGTGCCGTATTCGATGACGACGAACACGTCAATGTCAATGTCGTCGCCGTTATAGTGGACGGTCACGCCGCGGCTGGGTTCGCGCGTGACGGTGTGCGCCAGTCCCTCCGCCAGGTTGCGCGGCGCCAGTCCCACCACGCCGTAGGATTCGAGGGTGGCGCGGTAGGCGATGGTCGCCACGGCATCCGGTGAGATGTGGACTCGCCCAAGGGGTGTGCTGTCTCTGCCCATATTTTCCTCTGCGTTCTTAATTAACAGTTTGTCTTGAAGATGGTTTCGATTTATGGTACAATGCGGCGCTCACGCGAGCAGGCACGCCTGTGCACTCATTGTCTGGAAAGGATCGCAAGTCATGGCTAAATGCGCTAACTGTGGAAAGACCACCACCTTCGGCCACAACCGTTCGTTCTCCCTGCGCGCCACCAACCGGAAGTTTCTTCCCAACCTGCAGAAGACGATTGTGATGGAGAACGGCCGCAAGGTCAAAAAGGTGTTGTGCGCCCGGTGCATCCGCACCTCGACCAAAGTAACAGCGTAGGGTTCGTTTTCTCTCCTGTCAAAGATCGCGGCCGCAAAATGGCCGCGGTTTTTGTTTCCCTCACCCCTGCACCCCTCTCCCGCCGGGAGAGTGGACTGGGGCGAGGGCTTTTCTTAACGCCACAATCCCCGCCTCGATTCCCTGCGGATGGCGGAACACCGTGCTGGCCGAGACAAAGACATTCGCGCCCGCGTCCCGGACTTTGGGCAGGTTCTCCGCAGTGAGCCCGCCGTCCACCTCCAGCCACGCGGACGAGCCGATCTCGTCCAGTGTCCGGCGGATGTATTCGATCTTCGGCAACACTTCGGGGATAAAATCTTGCCCCGAAAAGCCCGGGTTGACGCTCAACACCAGCACCAGGTCGGCCAGGGGCAGGACCGGCTCGATGGCCTCGGCCGGTGTGCCGGGATTGAGCGTGACACCTGCCTTGCATCCCAGCGACTTGATCTGCTGGAGCGTGCCGTGCAGATGAGGACAGGTCTCCACATGTACGGTGATGTGCGAGGCGCCGGCCTTTGCAAACGCTTCCAAATGACGTTCCGGCTGTTCGATCATCAAATGCACGTCGAGCGGAAGTTCCGTGGCGCGGCGGCAATGCTCGACGATGAACGGGCCCATCGTCAGGTTCGGAACGAAATGGCCGTCCATCACGTCCACGTGGATCCAGTCCGCGCCCGCGGATTCGCAGGCGGACAGCGCGCTGCCGAGGTGGAGAAAGTCAGCGGAAAGGATCGAGGGGGCAATGAGATATTTGGGCGGCATCATCGGAATCCAAAGTCATTTGACTTTGGTAAGACTCACGGATTGTAAACGTAATAAATCCACATCCAGAACGGAATCAACCCGCCGACCGCGATCAATGCCAGAAGGCCGAGGCCGATGGAGATCCAGTCTATTTCGAGGTCGGGAAAGGGCATTTCGGAGGCCGCGACAGGCTGGGGGTCCGCGGCGGGAACGGGCGCGGGTTCCTCGAAATCGTTGGCGGCTTCGGGAGTCAGGGCCAGAGGCGGGGGCGTCGGCGGACGCTGAGTCCCAAACCGCATCAGGACGCGTCCCAATTGGTCCGCCGTGCGATACCGCGCGGACGGTTCCTTTGAAAGGACTTTGAGGACGATCTCTTCGAGCGTTGGGGGCACATCCGGCAGGTATTCACTGAGGAAGACCGGCTCGGCTTGCAAATGTTGGCGCGCCAGTTCGTCCGCGGTCGCGCCGTTGAAGGGTAGGGTGCCGGTCAGCATTTCGTAGAGCACCACGCCGAGGGAGTAAACATCCGAGGCGGGCGAGGGCGCGCCGCCGGCGGCCTGTTCGGGCGCGAAGTATTGCGGCGAGCCCCACACGATGTCCGTGCGCTCGCCGGGGGAGATGGTGCTCAGGGCGCGGGCGATGCCGAAGTCGGTGACCTTGAGGCGCTGGTCGGGCGTGATGAGCAGGTTGTGCGGCTTGACGTCGCAATGGACGAGGCCGGCGCGATGGGCGTACCCCACGCCCGCGCAGGCCTGCACGATGAGCGGAATGGCCTCCTCGACCGTGAAGCGGCCGCGCTTGCGAAGCAGGGACTTGAGGTCCGTGCCGGGCACGTATTCCATCACGATGAAGAGTTGTTCTTTGTCCAGTCCGAAATCGTGGACGGTGACAATGTTGGGATGCGACAGGTTGGCCGCCGCGCGCGCCTCCTGGCGGAAGCGCTCCTGGAAGGACTTGCTCTGCGAATAATCGGCGCGCAAGACCTTGATGGCCACCGAACGCTCCAGCATCAGGTCGCGCGCCCGGAAGACCTCGGCCATGCCGCCGGAGCCAAGGCGTTCGAGTAATTGATAACGCTGGTTGAGGAGTGCGCCTGTCTGCATGTGGCCGTCCCGTAGCATTATATCATCCCAGGATACGGCGGCTTTTTGGCCTGCAAACCCTTTATAATCCACCCATGCGCCGCGCCCTGTTGCTCTACAATCCCGCCGCCGGGCGGTTCCCAATCAAGCCGTTTCTCAAACCCGTCGTCGAAACCCTGCGCCGCTCCGGCTGGGAGGTGGAAGCGACACCCACCCAAAGCGGCGCGCACGCCACCGAAGCCGCGCGCCAGGCCGCGGTCGAAAAAATGGACGCGGTGTTCGCGGCCGGCGGCGACGGCACCATCGGGCAGGTCGTCACCGGACTGGTCGGGACGGAGACCGCGCTGGGCGTCCTGCCGAGCGGAACCGCCAACGTGCTCGCCCAGGAACTCGGCCTGCCGGTCTTTGCCTGGACCCGCTGGCGAGCCCTGCGCCGAAACGCCGAAACCCTGGCCGACGCGCCCGCCTGCCGCGTGGATGTGGGCCTCTGCAACGGCCAGCCGTTTTTGTTGTGGGCCGGCATGGGCCTGGACGCGATGACCATCCACGCGCTGGAGCCGCGCCTGCGGCTGGAAAAATTCTTCTCGTTCCCCGAATACACCTTCACCACCATCTGGAACGCCAGCCAGTGGAGCGGCGTCCGTTTGCGGCTGTGGGCCGACGAGCACGAAGTGGAGGGCAACTTCCTGGTGGCCGTCGCCAACAACATCCGCCGTTACATGGGCGGCCACGCGGTGCTCTCGCCGCAGGCGTACCTCGATGACGGCGAATTCGACCTGTGGCTTCTTGCCGGCAACAACCTCGGCGACGCCCTGCTCCACGCCTACGACCTGTGGCGCGGCAACCATCTGAGTTCCGATAAGGCGCGCCGCATCCCGTTCCGTCGTCTGCGCGTGGAGGCCGACTCGCCCTTCCTCGTCCAATCCGACGGCGAGCCGCGGCCCGAAACGAAGGAAGTGACCGTCACGATCCAGCCGCGCGCGCTAAAATTGCTTATTCCGTTAAAATCGCTGTATCTCCTGAAGGATGCGCCGAAGATATGAAACCCCCTCTCGACTGGCGTCTCTTCCTGAACCCCGGCGTGATTCTCGGCGCGATGATTCTGGCCGGGATCCTGACCACGATCACCATGGGCGCCATCGGATTCACACCCGCCTCCTCCGGGGACCTCGAGATCGCCCCCGCCGACCTGACCCTGATCCCCGCCCCAAGTTCCACGCCCGCGCCTTCGGCCACGCCCACAATCGATCCGCTCATCACGCCCACGCCGGTCGCCGGGCAGATCGTCGTCGGCGGCTATGTCCAGATCAGCGGCACTGACGGTGATCCTTTGCGCTTGCGCGCCGGGCCGGGACTAAACACCGAGCCGCTTTTCCTCGGCTTCGATTCGGAGGTCTTCCAGGTGCGCGACGGCCCGCGCGACGCGGACGGATACACCTGGTGGTACCTGGTCGCACCGTACGACGAGACGCGCGCCGGCTGGGCCGCCGCGGATTTCCTGGCGGTTGTGCCTTCGCCGTAGCCAAGCCTCACCCGCTTCTTCTCCACGCAATGCGAAAGGAAACAAGACTTTGAACGAAAAACCCACCGCCATCACAGCCAACAAATCGAAACGGGAGTTCACCATCACGTGGGACGACGGGCACGTGAGCGTCTATCCCTTCAAGTTACTGCGCGCCGCCTGTCCCTGCGCGTCGTGCCGGGGCGGGCACGAGAACATGAGGTCCGAGCCCGACGCGGCCGTGTTCGAGACCGACCTGCCCGATTCCCCGGCCACACGCCTGACCGACGTCAAAGCCGTCGGCTCGTACGCCCTGACCATTGTCTGGGAGGACGGCCACGATTACGGCATTTACAACTGGCATTACCTGCGCGCGTTATGTCCCTGCGAACAGCATCGCGGCAAGGCTTAAGATGCAACGTCCCGAAGGTCGAGAGCCTTCGGGACGTTCTGCATTATGGCGTGGGGGTCGGTGTTGGCGTCCTGCTCGGAGTCGGGGTTCGGCTCGGCGTGGGAGTGCGGCTGGGCGTGAGCGTCCTGCTCGGTGTGGGCGACGGTGTGGATGTGATCAGGTTGGACAGGTGGTCCTGCGCCTCGCGCAGCCACCCCGCGGGCACTTCGCCCGGAGGCAATTTCATCAGGGCTTCCCAATCCGCGCGTGCGGAGGCGGTCTGGCCATAGCCCTCGTAGGACAGCGCGCGCCAATAATACGCCGCGGCGCGCTCCTCGACCGTTTCGGCCAGCGCGAGCGCCGTCCCGGCCTGCTGGGAGGCGCTGCCAAATTCCTCCTGCAGATAGTGGGCGCGCGCCAACCCGATCTGCGCCTCGAACGTGTCGGGCAGGGTGCCCAGCGCGGCGCGCAATTCATATTCGGCCTCGGCGCCCTCGCCGAGTTCCACGTACGTGAGGCCGCGATACAGCCGCGCCTCGGGATTATTTTCGATCTGGATGGACTCGTCGAGGGCCTCCAGCGCGGCTTCGAAATTCCCGTTGGCATATTCCATCTTGCCCGTCAACAGCCAGGCCAGCGGATTGCCGGTCTCGTAAGTTGTGTAAATACGGAGCGCCTCGGCGGCCTCTGACGTTTGGCCGTTGGCGAGATACGCCTGTCCAAGCGCGAGGTAGTTGGGCAGAAGAGTCAAGTCAATCTCTTTGGCGCGTTCGGCGAACGCCAGCGCGTTCTCGATGTCGCCTTGAACGAAATAGGCGCGCGAATATTCGTAATAGACCAGCGCCGAGTTGGGCAGGAGGTCGTCGGCGGTCTGCAGGTCTTCCAGCGCGGTCTCGGGGTCGCCCAGGTCCGTGTAATATCCGGCGCGTTCGATGTACGCCTCCGCGTAGCCGGGATCGGTCTCGATGGCAAAATCGAGGTCTTCGATGATGCTCTCGGTTTTGGGCGCGAAGCGTTTGTTGGCGCGGGCGCGCGCCACGTAAGCCGGGCTGTAATTCTCATTGACCTCGATGGCGCGGTTGTAGGACTCGATGGCCGACTTGTAGTCCTCCTGATAGAAATAAGCCTGGCCAATGGTAAACCACGGGTCGGCCGAGTTTGGCTCGAGTTCAATCACCTGCTCCATCAAGCGAATCACTTCGGGCCAGTCCTCGTTCTGCATGGCGAGACGGGCGGCGCGGGCAATGTCGCCGGTCTGCGGATCGCGCGGGGTGGCGCCGAAGAACGGCGTGGGCGTGTACGTGGCGGGCAGAAACGCCCATAACGGCGTCGGGCCGATGCGGGTGGGCGCTTCCGGCTGTGCGGTCGAGTTGATGAATGTCGGCGTGGTGGTGTACGTGGGAGACGGGCCCGGCGTAATGGTGGGACCGAGATTCAATCGAATGGTGCGCGGCGCGAAGAACCCGAAGACGACCAGCCCGCAGACGACGGCTCCGACCAGGCCCAGCCCGGCGATGCGCGCCATGGGACTGCCGGTGAACGCCTTCAGTCCGCGCTCCTGCGGACGCTCGTGCGCCAGGATCAGTTTGTCCTCCCAGGCGCGCGGGCGGTTGACCGGGAAGGGCTTGACGTCCTCGTCCGGCGGGAGCGCGCCGAGCAGGATCAAGCCGCGTTTGGCGGTGGCATTCTCGGGGTCCAGGTTGAGCGCGGTCTGCAGGCAATAGACGCGCTCGCGGGCAGTCTCGACCGCCGCGCTCAGCCAGATCCAATAGGTGACGTTGTTCTGGTCGGCCTTGAGCAGGCGCGTAAGCAGGTCGCGCGCCCGGGCGTGGTCCCGCTTGCGCAGGGCTTCGACCGCCTCCTGGAACATGACGTCGAGTTCTTCGGTCATGCGCTTGATTTTAACCTATTCGTGGAATTCCTCCACTTGATAAATCAACACATCCAAATGTTTGCGCCGCCACAGGTCATTCTCCTCGCCCATCTTCCAGCACAGATGTCCGAGGAATTCCGCCGCGTCGGGAATCTTCTCCCAGACCTGAGGCAGGAAGGTGGCGCGATGGTAGCCGTCGCGCAGAATGACTCCGTCCACGTGCGGACGCAGTTTCGCGAGCAGGTCGTCGGGAGTGGAATACTCGAGCCGCACCGGGACCGTGAGCCTGCTGACCTCGACCTCGATGTTCTCCAACTCCTCGGGCCGGACGCGCGGGAAGCGCGGGTCTTCGAGGGCCGCGGCGATGGCGTGCTCGCGCACGTCCGCGGCCAGGGGCTGGTACGGCTCCAGCGCGCCGATACAGCCGCGCAGGTCGCCGCGCACGGTCAGGGTCACGAACGAGGCGCCCTCCGCCTGCAACCGCGGCGGCAGGGACTTCCGGTCCAGCGGCGGGAGTTCCTGTCCGCGCACGCCGCATTCCAGCGCCTCCCGCGCCAGCCGCAGGAGGAGTTTCTTTTCCTCATCGGTCAGACGATCCGACTCCATCTTTATCCTCCCGCTTGGACAACTTCCAATACTCGCGGTTGTGATACACCAGCGGTCCCTCCGTACTGAACACGCGCACAGCCTGCACTTCGGCAATGAACAGAGTGTTCTGCCCGACTTCGTGGCTTTGCCGTACGCGGCAATCGAACCATGCCAGCCCGCCCTCGATGAGCGGGGCGCGCAGGCTGAGCGCTTCGGTTTCAATACCCGCAAAACGATCTTCCACCTCGTGCCTGGCGAAACGGACGGACAGGTCGCGCTGGTCTTCCGCCAGAATCGTCACGCTGAACTCGCCCGTCTCTTTGACCAGATCGTGCGTGCGGGTTTGTCCCTGCAAAGCCACCATGATCAGCGGCGGATCGAGCGAGAGGGAGGTAAACGAGTTGATCGTCATTCCCTGTTGAATATCTTCATGGCGGGCGGTGATGATCGCCACACCCGTCGTCCAGGCGCGCATGGCCCGGCGTAATTGTTCGGATTCTAAAGTCATCGATGCGTCTCCATTCGATTTCATCATAACGAGGAGGAGGAGGCAAGTCAAGATAGAAATCCAAAGGGCCGGGCAGGCCGCGTTCCTGCACAGCCGATTTTGCATCCCTTGCCGTTTCCGCACTTGCGGATTATTATACGAAATGAAATGAGCGAGACCCACCCACATCCGAAGCCGCGTCAACCGTCCGCGCCGAACGTCATCTTCCCCACGCTGGGCATGGCCATCCTCCTGGCGACTCTCTTCACCGCCTGGGCCCCCGACACTCTGCGCACGTTGAATCTGTCCGAACGATTCCGACTGATGCTCACAGTCCAGCCGCCGCAGGCCGCGGCTACGCCCCAGCCCGCCCTGCGCATCGGCATCGTGGCGGGACATCTCGGCAACGACTCGGGCGCAGTCTGCTTCGACGACGAAGGCAACGTCAGCCTCACCGAGCAGGAGATGAATCTCCAGATCGCTACGCTCGTCCAGGAATCGCTCACGGCCAAAGGCTTCCAGGTGGACCTGTTACAGGAATACGACACACGCCTGAGCGGTTACCGCGCCGCGGCGCTCGTTTCCATTCACAACGACTCGTGCGATTACATCAACGACGAGGCGACCGGCTTCAAGGTGGCCTCGGCCATGGACACGCGCGATGTCAACCGCGCCACGCGTCTCACCGCCTGCCTCGTGGACCGCTACCAGCGCGTCACCGGGCTGGACTTCCATGCCGGATCCATCACGCGCGACATGACCGATTACCATTCGTTCTCCGAGATAGACCCGAACACCATCGCGGCCATCATCGAGACCGGCTTCCTCAACCTCGACCGCGAGTACCTGATCCAGAACACCGACCGCGTGGCCGAGGGCATCGTGCAGGGCATCCTGTGCTTCATCAACAACGAGAACGTCGAACCGACTCCCGCAACGCCATGACACCCAGACCCGCCTCGCGCAGTCCGTTCTACCCGGTCCTGTTCATTGGACTCTTCTGCCTCGCGCTGGGACTGGCCGCCTGGTCCGCATCGGACTCGCCCGCGCTTGCCTCCGTCATGGACGGCCTCAGCCAGTCCACAGCAAGTCCCGCAGTCTTCGCCCGGGCGGACGTCCCCAAACCGACTCATACCGCGACGCCCTTCTTCACGCTCACGCCGACTCCTACACAAACGCCCCCTCCAACCGAGACGCCCGTCCCCACCGAAACCGCCGGGGTTATGGAAGCGGTTATCGTGGCGGACACGCCCACGCTCGAAGCCGCGTACCAGCCTCCGGCCGCGGCGCCCGGCTACTCGTCCGTCGGAGGCGGGAAGTACATCCTGGTGGACATCTCCGAACAACACCTGTACGCGTACGAGGGCGGCACACTGGTCTTCAGTTTCGTCGCCTCGACCGGCATCAACAACGCCACACGCGTCGGCACGTTCGCAGTGCAGTCGAAAATCCCCAACGCCTACGGCGCGACGTGGAATATCTGGATGCCCAACTGGCTGGGCATTTACTGGTCGGGCGGACTGGAGAACGGCATCCACGCCCTGCCCATCCTGCCGAACGGGTCGCAATTGTGGGAGGGCTTCCTCGGCCGGCCGGTTTCTTACGGTTGCGTGGTGCTGGGCGCATATGAGTCGCAATTGTTATATGACTGGGCCGAGATCGGCACGCCGGTCGAAATCCAGTGGTAAGGCTGTATAATTACTTTTACTGGTAGCCATGGACTCCGAATCCCGGGCACGTCAGGCAATCGAAAACGCCCGCCAGGCCCTGCGCCGCGGCGACCACGCCACCGCGCGCCAATGGGCGGAGGAGGCGGCGCGCCTGGCTCCCGGCCGCGAGGAGCCGTGGCTGATCCTGACCACGGTCTCCAGCCCGCGCGCCGGCCTGAGTCATGCAAAACGGGCGCTGACCATCAACCCGAACAGCGAGAAGGCGCGCCAGGCCGTGGACTGGGCGACGCGCCGATTGAAACAATCGCGACAGGCCGCGTCCCCCCCGCCGCGCCAGGGTCAACAATCCCGCCCGCGGCGCGGATGGTTGTACGCCATCCTGTTGGTGCTGTTCGGTTGTTCCATGCTGGTCTTTGCCGCGATCTCGGCCGCGGCGTATCCCGTCGTGGCGTCCATCATGAGCAACGTGGACGCGCCTGTGTCCAATCGCCCGGCCGGGGTCCAGCCATATGCGCCCGCCGAGGTCCCCAAACCGACCGCGACGCCCGGTCCGACCGAGACGCCGGAGCCGACGGAGACGCCCCCGGCCACGCCGACCGAACTCCCAACAGCCACACCCAGCGACACGCCGACGCCGGAGTTCACCGCCACACCCCTGCCCACCGAAACGCCCGGCGTCATGGAAGCCGTCATCGTGGCCGATACGCCCACCAGCGAATATCGTCCGCCCGCGCCGGTCAGCGGCGGCGGGGACGGCGAGCGCTGGATCGAAGTGAATCTGTCCCAGCAGATGGTCTATGCCTATGAAGGCGACGTGCTGGTCAACAGTTTCGTCGTCTCGACCGGCACGTGGATGACACCCACTGTCACCGGGCAGTATCACATCTACGTCAAGTATCGTTCCACAACCATGGCCGGGCCCGGCTATTACCTGACCAACGTTCCCTACGTCATGTACTTCTATAAAGGTTACGGCCTGCACGGCACGTACTGGCACAACAACTTCGGCACGCCCATGAGTCACGGGTGCGTCAACCTGCGCACCTACGACGCCGAGTGGCTGTACAACTGGGCCTCGGTCGGGACGCTGGTGAGCGTGCATTATTGATTCCACAGATTGCGATGAACGACCTGCACGGCGGCCTTTCCCGCCGCGACTTCCTCAAATTAAGCGGGGCTGGATTACTGGGCTTATTGCTCCCGGGCCGCGCGCTCTCGCTCCTTCCCGATCCCGGCCTGCAGGGGCGCATCACCAGCGGACTGCTGTGGGCTTATGACGAGCCGTCCAACAAGGCCAGGAAAATAAAAATGTACTGGCGCGACCTGGTCGTGCCGATCACATCCACCGCATTGGACGACGACGCCAGCCTCTACAACCGCGTCTGGTACGAAACCGCCGACCGTGCGTATCTTTACTCCGGCTGGGTCCAGCCGGTGCGCACAGTGCTGAATACGCCGTATTACGGTTTCTTCCCGGCCGACGGCCTGCTCGGCGAAGTGACCGTCCCATTTACAGACGCGCACGAGAAGGCCGACAAGGCCTCCAGGGTCGCTTATCGCATGTACTACGAGACCACGCACTGGCTGATGGAAACGGTCGTCGGCGCGGACGGCGAGGCCTGGTACCGCGTGTTCGATGACAAATGGAAAAAATTCTATTTCGCCCCGGCCAAACACCTGCGCCTCGTCCCGGACGAGGAACTGTCCCCATTATCCCCAGACGTGCCTGTGGAAAAGAAGCGCGTCGAAGTCCAACTGGACAACCAGCTCATGCTGGCCTACGAGGAAAACAGGCTGGTCTACGCGGCGCGCGTCGCCAGCGGAGCGATCTTCCGCGTCGGGACTTACACTACTCCGACCGGCACATTCATGACCTATCACAAACGCCCCACGCGCCACATGGCCGCCGGGGATTTGGCCGCCAGCGGCTTCGACCTGCCCGGCGTGCCCTGGGTGCTCTACATCACCGAAAGCGGAATCTCCTTCCACGGCACATACTGGCATAACGACTTCGGCCGTCCGCGCTCGCACGGGTGCATCAACCTGAGTCCCGCCGCGGCCAAATGGCTCTTCCGCTGGACCTCGCCCACCGTGGACCCGCGCGCCCAGTTTGCTTATGAAAGTAAGGGCACGGTCGTCAATATTGTCAAATGAGACATCGGATTTCCGAAGCCTCAAAAATCGCATCTTTCGCGTTAGAATCCCCTCACGATGTCACCTCTTAACGGACTCACCCGCCGCGACTTCCTCAAACTGACCGGCGCGGGGCTGTTCGGCCTGTTCCTCGCCGAACTGCGCGTGGACGCGGCGCTCGCCGCATCCAACCGGCAGGGACGCGCCACCTTCAGCGGCGTGCCGGTCTATGACGAGCCCGCCTTCTCGGCCAAACAACTTACCCTGCTCGGCAAAGACGCCGTGGTGGACATACAGTTTCCCACCATCGGTGAGGGCACCTACAACCGCGTCTGGTATCGGCTCGCGGGCGGGTTCACGTATTCGGGCTGGCTGCAACCGGTCAAAACCATCCCGCAGATGCCACAGACCAAACTGGCGCGGCCCAGGACGCTCGGCGAAGTGACCGTCCCGTTCCTCGACACGCGCCGCGCCGCCTCCATTAAGTCGAAGCGCAGTATGCGCCTGTATTACGGAAGCACGCACTGGGTCACGGACGTGACGGTGAACCAGGACGACGACAGCGTCTGGTACCAGATTTACGACAAGGTCCTGCGCCAGCACTTCTACGTCAATGCGGCGGAAATGCGCCTCGTCCCGGACTCGGAACTGGCGCGGCTTTCCCCGGACGTTCCCGACGCCCTGAAATCCCTCCACGTGGACCTCGCCACGCAGACCGTCACCGCCTTCGAGGGCGAGAAACTCGTCCTGCACTCGCGCTGCGCCAGCGGCGTCAAAGGCACGCGCACCCCGCTGGGCGATTACCAGACCTATCACAAGGGCCCGTCCATTCACATGACCAACCAGGGCGACGACGAATTGAGCATCTACGACCTGCCCGGCGTGCCCTGGGTCAGTTTCTTCACCGGGCTGGGACATGCCTTCCACGGCACGTACTGGCATAACGATTTCGGCAAGCCGCGCTCGCACGGCTGCGTGAACCTGCCCAACAGCGCCGCGAAGTTCCTCTATCGCTGGACCAGCCCCACGGTCCCGCCCGAAACGGATTACCTGCACAAACCCAAAGTGGGCACGGCGGTCCACATCATTTCATCGTAACGGACTCCAAAGCCTCCAGACCTTGGAACCAACGTCAGGAGACGTTGGACTCCGTAAAAAGGAGCCCATATGCATTCCGCATTCAGCCAGAATTATTATCTGCTCAAACGCCAGGTCTTCGCGCTGACCGGCAAGTTCCGCTTTTACGACCAGAACGAAAACCTGCTCATGTTCAGCGAGCAGAAGATGTTCCGCCTGCGCGAGGACATCCGCGTCTTCGCCGACGAGAGCAAGGCGCAGGAACTGTTGACGATCAAGGCGCGCCAGATCATTGACTTCTCGGCCGCGTACGACGTGATCGATTCGACCAGCGGGCAGAAGGTCGGCGTCCTCCGCCGCAAGGGATGGCAGTCCATGCTGCGCGATGAATGGGAAGTGCTCGATGCCAGCGACCAGCCTCTCGGCCTGCTATTCGAGGACAGCATGGGGCTGGCGCTCCTGCGCCGCTTCCTGCTCGGTTCGCTCCTGCCCCAAAACTACGACATCACTTTCGGGAACGAGCGCGTGGCCGACCTGCGCCAACGCTTCAACATCTTCCGTTACGAACTCGAAATTGACTTGAACATGGCCGTCTCGCGGCGCATCGACCCGCGTCTGGCCATCGCGGCGGGCATCCTGCTGGCTGTGGTGGAAGGGAAGCAGAGCAGTTGAGATGCGGGATGCGAGATAGGAGTTAGGAGATAGGGCATGAGCGAGCAGTTAGTTAAGTTTGAGGATTGGGAGAAAACGGTTCCCAGTTACGTGAAGAAAGATCCATTATGGGAATCGCTGTATTACCGCGTTGCCTTGTTCCTCTCCGATCTTGTATGGGATGATTGCGAACTTTTACAAAAGGATTTTCGCGCCAGACATTTAGTTGGACAGATCACACACAGTTCGGGAAGCGTCAGCGCGAATATGGAAGAGGCCTACGGACGCGGAGTTGGCACACCCGATTATGTGCGTATAATACGGATCAGTCTCGGTGAAGCGCGCGAAACCAGAGGCTGGTACTACCGCTCCCGCCGCGCCTTGCCCGCCGACCTGCTCAAGCATCGTTACAAAGTGATTGATCATCTCATCTCACTCCTCATCAACCTCCTCAACTCCCACAAAGGCAACCTTGGCAAAAAATAGCCATCCTCCTCAGCCTATCTCCTATCCCGCATCCCCTATCTCGCATCCCCTTCACTTACTATGAAACATCCTCTCTTCGCCGGTCTCGTTTTTGACGAATCCAACCGCCCCGCCGAATCCGCCCTCGTGGGCGACGAACCCTGTTACGTTGTAGACGATGCGGGCTTCCACAGACACATTCCTTCCGAACAAATAGACCGCGCCGTCCTGGCCCACATGCAGGAACTCATCAAAGGCAGTGAGGGACTGATCAGCGAGCAGACCGCCAAAATGATTGGCCAGGAAGACCCATTCAGTGTGGCCGCCATCGCCAACCAGCTCAAAAACATGGACAAGCAGTTCGACCAGATGTTGCAGGTCGGCCTGCCCGAAGAGGCGCGCGCCTACCTCGGCATGCTGGGATTCAAAGTCATCATCAACATGCATGGAGACGTCATCCGCGTGGAACAGCCGGGCGCGGCCAGCGACGATGACGACGGTGAGTAACATCGAAGGTTCACAAACGTTCAACGTTAAGCGTTGAACGTTTTTTTGTCGGAGCAACAATGAACACAACCGAAAAGATCAAGAAACTCCCCCGTAACGTCTGGGTTGTCACCGCCACCTCCCTGCTCACCGACATCTCCTCGGAGATGGTCGTCTACCTCGTGCCGCTCTTTCTCTCCAACGTGTTCGGCGTCCGCACCGCCATCATCGGCCTCATTGACGGCATCGCCGAGACCACCGCGTCCCTGCTCAAAATTTATTCGGGCGCGCTCAGCGACAAACTCGGCAAACGCAAATGGCTCACCGTGGCGGGCTACTCGCTCTCGACCATCGCCAAGCCCTTCCTCTACATCGCCAACGCGTGGGGCTGGGTGCTCGGCGTCCGTTTTGCGGATCGCGTCGGCAAGGGGATTCGCACCGCGCCGCGCGACGCCCTCGTGGCCGACTCGATTGACTCCTCGCAGCGCGGACTGGCCTTCGGACTCCATCGCGCGGGCGACACGCTCGGAGCATTCATCGGACTTGGGCTGGCCGCGGCCATCGTGGGCGTGACCCAGTCCCGGGCCGCATCGTTGACGCGTTCCACCTTCCAACTCGCGATCCTCGTCAGCATCATCCCCGCAGTGCTCGCGGTGATCCTCCTCGCCCTCGGCGCGCGTGACGTGGCAAAGGCGAATCCGTCCGCCAGGCCGACTCTCTCCCTCGCAGGCTTCGACAATCGCTTCAAAACCTTCCTCGTCATCATCGTGCTCTTCACCCTCGGCAACTCGTCCGATTCGTTCATAGTCCTGCGCGGACAGGAGCGCGGATTGAACGTGTTGCAAGTGATGCTGATGGTGATGACGTTCAACTTCATCTACGCGTTCCTCGCGGGACCTCTCGGCGCGCTCTCCGATAAAATTGGCCGCCGCAGGCTTATCCTCTTCGGCTGGCTGGCCTACGGACTGGTCTACCTCGGCTTCGCGTTTTCTCGAACTGGCTGGCACGTGTGGGCATTGTTCGGCCTCTACGGAATCTACTATGCCGCGACCGAGGGCGTGGCCAAAGCCCTGATCGCGGACCTCGTGCCCGAGGTCCAGCGCGGAACCGCTTATGGCCTCTACGCCGCCGCGGTCGGGCTGACCGCGTTGCCCGCCTCGTTGATCGCAGGCATATTGTGGCAGGGCGTCGGTTCATGGACAGGGTTTGGCGCGTCCGCCCCATTCTTCTTCGGCGCGGTCATGTCCCTGCTGGCGGGAATCCTGTTCGCGAGGCTGGTCAAAGCATAACGCAGGCTGATTCTGTGATTGGGAAGTGGCTATAAGCTCTTCACCACAGAGCACACAGATGAGAATTTCCGTGCTCTCCGTGTGCTCCGTGTGCTCCGTGGTGAAAAGTCCACAACGTTAGCCACTCCCGTGATTGCGCCATCTGCTTGACAGCCATGCTATACTTTTAGTGTCAATCCGTTTTCCTCACAAAAGGAGCATCCAATGGCTGAGAGTGTCTACAAGGTCATCGAATTGGTCGGCACCAGCACGGAATCGTGGGAGAAGGCCGCCGCGGCCGCGGTCGCAACCGCTGGCAAGAGCCTGACCGACCTGCGCATCGCCGAGGTCGTCCAGTTGGACATGCAGATCGAGGACGGCAAGATCGCGCTGTACCGCGCAAAGATCAAACTATCTTTCAAGTATCATCAGGACGGAGAATAGAAAACAGGCGCAGGAATGAAATCCCTGCGCCTTTTGTTCAGGCTATTGAACGATCACGTTCATTCAGCGGGGCCGCACTGCGCTTCGACCAGGGTCCTGGCGGCTCCCGCCAGATTCTGTGCGGGATTTTTCGCCCCAAACATGCGCGAAGCCATGTAAGCGCCGTCCATTAATAGGAATAATTGATCCGCGAGGACCTCAGGCTCCCGCGCGCCCGCCTCTTTTGCCAGTTGGCGGAATCTCGCACGGACGGTTTGCTTATGTTCGATTGCAACCTGATGACCAGTGTAATCAGGTTCGGGATATTCAGTCGCCACATTTAGAAACGGACATCCATAACACGCAGGGGTGGTGACGTATTCCTGTAAAGAATCAAAGAATGCCAGCAATTTCCCGCGCGGGGTGGCGGCGTTCTTTGTGATCTGCTCGAAGTTTTCCCAGAAAATCTCATCGCTATTCTTTAGATAGGCGACGATCAAATCGTCCTTGGAAGGATAGTGACGATAGAGGGTCATTTTGCCGATGCCCGATTCGGCGGCAATCGTGTCCACGCCAATGGCGCGGTAGCCGTGGCGGTAAAACAGGCGCGCGGCTTTCTGAAAGAGCTTCTCTTTTGGGGTGGCTTCGGTTTTCATTCTCATTTGCCTCTTGACACGATACAGGTTTGTATCGTATGATTGCCGCTACGATACAGGTCTGTATCGTAGCATATTTCACGATTTTTCACAAGGAGACGCTTTGCATGAAGATTCCAGAGGAGATCCGTAAACTCATCCAATCGGGAACACCCGCGCACCTGGTCACGCTCAATCGGGATGGCAGCCCCCAACTCACTCTTGTCTGGGTCGGTCTCGATGGGGATGACATCGTTGCTGGACACCTGCCAGAAAACCGCAAGGTCAAGAACATTCGTCGCGACCCGCGCGTGGCGATCTCTCTTCAAGCGAACACAAAGAGTGCCATGGGGCTGACCGAGTATGCCGTGCTGTATGGCGAGGCTCACATCGAAGAAGGCGGGGCGCCCGAGTTATTGCAGAGACTGGCCGAGGTCTATATCGGAGCCGGGGTAAAGTTCCCGCCGATGGATAATCCTCCACGAGGGTTCACTACGCGCGTTCGCGTCAAGCGCATCGAGGGCGTTGGTCCGTGGACCGGCCGGCCGGTTTGAATCCGCCTTGTCGAGAACAACCACTCTGAAAGAATGGTGGATGATGGAACACACAACAGCATTAGGTCGAAGCAACTTGAAAGTGCCCCGCATGGGTGTGGGCGCAATGACCTGGGGTGACGCGAAGGGGCTTGCTCGTTTGCACCCTGCGAAGACCGCTTATGGAGGCGCGCACGGAATCGAGGAGGAGAAGCGCGCGCTGGAGGTAAGTATCGAAGCGGGCGCAAACCTGTTTGATACAGCCGCCATGTATAGCATTGGAGCGGCAGAACTTCGGCTGGGAGAGTTATCACGCGGCAGGGATGTTTTGATCGCGACGAAATTCCCGGGCGGCTTTTCCTTCAAAGAGGAAGAACTGCCAAAGCAACTTGAGGCAAGCCTGGCGAGGCTGGGACGTAATTCGATCGATCTGTACCAACATCATTTTCCCATGCCGCGCATCTCGATCCCGAAACTGATGGATCAGCTGGCGGATGCGGTCGAGGCGGGAAAAGTCAGAGCGGTCGGCGTGAGCAACTATTCGGTCGAACAGATGCGGGAAGCGCACGCGGCGCTTGCGAAGCGCGGGATTCCGCTCGCGTCGAATCAAGTTGAATATTCGCTTTTGAAGCGTCAACCGGAAGTGAACGGTGTTCTGGATGCCTGCCGCGAGTTGGGGATCGCGCTTATTGCACAATCTCCGATGGCGGGTGGTATGTTGACGGGCAAATATTCTGCACAGAACCGCCCGGGCGGATTCTTCAGACGCATCCTTCCTCGATACAACCGCAAGACATTGGATGCGATACAACCCGTGATCAGACTTTTGCGCGAGATCGGTGAACGTTATTCGAAGACTCCAAGTCAGGTTGCTTTGCGATGGCTGATTGAAAATCCAATCGTGCTTCCCATCCCCGGCGCGAAGAACGGCAGGCAGGCAATGGATAACGCAGGCGCGCTCTCGTTTTCTCTGACGTCTGAGGAGGTAGAGATGCTCAGTGAGGCGACGATGGCGTGGAGGAAATAAAGGCGGCCTCGCCAATAAACGGGTAGAATCATCATCACCCCATTTTCAGGGAGCATGATGACGGATAAGAATCAGTCCATGGACTTGAAAACGCTCCTTGCCCGACTTGCGGGCGAGGACTACTGTTACGTGACCACGACGGGACGCGTGAGCGGGCGTCCGCACGAGATCGAAATCTGGTTCGGGATGCAGGGTAACACGCTCTATCTTTTATCGGGCGGAGGCGAACGCTCAGACTGGGTGAAGAACATGCGCGCGGATCCGACGGTCACGGTGAGGATCGCGAAACATACCTTTTCAGGAAAGGCGCGTTTTGTGATGGGCGCGGAGGAAGAGACACAAGCCCGTCACATACTGGCCGCCAAATACCAGGGCTGGCGCGAGGGCCGCAAACTCAGCGAGTGGGCGCGGACGGCTCTGCCGGTGGCGATTGATGTGGTTTCTTGAATTAAAATCACCGGCATCTTTGCTCCTGAGAGGCTGAGTCAATAGCACTACAAGAGCACGCAATACAGAGACTATGACAGGGGATTGGTGTAAAATTTATAGAAGTTTATATTTTGCGGATAATACAATGGCAATCCAGTCATCAAAAACTCCTCAAGAAGAAGCCGCTTTGCTGCTCAGTCAAGTGCTTTCAGAGTTAACCTCCTCTTCTCATGATTTGAAGGTGGCATTAAGAAAATGTCAACTTACATGTGAACTACTGGGATGGCAATCAAAGGTTGACTGGTTCCGCCAAGAATTGAATGGATATCCAGTCAATGCGCCTATTCCTTTTTACAGAAAAATCCCTGGCATCAGAAAGTGGAATGTTATAGACAGAGGGCATGATTCCATTGCATGGATGGCCGAGAATATAGTCTCAGGAATAGATCCTGCTGTTTATGAGGAAGAAGCAGATACCCTTGATGTTTGGGCAAATATTGACTGGTTTATTTCGGCTGCGCAAAACGGCTACATAGATCGACTGCCAGAAACAAAAACAATTACTATTTCTCAGGGCAGGGAAAAAATCACAATGCATCGTGACCGAATATTCTTAGCAGATTCTTTCAGAAACAGACTTGCTCAACTTGAGGCCCAGGTTTTTAATTTCGCATCAAAATCTTATGTGCAATTAAGGTTCGGAAATCTCATAACAGATATTTGGAACAGTTACAGGTCTATAGTTGACAATCAACTAGCACGGCTTCAACTAAGTGATCATCTACAAGTAATTCAATCAGGGATCCAATCTGACAACCCAGAATCTTGGAGAGCAGCAACTTTCGCGTGCAGAAGTCTACTAACTGATCTTGCTAATTATTTATGGCAAGACCCCAGACCTAGATATGAGTATTTACCAGGAAGAACTGATGATGGTAAATTAGATGTGACTCAGGGCAATACTAAGAATCGAATAGCCGCTTACATTCATCAGAAAGGGCTCTCTGGTACAGAGGGAAAGCATATGCGAAATGAAGCTGAACGTCTTGTGGCTTCTATAGATTCGATAATCTCATTTCAATCGGCAGCGCACGATCCCATTACTCTACCAAATGCAAGATCAGTAGCTATATCAACATACTTACTCGTTGGTGAAATATCGATTCGAACTGACCTCATCCCAATTAAAGAGTATGGTAATCCAATAACCGGACCTGAATAAGTCGTGTATAGAGAGGAGAGTTTATGGGTGTGATGATGCAAGCCTTCCACTGGGACTGTCCGCGCGAGGACAAGAAGGAATTCCAGTGGTGGAACTATGTGCGCGAGAAAGTACCTGCGCTGGCCGCGGTGGGATTCACGTCGCTGTGGCTGCCGCCGGTGCACAAGGCGGGCAATATCTTCGGGCCATCCATGGGCTACGATCCCTACGATTACTATGACCTCGGCGAGTTCGACCAGAAGGGCGGCGTCCCCACCTGGTTCGGGACGCGCGCGGAACTGGGTCAACTCATCGAAACGGCGCACAGCCACGGGCTGGGTCTGATCGCGGACATGGTCATCAACCACAACAACGGCGCGGACGCGCAGGAGGTCAATCCCATCACCGGTCAGTCGCGCTGGACTCGGTTCGATCCCAAGAGTGGAAAGTTCCCGCGCAACTGGGAGTCGTTCCACCCGAACATGTACGAGAGTTGGGACGAGATGACCTTCGGCGACATGCCCGACCTCTCGCATCGCAACCCGGCCGTGTACGCGGAGATTCTGAAACTGGCGCGCTGGCTGGTCGAGGAGGTCGGCTTCGACGGCTTCCGCTACGATTTCGTCAAGGGCTTCAGCGCCATTGTCATCACCGCCATTCAGGAATATCGTTACATACGCGGCGGCCAGTACTTCAAGCCGTACGGCGTGGCCGAGTTTTGGGATTCGGCCACCAACACGCTCAACTGGGTGAACCTGGCAAATTTCTCCAACTCGAATCCCGTGGACGCCTTCGACTTCCCGCTGCGCGAGATGCTCAAGAGTCTGTGCGACCAGTACGGCTTCAGCCTCGAGACCTTCGCCAGTTGGGAGACCGTGCTGAAGAAACAACCGCAGACCACCGTGACCTTCGTGGAAAACCACGACCTGCGCGACGAGGGCCGCCCCATCATCAACGACAAACTGCTGGCCTACTCGTACATCCTGACGCACGAAGGCTATCCGTGCGTGTTCTGGAAGGACTACTACAATTTCGGACTCGCGCTGGAGGGCACACCCAACGGGATCGCCGCGCTGGTGCGCGCCCACGAGACTTACGCCGGCGGCGCGTCCGAGACGATCTACCTGGACCGCGACCTGTACCTGATGCAGCGCACGGGATTCGGCGACCAGCGCGGACTGGTCTATGTGCTCAACAACCGCGGCGACCGCTGGGACGGGGCGCGCGTCCACACCCGCTGGCCGAACGCGGAGTTCTTCCCTGTGGCCTGGTGGAGCAAGACCGACATGAACCGGCCTCAAAACCAGCGCACCGACAGCGGCGGCCGCGGACAGTTCTATGCCCCGCCGCGCGGCTACGCGGTGTATGCAATGAAGTAAAATTGAAACCAACTTAGAAAACCAATCGCCTCAGGAGGAAGTCATGTCCGCAAACGATTTACCTTCCGACACCGGCAAGCAGGGAATGCATCCTCTCCTTCGCGCCTTTCTTGGATTGTTGTTGCTCCTTCCCGCCTGTGGATTGTGTTCCTCCAACCTGTTCCTGTTATCACTGAACACGTTCATGGGCGGTCTGCGTTCTTCCTCCCTCGCGGGGCCGGGGAAATTCGTCGGCATGGAGAACTTCGAGCGGTTATTCAGTCGTCCCGGGTTCTCTTCATCGTTTGGATCCACCGCCCTGCTCATCCTCGTTCAAGTTCTGGCATGGACCGTCCTGCCGATTCTGCTGGCGTTCGCGGTCAATGCACTTGGAAGGAAAGCACGCCGGGGGACGCGGTTCTGGTTCACTCTGCCCCTGGCATTCTTCGGACCCGCCCTCGTGATGTTCGGTCCGTCCTTTGCGCGCGGGCTGTGGAACATGGAATCGCCGGGACAAACCTATCTTCTCCTCGAGGGACTCGCCGGCCTCGCGGCCGCCTGCGGCATTGGACTGGTCATTTATTCGGCCATCCTGCGCGGCCGGGATGAGGTGCAGCAGGGCTGGAGGCCGATCCTTTTGCCGCTCTTCATCACATGGCTGGTCCTGCAACTGGCCGTCGCGGCGTACGTCATGCAGACGTTCGATTCGCTGTCCGGCCTGTTGCCCAATTGGAGCGACGTTCCGCTTGGCTATTTCCTGTTTCAAACCCTCCGGCAGGCGCAGGGCGGCCTCACCTTTGCCGTGTCCGCCATCATCTTTCTCGTGGTTGCCTTGTTGGGCATTCTTGCGACCGTCCTGCTCATCCTGGGCAGGCTGCGTTTGAAATACGAACCCCGCGATGAAACGGCCGCTTCGTCCGCCCGCGGGAGTGCGCTGGGCTGGATCGTGATCGTGGTCGCAGGGTTCGTCGTGTTCGCCGTAACCGTACTGCCGGTGCTCATCGGGCTGTTCAGAACGCTGGCGTCACTGGGAGACGGCCTCGACCTGTTCGGCGTTTCCATCCCCCGGGTCTGGCTGAATTCGCTTCTTCCTCCGGCGCTCGTCATTTTCCTGATCCAATTACCGGTCGCATACCTCGGCGCGCTCGGCATCGGCGCGGTGCGCCCGTTTGGCAGGTGGAGCGAGTGGCTCCTCCTGCTCTTCAGCCCGTGGCTGTTCGTCACCTCCCTGCCGTTTGCCTTCGCATCGTTCCAATACCTGCGAGAGGCGGAATTAACAGAGTCGCTGTTTGGACTGACTCCTCCCATCCTCCTGAGCGTGCCGATGTTGTTCGTCTTCACCCTCTTCTTCATGGGACAGGCGCCCAAATGGCAGGCGGCCCGCGCGGAAGGGATGTCTGCGGCACGCGCCTTCTTCAAACATCTGATCGTCCCCTCCCTGCCTTTGGCCGCGTTCCTGGCCGCGTTTTCGCTTCTCGCGGCGACGCAGGACCTGATCGTGCCCCTCCTGGCGGGACTCGACCCCGACCTGCTGACCGCCACCACCGCCATCCTCAAGCTTTCCGCCGGGTTCGATCCCGATCTGTCCTCCTCGATCATCACGCTCTTTGGCCTGCCCCTCTCCCTGATCTTCTTCATCGTCTTCGCCGTCCTGCAAATCTCCTACCTGGATCGCCTCACCCTGACGCGCGAACCGATTGTGAAAGAACCGGAGAAAGCGGAAACGACGCCCGCCGATTTATGAGCGACATCCACGAACGCCTGCGCGCTTTGCTCGACGAACATGGAGCGGTCTATCGCGTCGTCGAGCACGAACCCGAGGGCCGCACGGAATTCATCGCGAAGATTCGCGGCAACCGCCCCGACCAGGCCATCAAATCCATCGTGGTCATGGTTCGTTTCGGCAAAAAGGAAAGCCGCTTCGTCCTCGCCAACGTGCCCGGCGATTGCCGCATTGACCTGAACGCGGTGCGCGGCCTGTTCGGCGGGACTCAGTCCGCGTTCGCGCCGCGCGAGAAGGCCGAAGCGTTGACGGGATGCGTCATCGGGGCCATCCCGCCCTTTTCGTTCAACGACCAGTTACCGGTCCTGGCCGACCCGCTGATTCGGGAAAACGAGGAAGTAGTGTTCAACGCCGGGCGGCTGGACCGGTCCATTTTCATGAAATCCGAGGATTTTTTCCGCATTGCCAGGCCGCAGGTGGTGAAGATTGCATTGCGCGGCTAAAATCGAAGCATGTCCGATCTCACCCCCCTTCACTTCTTCGACCAACTCATCGAACCCATCTTCGATGCGCCGCCCGCGCGCGAGAAGACACCCGATTGCCCGAACGGATTCATATGGGAGAGCAAGGCCTACCGCGTGACCGAGATGCTCTCACAGTGGAGCGACTTCACCCGCCGCGGCAGGATGGCCCACAACATGCGCCCCGCGCACGCCGCGGTCGCGGCCTCGCGCGGCTCGTTGAACGTCGGACGCTTCTACTTCCGCGTGCGCGTGGACTCGGGCCAAGTCTTCGACATCTATTACGACCGCGCCGTGCAGGATGTGAATCGCCGCAAGGGTCAATGGTTTGTGTATCGGGAATTGGCTTAAGGAAACGCGAGATTCACCGCGAAGGCCGCAAAGACCACGAAGAAAAAACCTTTAAACCTTCGCGAACTTCGCGCGCTTCGCGGTTAAATTAACCCGACGTACAGACTCCACCGCCTCCTTATTCCCTCGTGATCAGCCTCACCTGATTCTCGTAGAACACATAATCCCACGCCCAGTTGACCAACACCAGCAGACGATTGCGGAAACCGATCAGCCGGTAGATGTGCAGGAAGACCCAGATCAACCAGGCGATGAATCCGCTGAACGACAGCCCCCCGATGCGCGCCACGGCCGCGTTCCGCCCGATGGTGGCGAGCAGGCCGGGATCCTTGTAATGAAACGGCGCGGGCGAACTCCCGCGGATGATTCGCTGTAGATTGTCCGCGGCCGCTTTTCCCTGCTGGAGCGCGACCGTTGACAACATCGGCAGTGGCTGACCGCCGCCATTCTCGACGTACGCCGCGTCGCCGACGATAAAGACCTCGGGATGACCGGGCAATTGCAGGGTCGCCTCGGTCACGATTCGACCCGCGCCTGACTGCCGCGCCCCCAGCCGGTCCGCCAGCCCGGCCGCCCTCACGCCCGCCGTCCAGATCAGCGTGCCGGTGGGAATCCTCGCCCCGTCCGCAAGCATGACCTCTTCCCCGTTGTAATCAACCAGTTTTGTATTCAACATGATCTCCACGCGCTTGGCACGCAGAAGATCGAAGGTGGCCTTGCGCAACTCGTCTGGATAGGCAGGCATGACACTGCCGCCCGCTTCGAGCAACAACACGCGCACATCACTCAACGCCATCGTCGGATAGTCCTTCGTCATCACGTGGCGGATGAGTTCCGCCAGCGCGCCTGCGGTCTCCACGCCGGTCGGTCCGCCGCCGACGACCGCGAAGGTCAGCAGGGCGCGGCGTTTCTCCGCGTCGGCCTCGCGGCTGGCGCGCTCGAACACGGACAGCAAATGGTTGCGTGTCTCGACCGCGCTTTCGATATTCTTGAGGTCGAAACTGTTTCGCTCCACCGATTCCAGCCCGAAGAAATTCGTCCGCCCGCCGACCGCGACGACCAGATAATCGTACGCGATGACCGAGCCGTCCATCTTCACGTAGCGCGCCTCGAGGTTAACCTCGGTCACATCGCCCATCTGGAAGGTCAGGTTTTTCTGCTTGCGGAAAATAGTGCGCACAGGATAGGCAATCTGCGCCGGGAGCAGTCCCGCGATGGCAACCTGATACAGCAGAGGCTGGAACAGATGATAGTTTTGTTTGTCGATCAAGGTGATCCGCACCGGCGCGTTCGCCAGCCGCCGCGCGGTTTCCATGCCGCCGAATCCAGCGCCGATGATGACGATATGGGGAGTGTCCATGTTCTCTCGTCTCTGTAATTGTGAAATATTACACTATTATTATAACCAAAGTGGTCTGATTTGTAAAGATCGCACCGGCGGGTTCTTCCCTGCTCAGGCTCACAACAAGGATGAATCGGGATAGTTTTCGTCAGCATGTGAGAGTCGCTTTGACTAGAATGTTTCCCATCACCCACCCGCCATCTGCCACGGAGGACAACATGAAAGACATCTTTTCCATCATGCCGAATTTCCTGCGCGACCCGGACGCTTTTTTCAGGAGCATCCAAAAAGAGGAAAGCATAAAATCCAAAGCCCTGACTCTGAGCCTTGTTTCGCTCTTCGCGTTCATGGCCTACGGGTTCATGGTCGGCCTGGCAAAGAGTCCGTTACAGGCGCTTTCGTCCTCGATCAAAGTGCCGGTATTATTTCTGTCCACCATGCTGTTCTGCCTGCCCGCCCTCTATTTCTTCTCGCTGGCGCTCTTGGGAACGCCGCTCAAGATGATGCAGGTGCTGACCGTGGTTCTATCGGGCATCAGCGTGACCGCGTTCCTGTTGCTGGGATTGGCACCGGTCACGCTGTTTTTCATATTGACCTCCACCAACTACGAGTTCTTTCAACTCCTGGCGGTCGGCTTCGTGGGATTGAGCGCGTCCATCGGGGTGTATTTCCTGTGGCGCGGGATGACGCTGGTCGAAACGGCGCGCGACGACGCGTTGAAGAGTCTCGGACGCCGAATCCTGTTCCTATGGATTCTGTTGTACGGTTTTGTGGGAACGCAGATGACCTGGCGATTGAGCCCATTCATCGGCCGACCCGAAGATCCATTCTATGTCCTGAAACCTTCGCGCGATAACTTCTACGTGGATGTCGTCCATGCTATCGAAGGCGCACTCAATGTCCCTGCATCCGAGGCAAGTTGGATCACCCCGTTAATTCTTGGTGGAATCTGTGTGTTCGGCCTCGGAGTCATTTTCTTTTCAGGCGGATTAATTCTCGGCAATCTCACTCGTCGGCCAACACGCCCGCGCGAAGGAGATTCGCTCCCCAAGGGTTAAAAAAACAGCTCCCATCCTGGGCGATGGGAGCTGCCGCGCAAACAACGCCTACCTCCAGAACAAAAACTGATCCAATCCCATAACCGCCAGTTCGATGGGTACACCGACCAGACGCGAAAGAAATCCAACCAGCATCCAAAAGCCCGTATTTACGAACGGCACATACCACAGGACGAGGAATACGATCCACGAGAGCGCGCCGCGCGTCTGCGCCAGGCGCATGCGCCACTCCATCGGGAAGTACGGCTCCAGCGCGCCGAACCCGTCGAAGGGCGGGAATGGAATCAGATTCAACACAACCGCAGAGACCTGCAACAATGCCAGGAACGCCAGCCCGGGGCCCAGCACGGAGGCGCGCACGGAGTCCAATTGCAGGAGCAGGCCGAGGGTCACTGCAAGAAGCGCATTGGCGGCCGGGCCCGCCAGCGAGACGGCCGTCTCCCAGCGCGGGCCGCGCAGTCTCCAGCGTTCGATGTACACCGCGCCGCCCGGCAGTCCAATCCCGCCCATCACGAGGAATAGAAGCGGAAGCAACAGCGAATAAACGGGATGGGTGTACTTGAGCGGGTTGAAGGTGAGGTAGCCCTTGTCACGCACGGTGAAGTCACCGCCGCGATACGCGACCAGCGCGTGGGCGAACTCGTGCAGGCAGAGCGAAAAGATCCAGCCGAGCAAAACAACTGTAAATGTCATTTGTCCTCGTATCCGTTCGGATGTGATTTGTGCCACTCCCACGCGCTGGCAATGATCTCGCGCAGGCTTTCGTGTTCGGGCTTCCAGCCGAGTTCTCTGCGGATTTTTTCCGACGAGGCCACGAGACGCGCGGGATCGCCCGGCCTGCGCGGCGACTCGACGATGGGGATGTCGTGCTCCGTGACGGCGCGCGCTGTCTCGATCACCTCGCGGACCGAGAACCCGTTTCCGCTTCCGAGGTTGTAGACCAGCCTGTCGCGTTCGGCGAGCGCGTCGAGCGCCAGCAGGTGCGCGGACACGAGGTCAGCAATGTGGATGTAATCGCGGATGCAGGTCCTGTCGGGCGTGGGATAGTCCGTGCCGTTGAGATTGATGGCCTCCATTTTTCCGAGCGGAACGCTCAACACGCGCGGGATCAAATGCGACTCGGGCTGGTGCGCTTCGCCGCGTCCGGGCAGGGCGCCGCAGGCATTGAAATAGCGCAGGGCCGCGTAATGCAATCCGTGGATTTGACGATACCATTCCAGGGCCTGCTCGGTCATCAGTTTCGTCTGGCCATAAACGCTGGTCGGGCCGAGAGGCGAGTCTTCGGTCAACGGCTCGTCGCTGGATTGATAGACCGCGGCCGTCGAAGAAAAGACCAAGCGTTTCACACCTGCCCACACGGCGGTTTCGACCAATTGAAGAGAATTGACAAAGTTATTTCTGAAAAACCGCCCGGGGTCCTTCATGGATTCGCCCGCCTCGATGAACGCCGCGAAGTGCATCACCGCATCGAACTCTCCATCTTTCATCACCCTGGACAATACTTCGGCGTCCGCCAAATCCGCGCAGACGAATTTCGCACCCTTCGGCACCGCGCCGCGGTGACCGGTGACGAGCGAATCGTAAACCGTAACGGAATGTCCCACCGTGAGCAATGCTTCTGCGGTGGCCGAGCCGATGTAGCCCGCCCCGCCGGTGACGAGGATGTGCATGAAACTCCTTCTAAACCGCGAAGGTACAAAGAGCGCGAAGGGAAATCAATCTCGCGAAGCAAGAAAAGACTTCGCGCGCTTCGTCTCTTCGCGGTGAATCGCGGCACGGAATGCGCAAATTATATCAGTCGGCCGCAGACACCCCTATTCGCCTGCAAATCCCTGCGCGTACCAGCGCATGTATTCCTCCACGTGCGCGCCCCAGTAGACCTCGCTGTGATCGCCCGCGTAGAGATGCCATTCGTGCAGGACGTTGTGCGCGACGAGCATTTCCGCGAGCGTGCGGGCATAGCCCACTTCCTTGTCGCGGTCGCCGATGTCGAGGAACAGGCGCGGGAAGGATTCGGGCGGGATGGCCGCGATCCAGTCTTCGAGATAGGCCGCGTCGTCCAGGAACACCACGGGAGAGTGCGCGCCGACGGAGCCGAACAGGTCGGGATGGTTCAGTCCGAGTTGCAGCGCCCAGCCCGCGCCGCGTGACATGCCGCCGATGGCGCGGCCTGCGCGTTCATCGAGGGTACGATAGGTCGAGTCAATGAAGGGGATTAGGTCATTGATGACTTGTTCCCCGAAGGCGGGACCGGGCGGAAGATTCCAGTAATGGTCATCGGGAAAGACGATGATGAAAGGGACGGATTCCCCGCTCAAGATGAGTCCGTCCGCCACGGTCACCGCGCCCAGGCGCGGCCACTGGTCGTTGGCGTAGGTCTGTCCGTGCAGGAGGTAGAGCACGGGATAACGCTTGTCGGGGAATTGGTCATAGCAGGGCGGGAGATAGACCGAATACGCCATCGGCGCGGACGGGATTTCGAGGCTCCCTGTTTCGAGGCGTCCCGGCTGGCTGAGGCATCCCAGCGGTGTGACCGTCGGTGTGGGCGGGACGGGGGTCGCGGTGGCGGCGGGGAGAGGCGTCAGGGTTGGCAGCGGCCTGTTGGACGGCGCGCAGGCCCAAAGTCCGAACAGAAGCGAGAGGGTCGTCGCAACAGCGAGCCGTTGCAATCCAAATATGGTTTTCTCAAAGTCGCTTGACAAAATGCCCGATTTGGAACGCGAATAACGCGAATGGGCGAATTTCACGAATGTTCTAGGGCTTATTCGCGGCATTCGAAATTTCGCGGCATTCGCGTTGAGACTCTTCCGACTTTGAGAAGGCCATGGCAATCCAAAACGAGGCGCTTGACGGTTGGACATCCCACGCATTATACTCGTCACGCTCGGGGTGTGGCGCAGTTGGTAGCGCACCGCGTTTGGGACGCGGGGGTCGTCGGTTCAAGTCCGACCACCCCGACCATTTCCGCCGACGACTCTTGTGGTCGTCGGTTTCCCCATTCAGGGGATGCTACGCGTCCGACCACCCCGACCATTAGGTGACAATCACTTTATAAAGTGACTGTCACCTTTGTGCTAAAATAGACATGGAGGGCACGTTATGACGCAACAGAAATTCGATGGAGTGATCGAAGCCGTCCGCTACTCGAAGAATGGACAGATCGAGTTCGTGCGCGCCTACGAACGCCGCGGCGCAACCTTCTCGGACCGCTTGCTGTTGGACCGCAAGACCCTGCTGACGCGGCTGAAGACGCGCAAGAAGTTCCTGACCGGCCGCCGCAGGGAGTTGTGGGCCGGGACGTTCGATACCGGCAAGGCGGTGCAGGCCATTTCCCGCAACGGGAAGGAGATCCTTGCCACCCGCGCCGAGGCCGACCGCGACGAACTGGAAGGCGTGCCTGTCCTCTAGCCGCGAGGCGCCGCCCGCGCAAACGCCATGAAGATTATTGATACCACCCCCTTCCTGGACGAAAGAGGCCAGTTGAGCCTGCAGAACCGCGTGCAGGCGATGCTCAAATACGGCTTGAGCTGGCCGTCCGAACTGAAGGCGCAGGACGCGGTCATCGCCCAGTTGAACAAGGTGCTGGAAAAGGGGTTCACGCTGTTCCGCAACAAGACGCTGGGCGCCAGCGACATCGTCGTCCCGCTGATCCTGCTCGGGCCGCCGGGCATTTACGTCATCTACGTTACCTCTCTGCGCGGCATGTACCGCGCCAAAGGGATGGACTGGGGCACGGTAGCCGGGAACAAATTCCAGCCCGCGCCGATCAACCTGCTGATGCGCGTGACGCGCCTGGCCAAGGTGCTGGAGGTCTTCTTCCAGAGGCAGGGCCTGACCCTGCCCGCGCCGGTCGAGCCGGTGCTGATGGCCGCCGACCCCGGGCTGTACGTCGAATCGAACCGTTCGGCGGTGCGCGTGGTGATGAGCGACGCCCTCGACCGCTTCGCCACCTCCCTCCTGCAGGCGCGGCCGATCATCAACAGCCAGTTACTCCCGTCGTTGGTCGATCACATCGAAAGCCCGCGGGCCTCCATCCGCCAGGAGAAGCCCACCCAGCCGCCCGAAGCGGAGGCGCCCGCCACGGACGCCGGGGCGCGCATGCAATCCATCCTCAACTCGCCGAAGAGCGACTCGCTGATCGAGTCGGGCCAGTCGGACCTCGGGTTTGCCTTCGACGAATCGCAGGCGGCGCGCCCGTCCACGCTGGAAACGAGTCCCAGCATGCCCGCCGGGCGCGGCGCGGCGCGTCCCCGCTCCCGCCGCGTGGCGGGGATGACCCTCCCGCAGATCCTCGTCCTGATCGGCATCTTCGCCTGCTGGCTGTGCCTGCTGGGCGCGGGGATCGGCTACTTCGTCTTCTTCCAACCCCTCCCTTGAACTCCCCTTTCCTCTCCGTCATCATACCGGCATACAACGAAGAAAACCGCCTGCCCCGCACGCTGGAGCAGGTCTTTACTTTTCTTAAAAAACAATCCTACCAGGCCGAAGTGCTGGTGGTGGAAAACGGCAGTACCGATGGCACGCTGGCTGCGGCGCGCGCCTTTGCAGAGCAATACCCGAGCCTGCGGGTCTATCAGGAACCGCACAGCGGCAAGGGACTTGCCGTGCGGCGCGGCGTGAACGAGGCGCGCGGCGAATACCTCTTCCTGTGCGACGCCGACCTTTCGATGCCGGTGGAGGAGATCGCCAAATTCCTGCCCCCCGCGCTGACCGATTTCGACATCGCCATCGCCTCGCGCGAAGCGCCCGGCGCGGTGCGCCACGACGAACCCGCCTACCGCCACCTGACCGGGCGCGTCTTCAACACGCTCATCCGCTGGCTGGTGCTTCCCAGGATCCAGGATACGCAATGCGGCTTCAAGTGCTTCCGCGCCCGGGCCGCCCGCCAACTCTTCGAATCGCAGACATTGATGGGCTGGTCGTTCGACGTGGAAATTCTGTTCCTGGCACATCGCCGCGGGCTGAAGGTGCGGGAGGTTCCCATCCACTGGTATTACAACGGCGAGAGCAAGGTCAGCATCCTGCGCGATTCCCTGCGCATGTTCCTCGACCTGTTGCTCATCCGCCGCAACGCGCGCCGCGGCCTGTATGACCCCAAACCCTGACCTGCAATTCGAAAGACGACTCTGGCAAAGCGGACTTCTCCGCGTGGCCGGGCTGGACGAAGCCGGACGCGGCGCGCTGGCCGGGCCGGTGTGCGTCGCGGCCGTCATCCTGCCGGCAGGCGATCCGCATCTCGCGCGGACCCTGGCCGGGGTGCGCGATTCCAAGCAGATGACTCCGCCCGCGCGCGATGCCCTCGCCCCGCGCATCCAGGAGGCCGCGCTGGGCTGGGCGGTCGCGTTCGCCTCCGCGCAGGAGATCGACCGGCTGGGCATCGTCCCTGCCACGCGGCTGGCGGGTCTGCGCGCGCTCGAAGCATTGAATCCCGATTATCTGCTGACCGATTTCCGCCTCGAATTCCCTGAACTGGACCTGCCCCAGACCGCGCTTGTGAAGGGCGATCAGAAGTCGCTGTCCATCGCGGCCGCGTCCGTGCTGGCAAAGACCGCCCGCGACGCGCTCATGCGCGAACTGGATGCGCGTCACCCCGGCTACGGGCTGGGAAAACATAAAGGGTACGGCACGCCGGCCCATCGGTCCACGTTGAGGCGGCTGGGTCACTCCCCCATCCATCGAAAGACGTTCAAATTCAAAACATAGGGGCGGGTCTGTGACCCGCCCCTGAAGTGGTTACATCGTTACTTCGGCCGCGTAGGGTTCGTAGATGGACGTCAGCGCGTTGTACAGGGCCGCGGCGGTCTGTTCGCACGCGTCCACCGCCTGTGCGCCGCGCGCCTCGTCGAGCGCGTCCATCTTCGAGGCCAGCAGGGCGGGCTCGGCGAAATCGGTCTCGTGCAGGCGGAAGTACTCGCCGATCTTTTCGGGCAGCTGGCTGTAATGCTCGCGCAGGCCCTTGAGTTTGCTCTGCGCCATGTACGGCTGTTGGAACTCGAAGGCATACAGCGCGCCGAGGGCGGTCGTCTCGTCCGCGAAGAGGCGGCGCGAGGTATCCACCAGGTCGGCCACGCCTTGCATCTCGGGCTCGGCAATCGAGGTATCGAGGCTGGCGGCGAAGGTGCGCTGCCAGACCGTGGCGTGACCTTCCTCCACTTTGGCGATCTTCACTTCCCCGACCCTGGCCCAGCCCTCGCCGATATTGCGGATGAACGCGCCGTACTCGCGGGCGTAATCGCGCAGGGCCGCGAGCGGGAGCCGCCCCTCGCTCCACGCCACGTAGAACGGATGGCGGAGCAGGTTGTATTTCTCGATGGCTTGCTGGCATTGTTGTGACACGGTTCGTGCGGACATGGTGCCTCCTTTGGATTTCGGATATTTTAAGTCCAAATTAGGCTTTTGTCTCTTAAAAATTCCCCAAAACGACCGAGGCAGGCGCGGGGGCCCGCCTCGGTCCGCCTCGCTTTGGAGAAGGATCAGGTCAATTTTCCAAACCAGCCGCGCCGCCCCATCCACTTCGCCAGTTCGATCACAGGCACGACGGTAACCGCCAGGGCGATCACGATCAGCCAATCCACCAGCGGGAGGCTGAAGGTGCCAAAAGGCTCATGCAGGAAAGGCAGGTAGACGATCAGGACGAGCAGGAACAATTCCCAGATAACCGCCAGGTTCAGCCATTTGTTGGTAAACGGTTTCTGGAAAACGGAGTTGTGATCGGAGCGGAAGTTATAGGCTTTGAAGAACTCGAACAGCACGACGGAGACGAACGTCATCGTGCGCGCTTCCTCCGCACTGCGCCCGGTGCTCAACGCCCACGCGAACAGGGCGAGGTTGACAAGGGCCAGCCAGATCCCGCCGATCACCATAAGGAGCGCCACCGGTCGCGTGAAAACGCCGGCGCGAGGACTGCGCGGCGCGCGGCGCATGAGATCGGGTTCAGGCGGATCGACGGACAGGGCCAGCGCGGGCAGGCCATCGGTGGCAAGGTTAATGTACAGGATCTGAACCGTTGCGAGCGGCAGCGGCAATCCAAGCAGGGTGGTCCCCGCCATCAACAGTATCTCCCCGATGTTGGAGGAGAGCAGGTACATCAGATATTTCTTGATGTTGCCAAAAATGCCGCGCCCCTCCTCCACGGCCGCGACGATGGACGCAAAGTTATCGTCGGTGAGCGTCATGGCGGCGGCTTCCTTGGTGACGTCGGTGCCGGTGATGCCCATGGCGATCCCGATGTCGGCCTTTTTGAGCGCGGGGGCGTCGTTCACGCCGTCGCCGGTCATCGCGACGATGTGTCCCTTCTTTTGCAGGGCGGTCACCACGCGCAGTTTGTGCGCGGGGGATACCCGCGCGTAGACTTCGATGTCGTCCACCTGCTGTTCGAACGCCGCGTCGCTCATCGCCTCCAGCTGGGACCCGGTCACCGCGCGCCCGGTTTTGAGCAGGTTCAGCTCGCGCGCCACCGCCTGCGCGGTGAGCGGATGGTCGCCCGTGATCATCACCACTTTAATGCCCGCCCGCTCGCAGGTCTGGATGGCCTCGCTCGCCTCCGGCCGAGGAGGGTCGATCATGCCCAGCAGGCCCAGGAAGGTCATTTCACGTTCCGCGTTCTCGATGTCGGCGTCGGCGCGGGTGGAAACGGCCAGGACGCGCAGGGCGTCGCCTGCCATGTCCTGCGCGACCCGAAGAATGCGCGCCTTGCCGGCGGCGTCGAGCGCGGTCTCCCCCTCGGCCGTCATTTGACGCGTGCACGATTCGATGATGATCTCGGGCGCGCCTTTGGAGTAGGCAACGACCCGGCCGTCCGCCTTGTGAAGCGTGGTCATGCGTTTGGTTTCCGAGGTGAACGGGATTTCGTTGACGCGGGGATACCGCTTGTCCAGGTCGAGTTTCCTGAACCCGGCCTTCGCGGCGGCCACGATCAGCGCCCCTTCCGTGGGATCGCCCTTGACGCGCCAGCGTTTATCCACTTCGCCATGGACGATGTGCGCGTCGGAAGCCAGCACCGAGCCGAGCAATAATTGCTTCAGGGAATCCGAGGGTTGCGCCATCGCGCCGTTGATGGAGAACTGCCCGTGCGGTTCGTAGCCCGCGCCGGACACTTCGAACATGTCCCCGCTCGCGAAGATCTTTCGCACCGTCATTTCGTCTTTGGTCAATGTGCCGGTCTTGTCGGAACATATCACGGACGTACTGCCGAGCGTCTCCACCGCGGGCAGGCGCCGCACCAGCGCATTCCGTTTGACCATGCGCTGCACGCCGATTGCAAGCGAGATGGTGACGACGGCGGGCAATGCCTCGGGCACCACCGCCACCGCAAGCGCAATGCCAAAGACGATCATTTCGATGAAAGGCTGGCCGCGGAACAGGCCCAGGCCGACGATGATCGCCACGATCACAAGCGCGGCGCGCGCCAGCATGTGTCCGACCTTGTCCAGGTTTTCCTGCAAAGGCGTCCTGCCGCTTTCGACGGTCTGGAGCAATTGCGCGATCTTGCCGAACTCGGTATGGATACCGGTGGCCGTCACCACCGCCCTGCCGCGTCCGTACGTAACCGCCGTGCCGCCATAGACCATGTTTTTTCGGTCGCCCAGAGCAAGGCCGCCGTTATCGAGCGGCGCGGTGTGTTTTTCCACGGCGACGGATTCGCCCGTGAGCGCGGCCTCCTCGACCTGCAGGTTGATCGCTTCGACCAGACGCGCGTCCGCGGGGATCTTGTCACCGGCGTGCAGCAACACCACGTCGCCCGGCACGACCTCCCGGGCGGGAATGTCCTCCTCCTCCCCGTCCCGCAGGACCGAGGCGGTCGGCGCGGCCATCTGCCGCAGGGCCTCGATGGCGCGCTCGGCCCGGTACTCCTGTATAAATCCCAGCCCGACCGCGAACAATACGATGACCGCGATCGCAATGGCGTCGAGTCCCTCGCCCAGGAACGCCGACAGCGCGGTGGCGATCAGCAGGATGACGATCAAAACATTCTTGAATTGTTCGAGGAGGATCTCCCACGGCGAGATGCGATGCCCGGCCTGCAATTCGTTTGGACCATACTGGGCCAGCCTACGCGCCGCTTCCGCGGAGGATAAACCATCCATGTCCGTCGCGAAACGCGCAAGCACATCCTCGACTTTAAATGAATGCCAATTCGACCGGCCCGTCTCTTCGTCTTCGTAATACATTTACCTGTCTCCTGTACTCGTTTGATGAAGGGCGATGGTCGGTAAATTAAAACGAGACCACCACGCCTTCGTGATGGTCTCGCCAAACGCGTCCGACTGCGTTTCAGGTTGCCGATGGCTTCTGGCCATGTCATGACGACAACTTGCCCTGCCGCTTACAAAGGGAGGCAGGTGGCTACTCCCCAGACACAGTGCTAGTTTAATCGTGCGTCCATTGCTTGTCAAGCGCGGAGGCTTACAGACCGGCAGGGCAGGCCTACGGTCCGACCTTCGTCCCGGGCGGAATCTGCACGTCCTTCGGGATGATGACGATCCCGTCGCGCACCACCCACGTATCGGTGTCCTTGTCCGTGCCGCGCGGGAACGGGCGGATGACCACGCCCCGGCCGAGCCGCACGTTCTTGTCGAGGATGGCGCCTTCGATGTCGCATTTCGGCCCGACGCCGAGCGGAATATTGCTGGATTTGGCAGGCTGATCGTAATAATCGGAGCCCATCAGGATGCTGTTCTTGATGCGCGTCCCTGCCCGGATCTGACTGCGGACGCCCACGACCGAATGTGTGATCTCCGCCTTCTGGATGCGGCAGCCCTCCGAGAGCAAAACGTCCTTCAGGCGGCTGTCCTGCACGATGGAACCGGGCAGGACGCGCGAGTTGGTGTAGATCGGCTGTTTCGGGTCGTAGAAATTGAAGGGCGGGTTCGGCTCGGTCATCTGCAGGTTGGTCTCGTAGAACGAGCGGATCGTCCCGATGTCCTGCCAGTAGTCGTCGAAGTCGTAGCCGAAGACCGCGTGGGTTTTGATCGCCGAGGGGATCACGTCCGCGCCGAAGTCGTCGAAATCCACGTGACCGGTCATAAAATGCATCAACACGTCGGTCTTGAACAGATAGATGCCCATCGAACCGAGGAAGGGGCGCTCCGCGTCATCGCGGCTGATAAAAGGCGCCTGGGCTTTGGCAGTTTTGGGTTTCTCCACAAAATCCGAAATGCGGCAGTCGGTCTCACGTTTGAGAATGCCGAAACGCGGCGCATCCTCGCGGGAGACCGGCTGGACTGCCACAGTAATGTCGGCGCGTTGTTCCCAGTGGAACTTCGCCATGGCGGCGTAATCCATGCGATAGAGGTGGTCGCCTGCCAGGATCAGCACGTCCTCCGCCCCGGTGGCACGGATCTCGAACATCTGCTTGCGGACCGCGTCCGCCGTGCCCTGGTACCAGTTCTCCGATTCGAGCGTCTGTTCGGCGGCCAGGATCTGCACCCAGCCGGTGTGGAAGCCGTCGAACTGATAGGTCTGGGTGATGTGGCGGTGCAGGGACACGGAATTGAACTGGGTCAGCACCGCGATGCGATAGATGCCCGAGTTGATGCAGTTGCTGATGGGAATGTCGATCAGGCGGTATTTCCCCGCAATCGGCACGGCCGGCTTGGAGCGCATCTGGGTCAGCGGCCAGAGGCGGGCGCCCCGTCCCCCGCCCAGGATGACGGCCAGGACATCGTTGATGGCAGGCATACGGACTCCTTTGAAGCGGGATTTCCGAACTCTTCTCTATTATCGCTTAAGTTTGAAATTCCGGCACAATGCCGCGGCGGCCGGGATCACGCGCGGATACGGCGTCTCCGCACAACGCTTGCGCGCTCTGTCGGAATCCTTCGAACCGCGAAGAAACGAAGAGCGCGAACTTCGCGAGGTAAAAACAATCGCGAGGCCGCCACCCGGGTGGTCCCGCGATCACTCCCAAACGCACAGACCGCCTTTCACGATAGTCTGCCCCGCGCCCCGGCAATCAACCGAAACGCATGTTATAATTTTTGTGCCGAAGGAGGGAATCGAACCCTCATACCCTCACGGGTACACGATTTTGAGTCGTGCGCGTCTGCCTGTTCCGCCACTTCGGCATGTGCTGCAATATTTATTTTGCGTACTGCACAGTATAACAAACTCCCCGACACAAGGTCAAGATGAAACTCGGAATCATTGGATTGCCTCAATCTGGAAAGACCACCCTCTTCAATGCGCTCACCCGCGGCCACGCGCCGACCACCGCCAGCGCGGGACGCATCGAAGTGCACAACGCGGTCGTGGACGTCCCCGACCCGCGCGTGGGGGTACTCTCCGGCATGTTCAAGCCCCAAAAGACCATCTACGCCAAAGTGACCTACGCGGACATCGCGGGACTGGAGGCCGGCGCGGCCAACCCACAGGGCGCTTCGCGGACGGGCATCTCCGGCCAATTGCTGAATCAACTCACGCAGATGGACGCCTTCCTGCACGTGACGCGCGTCTTCGAGGACGATAACGTGCCGCATCCGTCCGGCTCGGTGGACGCGCAGCGCGATATCGAATCCATGGAGGGCGAACTCCTGCTCAACGACCTGGTGGCGGTCGAGCGCAAACTGGAACGCCTGACCGACGAACGCAAGAAAGGCGGCACAGACAAAGTCGAGAACGAAAGGCAGACCGTCCTCTTCCAGCGGCTGAACGCCGCACTCTCCGAAAACACCCCTCTGCGGAAGGTTGAAATCTCGGCCGAGGAAAGTAAAATCCTCGCCAGTTTCGGCTTGCTCACGCGCAAACCGATTCTCACGGTACTCAACCTCGGCGAGGGACAGTCGGCCCCGCCCGTGAAAGTGGATCACGCCACAGTAGCCTTGCAGGGCAAACTTGAAATGGAGATCGCCCAACTCCCGCCCGAGGACGCGGCAGTGTTCATGAAGGAGTACGGCATCGAGGAGCCCAGCCTCAACCGCATGATCCGCCTCTCGTACGATTTGCTCGACCAGCAATCCTTCTTCACCGTCGGCGAGGACGAGGTGCGCGCTTGGACCGTCCACCGCGGCGCGAGCGCAGTCGAGGCGGCAGGCGCCATCCACACGGACCTCCAGCGCGGCTTCGTGCGGGCCGAGGTGGTGGCCTACGACGACCTCGTCAGCCTCGGATCCATGCACGAGGCGAAGGCCAAAGGGAAACTGCGCCTCGAGGGCAAGGAGTATCCCGTCAAAGACGGAGACATCGTTCACATCCGCTTCAACATTTAGCATAAGAAACACAGGAGACATACATGGCATACAAACTTTCCCGCTGGTCGCTGGACGATCTCTTCCCCGCGCCCCAGGGGGGCGTGGAGAGCCCCGAACTGGAGGCCGCCTTCGAGAAGATCGAAGAGCAGGTGACCACCTTCGAGGGTGTGCGCGGCAAACTGCGTCCGGAGATTCCCGTCGAGGAATTCCTGCACATCGTGCGCGCCTCCGAAGACATGACCCGCATCGCCCAGAAACTGGACGCCTTCTCGGGCCTGTCTTTCGCGGCGGATACGCAGGACCAGGCCGCGCTCACCCTGCAGAGCCGCGTGCAACAGTTCATGGCCGACATGGGCAACCGCACGCTGTTCTTCAGCCTGTGGTGGAAGAACCTCGACGACGAGAACGCCAGGCGCCTCATGGACGCCAGCGGCGATTACCGCTACTACCTGGAGGAGATGCGCCACTTCAAACCGCACACGCTGACCGAGCCCGAAGAGAAGATCATCAACATCAAGGACGTGACCGGCGGGAACGCGCTCGTCACGCTGTATGACTCCATCACCAACCGCTACGTGTTCAAATTGAAAGTGGACGGCAAGACGAAGGAACTCACCCGCGCGCAACTGCTGAATTACGTGTACAGCCCCGATCCGAAGATGCGCGCCGCGGCCTACCGCGAGCAATTCCGCGTCTTTGGGGACGACGGCCCCATCCTCGGCCAGATGTATCAGACGCGCGTCCGCGACTGGTATAACGAAGGCATCACCCTGCGCAAGTTCAAATCGCCGAACTCGGTGCGCAACCTGATGAACGACATCCCCGACGAGGCCGTGGATGCCCTGCTCGAAGTCGCAAAGAGAAACGCTTCCGTTTTCCATCGGTTCTTCAAGATCAAGGCCAGGTTGCTCGGCGTAAAGAAACTGCGCCGCTACGACATCTACGCCCCCACCACCGCCTCGACGAAAAAATATTCGTTCGACAAGGCCGTGCAGATGGTGCTCGAATCGTTCAGCGCGTTCAACCCCGAGTTCGGCGCACTCGCCAAACGCGTCTTCGACGAGAATCACCTCGACAGCGAGATCCGCAAGGGCAAGCAGGGAGGCGCGTTCTGCGCGTCCATCGTCCCTGAGATGACGCCCTACGTGAAAGTCAATTACCAGGGCAACGCGCGCGAAGTGGCCACGCTGGCGCACGAACTCGGCCACGCCATTCACGCCATGCTGGCCTCGCACCATACAACGTTCACATTCCACTCGTCCTTGCCGCTGGCGGAGACCGCCTCCACCTTCGGCGAGATGATGCTGATTGACCGCATGCTCGCGGAGGAGAAAAACAAGTCCGTGCGGCGCGACATCCTCTTCCGCCAGGTGGACGACTCCTACGCCACCATCGGACGCCAGGCCTGGTTCGCCCTCTTCGAGCGCGCCGCGCACGACATGGTCATGAAGAACGCCAGCGTGGACGAGATCTCGGCCATGTACTTCGAGAACCTGAAAGAGCAGTTCGGCGACTCGCTGGAACTGGCCGAGGAGTTCAAATGGGAATGGGTCTGCGTCCCGCATTTCTATCACACGCCGTTCTACGTCTACGCCTACGCGTTCGGCAAACTGCTGGTGCTCTCGCTGTATAAGCAGTTCAAGGCCGAGGGCGAGTCCTTCAAGCCGAAGTACAAGAAGATTCTGGCCGCGGGCGGATCGGAAGCCCCCGCCAAGATTCTCGCCGATGCGGGCATCGACATCCGTTCGGCCAAATTCTGGCAGGGCGGCTTCGACGTGATCAAGGAGCAGGTGGAGGAGCTGGAGAAGTTATAAGCCCTGATTAAAGGCGTGACGCGGAGCGCGTTGCGCCTTTTTGATTCCCACAATTTGATTGACGCACCCTCTCTTCTGTTGTAGACTTACCCAAACCTCCCTCCCAGGACTGGAGCCATGGCAAATACCAACCGCTACCGCTGGTTCGTGGTCGTCATCTTTTTCTTCTTCATGCTGCTGCACCAAACCGACAAGTTGATGATCGGCTCGCTCCAGGTGCCCATCAGCGAGACGTTCGGGATGAACAACCAGCAATGGGGGTGGATCAACTCCGGCGCGCTGATCGTCGCCACGATTCTGTACCCGGTCTGGGGTTATCTGTACGACCGTTACGCCCGCGCCAAACTCCTGGCGCTGGCTTCTTTAATCTGGGGCGCGACCACCTGGCTGAACGGCGTTGTCCGCAACTTCCCATCCTTCCTCGTCACGCGCGCTTCGACCGGCATTGACGACTCGTCCTACCCCGGCCTGTATACACTCGTCGCCGACTACTTCGGTCCCAACCTGCGCGGCAAGGTCTACGGCATCCTGCAACTGGCCCAGCCGCTGGGATATTTGCTCGGCATGATCCTGGCGTTGATGATCGCCCCGATGATCGGCGGATGGCGTTCCATCTTTTACATCACCGGCTCGCTGGGACTGGTGGTCGCAGTGTTCATCTACTTCTTCGTGAAAGACATGCCGCGCGGCAAAGCCGAGCCCGAGTTCGAGGGCATGGCCGAGATGACTGCCTTCCATTTCTCGTGGGCCGAAGTGAGAGAGATCTTCAAGAAGCGCACCATGTGGTTCGTCTTTTTGCAGGGCTTCGCGGGCGTCTTCCCGTGGAACGTCATCACGTATTTCTTCTTCGCCTATCTCGAAAAGGAACGCGGCTACGACGCGGACAGCATCCTGTTCACCATGGCGCCCGTCATTCTGATTCTCGCCGCGGGCTACTTCGTCGGCGGCGCGGTCGGCGACCTGCTCTTCAAACTCACCAAAAAGGGACGCATCATCGTCTCCAGCGCGGGCGTCCTGCTCGGCGCGATCTTCCTCGTGCTGGCCATCATCACCCCCATCGAAGCCAGGAACCAGTTCTTCGTCTATATGTGCCTGACCGCCATCTTCATGCCGCTCTCCTCGGCCAACGTCGTCGCCACCGTCTACGACGTGACCGTGCCCGAGGTCCGCTCGACGGCGCAGGCCACCGAATACTTCGTCGAGAACGCGGGCGCGGCCTTCGCCCCCATCCTCACGGGCGTCATCGCCGACGCGTACAGCCTGCAGACCGCCATCCTGTTCATTCCCACCATCGCCTGGGGATTGTGCTTCCTTTTCTACCTCGGCGCGCTGTTCACTATTGACAAGGATCACAACGACCTGCGCGCGCAAATGGCGGAACGCGCCAAATCAATGTAATCCGTAAGGGCACAGCGAAATCATGAATAACCAAGTCCATAGATCGTCACGCTGTGCCCCTACAGTTTTATGAACATCCTCCAGATTGACCTCGGCAACAAAAGGCAGGTGCGGGACTTCCTCGCCCTGCCGTTTTTCATTTATCGGGACATCCCCCAGTGGGTGCCGCCCCTGCAAATGGACGAACGCCTCCGCCTGGACCCGAAGCGGTTCCCGTTTTATAAACATTCCCAGGCCGCGTTCTTTCTCGCTGTCGAAGGGACTCATCCTGTTGGCCGCCTCGCCGTCCTCGACAACCGCCGCTACAACGAGTTCAACCATGAGTCCACCGCCTTCTTCTATCTGTTTGAATGCGAAGATAATCCCGAGGCGGCCACGGCGCTCTTCAACGCGGGCTTCGAATGGGCGCGCTCGCGCGGCCTGAACAAGATTCTCGGCCCGAAAGGATTTACTCCCCTCGACGGCTTCGGCCTGCTGGCCAAGGGCTTCGAACACCGCCCCGCGTTCGGGCTTCCATACAACCCTGCCTACTACATTCCCCTCGTCGAAGCGCAGGGCTTCCGCGCGGACCGCGACGCGGTCTCCGGCTACCTGGGCGCGGACATCCAATTCCCCGAACGCATCCACGAACTCGCCGAACGGATCGCCCGGCGCCGCGGACTGCGCATCGCGCGCTACCAAAAACGCTCCGACCTGCGCGCCCTCGTCCCAAAACTGAAAGAACTCTACAACGGCGCACTGCGCGGCACGGCAGGCAACGCGCCGCTTACCGACGAGGAGGTCGACGCGCTGGCAGACCAATTGCTCTGGTTCGCCGACCCCCGGTTAATCAAGATCGTGATGAAGGACGATACGCCCGTCGGCTTCCTGATGGCCTACCCCGACGTGTCCGCCGCGTTGCAGAAAACGCGCGGACGACTCTTCCCCTTCGGCTGGCTGACCCTGCTCCTCGAACTCCGCCGCACAGACTGGCTCAACATCAACGGCGCTGGTTTGTTACCTGAATACCGCGGCTCCGGCGGGACGGCCATCTTATACAGCGAGATGTTCAAATCCGTGAGAGATACAGGCCAATTCCGTCACGCCGAAGTTGTCCAGATTGGCATCGAAAACGAGGCCATGCAACGCGAAATGGAAAATTTCGGGATTGATTTCTACAAAATCCACCAAACGTATCAGCGCAACTTGTAATTTGAGCAGTTTTGAAAAGGGGATAAAAAACACGTAGCCGCTATGACGCGAGTCGGCATACAATAATCTCAAGACACCAATCGCAAATCGTCAATCGTAAATTGATCGGAGGTCATCATGGTCAAAATCGTTGCCGATACCACCTGCGGCCTGCCGCGCGACCTGCTCGCCCGGCGCGGCATCCCGCTCGTCCCACAGGTCGTCATCTTCGGGGAGGATACCTATCACGACGACACACAACTGGACACGGCCACGTTCCTGCAAAAACTCAAGGCCTCGCCCACCCTGCCCAAGACCGCCGCGCCCGAACCGCCGCTGTACTATCCCATCTTTGAAGAGGCAAAGAAAAAAGGCGAGAGCGTGGTCGTGGTCGCGCCGACCGGCAAAGCGAGCGGCACAGTCCGCTCGGCGGAGACGGCCGCGCAGGAATTCCCCGGCCTCGATGTCCGCGTGGTGGATACACAGACCATCTCCTGCAACCTCGGGACCATGGTGCTGGTGGCGGACGACATGGCAAAGGCGGGCAAGTCCGCGGACGAGATCGTGGCGAAACTCAACGACATGATCCCGCGCGGGCGAATCTACTTCCTCGTGGACACGCTGGAATATCTCGCCAAGGGCGGCCGTATCGGAGGCGCGAAGAAACTGCTGGCAGAACTGCTGGAGATCAAGCCCATCCTGCAAATCAAAGACGGACAGGTCGAATCGTTCGAGCAGCAGCGCACCAAGAAGCGCGCCCTGGCGCGTCTCGTGGAGGTGGCGGCGGAATCATGCCCGGGCGGGGACGCGGCCCATTTGTGCGTGCTCCAGGTCGAGGCGGAGGAGGAAGCGAAGTCGCTCGTCGAACAATTGAAGGCGCGCGTCTCCGTTCCCGAAATTCCCGTCTACGAATTGCCGCCCGCCATCGTCGTCCACGCCGGGCCGAAGGCCATGGGCCTCGGATTTTTTGTCAAATAACCCTCATGGTATAATTCGCGGGCAATTTTGTAAAAGTAATCGAAGGAGAACGGTTTATGTCTGGACACAGCCATTGGGCAACCATCCGCCGCAAGAAGGGCGCGGCCGACGCGAAGAAAGGCGCCATCTTCACCCGCCTGGCGCGCGAGATCGTCATGGCGGCGCGCGACGGCGGGGGCGATCCCTCCACCAACGTGCGTCTGGAACTGGCCATCGAAAAAGCCCGCGCGCAGAACATGCCCAAGGACAACATCGAGCGCGCCGTCAAGCGCGGCACCGGCGAGGACAAGGAAGGCAACGCGTTCGAGGAACTCACGCTCGAAGGCTACGGCCCGCACGGCTCAGCGCTCATGGTCGCGTGCGTCACCGACAACCGCAACCGCACCATCGCCGAACTGCGCCACGCGTTCAGCAAATTCGGCGGCAACATGGCCGAGGCCGGGGCGGTCGGCTGGCAGTTCGACCGCAAGTCGTATTTCTCTTTTCCGTCCAGCCAACTGGCTTATGAAAAGGCTTTCGATCTCGCCGTGGTGGCGGGCGCGGACGACGTGATCGACGCGGGCGACGAGGTCGAGATCGTCGCGCCCGTGGATGCGTTCAAGACCATCAGCGACGCCCTGCGCCAGTCAGGCGTCACGCCCGACGAATCGGGCCTGCGCATGATCGCCAAGCAGGAACTCGAACTGAACATGGACGACACGCTCTCGGTGATGAAACTGATCGAGGCGCTCGAAGACCTCGACGACGTGCAGGACGTGTTCCACAACGTCAAATTCTCCAACGAGGCCCTGGCTGCCCTCGAAGCCGCGTGATGAACTCACCACAGAGGGCACAGAGGCCACAGAGTTTTTCTCTGTGTTCTCCGTGAACTCTGTGGTGAAACTTTTTAAATGACCCTCGCCCTCGGAATTGACCCCGGCACCGCCACGACCGGCTACGGACTCGTCCGCCTCGAGCCGGACGGGGGGCTGGTCGCCGTTAAATACGGCATCATCACCACCCCAAAGGACTCCCCCGCCCCCGCGCGGCTGGAGACTCTCTACAAGGAACTCCGCGCGCTCCTCAAAAAGCATAAACCTGAAACCGCCGCCGTGGAAAAACTGTTCTTCCAGCGCAACGTGTCCACGGCCCTCGCGGTGGGACAGGCGCGCGGCGTGGTCATGCTCGCCCTGCAACAGGCGGGACTGGATGTGTTCGAGTACACACCCAATGAAGTGAAACAGGCCGTGGCGGGTTACGGCTCCGCGGACAAGCGACAGGTGCAGGAAATGGTGCGGACCCTGTTGCAACTCGATTCCATCCCCAAACCTGACGACGCCGCCGACGCGCTGGCGATTGCGATTACGCACTTGAATACGAAGAGGTATTAACCGTTGGTCGAGTAGTGCGGAGCGTAGCGAAGCGCGTATCGAGACCAACCATAACGGGAATACTATCGGAATTCGCTGGTCTCGATACACCCCTCTAAAGAACACTCGGGGCTACTCGACCAGCGGATATATCCTTTTTATCTTTGCCCATCTGTGGTTAAATAGTGACATGATCGCAACCCTGCGCGGCGAAATCACCCAGATCGAAGACAATGCCCTCGTGCTCGAAGTCGGCGGGGTGGGACTGCGCGTCTTCGTCCCCGCGCCCCTGCGCGGACGGCTGAAGGTCGGCGAAGCCGCGTTCCTGTTCACCCACCTCGTCGTCCGCGAAGACGCGTTGACGCTCTACGGCTTCGAGTCGCAGGCCGACCGCGACCTGTTCAACCTCCTACTCGGCGTGGACGGGGTCGGTCCGAAGGTGGCGCTCTCGGTCCTGTCCACGCTCACGCTGGATGCGGTCCAGCGCGCCGTTTTTGCCGAGGAGGGAGAAGTCCTGAGCCGCGTACCCGGCGTGGGCAAGAAGACCGCGCAGAAGATCGCCCTGCACCTGAAAGATAAACTCAAGCCCGCCGACGCGCTCGCCAAAGTCGCGGCCATGGCCGACTACGACAGTGAAGTGCTCGCCGCGCTGACCGCGCTGGGCTATTCGGTGGTCGAGGCGCAGTCCGCCATCCAGTCCCTGCCGAAGGACGCGCCGAAGGACGTGGAGGAACGCCTGCGCCTCGCGTTGCAGTATTTCAAGTAGCAACAGTCGGAACTCGTTTCCAGCGGGCGGACGAAAATCCGCCCGCTCGTTTTATAATCGCGGCATGAATCCACCCGGGCAAATCGAAATCGAACGATTGATTCTCAGAAAGCCGCGCCGCGACGATGCGCCCGTCATCTTCGCCGCGTGGACTCAAGACCCCGAGGTGACGCGCTACCTGACGTGGCGTCCGCACAAAAGCGTGGACGAGTCCTACGCCATCCTCAACCTGATTGCAAAACTCTGGCGCGACGGTGAAGCCTTCACCTACGTCATCACCCTGAAAGGCGACGATAGCCCAATCGGCATGCTCGCCATCCACCCAGATGGATTCAAACCCAGTCTCGGCTACGTGCTGGCGCGTCCGCACTGGGGCAAAGGTTACATGACCGAAGCCGTCCGCGCCGCGACGGACTGGCTCCTTCGTCAACCTGATATTTTCCGCGTCTTTGCCACCTGCGACGTGGACAATCCCGCCTCGGCGAAGGTCATGGAGAAGGCGGGGATGAAATACGAGGGTCTGTTGCGGAGGTATATGGTTCACCCGAATATCAGCGCGGAGCCGAGGGATTGTTTGATGTATGCGAGGGTGAAGCCCCACCCCGTCCCTCCCCAAATACGCAATGGAACCTCTGGTTGACAAGGGCAATATCTATTGCGTATTTGGGGAGGGTGCCCGCAGGGCGGGAGGGGCATTGGGCGGAGGATGAGGAGAACAAATAATTCCGCCCGCTTGTTTTATAATAGCCACAAGAGAACAAAAATGCCCCACAACATTATTCTTGACGCATTACCCGCAGGAATCGCACTAACATCGGTCAGAGATGGTGGTGATGTTAAAGTCGCTTATAGGGAATTCACATCTTCAGAAGACGGCGACTTATTTATCCAGCGACTAGAGGGTCTTACAAACGAAATTATAGGTAAACTACCACCTGAAATCAAGGCTTCCATGATTGATCATATGTTGGTGGTTATTCATCGGGATAAACGTGCAACTGTTTATGTAAATGAACTTAATTTGATTTTGAAAATTAGACCAAAGCGAGCCATCAATAAAAAGGGCGAGTCTGTCTTTCAAGATGATATTGCTGAAATAGAGAGATTGAGTTTCGAGAACGAAATTAAGATTTCTGGTGATGTGGGTATTATTTTTGTTTTTTCTACTGGCTGGAGAAAAGGTCTCTTCTTTGACTTTGGGGCATTTGGTCAGCATCCGTTACCAATAATTTATGATATTGAAAAACTTCTTGGTCATTACTTTGCGTATTTGGATTTCCAGCACTTGTTTAAACTTACAGATGATGAATGGGAAAAACTTTTCTCCCAAATGTGGTTTCCGTTTATCGCACTTAAGACACAGACCGTCCAGAGAATGTTGAATTTCGCAAAAAGCAACATTCCTGTAGATGACTTACTCCCAAAGATTGTAGAAGAAGTCGAATCGACTACAAACGATATGCTTGAAAGATGGAAAAACAGTTCCATTTTAGTTAATCATATGGAACTGATTACCCGCGCTGTTGAACGGTATATGCAGAAAGATTACATCAGCGCAACATCTATTCTTTACACGCGTATTGAAGGAATAATGCGAGGTGTTTTGCAAATCGCAAATCCTGACAAAAAGGCTTCGGCTAAAAATCTGGCAGAAACAATAACATTACAGAAAGAGACATCTGATATTGGTCGAAATATTCTATTGCCTCGTATGTTTCATAAATACCTCGACGAGGTATATTTTCGCAATTTCAATCCTGAGCAACCCGAAGAAATCTCGAGGCATACAATTGCGCATGGGGTGGCTAGGCCGGAAGATTTTTCAGTCAAGGCGGCCACTATCGGCTTATTGTTGATAGATCAACTTTTTTACTTTCTGCCTTCCAAGAATTCATAAGCGGCCCGGTTTTTCGATTGCTTTATAATTCGGGGCGCTTACGCACCACGCACCACCCACCACGCAATACTGAACGCTGATAACTGATCACTGAATGTCCCTCCTCACCGCCACCTCCCTCTCCAAATCCTTCGGCGCGGAAGATATTTTCCGCGGCGTCACGTTTTCCGTGCCAAAGGGCGCGCGGCTCGCCATCGTCGGTCCCAACGGCTGCGGCAAGACCACGCTGCTCCGTATCCTGATCGGGGACGAAGAAGCCTCGACGGGGACGGTGACCCGCGCGAGGTCCGCGCGAATCGGGTATCTGTCGCAGGAGGCCGATTTTCAAATGGAGGGCACGCTTTGGGAGGCGTGTCTGAGTCCGTTTGCGAGTCTCATCCAACAGCAGGACGAACTTCATCGACTCGAATCGCAAATGGCGAACGCGAACTCCGACCTGCTCGATCGTTACGGCAAACTGCAACACGACTTCGAGCGGCGCGGCGGATACACGTACGTGACGCGCATCAAGCAGGTGTTGACGGGCCTGGGCTTCGACGCGTCGGACTACGACATGCGGCTCGACCACCTTTCGGGTGGACAGCGCACTCGCGCCTTTCTCTCCCGCCTCTTGCTCTCTGACCCCGACGTGCTCCTGCTCGACGAGCCGACCAACCATCTCGACATCCGCGCCGTGGAGTGGCTGGAAAGTTATCTCGCGCAGTGGCAGGGCGCGGCGGTTCTTGTTTCGCACGATAGATATTTTTTGGATCGCGCCGCCAACGTGATCCTGGAAATGCGTCCCGATGGCGCGGAGGTCTATCGCGGAAATTACACTCACTATCTGCAACAGCGTGAGGAACGTTGGAATCGCCGCGAGGAAATTTTCAACAGCGAAAAAGAAAAACTTCTCAAGGATGTGGAGTACATCAAGAAAAATATTTCGGGGCAGAACACGTTGCAGGCCAAGGGCAAACTTAAACGGCTGACGCGTGTCGTGCAGGCCATCGAGCAACTCGGCATGGAAGCGGTCGTCAACTCCAATTGGAGTCAATTGGATGTGGAGACCACCACCTCGCCGTTTGGCGTGGAGGAGGCCGAGCGTCACGTGCGCGCCCTGCGTTTGCCCGACAACCGTCCGCCGAAATTCCATTTGCGTTTGAAGACTGCCGCGCGCTCGGGCGAGTTGGTCTTGCGGACGAAGAATCTGCAAGTCGGCTATCCCCCCGACAAAGGGCGCGGCGACGCGGGCAAGTTTTTGTTCGCGGCTGAAGACATCACCCTGCGCCGACAGGATTGCGCGGCGTTGATCGGTCCCAATGGCGCGGGCAAAACCACCTTCCTGAAAACGATTTTGGGTTACGAGGAAAGCCAATTTTCATCCGCAGATTTTACGGATTACGCAGAAAAAGAAAAGAAAAAATCTGCGTCATCTGCCCAATCTGCGGATAAACCTGCATTTGAGAAACTGTCTCCGCTGGGAGGCGAGGTCATCATGGGCGCGTCGCTCCACATCGGCTACTTCGCCCAAGCCCACGAGGGACTTGACCCGCGCAAGACGCTCCTACAGGAGATCCAGTCGGTGCGGCCTGAGTTCCTGTTCCACGAGGTGCGCGACCTGCTGGGCAAGTTCCTGTTCTCGGGTGATGACGCCTACAAACTCGTGGACATGCTCAGCGGCGGCGAGCGTGGACGTCTTGCCCTCGCCAAACTCGCGCTCCAGCAAACCAACTTCCTCCTGCTCGACGAACCGACCAACCACCTCGACATCCCCGCGCAAGAGGTGTTGCAGTCCGTGCTGGATAACTACGATGGGACGATCCTGCTCGTCAGTCACGACCGCTATCTGATCGACGCGCTGGCTACGCAAATTTGGGAGATCAATCCTGACGAGTCCGCGTTGACGGTGTTCAATGGCACGTACAGCCAGATGAAAGAGGAAAGAGAAAAGAAAGCGCTGTTAGAGGCGGAAGGACTCCAAAGTCTCCAGACTTTGGATGGTGGCAAGAAAACGCAACGTCGGGAGACGTTGCACTCCGAATCAAAAGCCGCCGCGAAAGCCGAAAGAAGAAAACTAGCCCAACTCCAGGAACTCGAAAACACCATCGCCGCCCTCGAAGCGGACTTGGCGAATCTCGGCGCGCAGTTGGAGAGTCCGTTCGTGAACCCGAAGGAGGTGGCGGTGATCGGGAAGGAGTACGAGCGCGTCCAGAAGGAGATGGATGAGAAGTTGAGGGAGTGGGAGGGGTTGCAGGGATAAGCAGGATAAAACGAGTTGTGATATAAAAGAAGCCATGAGAACCAATTTTGTGGAACGCCGAGGCAAGTTGCAGGACATGGACAGGTCATTCGACCTGAAATTCTGGCAGTCCCAGCCGCCCAAGGCGCGCTTCGACGCCGTGTGGGAAATGATCGTCCATGCCATGAAAGTGAAGGGACGCGATGTTCGTCAACTCCGACTTCAGCGATCTGTTACGCATTTTCAACGACCACAACGTTAGGTACATGGTCATTGGGGGATATGCGGTCGTTCAATATACAGAACCGCGCTTTACCAAAGACCTCGACGTGCTGATCAGTACCGACCAAGCGAATGCCGAAGCGGTTTTTAACGCGCTGAAAGAATTTGGCGCGCCGTTGGCTGGTTTGACGCCGAACGATTTTGCCGAAGAAGGCTTTTTCTTTCAAATGGGTGTTCCACCTGTCCGCGTGGATGTGATTATGGGAATCCCAGGCGTTCAGTTTGAAGAATGCTGGAACAGGCGCGTCGTCGTGGACTTCGACGGCATGAATGTCATATTCATTTCAAAACAAGATCTGATTGCTTCCAAACGTGCGGCGGGACGCCCACAGGATTTGCTGGATGTGGATTCCCTTTCGCAAGAATAGTAATCTCTTGGCGAATCTCGGCGCGCAGTTGGAGAGTCCATTTGTGAACCCGAAGGAGGTGGCGGTGTTGGGGAAGGAGTACGAGCGCGTCCAGAAGGAAATGGATGAGAAGTTGAGGGAGTGGGAGCAAATGCAAGGATGAGCATCAGGAGATAACAATGAAAGAATCTGAAAATCCACTGGAAACTAATCCGACTGAAACAACCGCGGAAATTGCTTCTATAGCTTTACAGGTGATTCCTGTAGCGGGAGGAATTTTATCTAGCACAGCGATGTTCTTCCTAGAGAGGCAGAAGAATGAACGGCTAAACAGATTTCTCATAAACCTTGCTGAGGATCTAAAACAACTAGAAGATAGAGTGAACTCGGAATTTGTAAAACAGGAAGAATTTCGTGATTTAACCGAGGACATCTTTAGTAAAGCCTCTGATACACGGCAACAGGAAAAATTAGATGCTCTTAGAGCGGTATTTCTTAACTCGGTTTTATCCGCGAATCCTAAGTACAACGATATCGAAGAGATAACCACTTTGCTTTCTAATTGGCAGTCACGACACATCATTCTGCTAAAAATTCTTTACGATCCTATAGCCGCTGATAAACGCCGCGGAAATGTTGTCGGTGAAGGTCGAGGGTTGTCAACTACTATCATGGATATATTGCGCAGGCTACTACCCGATTGGGAAGAGGATGAAATCTCACGAACAATGCAAGAATTACATGATAAAGGTTTACAGCAAATGACAGGCCTAAAAACGATGATTACCGACAAAGGCATTCATCAGTTGAAAGGAAGAATTACTCCTTTTGGCATTAAAGTTGCAAAATACATAATGAACCCATTGGTATAGAGACGGTAGTGTATACTATTTTCATGCGGACGGACATCCCCTCTTCCTCGAAAGGAGCAACGCATGTCCTGGCAAACCCAACTGCGTGGGGACTCGGTCTCGTGGCTGCTCGAATCAGACTCGGCAGATGTCCGCTATGTGGCGATGCGCGATTTGCTTGACCTTCCACCCGATGACAAGAAATTGAAGGCGGCGCGGAAGTTGGCGCACAAGGAGGGACCGATTGCGTTTGTGCTGTCAAAGATGGAGAAGGAGGGTTACTGGCTCAAGGCGGGACCGGGCTATAACCCGAAGTATCGTTCCACGGTCTGGGCGATGATATTGCTGGCGCAACTCGGCGCGTCGGTGACGGAGGACAAGCGCCTCGAACGAGCCTGCAAGTATTTACTGGATCACATGACAGCAGGCGGTCAGTTTACAACGACTACTTCCGGCGCGCCGTCGGGGACGGTGGACTGCCTGCAAGGGAACATGATCTGGTCGCTGACGGAGATGGGCTGTGACGACTCTCGTCTCGAACTGGCCTACGAGTGGATGGCGCGCACGCTGACGGGCGAGGGCGTCGCGCCGAAAGAGGAGAAGGACGCGCCCGTCCGCTATTACGCGTACAAGAGCGGACCGAACTTCGAGTGCGGCGTCAACGGCAATTTGCCGTGCGCCTGGGGCGGGGTCAAAGTGATGTTGGCGCTGAGCAAACTCCCCGTCCAGAAACGAAGCGGGTTGATGAAGCGGGCGATCCGCCGGGGCGTGGATTTCCTCTTCAGCGTGGAGCCGTCCACGGCGGATTATCCAACACGAACGGGAGGCAGGCCCAACCGCAGTTGGTGGAAGTTCGGCTTCCCCGTCTTCTACGTCACCGATATTTTGCAGACCGCCGAGGCGCTAATCGGACTCGGCTGCGGCCGCGACCCGCGACTGGCGAAGACGTTCGAACTCATCCGCTCGAAGCAGGACGACCGCGGACGCTGGCCTCAGGAATACGAACCGAGGGGTAAAATGTGGCTCGAATTCGGAGCAAGGAACAAGCCCAATCCGTGGGTGACATTGCGGGCGCTGAGAGTGTTAAAGGCGGCCGCGTAGCGGTAATGGGAGTCGTGCACCGCCTCGCGTTATAATCAGGCAACTTTTACCGCCTGTGAGGAGACTCCTGTGCCACACATCATCTTCAACAACAAGACCTATAACAGTGTTGACGAAATGCCCGCCGCCGAACGACAGGCCTACGAGCAGGTCATGTCCGTGTTCGCGGACGCGGACCAGGACGGCATCCCCGACATTTTCGAGGGCGACATCGTGAGCAACATCGTCAACGCGGCGACGACGACCGTGTTCGTCAACGGACAGCCGGTCAGTTCGATGGAGACCCTGCCGCCCGAGACCCGCGCCAGACTCGAACAGGGCATGGCCAAACTCAGGGAACTTGGATTCCTGCCGCAGGGCGCGTCCGCGCCGAAGGCCGAACCCGCACCCACCTGGGACCAGCCCGCGGTGCGCGCCTCCACGCCCATCGCGCCGGCCGCGTCGGCCATCTCGGAGGACAGAGGAACGCGGCCGGGCATCCTGTTCGCGGCGCTGGGCGGACTGATACTCTGCGGTGTGCTGGCAGTGGCCGCGTTCTTTCTATTGCAGAGATAGCCGATGCAACAATGGCTTTACTTTCTGAAGCCCGCCCGCCTCGGCATGGTGACCGAAGGGCCGACCCCCGAAGAGGCCGAGACGGTCTCGCGTCACTTCGCGTACCTGGAGGACCTGACCGAAAAGGGTGTGACGATCCTCGTCGGGCGGACGCAGAACGCGGACGAGAACACCTTCGGGATCGCGGTCTTCGAAGCGGAGGACGAATCGGCGGCGCGGGCGATCATGGAGGCCGACCCGGCCGTCGTCGGAGGGGTGATGCGGGCCACATTGTATCCGTATAAAGTTGCGCTGATGCGCGGTCAATCAATGGAGTAAACAAAAGGACTGGTTGAGGCCAGTCCTTTGTTTTCCCCGTCGTTCAGCGATCCAGCGGGATGTCGTGCATGGAAATCTCGTCCTCGACGGGTTCGAGGTGGGTGAAGACGTTGGCATCGCCGACCGCATCGCGGATGTCGCGCTCGATGTCCTCGGCAATGTGATGCGAATCGTGCACGGTCCAGTCTCCGGGTACGAGCACGTGCACCGAGATGAAGCGGCGCGAGGCCGCCTGCCGCGTGAGCAGGGCGTGGAACTGGATGCCGCGCTCGCGGTACTTCGCCAGCACCGTTTCAATCGCCTGCTGGTCTTTCTGTGGAAGAGACGCGTCCATCAGGCCCGCTACTGAACGATGCAACAAATTGAATCCCGTCCAAATGATATTAACCGAGACGGCCAGTGCCACGAGCGGGTCGAGCACCTGCCAGCCGGTCAGGGCGGCGACCGCCACACCGGCAATTACTCCCACCGAAGTCCACACATCGGTCATCAGGTGATGGGCGTCGGCCTCGAGGGTGATGGAGCGATGACGTTTGCCAGCCGCCAGCAGGACGCGCGCCACCCCAAAGTTGATTGCGCCTGCAATGGCGGACACGGTCAGACCCAGCCCGAGCTGTTCCAGTTCCCGCGGATGGATCAGCTGCTGGATCGCGGTCCACGCGATGCCGCCCGCCGCGGCCAGGATGAGCAGGCCTTCGAGGCTGGAGGAGAAATATTCGGCCTTGCCGTGGCCGTACAAGTGACTCTCGTCCGGCGGGCGCGCGGCAATCGAGAGCATGCCCAGCGCCACGACCGCCGCCACCAGGTTGATGATGGATTCGATGGCGTCCGAGAGCAGGCCTACGGAACCCGTCAGAAGGTAGGCAATTGTTTTAAGAGCAATCGTCGCCACCGCCGCGCCGATGGACAGCCAGGCGAAGCGTGTCAGCGAGGCGCGGTTGTGGAGGTGGTCTTTGTGTTCAGCCTGTTTGTGCGGCATGGGAGAAATGATACACGCGTATCACCCCGTTTGGAATACGGACGAATGTCACAAATCAGGGGTGGGACAAGTTTTCCTCGTCCGTTTCCCACTGCATGGGGTTGGCGTGAATGTAATTCCAGAACGATTCCATTTCCCTTTCATTGCGGATGACGCGTTCGTAATAATTGCGCTGCCAGACAGGCGCATCTCTCATACCGCGCATTAGGTTGATACGATACGAAACGGCCGATTTGTATGAACGGACAATGGTTGGTATCGAACCTGGCACTGGTTTTTGAAATTGTTCCTTTGTAGGGGCACGGCGGGATGATTCCACGCCAAGATCCTTCGCGCTCTCCGCCGTGCCCCTACGGGTATCATCATTAATCACAATGATTCCATGGATATGATTCGGCATGACAACAAACGTATCCGCTTCGATGTTCCGAAATCTGCGCGGTAATTTCTCCCATTGTTGTTGTGCAACCTGCCCGAATTTGCTCAAAACCATTTCCCCGTCCAAAACCTCGCCAAACAAACATTCGCGTTGAAACGTCACCATCGTAACGAAATACGCCCCGGCCTGCGAATAATCGTATCCCTTCAGGCGGATGGAATGACGGTGATGCTGAAGAGAAGTTTTCATATACACTACCAACTTTTTGCATTTATAACAGGAACGATCTCCCAATTTCCATCAGGCAGTTCACGTCGCAATACACCCCCTTCTCCAATCGCCACAAGCATATATTGCTTTCCCTCCCATTCAAAAATAATGACATCGTATGCTCTTACAACTATGTCATCACGAAATACCTTCATCCATGAAGTGTTGTAATATTCAAACTGATGATCGCTTGTGACCCGATAACAAGTCGGCCCAAATTCATGTAATCGATGGCAAACTTCAATGGGATAAGATTTAGTATCGCCCACCGGCAAACGCTCATCGTTATGATCGCGCTCCCATGTTAACCCACCATCAGAGCTTATAGCCACTGGATAAGATTCCTTTCCAAAAGTCTCCCGGTCTCCCGCATACAGAATACCATCCTCGGAAAACTCTAAATCCGTGACACTTGTTACCGCCCAATCCCTAGGTGACGTTGCAATGATGGCAAGTGCTCCAATTGATAAAACCACATACGCGAATCTGGTGGACTTTATTCGCTGAGATTGGTTCCACAGTTTCCATGCAGGGAATAAGACAGTCAATGCGAGTAAGTCAGTGATATCAAGAACCAGGCGAGTGGGTGAACCAATAAACAGCGATGCAAACTGGGCAGTCAGAGAATTAATGAGAGGTACTGTCTTGAGCAAAACGAACCAAACTGCTACAAAACCGAAAGCGATTTTCCCAATATGCTGACTTGAGATATCGAATTTAGAAAGAACCAGACTCAAGCCCGCCGCGACAATGAAGGGAAAGAAAAACAATCCCGCAAAGTCGCTAAGTTTCCCCGTCAGCCACGAAGGAGTATGAATTTTCAGCACATGGTCATTGAGCAGAAGAATGACGATGCTTGCCAGGGTTAATGGATGTTGAAGACAAACAAGACTGTTTTCAAACGCGGGATTCTTCGATTTCATTCTTCCCTCTATCAGGTTTTCTTGGGCGGCGTCCACCCCTCCGCCGCCCGGACTATCCGACTACGCGACCATCCGACTAGATGACGCCGAGTTTCTTTCCCACCTTCGCGAAGGCCTCCAGCCCCTTGCCCAAATCGTCGCGGTCGTGCGCGGCGGAGATCATCACGCGGATGCGCGCCTTGCCCTTCGCCACGGTGGGATACCCAATCGCCATGGCGAATACGCCCTCCTCGAACAGTTCGCGGCTGAACTGCTGGGCCAGCGGCGCTTCACCCAACATCACCGGCGTAATGGGCGTCTCGCTCATGCCGGTATCGAAGCCCAGTTTCTTCATCTCGGCCTTGAAGTACTTGGCATTGTCCCACAGTTTATCCACCAATTCGGTGGATTCTTCCAGCAGGTCAATCGCGGCGAGACAGGCGGCCGCGTCGGGGACGGTCACCGCGGAGGAGAACAGGAACGGGCGTCCGCGTTGCCGAAGCCACTCGACGATCACGGCCTTACCCGCCACCACGCCGCCCACCACGCCGAAGGCTTTGGACAGAGTGCCCACTTCCACATCCACTTTGCCGTGCAGGCCGAAATGATCCACGATGCCGCGTCCGCCCTTGCCGAGCACGCCTTCTCCGTGCGCGTCGTCCACCATGAAGAGAATGTCGTATTTCTTCGCCACCTCGTAGAGGGCGGGCAGGGGCGCGATGTCGCCGTCCATGCTGAAGACGCCGTCGGTGACGGCCAGCGCGCGGCGGTAGGTGCCCGCGTTTTCCTTGATGACAGCCTCGAGCGCGGTCGGATCGTTGTGTTCGTAGGCCACAATGCGCGCCCCGGAGAGTCGGCATCCGTCAATGATCGAGGCGTGGTTGAGTCGGTCGGAGAAGATCACGTCCTCTTTTCCGACCAACGCGGGGATGGTGGCGAGGTTGGCGGTGAATCCGCTCTGGAAGGTGATGGCCGCCTCGACGCCTTTGAATTTGGCGAGGCGCTCCTCCAACTGGACGTGCAGAGTCATCGTGCCTGCGATGGAACGCACCGCGGCCGGGCCGACACCCATCGAATCCACGGCGGATTTGGCCGCGGCGACAACCCTGGGATGGTTGGCGAGACCAAGATAGTTGTTGGAGCAGAAGTTGAGCACCTGCTTGCCGTCCACGATCAGCCATGCGCCCTGCGGCGAGCCGATGGTGCGGATGCGGTTGTACAGGCCCTGTTCCTTGAGGCCGTCAATCTCCTGCTGAAGCCAGTCTATGTTGGACATGGAGTCTCCTGAAGAAGAGATGGGGAAAATTTTGCAAAAATATTATAGACCGAATGAGAAAAAACGACTGTCACCTTTTTCGAGTGACAGTCGTTTTGCGTCATCCTTTATCGGCATCCCGTTCCGGGTGCGTGGAGGCGGAGAGCAATTGGGAAAGTTCCCTGGCGCTCTCCGGCGTGGTGATGGCCAAGACCTCGTCCCATTCCTGAAAGGCGGAGGTGCCGCGCGGCAGGGTGACCTGTCCATCGCGGATGATGGCGGCGATGATGCATTCCTGCGGCAGGCCCAGGTCCTTGAGAGGCACGCCGATGGCTTTGGCGCCCTTCTCGACCTTCTCCTCCACCAGCGAGTAGCGTCCGCGGCGGATCTTGAGCAGGGTCATCATGTCGCCCAGCGACATCTCCTCCTGAATCAGGTGGGCCATCAGGTTGGCCTGGTTCATGGCAACGTCCACGTGGAAGTTTTCGCCGAAGAGCCAGGCGTTGCGGGGATTGTTGATGCGGGCAATGGTGCGCGGCACATTGAACAACGTGCGGGCGATGAAACAAATGGTCAGGTTGGCGGCGTCGTCGTGAGTACAGGCCGCAACCACGTGGGCCTGGTGGATTCCCGCCGCCGCCAGCACGGACGGGTCAATCGGGTTGCCCTGGTAGATCGTTTCGGTCGGCAGTTCCTCGTGCAGGCGTGCCAGGATGTCGGGACGATCATCCACCAGTTGGACTTTGTATTTTTCCGAAAGCAACAGGGAGGCCAGTTGGGCGCCGGTGCGTCCGCCGCCAGCAATGAATACGAACATATTACGCCTCCGCTCCCGATTCGAGCCGCGCCCGCAGGACTTTGATGCCGTCGAACGTGGCGCTGACGTTGATCAGGTCGCCGCTTTCCAGGAACGTATCGGTGGCCAGCAGGAGGGCGCGCCCGGCGCGGGTCAGTGCGACCGGCAGACAGTCCGGGTTGCCGCGGTTCAGGTCGTCCCAGGTCTTTCCGCCCCAGGCGTCCGGGACGGTCAGTTCGTAGACTTCCACCTCGCCGTTCCCCGCCGAGAACACAGCCCGCGTGGTCACTCCGATCAGCAGTTCCTCCGTGCGTTGCGCGCCCCAGGAGGTGGAACTGACGATCTGCATGCCGAAGGCTTCCAACATGCCGCGCAGGCGCGGGTCGTAGTTGCGGCAGACCACGACGGGCGTTTTGTAGATCGAGCGGGCGGCGTGGGCGACGACGGCGTTGAGCGTGTCCGAATTGGTGACGGCGGCCAGCCCGTACGCCTCACGGACGCCGGCGCGTTCGAGCACCTCCTCGCGCAGGGCCTCGCCGTGCACGGTGCGGCCGCGGAACTCGGGGCTGATGCGGTTGAACGACTCCTCGTTCTGGTCCACGACGACCACCTGGTAGCCGCTCTTGTAGAGGCGCAGGGCGAGTTCCGCGCCGACGCGCCCACAGCCAACGATAATGAAATTCATGCGTTCTCCTTCGGCTTCGACACCTGATACGGCACGTCCGTGATGACGACGCCCGGCGTGGAAAGCAGTTCCTTGCGCAGTAAATCCGCCGTGTTCATGTGCAGGGCATTTTCCACCGGGGAGCCCGCCACGAACTGCGGCACGACGATGGTGATGACCTCGTTGGACTGGCGGTGGGCCAGGATTTCATCCACGTAATCGAGCAGGGGTTCGATGAAGAGACGATAGGGCGAATCCAGGATGAACAGGCGGACTCCGTCGCCCCAGGTCTTCCACTTCTTCTGGATTCGTTCGGTCTCGACCGGGTCAATCGAGACGTGGACGGCGGTCACATCGTGGGAGAGCATGCGCGCGTAACGCAGGGCTTCCAGCGTGCCCTGGTGCACACCGCTGACCGGCATGATGACGCGGTGGCGGGTCACATGTGTGGCGGGCTCGGTGTAATGGTCAAGGCTCAGACTTTTGGCGACGCGCCCGTAGTGACGATGGATGGATTTGAATCCCGCCATCAACAACGGTGTGATGATCAACACCATCCAAGCGCCGTCAACGAATTTCGTGACAGAGAAGACCAGCATCACGATCCCGGTACAAGCAGCCCCGAAAGTGTTCAATGCCATCTTGAAGCGCCAGGAAGGATCAAACCTGAGAGTTGAACCGCTCTCTGTCAGTTCCTCACCCGGTTTGAGTCTACCAATTCGCCACCAGCGCCGCGCCATTCCAACTTGCGCCAAAGTGAAGGATAGAAAGACGCCGATGGCATACAGGGGAATCAAGCGGGAGACGCTCGCCTGAAAAATGATCACCAAAAAGGCGGCGATGCCAGCCAGCGCGATGATGCCGCGCGAGTAGACGAGACGGCTTCCGCGGTACGTCAACTGGCGCGGCAGGAAACCGTCCTGGGCCGCCAGGGCGCTCAAGCGGGGAAAACCGGCAAAAGCAGTATTGGCCGCCAGCACCAGAATAAAAGCAGTCGCAGAGATTAACGCAAGGTAGAACATGCCGCGCCCATCATAGACGGTGCGAACCAACTGTGAGACGACCGTTTCCTGTTCGGAGGGAATGGCGCCGATATTTTTGGTCAGAAAAGATATGCCCAGGAACATGGTGGACAGGATCGCGCCCATCCACATCAGGGTGATCCCGGCGTTCTTGCTGCGCGGTTCCTTGAACGCGGTGATGCCATTCGAAATGGCCTCGATCCCGGTCAACGCGGCGGTACCGCTGGAAAAGGCATGCAGGATCAGGAAGGGCGTGATCATTCCCAGCGTCTCGGCAATTTCCAATTCGGGTGGATCCACGACTGTTCCAAGCGAACCTGTAAGATAGCGCACCACGCCAATGCCAAGTGTCATCAGCATCATGACAATGAAAAAATAGTTGGGAATGGCAAATGCCAGGCCAGATTCTCTCACACCCCGCAGGTTGACCAGCATGACCAGAAATATGAAGACCACAGACAACACAACGCGATAGGGGAACAATTCAGGATAGGCCGAAACGATCTGGGCCACTCCCGACGCGATCGAGACCGAGACCGTCAAGACGTAATCCGTCAACAGGGCGGCGGCGGCCATCAAGGCCGCCTGTTCCCCCAAGTTGTCTTTTGCCACGATATAGGCGCCGCCGCCGTTTGGATATGCATGAATGATCTGCTCGTAAGAGATGGTTACGATCACCAGCAGGACCACAATGGCCAGGGCAATCGGGAAGACATAGCCAAATGCCATCGTCCCGGCCGCGGCCAGGATGACCAGAATCTCCTGTGTAGCGTACGCGTTTGAGGAAAGCGCATCGGAGGCGAAAACAGCCAGACCTACGGCCTTTCCAATTGTTTCGTGAGCGGCGTCGGCCGTGGGAAGCGGGCGGCCGATGAACCAGTGGCTAAGAGAGCGGCGCGGGGTGTGTTTCGTGGTGCGCCGCAGAAGTTCGGACCGGTCGTGATGTTCGGGTGCTACCGTGCTCATGGTTCTCTTTTCAGGTAACAGGCAAAATATAAGCCCTCCAGCGAGCGGGGGCAAGGCTGGATTATAGTCAAATCCACTCGTTTTAGGAAGTGGCAGAGTCTTTCGGTTGCGTAAGGGGAATTTGCAGGAAGAAGGTACTGCCCTTGCCGAGTTCGCTCTCGACCCAGGCCCTTCCGCCGTGCCGTTCGGCAATCGAACGGACGATGGCCAGTCCCAGCCCGGTGCCGTGCTGGGCGCGCGCCTCGCGCTGGTGGCCGCGGTAGAACTTCTCGAACAGGTGCTGAAGGTCCGCGGCGGCGATGCCGATGCCGTTATCCTTGATCTCGAAGGTCAGGCGTCCGTCGGAGGCATATACGCGTACACCAACCTTGCCGCCGTTGGGCGTGTACTTGATTGCGTTCTCCACCAGGTTGTACACCCCCTGATGCAACAGGGCCTGGTCGGCTTCGATGGCGGAAGGGACATCTTTGAGCGGCTCGACGGTCAACGCGATATTCTTCTGGTTGGCCTGCAACTGCAACGCGCCGGTCACGCGCTCGATGATGTCGTGGATGGAAACGGTCTCAACTTGCAAACCAACGCCGATCTCGATGCGCCCCAGGTCGAGCAGGTTGTTGACCAGGCGTGACATGTTCTCCACGCCCGAGACGATCTTGCGGACGTAACCCTGCTGCTGCTCGTTGATCTCGCCCACCATTTCGAGCATGGTGGCGTAGCCGCGCATTAGCGTCAGTGGCGAACGCAGGTCGTGACTCACCGTCGCCACGAACTCGGACTTCATCGAATCCAGTTCCTTGAAATGGGTCACGTCCCGCAGGATGCAGACGCGGCCCATGGGGCCTCCCTCCGAAACGACCGGCGAGGCCGTGGCGAGGTACGTGCGTCCGTCGGGCATGACGATCTCGATGGTCTGCCGTTCCCCGGCCGGAGACTGCAACAACTCCTGCAGCGATTTCTGCTTGACCACGCGTTCGAGGGACTGTCCCTCGGCCTTGCCGGCCGCCGTGCCCAGCACCTTGCCCGCGGCCACGTTCGCCAGCAGGAGGCGTCCCTGCCGGTCGGTGACCAGCACCGGGTCCGGCGTGGAATTGAGGATGGCTTCCAACTGGCGGCGTCCGATCTCGACCGTCTGGAAGAGTTGCGCGTTGGCCGCGGCCAGCGCGGCCTGGCCCGCCAGCGTGGTGACGAAGCGCGCGTCGGCTTCGGAGAATTCGTGCGGCTGGTCGTAGGCCGCCCACATCGCGCCGTAATAGCGATTCTCGTGGCGCAGGGGAACGGCCAGGAGCGCAGCGGGGTGAGGCAGGCTCTGGTCCAGTTCGAGACCGGCGCGGGCGCGGGCCAGGTTCGGGAGCACCAGCCGTTCCTGTTGCTGGGTAAGGTTCAGGATCTGCTCGTCGAGATGGGCGTACTTGTCGCGCGCCGGGCCGACCGCGAAGCGCGATGGAAGTTCAATCGAGGTCTTGGGCAGGATCGTCGGCGACAGCACCACGCGCACCGCGTTGGCCCCGGTCGAGAGCACCGCCTCGAGCACGGGCTTGACCGCGTCCTGCATCTCGAGGCTGGAGGCCACGCCCTGGCTGACGGCCAGCAAGCGGTTGAGTTCGTCGAGGCGGGCGCGCAGGCTGGCGCGCATCTGCTCGAAGGCGCGCCGCAACTGGCCGACCTCGTCCGCGCCGTCGGCGCGCAGGGGCCGGTCGAGTTTGCCGTCTGCAATGCGCTTGGCCTCCACGGCCAGGTTTTGCAGGGACCCGGTCACGGTGCGCAGGCCGAAACGCAGGGCAAGCAAAGCCACCAGCGCCAGCGCGAGGATCATCAAGGAAAGCGGCAGGGCAATCTGCAATGCCAGCCGCTGGGCCTGCTCGGCCGGGATGCTGAGCGCGATGGCCCACGGGCGGCCCTCGACCGGTTGGTAGTAGACCCACTGGCGCGTGCCGGTGGAGGCGGTCTCGGCATAGAACTCCGCCTCGGCGTCGCGGCGGCCGTTGTAAACAGTCATGACGCGGCTGAGATCGGGGTGATATAAAATGAGTCCATTCTCATCGAGCAGAGTGCCTTCGCCATTCAATTCTGAAACGCTTTGCAGGCTGTTGATCAGGGGCTGGGTGAGCGGGTTGGTGCCAAGGTCCGTGCGGCCGAGCAGGACGCGCCGGACCTGCCCGGCGTTATCCACGATGGCGATCATGAACGAGACGCGCGCCGCGCCCGCGCCGCGCGTGACGGGCGGGACGGTGTAGATCTGCGTCAGCACGCCGCTGGCGGCGAGGGGCAGGCCGGCCTCTTCTTCCGGGTACAGGCTGAAGTCCTCGCGCGCCGCGGACGGGTAGGCGCCCAGCACGGATTCGGAGGAGACGTCAATCACGAAGAACTGGTCGAAGTACGGGCTGGATTGGATGCGCTGGCCGAGCAGGGACGAGAGTTCGGGGTCGGTCGAATCGAGCAGGCGCGGGTCCGCGGCCAGCTGGACGGCGAGGTTTTGTCCCGTTTCGAGGAAGAAAGGCACGCTCTTGGAGGAGGACCTGGCCGTGCTGGACAGGCGGTCGCGTAGCATTTCCTGCGCGGCGCGCCCGGCCACCAGCCAGTCGCCGACCAGCAGGGTGAGCAGGAGCACGGAGATGAACGTCCCGGTGCCAAGCAGGAACCGGGTCTCGAGGCTTTTTTCGGCGGGCGAGGGCTGGAGCGGCTCATCGCGTCCCCACGCGGACGAAAAGGCGGCGGCCGCGGCCTGGGCGATCAAACCGCCCACCAGCATCTCGACGCTGAAGGAGAACGACGCGATACCCAGGTTGCTGAGGGCATAATCGAGGCGGGCTGTGGCCGAGGCGGCTGTCGAGAAGAACGCGCCGATCAGATAAAGCAGGGCATACAGCGGGATGAGCATGAGCGCGCTGACCAGCGGCTGGCGCATCAGGCCATACAGCGGGGTGCGAAAACGCTGGCGCACGTTGACGGCAAAGACCGCCGCCAGGAGCGCGAAATTCACGGAAGAAAAGAGGGTATGCGTATCCCAGAGTCCGCGCAAGAGCCCCGCCAGCGCGCCGAGCGCGGCCGCCCCGAGCGGACCGAGCGGCCCGGCCGCCAGCATCCACGGCAGGGCCGAGAACAGCATCGTGGCCGGGGCCATCGGTTCAGCCGGGACGCCCGGCAGGGGCAGGCCTCCGCCGGAAGCGGATCGCAGGCCGAGGAACAGGCCGGTCAGGGGAGTGAGGAGCAGCAGGCCAATGAACCATCCCCACGAACGGCCGCTCCAGGCCGGTTGGAGGCTGCGCCAGCGGATGACGAGGAAACCGGCCGCGGCGAACAGGAAAAGCCACATTCCCCAACCGAACAGGTCGGGGCCCGGCAGGTAGAACGGACTGGTCAGCAGGGTTCCGATGAAGGTCATGGCATAAGCGCTTTTTTACCGCCCGGAAGGTCCATGTCGCGGCGGTCGAACGCTAAGATTATAGCCGCAATCCCGCCGGGGCGTGAGTTTGGGCTTACCTTTCCTGAACCGCCCCGGCATACACGCCGCGATACTGCGGCGGAAGCAGGCGCGCCAGTTCCTGCATGATGCGCTCGGTTCCCAGTCGCATGGCCTCGCGGCGGCCGCCCGGCCGGGCCAGGCGGAAGGACTTTCCCACCGTCATCGTGGCGTGGACGCGGCGCGGGCGAAATCGCTGCAACGACCCATAAACGCGTTCGTTCTCCGTGCCGGTCACGGCAACGGGAACGATGGGCACGTCGGCTTTCAAAGCCAGGAAGGCCGCGCCGAAGGCGCCCTCCTCCAGCGAGCGGGTCGGGCTCTCGCGTCCCTCCGGGGCGATGGCGACGAACCGCCCGCGGCGGAGCGACTCCAGCGCGCAGGCCAGGGCGCGGCGGTCGGCGCGGCCGCGATGCAGCCAGATCGTTCCGTACCAGTCGCTCAATCTGCCAAGCCATTTCAGGTCGTACAACTCGCTTGCTCCCAACGGGTCGATCTCGATGGACGGCAAGTAAGACAATACCAGCACCGCGTCTGCGTCGCCCAGATGATTGAGCGCGATGACGGCAGGTCCTTTTTGGGGAAAATTCTCCAGCCCGCGCACTTCGGGCCTCAACCAGAAATCCACGATGAGGCGCGCCAGCCCGCGCAGAAATCGGCGGAACAATCGCCGCGCCGAAGTGTACTCCGGCAGGCGCGTCAATTCGGGGCGGAACTTTTCAGCGACCGGCTTCGGCGGGGAGGATGGCTGAGTCGGCATACACCCCTCGATATTCTTCGGGCAGAAGCCCGGCCATGTGGCGCATGACCAGGTCGGCGTTGCGCTGACGGGCCTCGCGCCGCGCCGGGCCTTTCCCTTCGACAGGCGGGAGTCGAAGCAGCCCGCCGATGCGCAGTTCCAATTGCGGGCGCTCGCCGCGTTTGGCGCGCTGCCAGAAATCCTCGGTCGTGCCCACCACGCCGACCGGGAGGACCGGCGCGCCGGTCTGCTCGACGATGTAGGCGACGCCGGGATGCGCCTGCCGCATGGCGGTCACATGGGAACGTCCGCCCTCCGGGGCGATCAACAAACGACGGCCGGCGCGCAGGGCGCGGATCACGTGCTCCAGCAATTCGCGGTCGTATTCGCCGCGGTGCACCGGTTTCACACCGTAGAGCCGGAGCAGTTGTCCCTGGCCGGGCTTGTCGAACACATCCGCCGCGCCGATGATCTCCAACGACTCCGGCCAGAAGGCGGCCGCGAAAGGCGGGTCGTAAATTGAGATGTGATTGATGGCAACAATGTACGATGTGCCGAGAGGCACATTTTCCTGCCCCGTGACCCGGATGCGCGCCAGCACGCGAAAGATGGACTGAAAGACGACCTTCAGGATCGGGCGGGTGAGGCGATAACGCAGGGGGATGTGGAACGATTCGGTCACTGGCACAACGCCTTTACAGTCTCGAAGACCTCATCCGCGGACATTTTATCCGAATCGAGGCGGATCGCGTCCTCGGCGGGACGCAGGGGCGCGACCGTGCGGGTCGAGTCGATGCGATCCCTTTCCTCGACCTTGGCTTGGATCTCGTTTAAGTCGGCGGAGCCGCCGCGGGCGACGATCTCGTCGAAGCGGCGGCGGGCGCGTTCGGCGGTCGAGGCGTCGAGGTAGATCTTCAAATCTGCTTCGGGCAAAACCACCGTGCCGATATCGCGTCCCACCATCACCACGCGTCCGCGCTGGCCGATGCGGCGCTGCTGCCGGCCGAGGGCGCGGCGCACGCCGGGATAGGCGGAGACAATCGAGACGTTGGCGTCCACTTCAGGACGGCGTGTCTCCCAGGTGATGTCGCGACCCTCCACAAGGACATCACAAGAGCGGTCCGGGCTGGACGGCGGACGCACGTCAATAGAGATGGCCTCGGCCAGCGCAGTGACCGCGGCCTCGTCACGCACATCCACGCCGCGCTGGATGGTCACCCAAGTGATGGCGCGATACATCACGCCGGTGTCGAAGAAAAGATAGCCGAGTGCATCCGCGAGACGCCGCCCAAGGGTTGATTTCCCCGAGGCGGCGGGACCGTCAATGGCGATGATGGCGGGAGGGCGTTGAGGCATGAGACGAATGAAACACCTTTGAAAATGGATTACCGCGCGTCCGGGAAGAGATCGTCGCGCGCCCACAGCACGATGGTCTCGGATTCCACCGGCATATCGCGGAAGAAATACCAGCGCAGCCAGTCAGTCGGCAGGAGAGCGTCCCACAAAGGCGTCTGCCGCCAGACGAAGTCCTGTCCGCGATAGGCGGCCGCCAGGCCCGGGTTATCCAGCGCGGGCGTGACCACCAGCGGCGGCGCGGAGGCCGGGTCCAGGGTGGTGGCGAGGCGCGGGGCATGGTTTCGGAGCGCCCAAAGCACGGATGGGGAATCGGCGGTTTGCACGGTGACCGGCAGGTCGTCGGTGTGACCCGTGCTCCACTCGGAGATCTGATCCGCGGTCAGCGCGAGCAGGTCCGCCTGGGCCACGGCGCGGTCGTTCGTCCACAACTCGACCCCGCCGGGCGTGCGCAGGCCGGTCGCTCCCCAGGCCACACCGAGGGTGTAAAAAGCGAGGACGGCCGCCGCGCCCCACACGCCGCCGAGGCGGGCAATCGGCCGCGACCAGCCGAAGGCGACGAGGAAGAGGCTGACGACCAAGAGAACCAGCGAGCCGATGAACAGCCAGATGCGCACGCTTCCCTGCTGGGAGGGCAGGCCGGTCCACACCAGCCCGGCCAGGTCGAGCCAGGCAAAGACGAGCAGGAGGACGGTGAAGGAGAACACGCCGATCAGTTCGAGGCGGTCTTCCTGTGGGAAGTCGAGGTGGCGCGAGAGTTCTTCAGCGGCCAGCGCCCAAAGCGGAATGAGCGCCCAGACCAGGTCGATCGCCTGGCGGGCGGGATGAGCCAGCGCGAGGAAGAGCGCGATGACGAACCACAGGCCGAGACGGATTGCGCGGCGGCGTCCCTGCCACCAGCCGAGGAGGAGGGCGACCACGCCGAAGAGTATGGCCAGCGGCTGGTAAACGACCAAGGCAAAAAGCAGGCGCCCGGCCGGAACGCCGGAAGGCATGATCCAGCCCTTGAGATATGCAGGCAGTGCGCCTGCCCACGCGCCCAGTCCGCCCGGGACGAGGAAGAGCAGTGAGCCGCCGAGCAGGAGTGTGGCAAGGAAGGGGAGAATCGCGGGCTTCCAGGTTTCGGTTTTCTGCGGGGGAGTTTCGGGCTTGGTTGGCTCGCCGGGCGAGGTGGGGAATGTTCCGGTTGAGGATTCAGTGGATGGCGGGCGCTCCAGTCCCTGGCGGATCATCCAGGCGAGGACGAGGCCGAGCAGGCCGGCCCACGCGGCCGGGCCGGAGAGCAGGGTCAACGCGGCGAAGACGCCGGCCCACTGCGGCCGCGCCTGGGACCACGCGGCCCAGGCCAGCAGGAGGAACAGCACCGCCAGGATCGGCCCGCCGGCCATGCGCGATCCGGCCACCAGGCCGGGATCCACCGCGAGGCAGAAGGCCAGGATTAGCGCGGCCGTCGGCCCGAGGCGATGTCGGAAAAAATAGGGAACGAAGACCAGCAGGCTGCCGGCCAGCGCCGGCCAGAACCGCGCCAGGAAATTGCCCGCGCCGAAGATATAAAACAAAATACTGGTGAGCAGGACGTAGGCCGGGTTGGGGCCGAGGGCCGGGTCCGTGCCCTGCACGACGCCCAGGGATTGAAGCGCCCAGCCCGCCTCGAAATCGGTCAACGGGAGTTTGCCGAGGCCGATCAAACGCAGGCCGAGTGCCAGCAGGAAGGCAAGGGTGTAGTACAACGGTTCGCGGGGGATGGGACGGTTTTGCATGGCGGTTGTATTTTACGCTAGTTTGTTTCCGGCGGCGCTTCGTAAATGACCGTGCCGCCCTGCTGAAAGACCGGGACGAGATGCTGGAAGAACTTCTCCTCCGCCAGCGCGTACTTCGTCCGTTCGAGCGTGCCGACGAAGATATAGCGGATGTTGTATTGTTCGAGAATGGACTTCGCAACCTCCCAATCGGGCGTGACGTAGAGCGTCTCGATGTCCTGAGCGCGGGTTCCCTGTTCCGCGAATCCGCCGCGCCACTGCGACTCGTGGCCGGGCCAGCCGAGTACGGTCGGCAGGCCGCTGTAGGTGGCGACGCGCGCGTAGGGCGTGTAACTGCCGGGATCCACCGCCTCCGCGACGACACCGAACGGCGCGGTTTGAAGCCAGTGAATGGCCGCCGCGTCGTCCGGGACCTCGAGGTCGAGGTGCGCGGACCCGTCGAGGGTCCAGCCCGCGTAGGGTTTGAAGCGGTTGGTCTTGTTGTCAATGCCGAAGACCGGATAGATCAAGCCTATCACGATCAAAACGCCAAGAAAGAGACGAAAGATGAAAGAAGAAAGAGCGCGCAGGTTTTGAAGGAGCACCGCCGCGCCGAAGGCCGCGGCCAGCGCCCACAACTGCCATACCTGGTAATAGAACTTGAAGACCGTGTTCATGCGCGAGCCGAATTGGTCGCGCAGGTAGACAAAGTCCGGTGCGAGGACGAGGAGGGCGGCAAGCAGAAGGATGAAGAGTACAAAGGTCGAAGGCATGCCCTGAGCCTTGTCGAAGGGTTGAAGGTTGACAGGCTGATCGTTCGGCTCGTTCGAATTCTGTTTCAGCAGGAACGCAAGCGTCGGTGTCAACAAAGCCAGCAGGGTGAGCAGTCCGAAACCATAGGAGAGGCGGCGGCCCAACGCGGCGGTGAACAATCCGCCCAAATCGGGAATCCCCTGTGAGGCAAGATACTCCGAGGCGAGGAGCGGGTCGCGGATTTGGATGAGGAGTCCCAACAGCCAGGAGAAGACCCATAGGCCGAGAGCCAGGCCCAGGGTCAGGAAGAGAGCCGTGCGCCAGTCCGCCGGAGTCCGCTGGCGATAGAGATAGTACAGATAGGCAAATAGCAATGGGAGGAGAGTCCCGAACATGACCCACAAATGCGCGCCGCGCGTCGGGAAGAGCAGGTTGGGCAGGAGGCCGCCCGCCTGCGAGGAGAATCCAGCGTAAAAGGGTAGATAGAGCAAAAGCGCGGAGACACCCAACGGCAGGCCGAGCAGGAACACGTCCTCGAGGCGTCTCCAACTCCAGCCCCCGGCGCGGACGCGGGCCAGCACGTATGCACCGACGATCAACGCCGCGGCGATGAGGATGTCCCAGGTGTTGAGAAAGGCCAGCCCGCCCAGCAGGAGGGCGATGAATGCGAAACCCGTCCAGTTGATGAAAAGGACGCGGCCGAAGATTCGGATCTCGCCGCGCCATCCGCCGAGGAAAAGATGGAGCGCGGCCGCGACCGCCAGCAGGCCGAAAGGCAGAGCCAGCACGTGCGGATGCAGGTCGCCGAGCAGATAAGAGAAGAATGGAAACTCGTCAATGATCTCGATGGGGTTGCCGAACAGGTCGTAGTCCTGCACGACGCGCGAGGCGCGCCACCACCACCAGAAGCGGTCGGGGATTCCGTCCAGCGGCGGGATGGGCGCGTCCTTCAAGTCTTTGATGGCCAGCCAGTTCCAGAAGGAGGAGACCACGCTCCCGTCCGCGCCGAAGCGCCAGAACAGGCCGAAGCGATGCAGGACTTCGAGCAGTCCCTCCAGGTTGCCGAAGACGAGGAGGAAGAGAGGGCCGAGCAGGGGAAGCGCGGACGACGGACGACGGACGACGGACAACGAGTCGCGGTCCGCGGTCTGTTGCCTGTGGTCTTTGTACACAGCCAATAAATTATAGACAATCCCATACGCGCCGGCCGCGCCGAGCGCAAAGACCAGAGAGAGCATTAAGTTGAAGGCCGCGCCGCCGGGCACGGCGGTCAGCTTGGCGAGCATGGCCGTCATCACGTAGCCGAAGTAATAGTAGGAAATCGCGTAGCCCGAAAGCCAGGGATCGTTCGGCGGAAAGGACTCGGAACGCATGGTGGCGTTGATGAAGGCCAGTTCCATCGGCTTCTCGGTGCCGATGGCCTCCGGGTTGGCGGCGCGGACGACGGCGAGAAAAGCAAAAGCAATGAGGAAGAGAATCTCGGTCGCGATCACGAGGCGCAGATTGGACTTCAGCCATTCGAGCAGCGAAGCGGAGTCTTTCATCACAATCCACGCGCTCGACGCGATCACCGCGAACAGGCTGAAGAGAATGCCTCCCGCGTCGTTCCGCAAAACACCCAGCGAGGCCAACAGCCAGAAGACGTAGGCCCAGCCCAACAGTCCGAGTGTGCGCGCAAACGTGTAGCCGCGGTCCCCCAGGCCGGGGAGCAGACGCCAGGCCAGCGGGACGGTCAGCCAGCCGAGCAGGGTGACGACGAAATACCAGGAGAGAAAGGCGATCATGTTCGAGGACCCAGTTGCTTGACCATCCGATTGTAACTGAGGGCGGGGCTGGCGTGGGAACGCGTGAAAACCACCTCGTAACCCAGCCGTTCATAGAGGCGGCGCGCCCCATGATTTGTCGTGCCGACCAGCAGGGAACATTTCATCAAGCCCGCGGCCTGCGCGGCCTCCTCGGCGAACTGCATCAGCCGCGTGCCAATCCCGTGTCCCTGCGCCTGCGGCAGGACGCCCACGTTGCTGATGTAGTACTCGTCCGTTTTGGCCTCCTCGATGGACGCGTGTGGGATGGCGCGCCAGAACAGGCGGGACGTCCCGGCCAGGCCGAGGATTTTCGGGAACGCGGCAAACACCTCCAGATTCAGACGGGAGAGGGCCGCGCCCGAAAAGGCGGCCAGCACGCCCAGGGGATTCTCCCCCACCTCCGCAACGACGGTCACCCCGTAACCGAAGCGGCCCGCGTCGCGCGTGAACAGGCGGATGAGAGTCAATTCCGTTTTGCGGGCGTCGTCGTCGAAAAGCATCTCCGCCAGTCCGCCCATCGAGAGACGGAACATCTGCGCGGCCAGCGGCGCGTCGTCGGGACGCGCGGCGCGGATGGCGATGCGGGGCGTGAGGGGCGCGGTCATACGGGTGGAGGAGTCCACTTTCCCGCGGAATCAGGTTCGAGGTCGAGCACGGACGCGACCGCCTCGAGGTTCAGGGGTCCATAAATGTGAGGGAACAACTCATCGGGTTTGTCACTGCCCGGCTCGTAACGCAGGTCGGAGGTAAGCTTCTGCGGGTCGATCACAAGCAGAACAAGTCCGCGCTGACCGGCATAGAAACGCTCAGCCACGTCCGCCACCTGCTCCGCGTTCGAGCAGTGGATGAAGCCCTCCGCGGCGAGACTGTCGGCGGTGTAACTGCCGTTTTCCTGCGCGGACTGCCAGTCGGCGCGCGAGGCGATGTGATAGATCAACGAATCACCTCGTAGATGGCGGTCTGGTTATCGCGGAACACCTCGCGCCACAGGACGCCGTTTTGCAGGGGAAACTTCTCCAGTCCCGCGCCGGGATAATAAATCTGCTCCAACTGCCCGACGATGATGTAACGGACGTCGTATTTATCGAGAAAGGCTTTCGCCGCGACGGGATCGAGTGTGACGTAGAAGTCCTGGATCTCGGTGATGCGGTCCGTGATGAGGTTGGGCGGGATGAGGGCGCGCTGCTGGCGCTGGTGCCAGTTCCAGCCCAGCACGTTGGGCAGGCCGGTGTAGATGGTGTAGCGCGTGCCCCAGCGGTATTCGGGCAGGTTGGCCTCGACGATGACGGGCGAACCCTGCACATTGTCCTGCAGCCAGCGGATGGCGCGGTAGTCCTGCCCGATGTCCATGTTGACCGAGTCCCACAGGAGCGAGGTCTCCATGTACGCCATCGAGTCGAGCGAGTGCGGCGCGGTGGGAGTCATGCGGTCGCGGACTTTGTCCGTGGTGGCCGAGACGGAGAACAGCACCGCGCAGGCCAGCAGGATAGACAGCCCCGTCTGCCAGACGCCGCGCCAGCGCCGCGACCAGCGCGCGATGTCCATCAGGGTCCAGGCGAAGGCCGCGCCCGCGCTGAGCGCCAGCAGGGTCCATGCCTGGAGGTAGATCTTGAAGATGGTGTTCATACGGCCAATGTCGCCCACCAGCGCGACCAGTTCCACCACGATGGTGAGGGTCAGGCCGGTGCCGACAAGGAACAGCACCGCGCGGCGGGAGTCTGAGAGGCCCGGGCGCAGGACCAGCACGCCCGCCCAGATCGCCATCGGAAGCGCGATCGCGCCGACGCCCACTTCCTTGTAGAGAAGATAAAAGAGCGCGACGAAAAAGGCCGCGACGAGGAGTTCGATGACCAGTTGATACGGGCGCAGTTTCTTCAAGTGAGAAAGAGGCGTGGAGGCCATCCACTCGCGCGTCTCCCACGTCATCCAGAAAAAGAGGATGAACAGGAACAGGCCCCAGTGAGTCAGGTACGAGGAGACCGGCGTGTGTGAAGCCGTCCAGGGATCAACTTGACTGTAGCCCTGCCCAAACCAGTGGAAGAACGGCTGGTAGAACAAGCGCGACAGGACGGCGAGCGCGCCCATGCCCGCCAGAGTCAATGCGATTCGTTGAACGAACGGAGGCAGGCCAAAGCGTCTCTCGGTCAATGGCAGGTAACGGAACAAGGCATAGCCAGCCGCCAGCGCGGCCAGGGGCAGGTACGTGAACGTGTCCCAGGTGTTGGTCGGGTATATCGCGCCGAGTACCAGCGCGCCGAAACCGAGCGGCGCGAGCAGGCTCGACAACAGTGACCCGAGTCTCTCTTTCCGTCCATCGCGCAAGTGAAACACAAACGACAGCGCCCACGCCACGACGAACAGCGTCACCGGCATGACGATCATGTGCGCGTGCAGGTCGCTGTAAAGAAAAGTGAACAACGGGAACTCGGTGATCTCGTTGCCCGGTCCCGGCGGGATGACGCGGCTGGGATTCCAATACCAGTCGCCGTAACCGAGCGGCAGCACCTCCCCGGACAAACTCTTGCCCAGTCCCTGCATGAACCACGACAGGCGCTGGAAGAAGTTGGCGTCCGTGATGATGCCGCCCGGCGCGGCCATGCGCTGGAGCGCCTGGAACAGCATCTGCACCGTGCCGAGATTCCCCAGCAGAATCATCAGCGCCGCGGCCGCGAGACCGGCTATCAGTTGAAGGTTGAAGGCCGATGGTTGATGGTCTTCACCTTCCGAACTTTCAACTTTCGACTTTGAACCCGCGGCCAGATTCCATCCGACCGAAAACGCGCCGATGCCCACCAGCGCAAACCACGTCGGCAAAATAAAGTTGAAGGCAATCGTCGGCACGATGCCCAGCAGTTTCACCGGCGTGCCCACCAGCACGAAGCCGTAATAGTAATAATTGATATAGCCGCCCGCGTACCACGGGTCGTACGGCGGGAAGGTCGTGCTCCTCAAGACTGCGTTGAAATACGAGAAATCCATCGGCCGCTCGCCGCCCTTCGACGGATGCCACAGATCGGGATTGCCGAGGCGGATGAGCAGGTCAACGACGAAGAAGGACAGGAACATTCCCTCGACCATCAGGAAGTATCGGCGGTTCGACTTCCATTCGGAGACCAGCGCGTCCTTCTGGACCCAGGCCTGCCACGCCCCAACGAGCAGGATCCCGGCGAACACGACCGCGATGGTCGCGCGGCTGTAGGCGATTCCCAGCGAACCCAACAGCCACGGCACATACGCGAGGATCACCAGCCCCAGCGTGCGCGCCAGCGGATAGCCCTTGTCCGCCAGGCCGGGCAGGACGCGGCGGATGATCGGATACGTGAACAATCCGAGCACGAAGACGAACAGATACCAGATGAGCAATCCGAGATACGGATATTTGTTTTGCAGCCAGTCGTAATCGAAGAGGTCCGACCACGTGCCTCCGGCCTGTTGCTGCGCCAGGCGGTCGGGCGGCAGGAGCAGGTCTTTGAACTGATACGAACTGGCCGCCTTTGGCGTGAGGTGGACGACATGTGTCAGATCCACCGCGCCGAGCAGGGACCGCACTTGCGCCGCGTCGAAGTCGGCGCGCTTCTGGAAGATGAGCACCTTCGGGTGGTCATAGACCGTGAAGGCCTCTTCGGCGAACTGATCGTTGAACTCCCACTTGAACAAACCGGGAACTTCGAGCGTGGGATAGGACTCGAAGACCGCGGTCAGTTCATAACCGAGTCCCCCCTCGAACATGCCGGGGCGCGCGACGTTGTAGCACCAGATGATGTCCCTGCCTTCGGGACAGCCGACGAGCAGGCGATAGTATTCCGTGCTCAGCGGATACCGCTCCGGCACGCGCGTGATCGAGGCCCACTGGCGGTTGGATGTGATGAAGATGGCGTCGCCCTGATCGAGGGTGGCGACGAAACGCGCCAGTTTGTCGGCGTTATCGTCCCAGTACAGTTCGAAATTCAGGTTGCCGTTGTAGATTCCGCCGAAGCCGTCGTAACCCTGCAGGGGCATGGGCAGGCCGTCGTCCCAGGAGGATTCGTTGATGGGCGCCGCGCCAGAGAGGGTCAACGCGGCGGTGGTTTCCAGTTTAAGGAAATAGGTCCCGCCTTCCGTCAACGTGACCGGCCGGTCGAGGACGAGAGTGAATCCCTCGCCGCGCGGATCCTCGAGCGGGGCGAAGTCGGACGTCAGCGCGGCCGCGGCGAGGACCGCCTCGGGCGGCGCGTCCGGCGTGAGGGCCAGGCTCAGGCTGAAGGTCTGGGTGGAAACGGGCACGGACAGCACGTGCGGGAAGTAGACCTCGGTCAGCGTCCCGCTGGCCTTCGCGATGAAAGACAGCAGGTGAGGCGCGTCGCGCTGGACGGCTAGGCCGTACGGGAACGGGATCGGTTGTTGAAACTTGCCGTCGGTCGTGTCGAGCCGCAGGTTGATCGGGCCCGGCAGGTTGGCGTAAATCCATTCGGCCGCGGCGACGCGCGTGTGCGTCCTCTGGTAAATCTGGACGAAGGCCAGCGCCCATAGAATCGTGGCAATCAGCACCCCGCCGCCAATCAGTATTGCAACAGGTTGAAGATTGAAGGTTGAAGATTTGCCGCCGTGTTGGACTTTCAACCTTGCATCTGCAACTTGAAACACAACCCACGCCGCCATCATCGCCAGCAGTGGATAGACCGGCAGTTGATAACGCATGGTCGGATTGAACTGGAGAGATTGCCAGCCGAAGTAGGCCGCGGTCCATGCCCAGAGCAGGAGGTGTTGGCGCCACTCGCCGCGCAGGATTCTCCAACCCATGAAGAGAAAACCAACCCAGGCAAGGATGCCCAGCGGCAGGCCGAGGCCATAGATGGTGAGATTTGTGCCGGAGTAGAGATGATTGCGGCGCGCCCATTGCAGGGCAAAGGGCAGGTCGGCGTCGCCGCTGGCCTGCGCGCTCAGGTCCCGCAGGTTGTTGATCCAGGCTTCGTTGGGCGCGAGGCCGAAGAAGCCCGGGCCGCTGAAGGCATACGGTTGGAAGATGCGAAAGGCAAGGACGGTGGCAAATCCGCCCGCGACCAGGCAGGTGATGATGAGAGGCCAGTCAATGGACGGTGGACGACGGACGACGGACGACGGCTCGTCTCTCGCGCCTCGCGCGAAACGAACCGCCAGCGCGGCCGGGAGCATCACCGCCAGCACGACCGCGTTGATCTTGGACGCAGCCGCCATGCCGAGAGCAAAGCCGAAGGCCAGCGAGAGCCACAGCAGGGGATCGCGGAGGAAGCGTAATGCGTAATCCGTAAAGCGTAAGCTGGGAGTGAGTTGGGAGTCGGGTGGTTGTTCTTCGACCGACTCCAGATTCTCGATTCCCGATTCCCGATTCCCGTTTTCGCCCGTCGCGATGTGAACCGCGACGTACAACGCCAGGAACATGAAGAACACCAGCGGATTGTCGGTGGTGAAAAAATGCGACTGCTGGATTTGCATCACGGCGAACGCGGAGAAGGCTGCGGCCAGCAAAGCGACCTTGCGTCCGTACAGCCGCGCGGCGATCAGATAGAGCAGGAAGATCGTGCCAAGGTCTGCAATGGCCGAAACCTGCCGCCCGACGAGGTGCACCTGGTCGTAGCCGGTCTCTCCGAGCCATTCGGCCACATAGCGGACGATGAAAATCGGCAATGTGCCATAAACGAAAAAGCCATAGCCGCGATTGTGCGGGTTGAGCGTGGAAGTAGCCGTGTCGAAATAGTCCGATAAACCGATCCAGACTTTCTGTTCCTCGGGACACTGTTCGACGGTCAGGCTCGGCTCGGTGCACTTCTTTACCTGTAGTCCGCTTTCGACCATCGTGAGGAAGCGTTCGTCCGGGTGCAGGTGGTGGTTCTCGTCCCAGTTCAGGCCGACGATGCGAAACGCCGCCGCGGCCACCAGCACGGCGATCAACAGCAAATCATAGAGCCAGGAACGGGATTCACGCATGGTTCACCCGCGCAGGCCGCCGTCCCCGGCGGCCTGTTGGCGCCCGAAGATTGAAGATTAGATAAAGGGTCTCACGCATAGCGGCAAATTGTAGTCTAATTTTCGGCAGGGACAAAGTACATCCAGAACCCGAAGCCCGGTATCTCGGCCTCGTGCAGGGTCAACGTGCCCTGCGGATACAACTGGGCCAGAACGTCCAGCGTGGCCTGGTCGTTGTCCTGGGGGATGTTCGCTTCGGCCTTGACCAGGAACAATTTCGGCCCGGGGATTCCCAGCGTGGTCGGCAGGTTGTCGCGGTAGATGGCAAAATCGCGGTTCGGGATTCCCGCCTCGATGCCCGGCAGGCGCGTGTCGATCCAGAACGGATACGGCACGATCCAGACCGTGTCGGTCGTGCCGTACGTCTCGCCGAATTCCCTGATGACCTCGCCCATATCGGTCACGTTCCAGACCGAGATGGAGTATTGTTTTTCATATTGATCGAAGACCAGGTCGTAATTTTGCGCGGCGGACCAGAACAGGAGCAGTCCCGCCGCGCCCCAGGCGGCGACGGTGCGCCCGCGGCGATTCAACCCGGACGAGAGGGCAGTCAGCAGGCCATCCAACGCCAGCGCGGCGATGAGGAAGATCACCACCAGCGACCCGCCGGCGCGGTTGATGGCGGGATTCTCCTCCGGGTACGCCAGCGACAGGCTGGAGGGAAGTTGAAGAATTGGGATGGCGAGGACCAGGAACAGGTCAAGCCAGCCGCGGCGGCGCGCGTACCGAGCCAGCAGGAGCACCAGTCCGATCACGAACAACGCCGCGGTGACCACGTCCAGCGCGGGGCGGTTCATCACAGAGTTCGTCCAGATGCCGCCGTTATCGTAATTCATGAGCAGGAGGGCGCGGCCGATGTTGGAAAACAAAATCTGATACCACGGCCCGGGCAACGGCTGTTCCAGCGGACCGAGGCGCGAGAGCGCGCGATAAGTAAAAAATTCGGGGAACTCGATGGCGTAACTCAGCAATGGCAGGAAGACCGCCAGCGAGGTCAGCGCCAGAATCACCAGCCACAGCGCGGCCTGACTGCGTTCCACCTTCGAGCGCGCGTGCAGAAGGTATAAAGCAAATGCGACCACGACCAGGATCGGCACAATGCGGAACGGGCTGTATCCGTGCAGGCCGATGCCAAGGAACAGGCCGGAGAGAATAAAGTCGTTGCGGTTCTGCGTGCGCAGGCCGCGGAACAGGTAATACAGCGTCGGCGCGACGAAAAGAGGGTACAGCGGAAAGCGCAGGCCGACGCGCGCGATCACGTTCGGCCAGTAACCGATGCCGGTCAGCACCAGCGCCAGCAGGCCGGCACGCCGCCCGCCCACTTCCTTCCCCAGCAGGTACATGAACGGCAGGGTCAGCAGGCCGAGCAGGACGGTGCCGATCTTCAGGCTCTTGAAGGTCAGCCCCGTTTTGAAAATCCAATCCACCAGCAAAGTCCAATAAAATTGAATTGCCTCGCGCCCGGTATTGCGCTCGAAGAACACCCACGTCTCTCCCTGCGTGATGTCGTAAACGTCCAGAATCTTTTCGGCGTGGTCGCTGAACGGCTGGCCGGGGACGTCATTCAGCCGATAGACGCGGAAGAAGACGACCAGCGCGGACGCGGCCACGAGCAGGGCGATCCAGCCCCAGTCGCTTCGCGCCGCGGACTTCGGCCGGCGCGGCCGCCGAATCCACAATGCCCAGACGAAGCATCCCGTTCCCGCCAGCCAGAGCGGAAGGTTGATCCACGTAAACTTTCCGCCGTGAAAGGCAAAGAACCCTCCCAGCAACAACGCCAGCGAAAGAAAGAACGGGACGGAGTTCATCGTCATCGGGTCGTCGCGGCGGGTCTCAGGCTCGCTCATGGGGAGCGTCCATTCGCCGAGGCGGAATGCCCAGATGAGGAGCCCGCCCGAAACCAGGTACAGGGCAATGCTCAATGAAACCTGGCGGCTGGCCGGTTCCAGAAAGCGCTGGGCGGCGAGGGCCAGAATCAACGCAGCGACGGAGCGCCAGGGGAACGGCGCCGCAGGCTGCAGGTTGGGAGGTTCGGGGGCCGGTGTCTCAGCGCTGACCGGTTCGGGCGGAGCGGCCTCCACCATGTCGGTCGTGCTGGCGTGGTGGAGGAGGGCGCGCAGAAAGCCGAAAAACGACTTCCAGTCTTTGAAGATGGACTTGACGTAATCGAGGACGGTCGGCTCGTTCATAGACGGCGGAATATTATCCCTGTTTGACGGCAATGACCATGATACTTTCGCCCCACCGCATCGGCAGGAAGACCAGGCCGGTGACGGCCTGGAATCCGCCCAGCGAGCCGAAGACCAGTTTCTGGATTTGTTTGGGGACAGCGGGAATGTACGGTACATCCCAGAAGCCGTCGGCAAAAGCGCGGCGCAGACTAAAGCCTGCGGCGCGAATCAACGACAGCCATTCCTCGGGCGGCTTGAGCGAGATGTGCGTGGGGTCCTGGTAGCCGATCCACTTGTCCCCCTTCCACGGCTTGAGCAGGGACGAGAGGTTCGGCGTGGCGAGGATGAGGATCCCGCCCGGCTCGGTCACGCGGCCGATTTCGCGGATGGCCCGCGCCGGGTCCGGGAGATGCTCGACGATGTGCTTGATGATGACCACGTTGAAAGAGTCGTCCGCAAAAGGCAGGGCCTGGGCGCTGGCCGTCTGCAAAGACGTTGTCTGAATCACAGCCTTCGATTTTTTGACCGCCCAGTGATTCAAGTCCATGCCATAGGTCTGGAACGTATCCTCCAGTTGGCCAACGAGATGGCCGAGGCCGGAGCCGACCTCGAGCAGGCGCGCGCCGCGCTTCCCGTAGCGCCGCGCCAGCACGGCCTAGAATCGGTTCGAC
>JBFMCC010000002.1:0-32027 GCA_040754535.1 Chloroflexota bacterium
TAGAAATCCAAATCGAAAACAACAAACTTGCTGATCAGGATGACTTTGATGAAGAAGAACCACAGGAAATCCCTGCCGAACTCAAATCAGTTTCTCCAGAAAAACTTGCTCAGGAATTGGTGGCGTTTGCAAAGGCCGAAACTGACGCGGACAACGATGAACCAATTTACATACATCAGGTGGCAGACTATTTCTGGAGAAGTAAGAATATCGAAAAATGGGAATTACCAGTAGACCTTGAGATGAAAGTAGAAAAGGCTGAGAGAATTGCAGATCAATTGCTTGAAAAAGAACAACAAGAGCGAACAGAAAAACGTCTTGAAAAAGAAAACGCTGAATTGCCAGCATTGGTTGATGATTGTATGAAATGGGCACAGCAAAAAGGTTTCAAGAAAGTTACTCACGCTGATATTGATGCTTACTTGATGAAGAAGAAAATTAACATTCATTACGAGACGAGACGAAATCTCTACGCAACTGTGAACGTAGAATTGAAAGCCGTGAAGAAATGAAAGTTTGGTGAATTGGAAACCTGACATGTCTCATCCGCGCCGTGGCTGACAAAAGCCTTTGCACGGACAAAGGTCATAATCGTCAGACTTTCGCGAAGACATGTCAGGTTTTTACTTGAATCGAGGAGAAAACTGGTTTTGCGGATTTGGATGGGAAACCTGACATGTCTCATCCGCGCCGTGGCTGACCAAGGTCTCTGCGTGGACGAAGGTCATAATTATCGGGCTTTCGCGAAGACATGTCAGGTTTTTAGAACTCATCTCAAAAATAGTTTCTGACAAAAATAACAATGCAAGCCAAATGAACGAAAGCGAGGTAATTCTCAAGAAAACGATCATAGCGAACCAGAATGCGGCGGTAGTTTTGCAGCCAAGCAAATAAACGCTCCACCTTCCATCGCCTTCGATAGCGGCGCAACTCACGACCATCCTGGGTCTTTGGCTTCTTGCGATTGGATTTGTGCGGCGCAATCAACAAGATGCCCTGTTCGGCTAACTTCTCGTCCAAAGGATCACTGTCGTAGGCTCGATCTCCTATCAATCGTTCAGGGTTGTCGTCCACCAAGCGGTCATCCAAGGTCTTCTCGACTAGCTTGACTTCATGCGGCGAAGCACTTCCAACGGATATGGCGACAGGAAAACCAGCGCCATCTGCCACTGCCATGAGCTTTGTACCCTTGCCCCGCTTGGTTTTTCCCACCCCTGAGCCCCTTTTTTCGCCATGACAAAGGTGCCATCGATGAAGCATTCTGTCAGGTCTAAGTTGCCTCGTTCTTTCACATCCTGTACCAGTTTTCTGAGAATGGTCTCAAAGGTGCCTGTTTTGACCCATTCCTGGAAACGCCGATGGCAGGTTTGGTACGGTGGGTATCGCTGGGGCATATCATGCCACGGCGCTCCAGTCCGCATGACCCAAAGGATGCCGTTCAAGATGGCACGGTTATCCACTCTGGGTCTGCCTTTTCCATCGGCTCGTTTCACAGGCTTGGGTAACAAAGGTTCTACTACTGCCCATTGTTCGTCTGTAAGATCCATTCGCTCGCTCCCAACTTGGGTTTGAGCGCTAGTTTACCATTTTTGAGATAACTTCTACTTGAACCGTTGCGAACGATAATTTACTTCGGAACTTCTGTTACCAATTTCTCGAACCTGCTGAAATGCTTCTGGTCGAACGTGTAGATCTTGTCCACATCGTTTTTGACCATCCATGCCGCGTTGAACGCGTCGATAAAATCCACGTTCTTGTCCGCGTAGGGGACAATCGCCTGCAGGATCAAATCCGAATCAATGACATCCAATCCGTCTGTGTTCAGGATGCCCAGCACCATCTCCTGGATTTCCTTTTTATCCATGTCATAAAAACTTTCCAGCGTCCAGACGATCTCGGCAATGACCATGCTGGTGGTGACAAGATTCACCTTTCCCTTCGCGGCGCGCTGAAGCAGCGTCTCAACCGCGTCCGCTTGCGCGGGGACATCGTCTGTGAGAAAGCGCAGGAACAGATTGGCGTCGGCGAAAACGGTTTCAACTTCCATGGGCGCTTCCCCTCTTTTGCGAGCGCTTCGCCTTGACCTGACCGCGGATTGCGTCGAAATCCTGCCTGCCCGAAACCTTCACCCGTCCGCGCATATTCAACAGACTCTGCGTGATCGGTTTGATGACAACCTGTTCACCGTCAATGATAAAGGCGATCTGGTCGCCCTCGGCAACCTTGATCTTCATCCGTACTTCCTTCGGCAGGACGATCTGTCCGCGGCGGCCAACCTGGGTGGATAACATTTTTTCTCCTTGACTGACAAACGAAATCGTTGTCAGTCATTATGAATTTTATCAGCCGTTGTCGCGTTTGTCAACTTGCCTTTATTAGCGGGTGGTAGAGACTGACCTGTCTCGGCCGCGCCGCTGTCCCTGGGGAACCTCTCCGCTTCGACACTCCCTGCGGTCGCAGCGCACCGCCTGATTGGCGTTCTAATCGGCGTGGTGAGTTGCCCCACCCCTGTTGGGCTCCCGCGGGGAGAGGGTACGGGGAGTCTGATGTTCTTTGGATATGGGATGATGGATTCCAAGGCCAATAGTGTTGGACGAGGTGAGGTAAAATATAGCTATGAACCGAAAAATTCCTCTCAAAATCAGGAGACTGATGAAGGAATTGAAAGAAGGGCTTGTCCGCATTTATGGGGACGGGCTCAAAGGCGTGTACTTGTATGGGTCATACGCGCGCGGGGATTACCGCGAGGGGTCGGATGTGGATGTGATGATCATGCTGAAAGATTATAAGAATTATTGGGAGGAACATCGGCGTTCCTCCCAACTTGCCAGCGACATTTCCCTCAAATATGATGTGACAGTGAGCCGTTTGATCGTCAAGGAATCACAGTGGCAGGAGTCGATCATGCCCGTCATCCGCAATATTCACAAAGACGGTGTGCCAGCATGAACGATTACACACGCAAATTGCTGGACAAGGCAATTGATACAATCGAGAGCGCGGAACTTCTGCTCGACCACGAGAAAACCGACGTTGCGGCGGGACGGGCATACTACGCTCTGTTTTACGTTGCCGAAGCCTTGTTGAACGAAAAGGGATTGCAATTTGGCAAGCATGGCGATGTCATTGGCGCGTATGGAAAACACTTTTCCAAAACGAAGATATTGGATCAGAAATTCCATCGCTGGCTGATCGAAGGTTTTGATACTCGCATGGTTGGCGATTATCATGTGGATACACAGATTGAGGTTGACGCCGTTGCAGACATGATCAATCGAGCGCGTGAGTTTTTGGAAGCGGCACAACTCTATTTGGAAAAGCAGGATGGTTGAAGTAAAAGTCTATTACGACCGCGAAGGGAACACCCTGACGGTTTGGTTTGGCAATCCCACCGACAAAGTCATTGCGGAAGAAACTGGCGAGGAAATTGTGCTGATGAAAGACAGTGAAGGGAAAGTAATTGGATTCGAGAAACTAAATTTCGCGATCCAATCGGAGGACGTGGTGCGAGTCGCTTTTGAGACGGTTGCCGTATAGTTGGGTAGTCACTTGCGAAAAATCCGAGGCTGTGCGGCTTCGGATTTTTGTTTTGATGGAAAACTGTCCGCGCTTGGGGCGGTGGAGTGGGGTCACGCGGTCGCGTCCGCTTGTAGAATATGGGGTTATCAGTCAAAATCCATTTTTACAGGAAAACACATGAAAACGATTCGGTTTTTGGTCTTCGTTGGCGGACTGGTCGTCCTCGCGCTCGCGTTTGGATTCGTCTTCCGAATCCCGCCCGCTACCAGCATCTGGCCCTGGGAGGATGGGCGTTATTCGTACCTGTTTGTCGGCTCCATTCTGGCCGCGGTCAGCGCGGCCATGCTGTGGGTCGGCTGGACGGGCGAACTGGGCGCGCTTCCCGCGGGCTCGCTCAACATCTTCGTCATCGCGGCAACCACGTCCGTTTATTTTTTCAAACTCGCCCTCGGCGATGGCCGCCCTAATTTGATTCCGTTTGGGGCCGCCTCCGTAGTGACGGCAATTGCGAGCGGCGCCGCGTTCCGGTGGAGTCGACAGATTCCCCTGCGCGAGTCGCTGCCCACGCCCGCGCTGGTCAAGGTCTCGTTCGGGATTTTCATCGCCGCGCTGGTTCTCGCCGGAGGCGCGTTGATTCTCGACGCGCAGATCTTCCCCTGGGAATTGAACCCCGACTCCGCCGTCGTCTTTGGCTGTATCTTCCTCGGCGACGCTTTCTACTTTCTGTATGGGCTTCTCCATCCGCGCTGGAACAATGCGCTTGGACAACTGCTGAGTTTCCTGGCCTATGACCTCGTCCTGATCGTTCCTTTCATTGGACTCTTCCCTACGGTAAAACCGCAGTACATGCTCAACCTGGTCGTGTACACGGCAGTGCTGATCTACAGCGGCGCGATTGCAATCCATTTCCTGTTCATTAATCCCCAAACCCGCTTCGGCTCCGCGAACAAAACGTGATGGAAGGGCGCGTCCGCGGGGGTAAAATAGGACAACCATTAGCAGAGGCAGGCCGCATGAAGAACTCCGACCCGCGTTACAACGACCTCCCCAAGGTCGAGATTCATATCCACCTCGAAGGTTCGATTCGCACGCAGACCATCATCGACGTGGCGCGCGAATACAACCTGCAACTCCCCGCGTACGAGGTGGACGAACTGAACAAGCACGTCAAGGTGCTCGATCAGTGGCGCGACCTGCACGCCGTGTTGGAGGCCTTCACCATCGCCCAGCACAGCATCGCCTCGCCCGCGGTCGTCGAGCGCATCGCCTGGGAACTGTTCGAGGACGCGGCGCGCCAGAACGTCAGACTCTTCGAGGTGCGCTTCTCGCCGGACTGGGCCTTTCACGGTCACGACCTGGATTGGGATCAATGCATGGAGGCGCTTCTGCGCGCCAAAGCGCGCGCCGAACGCGAGTTCGACATGGCCATCGGCTACATTGCCATCACCTCGCGCAGTATGGGACCCGAGTCCTGCGTCCGCACCGTGGACTGGGCCGTCCGCTGGAAGGACTCCGTCCTCGGCGTGGACCTGGCCGACAGCGAGAAGGACTTCCCTCTGCGCGAATTCGTCAAGCCGATCATGAAGGCGCGCGAGGCGGGACTCAAGGTGACGATCCACACCGGGGAGGACAGCCCCGCCTCCTTCGTCGTGGACACGATCCGCCTCGCCGGTCCCGACCGAATCGGGCACGGAATCCACGTCATCGAGGACCTGGCCGCGGTCGAACTGGTCAAGGAGCGCGGCATCACGCTCGAGGTCAATCCGTGGAGCAACTATCTGACGAGTTCGGTCCGTACGATTGAAGAACATCCGCTGAAGAGACTCTTCGATCTGGGCGTGCGTGTGACGATCAACTCCGACGACCCCGAAGTGCTGGAGACCAACCTGAACAACGAGTATCGCATCGCGCACGAGGTGCTCGGCATGAGCATGGACGATATCGCGGCCTGCAATCGTTACGCGTACGAAGCGTCCTTCATCCCCGAAGCGCAGAAGAAACCCATCTGGGAAAAGTATTTCGAGAACTCGGGTTAAAACAACAGGACGACTCTCGCCGTCCTGTCGCGTCAAATCTTTTGCCCTTCGTCTACGCTTCGCTCCGCTCGAGGCGATGTGAGTCTTCAAAAGAAGCCAATCGCTATTGTCTGCGCGTCGTCAACACCACACCGTTCTGTGACGGGTCCTGCACGAGCAGGCCGTCGTCAGTTCGATTGGACGGGATGCCCGCCTTGTCCACGCGTGCGAGGACTTCATCCAGCGCCTTCTGATCTGGCAACTCAACTGTAAAGTGACGCAGACCCGCGGCGTCCGCGGGCGGAGGCGGCGCGCCCTCGCCCTGCCAGGTGTTGAGTCCGATGTGATGATGGTATCCGCCCGCCGAGACGAAGGCCATGCGGAATTCGTCCACCACGCCCATTACATCGAAGCCAAGCACGCCGTGATAGAAATCCACCGCCTCGTGCAGGTCGCGGACGTGCAGGTGCATGTGGCCGATGCGCGTCTCGGGCGGTACGGTTACGTCGAGGCGGTCGCCCTCCCTGATGTGACTGAAGAGCGCGTCCACATCGAGGGGCTCGCGGCCGTCGCTCAGTGAGCCATCCACACGGCGGGTAATGTATCTGCCATCCTTGAGCGACCACGTCCCATCCTCGGGCGATTCGCAATACAGCTCGATGCCGCTGCCTTCGATGTCATTCAGGTAAGTGGTCTTGGTCATAATGTGGTCGGTGGGCGCGTTCGGATACTTCAGGACGAACAGACGCGCAACGGCGCGCGCCAACTCGCGGCGATTGGGGAACAGCACCGCGAAGTGATACAACCCCGTCACGCGGCGATAGCGCTTGACCTCGGGCCGTTCCGTGAGACGAAGGATGTCCGCGCCGCCGGAGCCGAGACCTGCCCGATTCCCCTCGCGCCAGTGCTGGACGAATCCCAGCGCCTGCTGATAGAAGGCAATCTGGCTATCGAGATTGGCGACCGTGAGGGAAACGTGCCCGATGGCGGTTTTCGGATGGATGGAGAAATCCTGTTTCCCTTCAACCTGTAATGGGTTCATGTTTCAGCCGAACCTTTCCTCTTTCCACACGTCGGCGCGGTTGTGATAGCCCGCCTGCTCCCAGAAGCCCATGCGGTCGCGCGGCATGAACTCCAGCGAGCGCAGCCACTTGGCGCCCTTCCAGAAATACGGACTTTCCATATCCTCGCGGCCGGGGATGAATCCCACCACGCCGCGCAACGGATAGCCGTGATCGGGCGTGATCGGCTCGCCATTCAGGTGCGTCGCCAGAAGGAAGTTATCCTGCAACACCACTTCCAGCGGCAGGTTGACCGTAAAGCCGTACTCGGCGTGTTGCATCACGTGCGTGGCGGTCGGCTTGATCTTGAAAAAGCCCTCGTCCACGAGGCGCTTGACCGAGACGCCCTCCCATTCCGTATCGAACTTGCTCCAGCGCGTCACGCAATGGATGTCCATCAGGATTTTCGAGCGCGGCAGTTTGTTGAACTCGTCCCAGCTCCAGCGCTTCTCCCCCTCCACCTCACCCCACACGCGGAAGTCCCAAGCGGCGGGATTAAAGCCCGGCACCGGGCCATAGTGCAGGACCGGGAACTTGAGCGTGAGCGACTGGCCGGGCGGCAGGCGTCCCTCACTGCGGACGCGCTCCTCTTCCTTGCGGCGGTCGGGACCTTCGAATAACATGATAATTGCTCCTCTCTAAAAATAAAACACCCGCGAAGTCCGGATGCATTCGCATGGACGCGCTCAGGCAGCCCAATCTTACACCGACTTGGTACGCGAGCATAGATAAAAATTCTGATCTTCTGACAAAACTTCGGACAATCACTAAAAACCTGCTCTGAGCGCCGTCCTCGGTGCTCAACATTTGAGCATTACGCCGCCGAGGACGGCGGCGAGAGCCGTCAATTTATGGAAATGGCCGAGATTCGGAAAATTTTCAGCAACATAACTGCCAGATTAATTCCCGGCAAAAACTCTTATAATTGAGAAAACTTCGCCGGGAGAAGGACATGCCAACCCAACCCACCCTTCGCCAGAAATTACAATACCATTTCGACAACATCATGGCGCGCGGCACGTCCGCGCTGATCGGCGGACTGGCGCTCGTCACGCTCGTCATCGTCGCCGCGGCCGGACTCATCATCACTATCGGCGGGCGGATCGTGGCCCCCGACGGCGCCGATACGCCCGGCTTCTTCGAAGCCGCCTGGTGGAGCCTGATGCGCACGCTCGACGCCGGCACCATGGGCGGCGACGCCGGCTGGGGCTTCCGCATTATCATGCTGTTCGTCACCATCGGCGGCATCTTCATCGTCAGCAGTCTGATCGGCGTGATCTCCAGCGGCCTCGAGGCCCAGATCACCCGCCTGCGCAAGGGGCGTTCGCTCGTGCTCGAAAGCGGCCATACCGTCATCCTCGGCTGGTCGCCGCAGATATTCAATATCATCTCCGAACTGGTGCTCGCCAACGAGAACCGCAGGGAGGGCGCGGTCGTCGTCGTCCTGGCCGACCAGGACAAGGTCGAGATGGAAGACGCGATCCGCGAACGCGTCCCCGACCTGAAAAACACGAAAGTGATCTGCCGCTCCGGCAGTCCCATTGACCTGACCGACCTGGAGATCGTCAACCCGCACGCGGCGCGCTCCATCGTCATCCTGCCCGAAGGAGCGGACCCCGACACGCACGTCATCAAATCGGTGCTGGCGCTCACCAACAACCCCGGCCGCCGTGACGAACCGTATCACATCGTGACGCAGATCCGCGACCCGCGCAACATGGACGTGGTGCGCATGGTCGGCCAGCGTGACATCGTCCAGCCGATCCTCACGAACGACCTGATCGCCCGCGTCGTCGCCCAGACTTCGCGCCAATCGGGACTCTCGGTGGTCTACACCGAATTGATGAATTTCGGCGGCGACGAAATCTATTCCAAGGAAGAAGCCGCGCTGACCGGCAAGACCTACGGCGAGGCCCTGCTGGCCTTCGAAGATTCCACGGTGATCGGCATCCGCTTCGCAAACGGGACCGTGAACCTGAATCCCGCCATGGACACCCCTCTCGCCCCCGGCGATCAAGTCGTGGCCCTCTCGGCCGACGACGATACCATCCGCGTCTCCGCGCAGGCGCCCGCGGTGGACCAAAGCGCCATGCGCTCGAACGGCGGGCGCGCCGAGACCGCGCCCGAAAAATGTCTCGTGCTTGGATGGAATCGCTGCGGCGCGACTATCATCCGCGAACTGGATTCCTACGTCCCCAAAGGCTCGCAGTTAAAAGTCGTTTCGGACCAGCAAAAAACTGCGGAGCACATTCGCCTGTACGCCGGAAATCTTTCGAACCAAATCGTGGACGTGGAGAAGGGCGACACCACCGACCGCGCTCTGCTCGAATCGCTGAATGTCCCCGACTACGATCATGTCATCGTGCTGGCCTACAATCACCTCGATTCGCAGGAGGCCGACGCGAAAACCCTCGTCACACTGCTGCATTTGCGCGACATGGCCCTCAAAGACGAGACGCCCTTCTCCATCGTCAGCGAAATGCTCGACCTGCGCAACCGCGAACTGGCCGAAGCCGCCAACGTGGACGACTTCATCGTCAGCGAGCACCTGGTCAGTCTGATGATGTCGCAGTTGAGCGAGAACCGCGAACTCCTGCCGGTCTTCACCGACCTGTTCGACCCCGAAGGGGCGGAGATCTATCTCAAGCCGGTCGGCGACTACGTCGAAACGGGCTCGCCGGTCAACTTCTACACGGTGACCGAGGCCGCGCGCCGCCGCGGCGAGACCGCCATCGGCTACCGTTTGCTGAGTGAATTACACAACGCCCAAAAATCCTACGGTGTGCACACCAACCCGAAAAAATCAGAGGCGGTGACCTTCCAGCCCGAGGACAAGGTCATCGTGCTGGCGGAGAATTAACGCGCGCAGGGGCAGGTCATGGACCTGCCCCTGTGTGAAACCCCTGTGGGGAATGATTATCGCAGGAAGAACGACAACACGATCAGGATGACGAAGAATGAACCGGCCAGGACGCCGATGCGCTTCAGGTCGCTTTTGACCGCGCTGTAATCGGGATCGAAATCGGCAGCGGCGTTACGCGAGACCGATACACCCGGCATCGGACGGCGGGTCACTGCGCGTTTGTTTTTCTTGGCCATTTATAACTCCTAGTTTTGTAATTTTGCAAAGACAACGATGCGTTGCTTGTCAACGAGATAGGGATAGCACGAGATCAGCGTCACGGTCGGGTCGGGGGTCTGCGCCATCACCTCGACCTGCGTCGGCTCGACGTATAGAGTCTGTGTGACAATGTAGACATACTGGCGCTGTTGTGTGTACAGAATGACCTGGTCGCCGGGCACGAGCTTATCCAGATAGCGGAACAACTCGCCATACACGTCGTTGTGCGCCGAAAGGATGACGTTGCCGTTCTCGCCGGGGTCCGCCGAAGCGAAGTTCTGGCCGACGCCTTTCTTCAATTGTTCCCAGCCGTCGCCCTGGACCACCGGCGCGTCCACGCTCAACGCGGGGATCTGGATGCGGATCGTCTGCGCGGGACTCGAGGTGGGCACCGCAATATTCTCCAGTGACTGCACCATCGGCCGCAGGTGTTCGGGGATCTCCGCGTCGTTGGGACGCGTGTTTCCCTGCGCGTCGGGCGGCGTGTGACCCGAGGGGAGCACGACCGCCATCACCAGCGGCGTCGGCTCGACGGTGGCCGGGGCCAGCGCGGCGGCCACCTCGCGGTTCAGGTCGCGCAGGATGCCCAGTCCGTTCAACAAGACGCCGAGCAATCCCACGACAGCCAGCACTTCCACGGCCACGAGGACGCGGTCCGCCCAGCGGCTGCGCGGCGCGGGCGCGAGCGGCTCCTCGGCCGCGTCCGCGATCGGCGCAGGGGACAGGCCATCGGTCAGATCGGGCGCGAGCGCGATGACGCGTCCCGTGCGGCGGTAGTGATCCAACCGCTCCTTGCGCGCGCCGCGGCGTTTTTCGATCAACAGATGGCGGAGTTCGCCCATCGAGAGGTCTTCGGGCGCTTTTCTTTTGGGCATGGCAGGGCGATTATACCGCATGCCCTTGTTACAACATGGAGTAAGGGCTCGGCCATTGAGCAGGTCATTGACAACAACAGCGCGAAACCAATTTTCCTTGCATTTGAATCCGATTTCGGATAAAATATAGAACATTTTTTCTGAACCGCACATGAATTGTGAGGAACAATGGACAGCAGACTTTACGTTGACATTCGGAAGGGCATCGAACAGAAACGCGACCGACTCTATCACTGGCTGGAGACGACCCCCGGCGAGAAGCAGGAATGTCAGTTGTGCGCAGTGGACGATTCCGGCGTGAAGGAACACTTGCACGTCATTGACACCTCATTGGAAAAAATCGAGGCGGGCACGCTGGGCGTCTGCCAGGTCTGTCACGACCCGGTGGACACCGAACTGCTGATGATGGATTACACGGCGTCCGTGTGCCTGGGTCACTACACCGAGCAGGAGTTACGTCAACTCGAAAGCGAACTGGAACTATCGCAGGTTGTCCAGCGCGCCCTGCTCCCCCAGCAGGTTCCTTCGATTCCGGGAATGGACATTGCCGCCTTCAGCCGCCCTGCCCAGATCGTCAGCGGCGATTATTTTGATTTCCTGCATTTCCAGGACGGCGCTCACGGCTTCGTGATGGCAGACGTCAGCGGGCACGGTATGTCGGCCGGGATGCTGATGACCAGTCTGCAGACGGCGTTCCACACTCTCATCCCAGAGACTAATTCACCGGTGGATGTCCTGCAACGTATCAACCGCCTGTACGTGCACAACGTCAATTTCTCGACCTTCGTCACGGTCTTTTTCGGACGCCTCGACCTAGCCGCGCGTACCCTGACCTACGCCAGCGCCGGTCACAACCCCGCGCTCGTTCACCGGCGGGACAGCAAGGAGGCTGTCTGGCTCCAGCCCACTGGCCCGGCCATCGGCCTGACCGAGCACTTCGCGGTCCGCCCGGCGACGATCCAACTTGCGGACGAGGACATCCTGTTGCTCTACACCGATGGCGTGACCGAAGCCTTCAACGCGAAGATGGAACAGTTCGGCACCGAGAGGTTGTTGGACGTGGTGCGCCAAAACGAGGCCAGGTACGCGGATGGGTTACTTAAGAGCGTCCGTCAGGCGCTGAACGACTTCACGAACGGACAGCCGCTGGTGGATGATGTCACGCTGGTGGTGTGTAAGGTGAAGTAAACAATCAGAAATCGTATTGCCAAAACTGCGCCTCCTCGTTATAATGTCAATCCTTCGGGCGGATAGCTCAGTTGGTTAGAGCACTGCTTTGACATAGCAGAGGTCGTAGGTTCGAGCCCTATTCCGCCCACTGAGCAGCAGCCAGCCATTGGCTGTTGGCTATGCAAAAATGAAAACGCGTCGACCGGGACGAGTACGTGACGATCGATCTGACAGGGAGAAGAGGCCGCTGATTGAGAGCCGCTTCCAGAAACAGTCACTGAAAACCACCCGCGAGCGTGAATCTGAAAGCGATGAGCGAGTAAGAGGAACGGTTGGCCCCGTTAGAGGTCGTAAGATAAGAGATGTACGTCAAAATTAATTTTGACGTACAAATCGGGTGGAACCGCGTGACCGCGTTAGCGCTCTCGCCCCGTGTTTGGGCGAGAGTTTTTATTTTGCCCCCTCCGCCGCCAAAGCGGCGCCTCCCCCAAAATCCAAAGGATTTGGGGGAGGCAGGGTGGGGGTCGGAGGCTGCCATGCAAGAAACCGTCACTCCACGGCGGCCCGGAGGTTGGTAACCGCCTCATCCGGGTCGCAGAAGCCCATCCGAGGCGGAACCAAACTCAAGTCAGGAAAGGAAGCGAGAATGTCACAACCGAATCAGAAATACGAGGAGTCCCAACTCTATCGCATCCGTCACTCGGCGGCGCATATCATGGCGCAGGCCGTGCTGGAGTTCTATCCGGGCACGAAGTACACCATCGGGCCGCCGGTCGAGAACGGCTTTTACTACGACTTCGAACTGCCGGAGCAGATCACGCAGGAGGACCTGGAGAAGATCGAGAAGCGCATGCGCCAGATCATCGCCGGGCATCACGAGTTCCGCAAGGAAGTCATCTCGGCGGACCAGGCGCGCAAGGTGTTCGAGGATCAGCCCTACAAACTGGAGTTGATCGAGGGCCTCGAGAAGGGCGGGCTGGACGAGTACGGGGAGCCGCTGGATGTGAAGCCCGAGATCTCGCTCTACCGGCACGACACGTTCACGGACCTGTGCCGCGGCCCGCACGTGGAGAACACGAAGCAGATCAACCCGGCCGCGGTGAAACTGATGTCCATTGCGGGCGCGTACTGGCGCGGCGACGAGAAGAACAAGATGCTCACGCGCATCTATGGCACGGCCTGGGAAAAGCCGGACGACCTGAAGCATTATCTCAAAATGCTCGAGGAGGCCAAGAAGCGCGACCATCGCAAACTGGGCAGGGAACTGGAAATCTTCATCTTCGACGACGAGGTCGGCCCCGGCCTGCCGCTGTGGCTTCCGAACGGCGGCATCCTGATCGAAGAATTGGAGAAACTCGCCAAGGAAATGGAAGAGAGGGCAGGCTACGTGCGCGTCCGCACGCCGAACCTTTCCAAAGAAGACCTGTTCGTGCATTCCGGTCACCTGCCCTACTACGCCGAGAGCATGTACCCGCCCATGGAACTGGAAGGCGTGAAATACTACGTCAAGCCGATGAACTGCCCGATGCACCACAAGATCTTCGCGGCGCGTCCGCGTTCGTACCGCGAACTTCCCCTGCGCCTTGCGGAATACGGGACGTGTTACCGCTACGAAAAGTCGGGCGAACTCTTCGGGCTGATGCGCGTCCGCTCGATGCAGATGAACGACGCCCACCTCTACGTCGCGGAAGACCAGTTCGAGGACGAGTTCATGGGCGTGATCGGGCTGTATCACGAGTACTTCAAGCTCTTCGGCATCGAGAAGTACGTCATGCGCCTCTCGCTCCATTCCAAGGCGGGACTCGGCAAGAAGTACGTGGACAACGAACGCCTGTGGCTCAAGACGGAAGACATGGTGCGCCACGCCATGACGAGTCACAACGTCCCGTTCGTCGAGGCGCAGGACGAGGCCGCGTTCTACGGGCCCAAGATAGACGTGCAGATCTGGAGCGTGATCGGGCGCGAGTTCTCGCTGGCGACAAACCAGGTGGACTTCGCCCAGCCCGCCCGCTTCGACCTGAAGTTCGTCAACAAGGACGGGCGGGAGGAGATGCCGCTGGTGATCCACCGCGCGCCGCTGTCCACGCACGAGCGCATGGTGGGCTTCCTCATCGAGCACTACGCGGGCGCGTTCCCGGTCTGGCTCGCGCCGGAGCAGGTGCGCGTCATCCCCATCACGGACGCGCAGAACGAGTACGCGGTGCAGATCGAATCGCAATTGCGCGCCGAGGGCGTCCGCGCCGGCGCGGACCTGAGTTCCGAGCGTATGAACGCCAAGATCCGCAACGCGCAGTTGTTCAAGGTGCCGTACATGCTGGTCATCGGCGCGAACGAGGCCGCGGCGGGACAGGTCTCGCTGCGCGCGAGAGACGGAAGCCAGCAGAACAACATCCCGCTGGGCGAGTTCATGGCGCGCGTGAAAGACAGGATCATCAGGCGCGCGGCAGATTTGTAGTCGCTCGAATCAGAGACCGGGTTTCTGGCAGAAACCTGGTCTCTTTTTTAATCCCCAAAAATGATTCCCAGATCGCGGGCGGTCTGGATGATATCCGAATTGGGCGGGACCTGTTTCATGCGCCCGACGACCTCCTCGAACGGCACATATCGGACCTCGGGCGGGTCCAGCACGACCATGACGCCGCTCTGCCCCGCCTCCAGCGCGCGGACGGCGGCCGCGCCGAAACGCAGCGCGGTCAGGCGGTCGAACGCGGTGGGACTGCCGCCGCGCAATAAATGACCGAGCACCACCACGCGCGTCTCCTTGCCGGTCAGCGCCTCGATCTCCGCCGCGACCTTTTCGCCCACCCCGCCCAGGCGTTCGGCGCGGCCCGCGGCTTTTTCCTCGATCACTGTCGAACCGCCACCGATCGGTTTGGCGCCCTCCGCCACAACGACAATCGTCTCGCGCACACCCTGCGCCATGCGCTGTTTAACCTTCTGGCATACTTTGTTGATATCGTAAGGAATTTCGGGGATGAGAATGGCGTTGGCCGTGCCGGAGATGCCCGCGTGCAACGCGATCCAACCGGCGTAGCGGCCCATCACTTCCACGACCATCACGCGCCCGTGCGAGGCGGCGGTGGAATGCAGGCGGTCGAGGGCCTGCGTGGCAAAATCCACCGCGGTCTCGAAGCCGAACGTGACCTCGGTCTTGTCGAGATCGTTGTCAATCGTCTTCGGGACGACGACCATCGGGATGCCCTTTTTCTGCAGGGCATTGGCGATCTCGAGCGAACCGTCGCCGCCCACCGAGATGACCGCGTCGATGCCCTGGATGCGGATGGACTCAGCCAGTTCGTCCGTGCGGTCCACTTCCTGCACCTTGCCGTCCGCTCCCGTGACGGGAAAGCGCAGGGGATTGTTGCGGTTGGTCGTGCCGACAATCGTGCCGCCCAGCGGTGTGATGCCGCGCACCTTATCGCGGGTGAGGGAAATGAGTCCGCCGCCTGCGTAGTATTCAGGGAGCAGGAGTCCGTTAAAGCCGTCGCGGATGCCGAGCACCTCCCAGCCGCGGTGGATCGCCGAAAGAACAACAGCGCGGATGACAGCGTTGAGCCCGGGCGCGTCGCCGCCCCCGGTGCTGATGGCGATACGATTAATTCTGGTTGGGTTGGCCATGGCAGACTCCGTCGAACAGGTTAAGGCGATTATACAACGCGCGGCGGGCCAATGTCCCGCGCGAAGCGGGGTTTTCGTTGACGATTCCCCCGCCTTCGTGGTATCATTCGCCCGCTAAAAAGCCAGCCATGGGCTGGTCGTCCGTTTTGAATTGAGGAGAAGCATATCAGCGCCAACGAATTTCGAGTAAATGAGGGCATCCGCGTTGCCGAGGTGCGCCTGATCGGCCCGGCCGGCGAGAATGTCGGCGTCGTCCCCATCAAGCAGGCCCTGCAGATCGCCCGCGACGCGGACCTGGACCTGGTGGAAGTCTCGCCGGGGGCGACCCCGCCCGTCTGCCGCGTGATGGATTTCGGAAAGTTCGTCTACGAACGTGCGAAGAAGGAACGTGAAGCCAGGAAGGCCCAGACCAAGATCGAAGTCAAGGAAATCCGCCTGCGCCCGAAGACCAACGAAGCGCACCGCGGTTTCAAGGTGGACGATGCCCGCCGCTGGCTGACCCAGGGACACAAGGTGCGCGTGACGATCAAGTTCCGCGGCCGCGAGATGGATTATCCCGAGATCGCCCTCGAAGACCTGAAGGAAATCGCCCAATCGCTCTCGGACATCAGCGTGATCGAACAGACGCCGCAGATGGAAGGGCGTACGATGCTGGTAGTGCTGGCCCCGGGCAAGCCGGTTTCCAAGAAAAAGGAAAAGGCCGCGGCGCCGGCCGAGGTCAAAGAGTAGGATCTCCAAAGTTGTAAATTCCGCGGGAGATCGAACCAGCCCGCACTTGGAAAAACACCAAGTACAAGCGGTATATTATGTCTGAAAGGAGTACGCTGTGCCTCGCAAGCAGAAATCTGGCAAATTCAAGCTGAAGACCCACAAGGCTACCTCGAAACGGTTCCGCCTGACCGGGTCCGGCAAGCTGGTGCGGACGAAGGGCGGCAAGAGCCACCTGCGCCGCCGCACGTCCGACCGCACCAAGGCTGTGTTGAGCGAGATGATCCCCGTCGAAGGACGCGGGTACGTCAAGCGCATCCACCGCCTGGCCCCCAACATGAAGGAGTGATTCGTTCTCACCACGGAGCGTATCGAGAGCACGGAGAAAAAGAATCTCTGTGAACTCCGTGATCTCTGTGGTGAATAAAAGCATCACCCTCATCATTATTCAATTTCGATTTGCGGCTGCTGGGTGTACGCAACTGGTGATCCCGAGCCTGGCGAAGGACGCCGACGCCCCGGAGTTCGCAGGAGGTTTAAGAAATGGCACGTGTAAAAAGCGGCCCGTACGGGTACCGCCGTCACAAGAAAGTCCTGAAGTTCACCAAAGGCCAGCGCGGCTCGAAGCACCTGTTATTCCGCCGCGCGAACGAGGCCATGCTGAAGAGCCTGTGGTACGCCTACCGCGACCGACGCGTCCGCAAGCGCGACCTGCGACGCCTGTGGATCGCCCGCATCAACGCCGCGGCGCGCCTGAACGGCACCACCTACAGCCGCCTGGTGGCCGCGCTCAAGAAAGCGGACATCGGCCTCAACCGCAAAGTGCTGGCCGACATCGCCGTCCGCGACCCGCAGGCATTTGCAGCAGTTGTGGCGCAGGCGAGTAGGTAAAGGCAAATGAGCAATGAGCGCCCGGTGGGTTCGAGCCCGCCGGGCGTTTTGTTGTAGAATAGCGGCATGAGCAATCTCCTTGTGGAAAGAACTCTTGCCAGTGGGCAATCTCTCCAGATCGCGCAGGGCGACATTACACTGGAGGAAGTAGACGCCATCGTCAATGCGGCCAACGAGCACCTCCAGCATGGAGGCGGGGTGGCGTGGGCGATCTCGAAGCGCGGCGGGGACTCGATCCAGAAAGAATCAGACGAATGGATTCGCAAACACGGCCCCGTCACCCACTCGCGTCCCGCGTGGACTTCGGGCGGACTCCTGCCTGCGAAATACGTGATCCACGCCGTGGGCCCGGTCTGGGGCGCGGGCGGCGAGGACGACAAATTAGCGGACGCGGTCCGCGGGTCCCTGCGCGCCGCGGACGAATTGGGACTCGCATCCATCGCGTTCCCCGCCATTTCCACAGGCATCTTCGGCTTCCCAAAGGAACGCGCCGCGAGAATCATTTTGAAATCTATCAAAGAATACTGCGAAAGGGAAAACTCCAAACTGAAAACAATCCGCCTGGTGCTGTTCGATGACGCGACCGTGAACGCGTTCCTCGAGGTATGGAGGGCGGAGAATGGATAATGGATCCATCCATTATCCATGATCCATTGACCATGATTACTTCCTCCCAAAACTCTAAAATCAAAACGGTTCGCGCGTTGACGGGCCGTCCGAAGGAACGCCGCGAGGCGGGCGCGTTCGTCGCGGAAGGTGTTCGGCTCATCGAAGATGCCATCCACGCGAATTGGCCGTTTCGATTCGCGCTCTACGATGAAACGCTTAATGAGCGGGGAAGATCGAATATTGAAAGTTTAAAGTCGCGCGGAGTGGAATGTGAGGAAGTCTCTCCCAGCCTGATGCGGTCCCTCAGTGACACCGATACGTCACAGGGTATTCTCGCCGTGCTCGAACTAACTCCTCTTCCTGTACCCTTATCCCCTGATTTCATCCTCATCCTCGATCAAATCCGCGACCCGGGCAACCTCGGCACGTTGCTCCGCACCGCGGACGCGGCCGGTGTGCAGGCTGTTTTACTTCCCCCTGAAACGACAGACGCTTTCGCGCCGAAGGTGGTGCGTGCAGGGATGGGCGCGCATTTCAGACTGCCGATCCATGCGATGACGTGGGAGGAGACCGAGCAAATCAACAAATCGGCAAGTTTGCAAGTAGTTCTGGCAGATATGAAGGGACAATCCTGCTGGGAGACCGACCTGCGCCGACCGCTGGCCTTGATCGTAGGGGGCGAGGCGGAGGGCGCGAGCGAATCGGCGCGCAAATTGGCGAACCAGAAAATCAGCATCCCGATGATGGGACAGGCCGAGTCGCTGAACGCGGCGGTGGCAGGGTCCGTGCTGATGTTTGAAGTGGTGAGGCAAAGGAACAATACGAGTGGTCTCGATACGGCGGCGCTGGTCGAGTAGTCCCGCAGGGACGTATCGAGACCCGCCGCCTACTCGACCACCGAAATAGAAACCAAATGAAAATCCGCTCCATCACCTACTTCTGCAATCCCGGCTGGCCGCTGGATGAAAAAACCCTGCGTGCGGCGGGGGAGTTTTTGGCGAAGGCCAAATCCGCGTACGAGGCCGCGGGTTACGAAATCCAGACGGCGCGGCTGGCGACGATTCCATTTCCCAATTTATTGAAAGGGAAAATAAACGAAACGCCGAAGCTTGCAGAAGCCTTGTCAAAACTGCTTCCTCAAATCGGCATCGCCTATGCCTCGCTCGGCCCCGCACTGACCGGGTCCCCCGAAAGTTACGCGGTCATTCCCGAGGCGATTGCCGCCTCCGAAAACATCTTCTTCGGCGGGAAGATGACGAGCCGAACCGACGGCAAGCCGTCGGACTCCAAAATTCATCTATCCGCGGTGCGCGCCTGCGCCGAGGTCATCGCCCAATGCGCGCCGCTCGACCCGAACGGCTTTGCCAATCTGCGTTTCGCCGCGCTGGCCAACGTCCCGCCCGGCGCGCCCTTCTTCCCTGCCGCGTATTGGGACAAAGACGAGCCTGCATTTGCCATTGCGACAGAGGCCGCGGACCTGGCTGTGGAAGCATTCACTGGACGACAAACGATAGACCCTTCGACTTCACTCAGGGCAAGCGACGGACGACGTTGGTTGATTGCAGAGATCGAAAAGCATGGGAGGCAAATCGCCCGTATTGCTGATTTGCTCCCCTGCCCATTTGCCGGTATTGACTTCTCCCTCGCGCCCTTCCCGGATGACGCCCACTCGCTGGGCAATGCAGTCGAGCAAATGGGGATTCCCAAAATCGGCTTGCACGGCTCGCTGGCCGCCGCCGCGCTCTTGACCGAGGCCGTGGACCGCGCCGATTTTCCGCACACCGGCTTCAGCGGATTCATGCAACCCGTGCTGGAGGATTCCGTCCTTGCGAAGCGTGCCGCCGAAGGGACGCTGACGATCAAAGACCTGCTGCTTTATTCGGCGGTGTGCGGAACCGGGCTGGATACTGTCCCTTTGCCGTGGGATACAACTGTTGAACAACTCACACCGCTTTTGCTTGATCTCTCCGCTTTGGCCTTACGACTGAACAAACCGCTCACCGCGCGGCTGATGCCCGTGCCCGGCAGGAAAGCGGGCGATGACACGACTTTCGATTTTGGATTCTTTGCAAATAGCAAGGTAATGTCATTGGAGGCGGAGAAATTGGGAGGCGCATTTTCCGGCGATGCGGTAATTTCACTGAGCCATTGGCGGCCGCGATGAAACGGAATCAGGCAGAGGTCAGGAGTGAAGCGGACTAAATCGGTTATAATTCGTCCGCAAGTGAATTCTTATCCAACCTTGGAGGTGTCCAGTGGCAGGAGAGAGTCACGTATTTTTCGAAGGGAAGATCGTCCCCTTCTCCGAGGCGAAGATCAGCATTGCGACGCACGCCTTCCTTTATGGTACAGCGGTCTTTGGCGGCGTACGCGGCTACTGGAACGAAGAGCAGAAACGGCTCTTCGTTTTTCGTCCCTGGGATCATTACCGGCGGCTGTTACACTCGGCGCGCATGTTCCGCATGAGCATTGATTACGACGAGGAGGGGTTGATTCAATTAACGCTCGACCTGCTCCGAACCGACAACTGGCAGAGGGATGTGTACCTGCGCCCGACGATCTACAAAGCGGACCAGGGCATCGGCGTGCGCCTGCACGACCTGCGCGACGAGTTCAGCATTCTCGTCCTGCCGTTCGACAAATACGTCAAGAACGATACCGACGCCCACGTGACCTTTTCCTCGTGGCGGCGCATTGACGACAACGTCATCCCGGCGCGCGGCAAGGTGGCGGGCGCGTACGCCAACTCGGCATTGATCAAATCGGATGCGGTGCTGGCGGGCTTCGACGAGGCGCTCGTGCTGGACCAGAACGGCCACGTCTCGGAAGGCTCAGCCATGAACGTCTTTATGATGCGGAACGACGTGCTGGTCACGCCGCCCGTCACGGACAACATCCTCGAGGGCATCACGCGGCGCTCGATCATCGAACTGGCAAGGAATGAGTTGGGACTCGAGGTAGTGGAACGCTCGATTGACCGTACCGAGGTCTTCATCGCCGAGGAGGTGTTCCTGACTGGCACCGCCGCGCAGGTGACCGCGGTGACGAAGGTGGACCACCGCCCGGTCGGCACCGGACAGATGGGCCCGGTCACAACGAAACTGCGGACGATGTTCGACGAAATCCTACGCGGCAGGAATCCAAAATATGCGAAGTGGAATGTGGCTGTGTAAGTAACCCGGCAGCAAAACAAATCGCCGAGAAATAAGCCCAATCGCGCTTCGACTTCGGTGCAAAAGCGCACCTCCGCTCAACGCGACTGATTTTGAAAAAATCGGGCGAGGTCAGTGGCCTCGCCCGTTGAATTACTGCGAACGATTATCCTTGAAACGGATCAGGATCATGTTCTTGGTGCAATCGTTGTAGGTGCTGAAATAGACCTTTTGTGAGATCGGCACGCCCGCCTGGTCGAGAACGTGAATCCACAAGGTATTGTTCGAGGCAATCGGCACCGTTCCCAGAGGCAGTTCAAAGGTCGCCTTGCCATACTCGATGCCGGTCACGGTGGTGTGCAGGTTCGGGTCAATGAACTGACCGTTCAGCGTCCCGCCCACCTGAACCTGCATGAACAGCATGGGGCTGTTGTTACGATCCACCACTTCGCCGCGCACGCCCAGCCAGTTACAACCCAGTTCCGGGTGGATGATGGTGCTGTCAATCGGCGTGACGGTCACATTGAAGGGCGCCTTGGGCGTGGCAGTCGGTTTAGGCGTGTCGGTCGGCGGGATGAGCGAGAAGAACGTGGGCGTAAAGATCGGGGTGAAGGTGGGCGGCGGCGTCTCGGTCGCGGGGAGATCGGGCGTACTGGTCGGAGTCCAGGTTGGGGGCAGGCCCAGCGGCGTGATCGTGGCGGTGGGGGGAAGCAGGGCGTCGAAACGGCTGGGCGAAAGCGGGTTGATACTGCTGTTGGGAAACATGAACACCAGCACGAAATAAATGCCGATGCACAGCGTCATGAACAACATGCCGATGGACAGCAGGTCCCAGATCTGCAACGGCGAAGCGGACGATTTGGAGGGTTTGTCGAAATCAATATCGTCGTAGTTACTCATCAAAGTCACTCCTGCGGCATCACGGTGCGAGGACGATCTGCGCCTGCAAACGCTGACCGGCCAGCCACTCGCGCACGGCCTGCTCCTGCACGGTCAGCAGGGCGTCGGGCGAAAGCGGATGGTCGCCGCGCTCCAGCACCTTGATGATGTGAAAGCCGATCTCTGTGGCAATGACCTCGCTGTACTGCCCGACCTGCAGGTTGAACGCGGCTTCCTCGATCTTCGGCTCCAGCAGGTAACCGCGCGGGAACCAGCCCAGGTCGCCGCGCGTGGCGGGATCGTACAAAACAGCCACTTCGTCGAAATCCACACCGGCCTGCAACTGCTCGAGGGCCCGGCGGGCGGCATCCTCATTATAGGCGAGAATTTGCTGGACGTGTACCTGCTCCGCAGTACCAGGCACGTCCGCAACGATTTTGTCACGCATCCAGGCCGCTTCCGCGGCGCGCCTCAACGCGATGCGGAACGACGACTCGTCGTAGCCGTGCGCGGACTGCCACGCGGACAACCGCTCCGCGCCGCCGATGGAATCGGCCAGCGCGTCGATACGGGACTGCAGGTCTGCCTCCGTCAAATCGAAGCCCGCGGCCCTCGCGCCCTGCGCCAGCAGGACCTGGTCGATCAGTTCGTCGAGGACGATTTTGGATGCCTCTTCATCTGACACGCTCTTGCCGAGCGCGGCCATCGCGGACCGATAGCGCGCCAATTCCGCCTCGAACTCCGCCAACGGAACGACCTCGCCGTTGACGGTCGCCGCGGCGGGGACGGGAGTCGCTGTGGGCGGCGCGGGAGTCTCGGTTGGCGCGGGCGTGGCCGGGGTCACGAACGACGCGCAGGCAGTCAGGCCGAGGGCCAGCAGAAGAATCGTCATCCTGAATTTTCCGGTCGGGCGGGGAAACATCGTCCGCATTATACCAACGAAAGCCCCCTCCCGTTTTGGGAGGGGGGCAGGGGGTGGGTCGGTGTTTAGTACTCCGGCATCGGCGGAGCGGCGGGTTTTTCTTTTTCGGGCATGTCGGTGATCAGGACCTCGGTGGTCAGGATCATCGAAGCGATGGAGGCCGCGTTTTCGAGCGCGCCGCGCACGACCTTGAGCGGGTCAATGACGCCGTCCTTGATCATGTCGGTGAATTCGCCGGTGAGCACGTTGTAGCCGATGTTCTTGTTCTTGAGTTCCCTGGCCTTGCGGCGCACGCCGTCAATGATGACCGATCCGTCCTGGCCTGCGTTGGCGGCCAGTTTGCGGATGGGGGCCTCGAGCGCCTTCTTGACCATGTTGATGCCGACCTGTTCCTCCTCGGTCTCGCCCTTGACCTTGTCGAGTCCGTCGGCCGCGTTGACGAGGGAGATCTCGCCGCCGGGCACGATGCCTTCCTCAACGGCCGCGCGGGCCGCGGAGAGCGCATCCTCGACGCGGTGCTTCTTCTCTTTCATCTCGGTCTCGGTGGCCGCGCCGACACGCACGATGGCGACGCCGCCGGAGAGTTTGGCCAGGCGCTCCTGGAGTTTTTCCTTGTCGTAGTCGCTGGTGGATTTTTCGATCTCGGCGCGGATCTCGTTGATGCGTCCCTCGACCGCGGATTTCTTGCCCTTGCCGCCGATGATGGTGGTGTTTTCCTTGTCGGCGACGACTTTATCGGCCTTGCCGAGGTCCTGCAGAGTAGCAGTCTCGAGTTTGCGGCCGGTCTCTTCGGCGATAACCGTGCCGCCGGTCAGGATGGCAATGTCCTGCAACATGGCCTTGCGGCGGTCGCCGAAGCCCGGAGCCTTGACGGCCAGTACGTTCAACATGCCGCGCAGTTTGTTGAGCACGAGGGTGGCGAGGGCCTCGCCGTCAATGTCCTCGGCGATGATGACCAGTTCGCGCTTGCCGATCTGGACGAGTTTCTCGAGGATGGGAACGATGTCCTGCGCCGCGGAAATTTTCTTTTCATTGATGAGGATATACGGCTCGCTGATCACGGCTTCCATGTGCTCGGTTTCGGTGATGAAATAGGCCGAAATGTAACCGCGGTCGAACTGCATGCCCTCGACAAATTCCTGCTCGAACTGCAGGGACTTGGACTCTTCGACGGTGATGACGCCGTCCTTGCCGACCTTGTCCATCACGTCCGCGATCAGGTTGCCAATCTCCTCGTCCGCCGCGGAGTTGGTGGCGACGGAGGCGATCTCTTCGCGGGTGTCTATCTTGATGGACATCTTTTTGAGAGACTTGACGACCTCGTCGGTGGCCTGTTCGATGCCGCGCTTGAGGAGCATCGGGTTGTAGCCCGCGGCCAGCGCCTTCAGGCCTTCGTTGACGATGGCATGCGCCAGGACGGTCGAAGTGGTCGTGCCGTCGCCGGCGATGTCGTTGGTCTTCTGGGCGGCCTCTTTGAGCAGTTGCGCCCCCATGTTGGCAAACGGGTCTTCGAGCTCGATTTCCTTCGCAACGGAAACGCCGTCGTGAGTGATGGTCGGGGAGCCAAACTTGCGGTCCACGGCCACGTTGCGGCCTTTGGGACCGAGGGTGGAAGAGACGGCATTGGCGACGATATCCATGCCTTCTTTGAGGCGGCGGCGCGCGTCCTCAGAAAATACAAGTTGTTTTGCAGCCATAGGAAATTCCTCCAGTTTATTTTCTCGGGATTAATCAATGATCGCCAGCAGGTCGCTCTCGCGCAGGATCAGCAATTTCTTGCCGTCCAGTTTGAACTCGGTGCCGGAGTACTTGGCATACAGCACCTTGTCGCCGACCTTCACGTCCATGGCGATGCGCTTGCCGTCCTCGTCGCGGGCGCCGGGACCGGCCGCCAGCACCTTGCCCTGCTGGGGCTTTTCCTTGGCCGTCTCGGGCAGGACGATGCCGCCCGCGGTCACCTCTTCCTGTTCGATGGGTTCGACCACGAGCCGATCACCGAGGGGTTTTAGAGACAGTTTCATACGATCCTCCTGATAGAATTGTTACTCGGATTAGCACTCCAGCCATATGAGTGCTAAAGTCAGGCGTATGATACTTGCCTTCAAAAGGAGAGTCAAGGGGGAAGTGCAAAAATTAACGAACTTCTGATACTTCCCCGCGCAACCATCACGGAGTGGAGGTTGGCGTGGTATCGGACATATCCGGTTCGAGCGTGGACGGGACGGCGGTCGCGGCGGGAGGAAGCGAACCAATCCCGAGGTCCGCGCAGATCGCCTCCGCGGCCGAGACGATGCCGGCGATGTCCGCGTCGGACCCGTAGGCGGCTTTTACCTCAGCCATCACATCCATCGCTTCGGCACAGTAATTTTGCTGGGGGCGGCTGAGCGCGGCCAGCACCGAGCCGTAGGTATAGTAATAGACAACCGTGTTCGGCGAGAGCGCCAGCCCGGTGATTTGCACGCCCTGTTCGGTCTCGCCGCATCCGCCGCGCGCCTCGCAGGATTCTTCGGGCGTACAACCGCGCACGGCGCACTTCAACGCGGGGATCGAGCCTTCGTAGTTGCGCGATTTGAAGTAGACGATCCCCAACTGCCCGTACGTGTCGGCGTTGGCCTGGTCGTATTCAAGAGCCTTCAACACGTTGCGCGCGGCGATGAAGAACTCGCCCATCTGCGAATAGGTCTTGGAAATCGAGAGGTACGGGATCGGGTCCTTCACGCCCAACTGTTCATTGATCGTGGCGGCGCGCGCAAAATATTCCAGGGACTTTTCATACAGCGCGCGGGCATTATCTTCGTTGGGACTGTCGAAGGCGAGGCGGCGGTAATTTGCCCCGGCCCTCAAATGAAGAAAAGTCAGGTTGGGCGCGAGGGCGATGGCTTTGTCGTATTCCTCGATGGCCTGGTTGTAGCGCCCAAACGATTCGTGCACGTAGGCATAGACGCGGTGCAGGTCCATGAGCGTCTCGCCGCGCTCGGCCGCCTGGATGATATTCTGCTCGGCCTGCGGCCACTTCTGCTGATCCACGAGAATCTCGGCATAGAAGACCAGCGCCAGCGTGTTCTGGTTGTCCAATTGCAGGGCGCGGACGGCCTCCTGCTCGGCCTCGGTCAGATAGGCCTGTGCCTGTTTGTCGCCCACCAGGGACGGATTAGCGTTCCAGTCGAGGACAAAGGCGCGGGTGGCGTGAACCGTCGAATCGTCCGGCGCGACCACCACCGCCTGGTCTGCGGAGGCGAGCGCCTCCTCGAGCCGCGCCAGGCGTTCCGGGTCGGTCGTCAACAACGCGGACGAGTAGGCCTGGATGCGCGCCAACTGCGCCCAGACCTGCGCGTTGTTCGGGTCCACGCGCGCGGCTTCCTGGTACGCGGTGATGGCCGCGTCCAGTTTACCGGCGGTGAAGTGGGCGTCGCCCTCCAGCGAATAGGACTCGGCGAAGCGAGTCGGTGTGGGCGTGGGCAGAAACAGCGGCTGGATCTCGCCGCGATCCACCTGGCGGATCAGCCACACGCCGCCCAGGATCATGACGATCAGGGCGAACAGCCGGTAGATGCTGGACGAAGGGCGTTTGCGAAACAGTTCGCGCCGCGCGGAGACGTTCATGGTTCGACCGTTGGAGTGGCGGTTTCAGCCGGGGGCGCGGCTTCCGATGAAGCCGTCGGTGTGACCGACAATTTTGCCTGGCAGATGTTGTCAATCTCGTCCGCATTGGCTACGGCGATTTCGTCGGCCGGGACGCCCGCCCGGAGTTGTTGTGCGATCTGCAACGCCTCGCCGCAACGATCCAGGCGCGCCAGCGCCAGGCCGTATGTAAAATAGTATTCCGCGATGCGGGCATCGTTGCGGAGCGAGATGCCTTCGATTTTCTGACCGTCCTCGGTCATGCCGCCGTTGACGGCAAGACCCAGTTGCACGGCGGCCTCGGGCCACTCGAGGTTGCGGTAGAGCATCACGCCGAAGTTGCCGCGCAGGCTGGGGTCCGCGGGCGAATCGTTGACGGCCGTCTCGGCGTATTGAACGGCCTTGGCATATTCGCCGATGGTCGCGTACGTGCGCGAGATCAACAGGTCGGGTGTGGGATCGCCCGGATTCAAGGCGTTGGCGCGCGTGAACTCCTCCACGGCTTTGTCGTACACCTGCGTGAAGCGATAATTTCGTCCGAGCGCCAGGTGCAGGTCGGGGATGTTCTCGTTGATGGCGATGGCGGCCTGGTACTCGCGGATGGCCTCCTCGTAATTGGCGGTGGCCTCCAGGATATAGCCGCGGGCGCGGTGCGCCTCGATGGTGTCGGGAACCAGCGCCAGCGCCACGCGCGATTCTTCCGCGGCCTTTTCGATTCCATCGAAAGCGCCGCTTCCCGCAAGATAGGAATCCACGAGGATTTCCACGTAGTACGCGTGCGCCAGTCCGTTGTTCGGGTCCAGTTCGAGGGCGCGCTTGATGGACGCCTCGGCCTCCAGATAATTGCCCTGAAAGTCGAACGCCCAGGCAAGCACGGCGTGCGCCATCGAATTGTTGGGATTGAGCAGAAGCGCATCCTCGGCGCTGGTCTGGGCATCCTCATACTGCCCGGCAAAGACCTGCACCCGCGCCAGCGCCACGTACAGCGACGGGTCGTCGGGGCGGGCGCGGATGGCCTCCTTGTACATGTCCACAGCCTGGAATAATTTGCCCTGCGCAAACAGGGCTTCGGCCTCCGTCACATAGGATTCGGGCGCGCGCGTGGCAGTCGGGGTCGGCACGAACGGCTGGGGTACGGTCGGCAAAATGATGCGGTTGAAATACACGCCAAAGGCGATCAGAATCAATAGAACCGTCACGCGAAACCAGTTGATCCGCATTTTCCTGCGGGTCATGCTCCACTTGGAGCGGCGGGGCAGGTACATGTAATCATCTTACCATTCCGAAAGAAGCCGCGCAAGCCAGCCGCATTCGCTCTCATTTGCCTCTTATATGCTAGAATCAAAACATGCAGTTCGAGGTCTTTACCCTCCTGCCCGAAGTCTTTCCCCCCTATCTCGAATCCAGCATCCTTCAGCGCGCCCGCCAGCGCGGATTGATTAACGTGCGCGTGCACAACATCCGCGATTGGGCGCGCGACAAACACCATACCACCGACGACGTTCCCTACGGCGGCGGGGGCGGGATGGTGATGAAGCCCGAGCCGGTCTTCGACGCGGTCGAATCAGTGCTCGGACCTGAAGGCGGGTGCCCGGTCATCCTGCTGACCCCGCAGGGACGCGTCTTCTCGCAAACGGTGGCCCGCGAGTTGTCCGCGCACGAACGCATTGCCCTCATCTGCGGGCGGTACGAGGGCGTGGACGAACGCATCCGCCAGCACCTCGTCACGGACGAAATCTCCATCGGCGACTACGTGCTGACCGGCGGCGAGTTGCCCGCGCTCATTCTCATCGACGCGCTGGCGCGGCTCATCCCCGGCGCGCTCGGCGATCCCACCGGCGCGGAGGATGATTCGCACGCCAGCGGGCTGCTCGAATATCCGCATTACACGCGCCCGCCCGAATTCCGCGGCTGGGGCGTGCCGGACGTTTTGCTCTCCGGCGACCACGGCAAGATCGAGAAGTGGCGGCGCGAGCAGTCGCTGTTGCGGACAATGGAGCGCCGCCCCGATTTATTGGAAAAAATCGAGTTGAGCGAGAAGGATCGCGAGTTTTTGGCGAAGCAGAAAAAATGAACACTGTAGTGCGTAATTGGATAATTCGCCAATCCATTACGCGCCGCGCATGACACGACACGAAACAGTCTCCTGGAGGGCACCATGACCGCACGACTCAACTACGGCAAGATCTTCCTGCTCGGCTTCGGCTTCTTCGGCGTGAGCGTGATCTGGGGAGTGTACAACGCTTTCGTCCCCATCTTCCTCGCGGACAAGTTCGGCATGGCGCCCGCATGGATCGGCTTCTTCATGACGCTCGATAACATCGCGGCCCTGTTCATCCAGCCGCCCGTCGGCGCGTGGTCGGACAGAATCCGCACCAAATGGGGAAGACGCATCCCGTTCATTCTCTTTGGCGCGCCGATCACCGCGCTGGCGTTTGGGTTCATCCCCGTAGCCGCGATTTTGCCTCTATTTGTGGCCTGCACCAGCACCACGCTCTTAAGCGCCGCGTTGTGGCGCACGCCGGTTGTGGCGCTCATGCCCGACATCACGCCCTCGCCGTTCCGTTCGCAGGCCAACGGCGTGATCAACTTCATGGGCGGCGTCGGCACCATCATTGCCCTGCAGACCGGCGGCATGTTGTACAAGTTGAGTCCCAACTTCCCGTTCTGGCTCGGTTCGGGGCTGGTCATTCTCGCGGCACTAATCGTTTATTTCTTCATCGAAGAACCAAAGGAGTACGAGGCCGCCGAAGGGCAACCCGGCATGTGGGCCAGCCTGACGGAAGTGGTCAGCGACCCGGATAAAAGCGGACTGCGCATCCTCTCGGCCATCTTCTTCTGGTTCATCGGCTTCTCGGCTGTGGAGACTTTCTTCACGCTGTATGCCAGGAATCACCTCGGGATTCCCGAAGGCGACGGCGCGACCCTGCTTTCCGTCTTTCCGTTGTTCTTCGTCCTGTTTGCCATCCCATCGGGGATGATCGCGGCGCGCATCGGGCGGCGCGTCACCATCACGATTGGATTGATCGCCGTCACAGTGATCCTCTTCCTGTTTTACGTCACTCCTGCCAGCGCCCTGTTGACTGCCATCGCGCCCCTGCCGCTGGTCGGGATTCCGCTGGAGGAAGGCGGGGCGCGCATGTTGACGCTGGCGGGCGTCCTGCTCATCATCGGCGGCATCGGCTGGTCCTTCGTGAACATCAACTCCCTGCCAATGGTTGTGGACCTCACCGGCGCGGCGCGCGTCGGCACTTTCACCGGACTGTATTACCTGTTCTCCACGCTCTCGGCCATCGCCGGTCCAAACGTGAACGGCTGGGCGATTCAACTGACGGGAAACGATTACAACGTCATCATGCTGCTCGCGCCGTTCTTTATGATCGTGGCAATGGTCCTGATGCTCGGCGTAAAAAAGGGCGAGGCGCAGACCGTCGCATGAGTCCCTTGCGGTTTTTCCCCGCCCTCCTCATTGTCACCTTTCTGGCCGCGTGCAGTCTGCCCTTGCAGGACTGTACGCGGCCGGAGGTTTTCTGCGTCGGCCTGGTCACTGATTTCGGCAGTGTGGACGAGCCCGGCTTCAACCAATCCGCGTGGACGGCGATGGAACAGGCAAAAGCCGAGGGGCTGGTGGACCAGATTGCCTTCATCGAAACCATTGACGTCCGCGATCGCAGCAAGAACGTGACAACACTGGCGGAGGAGGGATACGACCTCATCATCACTATCGGCTATTCGATGCGCAAAGCGACGAAGGAGGCCGCGGCGGAATTCAAGTCCGTCCACTTCATCGGCATGGACCAGCCACAGGACAACAAACGCGACAACCTGACCGGGCTGGTCTTTCCCGAGGACCAGGGCGGATTCCTGGCCGGGGCGCTGGCCGCCTCGGTCACCGCGACGGGACGCGTGGCCGCGGTGTGCGATTCGCAGTCCGTGGCCGAGATGTGGGAATACTGCGAGGGGTTCCGCGAGGGCGCCTACTACGTCAATCCTGACCTGAGAATTTTCGTGGTCTATCACAACGACAACAGTCCCAGCGGCTTGTTCAACGATCCAGACTGGGGCGCGGAGACGGCGCTTTCGCTCGTGGAGGACGGCGTGGACGTGTTGTTCGCGGCCGGGGGAGAAACGGGCCGCGGCGCATTGCAGGCGGCCGCAGAGCGCGGCGTTTACGTCATCGGCGCGGACGCGGATATGTATTACCAACTCGATGGAGTAGAGGCACAGGTTCTCAGCAGTGCAACGAAAGACGTGACCGGCGGACTGTATGCTTTGATCCGTTTCGCCGCGCAGGGACAACTCGAGGGTGGGGAGTTCGACGGGGCATTCTCGCTGGCGCCGTATCACGCGCTGGAAACGGCGGTCAGCCCCGAGGTCCGCGCGCGGCTCGAGGAGATCCGCATCGGCCTCGCCAATGGGACGATCCACACCCATGTTCCCTCGATACCTTAAAGTATTCGATCCCTTCGTTCTACCTTGCACAATAAAATCGGAGGCTGGTATACTTGTATTCCAAGAAGATGATTACAGGAGGTGCTCCGAACCCAAGTGCCTAATTTCCCCCCAACGCCAGAAAACAAATCCCTATTTCACTTTCTCAAATTTGAGAGGAGAAGAAACAAAATGAAGAAACTGTTTGCAGTGTTGGCCCTACTGGTCGTCGCTTCGATGGTCCTGTCAGCCTGCGGCCCGAAACCCACCGAACCCCCTGCGATGACCGAACCGCCAGTAGTCGCCACCGAGCCGCCTGCCACAGCGGCCCCGGTTGAATTCAGAGTCGGCTTCGTGAGCGATACTGGTGGTGTCTTCGACGGCAGCTTCAACGAGGCGCAGTGGAACGGCGTTCTGCAGGCACAAACCGAACTCGGAATTCAGCCTCAGTTCATTCAGTCCGATGAGGCCACGCAATACATCCCCAACCTGACCGAGTTCGCCACTCAGGGCTATGACGTGGTTATTGCGTCGGGCTTCTTCCTGGGAGCTGACCTGGCCACCGTTGCACCGCAGTATCCGGATGTCAATTTCGCGATCTTCGATTATGCCTATCCTGATCCCTCTTTGCCAGATGGAAATCCTGGCAAGGAGGCCTGCGTTGACAACGTGATGGGTATCGTCTTCAAGACCGATCAGGCTGCATACCTGGCCGGATATTTGGCGGCCGGTATGGCCATCCAACTTGACCCCGAAGATCCCGCTCTGGGCTACTTCGGCGGCGCCAAGATCCCGTCTGTGACCATCTTCGGCGTTGGTTTCCAGCACGGCATGGAAGCCTACAATGAAGCTCACGGCACCAACGTGCGCATGATCGGTTGGGATAACGAGACCGGCGAAGGCCTGTTCACCCTTGACTTTGTTGACTTAGTCAAAGGCGAACAATATGCAAGAACCCTCTTCGAAGAAGGCGCGGATGTCTTCATGGGCGTCGGCGGGTTGATCGGTTCACCCGGCTTCGCCGTGGCGCGTGAGTATGGTGGCTACGGCATCTGGGTGGATACCGATGGCTACGAGACCCTCGACGGTGTGCAGGATGTGATCCTGACCAGCGTGTTGAAGTTCATGCAGCCGGTGGCCTTCGACTTCATCAAGAGCTCCATGGAAGGCAATTTCGAGGGCTGCACCAACTTCGTCGGTGATATGGCTACCAACGGCGGCGTGGGGCTGGCCCCCTATCACGACTTGGACAGCCAGGTGCCGGATGACTTGAAGGCAGAGATCGAGGCGCTCAAGGAACAGATCATATCCGGTGAGCTTGTCGATACGGGCTGCGTATCTTATCCGGCCTACTGCCAACAAGGCTTGTACGGTACGCCCTAGTAAACTCACTCTACACACTGGAAATCTGGAGGTGCTGGGGTGGATAGCCCAC
>JBFMCC010000003.1:0-143807 GCA_040754535.1 Chloroflexota bacterium
ATTGAATGCTAGCCAATTTTATCGAGGCCAAACATATATTTAAACTCACCAGATGCAATTCGCCAATCTTCATATAGCTTAAGTCTATCTTCGAGCGCAGTCGCAAATTTAACTACGAGTGATTTGGCCGCTCGCAATTGCTTTTGCAATGGCTCAATGGCCACCCTCACCGCAGGACCCTTTGACCCGCCTTGGATATAAATGTATTCTAATACACTATCAGCCGATATATTCCAAAATTCCTGTGCACCTACAGCAACATTTTTGTGTTCGCTCCGCCCAAGACTTAAAACCACGTTTGCCAAATCGAACGCGAAGCGAAAGGTTGAGTCAAAAGGAATGCCTAACTGCTCTTGTGGGCTAATCTTTATTACGAACCCCCCTCCTATCTCAAATTCGCCAAAATGGCGTGCTTCATGCCAAAGAAATTCTGCGACAACATCAAGGTCATTTAAAAGATCAACCAAGGGAACGAACCATCCATCGGGAGAATCCATATAACCTCTTTCAACAGCCCGTTTCCTGATTTTGAGGGCCAATTCTTTCTCAGGTTTGCTGAGTTGCAAAGCAAGAATCCCCAATTCTATAACTGGCTCGACGACAGGATAGGGTACAGATTTCATCTTCGTTACCTTTACGGAATTAACCATTGGGCTATATCTCTTATATGTTGAGCTACGCTTCTAGTTCCCAAGTTTAATACCACGGAGTGCGCCGCGTCCAGGATACTATTACCGGTGGTGCCTATTTCCCGAATAACATTGTTAATGCCGTTTACACTAACCAATTGGCTTAAGTCTAATCCCATCACTCCTCCCTTCCCCGGCACTCCAGCATTCTTGCTCATTACTTCTAACACCATCTCTGGTGTGGCTCCAAGCGCCTCATCGAATACAGACATTGTTGGGTCCTTAAACGCACGCGACATCACACTGCCATTCGGCAAGATATGATCAGGGTGAATATACCTCAAAAGCCTTGAACTCTGACTAGGGATGAGGGGCAATAAACCTAGTAGCATGAGAGGGCTACAATCCCCGCTTGCACAATGATAGGCGGTGAAAGCCCAATCAGCAGGCTCGAATAGAATGCTGGCCAGAAGTTCGGTGCCGCCATAAAGAATGGCCTCGGCAATCTCTGCATTTCGCTCTTGCTTTTCCCCAGTCGGGTCGTAATCTAACTCAGCCAGTTTTTGAGCATTGATGGCAATCTCCAAATCTGAGGCATGACATTTATCTTTTCCCTGATCTCCACAACCTTCTACTTCCATATGTCCGCTTGGATCGGTGAATCGCAGTGGATTATTTGCAACATAGCTGAATCTATTCCAGCTCTGCGGACTGGATGGATTCGGAATAATAGTATCCGGCTGAATAAAGCGGTTAAGATAAGGCGAATAGAACCTGGCGCGGTAATCCATCAAGCCCGTGCCATCCAAAGCGCGCTGACCGGTGAAGCCGAAATCGGTAATCGTGATGGGGGAATCGGGAATCGTCCGCACTTCGCCGAAGGGAAGATACCTTTGTTGGGATGTTAAGGTGCCGCTGGCATTGGTCACCGCGACCACGGAGCCAAGATGGTCGGTCAGCAGGTATTGTAATCCTGAATCGTCGCGGAGGGCAACGGTTTGTCCCGCGATGGAGTAATACTTCTTTACTGCGCCGTCGGTCACTTCGTAGAGTCCGCCCATGTAATAGGCTTTCGTCGAGGTGAGCGTGGTGCCTACGAAGTAACGCTCCTCCACGCGGACGCCATCGCCGTCATACTGGTAGAACCACGATTCGAGGATGTTCCCGCTTCCGCACGGACCGTCCAGGCGGGAGATGGAGGCGATGCGGTTCTCTTCGTTGTAACCCTGGATGAACCATTGTCCATCCTCCATGCGGCAGGTCATATTCCCATTTGCATCATACTGATAACTGCCTACTGATGACTGATCACTCATCAGCGAAGTCACGGCATGAGGCTGGCTGCCTTCGTACCGATAGACGCGCTCCACCCAACTCAATTGCAGTGTGGGTGTTGGGGCAGGCGTGTTGGTTGGCCTATTTGTGCCTACAAGTCGGATGAGGCTGCTACGCAAATAGTTGTCGTAAGTATGAGGTTTGTTCCAAATTTTTCTTTAGTGTAACCAACAATAGATTGAGAACCTGCTCTATAGCCGATCTATCAAGAATAGCACGTATCTGAACATCCACAGTAATAACCATATCCGAAACAATCAGTCCAACACTACACTGAGTTTCATTGGTGATAGAATATGAACATTTATGTTTTTGAATATTTGAGACTCTCACTAAATGCAGATCAGATAATTCCTTGATCGGAGAATGCACAAAACGAGAATTGAAATAGGACACATTTAATATTTCATTTACATCATTGCTATTATATTCTGCGATTTGAGTAATTATTCCTATCTCTTTGCCTTGATAAAACCCCCCTAAAGTTGCGGATGCTCCATCAACAATGTCGATTTCCTCAGTCGGTGGGATGTTGCCTTGTGTTACCAAGACATAGTACCAACTAAATTCACTTTGTAAATCATCGGGTAAAATCAATAAGCTTAACAATTTTGATTTGTTATTATCAATCAAATATCTCGTGGTAGGAATATTTAGAGTCGCAAGAACTTTATTCGCATTTAGCAAATCAACAATGCTCAACAAGGCAAGAACGGAAACTAATAATAAAGCAATGCCTTTCCATGTTACTTTCATAAGAAACATCCTTTCTATGGAATTCCGTAATAATTTTGAAAGTTGTTTAGATAAACATTGGAAATATACATAGGCACAAAACGCGATTCGCCTGCGGGCTGAACCAACACAACGAACCTGCTTGATTCGGAAAAAATTGGAGAGCCAGACCCGCGATTGCTAGTTGCGACTCGATTGTATACATTGGTAAAAACTAACAAGTTTACATCCCTGCCACCCTTATAATCGGCCGCGTCACTTATTGCGGCTCCCAAAGAATCGTCCCACGCATCTATTCCAGTTGTAGCTCTGTCCACTCCCGCCGATACCGCCACTTCTGTTCCCGAAACAACTAATCTTTTCCATGGCAATCTATACGCGGGAAAGTTAAAGACCGATAAGAATAAATTCAAAGCATCCTCCGCCAAGGTTTTCAGAGGCGAGTCATAATATACGCCCAAGTAATACCCTTCATGTCCTGGGTTAGTGAAGAATATATGTGTGAAATTTGAGCCTGTTTCTCCTCCGCAGACGTTTGCCCAATAGTTATCGCTTATGTGTACCATACAAGAGGCCTCATCAGGACTGTCACTGTCATTATTGCCGCCATCCGTCTCAAGCTCATCATTAGGATCTTCAGGTTCAGGATCGCTAGGAGGAGGATCGCATCCAAATTCTCCATCACAATACTTATGGCCTGTTGGATCATTCAGATTGATTGGCCGATTGATTACGTAGGCATACCTGTTCCAGCTTTGTGGATTTTCCGCGCTGGGAATGAGAGAATCGGGCTGCAAGAATCTCCCCAGTGACTGCGAATAGAACCTGGCGCGATAATCCATCAAGCCTGTGCCGCTCAACGCGCGTTGACCTGTAAAGCCAAAATCGGTAATCGTGATGGGGGAATCGGGAATGGTCCGCACTTCGCCGAAGGGAAGATACCTTTGTTGCGATGTTAAGGTGCCGCTGGCATTCGTCACCGCGACCACGGAACCCAAATGGTCGGTCAAGAGATATTGTAATCCCGAATCGTCGCGGAGGGCAACGGTCTGACCAGCGATGGAGTAATACTTCTTTACAGCGCCATCGGTGACTTCGTAGAGTCCACCCATGCCTGCCCTGAGCGAAGTCGAAGGGAAGTAGGCTTTCGTCGAGGTGAGCGTGGTGCCTATGAGGTAGCGCTCCTCCACGCGCACGCCGTCGCCGTCATACAGGTAGAACCAGGATTCGAGGATGTTTCCGCTCCCGCATGGACCGTCCAGGCGGGAGATGGAGGCAATGCGATTCTCGTCGTTATAGCCCTGGATGAACCATTGTCCATCCTCCATGCGGCAGGTCATATTCCCATTTGCATCATACTGATAACTGCCTACTGATGACTGATCACTCATCAGCGAAGTCACGGCATGAGGCTGGCTGCCTTCGTACTGATAGACGCGCTCCACCCAACTCAATTGCGGTGTGGGCGTTGGGGCAGGCGTGTTGGTGGGTGTATAGGTGACCGCAGGCGTGTGGGTCATGGTGGGTGTGGGAGTATGCGTCGGCACACCCAGGGTCCACACGAAAGGAGTGGGGTTGCTGGTCGTGATGGTCGGTTGCTGCGCGCCCAGGTAATAGACCGCGATGCGACCAACGCCGCCGTCGGCATTGGTCGTCCCGCCGACCGCCGAAAGTGCAGCAATCGTTATACTTTGCCCCTCGATGCGGATCGAACCGCCCGATCCGCTCCCGCCGCCGGGCGCGTGTCCGCCCCCGCCGTTGGAGGTGAGACTTCCCGTGAAGTTGATCGTCTGCGCGGCGATGAACAGGATGCCGCCTCCGTCTCCGCCTGCACCTCCACCGACCGGGTTGCAGTTGTCGCAGTCGCCACCCTGTCCGCCGCGCGAGCCGCGGTAGATGCGCGTGAGCGAAGGCTCGCCGTAGGTCCCGCCGCCCGAACCGCTTGCGGTCGCGCCGTTCGTTCCATAACCGCCGCCTCCGCCGCCGGTATGATTGTTGGGAGTGCCTGCGCCCTCTTCGCCGTCGCCGGTTCCCAGGCCATCCCCGTTTCCCCCGCCCAGCGCGTTGACCTGAATCGTCCCGCCGCCGCTCAATGTACCGGCGGCGCGGAAGGCCACAGGATTCCAATCGTTCCCTTTCAAGACGCCGTCCACGGTCACATTGTTGTAATTCGGCACGCGCACCAGCGCCACCCATTGCTTGCCCGAGGCGGGGCCGATGTCGAGGTCATCCTCCAGGCCGTCGCCGTAATAGTTCTCCTTGGGGGTCGTGAAGTAGACCATATCCCCGCTCACGCCGCCCACGCGCAGGAATTCGTAGCGGCCTGCATGATACGCCGGAGTCCAGGCCCGCAGGTTGATCAACATCACTTCGTCCCCGGCATTCAGGCATCCGTCGGAGGGAACGGCGGAGAGTTTGGCCCACGAGGCCGTCAGTTCGATCACGTCGTAGGAGACGCCGTCGCCGCCGTCGGCGCACACGTGCGAATTGCTGTTATCTGTATGGATGTTGAACGTGACGGCAGTGGCGACCGTCAAATTGCCGTCGCTTCCCGTTCCCCACGGGGAGGGTGTGCCGGTCGAGTAAGACGTTGGCGTGGGTGTCGGAGTGGGAGGCTCGCCCAGGATGCCGACGTAAGCAGACGGATTGCTGGTGGTAATGGACTGGCTGTTTACATAGTAGACCGCGATGCGTCCCGCCCCACCGTGCGAGTAGGACGTTGCGCCCGCCGCCGAGAGATTATTGAGTGTGAGATCGTAGCCCTCGATACGGATCGAGCCGCCCGAACCGCCTCCACCGCCGGGTTCGTGCCCGCTTCCGCCATTGGACGAAAGCGTGCCGCTGAAATTGATCGTCTGCCCGGCGATGAACAGGATGCCGCCGCCCACCCCGCCCGCGCCTCCATTGCTGGGAGAGCAATTCGTGCAATCGCCTCCCTGCCCGCCGCCCGAGCCGCGGAAGATTTTATTGAGCGAAGGCTCGCCGTAGACTCCGCCGCCTGAACTGCTGGCGTTCGCGCCTTCGGTGCCATATCCGCCCGCGCCACCAGCGGGATGATCGTTGGCAGCGCTTGCGCCTTCGTAACCGTCTCCGATGCCCGAGCCGTCCCCATTCGAGCCGCCCAATGCGTTGACTTGGATGGTCCCGCCTCCGGTCAGCGTGCCGGCGGCGCGGAAGACAACAACGTATTTGCCGCCCCAGACACTGCCGGTCAGCGTGCCGTTAACCGTCACATCCTCATAATTGGGAACGCGAACGATGGCCACCTTTTGCTTGCCGGTCGTCGTGCCGATGTTGGCGTCGCTGCGCCAGCCGTCGCCGTACCATTTTGTCTTCGGAGTTGTGAAAACGACCGTATCGTCGGTGATATAGTCCACACGCAGGAATTCGTAATTACCCGCGTTGTACGTCGAAGTGCTGGTACCCTGCAGGTTGATCAGCAGGATTTCGTCTCCTTCGTTGAGACAGCCCGCCGAGGGCGTGACGCTCAACACTGCCGCGGTACTGCCCAGTGTGGTGACGCTATACGCCACCGCATCGCCCCCGTCCGCACAGGTGCGGCCGGGCTGGTTCTGGGTGTTGATGTTGTAAGTCACGCCGCTGTCAACTGTCAGGTCGCCGTCGTCCCCTGAACCCCAGGGCAGGTCACCCATCGGCAGGGGAGTGGGAGAAACCGTGGGGGAAGGAGTGAAAGTGGAAGTAGGCGTCTGCGAGGGCGTATAGGTGTGAACAGGCGTGGCTGAATTGGTGGGTGTCCGCGATGGTGTAAAAGTAATGGTGGGCGTTGCAGTGGATGTGGGATGAGGAGTCGCAGTCGCATATAGGCCTGCCAGCGTGGAAATCTGCGAATCGGGGATTGCACCGCTGAACAGACCGATTTCATCCAACAAACCTACAAAGGGATCGGTTGATGCGCCAAATGTGATTCCTGCTGTATTAAACGAAACTGTGCCTGTCACCGCGCGTGAAGCCGCCAGCGTCCCGTTAATGTACAACTTGATCAGGCCAGCCGGGCGGTCGTAGACGGCAGCCACATGCGTCCACGTGTCCAGCGGCAGCCTCGGCCCGGTTACTTCATCGGGATCCAAGTCATTGACCTTGAAGACGAGGTAACCATCAGAGTTGATATAGAGGCGGTAGTCTTGAGCTGTTCCGCCTTTGTTTAGAAGAACATAAGTCGTACCGCTATTAACCTGGGTTGGAAATACCCATAGGGAGATGGTAAAACCATTGGCCGGTTCCTGCTCTGTTTTGCGCGCCACATCCACACGCCGCCCGGCCGCGAATTCCAGCGCGTTCAAGCCAAAGCCCGGCACGCGCAGGGCGCCCACGATAGTGCCATTGCTGTAAACACTGCCAATCGAATCGTTCACCGTCGTGCCGCTCGTTTCATCGAAGTTCCAAGATGCAACTCCAATTGGAACAGGCGTATTCGTCGGCGTACGAGAGGGCGTGGGTGTCTTGGTCGGTGAAGGAGTCTTGGTGGGCGTTTTGGTTGGTGTATTTGTTATTGATGGCGTTGGGGTTTTCGATGGCGTCGGGGTCAGGCTGGCGACTAATGTCTTCGAGGGGGTACGCGTAACCGTATTCGTCGGCGTGACGGAGGGGCTGGGCGTGGCCGTCGGCACAGGCGTGTCGGTCGCGGTGGGCGTCGCCGAGGCGGTCTCGGTCGGTGTGGCGGTGGCCGTTGCTTCGCCCACCGTGTATTGAATCGTCAACTTGGGACGCTGGGAGGCGGTGGATGCCTCGGACGATTTATAGGAGAAACGATCATCCAGTTCCGTATCTGCAATCACGACCAATCCGTTATTAGTGAACGTCCCATCCACGAGTTCCTGGATTGCCGCGGCGTCCAGCGTAATCTGCTTCTCGGTATTGAGCGGCTCACTGGCCAGGATCAAGGCCGAACCGATATCCGTGCTTTCGCGGTCGTCTGCGCCGGAGGCGCCTGCGGTCTGCCAGTTCGCGCCGGTCGCCGAAACATTCCAGGTGGCCTGCGTTTCGTTGAACGGCGCTTTCAGGCGGTATACGCGGATGGTGCGGTCGTTACTCGATTTGTCGGTCGAGGTCCATAGGGAAAGCGTGGCCGAGAGAATGGTCGCATCCGCGGGGATGGCCGAGAGGTCGAATTGGATCAGCGTCCGCCCTCGCCTGTCGGTATAGTCGTTTCTTTCACCCACGCCGATGTCTGAGTTCGTTCCATAGTTCGTGGTGGGATACGTGTTGAAGATTTGCGTGTCGCTCGTGCCGCTATAGTTCGCGTCGGGATACACGCCGTCCTGGAAGGAAATGGTCGCCGGGTCGCTCGCCGGGAAGTTCGGCCCGCGATAGGCAGCCAGAACGTGGCCCGCCGCGCCGTCGCCGGCCTGCGCCAGCGGCCCGATGTACGTGACGCGCCGCGACTCAAACGCATCCAGCAGGACCTGGCCGTCCGTCCCGCTTTCGACGCCCTGCGCGCCCAAGCGGACCTCGGTGACGGCGCGCGTGTCGTTGTCAATCGCGGTCAGCGATTCCTCTTCGGCGTCATTCAGCCATAAGGTCAGCGATCCACTGCCCGATACTGCCTGGTATTCCACCTCGATGGAATTCCAGCCTGCCGCCAGGTCGTGCCAGGCGGAATCCACCCATGCGCCGGCGTCGTTCAACGCCCCGGCCCGCACCTGGTAAGCGCCGCCGCTCTTCTGCACCTGCACGCGCAGGACCGCCGCGCCGTTCTTGTAACCCACCAGCAGGTCGAGCGCGTCGCCGCCTGCCATGACGAGGTCGTTGGTGTGCAGGTAGAAGCGGGCGCGGTAGTGCGTCTCATCGGCAGGGGTGTCGTCCTGCAGATAAATCGATTCGTCGTCATTGATATCGAGAACGATGGACTGTCCTCCCTGGGGCGGGATAAAACCGTCCTCCCCCACGAACCAGATGTCGTTGTTTGTACCCAGTACGGCCGCGCTCCAGTTGGCGAACGACTCGCCCTCGAAGTCGTCCTTGAAGATCAGGTCGCTCTCCTGCCAGCTGCTCACCGACAGGATGTTGCCCACCTGGTCGTATTCGTAGGACTGGCGGTAGGCGTAATCGTTATTGGTCACGGCCTCGGCGTAGACCAGGCGGTTGAGGAAGTCGTATTCGTAATGGCTGGTCTCGCCCAGCGCCGCATCCTCGATGCTGAGGATGTTGCCGGCCGGGTCGTATTCGTAAGCGAAATCCAGGATCGGGGCCGAAGCGCCCTTCTGCGCCGTGCGCGCCTCCAGGCGGTGGGTCTGTGAATCGTATGTGTTCGTGACCGTGACGCCGTTGCCCAGTGTGATAGTACCAATCTGGCTCAAAGCGATATTATTGACGACACTATATGCCAACCTCGCCAGGTTGGCGGTCTGGCTGGTGTCCAGGTCGTTTGGCCGCCCGAGGGCATCGTAACCGTAGGTGAGCACCTCACCGTCGGGATAGGTGATGGTCTTCACGCGCCCGAGCCAGTCGCTGGTGGTTGTGGTGGAGGCGAGGGTCCCGCCGATTGTGCGGTTTTCCGCTACTGTGCGGCCATAATTGCTGTAGTCCCATGTGGCCGAGCCGCTCAAATCTGTCATTCCAACGCGGAAGCCATAATACCCTGCGGTGTTCCCGTAAGTGTATGTGGCCAGGACCGTCCCGCCCGTGCCAACACGCTTCAAGGTCAGGCGGTTGAGTGCATCGTATTCGAACGTCAGCGTTGTGCCGCGCGCGTCCGTTTGCGATGTCAGGCTGCCAAAAGGATCATAAACGTACGTCCACACGCCCATGTCCGGGTCATCCATGCCGGTCTTGCGTCCCAGCCAATCGTAACTGATGTGGGTTTGGTTGCCTTGCGCGTCCGTTGTGGTTTTCAAGCGGTCGGCAATATCATAGGAATAATAGGTCGTCGCGTAAACAGCCTCCCCATTATATTCCTTTACTGACACCAACCTCCCCAAGCCGTCGCTGGTGCGCGAGACCTTGTTCCCGTTCGGGTCGGTGACCGTGGCAGTCAGGCCGTCATAGGATGTAGAGGTGGTGATCCCACCCGGCGCGGTCACCTGGATGGCACGCCCCAGCGCATCGTACTCGGTGATCGTGAACTGGGATGCGCCGGACAGGTCGGCGCCTCCCTGTCCAGCGGCATAAAATGGCAGGCTCTGCTGGTCTGCCAGTCCCTGTGTATTGTACGTGGTACTCGTCACCAGCCACGGATCGCTCAGATTGCCGGCATCGTAGGTCTGGGATTGCAACATGCGGCCGAGGCCGTCGTAGAGGCCCCACACATCGCGGTAGGTATTGCCAATTTCATCCCAAATTTCCATGTGAACGCCATACGGCGCGCTGACCGAACCGTTCGTAGGCGTCGGGTATGTATACTTCACACCAGCCTGACCCAGTCCGGGCGGGGTAACTTCCCTGGTGCGTCCCAACCCGTCGTAAGCGGTTTCGGTTATCCAGTTGTTGGCGTCGGTCACGCGGTAGGGCAGTCCCAGGGTCAGGATGTAATCGGTGGTCGTGATTTGGCCCAGCGGGTTCGTGCTCGCAACAGGGTATGTGTATAGGATCTCCTCGTATGTGGTCGTGGTGAGCCTGCACGTGCCGCTCGGCAGGACGCCGGGCATTTGATAGGTTGTGTAGGCGCAGGTTGTTTCGACGTTGCCGTATTCATCGTAAGACATCGTCACGCTTACCGCTTCATCGTCGTCTTTCAGGGACTGGGTCAACGTCAGGTTGCCCTTGGTCGGCGAATTACCAACCCCGCCATCGTATCCATAAATCGTTTCGGCGAAGGCCGCATTGCCTGCATCTACCAACACGCGGCGAGTGGGCTTGTCCAAAATATATACACTTGGATTGAAGTTTGGCCGATACTCGAAGTATTCCTTGCGATACAACGAACTGCCGAGATAATCCTGCCGCACCGCCAGGTTGCCTGTGGATGGATCGTGGATGGTCACGGTCTTCGAGGCCAATGTCAGGGAGCCGCCGCTTCGCACGTAATTCTGGACCGAATACAAATAGCGGTAATTCCAGCCGTAGAAGGGGGCCATCGAGTTGTCGGTCACGTAGGTGTTGATCGTCTTGCGCAGGGTCGTCCCGCCTGCATCCTGCATCTCCGTCACCAGTTCGTGGCCGGTATCTAAACCGGTCGTCCCGAACGTGTGCCTGGATTGCGCCAGCACGGTCGTGCCGTTGAAATCCATCGTCTGATCCGTGACCGTGGTAAACCCGATCAGACTACCGGTGTCGTTCGCCCCGCTGTAAACAGGGTCTTCATAAAGGTACGTGTGCACGGCTGCGGTCGAAACGCCGCTGGAGACGGATACTTCCTTGACGCGCCAGTTGTACCAGGAGCTCGTCCCGCGTTCATCGTTCTCGTAGGTGTAAAAGAGGACCGCGCCATATCCATTCTCGATGCTTTCCAGGCGCGGATAGGGGAATTCCTCCTGCGTGCCGCTAAGGGCGCGATTGTCCAGGTTGATGTAGGTGAACTTGATCGTGGCGGATTCCGTCTCGGGAACGATCACATTTCCCTCATCAGAAGTCGCGTGGCTCCCACCTTCTCCTGTAATCTTGAGGCTGGTCAGGATCAATGTACCGTTCGCATTGGGGACATCTGCCTTGTCATATTCCAGGTCATACGTCCTGACGAGTTTGCCTGTAGTGCAGTCCTGATAACAGATCCTGATCGCATCGAGAAACCTGGTGTCATAGTTATCCCACAGGTTGAATGCCAGCGGGACGCCATCTCCCACGTTCGAACGATAGCCATAATCGAATACCACCTGATAGCCATAATCGGGATCGGGATTTTCTTCGCTGCCATGACCGGTGTAGAAAATCGCGCTTGGATAACTGGCGCGGTCGAAGAGCGGCGTGTGTGAACTTCCCGCCGGTTGTTCTTCGAGGTAGGTGTAGGTCATGAAGTTGCCGTTGGTGTCCGTGACCATGTCCACGCGCCAGCGCAATGCCACCAAGTCAGGCTTGATGCCTGCATAGCCGAGTGAAGCGTAGGACCCATCCGGGGTGGTGCAGGGGCTGCCGGTTGTGCAGGCATATCCGTACATCAACGCCAGTTGCTCGGAATCCTTATTCCAGCCGAGGCGATAACGCGTCCCATCCGTGGTTACGACTTCCCACCATTCGTGTGTATCGTTCTCGACCGGATCCCCGTTGTCGTCGTCATTGCCCAGCGCCTCATTGTGCCGTTCCACGTAGAGAAATGCGTTTTCCTTGGTGTAATAGCGGCTCGGCTGGTTGGGATCCACCAGCAAGTCATAGAGCGTGCCGTTGATCGTCAGGGCAAAGTCATTCTCATACCCGTATCCATTTTCATCGGTCGTGATCTTGCGTACGATTTCGACTCCGTCTATGTTCCAGCCCACACCCACGTACGGCGCCTGCACATCGCCAAGCACTCCATCCACGGTGCCGCTGGAATAGGCCAGCGAAATATCAGGAGCCATGCCAGCCCGCCCGGGCGGCGTCCAGATCGGGATGCTGTAGCGGGAAGAACCGGTGAACAATGATGTATATGGCTGGTCGAACAACAACACGTTCGCCCCGTTCTGCGGCAGGGAATCACCCAGTCCCGCGCCCCAGGTGGAAAAATGCGCCGCGGCCACGGTGACGGTATTTGCCTCCACATTCGTTGCGAGGATGGGCACTTTCACCCAGATTTGCGACTCTTCGTCGTACGTGGCAACATATGGCTTCTTTTCGCCAGGCATCTGCGCCAGTTCGATGAAACCGTCCAGATTAACCTCGATGTAAGCCGGTGTTTCGAACTGCACCTCCATGGCTTCCTGCACGGTTGCCTCCTGCTCGACGGGCTCGCCGTCCGTTCCGCTAGCAACCGGTGTGGTATCGAACATATCCAGTTCGAACTGCATCTCGGGTCCGCTTTCGACCTCGAGCGGTGAGGCTACAATCAGCCCATCCTGCGAGACGGCGCCTTCCTCCAGATACACGTTCACCAGTCCCACCGACACCCAGCCCTCGTGGTTTTCTTCCACGACCGCCGTGTAGGATTCCTGTTTCACTGCGCCCGCCCCGTCTACAAAACTGGCCGTGGCAGTCTGGGCCAGGATTTCCTCCTCCTGCATATATTCGATCTCAGTGTTATGAACCCACACTTTTTCCCCCGAATCTGCCCGCTCCGTTAACGTCAGTGTGTATTTGAAAGTGAATTCTCCCCCGGCTTCCAGCTTGCCGATTTCATATACCAGCCGATTCTTGTCCGAGTCGTATTTGATGGCATCGAACAGATTGTCCGAATAATCCAGCCCGTTTTCAAGCGGGTCGTAGAACGTCAGGTTCGAGATACTATCCTCGGTATGGTTGCGAATCAGAACTTTGAAATGGATTTCCCCTTTTGGGCTGACCCTGCCGGGGGCGGCGGTGATCATGAATTCGACGGGGTCTTTGGGAGGCGTTGGGGGTTCGCCCTCCGGCTCGGGGTCGGTATCGGTTTGGGCCGGAGGCGCGGTGGCCGTGGAGGGCTGGTAAATTGGATGTGTTGTCTCAGGCAGGGTCCGCTCTGCGGACTGAGTGACGATATCCGCCTTTTCATCCCCGCCCCTTGTCGGTTGCGCCTCGGCTGCCGTCGGGACCAGCGCGTTGAACAAGACCATCGCGATCAGGAATACCCGAACTGCGATTTCAATCCTCGGTCCATGTGTTGACATAGTTGCTCCCTTTGCTCTGTCAACAACCAGAAACGATCCCCTGATTGTTTAGATTATCTTTGCACTGGAACTTTAATCGTTACGCCCAATTCGCTTGTCAAATCATACAATATGCTCTTGAGGAAGTCAAGTGAGAATCGTTACTCTTACCACGAAATAGGTGGCAGAAAAAAACAGCCCTCGCTAATGGAGGACTGCTTTCTCATCAACGGTTTCCACGACGTGATTGGAAACTTTGTAGCATCTGACGTACCTGATCGACTATTACATCATTCAGTCTGTGTTCATCACCTATGGCATGGCAGGCCATCCGATCTGTCCCTGCCCTTCGCGCACGGCCCAATAGATGATTCCACTCCAGTTCCAGGAGCGTTGATAGCGCGGGTTGTCCACGCGGTTGCTGTCGTCCATGCGGCGCAGGGTCAGGTTGCGGTCCCAGTAGGCATCGGGATGGCCGTCGCCGTTCAAGTCAGCCATCACCGAGGCTGGCAGGTTCTGCACGGCAGTAGGCGGGATCTCGCCGCCATTGGTACGGCTACGCCATTCATAGCCGACAATCTCCATATGCCCACCGCCCCCGCCGCAATCGTACGCGCCACTGCCATCCGGGCCGGACATGCACTCGCGGATCGCCTGGTACACGTAGTAGTGAACCTCCCAGAACAAGCGATAGGGCGCTCGCCCGTGGCCAACGAACAAGGGAATATCCGCGGGCAGTTCCTCCAGTCCGCTGACGCTTCCGGCCAGCGGGCCGCCGCCAACCGCCGGGTGCGAAGGCACTTCCCATTGGGTTAACGTGGGGCTGCCGGTCGGGCCTTGAACAGGCAGGGTCAACTCCCCGATATGTGGAAGGGAAACGTACATACTGCCGGCAGGGCGTAGAGTCAGGGTCAAACGCAGATCACGCCAATCTCCGACCTGGGGATTTCCCGGCGAGCCGCCTCCATGGGAGATGTAATCCACGCTGCCGCTGCCGGATGCCTCGGGCAGGCCACCATTTCGAAGCGCGGTCGGCCAGCGGACGAGCGTGGCCGGGTAAGGCCGTACATCCAGGTAGATCACAGGGAGGGAGACGCGGGCTGTGACGTTCCATTGGGTCGCGTCGCAGGTGACGCCGCTGCCCCCAACCGATAATGTCTCGCAGGGATTGGGTGGAGGGGGATCCTCCAGGGTGCAGGGCAGGTCATCCACCGCGTCGCCGGCCGCCTCGATCACCTGACCGGTGCAATTATCCACGATTACTGGAACGGCAGAACAGGTTTGAGTGGCGGGATCGTAGTCGGTTACATGGTATTCCAAATGATCGCCCGGCGTGCAGGCGTCATCGTCGCCTCCCCCGCCCCCGCCTCCTCCACCCCCGCCACCCATCGTGCAGACGATGCTGCCATCCGGTTCATAATGACAGACCGGTGTAGATTGCGCCTGGACAGGATATGCGATCAGAAGGGCCGCGATGAGCAGAAGGCACAAAAGTTGAAGGCGTTTCATGGCGCGGGAGACTCCCAGTCCGTAATCAATCCATTCACGATTGCCTGCTGTTCTGACGGATCGGTGAACGACCGCCAGTTTTCCGGCAGAGGCTGCTGGTTCATGCCGTAACGTTGTTCCAGCCAGAGGGTGTCCCAAGGCTGGGAATCGAACAGAGCCGCTACGGTACGTCGTTCGTCGGCCATTTTGGCAAAGTCGTGGATGGTCGTCTTTGGATTCGTTTGGATCCCCAGCCAGACCCAATATCCATTCCCGATATAGCCGAACAACAGGAACGAGCGCATTGGGATGGCCGGGGCGGTGTAATAATGATCGCCGAGGTGATACACAATGCGGGTGTTTTCAGCGTCCTCCACCACGACACAGATGACCGGATATTCGCCGCCCCAGACCTCGACCTGGTTGCCAACCGCGCTCGAGGTGCGGAAACACCCGCGCAGGGCGTAGGTCACGGCTGGCTCTCCGTTGTCGCCCACGCGCCATTCGATGAGATCGGGCGTAGGCGGAGTGAAACCGACATCCACATCCTTCGGACCTTTGGTGTCTGTCAGGATTTTGACCTGACTCAACTGGCGCATGGGCATCTCGTCGAATCCGAGTAACTGCCGCGCCTCCTCCCGGCTGTACCCATTCCGCACTGCCAGGGCCCAGGCGACGGTGTGCGCCAGTCCGTCATATACGCAGGCGGGCTGGATTGTTTTATAGTTCTGACTGATGACTACATCGCCCAGACTCCACTCCTCAGCATTAACCGGGCAGATTATCGTGGTGGGTTCGGTGGGGAGGGTGGGTGTGGCAGGCACTCCGGTTCCGCTAACGGGAGTATGGGTCCCTTCCATCAAGTGTGACAATAGAATCCGATTAACCAGGCTCATACTGGCAAGCAACAAACTGATGAATAGGATGACGCCTGCAACCACTGCATATCTGCGCGGGTGTCTGTACCCGGCCAGGTCGGTGAAGGTCAGGCCATCCAGGATGGTGATCCAAAGTTGTTTCAAGGCTGTCTCCATAAATATCATTGATCGCCGCGGGTCACGCCGTGTGCCAGGTAACCGATGGCGCGCACCGTGATCCAACGGGTGGGCAGAAGGATTCCTGCCGAGCGCGTCTGCGCCTCCAATAGGCAGGCTGGTCGTCCCTGATGACGACCGCAGGATACGAAAACAAGTTGGGCATGGGATGGACGCTGGGCTTCGAAATATCCTGCCGCTATCACATCTCCTCCCTGCGTGGCAGTGATCGTGCCATCCGGCAGGACGGTGATCTCCTGCGCCCCGGCGTGTGCGGCCAGGTCGGCGGCGGCCACAGTCTCCATCACGCGCGCGTTCGTCACCATGTAATCCAGGACGCCCAGGAGGAAGAGAGACATCAGTGGGAGGAGGATCGCAAAGAGCAGGATGGATTGGCCGCGTTCGGTGCGGAGTTTCATCTCCACCTCGCCTTCCAGGTTTCGGAACGGGAGATGAACCACTCATCGCTCCATTCACTCTGACTCAATCCCAGCAGGCCGTTGAACAAGACCGGCGCATGAAAGGAAACCAAACAGCGTCCCGCTTCGCCCGCGCCGCTCGGCGGCTGAACCTCGACCCGGTATTCCACGCCCAGCGTGGCGGACCAGTCTCCGTTCAGGGTCTGCCAGGCGATCAAGCGTGCGTTGCGTTCAGCGCGCACCGGGTCGGGTGACTGCGAGAGAAACTGCGCACAGGCGTAGGCCGCGGCGGTGGCGGCGGTGCGAGCTCGATGGGTGGGAATCCAGGACAGCAAGCCAAACGCCAATAGGACCGCCAACATCGCAAAGAGGGCAGTCTCAGCCATCGCTTGGCCGCGTTCGCTTTGTTTCATTCGATGACTCCGCTCGGAGGTCCGGGGTAGAAGCGCCACAGGCGGAAGAAGGTCTCGGCGCGCTGGGCTTCGATCAAGCGGATGCCGAAGACCCAGTCGCGCGAGTCCTCCACCGAGATCAGCGAACGAACCTGGCGCGAGCCGCTTTGTCCGGCGCTGATGCGGTCGCGCAGGTCCGGCCACAGTTCAGATTGGCTTGCGATTCCGTTTGCAGGCGTGTTGTATGACCCGCTCGCCACACCTTCGATGAACACGCCCCAGTCCACGGCGGCGGAGCGGAAAGCGTAGAAGGCCGCAAAGGTCATGCCGAACAGGAGCAGGATCAGGATGGGAATCATCAGGGCGAACTCGGTCATCGCTTGCCCCTTTTCCTTGACGCGGAACATCTATCCGCCGCGCGCCATGCGCAGGGCTTCGATGCCGGCCTCGAAGGCGGCCTGCAATTCGTTGCGATAACGGGCAATGACGGCAATCGCCACCACGCCGATGGCGCCCAGGATCAGGGCGTATTCAGCGAAATCCTGGCCGCTCTCCTCGCGAAGAAAACGCTTGAACTGTTTGAACATGGCAACTCCTTGGTGAAATGAAAATCGGCTGGCAGTTGGTTCTGCCAGCCGGGATCATAAGGAGTTGTGGGAAGGGGAGGTGATGGTGTGTCGCTTGTAGATTTTCTCCTAGTCAGGATGTTATCAAGATCATCGATTGAGCGGGAATGGCTTCTGCAGATGGAAGTGTGGTTTTGCCAAAACGGTAAAACTATGTTTCCAGTTACAAACCATGAATCGATAAAACAAAGTGCCTAATGCCTGGGTGAGGGGGCACCCAAGCGATTAGGCAATCGATATTCTACCGCGGAAAATGATGAGAGGAAAGAGGCTGTCGCTTAGGAAGTAACTCGAGATCAACGATTCGCCATTGTGAGGAGGACAGTTCGACGAATCGTTCTCCGTGCCATTTCTGGGATCACTTCACCCTATCAGGCTTGCAAGGGCGAAATAATGTGTTGGATGGTGGACACTCCTATATTTTTGACGATAAGGGAAAAGAAGCATATCAGGATCGGTTATTTGACCTGCTAGACCTCGAACAAAACGAAAGGCACTTGACAAGTATACAAAATTGTATACAATAAAGATGCTTTTCTCTAGTGCTGAGGTACCCTTGAAAGAACAGCAATCCCCCAACCTGAGTTCAGATGTCTTTTCGGTCCTGAAGGAAAGGATCATCCGCTGGGAATATGCGCCTGGGCACCGCTTCACAGAGGAGAGTTTATGCAAGGAGTTCGGGGTCAGCCGCAGTCCGGTGCGTGAGGCGCTGCGCATGCTGGTCGAGAACCAACTTGTGGAAAAGACTCCTCATAAGGGCTACAGTGTCAAACAGCTGGATATGCAGGAGATCCACGAACTGTATGATGTCAGGATGGCCCTCGAGACCTTTGTAATCGAGCAGTTGACCCAGAACGGTTATCCGGAAAAGGAGTGGAAGGAACTGTATCGGGCTTGGCAGAATCTTCGCAAAGCCGCACCAGCCAACACGGCGGATTTTGCCCAATTGGATGAAAAATTCCACGAGAAGCTTGCTAGCTGGACCGAGAACCGTACCCTGCTCCAGCAAATCCGGTCCATTGATGAGCGATTGCATTTCATCCGCGTGACCGATATCACCTCTACCGAACGGTTGCGTGTGACCTGTGAGCAACACCTTAGAATCCTCGATTGCATTAAAGACAAGAATATTGATTGTGCGCGTGAAGCTCTTCAACTCAACATTGAAGACGGCCGTAAAAATGTGGAACACGCGATCAAAGAGGCGCTGGCACGGGCTTATTTAGGCTCCAAAGCTGGCGCCTAAATATTTGACAAAACGGAGGCACACATGCACAAAGGTACGATCCAGGCAGAACCCTATGATTTTGAGTTCGATCTCGATTCGACTGCGCTGGTCATGATCGACATGCAGCGCGACTTTGTCGAACAAGGCGGATTTGGCGAAATGCTCGGCAACGACGTCTCGCTATTGCGTAGTTCGATCGAACCCTGTAAGAAGGTCCTTGAGGCGGCGCGTAAGGTCGGATTGTTCATCATCCATACCCGTGAGGGACATCGCCCCGATCTCGCTGACTTGCAACCTGCCAAAAAAGAGCGCGGGCACCTCAAGACCGGCATTGGCGATGTGGGACCGATGGGACGTATTCTGGTCCGCGGGGAGGTTGGCCATGACATCATACCGGAACTGTATCCCATCGCAGGCGAACCGGTCGTGGACAAATCTGGCAAAGGCGCGTTCTACGACACGGACTTGCTTGGCATTCTGCGCAATCGCAGTATCAAGACCCTGATCGTATGCGGCGTGACCACGGAAGTCTGTGTGCATACGACTGTCCGCGAGGCAAATGACCGGGGCTTCAATGCACTCGTTCCTTCGGATTGCACCGCTTCCTATTTTCCAGAATTCAAACGTGTGGCACTGGAGATGATCAAAGCGCAAGGCGGTATCTTTGGCTGGGTCAGCGACTCGGACAAAGTGGTGAAAGGGTTGGAGAAAGCCGCCGCAGGTTCATAATCCATCTTCCACGTAGGATCACCCTTTTCAACAAGGAGATCGGTCGTCATGACGAAAAATCCTGAACAAGTTCTGAAAGTCCCTCTTTGGGTGTCAGGTGATTGGAATGGCTTCTTTGGTTTGGGGACGAACAGCCTGTTGAACATTCTTGTGTTGTCCGGGTTGCTGCTGGGAGTCGTGCAGATACCAGGCGAGATTGTGTTCGGGCGTATTGTGCCGGCCGTGGGCTTCATGTTGTTCTTGAGCAACATCTATTACGGCTTCATGGCGCGCCGCCTGGCAATCAAAGAGAACCGAACGGATGTCACCGCCATGCCGGCAGGGCCGAGCGTGCCGCACATGTTCATTGTGGTTCTGGTCATTATGCTGCCGGTCAAGATCGCCACCGGTGACCCCATCCTTGCCTGGCAGGTGGGACTTGCATGGGCGTTCATCGAGGGTTTAGTGAACTTGAGTGGAGCGTTCTTCGCCCCGTTCATACGCAAACTGACCCCCCGCGCGGCACTGCTTGGGACATTGGCTGGCGTTTCGATTGCCTTCATCTCACTCCGTCCCGCTATGCAGATCATGTCGCCTTATCCATGGATTGGGCTGGTGTGTCTGGCAATCGTGCTGGGCGGCTGGTTCGCGGGAGTTCGCTTTCCGTGGAAACTACCGGCAGGTCTGATTGCGATCTTTGTGGGAACGATCATGGCATGGAGCGCGACGCTCTTCGGCTGGGCACCGGTGATGGATCCTGTTGCCCTGCGTGATTCGTTTGGGACTTTGGGGATTTCGCTTCCCATTCCGCAACTGACCAATTTGATTGCCGGTTTTAAGAATATCGCCCCGCTACTGGTGACCGCCATTCCGTTCGGTGTTTATGACTTCATCGAAGCCATGGACAATGTGGAAAGCGCCTCCGCCGCCGGTGATGAATACAATGTGCGTGAAGTCTTGTTCGTGGACGGCTTCAACAGCATCATTGGCACCCTCTTTGGAAGTCCCTTCCCCAACGCGGTCTACATCGGTCACCCCGGCTGGAAGGCAGTCGGAGGGCGTATTGGTTATTCGTTGGCGACGGGCGCGCTAGTTATCGCTGTCACCTTATTGAACATTGTGCCGGTGCTTCTTAACCTCATCCCGCTCGTGGCGATTCTGCCAATCCTGCTTTACATTGGCGCACTGATCGGCGCACAGGCATTTCAAGCCACACCACGGCTGCACGCGCCTGCCATCATATTGGCGCTAGTTCCTCATCTCGCATCGTGGGGCAAGGGCCAAGTGGACGGCGCGTTGACGGCAGCCGGAGTCAACCCCGGTGACATCCTAGAGGCGTTGACCACGAACGGAGTCCTGTATGAAGGTTTGACCAAACTCGGTGGCGGAGCCATCCTGAGCGGACTTGTACTCGGCGCGATCGCGGTCTTCCTGCTGGACCACAAGCCGAAACTTGCCGCTGCCTACGCTCTGGCGGGAGCCGTGTTGTCCTACTTCGGATTTATGCACGCAGAGCAGGTGCAGTTTGGCTCGAATGGACTCCCCACCCCCATCACGGTTGGGTACCTCCTACTCGCTGGTCTTTGTTACGGATTCAGGTACCTGCCACACGAGGAGCATGACATGCCGGAGGCAGGCTAAATTTGGAGATTCCCCCTGATCAAGGGCGAATTCAACTATCACATTAACTAAGGAGAATAGAAGATGAGTACAGCAAAAGGAATGGCATCCCCCAAGTTATGGGTCGCCGGTGACTTGAACGGCTTCTTCGGTCTGTGTACCAACAGTATTACGAATACTCTGGTCGCAGTCGCGTTGATGCAATTCGTCATTGGCTTCCCCAAAGAGATTTTATTCGGCAAGATCGTGCCCGGCCTGGTGCTTTCATTGGCGGTGGGTAACATCTACTTTGCCTACATGGCGTACAAACTGGCAAAGAAGGAAGGACGCGATGATGTAACCGCCGTGCCGTACGGCATTTCGGTCCCGCATTACTTCCTCGTCACCTTCGCGATCATGCTGCCACTCAAACTCGGCGGTGCGGATTTCAACACGGTCTGGAGTGTCGGTGTAGCGTGGTGCTTCGTGCATGCCGTCGTCGCGATCATTGGTGCCTTCGTTGGCCCCACCATGCAAAAGCTGACCCCGCGTGCTGCCATGCTCGGAACGCTGGCTGGTGTTGCCATCACCTACATTGCCATGGGCGCAGCGTTCAATGCCTGGAATGTGGCCTGGCTCAGTATGGTATCCTTCGGCATCATCTTTGTCGGATGGCTTGCCAACGTGCAGTTCCCCGGTAAGATTCCCGCCGGCCTCGTGGCCGTAATCCTCGGCATTGTCTTCGGCTGGGCATCGGGCTACATGAAAATCGGCACCTTGACCGAAGCCATCGCGAACACCGCCATCGCGATCCCCATTCCTCAGATCCAGATTCTGCTGATGGGTCTGCCCAAAGTGGTACCCTATCTTGTGACCGCCATCCCGCTCGCGATCTACCTGTTTCTGGAATCCCTGAACAATGTGGAGTCTGCTATGGCTGGCGGCGACACCTATGACACCCGCGAAGCTATGCTTGCTGCGGCTGGCGGGACCCTGGCCGCCTCCCTGTTTGGTTCGCCTTTCCCCACCCTGATCTACATCGGGCATCCCGGCTGGAAATCGGTAGGCTCGCGTGTTGGCTATTCCTGGCTCACTGGCGTGACGATGCTGCTACTCGGGGTGCTGGGCTTACTGGGCATTCTCTCCGCGGTCATCCCGGTTGTGGCAATCCTGCCCATCCTCGTCTACATCGGCATGTTGATCACCTCGCAGGCCTTCAATGCCAGCCCGAGGCGCCACGCAGCGGCAGTTGCCATTGCGATCATCCCGTGGATCGCAGACTACGTCACCACACAGGTCAATAATGCTCTCGGCGCCGCAGGCACGAATGCAGTCACTTTAGGGCTCGAGGCTCTCGCAGGAGCTGGTGTGGTCTACGGCGGCATGACTGTGCTAGGGGCAGGTGCGATCTTGGTCGGTATGATCCTTGGCGCTATTGTCGCCTTTGTGATCGACCGCAACTGGAAAGGTGCCATCGGCTACACACTCTTCGGTGCAGCCTGCTCATGGGTCGGCTTTATTCACAGCAGTAAACTGCGTTTCTTCCCAGACGGCCCCTTTAACTTCAATGATCCGTCCTTTAACGCCACCTGGGGTCCGGTCGTGGGTTACCTTCTCATGGCAGGATTGTTCGCCGTAATGATGAATTACACCAAAAACCAACCGGCTCCGAAATTGGAAGACTAACCTGTCTAGGTTTACAATACAGCCTGGGGTTCCTCGCCTCGGGCTGTATTATTCATGTCATGAAAATCCGCGCCGTCTCCATCGGGGAAGCTGTCCCGCGCGAGAGATTCGACGCAGTGATTCAATCCGTTTTTGATTCGGCGCTCAATTTGCGGCTCGCGGATGAAGAACACCTTATCGCACTGGTGATCTCGGATCATTACGAGTTGCCCCAAGGCATTCGTATTGTGACAAAGGGACTCTCGCTTCGAACTTTGACTCCGGGTTTGCGTGTCGCTACGAGGAGCGGAATCCTGCGCTTCGACTCCTCTTCACTCAGCGTGGACCTGCGCGGCGCCTCCGTATGGAAATGCCGCGTTCCCGAACTCGGCCTGAATATGCAATCGCACACTGCGCAACAAGCCTGGTCCACCACGTGGACCTTACTCAATCAGGAACAGAGACACAAAAACACAGAACTCCTCGCTGACGATCTCTTTCGACCTCACACAGGCTCCCCCTTAAGTCAGCGAATCAGCAAGCCTGTTACGAGTCTCGTTACCTCCACCGATGAGTTCAACCCACGAGGCGCACTCCACGCCGCGGGACAAATGATCGGGCTCGGTCCCGGCGTCACCCCATCCGGCGACGACATCCTGATCGGCTTTTTGGCAGGCTTATGGAGTATGGCTGGGGAAAACGGACATCAACTTGCATTCATCCGTTCCTTTGGAAGGGAACTGATCCAGCTCGCCAAAGGGACCAGCGAGATCAGCCGCACATACCTCTACCACGCCGCGCAGGGACAATTCTCCAGCAGTCTCTCACATCTCGCCGAAGCCATCACCACTAGCGACTGTGTGGAAGAAGCGGCACGTGCCGCCATGCGGGTGGGACATTCTTCCGGCATGGATGCGGTGACTGGGCTGTTGATAGGACTTTGTGTTTGGAACATTCCCTCACCCCTGTACCCCTCTCCCGCTGGAAGAGGGGACGGGGGTGAGGGCAAGGACTACTTATGACAACTTCGCAACGCATGATCAAAAATCTCTACCGCGACTCCGTGTCGCTCATGCAGTTCTCTGAAAAACTGCGCGCACTGGATGGCATCCAACAAGCCTCGGCAGTGATGGCGACCGAGAACAATATCAGCCTGCTGGTCGAGGCGGGTTTACTGGCAAGCGCTGTGCCGCCCAGCCCGAATGACCTGCTGATCGTCGTCGAAGGGAAGGATGAGGCGTCCGTGAGCGCGGCGCTGGATCAGGCTGAGGCGATGCTCAAAGCCAAAGCGGTTGATGCAGGCGAAGATGGAGTCCGACACGTGCCGCCGAGAAGTGTCGAGATGGGGCTGGATTCCATGCCCTCCGCCAATTTCGTCCTCATCTCCACGCCGGGCGAATATGCCGCGGCGGAGGCGCGCAAGGCACTGCAACTCGGCCTGCACGTGATGATGTTCAGCGACAACGTCAGCATGGAAGAGGAGATCCCGCTCAAACAATATGCGCGCGACCACGACCTGCTCGTGATGGGACCCGATTGCGGCACGGCGATCATCAACGGTATCCCGTTGGGATTCGCAAACGTCGTGCGGCGCGGGGATATTGGCGTTGTGGCGGCTTCGGGCACGGGTCTGCAACAAGTGACGAGTCTCATTGACCGCTTCGGTGCGGGCATCACGCAAGCCATCGGCACGGGCGGACACGACCTGAAAAGCGAGGTGGGCGGAATCACGATGCTGCAGGGGATCGACGCGCTGGCGAAAGACCAGGCCACCAAAGTGATTCTGCTGGTCTCGAAACCGCCTTCACCGGATGTGATGAAGAACGTGCTGGACAAAGCCGCGAAAAGCAAGAAGCCCGTGGTGGTGGAGTTCATCGGAGCAGACCCGAAGACCATCACAGCTGGAAATCTGTACGGCGTGAAAACGCTGGAAGATGCGGCGAGCGCGGCAGTGTTGTTGTCGAAAGGCAAAGCGGTCAAGAAGTTTTCGAATGCCTTGCCTGCCAAATACAAAACGCTGGTGAAATCCGCGCAAAAGAAACTGAAAAAGGAACAACGCTACATCCGCGGCTTGTTCAGCGGCGGGACATTCTGTTATGAGACCGTGCTGTCGTTGAGCGAGGCGTTGGGGAAAGTGTATTCCAACACGCCGATCAAAAAAGACGAAAAGATTCCCAATGTGTGGAAGTCGCTGGAACACACGGTGATAGACCTGGGCGACGACCTGTTCACGCAGGGACGTCCGCACCCGATGATTGACTTCCGCCTGCGGAACGAACGCATCCTTCAGGAAGCCGAAGACCCTGAGACGGCGGTCATCCTGCTGGATGTGGTGCTGGGCTACGGCTCGAATATGGACCCCGCGAGTGAACTCATTCCTGCCATTCAGCATGCGCAAAAGATCGCGGCGAAGGCAAAACGCAATCTCGTCTTCGTCGCCTCGGTGTGCGGCACGGACTCCGACCCACAGAGTCTCTCGCGGCAGGAGGCGCGTCTGCGCGAAGTTGGCGTCATTTTGACAGACAGCAACGCCCAAGCCGCGCGGCTCGCGGCGGCAATTGTAGGCGCGAGGTAATCATGGTCAACAAACTTTTTGAACAGGAATTACAGGTTATCAACGTGGGGTTATCGTCCTTCGCAGAGTCGATCCAGCAGACGGGCGGGAAGTCCCTGCAACTGGATTGGCGTCCGCCCGCATCGGGTAACCGCGAAATCGGCATGAAACTCGCCCGGCTGATCAACGACCCCAGGGTAGAAGCAGCAAACCGCACCGCTTTCGAAGGGTTTTTATCAACGCAACCGATCCTGACGGGCGTCGATTCGGCGCGCAACGCCATTCCGAATTTGGGCGAAAGAATGCTGCTGCACGCAGGTCCGCCCATCGAGTGGAGACGCATGTGCGGACCGATGCAGGGCGCAATCGTTGGCGCCATTCTTTATGAGGGGTGGGCGCGGGATCAAGAGTCCGCCCGGGCGCTCGCGGCAGGCACAGAGATCACCTTCGCGCCCTGCCATCACCTCGGCGCGGTGGGACCGATGTCGGGCATCATCAGCCCGTCCATGCCGGTGTGGATCGTGAAGAATCAAGACCGCGGCAACCTGGCGTTCAGCAACCTGAACGAAGGCCTGGGAAAGGTCCTGCGTTTTGGCGCGAACGACGCGTCGGTGTTGGAACGGCTCAAATGGATGGAAGACGTTTTGGGTCCCGCGCTGAACGCCGCGGTGCGGCAGTTGGGCGGCGTCGAGTTACGTCCCATCATCGCGCAGGCATTGCACATGGGCGACGAATGTCACAACCGCAATGCAGCGGCTTCATCGCAGTTGTTCAAGCGGCTCACCCCTACCCTGCTCAAAACGGACCTGCCGCAAAGCGACGTGGCGCGCGTGCTGGAGTTCATCGCGGGCAACGATCACTTCTTCCTCAACGTCTCGATGGCGTGCTGCAAGGCGATGCTCGACGCCGGTCACGGGGTGGAGGGCAGTACGCTGGTTACTGCGATGGCGCGCAACGGCGTGGAGTTTGGAATCCGTACGAGCGGAACGGGGGATGCCTGGTTCACGGCTCCCGCGCCAATGGTGGATGGTCTGTTCTTCCCCGGCTATTCCCCAGCCGACGCCGCGCCGGACCTGGGCGACAGCGCTATCACCGAGACCGCAGGCATTGGCGGCTTCGCGATGGGCGCCGCGCCTGCCATTGTGCAATTCGTCGGCGGCACGCCGCAGGATGCGATCGCGTACACGCGTGAGATGTATCACATCACCATGGGAGTCAACGGCGGCTTCACCCTGCCGCCGCTGAACTTCGACGCCTCACCCGCTGGCATAGACGCGCGCAAGGTGGTGGATACGGGCATCGCGCCGGTCATCAACACCGGCATCGCGCACAGGGACGCCGGCATCGGGCAGGTCGGCGCTGGCATTACCCGTGCACCGTTGGCATGTTTTGAGCAGGCCATTAAAAAACTTGGGACCGACTCTCAAGCAAAATATTGACTTTAGGAGAACTTCGATGACCGAGAAACGAAAACTGGCAGTAGTGGCGGTGGGCGGCAACGCCTTGATCCGTGAAAAGGGCAAAGAATCCCTGCCCGATCAATATGCTGCGGCTTGCGTCACCATGCCGCACGTGGTGGACATGGTGCAACACGGCTGGGATGTGATCGTCACGCACGGCAACGGTCCGCAGGTCGGGTTTATCTTGCGGCGCTCCGAGTTATCGGCACACGAACTTCATACCATCCCTCTCGATTACTGCGGCTCGAACACCCAGGGTTCCATCGGATACATGTTCCAGACCGCGCTGCAAAATGAATTCAAACGGCGCGGCATGTCCAACCAGGCTGCCACCGTCGTCACACAGACGCTCGTGGATCGAAATGATCCCGCTTTCAGGCACCCGACGAAACCCATCGGCTCTTTCATGGACGAAAAGACGGCGCTTCAACACCGCGACGCCGACGGCTGGTCCGTCATGGAGGATGCGGGTCGCGGCTGGCGGCGGGTGGTCGCGTCGCCTCAACCCGTGCGTATCATCCAAAAGGATGCGATCATGTCTTTGGTCAAGGCGGGATTCACCGTTGTCGGCGTGGGCGGCGGCGGGATTCCCGTCATCGAGAACGATAAAGGCGAACTCGAAGGAGTCGAGGCCGTCATTGATAAGGACCTGGCTTCCGCATTGTTTGCCTCCAGCATCAATGCCGACCTGTTCCTGATCTCCACCGAGGTCGAAAAGGTCGCCATCAACTTCAACAAGCCGAACGTGCAATGGTTGGATACACTCACAGTTGAAGATGCCAGGAAATACCTCGCAGAAGGTCATTTCGGCAAGGGCAGCATGGAGCCGAAGGTCAAGGCAGTGTTGAATTTCCTTGGGTGGGGCGGGAAGAAAGCGTTGATTACCAACCCGGATAACATGCTGCGCGCCTTACGCGGGGAAACAGGAACCCACTTCGAAGCGTGAGGTTGTATTTATTAACGGGAGCGTTTTGAAAAATCCAAATTCACCACAAATAAACACGGATGAACGCCAGCTCTTGATGATAGGTCCGATAGAAATCGAATCATGAGTGTCTAACATCGAGATCAACGAATCGACATTGCGAGGAGGATAGGGATGGACGAATCGATCTAAGCCAATTCTGGGATCGCTTCGCCCTAATAGGCTTACAATGGCAATTTAATGTTTTGGATGATGGACACCCCCGTGGCTTAAAGTTATTGATGTTTCCGCTAATATCCGGCAGGCAGTTTCCCGACCCAATCCTCCCCAATCCGGATCTCGATATCCACTGCCGCGGCTGGATCGGGTTTCAAAATAATTTGATGACTACTGACCCCAAAGAGCTCGGCCAAATATCGCAAGGTATACAACTTCGTAGAATATACAACCAACGCGGTTTGATTCGATGCGCCGGTCGGCACGCCAATTTCCGTAACCTGCATACCATGCATTCGCAGGAAATTCCCAGTGCGAATATCCAAGTCGCTCGTGTAGGTGTTGTTCACAACCCGTACCCGCGTGGCCTCGGAATGCATGAGCGTGAGCGAGTCTCCCTGCGCGAGCGGAGAGGCCGGCCCACTGGCAGTGAAAATCTCATCCCGCAGGACGCGAATCAAATCCGGGACAGGGCGCAGGACGCTGGCGGGTACACCATCCAGGGTGGTCTCGGCAAAGACAGCCATGTTGTTATCGATCACGCCTTGGCGAATATTTTCAAGTGGAATGTCACTTGCCAACGCCGCCAGTTTTATAGCATCTTCGAGAGATAGATTCGTATGAATGCCGGAGGAAAATTCGGTGTAAAGCGCCGGGGCTTGGGTAAGGAGTTTTGAAAATGTTCCGGGATCGAACACCTTGTCCCGGATCGCCATGATGACCTGCTGCTGGCGTCTGGCGCGGCCCACATCCCCATCGTTGCAACCCTGCGACTCGGAACGGCAGCGCGCATACGCCAGGGCGCGCTTGCCGGTGAGATGGCGAACATCGCCTGGCGCTAATACAAAATGATCCTGCCCGGTGCCGGTCGGGTCCAGCACCATGCGTTCTTCGACGTACACATCAATTCCGCCGATCAGGTTGATGAATGAGACAAAGGTCCCGAAATCCACCTGCACGAAGTAATGGACCGGAACGCCGATCAACTGCGAGACGGTCTCCATCGCCAGACCCGGCCCGCCGCCCGGCAGTTTGGCAGCCTCTCCAATCGTCCAGGCGGTGTTGATGCGGTTGTAGCCAAACCCCGGAATGTCCACCCACAAATCGCGTGGAATGGACAACATGCCGGCCGTTTTGGTCATCGGGTCAATCGTCAGCAGGATGATCGTATCGGTGCATGTCGGGCAGCCTTCATCGCCAACCGTACCGCCGCGCAGGCCGAAGAAGGCGATGTTGATGCGGCTGCCTCCATCCCATTGCGGAAAGACGGGTTCTGGCGCGGGAAGTTCGGATGATCCTGCCGCTGGGGGCTCGATATCATTTTGACCCGCCAATTCCAATGACTCTTCAGGTTCTTGTCTGCAATATACAGGCGGGACACCGGGGAGATCGGTCAGTTGCCAGCAGGCGGTCAGGTAGCGGGCGAAGAGAAAAGCGCCGGCGGCCAATCCCAAAGCGAAGCCCCAATAAAGTATGTGCCGCCATAAGGGTTTTCGCAGATTGAAGTTTTTCATAATAGGGACGCCAAATCGATTCACAGCGCTTTGCTAGATCATCCCCGCCCCAATGAACGGCGCCAGGATGGACAGCACCAACCCCAACACAGCCAGCACGCCGAACAGACCGGCGCGCTGGCGCACCAGGGCGGCGCGCGCTTCGGTCAGTTCCACCACGGTGCGATGGACGGACTCCTGCAAGCCCTGCACGCTGGACAACACCGGCCGATTGTTGGCGAAGAAGTCGTAGATGTCGCGCAGAAAGAGATTCGCTTCCACATCGTTGGGATCGGGGAGATGGGCGCACGTCACTTCAACCGCTTTGGTGAAATCATCCACCTCCATGCGCGCCACCAACAATCCGAGCAGGTTGCAAAACGGCCCGCCCACCGCCGAAGCGCGGCGCAGGGCTTCCTGCACGCCCACACCGGATGACAACAACGCGCTTAACACGGACAGTCCGATCAGCATGTTGTTGCGCAACGACTCGGCGCGTTTCTTTGCCAGAGTCTTCAAGCGCATATACGGGCGGCGCAAGCCTAGCAAGACAAAGATCAAAGCGATCACCGGCGCGGCCCCCAGAACATTCAAGGTCGCCAGCGCGCCAGCCAGCAGGCCGCCGACTGTGAGGTAAAGCGAAAAGTCGCGCATGGCCACCGCGTAAAATTCGCCAGGCGTGTCGTAGGGATAACCGGCACGGCGCAGCAGGCTGATCACGTCCGTCATGTTCCTCGCCTGCACCGGGTCGAAGCGTCCGGGCAGGATTGCCACCAGGAGAGCCTCCCAGGTCGAGCGCCGTTTTGTCGCGGCGTTCGTGGAAAGGCTCACCAGGCGATTACTGCCAAACATGCTGAAAGCATTTTGAAACGTGGACAGCAGTTCAAAGGCCAGCACGCTCAAACTGAGCGCGCCGAGAAAGGCGAGCAGGGTCACGATTCGTCTCCTTCGAGGATTTCGAGCCGAAACTCTAACAGCCTCTGCAGATTGGTCTCGCCCGGCTGTCGCCCGCGGAAGCGTTTGCTGAACAGGGCGCGGCGCAATGCCTGGAGTTGGGATTCGGTGTGGGTGATGCCGTGGGGCGGGCGCGGCCCGGCGTGTTCCAACGCGCCGCTGCCGGTTTCCCACGACTCCCCGCCGAATTCGGGCGGCCAGAGAGGATGGGCATACGGATCCCACTCCGGCAGGCGATCCTCCTGAACGGCTTTATGCCATTGCCACAACGCTTCAAAGCGCGGCCCCCACAGTCCCCAGACCAGATCGAACTGCAAATCCTCGCGACGGAGGAGATTAAGAGTCTCCGTGCAGTGATGGCAGATCGGGACGGCGTTCTCCGGGCGTCGGTAACGCCAGGCCAGTTCCACCGGCGCATCGGGCGCGGGATTGAGGATGGATCGCCACGACCCCGGCTTGCCGCAGCGCATACAGGCATTCGGAAACTCGTGCCGCCACGGGACGCCGGCCACGGAGGCCGCCACCAGTTCGTCGAGGTAAGGCTCCTCCGCACGAAGCACCGAGCGCGATAGTCGCACCGCGCCGGAAGGGAGGCTCCAGGCGCGCGAGAAATCCAGAAGGAATCCCGCCGAACTCACCATCTGCCCGCGCTCCCACACCTCGAATTTACTTCTCTGGATTTCGGATTTGACCTCACCCTGATGCGCTTCGCGGATTCTTCGGATGTCGGCCACGGCCTCGGCCAACAGCGCGAACAGCAAACTGTCCAGCTGTGCGCCCGCTTCCAACGCGCCGGCCTGCGGGAGGTCCGGGGCGACCGAAAGGATGGTCTGCAAGTACGGGCGATAGTCCACTTTGGGACCAGTCTCAATCACGTATTGACAGTCAGGCAATTTCACCAACCTCCATTTGGAAATGACTTGGTCGAACAGGATGGAACCCTGCGAACTTAGCGCCACGATGCGCAGGGGCGGGCAGAACAACGTGTGGAACGCGCGCGGCGCGTTCGTGGGATAGACAAACGCCAGGACGTCTTCGTTCAAATCTCGCATGAACATCGCACCCAGGGCGCGCTCCGCGGAAGAAACCAGGAAGTGCAAACGCATGTCCTTACTCCTCTCTTTCGCCGAACAGAATGGCGCGCACGGCCGGCAATCGCCGGTTGCTGTAGCCCATGACTTTTTTCCAGTCTCGGAAAAGCGGATGGTTGCACAGCCTGGGATGGTCGTAGTCGCGGGCCGCTGTGGAATCGATCAGGGACAAAAGTTCGGAGGGAGGCAGGCCGGCCAGTTGGCGGAAGATTCCGCGCGCTTCGCGCAGAGGATGTTGGCGCAAACGGCTGATGGCGTACCCCAGCGGGTCGATTAGATTTCCGCTCTGCGGGCTGGCGACGTACAACACCCACGAGACGAACGCCCGCGCTGAGGCTTGCACCTCCAGCAACTCCTTCTGCACTTTCGGATGCACGTCGTTTTGTTGGAGCAGGGTTTCCAATTCCCAAAAGGGTGGCGCCGCTGCAGCCGTTTTTACATGGGCGTGCTGGGTGGGGGAAGTGTCTTTCTTGAAAGTGCTTCTGGGGTGTTTTAAAGTGTTTAAATCACTCCCATCTGCGTCCATCATATGACTCCCATTCGCGTCCACTATTGCTCCCAATTGCGTCTGGCTAATACTCCCACTTGCGCCCGCCATATGACTCCCATGTGCGTCCAGGCTAATACTCCCGTTCGTGCCCAGCGGTTCGTCCAGCAGGACGCGGAACCTGCGCGGCATGCTTCCGACGCGCAGGTCGGGATAGGTGTTGAACTCGGACGCTTCCACCTCGACCAGAAAGCGGGTTAGGTCGCCCCCGCGCTTTTGCGACACCCATGCAGGATTCAGCCAGGCTTGCACGGTCTTGTAACGTTTCGACCCAACCAACTCCGCCATCTCCTGGTAGCCCCTCTTGAAGGTCACGATTTCCCTGCGTTCCCCTGTGCGCCAATTCAGGTAAGCCATATCGCGCGCGACTGTAACCAGCCAGGCCTGGGCCGGCGTCAGGTTGTATCCTGGGATGACCTGTTCGATGAAGTAGTGTGTGATGTGAATGTCGCCCAGGAAGTTCGCAATCCTCCTGTGCAATTCCTGGGCTAGGCGCTCGATTTCAGGTGAAATCCTTTCACCGATTGCCAGCCGCGCCATGTCCATGACCGTGTTGCAATCGGACTTCGATGATGCGGACGGAGCGGGCGTGAGTAACGCTCTAATATCTTCTACCGCTGTCAATTCCTGCAACGCGTCTTGGATGGACTTGCCGTCGGTCAACAAAACTTTCAAGCGTGATTGGACAGCGGCAGCGTCGGCATGTGTCAAGCGCGGTGTCATGCACACCTGATAACGAACCGGAGCGCGATGGGGACGTCCATCCCTGCCGCGGCGAAAACGGGGCTCATGTTGAGGGTCAACCCGTTGAACCAACCCCGCCAAACTTTGTTGCACGGACGGCTGTTTGAGCAAACGCCAGAATGTGCCGTTTGGTAATCCGCTGAAACGCATGATCTCGCGGCTGTGCAGCGCCATGCCGCCCGCTCCTCCAGCCTCATGCACCCTCCAGGCGGCTTGGTGAAAGCCGATATACAGCCAAACTGCCTTTGGTCCAATCTCCACCGCCAGCCGTCGCAAATAGCCTTTCACCACCACCTGTTTGTGCGGCTGGACGATCCTGTCGTAGTCCAGCCATTGCACAGGTTCAATCTCGACCTCCTGCTCATCTTCTTCGTCGCGTTCGGTTTCTTCGTTCGAACCATTCCTGTCCACGAAGCGAACAGTAACGATTTGATTCAGAATGTCGGCCAGCATTCGCTGGACAGTGTTCGTCAAGCGCGACTCCAGCCAATCGCGCGCGTAGGCATTGCGCGCCGAGACGGTCAGGACGTTGCCGATCAAAGACAACGCCTCTGTGTCGCGCACCCAGGTATCGAACGAGGCGCGCTCGATCTCACCCTGAAGTCGGCTCAACACGGACTGCCAGACTCGTTGTGGATTCATCGGTCCGCTTTTCATCGCCAAATCCAAAGATTCGAGCCAGGATGTCTCACGGCCCCTTCGCTCGTGAATCTGTTCGTTTCAGGCCTTCCTGTGCGCTCAACGTAGGCGGCGAGGCGGGCGGGAACGTAGGCGGAGCGTGGACAATACGTAGACGGCACGGTTTCCGCGCCGCCAACGTTGAATTCGTTCTGGAATTTGCACCTGCGACTTCGCGAGGTCTTCATTTTTCGCATCTCCCAACCAGTGTGAAGGAAACCGACTTTGCGGTTGGTTTGAGTTTCAATATGCCTGACTCGTACGCCCTCAAGCCGAAACGAAGCAGGGCTGTCACCACCTCGCCCACCGGAACATTCAGATTGTCCTCCGAGGCGATCTCCGCGATCTCCTGCTTGAGTTCGGAGGGAAAACTGCGCCAGGTGATGATTTTCTTCCACAAGGCAGGGGCTTTTCTCCGTTTGCGTTGCCCTGGATATTCGCCGCCTTCATCGCGAGAATGCGAAGATGGAAAAAGCGTCATGCGCATGCGCTCCGGGTTCAGGCGCGGATTCAGATCCAATTCACCGCGTCCGTAGGCGGACAGAGCGTATTCGACCAGGGCACGCGCCACTTCACCCTCGGGTACGGATAGATCTCTGGCGATGGATTTGACCCTCAACGCCAGTTTGGTGTCCACGCCGCGGTAGACCGCCTTTTCATGTTGGTGTTCCCTCTCCCATTTTCGATTACGTTTGCGTGGGGTGGCCACACGTAAAGTATCATAGATGCTCGGTGGAACGGGGGCTGTGAAGGCTGGCTTGGAGGATTCAAAAGGATCGCGTCTTTTCGACATGGCAACCTCCTAGAACTTCATCACGTACTGCGTCAGTGCCTGATATTCCTTGGCGGCGCGGCAGAGAGAATCGAACTCGAAAATGGTTTGTCCCTGGGCAGCGCATTCCCGCAGAAGAGTGGAGCGGTGAATGGGAGGCAGGACGCTGGCGTCGAAACGCTCTCGCAAACCCTCCATCGTGGCTTTGCTCTCGCGGGTTTGTTCATCATAGAAGGTCGGCAGGATGCCCAGCAGGTTGCCTCGCCAGTTTTTCTTCTCCTGCAAAATACTCATCATGAGCAGGACTTTTGAGACGCCATCTGCAGACAGGAACTCGGTGGCGGTCGGAACGATCACGAGATCGGAGGCCCAGACCGCTCGCTCCTGGATGCCACCCACGCTTGGAGCCGTGTCAAAGATGATGTAATGCAATCCTTCCTTGAAGAAACGGCTGATGGAACTCCGAATGGCGGAGATCGGTTGGTCCTGCGCGTTCAACACGGTTTGGGCGGCCATTGTCTGCTGGTCGCCGGGCAGGAGATACAGTCCTTCACGGCCCGAGGAGCGCACCCACGAATGCACGAAGGTTGTCTCCTGTGGAGTTGCGCCCATTGTGAGCAGATAGAAGGCGCCCGGTTCGGGGCTGCGGCAAAGCGCGGTCGCACATTGACCCTGCGGATCGAGATCGATCAGGAGCACTCTTCGTCCCTTTTGCGATAGGTCGTGTGCGAGGGAAACGGCGGTGGTGGTCTTTCCGACACCGCCTTTTTGGTTGGCAATACAGATTACCTTTGTAGGCATAGGTCACTCTTTCGACAAATTGAATTCATCACAGCGGCGGCCTCTGTTCTGGTTCAGAACAGCAGAAAGAAACAGATTACACCGATCAGAATGCTTCCGATGAAGATCGTCGCGCCAACAGCCATCCCTGCAAACATGTCAAGACTCCCCTTCACTGGGATTTGCAGAGTCGGGTCGCAACTCAATCGAGGCGCCCTCACTCCCGGTGGACTTGAACTGGTTAAGTTCTTCGCCTCGGCTTAGACGCTTACGACGCCAACTCAGGATCAACTGATACACTTGTCCTAGAATGCGCCGTTGTTCGGGGGTTAACACGATCTGGTAAGGAGCCTGTCCGGTCATCCTTTCCTCCCTAATGTAACTTCCGAAACTACGTCTTCCTCAGCCTCCCGCTCCGTCGGCGATATTGACACGAGTCCGAGACGCTTGAGTTCATTTCGAATGATCAAGGCTGCTTGTGCCTTGGGTGGGCGATATTCTTGCTGGGCCAGTTGGTGCAGGGCGGCCATTTCCGGGTCCTGCAGATAGACGACAATTCGCGCCATGTTCAACCTCGCTTGGGTTAAGATAAAAGAGCCACGTGCGGTGGCTCTTTTATCAGGCGGGAGTACAGTTATTCTCCAGATTGAAGTACGAAAATTCTACGGGAATTCTGGAAGGTGCAAGTCGGCTGTCTCCTCCTCACACTTTCGATAAACAGGAAACCGAATTCAATTGTTATCATTTTTGTTGCGCTGAAAATTTGAGGCACAAAAATCGGTTATCAAGAGGGAGATCTTATTTAGAATCCCTTTTTCTTGATCCGTAGCTTTCTGAGAAGGATCATGCAAAGGATGATGCCAATTAATAGAGGGGCAAAAACCAGGACACTACCAATCAGAATAACAATAGGGATGGTGCTCATTATCACTCCGTTTCATTCGGCCGTTAGATAATAAAAATCATTCTCTCCGGGCTTCCTGTTGGAGGGGATCGATATTATATTAGTTGTGCTTAGCGTGCCGCACAGGATACTCGGCGGTACACTTGATCGGACGGTATTATCCCCTCCCTTATTTTCGCCCATGAGTTTTCCAAAATGACACCCAATTTGGATTAAGCTTTGCCGAACTTTTACGCGAATCCAAGCGGAATTTGCAGCCTGGGAGAAATCAGTGAGAGGGAACACGAATAGGTCAAGGATCACCTGTTCTTGGCTGTCTCATGAAGCTCCTTCAATATTTTTCTCCTATAATCGTAGAAATTACTCTCCGACTCTCGTGGAGTGCCGTCTGCGTTGGTCCCAAATTCCTGACAAAGGGACTCGGGTAAGGTTATGGTATTGCGCAGTGTGTCGCGGTTTTCCCATGCCAACACCACCCTGACCCAGCGTTCCAGGGGATGAGCTGGTCGCCTGCCTCCTCGTTTTGGCTTTTCCAATAAAACCATCAATTCATCAAGATTCCGACTCTCTGATTCTTCAGGTGCCGCTTCACCTTCCAGCACGAGATGTCCATACCCCAACCAGGATAAGGCGCGGTGAATATATTTGGATGAATAATAATGCCGGCACTCTTCAAACTTGCGGTGTCGGATCCAACGATCAAGCCCCAGGCCAGCACGCATTCCTACCAGGATCAAAGCCAGAACGAAAATGGAAAGAAAGACAGCTGTGACTTCTGCCAATTCCGCGCCTGCGCTGTCGTGGATTTTGTGAAAAATCCAATTGATTGAAACAACTAACATGCTCCCGCAGAGCATCAATATGAAAATCAACACAACCCGAAAAATGGGATGATTATGACCGCGTCTGGTTGCATTATCAGGCATAGGGCAGGAATTGTAAAAGAAAACAAATCAAACTATTATGTGAAAATACTTACAATTCCCTAACGATGTCATTAAAGTTATAATTATGTTGGAGAATTTATGGAAGATTGGCTGACCACCTTTGAAGCCGCTCGTGTAAGCGGCTACAATCCGGATTACGTTCGGCAGTTAATTCGCTCTCAGAAAGTGCAGGGCAGGAAATGGGGATTATCCTGGCAGGTCAGTTGGCGGTCCCTCGAAGAGTACGTCAAGAAAGTTGAGAAACTGGGGGAACGGCGCGGCGCAAAACCAAGACCCGATTCCAAAAGACGATAAGTTGAACGCGAGATTGTAGGAAACCGGTTGACAATTCATTTTCACATGGTATAATTATCGTATTGGTACGATAATTATACAGTTTGTAACGGGCCGTGCATGTGCAGGAACACACGCACGACCCTGACCCGCCCCACCGATTTTGGCAGAGGGAAGGGCTGATTGCATTCTATCAGCCTGAATTTATCGCCTTGGTGGGATTCCACTGGGCAATTTCGTTTCTGATGCCGGGAGAGAATGAAGCGCCCACATAACGAAAAGGAGAAGCCATGTTACAACGAATTACGGATCAAATCGACACGCACGCAAGGATCATTTCCACACTGACTCACCTACGCCTGGAGTGGCAGGAAGCGACAAATGGAACGAGCCTGCTTGAAACTGATGGGAAGATAGGCCTTGTTCTTGCCGACCTGATCAATGGCTTTGGTTTGAATACTGGTGATCAGCTTCAGGTTCTTGGAAATGATCTGTTCCATGAACTACGCGATTTCCTTAGCGCACCGAGACACAACTAATTGTCGTCAGCCGGCCCGGCACGGCTGGCTACGGGTTGAACAATCGATACTAGTTGAATGACCAATTATCGAAAAGTCGAAATCGAATTTGTCCGGCTAAGATACCTGTTGAGAGGAGAATTCACAAATGAAAAACGCGATCATTTATGTCAGAGTCAGCACGGATGAACAAGCTGAAAAAGGATATAGCTTACCGCACCAGATTAATGAATGCCGGAGATACGCAAGTTTTAATGGATTCCGAATCGTTCAGGAAATCACCGACGATTACAGTGGCGCAACCTTGGATCGACCTGGTTTCAATGCTTTACTAACCTCCATCGCCCAAAACACAATAGATGCTGTGATAGTCTATACTGCTGATCGATTGTCCCGCAATGTGGTTGACTTCCTCGTAATAAGGGATCAGTGGGAACGGGCGAATATCGAGTTGCACTTTGTCGACCGCGGAAAATCTCAAAACAGTTTTGAAGGCCTGTTAACAGACGGCATCTTTGCCCTATTGGCACACGGGGAGCGTCTGAAAATTATTCAGAGAACAACAGATGGTAGACATAACAAGGCGAAGAGCAACAAAGTTGTGATGACAGGGATTCCCCCTTATGGATATACCCGCGTTGGAAAGGCACAGGACGCTATTTACCAGATAAACGAAGAAGAAGCTGAGGTAGTCAAACTTATCTTCCACTGGTATGTTGAGGGTGATGGGGGAAAAGGCCCTCTAACACTCAGAGCTATCGCAAACAAACTGGATGAGCTTGGAATTTCCCCTCCTAATTATCGTTCAAAGGTAGCTCCCTACTGGTATCCCAATTCCGTTCGAGTAATTCTAACGAACCCAATCTATACCGGCATCACCTATTACGGCAAATTAAAAACTACGAATGGGAAACGTTCAGCCAGGCCTATGAACGAGTGGATAAGGATCGAAGTCCCACATCTTGCCTTTATCGATCAGGAAATGTCTAAACAGGCAAGAGCGAGAGCAGAACGCAACCAGGAACTCGCGTCTCGAAACAGAAAGAACCAATACCTCCTCACCGGGCATTTTCGATGTGGACGGTGCCATAAGGTGATGGTAGGAATAACAAGAAACCCAGGGGCGCATCCGAAATATCTTTACCGATGCAGCTCCAGCATGAAAAAGGGAATGAAATGCGACAATGCCCAGAAACAAGTATCCATGCGAAAGATTGATGAGTTAGTCTGGAATTGGCTGTGTTCGTTTTTGACTAATGAAGATGTCCTGGAACAAAGCATTACAACAATGATTGAAAAGCGGAATGAGGAATTGGAGCCAAAACAAGAGCGTTTGAGAACGCTGGAAAATCTCTTGCAGAAGGCTGATACGCGTATTCATCGATTGATTGATGAGTTATCACAGTATGATGGTGAAGCAATATTAGTTGCCATCCGCGAGAAAATCAAAGAAATTGAAAGCGAGAAAAAGATGTTGCTAGAGGAACACGGCAGGCTCTCAATGGAATTGGAAACTCTGGAACTTCCACCCGATTTCGATGACCAGATCAGAGTGATGATAAAAGAAGCTCGCGAAGAGATTAATGATGCTTCTTTTGAAAGCAAAAGAAACCTGTTGGAGAAGTTGAATGTGAATGTTCTGTATGATCGTGATCCCGAAAGCGGCGCAATCAATTTGAAGGCTTCTTGTGTAATTCCTCAGTTTGATGGCGCAATTGAGTATCCACCTTCACCAAAGTCGTTGCTCTTGCTCTGCAATTCCTGGACCGCAAGCCGAGCGAGGAACCTGTCTCGGCGGTGGAGGAGGATGCTGGCGAGTACGAAGCGTGAGGAAAACAGAGGCGGCCAAGCGGCCGCCTCTGTCGTTATCCAAATCCTAGTCCCCTCTCCTTTAGCGAAACCCACCTTCCCTGCCCGATGACCATGTGATCCAGCACTTCCACGTCCAGCATCTTGCCCGCCTGCACGAGGGCGCGCGTCACGGCCACGTCGTCCGGGCTGGGAGTCGGGTCGCCGCTGGGGTGGTTGTGGACGACGATCAGCGCCGAGGCGTTCTTGCGAATGGCCTCCTTGAAGATTTCCCCCACGCGCACCTGCGACGAGTTGACCGATCCCTTGTAAATCTCCACCGTCTCGAGGACGCGATTCCGTCTATCCAACAGGATGACGCGCAAATGCTCCTGCTCCAGCGCGGACATCTCATACTGCACCAGTGCGGCCGCGTCCGCCGGACTGTTGATGGACGGCCGCTCTTCGGGCGATTCCAGCGTCAGGCGTCGTCCCAGTTCGATGGCGGCTTTGATCTGCGCGGCCTTGGCGTCGCCGAGTCCGTGCTGTTTCTTGAGTTCTGCAAAGGGCGCGCGGTGCAGACCGGTGAGTCCGCCAAACTTATTGATTAACCGCTGTCCCACCGCGACCGCGTTCTCTCCTTTCACCCCGACGCGCAACAGGATGGCGATCAACTCGGCGTTGGACAAAGCCTGCGGGCCGAGCGCGGCCAGCCGCTCACGCGGACGGTCCGATTCGTGCAGGTCGGTGATGCGGTAAACGGGTTTGGGAGTCTTCTCGGTCATCTTTCCCTCGCTTCGGGTTGCCTAATTTTACATCAGACCGTGAATTTTGGAGTCGTGCTTGACATCCCCCCTTCTCTTGGGTAGAATACCTTGCACTTTGGAAATGGGCCTGTAGCGCAGTTGGGAGCGCGCCTCAATCGCACTGAGGAGGTCAGGGGTTCGAATCCCCTCAGGTCCACAGATTTACGATTTACGATTGACGATTTTCGATTGTACGAGTGCATTCAAATCGTAAATCTGAAATCAAAAAGTCGAAAATTGTCCCGGGCCCATAGCGCAGTTGGGAGCGCGTCTCAATGGCATTGAGAAGGTCGGGGGTTCGAATCCCCCTGGGTCCACAAATACAGTACGTCAAAATTAATTTTGACGTACAACAAAAGTCACGGCAGGAGTAGTAGGTCATCCCGTCAGCGAGAAGGGAGAGCGAGGTGGAAGCCCTTCGCAGTGTTCACGGGAACGCATTAGGCCGAACTCGCCTGTCACCCCTGAGTGCAATCGAAGGGGAGACTTCATCGGTGAAACCATGTAGCCGGTGACGGAGAAGCCCGTTATCGCGATTGAGTGGTCTAGGTAGTCCAAGTGGTCTAAGTGGTCTGAGTGGTCGAGGCGACCAATCAGACCAAGCGACTCAGGACGAATTAGACAAACCGGGTGGTATCGCGGAGGCAATCCTTCGTCCCTGAGTGGATGAAGGATTTTTTTTGTTGCACGTAATGGAGAGTCGCATGGCAATCCCGAAAACAGAATGGATCTGGCATAACGGTAAATTCGTCAAATGGGACGATGCGAACGTTCATGTCACGACCCACGCCCTGCACTACGGCTCGAGCGTGTTCGAGGGCATCCGCGCGTATGCGACCTCGAAGGGCACGGCGATTCTCGGGCTGAGACAGCACGTCCAGCGCCTGTTCGACTCGTGCCGCATCGTCCGCATGGAACTGCCATACACACAGGAGCAGGTCTCCTCGGCTATTGTTGAAACCGTCCGCCGCAATGGGTTGAAGGCCTGTTACATCCGTCCGCTGGCGTACAAAGGCATCGGGACCATCAGTCTCGACGCCCGGAATGTTCCCACAGAACTGGTCATCTTTGCCTTCGAGTTTGGCCGCTATCTGGGTGTGGAGTCCATCGAGCAGGGCGTGGATGTGATGGTCAGCAGTTGGCGGAGGATGGCGCCCGATACCCATGCCGCCATGGCAAAGAGCGGCGGGAACTACGTCAACTCGCAGTTTATGGCGATGGAGGCAAACGACGGCAAATTCGCCGAGGGGATCGCGCTGGACATCAACGGCTACGTGAGCGAGGGGAGCGGCGAGAATATCTTTATCGTTCGCCGTGGTGTTCTTTACACACCGCCGGTGGGAGCATCCATCCTGCTGGGCGTAAACCGCGACTGTGTCATGACCATCGCTCGCGACCTGGGCTACGAGGTCCGGGAACAGACTTTCCCGCGCGAGATGTTGTATCTGGCGGATGAGATTTTCTTCACCGGCACAGCCGTGGAAGTGACGCCGGTCCGTTCGGTGGACCGGATCAAGGTTGGAAACGGGTCACGCGGCCCGATTACGAAGAGGATCCAGGATCAATTCTTCGGCATTATCAGTGGCGAAATCCCCGATAAGTATGAATGGATGACGCCGGTGGATTGACGAAAAGGAGGCGCGAATGAATGGCAAAGTCAACTTCAGCTTCGAGGCGGCGACCTGCCTTCTTGCGCAAGGCGGCATCCAGCCGCCATTGCGCACACTGGCGACGGGAATCGCCAATGCCGCGCGCCTCCTTGTGGAAACTGCCCAGGGTCGAATGTGGATGGTCAAGTACAATACTTGATATTTGAAACCTGATACTTATTTTCGTGAGGTCAGAATGGCAACTGCGAAAAAGAAACCAAACAAAAAGAAACCCGCCGCTCCGAAGAGGAAGACCACGACCGGGAAGGTAAAGCCTGTGAAGAAGGCAGTAAAGCCAGCCGCGAAGGGAAAGAAGAAAACGGCTGTGAAGCGGACGGTCGCTGTCAAAACCAAATCGGCGATCCGTGGAAAGGGTGCGCCAACGCGGAAGGTCTCCAGTCCCGCCGCGAAGAAAATCGCTTCAAAGGCAAAAAGCACGCCGAAGGTGAAAGCAAAGAAGCCGTTGCCGCGAGTGGTCAAGGCCGCGGCTGTGAAGGCGATCATGCCCGCTCCGCCGAAAGCCATCGCGCCGGTGGCCGGGAAGCCCAAAGCGGTGATGACCGTGGAAGAGAAGCCAGCGGCGATTCAACCCGCGCCCAAAATGGAAAAGGCAGCCAGAGATGTCTCCTATAATCCCCAGGCTATTGAGTCCAAATGGCAGGCGAAGTGGGAAGCGGACGGGCTGTATCGCGCCGTGATTGACAACCGCAAACCCAAGCACTACGCGCTGACGATGCTGCCCTACACCTCCGGCGACCTGCACTTCGGTCACTGGTATCCCATGGCGCCCTCGGACGCGCGCGCCCGCTTCATGCGCATGAACGGTTACAACGTGCTGTTCCCCATCGGCTTCGACGCCTTCGGCCTGCCCGCCGAGAACGCGGCCATCAAGCGCGGCATTCATCCGAAAGTGTGGACGTACAAGAACATCGAGAACATGCGCCGCCAGTTACGCACCATGGGCACGATGTTCGATTGGGAGCGCGAGGCCATCTCGGCCGATCCCGAATACTACAAGTGGACCGAATGGTTCTTCATTCAGTTGTTCAAACAGGGACTGGCCTATCGCAAGATGTCCGCCGTGGACTGGTGCCCGAACTGCAATACGACGCTGGCGCGCGAACAGGTCTGGGGCGAGAACCGCGTCTGCGAACGATGCGGAACGCCCGTCATCAAAAAGGACTTGGAGCAGTGGTTCTTCAAAGCCACGAAATACGCCGACGAACTGCTGAACTTCGATGAACTGGACTGGCCCGAGCGCGTCAAGACTTTGCAGACGAACTGGATCGGGCGAAGCGAGGGCGCGTCGGTCATCTTCAGGACCGAGGCTGGGGACCCCATCGAAATCTTCACCACCCGTCCCGACACGTTGTGGGGCGCGACCTTCATGGTCTTTGCGCCCGAGCATCCGCTGGTTGATAAGGTGACCACCGACGCGCAACGAAATGAAGTGGAAGCCTACAAAGCGCAGGCCGCGCGTCAGTCGGATATTGACCGCGAGGCCGTGGACAAGGAAAAGACGGGCGTGTTCACGGGCGGGTACGCCATCAATCCCGTCAACGACGCGCGCATCCCGATCTGGATCGCGGACTACGTGCTGATGAGTTACGGCACGGGCGCGATCATGGCCGTCCCCGCGCACGACGAGCGCGACTTCGCGTTCGCCAAAAAGTATGACCTGCCCATCGTCGAGGTGATCAGGCCCGAACCCTCACCCCTGCACCCCTCTCCCAGCGGGAGAGGAGATGGGGATGAGAGTGGAGAGAAAGAGGGGGGCATGAAAGCCGCGTACATCGGCGCGGGCGTGATGGTCAACTCCGGTCCGTTCGACGGGACCAAGGTCAACGACCAGAAAGGCCGCAAGAATCCCGGCATCAGCGCGGTGATTGACTGGTTGGAGCAAAGAGGCGTCGGTAAAGAGTCGGTCAACTATCGTTACCGTGACTGGCTGATCTCGCGCCAGCGTTATTGGGGCGCGCCGATTCCGATGATTTATTGTGAGGCGCATGGTTGGAATCCCGTCCCGGAGGATCAACTACCCGTGCTATTGCCTGACGACGTGGAATGGAAGCCGACGGGCGAATCGCCGTTGAAACTGCATCCGACGTGGAAGAACGCGCCCTGTCCCGTGTGCGGCGAACCATCCACGCGCGAGACCGACACGATGGATACCTTCATGTGCTCGTCATGGTATCACCTGCGTTATCTGTCGCCGAAATACGACATGGGTCCGTTCGACGAGGCCGAGTACAACTACTGGATGCCCGTTGACACGTACACGGGCGGCATCGAACACGCCACCATGCACCTGCTGTACACGCGCTTCTTCCACAAGGCCTTGCGCGACGCGGGCATTGTCGAGGGCAACGAGCCGATGCTGCAATTGCGCAACCAGGGCATCATCCTGGGCGGAGACGGCGACAAGATGTCCAAGAGCAAGGGCAACGTGGTCGCGCCCGACGAACTGGTGGCACAGCACGGCACGGACGCCCTGCGCACTTATCTGATGTTCGCCTATCGCTGGCAGGAGGGCGGCCCGTGGAATTCGCAGGGCATCGACGGAACCTCACGCTGGCTGAGGCGCGTGTGGACTCTGTTTACGGATCAGACTCGGCTTGGGGCTGCCCCCGATGAAACAAAACGGATTCTGCGCCGACGTGTCCACCAGACCCTGCGCCGCGTCACGCGTGACTTCGAGGACTTCGAATTCAACACTATCATCTCGTCGCTGATGGAACTGCTGAACGAAATGTACAAAGCCCGCGAAGCAGGCGCGGTTGGCTCGAACGAATGGAAGGAGGCACAGGAAATCTACCTGAAAATGCTGGCTCCCGTCGCGCCGCATGTCGCCGAAGAACTGTGGTCCCAGTTGGGCAAGCCATATTCAGTTCACCAGCAAGCCTGGCCCAAAGTGGACGAGGCTGCCGCGAAAGAGGACATGATCGAATTGCCCGTCCAGGTCAATGGCAAAGTGCGCGACCGAATCACCGTGTCTGCTGATGCAGGCGAGGATGAAATCAAATCCGCCGCGCTGACCTCGGAAACCGTGCAAAAGTACCTAGAAGGCAAAGCGCCGAAGAAGGTCATCGTGGCGCAGAGAAAGTTGGTCAGCATCGTTGTGTAGGGGCGGACCTGTGTGCCCGCCCCAATGCACGCCCAAAGAGAATGCCCCTGAGGATTGTGAAACCTCAGGGGCTTATTGTTTGTCAAGACATCGCCGGGCCGAGTGCCGTGACAGGTTCTTCAACTGGCGGGTAGGTACGCAACAAAGCGCGGGCCGAGGCGGACGCAATCCAAAAGAAGGTGATTAGCGAAACAGGAATGAAGCAGACGGTTAAAAACGGCAGGGCGAGTGTGAGGCTGAGGGTCGCCAGCCACAGGCCCCAGAAAATGGACCAGCCTATGAACATGGCGGCGCCTCTCAGCCAGTGTCCCCGAATCATCCAGCCCAGGCCCCAGATGAGGAATTCCAGGGCAACGGTGAGGCCGGCACCGGGTCTGTACTTCAGGAGGCGGAAGTACTCTCCCAGCCCGGACTTCAGCTTCCTCATCTGTACGATGGCATACGCCAGCAACGCGGCCAGCGCGATCGTGACAATCACCATTACCACGACGATCAGCCAGGGATTGACGCTGGCCAGGAAGTAAAGCAGTGACATGCCGAGCAGTGAGGCGGTGTTCTCCGCCGTGGCGTAGATGGGCGCGGACGTGTGTCCCAGCGTGCCGGTCGCGGCGCTGAGGCCGGGTTTTGCGGCCGCTTTCAGACCGGTCAAGGTGGAAGCAATCAAGGCTCCTCCGCTTGCGACCACCCAGCCGGAACCTGCCAGGTCGCCTCCATCGCTCCAGAGGCGGACCGTCTCGAGGATCTGTCGCGTCTGGGGATCAAGACCGGTAATCACTCCCACCGAAGCCAGCGCGATCAACGCACCGGAAATCGGGACCAGAAACCCGCTCAGGAAATTGATCACGGTGTTGACGCTGTTCATCACGCCCGGCGCGACCGTGGTCAGGTAGGCCGGTGCGACGGTCAGAAACCAGAACAGGCCGACGATCCCAAGAAACCACCCGCTCGTCATGAACTGTGTGGCGGGCGAGATTTGAACCCATCCAAATTTCGCGGCCAGGCCCACGAGCAACAGGCACAGGTATTGGTCGGCCACCCCAACCATGCCTCCCGCCGAAATGGCGGATAATATCAATTGCATGTTCAGCCTCCTGTTTTCATTGAACCGACGATATCATTCGCCGATCTTCTTCCATTGGATTTCGACGCCGCTCCCGCAGTGAGGGCAACTGGCGCTCATCGGCCCCGTCCAATTGGCGGTGTTCATGCTGATGGGCGCGTGACAGTTGGAGCAGTTTGGGGGCAGGACCGGGTAAAAAGGCACCGGTCCCTGCGAACTGGGTGCAGATTGGGGAGGTGTGGGAGTCGGGGAAGCGGCTGGCTGGACGGGCGTTTGCCTCGGCTCGACAACGACCGTATGAGTACCAGACTGTAGAAGAATGCCATCCACGCGCAATTCGACTTTCATGCCGGTTATAAACCCAGATATAGTTTTGACAACTCCTACGTGATTTCCAATCTTAAAGGGAAATTCGCGGTTGAGCAGGGCATTGACCCCTTTTGTCGTGTGAATTGTAAACCCATCCAGTGTTATCGTGCCGGTTGTGCCCCAGCTGGTTGCCCCGGCCACGTTGAGTCCGACAACATGATTTCCATCTTCAAGCGAAAAAGTCCATGTCCAAGATGTTGACATATATCCTCACATCTTTCGTTGAATGGATTTTCATCATTTTATCTATTTTCGTAGAAAATACAAGCATTTTGAATTCTTCCCTTTTAGAGGCGAAATGAACAGGGGGCAAGTTGATATGTATGGTGGTGTGACTTACGTGTCCGCCCATCTTCGCGTTGGGTTTATAATCAATCCAGAAAACACGCGTGCCTGCCAAACAGGCAATGATTGGGAGAGTTCGTCTTCGAGACCGGGGAGGGTCGTATGAAAACCAAGTTCACGTTCGCGTTCAACCTGCTGGCGGGGCTGGTCCTGCTCTTCGTGACCGCGGCCGCTTCGGGGTCCGCGCCGGAGCGGCAGGAGGAGGATGCAAGTCCGCCGGGCCGCGTCGTCAAACTCGTCTTCGTCCATCATTCCACGGGGGAGAACTGGCTGCGCGACGATTACGGCGGGCTTGGTCTCGCGCTCGGCCAGAACAACTACTTTGTCAGCGACACCAATTACGGCTGGGGGCCGGACGGAATCGGCGACCGCACCGACATCCCGGACTGGGTGGAATGGTTCGCCAGCGACTCGACGCCGCGTTACATGGACGCGCTGTTCGACGAAAGCGGCCGGCACTCGGACTACACGCGCACGCTGGACGATCCCGGCGGCGGGAACGAGATCATCCTGTTCAAGTCGTGCTTCCCGAACTCCGCGCTGGAGGGCAATCCGAACGATCCGCCCGACCCCGATGGCTGGCTTACCGTGGGTCACGCCAAATACGTCTACGGCGAAATCCTGCGTTACTTTGCCACGCGCCCCGATAAACTCTTCGTGGTCATCACCGCGCCGCCGCTCTCCGATCCCGCGTATGCCGCGAACGCGCGCGCCTTCAACGAATGGCTGGTCAACGACTGGCTGAGCGAGAACAATTACACGCTCAACAACGTGGCCGTCTTCGATTTCTACAACGTGCTGACCGGCCCGGACAACCATCATCGCTTTGTCAACGGACGGATCGAGCACATCTTCGCGCCCGGGACGAACATCCTGTATTACCCGTCGGATGACGATCATCCCTCCGCGCAGGGGAGCCGCAAAGCGACCGAGGAGTTCGTCCAACTGCTGAACGTCTTCTATCATCGCTGGCAGGCGGACGCGCCGCTTCAACCCTCGCCCGCGCTGGCCTCGCCGGTCCCCGAAGCCGGGACTCAGCCCCGGCCTTCCGCGCTGGTTGACGATTTCGAATCGGGCGATCCTGCCGGGACGAACGGCTGGGAACCCTTCTGGGACGAGGCCACTTCGACCTCGATGCACTGCGCGGCGGAATCGGGGACGGCACACGGCGGCGATAACTCGCTCATCCTCGATTTCGATGTCGCCGCAAACGCCTGGGCCACCTGCGCGCTCTTTTATGAAGATGCCCCGCAGGATTGGAGCGGGTACGAAGGGCTGACATTCTACCTGCACGCGGCCCAGGCGGGAGTGGTGTTCGACGTGGACATCTACGCCGGACGCCGCGACGCACAGGAGACCTATCTCTACACCCTCGAGTCGCCGCCGGAGAGCGCCAGCGGCTGGGTCCCGGTTGAGTTGCGCTGGTCCGACTTCCACCGCGCCGACTGGGAGGAGAATGCCGGTTCGTCCTTCAACAAACCGGATCAGGTTGTCGGTCTGGCCTTTGGCCTCACTACTTATCCTGATACACCCAATACCGGCACGCTCTGGGTGGACGATATCCAATTGATGGGAGAGGAGTCTTCGACCATTGTCGAGCCGCCGGAGACCGAGCCGACACTCTCGCAACCGGATGGAGGAGATGACGAGGAACAGAACCCGAGACGGCTCCTGCCGTGCAGGGGCGCGGCCCTCCTGCCGCTGGCGCTGGTCCTGTGGGCCTGGCGAAAGCGGCGCGGGTGAAGTCCGCTGGAAGGAACGCTTTGAAAAGCATTTGGCCGACTCAAACTTGCGAGTCGGCCAAATGTTTACCACGCTACTGTTGCAAGTATTTTCTTTATCGCGCTGAGCGGAGGGACGGTGAAATACTGTCCCGCAGACGAAGCGCAATTACCGTGAACGCCGCGTCTCGTCTGCGGCTTTCTACGAACACGAAAGCCTCCGCTCGACGCGATGTTAAGTCGGACTTAATTGTTTAACATGCAGTATCTCGTGGTACTGTGGGACTACGGCGCGCCGAACACCACCGCGTAATACCCGAAACTATTGAAGAACGAATAGCCCACACCGATTTCGGTGTACTTGGTCGTGAGCAAATTCTCGCGGTGACGCGGATCGGTCTGATCGGTGGCCCACCAGGTGACGGCCTCCTGCCCGGTCGGGACGGGGTTGCGGCCATAGACGTTCTCGGTCACGGAGCCGGTGTAGCCCGCGGCCGCGGCGCGTGACTGCGGCGTGGAGCCGTTCGAACCGTTGTGGACGAACAGATTGTTGCAGGCCATGTCGTTGCTGTGCGCCTGCGCGGCGGCGGTCAACTCGGCGCTGACGGTCAGCGCGGGCAGGTTGTTCTGGGCGCGGAGGGCGTTGATGGCCGCCACCACCGCGTCCACGTTGGCCTGGCTGGTGGTGAACGCGCAGGAAACGGCGGCAAACCCGGGTCCGCTCGAATCGGTGTTCGTCGAGGAGGAATCGCTCGAGTCGGCTGTGGCTGTCCCAACCGTGATGATGACCCACAGCACGGTATTCTGGTCAATCGGCATGGTCTCGCCGTCCGGGTTGTGCAGTTCGAAGTCGGCGCGGAAGACGGCATCCTCGTCCGGCGCAGTCATGTCCACCGCGATGTCAAGCGTCTCGCCGGGCTTCGTCGCCTCAAGCGGGACGGAATCGGGCGCGCCCATCTGCTCGCCGCTGGCGAAGACCATCGTGTATTCCTCGGTCCATGTGCAGGTGCCAGTGTTCTCCACGCGCCAGACCTTGTTGAAGGTTTCGCCCGGATCGAAGTTGGTGTTGTCGGGCACGGTCACGTCGGCGACGAAGGCCGCGGTATCGGTACAGCCCGCGGGATTGACGATGGGCGCGGAGGTGGCCGGGGCTTTGGTCGGTTCGTCTTCCGGGGCGGTCGTGGGCGGCGCTTTGGTCGCCGTTGTTTTTCCTCCACAGGCTGAGAGCACCAGAGCCGTTAGAACGACCAGATACAGTATTTTACTTTTCATGTCTCCTCGCTTCCGATAAAGTTGGTAGGTCATAGGGATAAACCCCGTCCGCCTCATCCGTTACGGGCTGGCGAAGTCCACTGTGAAGTAATCGCCGTACAGGCTGGAGGCGGCCGAGGCGTAACCGATGCCCATTTCGGTCACATTTGGATTCAGGATCGCGGCGCGGTGCGGCGCGTCGTTCATCCACCACTGGAACGCGGCCTCGGGCCCGCCGCCCGCGTAGATGATCTCCTCCGAATACGAGGGCGAATAGCCCGCGGCGACGATGCGCGAGTGAACCGTCGAGCCGTCCGAGCCCGTGTGGCTGATCATGCTGTGACAGGCCATGTCCACCGCGTGGCCCTGCGCGGCGGCGGTCAGTTGCGCGTTGACCGTCAATGCGGGCAGGCCCGCATCGGCGCGGGCGGAATTGACCAGCGCCGCGACCTGGTTGACGTAAGCCCCGTTCGTGCCGGACTGGCAGTTGCCTCCGTTGGTGGGCGTGTTCGCCACGGACGCGGTTGCCCGCGAACCCGCGCCGACGACGATCTTCACCCAGAACGTCTCCTCGATGCCAATCGAAAGCGTTCCGCCCGCGGCGTTATGCAGCGTGAAGAAGCCGGTGTATGTGCCGTCTGCGGTCGGCGCGACGAGATCAACCGACACATCCACCGTCGCGCCCGGCGCAGTCTGTGGGATGGGCGCGGAATCGGGCGCGCCCATGCGGTCGCCTGCCTCGAATCGGATCGTGTAGTTCGTCCACGGGCAGGCGCCGGTGTTCTTGAACTGCCACGTCTTGGTGAAGGACGCGCCGCGCGCCACGACCGTGTTATCGGGGATGGTCACGTCGGCGAGCAGGACGGCCGAATCTTTGCAATCTGCCGGTGCGGTGACCGCGAGAGTCGGCGTCGAGGTTCCGCGGGCTGTCGGCGAGGCGGACGGGGTCACTGCCCGCGTGGGCGGAAGCGTGGCCGTGACGAAGACCGGCGTGGTGGTGGGCACGGTCCGTTGTGAGATGGTGATGCAGGCGGTGAGGAAGAGCGCGGCAAAAAGGGTTGTCTTCTTTAACATCGGCTTAGAACATCATCCTCTGTCCCTGCGCGCGTTCGAGCGGATCGGCCGCGATCTGCTCCTCGAAGGTCTGGCGCGTCAGGATGGGGATTTCGACCAACTGGCGAAGCAGGCGGAACTTGATGAAGCGACAGTCCTCCAGCCGCGCCGCCAGTGACGGGTCGCGCTGGGCCTTGTAGGTTGCCAGCGCGGCGCGTCCGCCGGGCAGGACGATCAATCGTTGCGCGGGGACAGTTTCGAGGTCCGTGAGGGCGCGGCCGACCAGCGCCGAGACCAGCGCGTAGAGCACGCGGGCGGGACGGCCGTCCTCTTCCCAGATCAGCAGGCGGTCCTGTTTGCGAGTGGCATATCCGAGCCGCGTGCCCAGCGTCTCGACCATGGCCTCCATGCGTGCCAGTTCGGCGCGGCGGGAGGCGGCCTGGTCTTCAGGGCGCAACTGCCAGCGGCCAGCGCGTTCCTCCGCGTAGGAATTCAGCACGGCGAGGACGATGCCTTTGGAGGGTGTGAACAGGCCGGGAAAGCGCGGATACAGGTCGGCTTCGATTTCAAGCAATGTGCTGGATGGATTTTTTTGCAGGAAGGTGACGACGGCCATTTCCACGCGGTCGGACAGGGAGCCTCCTTCTGCATCCATTGGTTGATCTTTCAAACCCCACAGTCCCGTGTCCACGTTTTCGCCGGTGCTAAAGTGAATGAAGCGCGGGTCGTCCTTCAACGCAGTTTCGATCCGCGATTGCGTACCGCGCAGGGCATCGTCGAACTCCTGTCCCTTTTTGCGGAGCGCGTGGGATTCGGTCAATGCCAGCAAACCCGCGGCATGGACGTACAGGTAGCGCGCCGGTTCGCCGCGCCCGGCGAGGTGTCGGTGCATGGCCTCGCGCACGGCCTCGACCTCGGCCTCGCCCGTTTCGCGTTGCAGGTGCGCGCCGCGCTGCCACACGAGTTGAATCGGATCGAATTCCGTGCGCGCCGCGAGGGACTTCAAGTCGAAGCCCGCCGAACTGGCGGCGGTCAGCGCGGAGGTCAGGAAAGCTGGCTCCGGCTCCGGTAGGAATCCGAGGAAGGGTGTACCCAGCGCGAGCAGTCCGAACAGATTCGTGCAGGCCGCGTGCAACGCAGTGGCGTTCCAGGCCCAGTCGTAGCGGCGGCGGCGCAGGGCAACCTTGAACGGCTCGGCGGCCTCGCGTCCCCATAGCCAGCCGGTCCACAGCGCGGACAAAGTCCAGAAGGCCTGGTTGGGCCGTGGCAGCGCGCCGACCACGGCCGCGATGGGCGCTTCCTTCACGACCTCCGCCAAGTCGCGGATGCGCCCCTCGAACAGGATGACGCCTCCGCTTTCGGGAATCTTCGCCGGCCACGCCACAAGCGGGACGGGAGGGTCGTCCCCGGCCCAGCGCGTCACCGCCTCCTCCAGCGCCCGCCAGATGTTGTACTCGCGAAACTGCGCGGAGACGGTCAACTGTTTCGGGCGCGGCCGTTCGGTGGGATGCGGCCACAGGCTGTTGGCCGAATCGCACACGGACAGGAAGAGCGCGCTCAGGAGGCGGCGGCGTTCGGGCGAGACGCCGGGACTGTCGAGGCGGTTGATGAGCGTTGCCAGCGCGTACAGGGCGCGCGGCAGGTAATTTGCCAGCGCCTCCTCCGCGTATTCGCGGTCGGGATCGTCCGGCGGGGCGACGCGCTCCAGGAGGCGCGCCCGGTGTAGTCCGGCTGTGGCTGCGATGCGCGCGGCGCGCTCCAGGTCCGCGGGCGCGGCGGGGCGTTCGCCGTTGTCGCCGCAGGCCGGGCAGGTGTAGATGCGCGCGTACGGCGCGTCCTCGCCTTTCTTCCACAGAAAGGCCTGCGCAGGGACTTCCTGTCCGCAGTTGGCACAGGGAGTCAAATACAGGGATTGCAAATGGGATTCGAGTCGTTCGTCCCCTTTTTTGGCGATGGCCAGGTCGGCCAGCGCAGCGCGAAGATCCGATTCGGATGCGGGGTCCGCGTACAGATCGAGCAGGAAGCGCGTGACCGGGTTGTTGGCGGTGACCAGTACGCGGTAACCGGCCCGCGCGGCCTCGACGGCGAGCCGCGGGGAGGAGCCGAACGGGTCCAGCACCCAGACGCCGGGCTTATTTTGAGTCGCATCGAAGGGAGGGGCGTGGAGCGCGAGCCAGGCCGCGGCGACGCCGTCTTCCAGCGGCGGGAGGAAGCGCGCCAGCGGCAGGCGCTCGCCCGGAGGGCGTCCCGGCAGGTAGGGAGAATCCAGCAGTCCCATACTGGTAGTATAACGCCGCGTTTTGAAAAAACAAGTGTCCCAAAAACCGCTCCGAGCGCCGAGGAGGGCGCTCGGCATTTGCGCATTTTGCCGCCGGAGACGGCGGCGTGAGCCTGCAAACACAGTCTGGAGGCTTTGGACTCTATTTGGCTTACGGCAGTTGGAGAGGATAGGCTGTGACGATCACGCGGTGGGTGTTGTTATCGGGAGGCCAGCAGGAGACCAGGGTAAGGCGTGGGATGCCGCTGGGATAAAAATAAGCATCGTAGGCGGCGCGTTCCTCATCGGCCGCGCCCTCGATGGGAATGATGACAATCTGATCTACCACGTATTCCCATTTTTGTTCGGTAGTTTGCAGATAGAGCCTGTCGCCCGGCTCGAGTTTCCACAGATCGCGGAAGACGGCGGTGAAGAGGTTGTTGTGTCCATAGAGAATTGTGTTCCCGCGCTGGTCGGGCAGGGCGCTGTTGATGACCCAGCCGACGTAATCGCCGGGCGAATCCCATTCGAGGGCGTCGCTCTCAGGCGGCGCGCCGAACTGTCTCTGCCAGCCGACCGGGACCACCTCGCTGTTCACGCCGATGGCGGGAATGCGCACGCGTTCGATCAGACGCCGCTCGCCGAAGAGATTCGAGGCCAGGTCGTCAATTTCCAAACTGACCGGCGCGGGCAACGACTCGGGTGTTTGAAGAGGTGTGGGAAGTGTGTCCGCGTGTGTGACGTTGACGATGGGCGCGGGGAGCGCAGGTCCTGGAGAGGGTGCGGAGGTCCCGCAGGCGGCGAGGGTGAGAGCCGCGAGAAGACCGGGAAGCCGGGCTAGGTTCGGTCTGTTCGTGATGTTCGAATCCATAAACGCAACGAGACGAATGCAATCAGGATGCCCAATGCCCACAACGACGGATTGTTGTTTGGGCGCGGGCCGCCTGTGACGGGCAGTTCTTCGATGTCGTTGGTCGCGATGCCGTAAATGGAAAAGTGCGGCCCGCGGGCGGAGACGATCTCATTCAGGGAGTCCACCGAGGTGGCCAGCGCTTCCCAGCGTGAGAGTTCTGAATCGTAGGCCATGATCAATAAATTCTCCGGGTGTCCACCGGCCGCGAGCACGTCCTCCGGTGTGTAGTGGTAACACACATAGGCTTCGGGGACCGGCGACAGCGGCGGGGCCGGGGAGTAGGAGATGGTGATGTCGGCATAATGTTGCAGGTCGAGGTAGCGCCCCGGCATGTTCGGCGCGCTGGTGAGAATCTGGATCTGCACCGTGGCGGGATGCTCCAGCGCGCCGGGGGGAATCATCAGGCAGAAGGGCGGCGCGTCGAAGAATCCGCCGGTGGAATCGGCAGGTGTCGTGAAGGCGTCGCAGCTGTTGGAGGGCGGCGTGCCGCCGGTGGCGAAGGGAATGAACAGCAACGCTAGGCCTTCCTGGACCGCGTCCGTTTTGTTGTAACTGTACTCGCGCCCGGCCGTTCCGTCCGCGTACTCCACGCCGACGGTCGCGGAGGAACCGTCGGAGCCGTCGCCGGTCAGCGTTTCGTACTGGAAGAGAATCTGGTTGCTGCCCTCGAAGAGAATCACCTCGAAGGTCAGCGGCCCGATGATGAGCGGCGGCTGGGGGAAGGGCTGGGTCACGTAACGGTGCACGCCGTTGTATTCGATGATGAATTCGCGCGCGGGGGCCGCGCCAGTAACGGTCCAGTAAACCGTTCCTCCCGCGGAGGCAGTCAGGTCGTCCCAGAAGGGCGCGATGAAATTGTTGGGCTGGCCGATGGAGGGGATGATGAAATTTTCGGTGGATGTGCCGCTCGCGCCGAAGGTCAGGTAGCCGTTACTGCTGACGGTCACGGTCGTGTATGGAACGCCGCCGAAGTCGAATGTAAACGGCAGGGACAGCAGGGCCGAGCCGTTGTTGCCGCCCGGCAGGAACAGGATGGGCGTGCCGCCGGACGCGTCGCGCCAGGCGTATTGGATCATGTTGCCGCACGCGTCCGAATCGACCACGTCGTAGGAGACGGCCGGCGGGCCGGGCGTTGGGGTCGGGACGATGGTGGGCGTGAAGGCCAGGGCGTCGGCGATCTGAATCAGGCCGTAGCCGGTGTTGTTGTCCAGGCCGGGTGCGTCCATATCCAGCGCGGTGCTGGTGAGGGCTTCGTAAATCTTGTCGGGTGAATCGAAGGCTGGATAGAACGCCAGCAATGCGGCCGCGCCGGAGGCGTGCGCCGACGCCATCGAGGTCCCGGTGAGGGTATCGTACTCGGTTGACTTTCCGCAGGTATATGGGCCGTTGGGGCAGGCATGGTTATATAAGAATCCCGGCTCCATCGGCAGGGTGGAGAAGACGGAATCGCCGGGCGCCATCAAGTCGAGGGCCGCGCCGGTGTTGGAATACGAGGAGCGCAGGCCGCTTCCCCCGGTCGCGCCGACCGCCATCACCCAGGGATAGGCGGCCGGGTAATAGATTGCGGGAGCGCCGGTGTTGCCCGCGGCGGCGAAAATGGCCGCGCCGTGAGTGTAGGCGTAATACGTGCCGCTTTCCATGAGAGCGGAAGGCGTGGAGGTGCCGAGACTCAGATTGATGACGCGCGCGCCGCGCTCCACCGCCCAGACGAGCGCCTCGGCGATGTCGGCGGTGGACCCGCTGCAGGTCTCGTTCAGGACGCGGACCGGCATGATGCTCACGTTCCAGGCGATGCCCGCGATCCCGGCCGCGTTGTTTCCCTGCGCGGCGGCGATGCCGGCCACGTGCGTCCCGTGGCCGCATTCGTCCTGTGGGGTGGAGTCATCCTCCACGAAATCGTAGCCGGGCAGGGTGCGTCCGCTGAATTCGGGATGGGATGTGTCCACGCCGGAATCGAGGATCGCCAGGATGACACTGCTGGAGCCCGTGGTGATGTCCCAGGCGGCGGGGGCCTGAATCTGCGCCGGGCCGTACTGCTGGGCCCAGTACGTGTCGTCGGGTATCAGCATGGCCTCGACGCGCACGTTCGGTTCGGCGTACAGGACGCCCGGCTGGCCGCGCAGTTTCGCCATGTACTCCTGCTCGTAGCCGCGCGGGACGGTCACCAGCGCGGCGTTCAGGCGGCTGAGACCGGAATGTCCGGGCGCGAACGAGGTCTGCGCAGGCAGGCGCAGGCTGGAGAGGGAATACCCGGGTTCGAGTCCCACGATCACTTCGCCGGGGACGATGTCGGCGGCATTCGGGAGGGGAGCCGCAGCTGATACGACGCCTGTATTGCGCGGGAAGAGGGCGCTGAAAAGCAGGAGAATAATGGCCGCAAGAATGATCCTTCGCATGAGCGACTCCACGCCTGAACGGAATGCGCGGTAATTGTACTCTGTTTTCGGAATCAGAATACGGCAGGTGACCGCCTGCAAGTAACAAGGAGCGGCACGCACGTGCCGCTCCTCCGTCACTGGGCGATATTGAATCGCTTCGTTACGGTTTCATGAGGATGCCCGAACCACTGCCGTCTCCGCCGGTAGCGTACGGAACAGCATTGGAACAGGTATCTGTGAAGGTCAAGGATACCGACCCGCTCGTCCCGCTGGAGATCACGAACGGATACCACCACTGGGTGTTGCATGCCCAGTCGTACGCGCCGTTCAGGATCTTGCCATCCTTCCAGATATAAACGAACGGCATGGCATAGTACAACAGGTGGTCAGAGCCTACCGTCTGCCCATAGTCGGTGATGCCGATCCAGTAGTCGCCTGCGTAGTAGGGCAGGGCGGAGTTGGCCGCCAGCGGGGCGTGAGCCAGGCGCTTGGAGATGGTAATGCTTTCCATTGCCAGCCAATCACTCCAGCCGCCATCGCGGTTGTAGATGGCGAAGGGGAAGGCGATCAGTGTGCCGGTTGAGTCACCCTCCAAGTAGCCGAAGGCATTCCCTTCGGGTCCCACAATGAAGGATGCCGGTTGGCCGGGATCGAGTGGATTGGGCGTGGCAGGCAGCCAGACATCCAGGTCAAGATCGTTTCCTTCGTACAACCAGCCTGCCACCACGGCAAAGTTGGTGTCCTTGTTGGGTACCGAGCCGCGCCCCATGTAACTCCAGTAACCGCCGGTCACGGTGTGGTAGCCGGTGTGCCAGAAGGTCCACTGCGCGGCGGCGGTCGAAGAGTGGGTGGTCTTGGCCGTGTAACCGCTTCCGACGGGCAGGTTGATGACCTCGGCGTAGGCGCTCCACATACTCTCGACGATTCCACTGCCCTTCATGGTGGATCCCTGAAAGACTTGGAACTGGGCGCCGGTCAGCGGAAGGCCGGTGGTGGCATTGTAGGTGTAGCCATATGCCGCGCCGCGATCGAGCAGGGCAGCGACACTGACCGCATGGACGCCAGCCATTGAGGAGGGCCAGCAGACATCATCGGCCGTTATCTCCCAGCCGCTGGTCACGACGGCCGCGCCCACCTGGGCGTTAGTTTCAGTTGGTTTGTAACCCCAGCGACGGGCTGCGGCGGCCGAGACGAACGGCGTAGCCATCGAAGTGCCGCTCAGATAGTCGTAGCGCGGATAGTAGCCGCCGTAATAGTTCAGGTAGAAGGGCTTGTCCCAAGGCAGGGTGGAGTAGATGTCCGTACCCGGTGCGACCACGGACACCCAGGAACCGTAGTTGGAATAATCGGCGCGGCAATCATAGTCCATCCACCACTCGCCGGAGCCGGGCGGGTCCTCGTAGTACACGCCCGAGGCGGCCACAGCCAGGACTTTGTTCGGGAAGTCCACGGAGTGGCCGGCCGGGTAACTGGGCGTGGACGAATTCGCGTTGCCGGCGGCGGCCACAAGCAGTTTGCCTTTGGCGTTGACGGCGTAGTCAACTGCATTGAAGACGGCGGTCGAGTAACCTCCGCCCAGGCTCATGCTCAAGACTTTGACATCCGTCCGGTTGGCGCAGAAGTTGATGCCTGCTGCAACGCCGAAGTTGGTACCCCAGCCCTGGGCGTTGAGCACTTTTACTGCGACCACCTTGCCGGTAGAGACACCGCTGATACCTTCTTTGTTGTTCTTCAGGGCCGCAATAACGCCGGCCACATGCGTGCCATGCCCGTTGTCGTCCATTGGATCGCTGTCGTTGTTGACAAAATCCCATCCTTTGACGGTGGTTTTGAGATCCAGGTGCATGTAATCCACGCCGGTATCCAGCACGCACACGTTCGCGCTGGCGGTCGTATTCGGCGAGACGATATCCGCGCCGACCCACCACCAGCCCCAGTTTTCCCACAGATAGGGATCGTTCGGATAAGCCGCGATCTTCTTGCCGTTTCTAACCGTCCGCAGGGATCTCAGGGATTCCACGGAGATAGTGAGGTCTTCCTCGGTACCGGCGCTTGGCCGCGAGACGCTCGTGATCGGATCGGGACGGTCCCCGGCGGCGCTCATCTCCTCCGGGATGCTGAACACGTAGTTCGGCTCGGCGAATGCCACGCCATCCGAAGCGGCGATCTGTGCCGCCAGCGCTTCGACATCCGCATCCTCGGCGAAACTGAACAAGGCTACATTGCCATACATATTGACGACTTGAGCGCTGACATTCCCTGCCAGCGCGGCCGCCTGTACGCGATAGGCCTGGGCGGAGCGCCCAGATTGGAAGCCAACCACAACCTCGCCCGGAACGTATAGCGCCTCAGGGTCCCCTTCGCTAACAGGTCGAGCCGCGGCGGGTTGGACGTAGGAAATGCTTGTGGCAACAACGAGCAGTGCCATAAGCAGGTTGAACACACGCGAGAATTTCATTTTTGCCCTCCGCAAATTACAAGATTTGGATCGAACGAACAGGGACCCTCCCAACTAAAATCGTGTTGTGCGCACCTCCGTTTCTCCAAACTGGAACAAACCTTACCGTTTTGTAAGGGATTCGATCAAATCATACAACATTCTGTGTTCGATTTCAAGTCTTAAATCTAAATAGAATTTAAAATCAGTTACGAAACAAGATATATTCCACCCATTAAGACTTATTCCCTGCGCGTCATAGAGACTCAAACAGCATGGCTTCGTACGCTCCCAGCTCGCATCTTTCGCGGACCTCGGCCGGCGCGGGGCCGAACAGGGTGTTCCACCTCCCCGGCGTTTCCAGCCTCAGCGCGCGCCGCGAAAAGTTCAGCGCGACGAGAATGGGCTTTTCTCCCTGGAGTTCGCGGCGGTAGACGAGCGCGCCGCGCGGTTGCGGAGTCACGGGGACGAAGCGTCCGCGGCGCAGGGCCCTTTTTTCTTTGCGGAGGGAAATCAGGGCGCGGGTCAGGTTGAGAAGCGAGTCCGGGTCGGCGCGCTGGGCTTTCACGTTGCGCGTCCGATAGTCCGGATGGATTCGCACCCAGGGCCTCGCGGTCGAGAAGCCCGCGTTCGCGGAGGCGTCCCATTGCATCGGCGTGCGGCAACCGTCGCGTCCGCGCACCAGCGGCCAGTAGATCTTGCCCTGTGGATCCATGATTTCTTTGTGCGTGAGGAACAATTCGCGCATGCCGATCTCGTCGCCATTGTAGATGAAGGGCGTGCCGCGCAGGGTGAGCAGGAGCGCCATCAGCACTTTGGCGCGCGAGTCGTCCTCGAGGCGGCCGGAAGGCAGTTGCGCGATGAACATGCGCTCCGCGCCGAGGAAGCCTTCGGCGAAACGCGTGGCCGGGCGGATGATGTCGTGGTTGCCGAGCACGTAATTGGGCCAGACCTCCGTGCCCGCGGCACGCTCCCAGTTCAGGATGGCGCGCAGGACCTGGCGCGGGTCGAAGCGGCAGATGGTGAAGTCGAAGTTGAAGGCGGCATGAAGTTTGTCCGGGCCGCAGTAGCGGGCGGTCATTTCGGGCGGCGCGAACAACGGCTCGCCGACAGAATAACGATCTTCGTATGTATCGAGCAGGGTGCGGAACTCCTGCAAGAGCGGAAACATCTCCGGCTGATCCATGTCATAGACGTGTTTCTGGCGGTCGTAGGCGCGCAGGCCGAAGGTTGGCGGGTTGTCGCGGAATTGTGCGTCCTTGAAAAACACGTTGAAGATGTCCAGGCGGAAGCCGTCCGCGCCGCGCTCCAGCCAGAAACGGACGACGTCCATCAGCGCGGCGTGTACTTCGGGATTGCGCCAGTTTACGTCCGGCTCTTCTCGCAGAAAGGAAAAATGATAGAACTGGCCGCGCTCCTCGACCCACCCCCAGGCGGGTTCGCCGAGCGCCGCCTGCCAGTTGTTGGGTACCCCCCTCTGTCTCTCCCCCCATTTTCGGAGAAAATGGGGGGAGCCGGAGGGGGGTCGCCAGATGTACCAATCCGCCTTCGGATTGTCGCGGCTGGACCTGGACTCGAGGAACCAGGGATGCCGGTCGGAGGTGTGGTTCAGCACCAGGTCCAGAATGACGCGGATGCCGCGCGCGTGCGCCTCCGCGACGAGACGGTCGAAGTCGGCCAGTGTGCCGAAGCGCGGATCAACATCCACGTAGTTGGACACGTCGTAGCCGAAGTCTTTATCTGGAGATGGATAGAAGGGGGAGAGCCAGACGGCGTCCACGCCGAGGTCGGCGAGGTAATCGAGGCGGGCGATGACGCCGGGCAGGTCGCCCAGACCGTCGCCGTTGCTGTCTGAAAATGAGCGGGGATAAATCTGATAGATGACGCCGTCGCGCCACCAGATGAAGTCGTCCATGAAGCCTCTGCAAAATTAGCCCAAGTATATCATCCCGCTTTGATGTTAAAAATGTTACAATGCGTATATCTAGTACATCCCTCTGATATGATAGGCAAATATGGCAACTCCCGGGGAACGAATCCTGCTCGTTGAAAGCGATCCCGACATCAGCGACCTGATCGCCCGCCAGGCTCTGCGCCCGCTGGGCTATCAGGTGGATGTGGTGGGGGACGCGGCTTCGGCCATCAAAAAAGCGGCGCAAACGACCCCGGACCTGATCCTCGCCAATCTCAACCTGCCCGGCCTGAGCGCGAAAGACCTGCTGGTGGCGCTGTCCTCGCAGGGCTCGCAGACGCCGGTGATCGTGATGGCCGCAAAGGGACAGGAAGGAGCCGCCCTGCAGGCTTTCCGTCTGGGCGCCAGCGACGCCCTGTTCTGGCCGGCCCGCGACGCGGAGGTGGTTGCCTCCGTCGAACGCGCCCTCAAACAGGTGCGCGAACGCCGCGCCCGCCAGAAACTGGACATGCAGTTGCAGGAGACCAACCTGGAACTGGACCGCAAGGTGCGCGAACTGACCAGCCTGCTGGCCATCGGCAAGGCGGTCACCTCCATCACGGACCAGCGCGTGCTCTTCCAGAAGATCGTGGACGGCGCGTTGCAGGTCTCCATCGCGGACATCGGCTGGCTGTTGCTTCGCGATGAACACACGAAGGCCTTCCTGCTTACTTCGCATCGAAACCTGCCCGAGGTCTGGGCAAAGAAAATGAACGAACCGCTGGACGACGGAATCAGTTCGCTGGTGGCGCTCTCCGGCGAAACGTTGTTGATCCACGGCGAGCCCCTGCAAAAATTCAAAGTGGCAAACCTGGGCAAGTCTGCCGCGGTGGTGCCGATCAAGGTGCAGAACGAAGTCATCGGGCTGATGCTGGTGGTGCGCAAGAGTGCGCGTCCCTTCGAGAATGTGGAGCAGGCCCTGCTCGAGGCGGTGGCCGATTACGCCTCCATCTCGCTGGTCAATGCCCGCCTCTTCCGCGCCCTGGAACAGACCGCCGAGTCTGCCCGCAACGGGGAAAGGGTGCAGAATGCCCTGCTCGAATCCATCCGCGATGCGTTACGGGAGGAGATGCAGGCCGCAGGCTACCCGCTCGAATTGTTGATGACCGAGAAGCCCGGCAAGTTATCCACCCAGCAAAAGCAGGCCCTGCAGACCATCAAGATGGCGCTCGACCGGCTGGCGCGCGCCGCGGAGCGCACCACGCCCCCGGCCGCCAAAGTCAAATAACAGGCCCCGCATGGCCAAACCCGACCTGATCCTCCTGGCCCTGGACGACTCGCCCATCCTCCAGTTAATGGAACGGGCGTTGCGCGCCTCGAACTACGAAGTTGCGATTGTCTCTGACCGGGCCGGGCTGGATAAGGTGCTTCAATCTTCCACGCCCGCATTGCTTCTCATCGGGGAGAAATTCAACGGGCAGGCCGGCATCCCGCTGGCGGTGGAACAACTCGAACGATTTCCCACCATGCCGATCCTGGTCTACGCGGAAAAGGATGCGCCTTCCATCGCGAAAGAGGTCCTGCGCGCCAACCTGACCGGTTATCTTTATCCGCCTCTGCGAACCGACGACATCGTCGCCGCGGTGGGACGCAGTCTCGACCGCGCCCGCCACCTCGGCGACTGGATCCGCCGCGAGGTCCGCCGCACGACCGCCTCGCTCCAGCGGCAGGTCAACGACTTCGAGGCCATCTTCGTCAACATGAGCGACGGCATCATCATCCTGGACAAATCCAGCCGCATCATCCTGGTCAACGAAGCCGTCCGCACTGCCTTCGGCGTGACCGCGTCTGTGGTTGGTCAGCCCCTGTTGGACGTGATCAAGCACCCCGACATCCGTTCCCTGCTGGAGCGCGCCGCCTCCGAAGATTTGAAATACCACGAGATCAACTTCGACGACGGGCGCGTGTTCAACGGACAATTCACGATCATCCCGGAGATCGGCTCGGCCATCACGGTGCAGGACATCACCTACCTGAAGGAACTGGACCGCATCAAGAACGATTTCGTCCACACCGTTTCGCACGACCTGCGCTCCCCCCTGACGGCCGTGCTGGGATACGCCGAACTGGTCAGCCGCATGGGCACGCTCAACGACCAGCAGCAGGAGTTCCTGCGCCGCCTGCAGGCCAGCGTGCAGGACATCACCGGTCTTGTCAACGACCTGCTCGATCTCGGACGGCTCGAAGCCGGGTTCGACACCCGCCGCGAGGTCGTTCAACTGGAGAACATCCTGGATTACACGGTGAATATCCTGAGCGGGCAGGCCGAGGCCAGGGACGTCAAACTGCGCGTCGAACGGACCCCGCACCTGCCTCCGTTGCGGGCCAATCCCATCCGCCTGCGGCAGATGCTCGACAACCTGATCGGCAACGCCATTAAGTACACGCCGGAGGGCGGCGAGGTGAAATTATGCCTGCGCCCGGAGGACCACCAGATCATCCTCGAAGTGAAGGATACCGGCCCGGGCATCCCTCCCGCCGACCAGCCGCACATCTTCGAGAAGTTCTACCGCGCCTCCAACGTGCCGGATAACGTGCCCGGCTCCGGGCTGGGACTGGCCATCGTCAAGTCCATCGTGGACAGCCACCAGGGGCGCGTCTGGGTCGAGTCTCATCCGGGGGAGGGATCGTCGTTCTTTGTCGTCCTGCCGATCTACGAGGCGGGGGAAGTCGTCCGATAAACAGAACAGCGCCAGCGGCGCTGTTCGTTTTTATGAGGTCGAGGTGCGCGCTCTTGCGCGATCGACGGCAAGCCGTCCGACTTCAAACTACGGCCGCCTGCCCAGCGTGATCGTGATCTCGACGGTCTCTTCGCCTCGCATGACGGTCAGCACCACCGTATCGCCCGGCGCCTTGTTCGTCACCAGATAACTCAGCAATTCGTCGAAGGTCTTGATTGGGCGGCCGTCAATGGCGGTGATCATGTCCCCGCCGGCCGGTATGCCGACGCTGGAGGCTTCGGTTCCGCCTTTCAGCCCGGCTGCGTCTGCCGGGCCGCCGGGGGTCACGCTGGTGACGTACGCGCCGGTGAACGTCTTCAAGCCCAGCGCCTCGATCACCGGCAGGCTCAGTTCATCCAGCGAGGACATGCCGAGATACGGATAATCGTACTTCCCGTCCGTGATCAGAACCGGCACAACCCGTCTGACGATGTTGGACGAGACCGCGAAACTGATGCCCGAATTGAGCGGGTCGCCGGTCACGCTGGTGCTGTCGGTGCGGATGGCGCGGTTGACGCCGACCACCTCCCCGTCCATGTTGAAGAGCGGACCGCCGGAGTTGCCCGGGTTGATGGCCGCGTCGGTCTGGATGATGTCGCCCGCGGTGAAGAACCCGCCGCCCGGCGCGGCGTGGATCGAATCCAGCGTGCGGCCGAGCGCCGAGACGATGCCCAGCGTCATGGTGCTGTCCAGCCCGAAGGGATTGCCGATGGCCGCCACGCTCTGGCCGACCTTGAGCGCGTCCGAATCGCCCAGCGCCAGCGGATGCAGTTCCGAGGCGGGCGCGTCCACCTCGACAACGGCCAGATCGGAATCCAGGTCCGTGCCGATGACCGTGCCGTAGGCCTTGAAGCCGGTGACGAAATCCACCTCCACCTCGGACGAACCTTCGACCACATGATAGTTGGTCACGATGCGGCCCCGGTCGTCGTAGACGAAGCCGGAGCCGAGACTCCCGGCCTGCTCGCCGACGGTCTTGATCGCCACCACGCCGGGACTGACGTTTTCGAAGAGAGCGACCAGCACATCCTGGTCTTCGACGACACTGCCGGCCTCCGGCAGAACCGGGGCTTCGACTGCCGGAGTCGGCGCGGAGGCCGCGGAAGGAGCCGCGTTCCCACCGACCTGGCAGGCCAACGCGGCGAGCACGAGCAAGGATAACGCGAGGGATAATCTGAGTCTCATACCATCTCCTGACATTTAAAACTTGATCTTCGATGCTTCTTCCAGTAATTCCCGCTGTTTGGATGACAGATATTTGGGAACGCTTACTTTCAAACGTACGTACAGGTCGCCTTTCGTTTCGGGATGTTTCAACGCGGGCATGCCGCGCCCGGCCAGCCGAAAGACCTGCTCCGGCTGGGTGCCGGGCGGGATGGTCAATTTCACCTTGCCGGCCGGGGTCTCCACGTCCGCTTCGCCGCCGAGGATGGCGGTGAACACATCCACGGTCGCGGCGGTGCTCAGGTTACTGCCATCGCGTTCGAAGCGCGGGTCGGGTTCCACCTCGACCACGAGATACAGGTCGTTGTCGTTCGGGCCCGCGCCGGCCACGCGCACCTTCGAGCCGTCCTTCACCCCGGGCGGAATCCGCACCTGCACGCGCCGCGTCTCGGTCTTCAGTTGGCGGGTCGTACCGCTGTAGGCTTCCTGGAACGAGATGCGCACCGGCTGTTGATAGCCCGCCGAAGGCCGCGCCCGGCTGGTCGTCGCGCCCGACGCGCCCATTCCGCCGAAGATCGAACGGAAGAAATCCGAGAAGGCGCCCTCGCCGAACAGGTCGTTCAGGTCGGCGTATTCGACGCGCGTCCCGCCCGGCGCGCCGCCGAACCAGTCGCCCCAGTTGAAGTCGCCGGGCGCGCCGCGTTGCTGCCAGTTCGAATAGGCGCTGCCGAGACGGTCGTAATGGGCGCGCTTCTGCGAATCGCTCAACACCTGGTAGGCCTCATTGATGTCCTTGAAGCGCTCCTCGGCGGATTTATCTCCGGGGTTGCGGTCGGGATGATATTTCATCGCCAGTTTGCGATAGGCCTTGCGGATTTCGTCCGCGCTGGCCGAACGACTGACGCCCAGGATTTGATAGTAATCCTTGTAATTCATCGGGTTGATTCTATCCCTATGGAGGCGCGAGTCAAGCGCGGCGTGTCCCGTCTAATACAACTCTAACCCGTTTCGAGTTATGGTAAAGTAGATGCTCAGGCGCAATATCGCGTTCGCATCTCCTTGCGCTTCGTCTGCGGGTTTCGACACCTGCACTCGCGTCAGGAGCAAGTGTACGTCCTTCGGACTACTCAACCCTCCGCTCAGCGCGATTTTCTTTTTCGTGGAGTAATCATGAAATCAATCTGTGTTTTTTGTGGATCATCCGACCGCGTCCACGCGGACTATCTGGCCGGCGCGCGTCAAATGGGCGCGGCCCTGGCCCGCCGCGGAATCCGTTTAATCTTCGGCGGCGGGAAGACCGGCCTGATGGGCGCGGCCGCCGAGGGCGCACTGACCGCGGGCGGCGAGGTCATCGGTGTGATCATCCCCTCGATGCACACCGCCGCGCTGGCCCACATGGGACTCACGCGCATGGACGTGACCGAGAACATGCACGCCCGCAAGGCGCGCATGCACGAACTGGCCGATGGGTACATCGCCCTGCCCGGCGGTTACGGCACGCTGGATGAATTGTTCGAGGCCATTACCTGGGCGCAGATCGGCGCGCACGAGAAGCCGGTCGGCCTGCTTAACATCCGCAATTATTACGATCATTTACTGGCCGCCATTGACCACGCTGTGGCGGAGGGTTTCATTTTCCCCGAACATCGCAAGTCCCTGCATTTCACCTCCGATCCCGAGGCGCTGATCGCTTCGATGGAAGGCCACGAACATCCGCACGAGGCGGTGAAGAGATGGATGAGGGAGGAGTAAAAAATTCGGTAGTGGTCTATTTGTAAGTGATGCCGAGAAACGACCTTCAATCTTGGAACGCGAATGGCGCGAATTGGCAAATTTTGCGAATAAATCAAGATGGAATTCGCGGCATTCGCATATTTGCGAAATTCGCGTTGAGGATCGTCGCTTACTTTGAGCACTACCAAAAATTCGTTGTTGTAGTTGTAGGTATGTGTCTTGCTGATTAACGAGGTAACATCGTTTGTCGTGATACCTGCCAACGAAGATTCTCTGCCGATATGGGCGGCCAGTCTCTGTGAATTTCTAACCAGTTCTTTCAAGATTGAGATCGTCTCTCTCTCTTCCCTCCCACCCCATTCTCCCCGGCGGGACCGACGCAGGAGGGACAGCCGCCCTCGCAGGGACATTCGGTCACCAGTTCGAGGGCGCGGGCGAGCAATTCGTCGTGCATTTCGAATAGTTTCTGGCTGAAGCCGATGCCAGCAGGCACTACGTCGTAAAGGACGACAGATGGATTAGGGAAAGATGAAGAAGAGACTGGCTCGATGTGCGAGCCGAGGTCACGCGGATTGCTTCCTTATGACCGATGGGAGAAACGCCATTAGCGGACGACTCCTTTGCGGCCAGCGTGACATTTCCTTTTTCATCGACTCATACCCGATCTTGAACAAATCGCGATGGGTACTGAAATCCCATGTTTGGACGGCGGGTGAGCTCCGCAAACTAACGTATCGCACCGGAATGCGGCGAGCCGCGGCAAGCTCCATCTCGAGAGCAAGCTGCCGCTCGCTGATCGCAGAAGCAAATTGCGCCAGAAGCGGATCCAGCATCTTGGTCGAATCTGAGATTACATTGGGATCATGAAGATCCAGAGCAATGATTTCGGTCGCTCCCAGCTTTATAGCGGCTTCGATCGGCAGGTTGCTGAGCGCACCTCCATCCACGACATTATGTCCATCTTTTTCGATGGGGGCAAACCAGGGTGGCAGGGCGATGGAAGCCATCACACCTTCCAGCACCAACTGCTGCGGATCCATGCCGTAGATGATCGGCTCTGCTGTATGCAGATCGGCCGCGATCGTGGCCAATCGAACATTCTTGATTTGACCAAAACGGAGTTCAGGCGCAATACCTTTGGCGGTCAGAAATTCCCGGACGTAACGACTGCCGCGATGGTTTGGGCGTCTGGATACGGCGTTCAAGACAAACCGGAACACACGAGGATCCATCAACCCGGAATCTTCCATCCATTGATAAGCGCGTTCCAACGTTTCGATCCCGGCCAGGTCCACTCCCCAGAGCGCCAGTCCGGCCGCATTGACTGCCCCAATAGATGTCCCTACCAATAGATCTGGTTTCAGGCCAGCTTCGAACAAAGCCCGCAATGCGCCAACCTGGAGGGCGCCACGGGCACCGCCGCCTCCCAGGACAAAAGCCAAACGTTTTTTCATTATTCACCTCGCTTACCGTTTTGCTGTGATAGTTGATCGTCGTTTTCAGAAGTGTCTGTATTCCCGTTTTTCCGGAGGTCTTCCTTTTCCAGATCGCCTGACGGACACATTGTTTCCGCTCCGCTTTCTATCAAGGTCGTTCCATTAGACGCGGAACCTGATTTTAATCCGCGCTTGATCTCTCTCAGAAAACGCATTAGAAAACGATCGCCAATCAGACTGTGCATGGGTATTGTTCTTTCACTATCCAACTTGTGACTATCCACAGCATACCAATGAGAAGAATAACCGTCATGAATCCAAAGTGCCATAAAAGTGCTAATTCGAGAGGGTGGGGAGCCGGCACTGCCATAAAGCGACTCTCCCACTGGCGCGCGCGAGTCGCGAAGTCAGATGTGGAAAAGTTGTTCAGACATAGCATCCACTGAATTTCCGAGTTGAAATCGGTCACTGACTAACGGTGATTTTCGTTCTCATAAGCCTCAGCATCGGTCTTTGTCTTGTGGATCGCGCCATCAGGATGTTCAGGTGGGGTATAAAGTGTATACAATTTCAGCACCTTTTCTGACGAGGTGTTGATCACGTTATATTCCGTCCAGGCCGGTATGATGACTGCCGAGCCGCCCTCTAATTTGTACTCTTGTCCATCCAGGATGGCTTTCCCTATTCCTTCTTCGACCCGGATGAACTGATCTGTCTCCATATGCGTTTCCAGTCCGATCTCCTCCCCTGGCTGAAGCGACATTATCACCAGTTGACTCAGAGGTCCTGTGAAGAGCACTTGACGGAAATAATCGTTCTCTTCGGTTCTTTTTTCGATATCTAGAACGTATCCAGCCATTTTTCTCCTTTTTCATTTGTTGCTTCTTTGATCGCTATGTCGACTCACGCATCACAAGCCAGGTGATGGCTCTCTCAAAATCGGTAAATACCCTTAAGCGGACAGCCCGGTTCGTGGATGTGGTTTCGAGAAAATTTGCCTGCTTCGCGTCACTCATCGAAGCAAGAACGGCAATCTTGTTTCGACGAAGAGAGAAGTGGGCGGCCAGAGCCTGGCCCAATTCAACAATGTCAACCACAGAGAGTACTATTTCTGCTTCGCGTGTATCCACCAATATCTCATACTCGCCCGGTTGCTCAATCTGAGAAACGATATCAAGGAGTGCTTGTTTGCTTACCGCGAAATCCAGGATACCGGTAACAGTGGTCTTGATGAAGTCTTTTGTATGAATCACCTTGATATTGACTGGCATGGAAGCCTCCGATTTTCGTTGTTACCAAATAGCTCAACACATCCTTGATAAGACGAGTAGCCTCGAATCGAAAGTGCTAATAAGGTGTCATACAATTACCAGGTCACGACACTTCTGGACCTGCGTGTCTGGTTGAAAAGCATGGCCATCAGCATTCCTGCAACGAACCCGCCGATATGAGCCCAGACAGCAACTCCACCAACGTCTGGTCCGCCCAGGGTTGCCACGCCGTCAAATAACTGGAAGATAAACCAAAACCCAAGGACAACCGCCGACGGAAGCATGGTCAGTTTGTAGAAAATTCCCAATGGTAATGGAATGAAGGTAGCGATCCGGCTGCCCGGGAAACACACCAGATACGCACCCAGGACAGCCGCGATTGCGCCGCTGGCTCCCACCGTAGGAATCGGAGAATTTGGATTCGTAAGCAGATGTGTCAGAGATGCTACCATGCCGCCAGCCAAATAAAACAGCAGATAGCGGAAGTGCCCCATGCGATCTTCTACATTATCGCCGAAGATCCACAGATACAGCATGTTCCCGCCAATATGGGCCAACCCGGCGTGCATGAACATGCTGGTGAAAATGTCCATCACATCTCCGATATCCACGCCGTTTGCAAAATTTGCAGGGATCATGGCAAATTGATAGACCAGTGCATCCTGATATGGCCCGGCCAACCACATTAACAGGAACACACCAATATTTGCTGCAATCAGCAGATAGTTAATGATCGGAACTTGCCGAGTAGGGATCTCATCGCGGAGGGGGATCATTCTTTCTCCTTCGTTCCTTCGCTCTAAGCGAATGCGGTATCCGTGAGTGGGGCACTGGCCGAACCGGCCAGTGCCTGTTTCACCGCGGCGCCATCCACAGTTTCTTTTTCGAGCAGTTGTTGAGTCAGATGTTCCAACGCCGAACGATGATCAATCAGAAGTTGTTGTGCCCGCGCATACTGCTCAGTAATGATCCGCTGGACTTCTTCATCAATGACCTTCAGGGTCTCCGGACTGGCAGATGCGCTCGATTCACCGGAAAGGAACTGATACTGCTGTGTTGCATAGCGCACTGTTCCCAGCTTTTCGCTCATACCAAATTCCATCACCATTCGGCGCGCCAATTCACTTGCTCGTTGAATGTCATCGCTCGCGCCAGTGCTGATTGTTCCAAACACAACTTGTTCCGCTGCTCGTCCTCCAAGCATCACCGCCAGACGATCTTGTAGTTCTTCACGGGTCAACAAGTAGCGATCCTCGGTGGGCATCTGCATGGTATAGCCCAGGGCGCCGCGGCCACGCGGCACGATGCTCACCTTGGCAACAGGGTCGGCATGGGGCGCCAACTCTGCAACCAATGCATGACCGCTCTCGTGATACGCCACAGTGGTACGGATCTGCTCGTTCATCACGCGCGACCTCTTTTCCAATCCGGCGACGACGCGCTCGATCGCGGCTTCGAAATCCTGCGTTGTGACAGCCGTTGCGCTGCGACGCGCTGCCAGCAGCGCAGCTTCATTCATGATGTTCGCCAGGTCCGCGCCACTGAAGCCAGGCGTCATGCGGGCGGCCCGTTCAAGATCAAAATCAGGAGCCAGTTTGACGTTCTGACTGTGGATGCGCAAAATCTGTACGCGACCGGTTAGATCAGGAGCGGAGACCGTGATCTGGCGATCAAAGCGCCCGGCACGCAGCAATGCCTGATCGAGGATCTCGGGTCGGTTTGTGGCGGCCATGATGATGACCGGCTTATCCTTTTCATTTCGGAATCCGTCGATTTCGCTTAAGAGTTGATTGAGGGTCTGTTCACGCTCATCGTTGCCGCCCATGCGAACTGCATTGGCGCGCGACTGTCCGATTGCATCTATCTCATCGATGAAGATAATGGCCGGAGCCGCCTTGCGGGCTTGCTCGAACAGATCGCGCACGCGGGCCGCGCCAACGCCCACGAACATTTCTACAAACTCTGAGCCGCTGGTTTCGAAGAAGGCAACACCGGCTTCCCCGGCGCTGGCCTTTGCCAGGAGGGTCTTACCCGTTCCCGGAGGTCCCACCAGCAGCACGCCTTTCGGGATACGACCGCCCAGACCCGAAAATCGTTCAGGAGTTTTCAGAAACTGGATGATCTCCTGCAGTTCGGTAATGGCTTCATCAACGCCGCCAACATCCTTGAAGGTGATGTCGATCGTTTCCGGCTTGACCTCAGTGGCCTTGCTCTTACCCACGCCGAACATCCCGCCCATGGCCCCTTTGGACATCTGACGCGAACCCATGTACCACATACCGCCGATCAATACCAGCGGGAGTCCGTAAGCCAGAAGGAAGTTCCCCAACGGGCTGGGTGGTTCGCTGACATTGTACTGGACGCCGGCATCATCCAGTTCTGAAATCAACGTGGGATCGCCATCCGGGACGGCATTGGTTGTAAAGGGGATGCTGGTGATCGTCGTATCGTTGGGATTCGGATTCTTCATGGTTCCCACGATCCGCTCTGTGCCAAGAGTCACATCGAGAATCTCTCCCGACGCGATCTTGGATTTGAACTCGCTGTAGGGAATTTGTGTTTCGCGGATAACCAGGGGTCTGAGGATGAACTGCTGAAACAACCACAACATGACTAAATTCACCAGGAAGTAGCTAATCCAAACACGTGCCTGCTTCTCCCGCAGTTCCTGTCTGTTCTTCTCCTCGTTGTCTTTCTTGCCATTCTTATTAGGTGAGATTTTCGACTTGTTCATTTTGGACCTCATACTTTCTTTTTATTAGGGTGATTCACTGCTCAAACCTGCATACGATACGATAGACTGGAATCTGATCGGTGCTGCGCTTCTTCTCGCTCTCTTAATGACCAACGGACGCTCCCAACCTCATAAGGATAAGGAGGCTGCCAGTTTAGTGGAGCCGGCGGGTAATCTGCTGGTTCAAAGACTGGGAAGGCATTGAGCGGCAGTTCGTTCCGTTTTAGGAAGATGCCTCCTTGACTCACCCACTCGATCGCGTCAGCAGGGACAACATACTCGTTGGACACAACGCTGTAATCCGTAAACTCACTGGCGCTGACGACTACATGGGTGACCAGCCGGTTGCGTGGTTGGATAACCACCTGTGTAGCGATCCCTGCATAACCGGTATCGTCATAAACTCTGGCTTTAAGTTGAGGTTGGATGGCATGCCGCTCGAAGCGCTGAATTTCACCAGGCAGTTTTGGCAGTAAGACGATACCTCGCACGCCAGGGACTTCCGCTGTCACTTCCTCGACATCCGCCTGATGTTCGCGCGTAGGAACTTCACCGCCGAATCGGATCCAGCCGTGAGTTGTTCCCACAGGAAAAATGAAGGACTTCGTTCGCACATCCCGCGCCAAAGCCTGCGCAACGCGCAGGGTCAGGTCGCGATCGAGGATCAACTGGTTGTCGACTCCAATCACACCCGGGGTCGAGTGGGCGATTCTCTCAATGAGATTGAAGTTGCTATCCTTGTTGAGATATCCACTGAGCGTTACGATGCCTTGCTGTACGGTGATTGTGATGCTATCCAGATCCAACCAGCGGATTTCCTGCTGCCACCAGAGGGACTCCATAATTTCGGCCCGGATGCTTTCATCTGAGTGAACCGTCGGATTTTGCTTGGTATGAAGAGTTATCACTGTGCTTTACCTCATTACGATAGCATTCCGCTATCGTTATTATGAAACCGAATGCGATTTTGCAACGACCCGAAGCATACTTTCCCCGTTCATACCTGTCATGAAACGAAAGTGCTATTAAAGTGTCATTCATGAACAGATGGATTCAGGCTGGCGCAAGTATGGAAATCTTGTAGAAGACTGTACCGAAAATCTTTGTGAGGAAAATAAGAATTTCCAGCAGGCTGAATGAACCTGGCCAGGGGCAGTAATTTATGATTCGGCAGGGGGCCGTTGGTTCATTGCGTCCCAGTAGAATTAAAGCGGTTTATCTGGGGATTCATCGCTGGTACCGGCTACTCCGCCTTTTCATCACCCATCAGTGAGAGAAAAGCGTCTACCACTTGAGGGTCGAAATGTTTGCCTGCCTGTTCCCGGATATAGGCGAAAACCTCCGGCACCGGCCACGCCTTTCGATAAGGACGGTCTGAGGTCAGTGCATCCCACACGTCCACCACCGCGAACATCCGGGCCGTGAACGGGATTTGTTCGCCTTTCAAGCCGCGCGGATAACCCGTGCCATCCCATTTTTCGTGATGACAATACGGGATGTCGATGGCAGCCGATTCCAAATAACGAATGGGCGACAGCAGTTCGTACGCATAGACCGGGTGCTTTTTTATGATCTCCAACTCCGATTCGGTAAGCGTCTCCGCTTTCCACAGAATGTGGTCTGGAACACCCAGTTTGCCGATATCGTGCAATAACGCTCCGCGGCGAACATGTACCAGTTCGCCTTCTGGAAAACCAAACTGACGGGCTAATTGCATCGTCAATTCCGTTACTCGCCGGGTGTGACCTTCCGTTTCCTTATCCCGCAGGTCAAGGGCGCGCGACCAGCCTTCGATGGTGGCATCATAGGCAATGGAAAGCTCCATGTTGGAGACTTGCAGATCTTTGAATAATTTTGCGCTGTCTATCAATATTGCGGCTTGGCCTGCCAATATGCTGAAAAAATCCAACCAATCGCGATCCCGTTCGGCGAAAGAGCGACTGAATACTTCCAGGACGCCAATCACTTTCCCTTTGACGATCAGGGGCGCACCATGATAACTTGCAAAATTCTCTCCTCGCAGGTAATCAGTGAATTGCTGATTCTCCGGCTCATTCGATCCGCTTCGGAATTCAACCGTTCGCCGTTCCAGGGCGACTTTTCCCGCCAGACTCGTGTCCAACTTCAGGCTGGCATTTTGGATGGCAGCTGTGCGGAATCCGATTCCAACCTTGTATTCGAATCCGTTCTGAAATGGATTGAGGAGTAACACGGCCGCGGCGTCCACCGCCAGGAGGTGTATGGTGCGGGAGAGCAACAACTTCAGGCTCACCTGCATATCGAATGTGGAGGCAATCGCCTGATCAACTTCCCTCAGCGTCGTGAGGCGTTCGAGTTGTTCCTGTATCTTGGCTTCTGCCTGTTTGCGGTCGGTAATGTCACGGACGAGCGCAACGACGCTGTGCGGAGACTCGCCCGGCGCGAGAATGGGGCTGTTACGTGCCATAAACCAGCGATTTCCCCAGGGCATGTCAAGTGGAAATTCGAAGGTCTCGGGAATACCGCTCGTCAGTACCTGGTGTACGCAGTCCATCAAAAAGCGCCCCATTTCTTCTCCCCAAACGTCTACCAGCTTCTTACCGAGCAATTCTGATTTGGGTCGGATCAAGCGACTCTCATCGCTCGTCCACACTTGACGGTAGATTCCTTGATCATCGATTTCGAAAACCACATCATCCAGCGACATCACTAATGCTCTTAACTGACGTTCCCGCTCGAGCAACGCGTTCTCGGCTTGTTTGCGTTCCGTGATGTTGCGGCCATTGATGACAATGCCGTGAACCGCGGGAACATGCAGTGAGTTCGTGGCGACCGTGTCGATCCAACGCCAGGTCCCGTCTTTGTGTCGAAGACGGTACTCCAACCTCTGAGTCGAGCCTGGCTCAGAGACGAGGCGGGCCAGGATTTCGCGCACGTGCTCGAGGTCGTCGGGATGAACATCGTTGAGCCCCGACTGACCGAGGAATTCCTGTGGAGAATAGCCAAGCAGTCGTTCAGCGGCTGGGCTTCCGAAAAATATCGTCCCTTGAGCATCAATCAGCAGAATGGCTTCACTGCCATGTTCGATCAGCGCGCGGAATTTTTCTTCGCTTGCGCGCAACACCTCTTCCGCGCGCTTGCGCTCGGTGATGTCTTGATTGACACCGTAGGTTTTGATGGTTCTCCCCTTGTCATCCTTGACAATGAAATATCTCACCGCTATGTGCCCAACACTGCCATCGGCGTAAAGCATCCGATGCTCGAGATAGCGGTTGAAATTGGGATCGTCGGTCTCCACTCCCTTGCGAATTTCTTCGCCGACAAGAGATCCTTCTTCGGGAGGCACAAAGCGCCTGGCATAGTCGGAGACTGACATCTGATAGCCGCCCATCTCGCTGGCATTTGTGCGAAAGATCGCATAGAAATTATCCGTGAAAGTGAACATGCCACTGGCGACATCCAGTTCCCAATGACCCAAATTGGCGATCTTCATGGCGTTTGAAAGCTGCGCTTCGCTTTTCCGCAACAACTCCTCTGCCGTCTTGCGCTCGGTGATATCCTGTGCAACGCCCACGTAACGATCGACTGTCCCGTTGGCGCTAGGCACCGGATAACCGCGGTCCCAAATCCAGCGCATGACCCCATCGGGGCGAATGATACGATATTCGAGGTCATAGGGGAGACCGGCTTGCATAACCCCAAGACCCTCTTTCACATGCTCGAGATCGTCTGGATGGATTGCCTGCAGGAAGTTTTGCGGACTCTTCTCCACTTCCGAACGGGACATGCCCCACACTTGCTCAAATCCCGGACTGACGTACAGCGTCTTGTCGATTCTGATGTCGACCAAATAGAAGACCTCAGTGATCCGTTCGGCGATGAGTCGGAATTTCTCTTCACTTTCCCGTAGTACCTCTTCTGCCTGTTTATGTTCAGTAATGTCACGATAGTTGATAACGATTGACTGAACCGCTGGATCACTCAGCAGGTTCGTGCCGACCGCCTCGATCCAGCGCCATCCCCCGTTTTTGCGTTGAAGACGGAACCTCGCTGTCCGAGTCGAACCCGGCTCTGATCCGAGTCGAATGAAGGCTTGGCGCGCGTGTTCGAGATCATCAGGATGAACCCACTTGAACCCAGACTGACCAAGAACCTCCTGGTCGGCAAAGCCGAATATTCGTCTGGCAGCCGGGCTTCGGTAGGACACCGTTCCCTGAACGTCAACCTGTACGATGGCTTCGCTGCTATGTTTGATCAGCGCGTGGAATTTTTCTTCGCTCTCCTGTAATGCGGCTTGGGCGCGCTTGCGATCAGTAATGTCCACCACGATCGCGGTGTAGAACTCCTCCCCATCTTGGGCAATCTTGGAAATGCCAACCTCGACCGGGAACTCAGTGCCATCCTTGCGCCTGGCGACCAATTCGGGGCGATCCTTGATCATTACAACGGTATGCGGCTTCCTCAATTTGCGGAGGTGCTGATGATGAATCTCTGTAAATCGTTCTGGTAGAAGCGAGTCGAGGGGACGTTCCAATATTTCTTCAACGCGATAGCCGAAGACCTGCTCTGCCGCTCGGTTGAGATAGACGATTTGGTAGGTTTTATCCGTTGCGACGATGGCTTCACTGATATTGTCCAGCAGGGTCGCGAGTTGCTCGTTCGACAACTTCATTTGGCACTTGCATCTTTCAGAGTGAATTAAAGAAATACGTTGTTGCGTGCTACCGTGTAATGATCCAATAAATATTCGGCAGGATCGCAGGAAGAATAGCAAGCAGGATGAGAAGGAAGAATCTGAAGCGCAAATTTCCTTTGAGCAAACATCTTTCCTCTACATGATTAGAACACCCAATAAAATCAGAAGCCCAGCATACTCGTAGTGGAATTGTCTGTCATGAATCGAAAGCGCCATAATAGTGTCAATCACCTTCTCAAAGGAACACAAGGGCGCTGTTAGGTGTCCTGTCCCGACCAGCGCTGGATGGGCGCTGTGGGTAGCTCCTCGACGCTCTGCCGGTCCAGATTCAGATAGATCGTTCTTTCGTCAATGTGGTCGATCTGCGAGACCGGAATTGTGACTTCTCTCTTCTGAAGGATGTGCCTTTCGAGCAGTACCAGGTGCGTGACTTGCATATTATTTGAGTTGATCAGCAGCTCGTCAACCTGACCCACATAGCCATCCGTTGCTTCTACCCGAGCGCCGCGCCGCAGAGCTAATTCATCCTGTGGGATGTTTCGGCGTTTCACTGGAATAAAGGTGGTTACCGATTCCATGGTATATCCTGGAATGGCAGGAACATCCGGAACATCAGGCGTGCTTAGGTAGCCAGGTACCTCACTGGGAATATATTCTTCATACCAAAATAGTTCCATCTTGCTAAAATCATTTCGGGTGCATTTCAGCATGATCCGGTCGTCAGTGGTCTCCTCCACCTGGTCAACAGACACAAGATATTCGTGAAATGGAGGCAGGATGCTTTGTACCACCAGGTGCGTTACCTTACTGTTAATCGGGTTGCCGATCACAAATGTGGAGCGCCCAGCAATACCATCTGAACAATGGACTTCAGCTTTCAAAGGAAGATCAATCATGTAAGCCTCTCAAATTGTGATTTAGGGAGCCGAGCATATCGGCTCCCACAGGGTCTCATTCTTGGACGTCGCTTTGCAGCTCCACGCCCAATCTCATTTCGGCTGCTTTCCTTTCAAGCCTTCCACAAATCGCTCGACACCGGCGCCGGCTTTCTCGAGCTCGCGCATCAGGCCGCGCATGCGGAAGGCGAGGATCAGCAGCGCAATCCCGGCGGCAATGGCATAAATGCCGATCAGCCAGACCAGGCTCACTGCGCCCGCGGCCGGAAAAGCGAAGAGTACGACGCCGAGGAGGACTGAGAGCAGGCCGTTGAGGACCATTGCCCATTCGCCCGGGATCACATGCCGGAACTCGATCGCGGTCACGATCTCAAATATGCCGGTGATGACTGCCCAGGCAGCAATGAAGTAGAACAGGACGAGCGCGGTGACGTTCGGCCAGAAGAACGTCAGTATTCCGATGGCGATCCCTGCCAGCCCTTCCAGCAATACCGCCCACCAGCGCTTGAAATAGCTGTGCCAAGTAATGCTGGCCGCGACGGCAACGATGCCATCCATCAGGGCGAAAGCCCCGAACAGCAGAACCAGGGCAAGTATGGCCGATCCGGGCCAGATCAGCGCCAGGAGGCCGAAGACGATGGCGAGCACTCCTCGCACCGCGACCAGCCACCAGTTACGAAACAGTTGGGTAAACATATTACACTCCTTTTGATTTGATTGTGATGACATGATCCTAGGATACTTTCGAAAAAGCATGCTGTCATGAATCCAAAGTGTTATAAAAGTGTCATTTGCTCTTGTTCTCGAGAGTCGGCCAGAGCCCAGATCAGCTCGGCGGTATCGAACGCGGCTCGCGGGCGTCCCAATCGAAGGGCGTTTTGAGCCTGCTGTCTATAATGGAGCCGGTCATTTTCCAGCCAATGGCACATGGCTTCGAGAACTTCTGTTGAATCTCTGGCAAGCACCCCTGCGTTCCCTGAGACAACATGGTCTGCATTACCAGTTTCCTGGCCAGGGATGACATCCACCAGAATCAAGGGCAGGCCGCACGCCAGCGCCTCGGAGACGGTTAACCCACCGGCTTTACCCAGAACGCAATCCGCGGCCCTCATAAACGTTCCCATTTCGGCAACGAAATTATAGACGTGCGTTTCCACATGCCATTCCGTGTCCTGACAACGTTGATAGAACTCCTCGTCTCCACCCGCGGCAATGATCAGCTGCAAAGGAAATCCGGAATGGTTCAAGACTTGCAGGGCATCGTAAAGATGTTCAACGCGCTTGCTTCCAATGGCGAGCACGGTGAAGAGATTCTCCTGCCACCCCAGGCTCTTCCGGATGGCAGCCTGGTCATGGTTTCCTTTCACCAGTTCAGGACGCACCGGGATACCGACGATCTTCACTTTTTCCGCTGGCAAGCCAGCCGCAATCGCCAGGTCATAGACAGTTTGGGTAGGCACCAGGCAGAGGTTGGCTGACGGATGGAACCATAACCTGTTTACCGTAGCCAAATCGGTCACAACGGTGAGCACCGGAATCTGATATTTCTCATGGGCGAATATCGCCATGAGAATTTCCTGGTAGGAAGGATAAGGGCATACAATGACGTCAGGCTGCTTCTCGCGGATGATCTCACGCAGAGCGTTGAATAGCATCAGCGTCAAACTGTTCCTAACCAGACCGCTTCCTATCCGAGTATCACCGACCTCATATCCCAACTTATACAGGTCAGGCGCAACTCGAACGATTTTGTTGTAACCGTTCACCCCATCGCGTAAAACAGGTGGGGCACTTGGATGATCCATGGGGTTGACGATTTCCACGCTGCAATCCCTGCCATACGTTTCTTCCAGCGCTTCAGCAATGGCATTCGCTGCACTGCGATGTCCATAACCATAGTCGGCAGTCAAAATGAGAATATGCTTCATATTCCTTCTCTCCAAAAGGTGCTTATTTGTTCCTATGGAACCATGCAAAGGATACATGCCAGGGCATCGCCTGTCATGAATCCAAAGTGCTATATAAGTGTCAATTCAGAGTGGGGAGATTATGGGATCAAGCCCAATTGTCGGGCTCTCGAAACGGCTTGAGTCCGTTTTTTAACTTCGAGCTTGGTATAGATATTATAGGCATGACGCTTGACCGTGTTCAGCGCCAGAAACAACTGTGCCGAGATTTCCTGATTGGATTTCCCCTCAGCAATCAAAGAAAGAACCTCCATCTCGCGCGCGGACAGGCTGATGGGCAGGCCGTAGTCTGTCCGGGCGGTGGCGGGCTTTGTTGATTGTGGAGCAATTCGCGAGTAGGGTTGAACCGCTAGTTCAGGCTTGAACACCTCCAATAGGCTGTCAATATAACCCAGGGAGGGGAGAGTCCCGATGGTATCCTGTCGACTCGCTCGACAGCGCGCCAGAATGTTTGCCAGCGGTTGACCCTCATCCAAGAAGATACGCCGATAGTCTTCCGGTTCGCCCAAGGCGAGGGCATGTGTCAAGATTTCCACAGACTGTTCCCTGTTTCCTAGTTCATCCTGCACGAGTGACTGCAAGATCAGAACCTCGATCTGTGAGGTAAGTCGCCCGAATCGCTCCGAAGCACGAAGGAGCGGCTCGAGCAATTCGAGCGCCCATTGCATCTGACGCCGGTCAACTGCTTCTCGCGCCACAGCCAGGATGAATCGCACCTGGGTGAGTTGGAGATACTCATAGATAAGATAGGGAAAATTTTCCAGGGCGATTTTATCTGTAAGATCGGGGAAGCCGCCCTTTTTCCACCAATGCGTGGCGGATGTGAAATCGCGACGTTGCAAGGCCAGCCGCACGAAGACCGCCGAGACAAAGGTATTGTCCCACTTGCCGGATTCCGTATCGAGCGCCATTTGTGATACTGCATCCATGATGGCTTGTGAGCCCGGGTGGTCTCCCTGGATTTGAAGCAGGCGGGCAAGCGAGACCATGCCATCCAGGCTGCTGGGCGACCACAGTTTTTTTGCGATTTGACAGCCGCGTTCCAAATGTTCCCTGGCTTGATCCAGTGAATCCCGCTCCAGCAGGATCTCGCCAAAGGCAATGTCGACGATCCCACTCAAGGGATACGGGATACCCTCCGGACTTGTGGTTATATATCGCGCCTTCTGCAGTGTAATCAGGGCCTGACTTAAGTGTCCCTGCAAGGCTTGTTGCTCCGCCAGTTGGCAGGTAGCCAGTACCACCACCAGTTGGTTGTTGCCGTATTGGGCCATTCGCACTGTTTCGCGCAAAGACTCAATCGCTTTCGATGTATCCCCAGCAAGGATGAAGTACAGGCTGTTTTCGAGGGATAACAGGCTGCGCATAAAAAGGTTTTCACCTTGCAGATAATTTGCCGCCTCTTCTGCAAACCGAGCGGCAAGTTCGGTATCTCCGCTTAGCAAGGCCATGGTGGATCGACAGACTGCGAGCCCGCCCCTTATGTTCCAAAGCCCGCCATTTTCCGTCTCGCTGTCGGGCGATGCAGGCTTCCCCGTCTGATCGAGTCCCTTTTGGATATCGTCCAGCCAATATCGGGCGGTATCCAGCTGAAACGAGGCAATCAAGCCCCAGGCATATGTCAAACTGATGACCGGGCGACGGTGGATCACCTCATCGGGGAGTCTCCCGATCCATGCAGACAACGGGAAGATTTCTCCCGTCCGGACCAATGGCACGACGCTACGTTCGATCAGGTCTGCCGCCCATTCGTCATTTCCAGACTCGATGGCATATTTAATGGCTTTTTCAAGATTAGCCTGTTGCTCGAACCATTCTGCCGCCCGCTTCTTGAGCAGCAGAATTTCTGATGGATTTATTTCTGCCAGGACGCGACGGAGAAGCTCAGAAAAAAGAGGATGATATCGGAACCACTCATGGTTTCCATCCAGCGCGACGATGAAAAGGTTGGCTTGTTCGAGTTGATCCAACATCGCCGCACCGTACCCTGGTTGGGAGCCGGGCTTGACGACTGCCTCGCATAATGGACCGCAGAATTCTTCCAATACAGAGCTTTTCAGCAAGAACAGGCGGACTTCCTCCGGTTGCCGGTCAAGCACCTCACTGGCAAGAAAATTCATCAAATGCTGTGAATCAACCTGTAGATTGGCCGGAAGGTCTGCTGGGTTGGCACGATGACGCATGGAAATGGCTGCCATTTGAAGCCCGGTAATCCAACCATCAGTGTTTTTTTCAAGCGTAGCGATGGTCTCAGGAGGAAACTGCATATCCATCGCCTCGCGCAGGAAAAGCTCAATCTCCTGGCGAGTAAAGCGCAATTCATCCACTCCCAATTCAACCACTTTCCCTTTTGCACGCAAGAAGGCCAGGTCGAACGCCGGCTCCCTGCGGGAGGCGATGATCAAGTGCAGGTTTCGCGGGCAATGTCTCAATAGATAGTTGATACCTTGGACGATGGGTTCTGACTCCAAAACCTGAAATTCGTCGAGAGCCAGAACCAGATCTTTTTGGAGCGCTGAGATTTGATTTAGAAACAAGGTTATAGCCGTTTCCCATCCCCGGCTTTTTGTGGATTGAATGAAGTCCAACGCCTCCTCGCCCAGCCCTGGGTACACTGCCTGAATAGATCCAACCAGGTAGGAGGAGAATCGACCCGGATCGTTATCATCCCTGTCAATGGTTAACCAGGCAACAGGGAATTTTGTTTCCTTAGCCCATTCGATGAGAGCGTTGGTCTTTCCAAACCCGGCGGGCGCGGAGATCAGCGTCAGGGGACCCTTGACGCCCTGGCTAATGCGTTCCGTCAGGCGGGGCCTGTGCACAAATTCCTCTGGAAGGAGAGGAATCGAGATCTTTGTTTTCAACAAAGGTTGTTTGTGCTGCAAATCCGAAACTGTGGTCATTTTGTCCTTCGTTTTCATTGCTTATGCCTTCGAAGGGAACTCACTAACCTATTGAACATCCTTAATTAAACCACATTCCTGTTTTGATTTTGGACATCTGAATTTCCAACCAACTGCCTCAATATCTCCACCGTCTCTCTCCTCCCTCCCGCCCCATTCTCCCCGGCGGGACCGACGCAGGAGGGACAGCCATCCTCGCAGGGACACTCGGTCACGAGTTCGAGGGCGCGGGCGAGTAAGTCATCGTGCATTTCGAATAATTTCTGGCTGAAGCCGATGCCAGCAGGCACTACGTCATAAAGAACAACGGACGGATTGGGGAAAGACGAGGAAGAGACCGGCTCGATGTGCGAGCCGAGGTCGCGCGGGTCGCACATGAGGAAGAGCGGCGCGAGGTTGCCCAGCACGTAGGCCAGCCCGGCCAATCCGCTTCTCATGCGGACGTTCTGCTCCGCTTTGCGATGGCAGTTCGGGCAGAGGGTGGCGAGGTTATCGAGGCGGTTGGCCTGTTCGGCGGATGGAAATTGTCGAAATGGAATCTTGTGATGCACATCATGCTGGCGACCATCTTCAAATAGTCCGCACACTTGACAACGATAGCCGTCGCGGGCGCGGACGCGTTCGCGAATCTTCGGCCAGTCGGGCCCGTAGTCGTTCGGGTCGTTGGTCCAGGCTCCGCTCTCGCGCAGACGCGCCAGGGTCGCTTCGGAGAGGGACAGCCAGTAGCCGGTCGTTTGCAGGTCGGAGGCAGGCAGGTCAAGCGGCTCTTCGCCGAGGTTTTCACCGGACAGCCAACTGCGTTTGCGGAAGCCGGTCACTTGCGTGGTGACTTGCAGTTCGCCCCATTTCTTTTCGCCGCCGGGGACGGCGGCTTGAGCAGAAGAGGATAAAACAGAAACACTCGTCTCACGCAGAGGCTCGGTGTAGTAATCCAGGCCGACGGGGATGAGCGCGGCGAGGTTGCGAGTCAGGTCGAGTCCCTGCACATAATATTGCTGGCCTTCGTGCAAATACACGGCGCGCGGGTGCACCATCCAGGGTGCGGAGGCCAGGTCCACTTCGCCGAGAATGCACGGCTGTCCGTCTTCATCGGTTTGTAAGAGTACGTTGGCAGGCGAAGCGGAACGCAGGGAAATGTTCGCGGCGGGATAGGCATCCGCCATCCAGAAATATTTTTCGTTCGATTGATGCAATTCGCCGTTGCTCGTCAGGATGTCGAGAAACTCGCGCACGGTTTCGCTTGGCAAACGGCCAAAGCCCTCGCCCGGCTGGAAGGGCAACTCGAACGCAGCGCAGCGCAAATGCTCGAGCAGGATAAGCAGGTGGTTCGGGTTGACCAGTCCCTGCTCGGGGGAGCGGCCGAAGAAATAATCGGGATGATGCGCGAGGAACTGGTCGAGCGGACCCGCGCCCGCCACGAGCACAGCCAGCGCGGCCTCTTCGCCGCGCCCGGCGCGCCCCGCCTGCTGCCAGGCTGAGGCGATGCCGCCGGGATACCCGACGAGGAGCGCCGCGCCCAGCCCGCCGATGTCAATGCCGAGTTCGAGGGCGTTGGTGGCGACCACCATGCGCACGCTTCCATCGCGCAGACCTTTTTCGATCTCACGGCGTTGTTGAGGCAGATAACCACTTCGATATCCCCTGATGAAGGAGGAAAGAGGAAAGATATCGTGATGCTCCGTCTTTCTTCTTTCGTCTTTCCTCTCGCTTTGCAACTGCGTCAATAAAATCTCAACACTTCTTCTCGAACGCGCGAAGACCACGCTCTGCACATTCTCTTCCAGCAACTCGCCTGCCAATCGCAAAGACTCTTCAAATGAGGATTTCCGCAAACCGAGAGCGGGATCAACGACGGGTGGATTGTAGAGGATGAAATGACGTTCGCCGCGCGCCGAGCCGTCGCGGTCGATCAACGTGACGGGTTCCTCGATCAATCGTTCGGCCAGTTCGGCGGGATTGCCGATCGTGGCGGAGGTGAGCAGGAACTGCGGACGCGCGCCGTAAAACGCGGCGACGCGTTTCAATCTTCGTATCACGTTGGCAACGTGCGAGCCGAACACGCCGCGGTAGGTGTGCATCTCGTCAACGACGACGAAGCGCAGTCCGCGCAGGAAATCGCCCCAGTTGGTGTGATGCGGCAGGATGCCGGTGTGGAGCATATCGGGATTCGTGAAAACGATGTGCGCGTTCTTGCGAATTTGCAGGCGTTTGGCTTGAGGCGTGTCGCCGTCGTAAATGGCAGGTTGAATGTCCGCAGGTTGGAACGTTTGAAGGTTGGAAAGTTGATCTTGGGTTAATGCTTTGGTTGGGAAAAGGTAGAGGGCGCGGGCGGAGGCGTCTTCGATGAGCGCGGAGAGGACGGGCAGGTTGTAGGCCAGGGTCTTGCCGGAGGCGGTGCCGGTGGCAAGGACAACATGCTCGCCGCGCCGCGCCGCCTCGAACGCGGCGGCCTGATGACTGTACAAGGCGTGGATTCCGCGCTTCGTCAGCGCGGCAGGCAGGGGGTCCGGGAGAGGCGGGAGGGGAGTCAGTTCGGCCGGGCGCGGGGGCAGAATCCGATGGGCGGCGAAGTTGGGCGCGGTGTCGGGGTCTGCCTGCCAGCGCGCGAGCAGAGAGGCGAGGGTCATGCGGGGTTACAGTTTGATGGAGAGCGCGTCGAGGCGGATGCCCGAAATGGAGAGTTTGAGCGGTTCGGCACGCGGCCTGTCCTTCTGCGGGATGTGCTCGAAGGCGGCCTTGGTGATCAGGATTTCGCCGGGCGAGGCGATGTCTTCGCCCAGTTTGCTGGCGCGATTGACGATGGCGCCGAAATAATCGGGCCCGCCGGTCAGCAGGACCTCCCCGAAGTCAATGCCGATGGCCACGCGGATGTCGAACTTTTCCTCGGTGTATACGTTCATCCGGTTGAAGACTTCGTTCAGGTCCAAGGCGGCCTGCAGGGCCGCATGCGCGTCGTCGAACATGGCGAAGCAGTTGTCGGCTTCGTATTTGACCACCCTGCCTCCCTTTTGTTCGATGACCGGCTGGGAGGCGAGTTGCATGCGGCGCACCATCGAAAGATAATGGACGATGCCGTAACGCTGGGTGAGCAGGGAAAAGCCCGAAAGGTCCATCACCAGCACGGCCTTGACCGTGCCGAATTCCTCCCAGAGCCGCTTTTCGATCTCCTTCCGCCCGGACTCCTCCTCCTGCTGTGCAAATTCCAGGAGCAGGTCTTCGAATCTTTTATCCATGCGTACCTCCGTATTGGCGAATCATTCGGGACTGGATAAATGCAGGACGCGCAACGCGGCCGCGCCGACTCCCAGCGGGAGCCAGAGTGTGACCGCGCGGAAGGCCAGCGTGAGCACCACTGCCGCCTCCCACGGGACCCGGAGCGAGGCCAGCGTCAAGGGCATGACGCCCTCCACGACGCCGATTCCCGACGGCGTCGGCGAGACGATCATGAACAGGTAACTGATGGCGAACCCGGCGATGATCGTCCCCGCCGAAAAGGGGACATCGAACGCGAGGAAGAGCACCAGCAGGAGGAGGGTCAGCAGGGTCTTGTTGAGCAGGGCGTGCAGGAAGGGCGGGATCATTTTCCTGGGATGCTGGCGCAGGTCGGCGAGACCCTCGGCCAGTTCCCCGGCGAAGGCGTGAGCGCGCGCTTCGCTGAAATAGTCGCGGCGGATGAACAGGCGCACGAACCGATTCAGGAAATGCGCGCCGCGCGCCAGCATGTTTCCCAGTTCGTCCGCCGAACGATAACCGAGATAAAGCAGGAAGGCAAAAATGGACGCGACCGTAAACAACAGCAGGGAGGCGATGATCTCACCGGCGTTCAGGTGGTTGCGGCGGATGAGGACGAGCAGGCCCAGGGCCAGCACGGCCAGAAACGCGGCCTGGTCGAAGAGGATGAAGAGCGCCCCGGCCAGCGTCACCTTGCCGGAGGGATGTCCGCGCTGGCGCGCGTCGTTGATGAAGACCGCGATGCCGCCCATGCCGGCCGTCGGTGTGACGATGTTGACGAAGATGGAAGCCGCCGCCGCCAGCGTCATGCGTCCGCTTTCTTCCTCCATGCCGAGCAGGTGATAGATCGAACGGTAGGTGAGGCCGGTGTTGGCCATCCACACGACCAGGAGAAGCAATGCCAGGATCAGGAACCACAGGTTGGCGCGGCGCAGGGTCTCGATTGTGTTTTCCAGTTCCCCGGCGTTCAGAACGATGAAGACCATTCCCAGGAAGAGCAGGAAAACCACGAAGAATTTCCGCATTGCGGTCATTATACACAAAGACCTCCGAGGGGCGATGCCTCGGAGGTCACAAAAAGCACAGAAGGGGCACAACGGCGCTTCGTCCTCGGTCTTCGCCTCCGTTCAGCGCGGCGTTGTGCCCTGCAAAATTTAACTTCTTCGCCGCCCGCCCATGCCGCCGACGAGTGTGACGTAATACAGCAGTTGCAGGATGGCGGTGACCAGCCCGGCCACGTAGGTCAGCGCGGCCGCGTTGAGCACGGTGTTCACGCCGCGCTGCTCGTCCTCGCCCTGGATGATGCCGGTCTCGGCCAACAGACGTTTGGCGCGCGCCGACGCGTCCAGTTCCACGGGCAGGGTGAACAGGGCAAAGACCGCGCCGCCGGAGAAGACCAGCACGCCCAGCCAGGCCAGTTCCGTGAAGCGCAGGAGCAGGCCGATCATGATGAGAATCCAGCCCAGGTTCGAGCCGATGTTGACCGCGGGAACGATGGCCGAACGCAGGCGCAGCGGGAAGTATTCCTCGTGGTCCTGCATGGCGTGACCGAGTTCGTGCGCGGCGATGGCGAGGGAGGCCACCGAAGCGTAATTGGCAACGCCCGGCGAGAGCCGCAGGACCTTGTCGCGCGGGTCGTAGTGATCGGAAAGATTGCCGCGGATGCCCTCGACGCGGACGCCTGACAAACCGCCCCGCGCAATGAGTCGCTGGGCGGCCTCCGCGCCGGTCAAACGGCTGCGCGCGGGAACCTGGCTCCAGCGGCGATACGCCGAGTTGACGTACCAGGATGTCAGCATCATCAACAGGAAGGCCGGGGCCATATACAGCAGGTAGGTGGGGTTGAAGAAAAACATGGTTCAATCTCCTTGCACGGAATCAAGCCGGGGGTTATTGCGAAGCGAGGAGTCCCCGCAGGACCTCGACCGCCTCGTCCAACTGCGGGTCGCGGTCGTTGTTGTAATCCTCCTCGGTCATTTCGACGACCACGTCCGGGGTGAGACCGATGTCGTGAATGGCGCGTTCGTCCGGGGTCAGCCATTTGGCGATGGTCACGCGGACCGCGCCCTGGTCGTTGCTCAACGGGACCCAGTTCTGGACCGAGCCTTTCCCGTATGTAGTGACGCCGACGAGCTGGCCGCGCTCGTGATCCTGAATCGCGCCCGCCACGATCTCCGACGCCGAAGCGGTCCCTTCGTTGACGAGCACCACCAACGGGACGTCAATTGCCAGTCCGCCGGGCTGAGCCTCGTACGAGATGCGCTGGCCATCGCCGTATTGTTCGTAGAGCACCACGCCCTCGCCGACGAACTGCGAAGTGACCTCCACGGCCGTTTGCAGGTAACCGCCGCCGTTGTTGCGCAGGTCGAGGATCATGCCTTTCGGGTTTTGCGCCATCAGGTCTTCGAGCGCGGCGATCAGTTCGGGCGTGGTCCTGTCGCCGAAGGTGGTAACCTGCACGTAGGCGATGCCGTCCTCCAGCATTTTGCCTTCGGCGCTGCGAATGGTGATGCGGGCGCGGGTGATCTTCACGTCGAATGGTTCGTCGGTGCCGCGTTGAATGGTGAGGGTGATCGTGGTGCCGGCCGGGCCGAGCACCCTCTGGCGCACCGATTCAGGGTTGACGCCGGTCATGTCCTCCCCGTCCACTGCGATGATCGCGTCGCCGCTGCGCAGTCCGGCCGCTTCGGCCGGGGAACCGGGGATCGGGCTGATGATGGTCATCCATTCGCCGTCGGTGTCCACGTAGGCGCCGATGCCTTCGTACTCGCCCGCCAGCGATTCGTTGGCCGCCTTGAATTCCTCGGGGTCCATGAACGAGGTGTGTTCGTCGCCCAGCGCATCCAGCATGCCGCGGAGGGCGCCCTGCATGAGCGCCTCATCGTCCACGGGCTGGTCTACATATTGTTCATGGACGATATCCCAGGCTTCCCAGAACGGCTGGAAGAGGCTCTGCAGTTCCTCCGGGGTGGCGGAGTTCATCTCCGGAGAGGGCGTGTTCGCGACAGGCGGGAAGGTTCTGGAAACCCCGGACGCCGGCGGCGTGAAACGTCCCACCAGGAAGCCGCCCGAAAACGCGCCGAGCAGGAGCACGGCGGCGGCAATCACGATCAGGATGACTTTTAAGGCCCTATTCACAGCGATACTCCTTGGTCAGATGAACACCGTGCCCTAGCGTAACATGAGCGGATTAAAAAATGATGAAATCAACATCGCGCCTGTGTAAGAACCGCGTAAGCGTTTTATCGGCGTGCGCCGGTTACGAAAGCCTCTTAAGGTTGAAACCCCTGATCTCGTCCAGCGCCCCCTCCAGCGAGGAATGTCCGCTGTGAAAGCTCCATTGGCTCTGATTGCGCGCTTCGAAAACGCCGTAGGCCCCGTCGTGTTCGCCGATCAGCATGAACATCGTACCCGCATCGTCGCCGAACATGGCCAGCACTTTATAACTGCGCTTTGGATTGAACGTCTCGGCCGTGATCCGACCGTCCTGGATCTGACTCCGCAGGGCGTTCAATGTGTCGTCTGTCATGGGGCAAGTGTAACATAAGACACGCCCCTCGCCTCCCGCGCGGACGTCAGGCTGGTCGCCGCGCCCGGGAATCAAAAACGATGGGGACGGGCAATCCGTCCCCATCGCTTTTAGTGTGTCTGTCGGCCGGGGGCTACGGGGTCACCGTGAAGGTGAACACCGTGGACCAGGGTCCCGGCCCGAAGTATGGACTATTGGCCCGCACGCGCCAGTAGTACGTTCCGGCCGGAAGGTTCCCGCTGGTGTACTCCGACAAGGTTACAGTCCGGCTCAGCGTCAGGACCGAGAAGTTGGGTTTCTTCGAGACCTGGAGTGTATATCCACTGGCCGATGGGACGTCAGTCCAATCGAAGGCGGGAGCGAATGGGACCGCGTTGACTTCGCCGTCAGTTGGCGTATTCAGGGTGGGGGCCTCGACCGAAATACGGAAGTAGTATACCGCCGACCACTGACTGCATTCGAGGTCGGTGTTGCAGGCGCGCACGCGCCAGTAGTATTTCGTGGCGGGGTTCAAGTCCGGGCTGACGATGATGGACGTGAGGAACTGGCCGGTGTTGCTGGTATCGTCGAAGACCGGCGCGGCGAACGTCGTATCGGTCGCAACCTGGACTTGATAGTAGTCGAAGGACGTGCCCGCAGGCAGACTGGACACCGACCACTTGAGTTCCGGCGCTAGAGTCGTCAGCAGCCTGTTTATCGTTGGGGACGACAGCCTGGGCACACCGGGCGGATTGGCCGAGTTGACGGACCATGTCACCGACCAACGGCCGGGTCCATATTTGGAATTGTTCGCCCGTACCCGCCAGTAGATGGTTCTATTGCTTGGCAGAGGCCTGCCTGGAGTGTACTCGGAAAGGGTAGTGAGCGCGGTGAGGAAGGGCCTTGCGAAACTTTCCGTGTACGATGCCTGGAAGGTGTAATTGCCCGCATGTGGAACATCCGTCCAGTCGAAGGTCGGCTTGTTGTCGATCAGGTCGAGCATATTGATTGGGTCGATCAGGGTGGGCGTCTCCACCGAGATGCGTAGAGAAAACACCTCCGACCAGCTGCTGGAGTACAGGTCAGCGGTCAAATCGTCCACGTTATAAGCGCGCACGCGCCAGTAATAGGTGGCGGCGGCGTCCAGGATGCTTCCATCGGGCACTTGATACCAGGGTGTGGCAACGTCCAGGACCACGTCATCGATATCCACGACCGCGAAGGTATCGTCTTTTGCGATTTGGATCTGATATTCCTGGAAAGTCGTTCCTGATGGCACGGTAACGGCTCCCCATACGAGAAGCGGCGTGGGGTCGTCGGTCAATTTATCGTCCGCCGGCTGTGAAAGGACCGGGATACTGGTTGGAATGGCCGTTTGTGTGATCGTAAAGATGGGAGACCAGTCGCTCGGGCCGTAGCCGCTGTTGGTGGTGCGTACGCGCCAGTAAAGGGTCTGGTTGGCCGGGAGGTCGCTGGTGGGTGTATATTCCGTCACTGTATAGGAGAGATTGACGTTGATCAGCAGTGAGGTAAACCCATAGTATTTTGAAACCTGCAGGGTATACCCTGACGCGTTGAGCACGCCGTCCCAGTCGAAGGTCGGGCGGTTGGTCAGGATGTTGGTCATGTCGGCAGGCGATACCAGGTTCGGCGGTTCGACCGCGGTGCGGAACTTGTAGGTGGCCGACCAGCCCAGGGATTCGGCCAGGGTGCTGACCGACCGGACGTGCCAGTAGTACGTCCGCGCGGGGGTAAGCGCCAGGCCGACTGTGTGGGTGAGCGTTCCGTCGGGGATGCCATAGTCGCTGTCGATGATGGTGGCGCCGAAGGCCGGGTCGGTTGCGATTTCGATCTCGTAGTGATCCATGTCCACGCCGGTGGAGGCCTTCCAGGTCAGGTCGGGCGTGTAATTCGTGATGAGCGCGTTATTGGCCGGGGTGAGCGGTACCGGCTTGGTGGGAGCCACGGCCGCCGGGGCAGATACGGGCAGGCCCTGCGACGCGCCCACTGTGCTTGCCAGAATGAATGCCGATACCAGCATCAGTTTGAGTAGTTTCATGTTTAGACCTTTCTATTTAGACCAATTTCATCCGTCATCTTGCAGAAAGCGGATTTAAAAATACCTGATAAACAATAATCAGTCAATGTTTAATTAACTACAATTACCCGTCGGTTGAGGGGGTGGGACATGGGACTGCGCATAGACAGGCGAAAGGAATCCCCTGGCGGGCAAGAGTGAATCAAATTCGCCTGGTGCCAGACCGGTAAATGATACAAATTCCCCTGGGCTTTCTTTGAGTTCATCATACGGCATCAGAATCCCAATTCCTTCAAATTCTGCGCCGCGCTCCTCTTGCCTCCGAGCAATTCCTTCCAAAAAGCCTCGTCGTACCGCCTCGAGCGCACCGGCAGCGGCATCGGGACTCCCCAGCCGAGCAGGAGCACTTCCTCCTTGGGCTGGAGTCGCGCCAACATCCCGCGCAAAGCCTCGCGTCCCGAAAGACCCGAGAGCACGGCGTGGATGTCGTCCTCGTCGCCGAGCCAGCCCGAGATGCGCGTCCCCAACTGCGACATGACCTCGTCGTAGATTTGCGACGGGCGCTGGTCCACGATCAGCAGGGTGACGTAATACTTGCGCAGTTCACGGGCGATGGTGGCGAACGTGGTCTGCGCGGCCATCTCGCGGTTCAGGAGTTTGTGGGCCTCCTCAACCACGATGATGAGTTGCCGCGGCTCTGCGGAGCCGTGCGAACGGAACTCGTTGGTCTTCCGTTCCCACGCGTTGCGGATTTTGCGCGTCAACAGGTTCGAGACCAGCAGGTAGTCCAGGTCGCTTTCGTTCTCGCCAAACGATAGAATCACGTGCCTTCCCGCTTCGAGCGCGTCGATGATTTGCTTCACGCTGTCCGCAGCGGGTTTCTCCACGATGTAATCCTTGTTGAACAGGCGGCGCAGTTTATCGTGCAGGGCTTCGGCCGCGGCCACGTTCACGCCGTTCGCGTCCGCCCAGGCCGCCACGCTGTTCGGATGGGGCACGTGCTTCATCTTCCCTTTTTCGTCCTCGACTTCCACTTCCTCGCGATTCATCTCTTTGAACCGCCTGAACCAATCCTCCCGGAACGACGTGTACAACGCGTTCAACGTGGTCGGCGTTGTCTCTTTGAGATTCAATTCGCGCGTCAGCATTTCGATGTCGGACGATGAAATATCGGACGTGGCGATCTCGAGATTGAAATCGGGGACCGCGCCGCGGATGGTCGCACCCGCGCCCAAGCCCACCACGTTCACGCGGGACTTGAACTTGGTCTTCAGTCCCGTCACGGGGTTTTTCGTGTCTGACGCCACATCGTCGAAGCCGTACTCGTTGTGCATATCGAGCACGAGCACAGACGCTTTGTTGTGCTGCATCAGCCCCGCGAGGATGAGCCGCGTCAAAAACGACTTGCCCGTGCCCGTCGCGCCGAACACCCCCGACGACCTCTGCACGAACTTGTCCAGGTCCACGCACACGGGATGTCCCTGCTCGCGCGTGTACCCGATGACGAAGTTCCCGTCCGCGTCGGGATCGCCGAAGATTTCCGCGATGTCTCCCTCGCCCGCCAGATATACTGCGGCATGGTGCGGCGGCACATTCTTAACGGGCAGGATGCGCGGCGCCTCCGCGAGCCCCGCGTCGATCTTGCCGCGCCACTGCTTGTACTCGGGCGTCCCAGGCTCGGGACCGATCTCCAGCATCAGGTTGGGCAACACTTCGAGATTAGCGTAGAGCGTCTGTCCGTGCAGCGCTTTCGCGATCTGCGGCGGGAAGCGCACCTCGGTCTGCTCGTCCGCAAAACGCGGGTCGGTCGCGCCGAGTTGGATGTCGGTCACGATGCCGTAGTAGTTCCAGTCCCCGCTCTGGAGGACGACGAACGCGCCCTCCTGAATCTCCTGCGGCGAGACGGTCAACCGCACGCGGAAGTTTTCCTTGAGTCCGCCGCCGACCAGGTAACCGATTTGAGTTTGTTGTTCCATGAAAACCTCTTTATTAAACACGAAGGACACGAAGACGACAAAGGGAGAGGAGAGAAAAGTTTAGAGTCTTTGATTCCCGTTGTCGTTGTATGAGTTTGTTGGGAATACCTTTCTAAACACGAAGGAGCACAAAGGGGACGAAGGGGGAGATGTGATGGGAATGATATCCCTGATTCCCTTTGTGGCCTGATGGGTTAGACGACGATTCGCTGAATGCCATCTTTGAGATGACGAACATTGAAGTTGATGAGGAAACCCAAACGGAGTCCGCTCAGGCGCAGATAGGTGATCATTTGGGTTTCATAAATTGGGTGCATGGTTTCGACAGCCTTGAATTCCACGATGACACATTTGGCAACCAGCATGTCCAAACGAAAAGCGGATTCTATTTGGATGCCATCAAACGTGATCGGTAGCTTGATTTCCGTTTCAGCCGGCATACCGCTTTTTTCGACTACATGTTTTACCGCCGTTTGATACGCCGATTCAAGCAATCCAGGACCAAGCGCCGTGTGAACCTTATATGCCGCATCCAAAACAATCTTTCCAATCTTCTCCACCTCATAATCAACAGGTGGGTAAAATTTCTTTGGCAGATTTGTCATCTTACTTCTCCTTTTGAAACAACCTTCAACAACCAAAATCGAAGCAAGCGCCTCATACCATCACACAACCAACCTTCGTAGCCTTTGTGCCCCTTCGTGTTTAAAGGCTTCAAGCCACCTCGCCCAACGCGCCCAACACGGACATCAACGTCGGGTAATCATCTCGCAGCAGGGTAATCACTTCCTGCACTGCCTTGCCTTTCCACGTCTTATCCTTATGCGCGGCCTGCGCCTGCTGGATGTGCGCGGCGATCACCTCGCCCACGGGAATATCCTTGCCATTCAAGATGTGACGGAAGTACCCAAACCGCTCCGTGAAGCGCGCCACATCCTTGTCGTCGCACAGATAAATGACATCCAAACTCAACGGTGGACGCGGCGGGAGCAGGTGATTAATCTTCCCATCCTGCTCATATCCCACCGCCAGCACGGACATCTCCACGGGCACGATCCTCCGCTCGCGGTTGTCGCGCATCACCTCCTCGCTGACGTTATCCGCGGTGACGAGTTGGCGCACCAGCCCGTCGTCGTCAATGTGGATGTCATGAATCAGCCCGTAAATCTGGTAGCCCTCGCCTAATGGGGCGCGTACCAACGCGCCAAAGGACGGCGCGTCCAGTTGGTTGACGCGGCATCCCGCGGTGAAACCTGTCGTCCCTGCTCGGAGGAGTCGTCCAATTTCGATTGGCTCAGCCATAAATTTCTCCTTTGCCCTTCGGCCCCCTCCCAGCCTCCCCCAAATCCGTAATAGCATTTTGAATGGTCATCAAAATTGCTCCTTTCGGATTTGGGGGAGGTGCCCGAAGGGCGGTGGGGGTCACATCCTCGTCCGTCCCTGCAAATCCTTCGCCGACTGTTTGTACGAACCTTCGTCTGTCTCTTCGTTGTTACGGCGCAGTTCCAACATGAGTAGCTGCTCAATTTGTTGTTTTTCTTCCTGTTTGACTAGGGCGGTCTCGTGGGCGCGGTGAAGCAGATACGGATACGGCTTGCTTCCCATCATGCGGCACTGCTCGACCAAAACGCCGTGCAACAAATCCAATTTCTCTTTATCCTCTGCCACCCATTTTGGGATTTCGACCCGCACCGGCCAGGGATGTCCCTCCGCGCCGACATTGAGGTAGAAGAAATGCAGGGACAATGCGCCCTTGTAATTCTTCTCCGAACTAGATTGGATTCCGAACACTGCCGAGCGGTGACCGGGCGGCAGCAACGGCTTCTCGCGCTCGCCGAAGAGCCAGCGGTCGCTTACGCCGCGCAGGGGATGGAATTCACGCAGTTTTTGGATTTGCTCGTTGTCCGCCGTCGCGATTTCAAGCAGGCGAATTACAAGGTCTGCGGAGGGTTTGTCCACGTAACCTGCGGTGATCACGCCGCGCGATTGCAGGCGTGAGAGCACGGTCAGGTATTTCTGGACGAACTCGGCATAGTCCTGCGCATCTTCGCCCTTTGCGCCCCACAATTCAATCGGCCCGTCCGTGAATGTGACCAGCGCGCCGTTCACGCCTTTGGATAACTCATCCAGTTTCGTGCGTTCGCGCAGGTCGCGGCGCAACGCGACCATGCCGTCGGACATCGGCACGCCGTTGGGCAGCAGGTCGTCGCCGTAGAGCAACTCGGATTCAGTCACGATTTCAGGCGCTTCGCCGGAGTTGAGTCGCATGACGATTGCGCCCACGTTGATGAGGCAGAACTGTAGCGCCGCGTGGCGGTCGGGGTTGATCTGCGACCCGTCCGCGGCGATGAGGGTCGCGTCCATAACGGACTCAGGCGCGGGGTGGGAGGAATCGAGCGGCTCGTTCAGCGGGAGCGCGCAGCGGAGGTTCGCGTCGGCCTGTTTGGCCGCGTCCACTTTCGCGCGCAGGAAGTCCAGTTGAGACGCGTACGTATTCAGCAGGCTGCGCGCAAGTTCCTGGCGTTCTTCTTTCTTCTTTTTTCTTTCCTGCGCGCCTGCCCCAATTTCGCGAATTTGGGCATGAACTTCTTGAAAGTTAATTGGCATAGAACAAATGTATCAGGATTGTACCGATAAACCGGCTAAAATACAAGCCGCCGGGAACTTTCGGCGGAGAGAAACGTCTGCATCTTGAAAAACCACGCGACACTCAAAAAGGAGAGAACCATGCGTAACAAATTCTTTATCGTCGGCGCACTCGCGCTTCTGGCGCTCGTCGTCAGCGCCTGCGGACCGACCACCGTCAACCAGGCCGCGCCGGAGCCCGTCCGTTCGCTGAATGTGACCGGCGCCGGTCAGGCTTCGCTGACCCCGGATATCGCCTACATCTACATCGGCGTTCACACGGAGAGGCCGACCGCTTCGGACGCCGTGACGGAGAATAATGCCCAGACCCAGGCGCTGATCGTGGCTTTGAAGGACTTCGGCATTCAGGCCAACGACATCCGCACCACTAACTTCAGCATCTGGCCTTCCCAGCAATACGGCCCGGACGGCACGATCACCGGCACGGTCTATATGGTGGATAACACCGTCTACGTGACCATCCGCGACCTCGCCCGGCTGGGCGACCTGCTCGATGCGGCCGTGCAAGCCGGTGCGAACAGTGTGAACAGCATCCAGTTCGACGCCTCCGACAAGGACGAGGCCCTGAAGGCCGCCCGCGCCGACGCGGTGGCGAATGCCGCCGAGCAGGCGGCGGAACTGGCTGAAGCCGCCGGTGTGGACCTGGGCGAAATCCAGAGCATCTCGTACTACGATAACTCGGCCTACCCGGTCTATGACGCCTATGGCCGCGGCGGGGGAGGCGGCGGCGTGGAGTCGGCCGTGCCGATCCAGCCCGGTCAGTTGACCCTGACGGTGACGGTCACCATCACCTACGAGTTGAAGTAGCCTCCATCCATCGCTTCATGCAAAACTGTCCCATCGCGAAGATGGGACAGTTTTTTAAAGACTTCCGAGGTCTGCGTTGAGTTTATAATCCCGTCTCGAAGTGAGGCGTCATGACTAATTCCAAAAGACCCTGGCCGCTCGCGCGGGACTTTTTCCTGATCGTGCTCGGCACGTTGATTCAGGCTGTTGGCCTGCGATTGTTCCTCGTCCCGGCGGACCTTGCCAGCGGCGGGGTGAGCGGCATTTCACAATTGATCAACCATTTCACGGGCTGGCCCATCGGCGCGATGATTTTCATCGGCAACATTCCCCTCTTCCTGCTCGGCTGGCGGTTCCTCGGCGGGCGCCGCTTCGCGCTGCGGACGGCGGCCGCGGTGGTCTCGTATTCGTTCTTCACGGAGGCCCTGCTCTGGCTTCCCTTCTTTCCAAAAAACGGACTGGCCGACGATATCTTCCTGAACTCGCTGTACGGCGCGGTCGTCAGCGGCGTTGGATACGGGCTGGTCTACCGGGCGCGCGGGACCTCGGGCGGGTCCGACATCCTGGCGCGGATTCTCAACCACTGGCGCGGCGTCTCGATGACCCAGAGTTACCTGATGGTGGATACGGCCGTCATCCTCGCCGCGGGATTCGTCTTCGGCTGGGACAAGGCGCTCTACGCGCTGATCACACTCTACGTCAGCGGGCTTGTTTCGGAGACCACGCTGGAGGGTGGGAGCACGGCGCGCACCGCGCTGATCGTCACCGGCCAGGCGGAGGCCATCGCCCGCGAAGTCCTCGCCGAACTGGAGCGCGGCGTGACCGTCCTCTCCGGTACCGGCGCGTTCACCGGGGCGGAGCGGCCTGTCCTGTATTGTGTTGTCAGCCGGGCGGAGGTCTCGCAATTGAAAGCCATCGTGCAGGAGGCCGACCCGACCGCGTTCATGGTCATCGGCATCGCGCACGAGGCGCTGGGCGAGGGATTCAAACCATTGAAAACATCGTAGGGGTGGACCTGCGTCTCTGTCCCCATTTCTGCCGAGCGCGGACACACAGATCCGCCCCTACCGTTTCCTTTTTATTTTATACCCAAACCGCCTCAGCCATTCTTCGTCGTTGCGCCAGTCTTTCAGCACCTTCACGCGCAGTTCCAGAAAGGCGCGCCGTCCGCCCATGGATTCGATCTCCGTTCTTGCAGACGAACCGATCTGTTTGAGCATCTTCCCGCCCTCGCCGATCACGATTCCCTTCTGCGACTCGCGCTCCACGAACAGCGTGGCCGCGATATACACCATGCCGTTCTCGCGCTCCTTGAATTCGTCAATGCGCACAGCCAGTCCGTGCGGAACTTCATCACGGAGGCGCAGGAGCGCCGCCTCGCGGATCAGGTCCGCGGCGATTTCTTTTTCGTACAGGTCGGTGACCTGGTCTTCGGGGAATTCAGGTTCGTGGACGGGGAGAAATGAAATGAGCAGTTCGAGCAAACGGGCGAGACCGTCGCCGCGCGTCGCAGACAACTGAACCGCGCCCGCTTCTTTCTTGACCAGGGCCTGGTACGCGGCCTGACGCCGCGCCAACGCCTCGGCCGGGACCAGGTCTATTTTGTTCAGGCCAAGCACGAGCGAAGGCCGACGCGGCAGGAGGGACGCGAGGCGCGCGTCCTCCTCGGTCGGGTCGGTGGTCACGTCCACCAGCCAGACAATCGCGTCCACGCCATCAAACGCTTCGCGCGCTTCCTGATTCAAATACTCGCCCAGTTTGTGGCGCGGCGTGTGCAGGCCGGGGGTATCCACGAAAACCATTTGATACGAGTCGGTGGTGAGAATCCCAAGTTGACGGCGGCGCGTGGTCTGCGGCCGCGGCGAGACCGCCGCCACCTTTTGGCCAAGCAGCGCATTGACCAGCGTGGACTTGCCCACGTTGGGGCGCCCGACGACGGCGACGAAACCCGAACGAAAATCAGTCTTCATTCTTGCTGTGTTGCGGTTTGTCTCTTCGGCTGCCAATTCACCACCGCCAGGCTCGAAATGATCAACAATGTGCCTGCCAGCAACTGCCACGAGAGTTGTTCGTCGAGGAAAAGCACGCCGAGGATCACGCCGCCGACCGGGAAGAGATAGGTGACGAGCGAGGTACGCGTCGGGCCGATCTCGTGGATGAGGTAGTAGAGCATGATCACCGCCAGTCCCGAACCGAGGACGCCCAGCCAGAGCGCGGCCGCCCACGTGATGGTCAGGGACGGGACGAGGAACGGCTTTTCGAACAGCGGCCCGAAGATCCACATGAAGATGGCGGAGGTGAAAAGCGGCATCGCGCCGCGCGCTACGCCTTCCACGTGTTGCGTGAACTTGCGCGCTGCCACCGCGCTCCCCGCGTAGAAAAGCGAAGCGAGAATCACCGCGGCCTGCCCAATGACCGAACTTTGCGATCCGACCGTGATGTCTTTGCTGAGCAGGACCACCACACCCGCGAACCCGATGAGCAGGCCGAGAACCTTTTGAACGGTCATTTTGTCGTCGTGAAGCCAGTAATGGGCGATGACGATGGTAAACAGCGGCACGGTGGCGTTGAGAATGGACGCGACGGCTGAATCGATGGTCTGCTCGCCCCATGAGATGAAGAAGATGGGAATGGCGAGGCTGGTTGGGCCGAGGATGGCGAAGGTCAACCAGGTTTTGCGGTCGCGCGGCCAGGTCACTTTTTGGAACGAGCCGATGAGCCATGCGGTCAGCGCGCCGAAGCCCATGCGATATGCCACCAATGACATCGGGCCGACGTCCTGCACGCCGATCTTGATCCAGATGAAGGATGTGCTCCAAATCAAGCCGAGGGTAATGAATACGATCCAGTGTTTGGTCTTCAATCAATTCTCCTTGTTTTTCCATGTCAACCAATAAAGAAACAACGCAAATTGGACGAGGCCGCGCGTGTCTTTCTTTCCCGGCGTCAGGGCGCGGCCCTTCCCAGCACAATCGGATTGCTCCCAACCAGTTCCTGGAACACCGCCGCCAGTTCGGGGTTGTCCTGAACGCGCATGGTCGTATCGTGGGCGGGGATATCATCGTTCTGCCACCATTCGTTCCACCACGAGAAGCCGATCAGCCGCGGCCAGCGAGAGGACGTGATGTCCTCCAGCGCGGCGCGCGCCCAGACGGCCTGGTCACCGAGCGGATTGTTCTTGGTCACGCCGAACTCGGCCAGAATGACCGGTTTGTCCGGGGCAAGTTGGTCGAGGCGCGCGTAGGCCGAATCCATGTAGCCGCTGAAACTATCCCAGTAATCGTCTTCGGGCGTCTGTGCGCCGTAGGCGCTGACCGCGGCCCAGTCAATCCACTCGTCGCCGGGATAGTAGTTCTCGAAGCGATTCCATTCGACGACGGGCCAGTCGTCCGCGTTGACGTGGAAGACCCAGGTGACGTTGTCCGCGCCCGCCTCGCGGCAGGTCTGGATGATGCGGCGGTACGCGTCCCGAAAGCGTTCGGGACCGTCGGGCTGGTCCGCGTCGCCGTAGCCGTCGGTCACACCGCCGCCGTTCCAGACGCCGTTCCACGAGAACCATTCGCCGTTCATTTCCGTGCCGTATTCTGCCAGTAATGGAGTCCCGAAATCGCGAGCCGACTCGCACCAGGCGCGCAGGTCGTCATCGAATTGACCGTCCATGACGGCCTGTAACGTGAAGAGCGGCTCGGCCACATCCTGCTCCGCGCTGGAGCGCAGCATCATGCGGATATAGGGGATGCTGCCTGCCTCGCGAATCCATGTGACGGTTTCGAGCGGAAACTCGCGTCCCTCATACCAGTTGTGCGAGAAGTACACCCAGGCCGTGCTCTTGCCGACGGTCTCCTCGTAGGAACGCAGATCGTTGATCGTCAAGTCGCTTTCCTCGCCGGTGATCCCGCCGGGATACACTCCGTGATAGAGGCTGCCCGGCGGCGGGAGAGGAATTTCGCTCGAAGGAGTCGGCGTTTCCGTTGGGAGGACAATCGTTTCGGTTGCAGGGGGCAAGTTGGTTGGCGGTTCTGTGGGCGGAGTCGTTGGAATCGCCGTCGGTGCGGCTTGCGGCGCGCAGGCCGCGAGCATCACAATCACAAAGATGAAAATCCGCGTCCATTCATAAAATCTAACCCTTAACATCATGCAATCACTGCTCCTTCCAGTTTGAGCAACCATGCCTTTGTCTTCAAGCCTTCTCCGCCGCCGTAGCCGTGCAGTTTGCCGTCCGTGCCGATGACGCGGTGGCAGGGAACCACGATTGGCATGGGATTGGTCGCGTTGGCGCGGCCGACGGCGCGCGCCGCGCGCGGACGTCCCATCTGGTGGGCGATCTCGCTGTAGGTGCGCGTCTCGCCGCGCGGAATGGCATACACCAGTTTCAGCACCTCTCGTTGAAAGGGACGGAGCAGGGCCCAGTCAATCGGGAAGGAAAAGGCGCCTCGTGCGCCGCGCAGGTACTCGTCCAGTTCGCGAAGCGCCGGCGCGGCCCTCGCTGGGTCCGCGATGACCGGCCGCTTGAGTCGTTTGGTCAGGTACCGGTCAAAGTCCGCCTTGCTGTCATCCCATTCCACGGCCGCCAGTCCGTTCTCGGACATCGCCACCCAGAAAATGCCCAGCGGCGTCCGGGCCGAGCCGATGAAAATCGGAAGTTCTGCGCGCATTCTGCCTCCAAAACGGGCATTTCCCTTAACAACCCTGCAAGTTGTCGAACAATCGTAGGGCAAGCGTAGGTTTGGCGTCAAGTACGATTGGGACAACGATGCTAATATAGCGTCGTAAGGTGATTTCTCTTCTCCTCCTTTCAAGCGAGAGCCAGGGTCGGCGTCCCTGGCTCTCACGATTCCGGGGGATGGAGGCAGTATAATCTGCCTATTCCATCTTGAGAGGAATTCCATGGCCGTTCAAATTACCATCATCGGTCTCGGGCAGATCGGTGCATCCATCGGGCTGGCGCTGGGGCCGTACAAAGAGGCGATCAAACGCGTCGGGCACGACAAGAAGCCGGGTATCGCCAAAGAAGCGCAGGCCAAGGGCGCGGTGGACGAAGTGCACCTGAACCTGCCCGCCTCGGTGCGCGGCTCCGACCTGGTGGTGCTGGCCGTGCCGTTGAACGAACTGCGCGAGACATTGGAGATCATCGCGCCCGACCTGAAAGAGGACGCGCTGGTCGTGGATACCGCGCCCCTGAAGGAAATCGTCGCAATTTGGGTGAAGGACCTGCTTCCGGCGGGACGCTTCCACGTGGGGCTGGTGCCCTCCATCGGGCCCGATCATCTGCTGGACCTCGGGGCCGGGCCGCGTTACGCCCGCGCGGACCTGTTCAAGGAGGGGGTGTTCCTGGTCTGTCCCTCCAGCGGCGCGACCGAGAAAGCCGTCAAAAAGGCGACCGACCTGCTCGAACTGCTGGGCGCCTCGCCCATGTTCGCAGACCCCATCGAGGCGGACGGCATCATGGCCGCCCTGCACGTCCTGCCGCAATTGCTCTCGGTGGGATTCCTGGAGGCCACGGTGGGCCAGCCGGGCTGGAAGGAAGCCCGCAAACTGGCCGGGCGTCCGTTTGCGATGACCGCCGCGGCCGCGCTCTATCACGACCAGGCCGAGGCCTTGCGCGAGGCCGTGTTGAACAACCGCGTCAACGTCCTGCGCGTGCTGGATAACGCCATCGCCGCGCTCCAGAATCTGCGCGAGAACCTCGATAAAGCCGACGGCGAACTTGCAGAACGCATCAGCGCGGCCTACACGGGAGGAGTCACCTGGCTCGAGGAACGTCTCCGCGCCGACTGGTTGAGCGAGGACATCGAGGAGATCAAAGTCCCCTCCTTTGGCGAACGGATGCAACAGACCTTCCTCGGCAGTTTGATGGCTCCCAATTTGGATAAAAAGAAAAAGAAGTAATGCCCTTCTACTGCTACATTCTCGAATGTGCGGACGGGACGTTTTACACCGGCTGGACGACCGACCCGCCGCGCCGCGAGAGACAGCATAACGCCGGGCGCGGCGCGCGTTACACGCGGACGCGGCGGCCGGTGGAGATGGTTTATGTGGAAGAGTTGCCAGACCGCGCGGGGGCGATGAAAAGAGAACGGGCCATCAAAATGATGACCCGCGAGGCGAAAATGAAATTGATTCACATCCAGGGGCGAGGCATGCTTCGCCTCCGCGCGATTAATCGGTAAACAGCGGCAAATGCCCCAGCGAGACGATGTTCCCCCACTGGGCACGGTCGCCCTCGGTGAGGATCGCGGCCTCGCCGACGATTTTTGCCCCGGCCCGGTCCAGCACCATGCGCATTCCCTGCAGGGTGGAGCCGGTGCTGATCACATCGTCCACGACGAGCACGTTTTTCCCCTGCACGGCCTTGCGGTCCTTTTCATCCAGTATTAACACCTGGGTTTGGCCGGTGGTGATCGAGAGAGTCTCGGCCTTGACGGCGTCGCCCATGTACGGTTTGTAGGTCTTGCGAAGGATCACGTACGGCCTCTTCGTCTCCACGGCCAGCGCGTAGGCCAGGGGGATGGACTTGGCCTCGGCCGAGACGATCAGGTCGAAGTCCAGGCCGTTGAGGCGCCTGTCCAGTTCGCGGGCGCAGGCCTGCACCAGTTCGGTATCGCCCAGGATGTTGAGGATGGCGATGCGCAGTCCGGGCTTGATCTCGAACAGGGGCAGTTCGCGTTTGAGACCGGCGATTTCGATGGCATAGGTTTCGCGGGACATGGAAGACTCCGGGGAACAGGTTGGCGTTAGTTTATCACATCACAATCGCTTCGCGGGCGGAGTATAATCCGTTCATGCTCCCGGACCTGCAAGTGAAGGACCTGGTCCGCATGAGGAAGCCGCATCCATGCGGATCGTACGAATGGACGGTGACGCGTCTGGGCGCGGACATCGGCGTGGAGTGCCGCGTCTGCGGACGCCGCGTGATGCTTACCCGCCGCGAATTGATGCGCCGCGCCAGGACCATCACGCCGGCCGCTTCGCTTGCAAGTTCCACAACGCCCCCAGAGAAGTGAACAGGAGATTCATGGCCGCTCATTCGGGAAATCATCACGCACCTTTGCGGATCGGCATATTCACCGATACGTACGCGCCTCAGGTCAACGGCGTGGCGGTCTCCCTGCAACTCGTGGTGCAGGGACTGCGCGAGGCCGGCCACGAGGTGACCGTCTTTGCGCCGCGCTTTCCCGGTTACAAGGATAAAGAGCCGAAGGTCTATCGCATCCCGTCCCTGAAGTACATCAACAAACCGCCCATCTACGTTGCCGTGCCGGGCACGCCGCGCACCACCTGGTCCCTGCATCGCAGCCGCTTCGACATCCTGCACGCGCACAGTCCGCTCACAGTGGGATTGCTGGCATACATCACCGCCTCCACGCGCAGCCTGCCGCTCATCTACACTTATCACACCTCGATCACGGATTATACCCACTACATCCGGGTCGTCGGCGAGACTCACGTCATTCGCCGCGCGGCGCGCTGGTTCAGCACAGCCACCACCAATCTCGGCAGTCAGATCGTGGTGCCCTCGCCCAAGTTCGAGCGCATGCTCCTCGCGCAGAAAGTGCGCCGCCCGATTCACGTCATCCCCAATGGGATCGACCTGAGCAGTTTCCAGAAGGCGAAGGCGCCGGGGACGTTCAGGCGGCGGCTCGGGCTGGGCCCCGACGCGCACGTCCTCCTCTACGTTGGGCGGCTCGGCGCGGAGAAACGCGTGGACTTTTTAATCGAGGCCTTCGCGCGGGTGGCCGCGCAGGACGACCGAGCCCACTTCGTCCTTGCGGGCGACGGCAACTCCCGCGCCAAACTGGAGGCGCAGGCCGCGGCCACCGGCTTCGGCGAACGAATTCGTTTTCTGGGAGTCGTGAACCGTTCCGACCTGACCGACCTCCTGCACGACGCCGACCTGTTCCTCTCCGCCTCGACCACCGAAACCCAATGTCTGGCGATGGTGGAGGCAATCGCTTCGGGACTGCCGGTCGTGGCCGTATGGGACGACGCCTTCGAAGGCATCCTGGCGGATGAAGAGAACGGATTCGCCACGAACCTGGAGGTGGAGGCCTTCAGCGCGGCGGTTTCCCGGCTCCTGGGTGATCCCGCCCTCCGGCGAATCTTCGGCAACAATTCGTCCAGCCTCAGCCTCAAGTTCTCGATTGATTCGCAAGTGAGCGCCCTGGCCCGCCTCTACGCCGAGTCGATTGCGGTGGCGCGCGAGGCAGTATAATCTGCCCCGATGCCCATCCTCGACGATCACTGCCTCGATTTCATCAGCCGCAGTCCCGAACAGACCCGCCGCATCGGCATGAGGCTCGGCGGCCTGCTCGAACCCGGCGACCTCGTTTGCCTGCAGGGCGAACTGGGTTCGGGCAAAACGACTTTCGCGCAGGGCGTGGCGCAGGGCTGGGGCGCGCTGGACACCGTATCCAGCCCCACCTTCGTCCTCGTCAACCTATACCGCCGGCCCGACGGCGGGCAACTTTTTCACATGGACGCCTATCGTATCGAGTCGGCGCCCGAGGGCGAGGAACTCGATCTCGAAAGCATGCTTTCGCAGGGACCCGTGCTGGTCGAGTGGCCGGAGCGGCTGGGAAATATCCTTCCGGCCGCGCGGCTCGCCGTCAATCTGGAACATGTGGCCGAGGAGCATCGCCAGATGCGCATGCTGGCCAGCGGCGCGCGGTACGATGCCATCGTTGTGGATTTGCGCCAGGCGATCTTTGGAGTGGGCTGATGCTTCTGGCAATTGACACGTCCACGGCCCACATCGGGCTGGCATTATATGACGGGGCGCAGGTGACCGGCGAAATGACCTGGATTTCGAATCAGCGTCATACCGTGGAACTCGCCCCGGCTCTCGCGGGACTTCTGGCGCGCACCGGGCTTTCGATGAACTTGATCCAGGCTCTGGGCGCGGCGCTCGGGCCGGGCTCGTTCACCAGCCTGCGCGTGGGGCTGGCCTTCGCCAAGGGACTGGCGCTGGCGCGTCACCTGCCTCTGATTGGCGTGCCCACGCTGGATGTGGTCGCCGCGGGACAGCCGGTGCGGGAGATGCCTTTGATCGCCGTCATCCAGGCCGGGCGCGGACGGATCGCCGTCGGGCGATACAATGCCTCGGAAAACGGCTGGCAGGCCGCGGGTCCGGCCCGAACGACGACGGCGGACGAACTGGCCGAGTCCGTTCATCGTCCCACGCTGGTCGTCGGCGAGTTGAGCGCGGACGAACGTCAGCGGCTGGCGCGCAAACGGAAGAACATCGTCCTTGCCTCACCGGCTCAGTCGTTGCGCCGCCCGGCGCTTCTGGCCGAGATGGCCTACGAACGCTGGCGGGCCGGGGAAATCCCCGAACTGGCTTCGCTGGCGCCGATCTACCTGCACGTTGCGGAGCCGATCCCGGGATGACGCTTGTCGTCCGCCGCATGACCGCGCCCGATGTGCCGGCCGCGGCGCAGATCGACGCGATGAGCGAGTCCCTGCCGTGGCCGGAGCGCTCGTTCCGCGCCGAGTTGGAGACGCCTTACTCGCGCGGATGGGTGGCCGAAACAGGCGGACGAGTGGTAGGATTGCTCGTATTGTGGCTGATTGTGGATGAGGCGCACATCGCGACCATAGCCGTCCATCCCGATTTTCGGCGGCGGGGCATCGGACGTTTGTTGTTGAAGACCGCGCTGGAGGCGGTCGCGGCCGAGGGCGCCAAAAGCGGATTGCTCGAAGTGCGCGCAGGCAACCTGGCCGCGCAGGAGTTGTATAAAGGATTTGGTTTTGTAGAAGTCGGCCGCCGCCCGAAGTATTACAAGGACAACGGCGAGGATGCAGTACTGATGAACCTGGCACACCTTGAGAAGACGGAGGAACCATGAACTCCGAAGAGACCCTGGCGCAGATCGCAAGCGAGGTTTCGGTTTGCACGCGTTGCGTCCTGCACAGCACGCGCAAAAAGTCGGTGCCCGGCGAAGGCCCGGCGAACTGCGAGATCATGTTCATCGGCGAGGGGCCGGGCTTCCACGAAAACGAGCAGGGACGTCCGTTCGTGGGTGCGGCGGGTAACTTCCTGGAGCAATTGCTGGCGCAGGCCGGGCTGAAACGCTCGGACGTGTGGATCGGCAACGTGGTCAAGTGCCGCCCGCCGGGCAACCGCGACCCTCTGCCGGAGGAGTTATCCGCCTGCGACGAGTACCTGGAGCGCCAGATCGCGGCCATCAATCCGAGCATCATTGTGACGCTGGGGCGTTTCTCGATGGGCAAGTACATGCCCGGGGCCAAGATCAGCGCGGTGCACGGTCAGATGCGCAAGGTGGGCAACCGCTTTGTAATCGCCATGTTCCACCCAGCTGCCGCGTTGCATCAGGCCGCACTCAAGCCGGCCATCATGGCGGACTTCGCCAAACTGCCGCAGTTGCTGGCGCAGGCGCGCGCCGCGCTTGGCAAGTCTGCTTCGGCGGAGAAAACCGAAGAGCCAAAAGAAGAACCGAAGCAGTTGAGTATGTTCTAATTTCGCAGGTCTGATGAACACAGACTGCAGCCAAAAAGGATAAAAAAAGAATGACCATCAAAGATACGCTCACCAAGAAACTGCAAGACAAGACTGCCAACATTGCCATCCTGGGCCTGGGTTACGTGGGCCTGCCGCTGGCGGTTGTGTTCGGCGAAGCCGGGTTCAAAGTCACCGGCGTGGATCCAGATCCGCGTAAGATCGAGGCGCTCAATAAAGGCATCTCGTACATCCCGGACGTAAAGACCGAGGCGGTGGCAGCGCTGGTGAAATCGGGGCATCTCAAAGCCACGACTGACTTCTCGGTGCTTAAGAACATGGACGCGGTCAGCATCTGTGTGCCGACGCCCCTGCGTCAGACCGGCGATCCGGATATGTCTTTCATAATCTCGGCTACGGAGGAACTGGCGAAGTACGTCCACGCCGGGATGATCGTCGTGTTGGAGTCCACCACTTATCCGGGTACGACGCGGGAACTGATGCTTCCCATGCTGGCTGAGAAGTCTGGTCTGAAGGTCGGCGAGGATTTCTTCCTGGCCTTTTCGCCCGAGCGCGTCGACCCCGGACGCGAGGACTGGACCACCGTCAACACGCCCAAGGTGATGGGCGGCATCACCGAGGCATGTTCGGAGGTGGCCGCCGCGTGGTATCAGGGCGCCATCAAGACCATTCACCTAGTCTCCTCGGCCGAGGCGGCGGAACTGGCGAAACTGCTCGAAAACACCTTCCGCATGATCAATATCGGCCTGGTCAACGAACTGGCCATCATGTGCGAGCGCCTCGGCGTGGACGTGTGGGAGGTGATCGACGCGGCGGCCAGCAAGCCGTTCGGCTTTATGAAATTCACGCCCGGCCCCGGCCTGGGCGGCCACTGCATCCCGATCGATCCGTTGTATCTTTCATGGAAGATGAAGTCGTTCAATTACAACGCGCGCTTCATCGAACTGGCGTCCGAGATCAATACCAACATGCCGCGTTACGTCGTGCACCGCGTGCTGGAGGCGATGAACGACCGCGGCAGGGTGCTGAAGGGCAGTAAGGTGTTGGTGCTGGGCGCGGCCTACAAACCCGACATTGACGACGTGCGCGAATCCCCCGCGCTGGATGTGATCGGCCTGCTCCAGAAGAAAGGCGCCGTTGTCGAGTATCACGACCCGTACATCCCGCACATCCACCACGAATCTGACGGCTGGCACATGGATAGTGTGAAGGACGTGATGAAATCCGTCCGCGAGGCGGACGCGGTGGTGATCGTTACCAACCACACGGTCTACGATTATGCTGCGATCGTCCGCGAGGCGAAGTTCGTCTTCGATTCGCGCAATGCCACCGGGAAGATTGCGAAAGGCAACCCGAAAGTGGTCCGTTTATAAGGTCCAAGTGTCAGGTTCCAGGTCTTGACACCGGGAACCGAAATTTGAAATATGGAACTTGAAACATGGCCCGCTATTTAGTCACCGGCGCGGCAGGCTTCATCGGTGCGCGCACCGCCTCCATGCTGATCGAGCAGGGGCATACCGTCGTCGGCGTGGACAACATGAACGACGCCTACGATGTCCGCATGAAGGAATTCCGCCTGCGCAATTTGCAAAAATTGGCAGGCTTTGAATTCGTCCGCGACGATATTTCAGAGCGCGAAATCCTCAGTCGAAAATCGGCGATCACAGCCCGTCCGTTCGACGCGGTGATCAACCTCGCAGCGCGCGCGGGGGTGCGTTACAGCGTGAATGACCCGTGGGTTTTCCTCCAGTCGAATGTGATGGGGACGCTCAACATGCTCGAACTCTGCCGCCAGACGGGATGCCCAAAATTCCTGCTGGCGTCCACTTCGAGCATTTACGGCGCGAACCCGCCTTATCCGACTCCCGAAACGGCCTCGAGCAGCGAGCCGCTCCAGCCCTACGCGGCCAGCAAAAAAGGCGCGGAAGTGCTCGCGCATTCGTATCACTATCTCCACAACATTGACGTGAGCATCGTCCGCTATTTCACCGTCTTCGGCCCCGCGGGACGTCCTGATCTGGCGATCTTTCGCTTCGTGCAGCGCATCACCGAGGGACAGCCCATCCGCATCAACGGGGACGGCGAGCAATCGCGCGGCTTCACCTACATTGATGACATCGCCCGCGGCAGTATCGCTGCGTTGAAGCCGCTTGGCTACGAGATCATCAACCTGGGCGGCCACGAAACCATCACCATCAACGATCTTTTCAAATTGACCGAGGAGATCGTCGGCAAAAAAGCCGTTGTGCAATACGGCCCGCCCGACCTCGCGGACATGCGCTCCAACTGGGCGGACGTGTCGAAGGCGCGTCGGATGCTCGGCTGGGAGCCTCAAGTCAACCTGCGTGAAGGGATGGTTAGACTGGTCGAGTGGTATCGGGCCGAGCGCGCGTGGGCGAAGGATATTCTCACGCTCTGAGATTCACAGACTTACGGCGGCGAGAGAAATTTCATTTCCAATGCCTTCCCTTTTCGAGAAACTTTCCCGCTGGCGGCAGGACCCGCGTTTCGTGCGCGTCCTGCGTAACAGCGGCTACCTGTTCAGCAGTAACACCGTCTCCGCCGCGCTGGGATTCGTGCAGGGCGTTCTGGCGGTACGCCTGCTTGGGATAGACGGTTACGGCCTCGTGGCGGGGACGATCCTCGTCTTTGCATCCAACGTCAACCGCCTGCTTTCGTTTCGCATGAGCGAGGTGCTGGTCAAATACGCGGACGAGGCCCTGGCGCGGAACGAGCGTCCGCGCGCCGCCGCGCTGGTCAAGGGCATCGGCCTGACTGAGATGCTCACCGCCGCCACGGCTTACCTTGTCCTGCTGGCGCTTTCACCGTGGGCCGCAGCCACCTTTGCCAAAGACGCATCCACCGCGCCGCTGTTCGCGGTCTACGGCCTGTTCCTGCTGGGCAACATGGTCTACGAGACCTCGACCGGCGTCCTGCAAACGTTTAAGCGCTTCGACCGTATCGCAGCAGTCAATCTCGTTCAGAGCATCACCACGGCCGCGTTGATCGGCGCGGCGTTCATCTTTGGCGGGGGCATTCCGCATGTCCTGTTTGCTTATCTGGCAGGCAAGATTCTGGCCAGTATCACGATTGCGTCGCTGGCCGTTCTCGAAATGAATCGAAATCTGCCCGGCTGGCGGGGCGCGCCGTTGCATGTGTTGACCGACTGGCGCGGTATCTTGAAATTCGCGGTCAATACCAACCTGAACGGGACGGTCAATCTCATTGTGCGCGATTCGGCCCCGCTTTTCCTCGGTGCACTGTCCACGCAGATCGAGGTCGGCTACTTCAAACTTGCCCTCTCGCTCATCAACCTGGTCATGCTTCCCATCGAGCCGTTCATCTGGCCGACCTACGCCGAATTGACCGAGACCGTCGCCCGGCAGAAATGGCTGGAGGTCCTGCGGCTGTTGCGACGCGTCTCGGTCATCGCCGCCGCGTGGACTTTGGCCGCGGGCGGCGGTCTGGCCGCGCTGGGCTGGTGGCTCATCCCGCTCGTCTACGGAGCCGATTCGGCCCCGGCTTACCCGGCGGCGGTCATCCTGTTGCTCGGCTTTGGGTTCGCCAATGTCCTGCACTGGAACCGTCCGTTGCTGCTCGCGCTGGGGATGCCGTCCTATCCGCTGATTGCCTCCGCTCTGGTCGGCGCGGTGCAAATCGCCCTCGTCTTCGTCCTCGTGCCGCGCTTCGGCTACCTCGCCATGGCCGCGTTGATGCCGGCCTACTTCGTCGGCTCGATCGGCCTCATCGTCCGGCGCGGGCTGGCGGAGGTGCGCCGACGCGCCGCGTCCGCGCAGGCTGTATAATCAATCCATGCAGTTGATTTCCCCCGCCTTCAAAAAACTGACCTCCCTGAAGTGGATGCCATTCCTCCTCGCCGTTCTGGGCGGGACCGTTTATGTTGTCCATGCCTATACCATCGCGCACGATCACGCCTCCTATCTCGACGAGGGGCTGTATCTCTATAAAGGACTGTTGTTCTTCACCGGTCAATATCAACTCTTCGAAGACTACGGCCTGTGGACCAACCACCCCCCGCTGGCCTTCCTCATCCCCGGCGCGATCCAGACCTGGTTCGGCCCCGGCCTCGACGTTGGCCGCTATTTCATGATCGCGCTGGCGCTCCTCTCGCTGGCTGGGCTGTGGATCCTCGTCCGCCGCTGGGGCGGGACGTGGTGGGCCGCGGGGGCGGTCTGGGTCATGGCGCTGAACCCGGCCGAAGTCAAGGCATTGACGCTGGCCATCACGCAGGGAATCATCGTCTGCATGTTCGTCTGGAGCCTGGTCTTCCTGCTCGGCGAGAAACGCGCGGCCTGGCAGGTGATGCTGGGCGCGGCCCTCGCCGCGTTGCTCCCGTTGACGCGTATCAACCTCGCGCCGGTCATGCCGATTATTCTGCTTTATGTTTTCTGGCAATACGGCTGGCGGACCGGCCTGCTCGCGACTCTGGCGGGGGTGCTCGTGCTTGTCGTCGGATATGCACCGTATTGGCCGAACTTCCTCAAGATCTGGGCGGGATGGCTGCCCGCGAGCCTGACCCCTTTCCTCGATCCCTGGCGCGTGCCTCTCGAAGCGCGCGGCCTGAGCGACGCGCCCAACGAGCCGCGTACGCTCTACACGGTCTTCCTGTATTTCTGGATGACCCTGCGCCTGCACTTCGTCTCGCTCGGCTCGGCGCTGATCGTCTGGCTGTTATGGCCGTCCCGCGCGCCGAGCCCGCTGACGCCGCGCCTGCGCGCCGCCATCCTGCTTTCGGTGTTGCTGATCGTCCTGCTGGCCGCGCACATGGCCGTCTCGTTCCTGAAGACTTATTGCGTTTCGTGCATCCTGCTTTACGTCGTCTTCTTCGATTTTCTCGGGCTCGTTCTGCTGGCTGTAGCGTTTCCTTTTCTCAAACGCGCGACCTCCATCCTTCGCCGCAGATTCATTTTGTTGTTGATCCTCGTCGTCATCTTCGGCGTCGGCTTCAGCGCGTACGAGGATGTGAACGCCGACTTCGCCAAATCCATCCTCGACCAGATCAAGGACGGCCGCGCCTGGGGCACATTGACCCACTTCATCACCGGCGTTTCCAACCTTCTGCTCTTCCGCCGCCTGTTCACCTTGCTCACAAGTTTTCTCTTTGCGGTTGGTTTCTTTTTGTTACTTGCCGGGCTTCGTAAACGTTTGCCAACCGAACAGCGCGGCCCGCGCACCGCGTCCCTCGCGCTGACCCTGCTCTTGATCCTCGGCTTTCTGCTCACGCCCACCCTCGTCCTCGGCAAGGGCAACGACTTCTTCGCCTGCGGCGACACGGACGTGATTGCCACCTACGAGCGCGCCGGGGAACACCTTCGAAGCATCGTCCCGCCCGGTTCCACCGTTTACTGGGACGGCCGCATTGACGCCATCTTCCTCTACCTGCCCGGCGTGACGGTCTATCCGCCGCAACTGCACCACGTCCACTCCTACCTCATCGGCGGGGACGCGGACGCGCTCCTGCGCTTCGGCCTGTGGAACGACGAACTCGCGCGTCAATGGATCAACGAGGCCGATTACGTTCTCATCGAAAAGGGCTGGCAACAGGATTGGGAGATGCAGACGCTCGAGGCGGGCGGATACGTCAAACTCGAATCCACCCGCAAAGTGGAAGCCTGCCGCTGGCAATCCATCATTGACATCTACCAGCGCGTCGAGACGCCATGAAGATCGTTGCCATCGCGGGCTCGCGCATCCCCTCCGATACGGCCAACAGCATCCAGGTGATGAAGGCCTGTCAGGCTCTCGTCCAACTTGGCCACAACCTCACCCTGCTCGTGCCCGGTCCCCAACCTGCAAACCTGCCAACTTTAAACCTTCAACAGATTTACGGTCTGCAAACCGGCTTTCCCATCGAATGGATGGATCAAACCAATCGCCGTTTGTTCACGCTCTCCGCCGTGCTCCGCGCCCGCGCCCTCGAACCCGACCTGCTTTACGTCTGGCTGCCGCAATCGGCGGTCTTCGGCCTGCTGGCGCGCATGGCCACCGTCTTCGAAATCCACATCCAGCCCTCCGGCTTCTTCGGTCCGTTCTGGCATCGCGCCTTCGCCGCCCTGCCCGGACGCAAACGGCTGGCCTGCATCACCGAGTCCCTGCAACGGACTCTCGAAGGGGACTTTCGCATGAGGATGCGCGCGCAGGACGTAATCCTCGCGCCGAACGGAGTCGAACTCGAGCGCTTCGCCTCTCTGCCGGACCCGGAAACTGCGCGCCGTTTAATCGGCCTCCCCTCCGCCTCGACTATCCTGTGCGCCGGTCACCTCTACACCGGCCGCGGCGTGGACTTGTTCCTGCAATTGGCAGAGTCGATTCCGGGGGCGAGTTTCGTCTGGGTGGGCGGCAGGCAGGCCGACGTCAGGGAATGGAGCGATAAGGCTTTCGCGCGCGGACTGTCCAACGTCACCTTCACGGGCTTCGTCCCCAACACCGACCTGCCGGGGTATCTCGCCGCCGCCGACGTGTTGCTCATGCCTTACGCGCGTTCGATTCTGGGGTCGAGCGGTTCCGCGGATTCGGCCGCGGTCGCCAGCCCGATGAAGATGTTCGAGTACATGGCGGCCGGGCGCGCCATTCTCACCAGCGACCTGCCCGTGATCCGCGAGGTGCTGGATGAATCGAGCGCGGTCTTTTGCGAGCCTGAAAACGCCGAAGCCTGGTCATCTGCGCTGAAGTCTCTGTTGAATGATCCCGCGCGGCGAAACGCGCTGACCGCCAACGCCCGCCGCGAGGTGGAGAAATACACCTGGCTGGCGCGGGCGGAGAAGATTTTGTCCGGGTTGTAGGCCGGAGTATTATTTCGACCACTCGCGTTACAATCTCATTATGAAAGTTCACCTTCTTTTTATTTCCTCCAGTCTTCTGCTTGGCGCGATACTGGCATCCTTCCAGCCCGGCGATTTCTATATTGGCTGGGCGATCTTTTCCCTCCTCTTTCTGCTTTCGTTATACGCTTTGCGTTTTATGTATCGCTGGACCGGCGGTGGACGCGCCCTGGCATGGATGATCGCCTTCGCTTTCCTCCTGCGCCTCGCGCTCGGCGTCGCGCTGTATCTGTCCCTCCCTTTGGACGGTAATCCGAACGAACAAAACCAGGCGGGTTACATTTTCTTCGATTCCTATCGCCGCGACGCGCAGGCTTGGGACCTGGCACAATCGGATCAACCCATTCTGAACGCGTTCAGCAAGAACTTTTATACCGACCAATATGGCGGACTGCTGGCATTCAGCGCGCTGGCGTATCGTTATCTTTCCCCGGGCGCGCATCGCCCATTGTTGATCGTCGTGTTTTCCGCGCTGGCGGCCGCGCTCGGCGTATCCTTTTTGTGGAAGGCGGCCGCGCGTCAATGGGGCGGATCGGTCGCCGCGCCCGCCGCGTGGATCTTTGCGCTCTACCCGGAGTCAATTCTGCTCGGCAGTGCACAGATGCGCGAGCCGTTTTTGATGTTATTCACCGCCATGGCTTTGTGGGGATTCGTTGAGTGGCAAAATGACGGCGAACGTCGCGGCTGGATGTGGCTCGCATCCGGCTTGGCGGGCATGTTGCTGGTCTCGCCGGGCGTGGCGCTGGCGATGCTGGTCATCCTCGGCGGCTGGCTCTGGGTGCGGCACGAGCACGGACGCGTTTCGTGGATTGCGCTGGCCGCGGCGGGGCTGGTCTTCCTGGCCGGGCTGTACCTGCTGGCCTGGGGCCTGACGCGCGAATCCTTTGGCGCGGGCTCGCCGCTCGGCGTCATCTTCGAATGGTTTCGCGGGGCCGTGAAATGGGACGTGTATCAACTCGAACGCGGCTCAGGCTGGGTACAAAAACTCTTCGACGAAATGCCCGCCGCCCTGCGTCCGCTCTTCGTGACGGTCTATGGCATTACGCGCCCCGTCCTGCCGGCTCAATTCGTCGAGCCGACCACGCTCACACTTCGTCTGCTCGGCATCTTTCGCTCCGTCGGATGGTACGCGCTCGTGCCTCTGCTGTTCTACGCTCCGTTCGCAGTGCGGCGGACTCAGCCCGGGCCGGAGCGCCGCCTGTGGGCGTGGCTGACCGCCTCGGTCTGGGTGTGGATCGTGATCGCCTCCCTGCGCGGCGGCGCGGACGAATGGGACAATCCCCGCTACCGCGCGATTCTCCTCGTCTGGCAGTCCCTCGCGGCGGGCTACGCCTGGGCCTGGTCCCGCGGACGACGCGATGCCTGGCTGGGGCGCTGGGTCGCGCTGGAGGTCGTCTTCGTGGCCGTGTTTACCCAGTGGTATCTCAGCCGCTATTACCACATCGGCGGGCAGTTGCCGTTTGGCTGGATGGTTGTGTTGCTGCTGGGTGCAGCCGCCGCGATCCTGCTGGGCGGCTGGTGGTGGGATCGCCGCCGGGCGCGGCGTGCTTGACACGTCCCCTGGACGGTTTATAATTCAGTCATTGAATTTTGAGATAAGGATGGCCAAATGCCAACTGCATTGATCACGGGGATTACCGGACAGGACGGCTCGTACCTGGCCGAGTTTTTGCTTGCCAAAGGTTACCGCGTGGTGGGAATGGCGCGCCGTTCGAGCACGGTCACATACGAGCGTATTCAACATATTCTCGGAGAAATTACGGTGGTCCAGGGCGACCTGCACGACCAGAGTTCGCTGGTGGCGCTTTTGGAGGAATACCAGCCGGACGAGGTGTACAATCTGGCCGCGCAGTCCTTCGTGCCCACTTCTTGGAATCAGGCAATCCTGACCGGCGAGATCACGGGGCTGGGAGTCACCCGTCTGCTGGATGCCATTCACTGGGTGAAACCGAAGATTCGTTTCTACCAGGCCTCCAGCAGTGAGATGTTCGGCAAGGTGCTGGAGGTGCCCCAGCGCGAGACGACGCCTTTCTATCCGCGCAGTCCGTATGGGGTGGCGAAGGTGTACGGGCACTGGATCACGGTCAATTATCGGGAATCGTACAATCTATTTGCCGCCTCCGGCATCCTGTTCAATCACGAAAGCCCGCGCCGCGGCCTCGAGTTCGTCACGCGCAAGATCTCGGACGGAGTGGCGCGCATCAAACTGGGACTCGCGATGGATTTGCACCTCGGCAACCTCGAAGCCCGGCGCGACTGGGGCTTTGCAGGCGACTACGTGCAGGCCATGTGGCTCATGCTCCAGCACGAGCGTCCCGATAATTTCGTCATCGGCTCGGGTGAGACCCATTCTGTGAAGGAATTTTGCGAGATCGCCTTTGGTCACGCCGGGCTGGATTACAAGGATCATGTCGTTCAGGATGAACGCTACTATCGTCCGGCGGAAGTGGACCTGTTGATTTCCGATCCCAGCAAGGCTGGCCGTGAACTCGGCTGGGAACCGAGGGTTGGCTTTCGCGAACTGGTCACGATGATGGTGGATGCGGACCTGCAACGACTGGGTGGAACAGCCGCCTAGGAGTCTGAATGCCTGAATTATCTCTGGTTGTCCCGGTTTACAATGAAGAACAGAACTTGTCTTTGCTCTTCGAAAGTATTTCCGGGGAACTTGGCCTTCTAAACAAGACTTGGGAAGTCATCTTCGTGGACGACGGTTCCCGCGACCTCAGCCTCGAGGTCCTGCGCGGATTCGCCGAAAGGGATCGGGAACACGTCCGCGTGATCGCCTTCCGCCGCAACTTTGGGCAGACCGCCGCCATCGCCGCGGGCATTGACCACGCCTCGGGCGAGACCGTCGTCCTGCTCGACGCCGACATGCAGAACGATCCCTCCGACATTCCCATGCTCCTCGCCAAACTCGACGAAGGCTACGATCTCGTCAGTGGCTGGCGCAGGGATCGCAAGGATAATGCCCTCTTCCGCACCTTTCCGTCGCGAATCGCCAACTGGCTGATCTCCTGGGTAACGGGCGTCCACCTGCACGATTACGGTTGCACACTCAAGGCCTATCGCCGCGACGCACTGGCGGGCTTCCGTCTGTACGGCGAAATGCACCGCTTCATCCCTGTCTTTGCCCATTCGGTGGGAGCGCGTATCGCGGAAGTGGTGGTTAATCATCATCCCCGCAAATTTGGCAAGACCAAATACGGGCTCGAGCGCACCGTCAAGGTCCTGCTCGACCTCTTCACCGTGAAGTTCCTGCTGAGTTACTCCAACAAGCCCATCTACCTGTTCGGCGGCGCGGGCATGACGCTCATCCTCGCCAGCGCGGCGGGACTGCTCTATCTGTTCGTTCGCCGCATCTTTTTCAACGTGCCTGTGCTCGGCTCGCCTATTTTCCAATTGGCGGTCATGTTCGCCATCATGGGCTTCCAGTCCATTTTGATGGGGCTGATCGCCGAACTTCTGGCGCGCACCTACCACGAATCGCAATCCAAGCCGACTTATACCGTTCGCGAGACGATCAACTTCAAGAAATAAGAATGCGCATCCTGATCATCAACAGCGAGTATCCGCCCATCGGCGGCGGCGCGGGGAATGCCAGCGCGAACATTGCCTACAACCTTGCCTCCCTCGGCCACGAAGTGGATGTGCTGACCGCTCACTTTTCCAACCTGCCCCGCCTCGAACAGCGCGACGGCGTGACGGTTTACCGCATCCCCGCGTTGCGCCGAAAACTGGATCGCTCCGGCGCGCTCGAACAACTCGCCTTCATCCTCTCCGCATCCTTCTGGACCCTGGGCCGGGCGCGCCGAAACAGACCGAACGCCACCCTTGCCTTTTTCGGCGTCCCCTCGGGCGCGGTGGTCTGGCTGTTGAAGAAACTTTATCGAGTTCCATACATTGTTTCTCTCCGTGGCGGTGATGTGCCTGGCTTCCGTCCCTACGATTTCAAGACCTATCACAAACTGATCGGCCCGTTCCTGCGCGTGATCTGGCATGACGCATCCACCGTCATCGCCAACAGCCGCGGACTGCGCGACCTCGCCCGCGCCTTCGACTCGTTCATCGAGATTCCCATTATCCCCAACGGCGTGGACGTAACACGTTACATGCCTGCAAATCGCGACTGGTTGCCGCCGCGTATTTTTTCAGTTGGGCGCGTCGTCCACCAAAAAGGACTCGACCTCGGCCTGCGCGCACTCGCCCAACTCAAGGACCTCGAATGGGAATGGCGCATCGCGGGCGACGGTCTGCAAATGGATTCGCTCAAATCCCTGGCGCGTGAACTTGGAATTGCCGACCGCGTCACCTTCCTCGGCTGGCAATCCCGCGAGGACTTAATCGAGTGGTATCATCAGGCGAACCTGTTCCTGTTCCCCTCCCGCCACGAAGGGATGCCTAACGCCGTCCTCGAAGCCATGGCCAGCGGATTGCCTGTCATAGCGACGCGAATCGCAGGCAACGAGGAACTGGTCGTCGAAGGCGAAACAGGCTTCCTCGTCCAAACCGAGAACGTGGACGAATTGCGCGATGCCCTGCGAAACATGCTGACCGATTCCGCCCTGCGCGAAAAAATGGGCGCGGCCTCCCGTCAGCGTGTCGAGCAAACTTACACCTGGCAAAAGGTGGCCGAAGCCTACCAGGCAATTTTGCAACAAATCACAAACTAGAATCTTCAACCTTTAAACCTTCGAACTTTCAAACCCATATCCCATGTGCGGCATCTGCGGACTCTCCCATTCTGACCATCGAAAACCCGAGCGTGCCCTGCTCGAAAAAATGAACGCGGCCATCGCGCATCGCGGCCCCGACAGCGATGGCTTCCATACCGACGCGGGCGTGGGTCTCGCCATGCGCCGCCTCGCCATCATTGACGTCAGCGGCGGCGACCAGCCGATTGCAAACGAAGACGAATCCATCTGGATCATCTTCAACGGCGAATGCTACAACTACCCCGAAATGCGCGCCGAACTCGAACGCCGCGGCCACCGCCTCGCGACCAAGACCGATACCGAGTGCATCGTCCATTTTTATGAAGACGAGGGTGACGACTGCATTAAACGTCTGCGTGGCATGTTTGCGTTCGCGCTGTGGGACGATAAAAAGAAAAAACTTCTGCTCGGCCGCGACCGTCTTGGCAAGAAGCCGATGTATTACACGATTCACAGCGGCACACTTTATTTCGGTTCGGAGTTGAGCGCGATTCTCACCGCGCTCCCGCATAAACCCGAAATCAACCTCGAAGCCCTCGACCTCTACCTTAGCCTGCAATACATCCCCGATCCGCTCACAGTTTATCAGGGCATCTTCAAACTTCCGCCCGCGCACACCCTCGTTTGCGAAAATGGCGCGGCGCGCATTCAAAAATATTGGGATTACAACTATCTTCCCAAACACACCGCCTCCGAGGACGAACTCATCGAAGAACTGCGCGCCCGTTTGCGCGAGGCTGTCAGGATGCGCCTGCTCAGCGAACGTCCGCTTGGCGCGCATCTGAGCGGTGGCATTGACTCGAGCATCATCGTCGCGCTCATGTCCGAGTTTGCAAGCGGCCCCGTCAAAACGTATTCGGCGGGCTTCGAGGAGGAAAGTTTCAGCGAACTGCCTCACGCCCGCGCGGTCGCGCGAAAATATTCCACCGACCATCACGAGTTCACCCTCACCTACGGCGACATTCCCGCCACGCTCGAAAAAATTGCCTATCACTTCGGCGAGCCGTTTGCGGACGCCTCCGCCATTCCGCTTTATCATCTTTCGATGATGACGCGCGAGCACGTGACTGTCGCGCTGAACGGGGACGGCGGCGACGAGGACTTCGCGGGCTATCAACGTTACTGGCTGGATGGATTTGCCAACGCCTACGCGCGTGCGCCTCGCTTCCTGACCCGAAACCTGATTCCGTCCATCGCGCATTTTCTTCCCGACAACTCCGACCGTCCCGTCGGGCAGAGTCTCGTGAATGGACTCAAGCGCCTCGAGCAGATTCCCGAAATTGATTCGCGCGCAAGCATCCTGCGCTGGGGCTCGTACTTCTCGCCGCGTCAACGCGCCGCGTTGTGGAAGCCCGAACTCTGGCACATGTTCCGCGCCGACAACGCCCAGTCCTGGCTGGCGAAGCACTTCGATTCCGCCGAAGGCTCCTACCTCGACAAGACTCTCTACACCGATTTGCACACTTATTTGCCTGGCGATTTGCTTGTCAAAGCCGACCGCATGACGATGGCCGCCTCGCTCGAAGGCCGCTCGCCGTTCCTCGATCATGAAATCGTGGAGTGGGCGGCCCGGGTACCGGACCAATTCAAAGTCAGGGGAAGAAGCGGGAAATATCTCTTGAAAAAGGCATTCGCCAAAGAGTTGCCCGAGTCCATCAAAGGCCGCGGCAAACAGGGATTTGGAATCCCCGTCTCAGCCTGGTTCCGCGGTCCGCTGTACGAATGGTCGAAGCAGTTGCTGTTGGCGGATGGGAGTCCGTTGCACAAATGGTTCGACCGCGCCGCGCTGGGCAAATACCTCGAAGAGCACAAATCCGCCCGCGCCGACCACGGCAAGCGGCTGTACGCGCTGGCGATGCTGGGCGCATGGGGAAAGGATCAAACCAAATAAACGAAAACCAAACCACCCTTGTTCCTTGTCGCTATCTGTGAGAATACTCCATAGAGAGTTCGAATCACGGGAATCCTTTCCACACGATATTTTGGAATGATTGAGAGGAAAATGAAACCTCTACGAATTAGCATTGCCGCACGCGGACTGACAGAAGGCTTTTCCGGAGTCAATGAATTCGTCCAGGGCATGGCCGGCGCCTTTCTCGAATATCAACCTGAATGGGAGATTTACCTTTATTACAATTCTTCCCAGGCGTTGGGAAGGTTTCCAAAAGCACGTGAACGCGTCTTGAAAAGCCGCTCGCGTCTGCTGTGGGATTACATCCTGCTGCCCCTTGCTATGAGGCGCGACCAGATCGACGTTGCCATTTTTCCCAAAGGGCCCATCCCCTGGTTTGCCCCGCGCCAATCGATTGCCATGATTCTTGATCTGGGATATTTTTACCCCGATCTGCGGGCGTACAAATTGTTCGACACATGGTATATGCGCCTGGCTCTGCCGCTGGCGGCGCGCCGGGCGTGGAAAGTTTTCACCATCTCGGAATATACTCGTCAGGATGTCCTGCGGTTGTTTAAAGTCCCGCCCGATAAAGTGCTCACGACGTATCTGGCAACCTCTGCGGGGTATCGCCGTGTGACCGATGACAAGAAATTGGAAGAAGTCAGGCAGCGGTATCGTCTAGTTCAGCCTTTTGTTTTCTACCCGACATCGTTTTCGCCGCGCAAAAACGTGGAACGTCTGTTGGAAGCCTTCCGCTCTGTCTCCGATCAGATCCCTCATCATCTTTATCTGACCGGGCGCCAAACCTGGCGTAAGAACGAAATCATGGAGCGCCTGACGGGCGCCCTGTCCGAACGTGTCCATCTCTTGGGCTCGGTACCAGCGGAGGATATGCCGTCCATATATACGCTGGCGGATTTCACGGTGTATGTATCGCTTTTCGAAGGTTTCGGCCTGCCTGTGGTGGAGGCTTTCCGTTGCGGATCGCCGGCGATAATCTCCGATCTCACCTCTCTTCCAGAAGTGGCCGGCGACGCGGCGCTGATTGTGGAGGGGTATAATATCGAGAGCATCCGCCAGGGGCTGCTGCGCCTGGCCCAGGATGAATCACTACGATGGGAACTCGTCGCCCGTGGTTATCAACGGGCAGAGTATTTCACGTGGGAGCGAACGGTCCGGAAGATTAGCGAAGCAATTGGAAAGGAAAAATGAACCGGGAATACCCCACCCTGCCTCAACTCAAGATGGAAATTGGGCGTTATGTCTATCAGCCCTACTGCTGGTACCTGCGCTGGTTTCAACCGCGGCATTTCTTTACCTTCCGCAATCAGCGCTTCGAGTATTTCGTGCATCCCTACAATACGACATGGCGCAATGAACGCTCGTTAGAGATTCCCCTGGCGCGGCACATGCTTGAAGAATACGACCCGGCAGACGTGCTGGAAGTGGGGAATGTGCTTTCCCATTATGCTCGTGTTAGCCACACGATCCTGGATAAATATGAGCAGCGGCGAGGGGTATTGAAGATGGACGTGGTAGAATATGCCCCCTCAAAGCGTTATCCGTTCATTCTCAGCATCTCCACTATTGAACATGTGGGGTGGGATGAAACCCCGCGTCAGCCCGGCAAGCATCGCGATGCGGTGAAGAATCTACGCGAGTTGCTTGCTCCGGGCGGTGTTCTGATGATGACTGTTCCCCTGGGGTATAATCCCGACCTCGACCAGGACCTGGAGACGCGCAGCCTGGGTTTCAGCGAATGTGTTTTCTTCAAGCGTACCTCCTACAGGGAATGGGCAGAGGCGGAATGGGGCGAGGTTAGAGGCGCGCCCTATGGGAAACCTTTCCGCGGAGGGAATGCGCTGGCAATTTGTATATTCACAAATTCGAGATAGGCGGTTTTTCTGGGAAGCGGCCTTTGTCAATCTTTCTCGCTAAGGCTGAAAAATGTCTGAATACTGGTATGTCACAACCTGGACAAGGGGTGAGCATGAAGATTGTAGACTCATCTCTAACGCGTTTGGAGCAACTCAATGCAAGCCACAACCTATAAACTGGATTTTCTATGTGTTGGAGCAGAAAAATCAGGAACGACATGGTTAGATGCCATGTTACAACAACATCCGCAGGTGTGCCTGCCGCGCCAAAAAGAACTCCACTATTTCAACCAGTATAATGCTGAGTTCCCCGATTTGCCTAACCGCAATTGGACGCGCCCCCTTTCGTGGTATTTCTCTTTTTTCCCGCCTTGTGATCCGTCTCAAAAGAGAGGAGAAATTTGCCCGTCGTATTTATGGGATGAGGCGGCGCCGCTTCGCATTCATGAATTAAGCCCGAATGCCCATATTCTGATTATTCTGCGCAACCCGGTGGAACGTACGTACTCCGCTTACCGTTATTGGTCCCAATATGGTACAGTGATTGGTGAATTTCGAGATGCTTTCCAAAAATATCATTCTTTTCTTGTCCAACGCAGTTTGTATTATGAGCAAGTCAGACGCTATCTCAATACGTTTTCGCCAGAGCAAGTGCATGTCTATCTTTATGATGACCTCAGGAACGATCCAGTGCAATTTCTCAAATCCATTGAACTAACACTGCAAATTGCAGAATTTTATCCGGCGAATTTGCGTGATTTATCGAATGTCACTGGAGATGCCCGCAACCAGGCACTAGGATGGGCACTTTCACGTTTGCGCTATTTTCTGCTCAAATATCGGTTGTACTTCCTGCTCGACTTAGCGAACGCTTCCCATATAACCCCCCATCTCGAACAAGTTCGACAGAGCAATCGCATCATCCAGACGCAATGCACCGGCAGATCTAAACCTGAACCCGCACTGCGTAAAGAGTTACTGGATTATTTTCTCCCCGACATCGAAAAACTGGAAGGGTTGCTTTCCTTCGATTTGAGCGCTTGGAAGCAAGCATTGAATTGAGATGACAGACGAAACCAATTGGGTAGAAGGCGAACCACAAAAAAACGCCGGGGAGGGAAGCAGGTTACTCACCTCGGTCGTCAAAGGCAGCGGCATCGCTCTTGCAGGGCGGATGATCGGACGTTTGCTGATGCTCGCCGGGCAGTCTGTCCTTGCCCGTTCGCTGGGAACAGGTGACTATGGTATTTTTTCGCTTGGCTGGTCTATCCTACAAATCAGTATTTCCATCAGCCCAATGGGTTTAACGCAGGGTGTGACGCGTTTTGCCGCTCCACTATGGAAACGCGATGAACATGGCTTTCGACGCGTCATCCAACAAAGCCTGTTCCTCGCGACATTAACTTCTCTTTTCTGGAGCGGATTGCTCTATTGGTTCTCACCCCGTCTTGTCGCTTTCTATCAAAAACCCGCCTTACTACCTGTTTTACAGGGGGTTGCGGTAGCGATGGCAGGTTTTTCAATCATGAAAGTGGCCGCGGCTGCGGCACGCATTTCACGGCGGATGCAATTCAGCACCTTCATCGAAGATATTTTCCCTGCCGCGGTGCTGCTACTCACAGCATTTCTCTTGACCGTTCTCTGGCATGGTGGTCTCATAGGAAGTGCTTTTTCTCTGATCGCAACCTACCTGATGAGCGTGGTCAGCGCGCTTTTCACCCTGACCAGGCTCTATCCGGGCGTTTTCCATCCAATAAACTGGACAAAAAAACTGTTCCGCGATTTAAATGTCTTTTCTTTTCCTGCCACTGTTGCCAGCATTCTTATGCTTTTACTCCAATGGGTCACGCGTTTAATTCTCGGTTATTTGCGCCCCGAAGCAGAAGTGGGCATTTATCAGGCCGCCTATCAAATCGCTACGTTGCCCGCCATCATACTCATCGCGATTTCCACTGTCTTTTTGCCCATCATTGCCCAGCTTGCGCATGATAGGCAATTTGAAGAATTAAACGAGTTATACAAAATCACTACAAAATGGAGCCTTTATCTTTCGTTGCCCGTTATCCTGGTGATTTGCTTTTTTCCAAGGGAATGGCTTACTCTCCTGTTTGGCGCAAACTATAGCGAGGGCGATAAAGTGCTGGTTTTGATAGTATTAAGCCAATTAATCAACGCCGGTACAGGTGCTGTTGCCTTCATGTATCTTATGCTGGATAAACAAAGGAGCCTGATCTGGATTCACGTCGCTTCTCTCCTTCTTATCGTCTTGCTTAACTTTTGGCTCATTCCTCTCTGGGGCGTAATGGGTGCCGCCATTGGTAGCGCGCTGGGCATTTCCATCGCTAATCTGGTTCAAGTTTACTATCTCAGAATCCAATTGAACTTATGGCCTTACGATCGGCGTTATTGGAAAGGGATCGTCAGTGCGTTTTTTAGTGCCCTTGCCATATGGCTTATTGCTTTTTTGCCATTGGCAAAAATCTATCTTTTGATATTCAGCACGTTTCTCTCCATCGCCGTTTTCATTTTTGCCTTGTGGAAAATGCAATTGGATCCAGAGGATAAAATCTTTGTAGACGGCATTCGCCGTCGGTTGGGAATTTGAATCAAAGGAAATCCAGAAATGAAGAAGTTTTTCAAATTCCGCGCTATCAGAATGGACATTCTAAGATTGGCCATGGCCTTCTTTCGTCATGCAAAACGCCCCTTCATTTCCAATCGCATTTTGGTTCTGGGCGATTCCCATGCATCCGTTTTTTATCGTCGGTTGTTCGATCTTCGCTTTCCCCGCTGTGTTTTCATGATTTGTTCGGTCGGCGGCGCCACCGCCTCCGGGCTGGAAAATCCCAACTCCAAAACCCAGGCGGGACCGAAGTTCGAGCAGGCGATTCGAAAACATCCCGCGCAGGTTTACATCCTCCTCCTCGGCGAAGTGGACACGGGCTTCGTCATCTGGTACCGGGCGCAAAAATATCAGGCATCCGTGGACGAGATGCTGTCCCTGGCCGTGGACCGCTACGGAAACTTCATCAGGAAACTCCGTTCCCTGGGTAAAGTGATCGTCGTCAGCGCGCCCCTGCCGACCATTCCCGATGAAAATCAATGCGGCGAGGTCGCCAACCTGCGGAAGGAAATCAGGGCGACCCAGCGCGAACGGATTCAACTCACGCTCGAATTCAACCGCCGCGTGGCGCAGGCCTGTGCTGTAGAAGGCGCGTCGTTCGTGGACCTCGACCCCTTCAGCCTCGACGAGCGGGGACTGGTCAAACGGGAACTGCTCAACGCCGATCCGTGCGACCATCATTACAACCCGTTGGCCTACGCCCGCCTCCTGGTCGAAAAGTTACAGCCTCTGCTGGCGACGGACGACTTGTAGGAAGTGTGTCGTTTCAGGGGAGGTAAGTTCGCGGCGCTGGATTTTAGAATCGGGTAAACTTGGAATTCATGAGAGACAAACCTGCCGCGTTCATCGGCCGCCTGACGCTTCTGGTCCTGGCGGCGGTGATTTTGACCTCCTCCTGCCTGGAATTCTATTCCGTCGTCTCGGGGACGGGAAACTGGTGGGCAGACTTTTCGCTCAAATGGGCGCTGTTCTTTGCCGCCTTCGACCTGTTTTGTCTCCTGGCTCTGGCCGCGCTGGTCCTTGCCTTGTGGTTTCCACCGACCCTGATGCGTCTGGCTCGGCCGGCGATAGACCTTCGCAAACGGCTGGGAACAGTATTGCGCTGGCTGGTAATCGTTGTCATCCTGATCCTGCCGGTCTGGCTGTTTCAATACTCGTTGTGGGGTATCGTCTTTCGCGGCCCGGTGCGGCTGGTTGTGTGGGGGGTGGCTGCCGCCTCGACCGGCTTCCTGTTGACGCGCGCCGAAGACTGTGTCGCCGACCTGACCGGCAGCCTGAAAGGGGTGTTCCTCTCCGGCCTGGCATTTATCCTGGCCATCCCCTTTTCGGGCGTGACCGATTACCCGTTCTCTCTTGGATGGTCGGAGGGCAACCGCCTGTGGGATTACTCCATCCTCTTCGGCCGCAGCCGTTATATTTACCCGCCCGATAAGGACCTGGCTCCCTTCCTGGACCTCAGCCGCCAGCTGGTTGGCGGGATTCCCTTTCTCGTGCCCGGCCTGACGATCTGGCAGGAACGGTTCTGGCTCAGCCTGACGAATCTTTTGCCCTACGCGTTCCTCGGGCTTCTGGTCTTTGGCGTTCGACGGAGCGGGACGGGCGCGGGCTGGATCCTGGCCGGTCTGTGGGGGCTGGCCTTCCTGCGGCAGGGACCGATCCACACGCCGCTTCTGATCTGCGCCATGCTGACGTGGCTGATGTGGCGGCGGCCTCTCTGGCTGGCCCTTCCTGTTATCGCCGCAACTGGCTACTTTGCCTCTGTCAGCCGCTTCACGTGGACCTTCGCGCCCGCCATCTGGATCGGGATGTTGGAACTTGCCGGGGGGGAGACGGTAGGCGGCAGGTTGACCCGTTCGGCCTGGAGGCGCGCCATCCTGCTGGGTTTTGCCGGCCTGCTGGGCGGCTATCTCCTGCCGGCGCTGTGGCGTTTCATCGGCGACGCGGCGGGCGGACTCTCCGCGGCGACCGTCATACAAGGCGTGACCCGCCAGTCCCTCCTCTGGTACCGTCTTCTCCCCAACAGTACGTACAGCCTGGGTGTTTTGCCGGGACTCCTTCTGGCGGTCTGTCCGCTTGTCATTCTGCTTATCTATCTCGTTCACAAAAAGATGTGGCCTCTGAACGGCTGGCAAAAAGCGGCGGTCGTCCTGCCGCTTCTGGCGTTCCTGACCGTGGGGCTGGTCGTCAGCACGAAGATCGGCGGCGGCGGCGACCTGCACAATCTGGATATGTTCCTCATCGGCCTGCTGTTCGCGGCGGGAGTCGCGTGGGCGGAATCCAACCCTCAATGGACGGGCGGCGGGCGCGGGGTCCCGGCCTGGATGCGGCTCTCTCTGTTCCTGTTGGTTGCCCTGCCGGCGTTCAGTGCGTTGTTTACCATGCGGCCTCTTTTGTTCGCCGAGGACGTTTCCCGTCTGCAGGCGTTGACGGGAATCGAGGACCCGCGCCTTATCGGCCTCCTGCCGGCGCGCGAAGAGATCGAGTCATCGCTGGATAGAATTCGCGCCATCGTGGCGGAGGCGCAATCGCGCGGCGAAGTGCTTTTCATGGATCAGCGTCAGTTGCTGACCTTCGGCTACATCCGGGACGTGCCGCTGGTGGCCGAATACGAAAAGAAATACCTGATGGATCATGCCATGGGCAATGCGGCCGCCTCTGTCTTTGAACAGTTTTACCGGGACCTGGCCGCGCACCGCTTCACACTCATCGTGAGCGAGCCTTTGCATACGCCGATTCAGAACGAGGAATATGGGTTCGGCGAGGAGAACAACGCGTGGGTGAAGTGGGTCTCCAGGCCGCTGTTGTGCTATTATCAACCGGATGTGACCCTGCGCGAGTTGAGGGTGCAGCTGCTCGTCCCGAAGACCGAAGCGGTGGATTGCACAGATGCCGTTCCGCCCGAAGCCGACTTTCAGCCGTGAAGGTGATTCGTGAATATTCGATATGTTTCCCTGCGCCTGATCCGCCGCTTTCTACCCGATGGGCTTGCCCGCTTCCTGCTCTTGCGCGGGATCGTGATTCGCCCCGGCCTGGAGACCAGCGATCCCGCGGCTGCCGTGCAGAGATATGCGGATGTGCTGTCGGCGCGCGGATTGTCCCTGCGGGGGAAACGAGTGCTGGTGTTCGGATATGGCGGGCGGTTTGATATCGGAACGGGCCTGCTGGGGGCGGGCGCGGCGCACGTCGTGTTGTGCGACAAGTATGCCCCGCCCGACGAGGCGCACAATCTCGGTTTGTATTCCGCTGCGCCGCAATATTTCTATCTGGAGAACGGCCGCGTCCGTCCGCGTCCCGAATTGATGACCCTGTTTCAGGCGGATATTCGTGATGTGCATCCGCATTCGGATTTGGAGCCTGTGGACCTGGTCGTCAGTTCCTCGGTCTATGAACATCTCGACGATGTGGAAGGCATCACCGGCGCGCTGGCCGCGCTGACGCGTCCCAGCGGCCTGCACGTCCACTTCGTGGATTTGCGCGACCATTATTTCAAGTATCCCTTCGAGATGCTGAGGTTTTCCGAAACCGTCTGGAAGAACTGGCTGAATCCTTCGACCAATCACAATCGTTACCGCTTGTGGAACTATCGCCGCGCGTTCGAAGCCTGTTTTGGACGGGTCGAGATTCAGATTCTGTCGCGCGAGGAAGAGGCTTTCCGCAGGCTTCTTCCCAAAATTCGCCCTGAATTCGTCAGCGGCAATATGGAGGAGGATGCGGCAACCCTCATTCTCGTCGCGGCGCGCGAGCCGAAGCGCGTGGCTTAATTCCTGTAGAGAAGTGATATTGTCCTGAACGGGCGCTCACGTATGCCTCTCCCCATTGCTATCATAAATTCCGATGATCATATCCGCCTTTTTCAGACAGGCACGCCATGAAGGAAAAGGTTTCCCGCGTCTTGACTCGCAACGAGTTTCTGGCTCCTCTCGCGCTCTTTCTTCTCTTCTTTGCTGTCTCCGTCCCCGGCATTTCGTGGGGCGCGCCTGCGCTCTGGAACCCGGACGAACTTGTCTGGCGGGTGGACAAGGCCCTGCACGACGAACTCGTTTTCGATGTCTCGGAACCCGACGCCAATTATCCGTCTCTGCCCAAGCACGTTATGTACATCATTGGTTCCATTTCGTATGGCATCGGACACTCCACTTACGCCTTTATTGTCTCGGCGCGTCTCTTTTCCGTGGCGCTTGGTGCGCTCGTCGCCGCGCTGGTTTATTATCTTGCGCGAACCATCGGCGCAAACCGGCGGACGGCGGCGCTGGCGGGATTGATCTATGTCGTCAGCGGTGTGGTTTCCGCCAACGCGCGCTTTGCCCACAACGACCTCTACCTGCAATTGTTCACCGTGCTTTGCCTGTATTTTGTGATCCGTTATCAGTACACGCGGTCGCGAATCTGGCTGTATGTCTCGTACCTATTGGTCGGGATGGCGGCCTCGAGCAAATATACCGGTGTCAGTATGCTGTTTCTGCCTCTGGGGGTGTTTTTCTTGATGAGTTGGAGAGATACGCGGCGTAACTGGTTCCGCTCCCTTGGGAGCCTTTTGATAGGCGCGGTGCTTGTCGTGTTGGGCTACGCCATTGGTACTCCGAGATTACTTCTTTCGCCGGTGGATTACCTTATGCGGACCATCCCGGCCGCCCTGCGTTTTTCTCGATACGGCTTTTACTCGGAAACACCCATCGGCTTATACGGCCAGTGGGCGGTGTTCGAGGACGCAGTGGGCGGGTTTGTATTTTATTTCTTTCTGGCCGGTTTCGTCTGGTCCGTTCTCCGCGTGATATTGCATCGGCTCGGAAAAATGCAGATGGACGAGCGGCGGGCAGCGGGAATTACGATCTTGTTGTCGAATGTAGTGCTTTTCGATCTGCCATTCCTGATTTCCATAAATTACGTTCCCCGCCATTTCATTCCGTTTGTTCCCATCCTTTCCATTCTCGGCGCGTTATCTTTCGAGGAAGTCGTCCGCGCCGCAGGGGCCCGGCGGTGGCCGCTGGTCCGGCCCGCGTCCTTCGCCGTGCTTTGGATCGGGATCCTGTACTCGTTTTTGCGTCTGGCCAGTATCGCCCTGCTGTTCATGAACGACGCACGCATCCCCGCCAGCGAATTCATTGACGGCATCCGCGGCTATGGAAAAAGCATCGAGTATACGCTTTATCCGCCGGTCATTGACAAAAAACGGTTTGAGCGGGCGCACAACTATCCCATCTATTTTGTGAAATATCCCAACGAGGAACTTCCCATCGGCGGGCGCCACGGATACAACCTGGGCGAGCAGGGCCTGCTTGCCCGGGACACGGATTATTTCGTCATCGATTCCTATACCTACGAGCGTTTGTATATCGAATCAACTTGCGCCAGTAACCCGGTGGAGTGCGATTTCTTCAAACGCCTGCTGGCCGGTGAGGTCAATTCCTACCGTCTCACCCATGATTTTGCTTATCGCCTGCCTCCCTGGCTGCCGCAGGTGGTGATTGCACCGGTCAACCCCGACATTAAATTCTACGAACGGGTGCGCGAATGACAGATACGGTCCTGAGGGATTAGAACGGCGCCAGCATCCGCTTCAAGAGGGTTTACGCCTCCGCGGCCGCCGCGTCTTCGCGTGGTATTTGGATCATCCAGTTGAGAAGGGTTACGGATATGAGCACGATAAAAAGCGCCGGGAATAAGTTCTGGAGAAAAAGGGGCTTGTACTTGAAGGGATACAGGGTCGCCGAGAAGGCGGTCGCCGCCGCGAGCAGGAGAATGATTGCCGCCGGTTTGCTTTTTCCATACCTGTTTGTTGCCAGTACCGATAACGCGAGCGCCATGGGCGCCGGAAGGATGGACAACGTATAATCGTTGGATATGGGGACGATTAACGCCCCCAGCACGCATACAAGGAAAAGAACAGGGTCGAAAGCCGCTTGATTCCTTTGATAGGCGCGGATGAGGGTCGAAAGGAAGCAGAGGATGAATACGGCTAGAAATGCATTGGAGATCGTCCCGGCATTTTGTCGAATAGCCTCTAGGGCGCCTGTACTTACAAGCCCAAAGCCGTCATTCTCCGCGAGCTCGGACACAAATGCTCTGATGGAATGATTCCCGGTCCAGGCCCAGCCGGGCTTTGACAATTGGGTGGTGATGGCCTCGAGGAAGTCTTTGAACGGCTGAACGCCGGTGATGAACAGGAGCGCGAAGTTGAACAGCCCCAATGCAAGGAATCTTCGCAGGTTTCCCTTCCAATCCCTCCAGTCCCTGATGAACATGACGACAAAAATGGCGGGATAAATCTTCAACTGGATCGCTATCGAGAAGAGCAGGTATGCGTAGCGCCGAAAATCGTGATGACGATGATAAATGTATACGGCGGACATGCTGAACAGGAAGGCAAGCACATTGATCTGGCCTCTCTCCAGTTCGAATTGCATGCCATACGAGAACAGACCCATGGCGAAAAACGTGAAGATCAGGGCCTTATTCTTTTGTCCATCGATCAGTAACGCGATGAGCAGGCTTGAAATGATGAAACTGATGATCGTCATCAGGGTGACGACCTTGAAAAGTGTATGAGTGTCTTCAATCAAGACCAGGGGCGACAGGAAGATGTAGGTAAACGGCGGATAGAATTCGACGTGAAAAGGGGATTGATTTGACTCGAACCATTGCCTGATCAGGTCAACAGTCAACAGCAGGTCGTGCCCGACCGGAAAACGGTCGGGCAGGTATTTGTTGAAATATTGCATCCGCGGGGGCAGGCCGAAAAACATGGGAGCAATGAAGAATGAAATGTACGTGACAAGAAAACCGGCCAGGACCCACGTTGACATGGGAATATCGCCCAGCCATTTGGTAAAACTGGCAGCGTGTTTTTCTTCCGGCTTGCTCTTTGCGCTTATCTGCCTTAGCAACAATCCCAGAGCAATCAGAAGCGCTCCAAGTTCCATGACCAGGATTTGCGCGGCCTGGAGTTGCAAAGCGCCTGTCCTGATGAGGTCAATGACGACGGCGGCGGATATTACAAGGACTCCAAGAATAATTAATGCTGTTCCGCTCCTCGCCATATTCGATCCATCTCCTTTGTTCTTGTGTGTGCATTTTCGGGACCATGTGCTCAACGATCCCCAACGCGAGACGCAACCGGCCTGACGTCGGTGCAATCTGCATGTGGTTCTATGCCATGCCGATGCGCGGTTTACCGCCGATCATATCACACAAAGCCGGTGCGCTCCTTTTGCCCGCATTCAGCGGCGGGACGGGCGCGGCTAGTGCGTGGACGCGGGCCGGTGGGTCGTGCTGCAAAAGGCGATTTTTATCTTTGGGATCGGATATCGCAGATGCGCCTGCCGGGAAGCGGCCTGCCTATTCCAGCCTGTGGAAGAGGACAATGGGTTTTTTGGTTTACAATTGCACACATGGGATGCCGCAATGAAAATGACTAAAGTGCGCACTGTCCTTGTCACTGGAGGGTGTGGCTTTATCGGCGCGAATCTCGTACGCTTGTTGGTGGACAGCGGCGCATACCGCGTGGTGAACCTGGATTTGCTCACGTATGCCGCCAATCCTCTTTCGCTGGCGGATTTGCGGGACGGCCCTGATTATGTATTCGTGCACGGCAACATCGCCGACCGCGCCCTGGTCGACTCGCTCCTGCGCGAGCATGAGCCTGACGGCATTTTGCATCTCGCGGCCGAATCGCACGTGGACCGTTCCATCGTCAATGCCGAGGATTTCATCCAGACCAACGTGGTCGGCACATACGTCATGCTGGAGTCCGCGCGGGCCTATTGGAGTCAACTGCCGCCGGGTCCGAAGGAAGCGTTCCGTTTCCTTCACGTTTCGACCGACGAAGTCTTTGGCTCGCTTGGCGATGAGGGATTCTTTTCCGAGGCGACTCCCTACGCGCCCAATTCCCCATACGCGGCGTCCAAAGCCTCGAGCGACCATTTCGTGCGCGCATTCCATCATACATACGGCCTGCCGACGATCATCACGAATTGCTCTAACAACTACGGACCCTATCAGTTTCCCGAAAAGGTGATTCCGCTGATGATCCTCAGCGCACTGTCGGGCGAACACCTGCCGGTCTACGGGGACGGCCTGAACGTCCGCGATTGGATCTATGTCGAGGATCACTGCCGCGCGGTCAGGCTTGCCTTCGAAAAGGGGCTGCCGGGCGAGGTCTACGCCATCGGCGCGAACAACGAGCAGAAGAACATCGACCTTGTCCGCCAGATTTGCGATATCCTCGATGAGGTCGCGCCGCCGGTGGAAAATCCCGCCCTGCGCGGCCGCGGCATCCGGAGTTACGCGGAGCTGATTCGTTTCGTCACCGACCGTCCTGGTCACGACCGCCGCTATGCGATTGATTCCACCAGGATAAGGCGCGAACTCGGCTGGCGTCCCGCGGAGGACTTCGAATCGGGTTTGCGCAAGACGATCCAATGGTATCTTTCCAACCCCGACTGGGTGAAGCAGGCCAGCGGCGGTTCGTACCGCGAGTGGCTGGATCGGAACTATGCCTGGCGCGCCCGCAAGGAGGTCGATTGAAAGGCATCATCCTGGCGGGCGGCAAAGGGACGCGCCTGTATCCCCTTACGATTCCGCTCAGCAAGCAATTACTGCCCGTCTACGACAAGCCGATGATCTATTATCCGCTGTCCATATTGATGCTGGCGGGCATCCGCGAGATCATGATCATCAGCACGCCCGACGCCCTCCCCGCATTCATGGATTTGCTGGGGGGAGGAGAGCAATGGGGACTATCTTTCCAATACGCCGGGCAGGCCGAACCGCGCGGACTGGCGGATGCGCTCATTGTCGGCCGCGAGTTTATTGGCGAGAGCCCCGTCTGTCTCATCCTGGGGGACAACATCTTCTACGGCCAGGGCATGCGGCCTTTATTGCGGGAGTGCGCTTCGTTGAAGGAGGGCGCGATCATTTTCGGTTACTATGTTCAGGATCCCGAACGATATGGAATCGTGGAATTCGACGAACAGGACCGGGTATTGAGTCTGGAAGAGAAACCCGTTAATCCGAAGTCCAATTATGCGGTGCCCGGCATTTATTTTTACGACAACCAGGTGGTGAAGATCGCCCGGACGCTTCGTCCCTCGCAGCGCGGCGAACTGGAAATCACCGACGTGAATAAGGCCTATCTGGAAAAGGGACAGTTGCGGATCCGGGTGCTGGGACGCGGCACCGCCTGGCTGGACGCAGGGACGCACGAGTCCCTGCTCCAGGCGTCCATGTTCATCCAGGCGGTTCAAAACCGCCAGGGATTGATGATCTCCTGCCCGGAGGAGATCGCCTACCGCATGGGCTACATTTCCCTCGAGCAACTGGGGAAACTGGGAGAGGCTTTGGCCGGCAATGATTACGGCAACTACATCCTTGGGCTGGCCAGGGACCAGAGAAAGCGGGGCGTCTCGTGAACTTAGTGTGAGATTATGCCTGCTTTTCCAATACCACCAGCAGGCGCGTGGCGAACAGGGCGGGGAACGGCTGCATTAACTTTTCCAGGAATTTGACAAACGGATACGCAAACGTCGGATAGAGCTGCGGGCCGGAGTATCCACCCGAGGCCGCGTAGGCCAGGGCCGCGATGGGCCGGACTTCGACGATCTTCCAGCCGTTCAAGCGATCTGCAAAATGCTTTTGAATGAAGATGCGCGTGGCGTTCCCCTGTGCGGAGTAATAGTCAATGTCCTGCGGCGACCAGCCCGGCGGCGCGGACCATTGGATCTGTTTCGCCGTGCCAATTGGTTCGGCGTGAAGCGGGCCGTAGACGATATATCCCAGCGCGCTGAGTCCGGGCTCCATCAGGATGACGCGCCCGCCCGGCTTGAGTACGCGGTGGAATTCCTCGAGGGCGGCGCCCGGGTATCGCAGGTGATGGAACACGTCCACCATCAGCAGGTCCGAGAGGGATGCGTCTGCAAAGGTGAGCCGGTAGGCGTTCTCCACCCGGTCGATCCAGGGATAGGGAAACAGGTCCGTTCGGATGCAGTCCGGAATGGCCTCGTGAATACTGCCCATGCCGGAGCCGAGTTCCACCGTTTGCCCGCCGTCCAGGCCGCTTCGATGGGCCGCCATCAGCTGGTAGAGTTCGACATACACTCTATGCAACAGCGGCTTGCGGTTCCACAAATCGTGGTTTTTCTCGATGAGTTCCCGATGTAAGACGATGCCCATGATTGCCCTAGGATTTTGTGAAATGTCCGACTTCGTATACGTTGCCGAGGAGAGGCAGAGAGGCCTGCATCGGGCGCATGGATACTTTCCCGAAGAATCTTTCCGCGGTTTGCGCCACGTCTTTTTCGGTGGAGAAGTGATGTTCGCGGATATCGTATCCGAGCAGGCGGAACATGAAGACCATGAGAGGCCGTTCCACCGGGACGCCGTAGACCATCTGTCCGCCGGGCTTGAGCACGCGCTGGATTTCCCTGAAAGCCTGTTCCAGTTCGCGGGGCTTGAGGTGCTCGAGGATGCTGATCAACAACACGGTATCGAACTGGTTGTCCTCGTAGGGCATCTCGAGTACGTCGCCATTTTGCAAAACAGGATGGATGCCGCGTCTTGCAAAGACCTGCTCGACCTCCTTGACGTCGCAAGTCAGGTCGAGCCCGTGGATCTTTTCGTACATGGCGCTCAGGTTCAGGAAGGTCAATCCGCTTCCAAACCCGACCTCGAGGATGTTGCCGCCGCCCTTGCATTCGTCGAGGCACATCTCCACGCGGCGGCGGTACATCCCGCCGAGGACGGGCAGATAGTAAAAAATGACGGAATAGACTTTTTGAACCCCGCGATATTCCTTGTAGGGGAGTAAACGCAGTTTTGTCATCGGCATTGCCTGTTGAGAACCAGGATTATACGAACTTGATGCGGCGCGCGGCGAAGGCCACCATTTTCATCAACAGCCAGCCGTGCTTCCAGCGTGAGATGTTGGTCGTGCCGTAGGTGCGCTCGCGGTAGCGGATGGGCAGGTCGACGATCTTCAGGTTCAGTTTGGCCGCGCCGAAGATCAGGTCGAAATCGCCGAAGGGATCGAAGTCGCCGAAGTAGGCGCGGTTGGCGGCGATGCGTTCGTAGTCCTCGCGCCACAGAACCTTTGTACCGCACAACGTATCCTTGACCGGCTGGCCCAACAGCCAGGTGAATGCCAGGCTGAAGAATTTGTTGCCGAGGAAATTCAATCCCTGCATGGCCTGTTTTTCCATCGGATAGACCAGCCGCACGCCGTTGATGAATTCGCCCTTGCCCGTGACAATCGCCTCGTAGTAGCGCGGCAGGTCTTCCGGCGGGACGGTCAGGTCGGCGTCCAGGATCATCAGGATGTCGCCCTTCGCCTCCGCGAAGCCGAGGCGGATCGCGTCCGCTTTGCCGACGCCTGCCTGGCGCAGGAGCCGGGCGGGGGTCCCGCGATGACGCGCCATTTCGCGCTCGATGGCCGCGTAGGTGTCGTCGCGCGAATGTCCCTCGACGAAGATCAGTTCCATGTCCGATCCCATTTTGGGAAGGCGCTCGAAGATGGTGGGGACGTTGCCCGATTCGTTGCGCGCCGCCATCACGACCGACACGCTCGCCTCTTTCCGGACGTTCGGCCGCGGCCGCGCCACGACGATGTTCGCCAGCGCCAGTTCGCGGAACGGCCACAGCCGCGCCAGGAAACGATTGCAAAATGACTCGACCAGCGGGATGGGAAGCGGGAAGAGCACCTCGCTCCAGCCGCGGATCGGTTCGAAGCCTGCCAGGTCCAACATGCCGTAGACGTCCTCGCGCACGAGCCAGTTTTGTTCGAGCATGGGCATGGCCAGGTTCAGGCGCTGGGCCAGCGCCAGCGGCCATTGCCACAGACGGCTGTAGAAGTTCAGGATGAGGCGCGTACCGGGCGTGCACAATGGACGCACCTGCTCGAAGGCGCGCTGGACGTCCCACAGGTCGTTGAGGGTATCGGAGAAGATGACGATGTCGAACGGGCCCTGGAGGCCGGAAAGGTCGTGCGCGTCGACCTCGACGAATTCCAGTTCCGGGTGGCGGGCGCGGGCGCGGCGGATGGTTTCGGGCGAAAAGTCCACGCCCACGCCGCGGACCGGCTGGAGGGCGGCCAACAGGTCGCCGAATCCACAGCCGATTTCCAACACGCGCAGGCCGGGGCCGACGATGAAACGGTATACCTGTTCGAGGCGGCGATGGTAGGTTCCGCCCATGCCGCGCCAGGTATCGCGGAGTTTCGCCACCGCGTCCCAGTGGGCGCGGCGGTTCTGCTGGTATTCCCGGCCGGCCGGATCGAACAGGGGGGTGTCCTTCATGCGGGCTGATTTTACAGCAGAAACCTTTGGCTGTGTTATAATTCAGTGGCTGAATTTTGAAAATGGAAACTCCCGAAACCCTGCGTGAACTCTCCCTGCTCGAACAGATCGAAACCGATCCCGACGTGAACCAGGCCACTCTCGCCACGCGTCTTGGCGTGGCGGTCGGCACGGTCAACTGGCATTTGAAGCGGCTGGTCGCCAAGGGCTACGTCAAGGTCAAGCGCGCCGAGCGCAAGAAACTGCGCTACATCATCACGCCGGAGGGCATCGCCCTGCGCGCCCGCCTGACGATTGACTACGTGGAACGCTCGTTTGGCCTGTACCGCAAGACGCGCCAGCGCGTGCAGGAACACATCGGCGAGGTGCGCCGGGCGGGGTTCAACCAGGTGCGCATCCTCGGCGAGGGCGACGTGGCCGATATCTGCCGCCTGACCTGCCTCGAGCAGAACATCGCAATCGTCATGGATAGTAATGTCCCCGCGCTGGAAGTGAAGGGACTGAAGGTGACTCTGCGGATGGAGCCTTCCATATGAACGATGGACGCCACATCCTGGTGACCGGTGGGGCGGGCTACATCGGGTCGCTCCTGACCTCGGAACTGCTGCGCGCCGGCCATCGCGTCACCGTGCTGGACAGTCTGCTGTTCGGCGGCGATTCGCTGGTGGCGTATCTGCACCAGCCCGGCTTCCACTTTGTCAAGGCGGACGCGACCGAGCCGCGCGCCGTGCTGGACGCGGCCCGCAAGGACTGGCCGAAGCCGGACGCGGTGGTGCACCTGGCGGCCATCGTGGGCTTCCCGGCCTGCCAGGCGGTGGGACGTCAGGCCGCGTGGCGGTATAACGTGGAGGCGGTGAAGTCGGTCTTCGGGCAGGCGGCAGACCTGGGCTGCGCGCGCTTCGTGTTTTCGTCCACCTACAGCAACTACGGGCTTTCGCCGGACGGGAAGCCGGTCACCGAGGAGTCGCCGCTGACTCCGCAATCGTTGTACGCGGAGACGAAGATTGCCGCGGAGGAATTCCTGCTCGGACAAAAAGATGCGCCCTGTGCGCCGTTGTCTTTCCGCCTCGCAACGCTTTACGGAATCTCGCCGCGCACGCGCTTCGACCTGATCATCAACCAGTTCGTGCTGGAGGCGTTTACGAAGCGCGAACTGATCATCTACCAGCGCGGCTACTCGCGTTCGTTCGTCCACGTGCGAGACGTGGTGCGCGGTATCGTCATGGGGCTGGAAGCCGATGACGCCAAAGTGCGCGGCCAGGTCTACAATCTGGGTGTGGAAGACGGCAATTACACCAAGGACGAGATCGTGGGGCTGGTGCTCAAGCGCCTGCCCGATACGGTGGTGGAATACAAGGACCTGACCTTCGGCGGCGACATGCGCGACATCACCGTGTCGTTCGAGAAGATCCGCCGCGAACTGGGTTTCGCCGCCACGCTGACAGTGGACGACGGCATCCGCGAATTGGTGCACGCGTTGAAGACCGGTCTCATTCGCAATCCGCACGATGAACGATACAGGAACGCGCAGTTTATTGTGCAATAGGTTTAAGGTCGAAGGTTCAAGGTTTAAGGATATGACAACCGCAAAGAGATTTGAGGATTTGGATGTTTGGCAGAAAGCCAAAGAACTTACGAATCTGGTCTATTCTCTCTCATCTTCTGGTTCGTTCTCTCGCGATTTCGGGTTGCGGGATCAAATACGCCGCGCGGCGGTCTCTATTATGTCCAATATTGCAGAGGGGTTCGAGAGCCAGACGCAAGTCTTGTTTATCCAGTATTTGGGAAGAGCAAAAGGCTCGGCAGGGGAAGCGCGCGCAACTTTACATTGCCACGGATCAAGGATATATCTCTGAAGAAGAATTTAAGGCGGCATTATCACTCGCGGAGATCTGTAGCAAGCAGTGAGCGCGTTTTATTCAATACCTGGAATCTCAACCGAATGCGCGACGCGTTCGTGAAGAAGGAGTAGCCTACGATGTCTGACTTTCGATCTTCCAATCTTCAACCTTCAACCTTTTGGAAGGATAAACGCGCACTCGTGACAGGCGGCGCGGGTTTTCTAGGTTCGTTTGTCATTGAGAAACTTATCCGGCGCGGCGCCGCGGACATCATCGTCCCGCACATCGAGAACTATGATTTGACCGACCGCGATTCGATCCGCCAATTGTTGAATGACGCGATGCTTGCGCCGGATGATCGGCCATCACATCTGGCAGTGGCTGGTTTTCAACCTTCAACCTTCAACTTTCGACCTTCCAACCTGGTTATCATCCACCTCGCCGCGCACGTGGGCGGGATCGGCGCCAACCGCGAACATCCCGCTGAATTTTTCTACGACAACCTGATGATGGGTGTGGAACTGATGCACCAGGCCTGGCAGTGCGGCGTCGGAAAGTTCGTGGCCATCGGGACGGTGTGCGCCTATCCCAAGTTCACGCCGGTCCCGTTCAAGGAAGAGGACCTGTGGAACGGCTACCCCGAAGAGACCAACGCCCCGTACGGCCTCGCCAAGAAGATGATGCTGGTGCAGGCGCAGGCATATCGCCAGCAATATGGATTCAATGCGATTTTCCTGTTGCCCGTCAATCTCTACGGCCCGCGCGATAATTTCAACTTGCAGACCTCGCACGTCATCCCCGCGTTGATCCGCAAGGCGCTCGAAGCACAGGATCGCGGCGACAGGGAACTGTCTGTGTGGGGCGACGGCTCGCCGACGCGCGAATTCCTGTATGTGGAAGACGCCGCTGACGGCATCCTCACCGCCGCCGAGAAATACGACGGTTCCGAGCCTGTGAACCTGGGTTCGGGCTACGAAATCTCGATCAAAGACCTGGCCGAAATGATCGTCCGCATGACGGGTTTCGAGGGCAGACTCGTCTGGGAGACGGACAAGCCCAACGGCCAGCCCCGCCGCGGACTGGATGTCAGCCGCGCGAAAGAATATTTCGGCTGGAGCGCGCAAGTTTCCTTTGAAGAAGGGATGCGGCGCACGATTGATTGGTACAAGGCCAATCGGAAGAAGTAAACCAAATGGCAGAAGCAATCCAGACGGTCCGGCACGAACCGCCCACGATTTACATCAAGCCCTCCACGGGGCTCGCCGCGCTCAATTTGCGCGACCTGTGGACGTATCGCGAACTGGTCTTCTTTATGATCTGGCGCGAACTTAAGGTCCGCTACAAGCAGACCCTGCTGGGCGCGGCCTGGGCCATCATCCAGCCGGTGATGACCATGGTGGTCTTCAACTTCCTGTTCGGCAAGGTCGCCAAAGTGCCAACGGACGGAATCCCCTATCCCATCTTCGCGTATTCGGCGTTGTTGCCATGGGGACTGTTCACCACTGCGTTGAATCAAGCCAGCCGTTCGCTGACCTCCAATCACAACATGATCTCCAAGGTCTATTTCCCGCGGCTGGTTCTGCCGATCTCTTCGGTGCTGGCCGGTCTGGTGGACTTTGCCATTTCGTTCGTCATCCTCATCGGCCTGATGATCTACTACAAGATCACGCCCACGTGGACCGCGCTCTGGGCGCTTCCGTTCTTTCTCCTGCTCGCGATACTCACGGCCCTCGGCGTGGCGTTGTGGCTTTCGGCCATCAACGTCAAATACCGAGACGTGAACTACGCGCTCCCGTTCCTCACACAGTTCTGGATGTTCATCACGCCCGTGGCCTACTCGGCCAAGATCATTTCGGACCAATGGCAGATCGTCTATTCGCTCAACCCGATGGCGGGCGTGGTCAACGGTTTCCGCTGGGCGTTGCTCGGTTCGGGGAGCGGGCCGAACGCGGCGCTGTGGGTCTCGGTCGCCATTTCCATGCTGGTGCTGGTCGGCGGGCTGTTCTACTTCCGCAACATGGAACGCACCTTCGCGGACACGATCTAACATGACCATCGCCATTCGGGTTGATCACATTTCCAAACGCTACAGGATCGGCGCGGCGCAGACCAAATTCCGCTACGGGATGCTGCGCGACGTGCTGGTGGACACGGTCACCGCGCCGGCGCGCTGGGCGAAAGCCCTCGTTCGCCGCGCGGACCCTCAGCCCGCTTCCGTCAAAGATAATTTCATCTGGGCCCTGAACGACGTCACCTTTGATGTCGAGGAGGGACAGGTGCTCGGCATCGTCGGGAGAAACGGCGCGGGCAAGAGCACCCTGCTCAAGGTCCTGTCGCGCGTCACCGAACCGACCAGGGGCAGCGTCACCGTGCGCGGACGGGTGGGATCGCTGCTCGAGGTGGGCACAGGCTTTCATCCCGAATTGACCGGGCGCGAGAACATCTACATGAACGGCGCCATCCTCGGCATGAAGCGCGCCGAGATCGACAGCAAGTTCGACGAGATCGTCGCGTTTTCGGAAGTCGAACAGTTCATTGACACGCCGGTCAAGCGTTACTCCTCGGGCATGTACCTTCGACTCGCCTTTGCGGTCGCGGCACATCTCGAGCCCGAGATCCTCGTCGTGGACGAAGTCCTCGCGGTCGGCGATGCGGAATTCCAGAAGAAATGCCTGGGCAAGATGGGTGACGTGGCCCAGCAGGGACGCACGGTGCTCTTCGTCAGTCACAACATGTCGGCCATCCTGCGCCTCACGCAGGAAGCCATCGTGCTCAACAAGGGACAGTTGATCAAGCGCGCACCCACGCCCGAAGCCGTGGATTTCTATCTCGCCTCGGGGAGTCAGCAGGCGGGCGAGCGCGTCTGGGATGCGGAAGAGGCGCCGGTCTCCGCCGCGCCCTTCCACCCGATTGCCCTGCGGCTGAAGGACAAACGCGGCAAGGTGCTGGAGACCGCCCGTTCCACCGAGCCGATCACGCTGGAATTCGAATACCGCCTCGACAGCCCGTTGACCGGCCTGCGCGTCGGTTTTTACTTGAGCACCATGCGCGGCGAATACGTGCTGACCTCCTTCGATACCGACGAGCCGAAGATGTTCGAGAAGCACGGCGCGCGCAAAGCAGGCTTTTATCGCAGCCGTTGTGTCATCCCCGGCGATTTCCTCAACGAGGGAAGATATGCCATCGGCGTAAACGCCAGTTCCTTCGGCGTGCGCCGCTATTTCATGGACGAGAACGCCCTGGCCTTCAACGTGGATATCTCCGGCGCGCCCGGCACGCAATGGCCCGAACTGCGCCAGGGTCCGGTGCGTCCGCGGCTGGAATGGAAGATCGAAAGAGTCGATTAGGTCTCGACACCTGCACTTGCACGCAGGTGCAAGTGTACGGCGGCGATGGTCGAGTAGCGTTCTTTGCGTATCGAGACCACGCCGCCTACTCAACCAGCGTGTAAAAATGAACGCATCCTCTGTTCTCAAATTCCTCCTCGGCAACATCCCATATTCTGCAGACTTATACGATTCGATTCGCAAGGGTCGTCCGCGCACGCGCTACAACCTGAGCAAACTGGAAGCCGCGCTTCCGAAAGCCGTCGAACAGGCGCGTCCGTTTGCCGAAAAAGCGAAGACGGGCAAAAAACTTTTGCTCTTTGCCACCCTGCATTACTGGGTCGAGCAGGCCGCCATCATCGGCCTCGCCCTGCGCGGCATGGGACACGACGTCACGGTGGCCTACCTCCCGTATCACGACTGGCGCAAAGACATCAACAAGTTCGATCTGCGACGGCAGGACTTGTACACGCGCCGCGTGCTCAAACCCCTGGATGGACTTGTAAAGTTCGTTTCCCTTCTGGACCTCAAGCCTGCCCTCGTTTTACCGAAGGCTCTGGTCGAAGACATTCATCTCGTCTCCAATTACGACGCGCAATACACGGACCAGGTCGAAGATGTGGACACGAAATCCGCGCTGTATAAACTTCGCCTTCAATGCAACGACTTTGCCGCCCGCGCCGCGTTGGCACTCATGCAAGATACAAAGCCCGATGTTGTGCTCATTCCCAACGGCACTATCACGGAACTGGGCGCGGTCTATCGCGCCGCGCGGCATTTGAAAATCAGAACGGTCACATACGAATTCAATGACCAGCGCGAGCAGGTGTGGATCGCGCAGGATGACGAGGTCATGCGCCAGAACACGGACGCGCTCTGGAAGGCGCGCGGCGGGAACAGACTGACCAAATCCGAGCGCGCCCTGATCGAGGAGCTCGAGTCAGCGCGCATGGGCGGGAAGTCCTTCGGCAAATCCGCCCGCAAGTGGCAGGATGTGGCGACCAAAGGCGGTGAGGAACTTCGCAAAGAATTGGGACTTGATAAGAAACGTCCCGTTGTTTTGCTCGCGACCAACGTCCTCGGCGACAGCCTCACCCTCGGTCGAAACGCCTTTGCGCGCAGTATGGCGGATTGGATCGGGAAAACGGTCCAGTTTTTCGCGAACAGGTCGGGCGTCCAATTGGTGATTCGCATTCACCCCGGCGAGCGGCTGACTCACGGCCCGTCCATGGCGGATGTCGTGAGGTCCGCGTTGCCCGAAATCCCGCAGAACATTCACCTCATCGGGCCGCTCGAACAGGTCAACACGTACGATCTGATGGAGATCGCCGATCTTGGATTGGTTTACACCACCACAACAGGACTTGAAATGTGCATGCGCGGCATCCCCGTCATTGCCTGCGGCGAGACGCATTACCGCAAACGCGGCTTCACCCTCGACCCAATGACATGGGACGAATATTACGCGATGATCGAAGGCGCGTTGAAAAGCAAAAAGGGTTTGAGTAAGTCGCAAATCGAAACCGCGTGGGAATACGCCTATCGCTTTTTCTTCGAATACCCGTTCGTGTTCCCCTGGCGGCTGATGCACTTCTGGAAAGACATGGAAGTCTGGCCGATGGCGCGCGTCTTGTCGAAAGAGGGCCAGAAGGAGTTTGGAAAGACGTTCGAGTATCTGGCTGGCGCGAAGATAAAATGGTGACCGACTCTCCCTCACCCCGGCCCTCTCCCAAAGGGAGAGGGAGTTAAGAAGATATGGAAAACACAAAACAACAAGT
>JBFMCC010000004.1:0-225032 GCA_040754535.1 Chloroflexota bacterium
TTTTGGAAACTTGGAAAAAACTCCGAAATCTGTTGCCATTCGGTATACTTGAGATCGGTCGGGTAGGTTTGGTTGAATTTGGTCATTCTCCAATCTTACTCGACCACTTTTTAAAACGCTCTCTAAGGCCCCCACTGCGGCTGCCAGTCGGGTTCGGGGTCGTCGGTCAACTGGCGCGTGCTGTGACCGTCGGCGCGCATGATGAAGAGATCGGCCTGGCCGTTGTTGCGCAGGGAATTGAAGACGATGTACTGCCCGTCGGGCGAATAGGAGGCGGCGGCGTTGTTCCCGCCGAAGGTCAGTTGGACGGCGTTGGCGGTGGCGATGTCGAAACGATAGACGTTCTTGCCGCCTGCAGGTCCCATGCAGACCAGCAGAGATTTTCCATCAGGCGACCAGTCAATACTGCCCGTCGCGCCCTCGACCGCGTAGGTGAGCCGCGTGGGCGGCTGGTCGGGTTGGGTCGCGTCGAGCAGGTGGATCTCGTAGGCATTGGGTTGTCCCGTGGATATGGCGAAGGCGATAGCCCTGCCGTCGGGCGACCAGTCCGCGCCGACGATGTCGTGCGCGCCTGCATACAGTTGATGCGGGTCTTCGCCCATCGCTCCCATGACCCAAATGGAGGTTGGAGAGTCCTTGACGCGATTGAGAAAGAGGATTTGGCTTCCATCGGGCGAGAACCTGGGCGAGAGGGCGTTGCCAATGTAGTGGGTGAGTTGGATGGTTTTCGAGTCGGAGAACGTCAGCAGGTGCAGGTCGAAATAATCGCCCTCGTTTTTAGCGAAGACGACCCCGCTCATGTCGGGGGTGAAAATGGGATAGTATTTGTTGCGGAAGTCGTCGGTGAGCTGGACGTAGCCAGTACCGACCGCGTGGACCGCGCAGATTTGGTTGATGTCTTCGCGCGTGCAGGTGAAGACGATCCGCCCGCCGTAGAGGGCATAGACCGAGGTCGGCGTCAACGTGGGCGTTAACGTGATGGTTGGCGTCAGCGTTGGGAAGAAGTTGGGATTGCCCGGGAAGACCGGCTCGATACGATAAATGGGAAGCAGGACCAAAAAGAGAATAATGATCCCCAGAATAAAGAGACTAATGGGCAGGCGGAAGCGCTTTGGCTCGCGAAAGAGGCGCGAGCGGTGCTTGCCGGAGGTGTATTTGCCATTGAGATTGGGAGGTGGCATGGAATGATTTTACCCCTATTGATGGCGGGGTCTTTAGTCGCACCTCGGCGTGGGTGGCTGACCCGACAGTGCCGGTAAAGACCTGCCCGCCCGCAAATAAAATTCCCTCAACATCGGGGGTTGGGGTGGTTGCGGCGGCGTCCCCGACTGCCGGGGCAATGTTGATGTTTCCCCCGGCAAAAAGATAGAATGCCCCCGCCCCGTCGTTGAAGTTGACATCCCCCGAAATGGTCACATCCCCCGCCGAAAAGACGATAACTTTTCGACCTGCCAAATTAACGGGTCCCGTGATAGTCAAGGCACCCGAATCCTTTTTGAACCAAAAGTAACTCCCGCAGGTTCCCCCGGTTGCTCCGCCCGAAGATAAAGTTACCGATGATCCCGATATGTTTTGCGGGGTGCATCCTTCGGGAATCTTCCTTGTGAAGTAGGCGTAGTTGTAGCCCTCAAGCCCCAAAAAGGGGCCGTTGGTCACTTTCCAGTTGGCGGCGGAGACGCTGCCGCTTGTTCCCACACCAACGCTTGCTCCCCCGGCGGAAGCCACGCCCGAAAAGCCATTGGGGGTAAAGTTGTCTTTGATTAAAACCGGCGTACAAGTCGGGGCCGTGCAGGTTGCCGGAATAGTCAGCGAAATCACATCCCCCGCTCCGTTTCCGGCGATCACATCTCCCCCGACGACCTGGAACCATCCAACCGAAGGTGGCGGAGCCGAAACGGCAACGGTCGTTGTGGCAGTGCAGGTTGCCCCTTCCGAAACCATCCTTCCCGTTGCGGATAGTGTTACGGAGCCGGCGGACTCCCCGTCAACATCCGCGGAATATATGCTTCCCGTACGGGTTGTATCGGTATAGGTTTGCGCGCCGGAAAAAGAGGCGTAGGTTGTGTTGGGAAGGGAAAAAAGCACTTCATCCACATCCCCGTTTGTTTCGGAGTTGACCATCACGCTGGCCGTCGCCGTCCCCCCGACAGTGATACTCACGGAAGACAGAAATGATATTGAACAAGTCGCGACCGGTGGTGAAGTAATGGTTACCGTGGGAGTATTGGTTGCGCCGGGAGGCGGCGTGGGCGCATCCGTCGGACAAGCTTGAATTTGATAGACGGATGAATCACAATCACAACGGCGAGTCTGAACATCATCCGGGTTGGGACAAGGTGGTTGATAGGGCAACCAATCACAACCAAGACCTCTGGGCGGAGGTTCTGTGCAAGAACAATTTCCACAAGTTCTCATACATTGACCTGTTGCTTGGTTACACCAGCCAGTATTTCCGGGGTCGTTACAGGGACAATCGGGAGGCTGACATTCTGAGTCACCGTACGTTTGATAATCACACGTATCTTGCGCCCAAACTATCCCACCCCCCGACAAATACGCCACTAAGTAAAGAACAAAAAACGGGATTGCTAAAACAAACGATGGTATAGGTCTTCTCACAATAAAAATTATTGCACATCCTCAAAAGAAAAGCATCTCTGCACCGCTTGAGAAATATCGGGCAGCTGGCAATTAAGTGCAGAACAACTCGTAACTAGCCGTCGACCCGCTCTTCATTAATGGTCTTATACGCAGAAAGCCACCACAGTCTTTCCATCTCGGGCGATATATGCCCGGTTTCCAGCATGTCCATAACCATAGCTTCCAGGCGAGCCTGATCAACTTCCCCGTCTGGGGTAAGATAGCCAAACTCTTCAAGAAAAAGAAAATTATTTTCAAGTCTGGGATATTTCTCCAAAAAGTCACGATGCATATGGTAGTAAGCGGGTAGCATATAAAACCCTTCTCCAGAGTAATAACTGTGCCTTTTTGCAGCCCTTATCGCTTCTTCAAGTGTTTTATAGACCTCAGAGAGATTGACATAATTCAATTCTTGAATGTGTAAACGGTCCGCTGGATCCAAAACCTGCTCGGCTTCAATTAGTGTGTAACTCGTCCTGCCATCTTCTTCATTTGGCTCCAATATTTTATAGTTTACACCGTGGCGAAAAGGTGATCTCCAAAGTTCCGCCCTGGGTAGTAATCCAAAGGGGCTATAACCCGAGAAGCCGCCATTTGCTTCCGCATCTTCGTACCCTTCATTAGTCGCATAATCTCTCCAAATTTTATCACTCTCGGGATAATAAACATCCTCCGGGAAAGGATCGTAAAATATCTTTTCTGCACCAATCCAATCAATATAAGATTGCCAGGTGTTACCAATTACAACGGGATTTTCGGCAGTTCCAATTACTTCACTTTCGACAAACCATCTTCCCGCAAGTTTTTCGGCGGTAATGTTGGGGCCGAAACCGGCGATGGCGTTGCCGCCGGCATCCATGAACACCAAAACCCCGTCTTCTGTCGTGCGCAGTCTATCGGGGACTTCGGAAGCGGGGATGTTCATCAACTCATCCCCGATCTGGATGTGGAAGGCCTGTCCGTTTTCGTCAAAGTGGGCGTTGGGAACTTCCACGCCGCCGACGATCAATCCCCATCCGCCGTCTGCGTTGCCGACCTGGTGCTCAACATTGATTCCTTCGTCCTGCAGGGCATCAAAGATGGCTTGAAATATATCGGGCGTGGAGGTAAATTCTGGAGCCGGTGTAGTTGGCGATGACGGAGGGACAGTTGGCGCGGCTGATGGTGAATTCGCGGTCGAAGGGTCAACTTCCGACGAACACGAAATCGTCAGTAATACCGACCCCAGTAGAATTATCAGCAGACCTGTAAATCCTTTTGCTCTCATCTTTCGATTCTAGGGTGAGGAACCTTACCTCTCCAACAGTCTCAACAGCACAGGCAACAACTACCTCTTCCTCGAAACCGCGCCGGGGCGTCGCGCGCTATTTCAGTCCCAGCCACTTTCGGGCAAACTTGCGAATCACATTGGCAATTTTGACGGCTTCCCGCGCTTCTTCCAAAGTTGGCTGGTTTCCCGGGTAGCGGGTTTCGACCGCGTGTCTGGACAGTTCCACAAGGTCATGAGGATTGAAGCCCGTAAAAATACCTGCCTGATTGCAAAGCATGTTCAGGGAAATAAGGTCGTGTGTTTTTGGAAAATCCACATCTTTCAGAAGCAGCATTGCTTTTAAATATTTTTCCGCGCATTGTTGGGCGTGAAAACATGCGCTGAACAACTTCGGCTTTGCGTGTTTCAAAAGTGCCCTTGCCGCCGAATAATCCTCTTCGGCATATGAAATCCACGATTTCAATTCATTGATATCGGTCATAAAGGACCTTGCCCTTTTTCATGATTTCCCGAATGAAGAAGCTATTGTCCTTGCCGCCCTTCAATGCTTCATTCACTTCCTTGGGGGTCTTCACGATGATATCCACTGGAAATTTGCGCGGGTAGAGCAACATGGATGCGGTGATGTAGTTCTGTTTTTTATCGCCATCTTTTATGATGAGCAGATCCACATCGCTGTCTGGCGATGGATTCCCGCTGGCATAGGAACCAAAAAGAATGATCTTCTCGGGTTTTAGCGCGGCCGCGAGGCGCTTAATGGCCTGCGGCAGTGTTTTGGAAACGGGCGGGAAACCCGTTGGGCGGACTTTTGTCTTAATCGGCAACATGGAAGATCCTCGACCCGATTTTATCAGCGTTCCAGCAATCCCAACACCACAGGCAATAACTGTTTCTTCCTCGAAACAACACCCGGCGCATCACGCGTGCCATCGGGCAGGGGAGGATAGGGCAGGTCGGCGAGGACGGGCGGGGCGGAGGAGGACAGAATCAAACGGCTGGAACCGCGCACCACATCGGTGATCAAAAGCATGGCAAAGTCGAGGCCGCGCTTGTCGCGCAGGGCGTCGAGGGCTTTGGTGAGCGGGTCGAGGTGCTCGCCGATCTGCATCAGGTCGGTCACTTCGGCCTGCGCGACGGCGAACTTGAATCCGCCCGCGACGTAGGCCTTGATGTCCGTACCGACCACGTCTTCGGGCTTGCGGTTGGAGAGTCCCGCGCCCGCGGCGAGGACAGCCTTGCCGTACGACTCGATGGTCTCGCCCTCAAGCGGACTCCCGCCGACGAAGGCCCAGCGCGAAAGTTTGTCCGCGGCGGCGCGGTCGCGCGGCGTGGTGGTGGGAGAGGTCAAGATAAGGGTATCCGATAAAAGTCCCGCGAGAAGCGCACCTGCCAGCGCGGGCGGCATGGAGAGTCCCGCCTCGATGGCCTGTTCGGCCACGAGAGTCGAAGTCGAGCCGACGATGTCCACCGTGAATCGAATCGGCGCGTGCGTGTGCGGGTTGCCGAGGCGGTGATGGTCGAGGATTTCGAGCAGTTCGGCCTCCTCGAGCGCGGCGATGGCCTGGCGCGGCTCGTTGTGATCCACGAGGATAATGCGGAGGCGCGGCGGGTTGAGCAGGTTGCGCTGGCGGGCGACGCCGAGGTAGCGGCCGTTTTCGTCCACCACCCAGTAATCGTCGAGTTCGTCGCGCAGGATGCGGTTGAGCGAATCGCGGATGTGGGCGTTGGCCGCGTATTTCGGGACGTTCGTATTGGCTGCGCCGCGGCACGGCGCGGACATCATCTCGCGCACGGTCGTGTCGCCCGGACGCGGGCCGAGCGTCTCCGAAAAATATTTGAACAGGCTGAGGCCGTTGATCAGACCGTAGGGCGTGCCGTCCGCGTTGACGATGGGCGCGAGGCCGCCCGTTTTGCTGGCGAGGGTCCAGGCCGCGCCGAGTTGCGCTTCGGGAGGCAGGCTGTCGAGTCTTTGCATGACCGATTCGAAGCGCGGCGATGCGTCGGTGAGCAGGACGGGCGCTTCGAGTCCGAGCGTCTTCAACACCCAGGCCGTTTGTGGATTGAGCGCGCCCGCCCGCGCCGCGACGGCATTGACCTGGTCGCGTTCGCGCTGGAGCCAGGCGTAGCCCATGGCGGAGGCGATGGAGTCGGTATCGGGGTTGACGTGGCCGATGACGTAAACGAGGGACATGGAAAGATTATACCTGTGGAGTCAAGACTTCCGAAGTCTCCGAGACTTCGGAAGTCTGTGTGCTATTTCTTCAACGCCCTCCACACCTTCTCCGGCGTGACGGGATTCTCATCCACATTGACTCCCACTGCGTCGAGGACCGCGTTGCCGACTGCTGGCGCGACCCCGTCCATCGGAATCTCCGCCACAGCCTTGACCCCGAACGGGTGCGTCGGCTCGAACGTTTCCACGAAGATGGTTTCCAGTTCGGGCATCTCGTCCGCGCGGAAGATGTGATAGCGGTCAAAGTCGCGCTCGATGGCCTGGCCTTTCTCGTCGTAGCGCATCTCCTCGCAGACCGCGTAGCCGAGGGCTTGCGTCATGCCGCCCTCGATCTGACCTGACGCCGTGAGCGGATTCACGATCACGCCCGAATCCACTGCCATCACGAGTCGATCCACCGTGACCGCGCCCGTCTCGGTGTCAACCGTCACTTCGGCGAATTGCGCCGCGAACGGAGGGGGAGACGAAGGCGAGACGTACGACGCGACTCCCATGATCTGTTCCTGGTTGTTACGGTGCAGGCTGTCGAGTGCAATTTCTTTAAGCGGAATGCTTTGTCCGTTGGGTGCAATCACCATGCGGTTGGAAAGTTGCAAATTGGAAGGTTCAACGTTCAAACCTGCAACCTTGAACATTTGAACCGCTCTCCCTTTGATTCGCTCGGCGCAAATCTGCGCGGCTTTGGTCGCGGCGGTTCCAGAAATATAGGTTGTCGAAGATGCGTACGCGCCCTTGTCGAACGGCGTGAAATCGGTGTCGGACGAGTAACAAATGATGTCATCCACGGGGACGCCCAACACCTCCGCGGTCATTTGCGCCAGGACGGTGTCTGAGCCAGTTCCCAAATCCGTCGCGCCGACGAGGAGATTGAACGAACCATCGTCGTTCATCTTGATGGATGCGCCGCCCATGTCGAGGTAGGGGATGGCGGTTCCTTGCATGACCAACGCGACACCGATTCCCCTTCGGAGTGCGGAGTGCGCCGTGCGGGGTGCGTTCGCACGTCGCACGGCGGACGTTGCACGTGTATGCCACTCTTCATTCCCAAACTTGTCATCCCATCCAATCGCGGCTTTACCTTGCACGACACATTGTTCGAGACCAACGGTGTGAATAATTTCAGGCCGCGGCTCGCGGCCTTCGTTCCAGGCTGTACTGAATGGGTGATACTCGCCCGGTCGAATCGCGTTCTTGAGTCTAAATTCAATCGGGTCGAGATTTAATGCCCGCGCGATTTTCTCCATGTGACGGTCGAGCGGCCAGTAACCCTGCGGGACGCCGTAACCACGATACGCGCCCGCGGGCGGCGTGTTGGTGTAGACCACGTCCGCATAGAAGCGGATGTTGGGCGACTTGCGATATTCGCCGTCGCCCACATACAACGCCATGGACTTGTGTCCCGTGTTACCCGTCACGGTCAGCGCGTGACAACCGTACGCACCCGTATCCGAGAGGGCGACCATTTCGTTGGCAGTGATCGTCCCGTCGCGCTTGACTCCCGTCTTCATTTTGATTCGCATCGGATGACGCGAGCGCGAGGCGATAAATTCTTCCTCGCGCGTGTACTCGTATATCACAGGCCGTTTGGTGGCGATGGTCAGGTGCGCGGCCACGTCTTCCATCAGCACTTCCTGCTTGCCACCGAAACCTCCGCCGATGCGCGGCTTGATGACGCGGATGCGCTTGACAGGCAGTCCCAGCACGGGCGCGAGTTGACGCCTCACGTGGAACGGGACTTGCGTCGAGGTGCGAATCACTAGTCGGTCGTCCTCGTCCCAATAGGTCACGCAGACGTGCGGCTCGATGTGCGCCTGTTGCACCTTCGGCACCACGTACTCGGCTTCAAAGATTTCGTCTGCTTCGGCGAAACCTTTGTCCACGTTTCCAATGTCAATGCGGATTTCGGCCGCGAGATTCTTTTCGGGATGCGAATCCGCGAAGTTCACATATTCTGGCTCGTCGTGGATGATGGTCGGGTTGCCGAGCGACTCGCGCAGATCAAGTATAGCAGGCAGGATTTCGTATTCGACTTCAATTAGTGAGAGGGCTTTCTCCGCGATTTCGGGCGTCTCTGCCGCGACGAACGCGACGCGGTCGCCCACGAAGCGGACTTTGTTATCCAACGAGAACGTGTCCAGCGGACCGGGAATCGGGTCGGACTGACCCGCTGTGGAGTAGACGACGCGCGGGATATCCTGCCACGTCAGAACCGCCGCGACCCCCTCCAGGTCACGCGCGCGGCGGGCGTCTATCCGCTTGATGCGCGCGTGCGCATGCGGCGAGTGGAGGACTTTTGCGTGGAGCAGTCCGCGCTTTTCCAGGTCGGCGGCGAAGGCGGGCTTGCCCTGCACGAGTTTGACCGCGTCCACTTTAATTTCTGGCTTGCCGACCGTCTGCCACGTTTTTTTTTCGGGGGTGACGACAACTTTCGGGCGCGTCATCACACCCGTCATTTGCGGCGAGTCATCTCCACTTGGTGAATCGGTTTGTGGCCCACCAAAATCCCAATGGACGGAATCCAATGCAATGGGTTCGTCGCCGCGCATGACCGCCGCGGCCTTGAGCACAGCCTGCACGGGTTTGAGATAGCCCGTGCAACGGCACAACACACCAGCAATCGCATCGCGCACCTCTTCTTCACTTGGATTTGGATTTTCATCGAGCAAGGCCTTCGCCGCGAGAATCTGCGCGGGGGTGCAGTATCCGCACTGGATCGCGCCTGACTCGACGAATGCCTGTTGCAGAGGATGGAGCCCTTCGGTTGTTTTCCAACCCTGTTCGGGATGTTCGCCGAGAGATTCGATGGTTGCGATCTTGTGACCTTCGGCCTGCGCGGCCAGCAGCGATCCCGCGTTGACGGGACGGCCATCCAGCAGAACCGTGTCCGCGCCTGTGAGGCCGTGTTCATCGCCAAACTTCACACCGTGGAAGCCCAGTCCGCGCAGGGCGGAGAGGAGTGTGGTGTGTGCGGGCGCTTCGATTTCGTCGTCAGTGCCGTTGATGTGGAGGGTGAGGTTCATGTTTGTCTTTCGTTGAAAGTTGAAGGTTCAAGGGTGATATTTCGAATGATTTGTCTCAGCGTGTCAATGGATTGCCTGTTTCCATCTTTGTCATTATAAAACCAGACGTCCCATCCATTCGCAGGCGCGCCCGTCAGTGACTTTGCCACCGTGTGAATCGAACCAGTGACCTTGCCACAGCGGATGTGTCCATTTGCCAGTACTGTTGCGGATTTGCCGCCTTTGGCAAAGTAAAGTTTCTGGCCGGGGTGAAGCAGTCCATGTTCGAGCAACGCGCCAAAGGGGACGCGCGTCGGTCTGCGTGTAGCCACGTCGAGGCTGGGCGAGTCCGCTATTTCGATGGAGGCGATTCGCCTCTGCGCGACCTTGATATATTTCGCGTCGCGTTCGATGCCGATGAAGTGACGCCCGAGTCTTTTGGCGACCGCGCCGGTCGTGCCTGAACCAAAGAACGGATCGAGCACCACGTCGCCGGGGTTTGTGCTGGAAAGAATCACGCGGTAAAGCAGGGACTCCGGCTTCTGCGTTGGATGCGCCTTTGTTCCATTGGTCTTGATGCGTTCTTTTCCTGTCGAGAGGGGAATTGTCCAATCCGAGCGCATTTGCAGGTCGTCGTTCAGGGCTTTCATGGCCTTGTGGTTGAAGGTGTATTTTGCGCCTTTTTTCTTCTGCGCCCAGATCAGGGTCTCGTGGGCGTTGGTGAAGCGCACGCCGCGGAAGTTGGGCATGGGATTGGTCTTGAGCCAGATGACGTCGTTCAGAATCCAGAATCCCAAATCCTGCATGATCGCGCCGACGCGGTAGATGTTGTGATAGGACCCGATGACCCAGATTGTGCCCGTGTCCTTGAGCGCGTGGCGGCATCCCGCCAGCCATTGACGCGTGAACTCGTCATATTCTGCGAAACTGCCGAATTTGTCCCAGCGGTCGTCCACTGCATCCACTTTGGTTCGATTGGGACGGTACAGGTCGTTGCGCAGTTGCAGGTTGTACGGCGGGTCGGCGAAGACCAAATCCACCGAGGCTTCGGGGAGGGTGGCGAGCAGGGGGAGGCAGTCGCCGCGGAGGATTTGGTTGAGGGGAAGTCGGTTCACTCTCGGGGTTCCAATAATGCAGCCGTGATTTGACGCAAGATGCCTTCGATATCGTTCATTACCTGCTGATTCCAAAAGCGAATGACTTTATAGCCTCGTGATTCAAAGTACTCTGTTCGTTGTGCATCATAATCTTGTAATTCCAAATGTTGACTTCCATCCAGCTCGATAATAAGTTTCATTTTCGGGGAACAAAAATCAGGGACATATTGTCCGATTGCGTGTTGTCTTCTGAAGTTCACTCCGAGAAGTTGAGCGTTGCGTAAACGCGCCCAGAGTTTTCGTTCGGCAGGCGTCGGTTCCTTCCGCAGTTGGCGGGCGTGCTCATAGCCTTTGGGGATTGTTCGGCGCGGCGGCATAATGACTCCGTTTAGAAATCCAACCTGCGATCCTCGACCCCACCCGCCCTGCCCACTTCGTGGGCGGGCACCCTCCCCAAATCCGACAAAGGATATTGCACATAACAACCAGCCTTGCTCTTGTCGGATTTGGGGAGGGACGGGGAGGGGTTCATCGCCGCGCAGGATTTGGTTGAGAGGGAGGAATAACACAGACATACCTTTACGCGATCTTGGTCACTTCATTTGCCTTCTTCCACAGATACACCCAATACTTCTGTCCAATATTCTGTATCGATTGAAGGAACAGTATATTGCTCCTGTTTTATGCCTACTTGATATTGGATAAGCAAATCCACGAGTTGAACTCCATTTATCAGAGCGATAGGAGTCTTTCCCTCTGCCTGCGATTCATTTTTTGCCTCAGGAGTGAAGTCGCTTGGTGTAATAATCAGGCCCTGTTCAGCATCAGCCACGCGCAGCGATCCCCGCAATTCACGTACAATGGTCGCACCGACATTTCCCGTCCAGCGTTTGGCCTGGATGGCTACCTTGGTAGTGCTAAGGGGATTGGTCCTGAGAACGCCTCGCACATCTACACCTTTGTCGTTACCATAGGATGTTGTTTCTGCCTCGTCGAAGCCCATTTCTTCCAGGAGGGATCGAATTAACTCTTCAAATTTTTTAGGATGCATCTTGAGCAGATGCTTGCGTAGTTCTTGCCTTACTTGTTTTTGGATAGTCTCTATCTGCTGTTTTATTCCTTTTGTGCCAGCGATTTGAAGTGCAAAGGTGCCTTTCTCGTCCCCACGTCGGAATCGCGAGTTTTCTTTTAGCGTATCAGTATACAGTAGCGCCCCCATAGTAGCGTGTGGCGTAAGCCCTGCGGTTTCTAAGATGCCTTCTTGGATGGCTAAGTCGGTAATCTGATTGTAATGAAGCGGTTTCCCTGCCGATTTCAGGATTTCATATGCGGCATCTTTGAATTGCATAGACTTACTCCTCTATCGAGACTTATAACTTTTCGTTTCAGGACTTCTTCGCTTGATTCTGCGCCGCGCCGATGGCCGCGCCCAACGCGATTCCAATTGCCACGCCGACGGGAATATTATCTATCGCCACACCGAGACCTGCTCCAATTGCAGTGCCAATGGCGATCCAAAACCCCATTGACGGGGTCTTGGGCTTTTCAGGTTGAGGGGATTTCTGTTCCTTCGACATTTTCGTTTTCTCTTACCGAATCGTCTCCAGGCATCTCTTCGCCAGCGTCGCGGCAACATCCATGCGATATTCCGCCGAACCCCATTCATCCGTCGCTTCGTGGCAGGCGTTGCGCGCGGCCTCCTCGATACCTGCCGATTCTGTCCCATCCATCGCGAGCAGGGGACTCCTGCCAAACCCGCCGACTGCCAGCCGCGTGCGGCCTGAGTCCCATTTCGCAAGGGCGATACAAACGATGGGCTTGTCCGCTGGCGTGCGCGAGACGGTTTCAAAGGCAAGTTTGACGTTGAGAGGCAGGGTGACGGAAGTAATCAGTCCGCGTGGGCGAAGAGGGAGAAAATCTCCCAAACCACTGATAACTGACGATGAACCACCTGTGGTCTGCGGTCCGTGGTTCGTGGTCAACTTCGCATCCAACGCTAGCAATACGCAAGCAAAGGTCGAGCGTCCATCGCACGCGACCAGCGTCCCTGCGACGGTGGCGGAGTTTCGCAGGTTGAGCGGGGCTTCCAGTTTGATGGCGGTCTTCAACGCTTCAGGGCAATGCTCCGATTCGAGCAACTGCTGGAGCGTGACAGCCGCGCCGATTTCGAGGTTGTTGCCTTTTTTGTGGATGCGGTTCAAGCCGAGGGCTTGCAGGTCAACGACGGAAACGGGATCAGGTGAGGGGTGAGAAAGAAGCGTCCCACCGCCGAGGGGGACGGTGTTCGGTTGGGAGAGAAGCGTCAGGGCCTCGTCGAGCGTGCGGGGTCGGTGATAGACGGTGATCATGATCACTCCATGTGGGCGGTTGTCTGACGGTATTATACTCCCCCGGAATCGGGCTCGTTTGTATCAGTCCGGATACACCTTCCAGCCGAGCTCGTCCAGGCGCGACATATCGAACGATTCCTGCGGCACGTCAATCAGCAGGGTGGTTGCCTCGGCCAGCAGTTCGCCGCCCTGGTCGTAGATGCCCGCCCAGCCCTCGGCCATTTTCCCTTTCGATTTGCCCGCCTTTCCAACGATTCTAAGCGGCTGGCCGATGGGCACGTTCTTTCGATATTTGACTTCCATTTTGCCCGTAAACATGAAGCGCGGTGATGCAGGGTCACTGCCCATATGGGCGCGGCCGGAGACCTCGTCGAGAATGGACGCGACGATACCCCCGTGCAGGACGCCGGGATAGCCCTGGAAGTGCTCCGGCGCGGTAAAGGTGGTTTCGATCACACCGGGCGCGGTCTGGTACATGTGCAGGCGCAGGCCGATGGGATTCTCCAGCCCGCAAACGAAGCAATGACGTGAGTTGGGTTGTTTGGTTTTCATGTGAGTCCCTTGATGGCAAATTGAATTTTTTTACTTTTCCGCCCAATGGATCGCGATGGTTCCAAACAGCAGGCGCGCGAACACGACCTTCTTGAATCCCACCGCGGCCATGAGCGCGGCCATCCTTTCGGCGGTGACGAAATTCTCGGTGCTGTCGGGCAGGTACTTGTACGCGTCGCGCTCGCCTGTGATCAGCCTGCCCAACGCGGGGATGATGATGTGCATGTGAATCCAGATGAACGGCGAGAGAATGTTTTTCTTTGGACGAGTCGTGTCGAGGATGACGATCCGTCCGCCGCGCTTGAGGACGCGGTACTGCTCCTGCAGGGACTTGTGGATGTCGGTCACGTTTCGCATCAGGAACCCCGAGACGGCCGCGTCGAAGGACGCGTCCGCGAAGGGGAGGCGGAGCGCGTCCGCGGCGGAGAAGGGGAGGCGGCCGAGGCGCTGTCCGACGCGCATCATCTCGAGGGTGAAGTCCGCCGCGGCGACGCGGGCCGCGGGGAACTGTCGCAGGGCCTCGCGCGCCAAATCGCCTGTGCCCGTCCCGAGGTCCAGGAGCGAGGCGTGGGGATTGAGCCGCGCGAGTCGAATGACGCGTCGGCGCCAGCGCACGTCCTGGAATCCCGTCATCAGTCGGTTCATCAGGTCATAGCGCCGCGCGATGCGGGTGAACATGTTTTGAACGTAAGCGGCGCGTTCTTGTCCCGTCAGTTGGGTCATGGGTCTCCTGGGTGGGACAAAATTAATTTTGTCCTACAAAACTCGGCCAATTATAAACGCATGTTACAATGCGGCGAAAATCGTAAGGGCATAGCGAGACGCTTGGAAGTCATGGCTTATCGAAGATCGCTGTACCCCTACAGTTATGGTGAATTGATGGAAACCAAACCTTCCCTGTTTCAAATCTGGTGGATGGCGATCCGCCCCAGGACATTGCCTGCCGCGGCCTCGGGCGTGGTGATGGGCAGCGCGCTGGCGTGGATGGACGGTTCGTTTCGACTCGCGCCCGCGCTGGCCGCGTTGTGCGTGGCGCTGCTGTTGCAGATCGGGAGCAACGTGGCGAACGACGTGTACGATTTCGAGCGCGGAACCGACACTTCGGAGCGGCAGGGGCCTCTGCGCGTGACGCAGGCGGGGTTGTTGACACCCGCGCAGGTGAAGCGCGGCATGTGGATCATCTTTGGGCTGGCCGCCGCGTTCGGCTTGTATCTCGCGTGGTTGCACGGCTGGGTGGTGATTGCCATTGGACTCGCCGCGATCATCTCAGCAATCGCCTACACAGGCGGACCGTTCCCGCTTGGCTATTACGGACTCGGCGATATCTTCGTCTTTATCTTTTTCGGCGTCGCGGCGGTGGCGGGGACATACTTCGTGCAGGTCGGTTCCGTCAGCGCGGCGGCGTGGTGGATGTCTGTTCCTGTTGGGTTGATCATCACAGCGATTCTGGTCGTCAATAATTTGCGCGATATCGAAAATGATAAAAAGGCGGGCAAACATACCCTGGCGGTTCGGTTTGGCGAGCGTGGGGCGCGGATCGAATATCTGCTGTGCATGGTCGGCGCGTACCTGGTTATACCGCTGGCCGCGCTGTTGGGAATCGTTCCGTGGCTTTCGCTGTTGACGTGGCTTTCCATTCCCCTCGCGCTTAAATCCACGCGGGCGGTGTTCACGCAACGCGGCCGTCCGCTCAACGCCGCGCTGGCAGGGACGGGACAAACCGCTCTTGTATTTAGTTTGTTGTTTTGGATTGGTCTCGTAGTCTCGTAGTCGCGTGGTCTCACGGTCGGATAGTCGTTGAACGCATGGGCTACGCGACCACCTGACCACCCGACCACCCGACTAACTTACAAACTTCCACCTACACAACTTCCTCTCCAGCCAATCCACCGCAAAATACATTCCCAATCCCAGCAGCGACATGGCGATCACACCCGCGTACATGGCGGTGTAATCGAGCAGGGTGCTTCCGTTGTAGTAGATGTAGTAGCCGAGTCCGTATTTCGTGGCGAACAACTCGGTGACGTAAAGCACTGCGACTGCCGTCCCGATGGATTGACGCAGCGCGGTCAAGATGGCGGGGAGGCTGGCAGGCAGGTACACGAATCGAAACAATGCGCGCCGTCCCGCGCCGAGACTGCGGAGGCTTTGCAACAGTTGGGGCGGAATCCCCGCGGCCTGGTCGCGGACGAGGACGACAATCTGGAAAAACAAAATCAAAAAGATGATGGCGATCTTGGCCGTGTCGCCGATTCCCAAAAACAAAAATACAATTGGAACAAGCACAACTTTCGGGATGGGATACAGCAGGTAGATGACAGGCGAGAGGATTCGATTCCACGTCTTCGAGCCGCCGATTGCCAAGCCCGCAGGCGCGGCCGCCAGCACGGACAGGGTCATCCCTGCGGTGACGCGCCACAGGCTGACGCCGAAGTGAATCAGCAACTCGTCACCCAACTCGCGGAAGAAGACGACGATCACCTCCGTCGGCGCGGGCAGGATGGGACGCCGAATCAGCATGGCCGCGACCTGCCAGAGGAGGAAGAGTCCAATCGCGGCGAGAACTACGTCACGGCGTTTCATTGCGACTCCCCTCCAGTACGGCAACATTCATGTTGCCCCCGAGTTTACGGCGCAACTGGCAGAGGCAAGATAAATCTTGCGGTACTACTTCAAGCCGTTTCATGTCTCATCTCCCTCCATAGCGTTTCGCACAGCTCGCGATACTCCAACGAATTGCGATACCCTTCCCTCCCCGCGTTCGGATTTTCAAAAACGCGCGCCCCTTCATTCGGCGCGGCGCCAAGCAGGAGAATCTTCCGTCCCAGTGACGCGGCTTCCTCAATGGCGTGCGTGACGATGACCAGCGTCAGGTTTTGTTCTTCGCACAGACTCAGCGTCAGGGTTTGCAGGTCTTCGCGAGTGATGGCGTCGAGGGATGAGAAGGGTTCATCCATCAAAAGCAAATCGGGTTGAAGGGCGAGCGTTCGAGCGATGGCCGTGCGCTGGCGTTGTCCACCCGAAATTTGCGAGGGGAATTTTTCGGTCACTTCCGCCAATCCCAATCGCTCCAGCCAATGCGAGACGCGGTTCTCGACGCGAAGATCCTTGGGCGTGTGCTTGCCATCGGGACCGTAAAAATCGCGGACGCGTAACCCCAACTCGGCGTTCTCGCGAACCGTCGCCCACGGGAGCAGGCCGTAATCCTGCAAAATCAACCCCGTGCGCGGACGCGGACGCGTGAGAGTCTCACCGTCCACGAGGATGTGTCCCGTGTTCGGGGTGCGCAGTCCTGCCAACAGGTAGAGGAGAGTCGTCTTGCCGCAGCCCGAGGGACCGAGAATCGCCCAGGTCTCGCCGCGCTGAATCTGCCAGTTGAAATTCTGGAAAAGGGGAGAGGTGTGAGGGTAGCCGAAGGTGAGGTCGCGGGTGGTGATCATAATAAAAAACTGGGACGCGGACGAGCGCTGATGTACGCGGATTAAATTCCGCGTTCTCCGCGTTCATCCGCGTCCCGTAGGTGACGCTGATTATAACGGCAGCCGCTGCAAGGTCAGGGAAGAAGCGAGCCGTTCACCGAGTCCGCGTGTGAAACGTCCACGGTCAGCATCCCTTTTTCCTTCGCCCACGCCAGCGCGTCGTTCCATTCGGCTTCGGTAGGAACGCCCTGATCGGGGAAGGGCGGGACGACAAACGCGCCGAGCAGCGGCGGCGGGACGAGTCCCTTGTCGCTCAACAGCGACGTGTATTTGGACGCGTCCTGGTTGATGAGATCGCTGGCTTCCTCGATGGCCGCGAGAAAAGCCTTCACCGCGTCGGGGTTCGCATCAATTACAGCCTTGCGGAACGAGATCACGCTGAAGCCATATTCGGGATGCATCGAATCGTCCAACACTTTCACCGCGCCCTGCGAAACGGCCAGCGAAGCCAGCGGATCGGGCAGCACGCCCGCGCTCAGTTCGCCTGAGGCGAGCAGAGCCATGCGGTCGGGAATTTTCGGCACGGCGATGGTCTTGATCTCGTCGGCGGTCAGCCCCTCAGCCTGGAGCAAACGCTCGGTCACGTACTCGATCACCGTCCCCTGCGAGACGCCGATCTCCACGTCCTTGAGTCCCTGCGCGTCGGTGATGCCGCTCTGCGCGGAGGCGAGGATGAAGAAATGTCCGTAGCCCTCCACAGGTCGCAGCGCGTAGCGGACAACCTGCATCTGCACGGACTCTTTGTTGAAGTTCATCACGGCCAGCGTTTCGTTGACCGTGCCATCGGCCTGACCCGCGGCCAGCAGTTGATCGCGCTCGGGCGCGGACGCGACGGGGACGAATTCGGCGGCGACGCCGTGTTTCGCAAACAGGCCCTCCTGCTCGGCGACGTACATCGGAAGCGTGTCAATGATGGGCAGGACGGCGATCTTCAACGTGATGGTTTCCGCGGCTGGTTCCGTTACTACGGCCTCCGTCGCAGGGACGGCGGGCGCGCAGGCCGCGAGCATGAGCGCCAGCAATGGCCCTGTCAGCCAGTTTCGTATGTTTGTTTTTTTCATCGGTTCCTCCATAAGGACAACTTGGGATGAAGCAGGCCGATTGTATGGAGAATTGCTCATTTGAACAATAGCCCGGTGTCATGTTTTGGGATGAAATTTGTCAGGTATATAATCGAGGCGGCCCCGCGCTGTTATGGTAGACTCAAGGCATACCTGCTTTGCCGCCCATAAAGGGAGACACCTGTGCTGGCCAAATTTCGAACCATCTATCGAGAATTTCCAACCCGTTTCTGGATCGTCGTCGGCGTTTCGTTCATTGACGGGATCGGCGCGACCCTGCTCTATCCGTTCTTCGCGCTCTACATCACCCAGAAGTTCAACGTGGGCATGACGGTGGCGGGCGCCATGCTCGCCATGAATTCGGTCGCGGGCTTGATCGGGAGCACCATCGGCGGCGCGTTGACCGACAAATTCGGCCGCCGCGGCATCATCCTCTTCGGGCTGGTCTTCAGCGCGTTGAGCGCGCTGGCGCTGGGGGCGGTCACCAAACTGGAGGTGTTCTACGGGCTGATCGTCGTCGTCGGTCTGCTGGGTCACGTGGCGGGACCCGCCCATAATGCGATGATCGCGGACATCCTGCCCGAGGAGAAACGCCCCGAGGGGTTCGGCATTTTGCGCGTGGTGGGCAACCTTGCGTGGATCATCGGTCCGACCATCGCGGGCTTTATGGCTTCGCGCTCGTTCTTCTCGCTGTTCGTCCTGGACGCCGTCCTCAGCCTGATCACCGCCGTTGTCTTCTACCGCCTGATTCCTGAGACCAAGCCCCAGCCGCGCGAAGCGACGGAGCGCGAGTCGTTCCTTCGGACATTGAGCGGATACCGTCATGTATTGCGCGACCGCGCCTTCATGGCGTTCATCTTCGCGTGCATTTTGATGCTGACCGTGTACCAGCAGATGTACAACACGCTGTCCGTGTTCCTGCGCGATGAGCACGGCGTGGACCCGAGCGGATACGGATTCCTCATGTCGTCCAGCGCGATCCTGGTGGTGCTGGCGCAGTTCTCTGTCACGCGTTACATCAAGCGTTTCCCGCCCCTGCTGTTGATGGTGACCGCGTCGGGCTTTTACCTTGTCGGTTTTACGATGTACGGATTTGTTTCGGTTTATCCGCTTTTCCTGCTGGCGATCTGGATCATCACGACGGGTGAGATGGTTGGAATCCCAACCACACAGTCGCTCATGGCGGCCTTCGCGCCCGAGGAAATGCGCGGTCGTTACATGGCGATCGGCGGGCTGGGATGGGCCGTGCCCTCGATGGTCGGTCCCTGGGCGGCGGGCCTGATCCTGGATAATTACAACCCGAACTGGGTCTGGTACGCGGGGGGAATCCTGTGCGCGGTGGCGATGGTGGCGTTCTATGGCTTGCATCTAAAACTGGGAGCGCGCGAGCGATTTCGGCCCGTGCCTGAGACGGTTCCTTCCTGATTCCAACCATCGCGTCGAGCGGAGTGGCGCTCTGTTCGGCGCCCGTCTCTCTATTTCTGCGCGAACGTATCAATCAACAACTTGAAATTCCCACCGACGGGATACAGAATCGGGCAGGTACAGCCGCGCTTTTTGTATTCTTCCACTTTGGCCTTCGCCTCTTCGGGCGTCCCCGAAGCGGTGATGCGATGAACCAGTTCGTCGGGCACCAGGTCCTTGGCTTTCACGATCTGCTCTTTGGTGGCGGGCCATCCCAAAATGGATTGAATCTTTTGAATCACATCCGCCGAAACATTCGAGGCTTTGGCAATGTGCGGCTGTTGCGCGAGATACTGGCAGAGCAACATCTTGGTGTAATCCACGGCCTTTTCGTGGCTTTCATCCACCGAACAGACGATGAGCTGGGGACGGTCGAAGTCCTCCATTTTGCGTCCCGATTTCTTCAAGCCTTTTTCGAGCAGTTCCATGGCTTTGTCGTTGTATTCGGGCGCGACGCAATAATTCAACACCGCGCCGTCGGCGATCTCGCCGGTCAGTTCCATCATCTGGTCGCCGGTCGCGCCGATCATGATCGGGACATTGCGCGGCTCGCGGCGTCCGTAAACCACATCCAATTCGATTCCATCCACGTGATGGAATTCGCCGTGAAAGGTGACGCGCTCCATGTTCAGCAGGCGGCGCATTACTTCGACGGTCTCGCGCATGGCAAGCAGGGGCTTTCTGCGTTCGATACCGACGTTCTTCGCCAGCGGGTCCCACCACGCGCCGATGCCGCAGATGACGCGGTTCGGGGCGAGATCGTCCAGGGTCAGGAAGGTGGCGGCGAGCAGTCCGATGTTGCGCGTCCAGTTGTTGATCACGCCCGAACCGACTTTGAGTCGGGTCGTCACCGCGGCGTAGGCAGCCATCGGGACGATGGCGTCGCGCACCAGTCGGCTTTCCGCCTGCCAGACGGCTTCGAAGCCCTTCTCCTCCGCGTACCGGGCGTAATCCAATCCGTCGCGGAGATCGTGCGAATCCTGCAAATAAAGTGCAACACGGTCAGCCATGGGCGCCTCCTGGAAGAGTCAAGAATTGGCTTTCATGAAATCGAATTGCTCGAGAACGATGTCGAGATCGGCGGGCAGGTCGAGGTCCAGGCCGAGCGAGGGCAGGTTGACGATTTCGAGGCGCGCGCCCGCCTTCTTCGCGCGCTCGCAGTGACGCTTGAAGGAGTTCTCGCCGAAGTCGTATTCGATCAGGCCCGAGGGCGAGATGAGCAGGGCGTTGGTCCCTTTTTGGTGGCGGTCGGGCGCGATGACCACCACAGGTGGATTGGTTGCGTGTTCGAGCAATGACTGAATGTCTTCCCGGGTGAGCAGGGGCAGGTCGGCGGGGAGCACCAGCACGCCGCGCGTGGCGTGCATCTGCGCCACGACGGTGGCGCGCTTCAGCGCGGTATTCAGATGCGGCTGGCCGTCCTCACGGACGGTGCGCGCGCCGAGATTGCGGGCAATGGTGAGGGCGTGCGGATCACGGCTGACCACCAGCGCGTGCTCCACTTCTTTGATTTCCCCCAGGGTTTTCAGGGTGTGTTCCAACAGCACCCGATTCAGGTGCGTTCGTTCGTCTTCCGACAGCGCGCCCGCCAAACGGGATTTTCCGCGCCGCAATGGTTTTACAGGGACAATCGCCCAGAGCGTCATAGAAGGGTTCCGATAAACTCCAGCACGTCTCGCGCCAGACGGGCACGGTCCGATGAAGAGTTCATGATGGTATCTGTCACGAGCGTTTTGATTTTAATCCTTTTTGCGAGTTCTGAATCCACCGAATCCACTACGATTCCCGTCAGCAGGTCTCCATAGTGTTCCGCCACTGCAATCGCGGACGGTTCGATTCCCAGTTCGCCGAACATCTTCGCGGCGGGGCCTTTGACGGTCTTTCCGCCGATGATGGGGGAGACGGCGACGATCAAAGGATGAAGGATGAAGGATGAAGGATGAAGCACGGCAAGAATCGGATCAATGCTGACCCACGGATTCGACGGGCAGAGGATCACCGCGTCCGCGGACTGGATCGCTTCGCGCGCCCCCGCGGCTGGTTCCGCGGAATCGACTCCGTCGAAGCGGAAGCCTTTCACGCGCGGCTGACAACGGCGATGCACGAAGTATTCCTGAAAGGGCAGGTCGCCCTCGTCCGTTTCGACGATGGTGCGCACGGGATCGTCGCTCATCGGCAGGACGGTGTGACGCACGCCCCACGCCGCGCAAAAGTCGCGCGTGATTTGCGAAAGAGACTGGCCTTCTTTTAATCGACGCGTGCGTTCGAGATGAGTCGCGAGATCGTTGTCGCCGAGGTTGAACCAGTCAAGTCCACCCAGGCGTTTGATGTTAGCCATCGCGTTCCACGTCTCGCCCGCGCGGCCCCAGCCCGTTTCGGGATTGGCGAGTCCCGCGAGGGTGTAACAGACTGTGTCCAAATCGGGGCAAATGTATAAGCCGAGGTGCTCGAAATCGTCGCCCGTGTTGACAATGATCGTCAGGTCTTCGGGAGGCAGGATTTGGGCGAGTCCGTGCGCGAGTTTCGCGCCGCCGACTCCACCCGCGAGGGCGACGATTTTCATTTGAAGAACCAAAGGTAGATGAGATTTTGATTCAAGAATCCGTCATCCATTAACCCGTTAATGCCCAATCTGATAAGTGTGAAACTTATGGCTGCATAAATACCCATTACTATAAAACTGAGCAACGAGTGTGCTATTTGGGAAATCCTGGTTTGATGGTTGCTGACAGTTTGTTCGGGTGACTTATATCCAAAAAGTCTTGTCAGGCGATTTCGAAAATAGGGAATGCGGATAATAGAGGTTCGGAAAATTATGGACAAGCCTAAAAAGATTGTGCCTATCCAGATTCCGCCAAGAAAAAAACTGCCGAAAAATAGCAGGGCAAAGAGAACACAAGAGCGGAGAATTGGATCGTCACTCATCTTGTAATTGGGCGATTGCTCATTGCTCATAGAATGCCTTTCGCGGCCGCAAAAAATGTCCGGCGCAACGCTTTAACGCGAGCGCAGGATCAGGTAAAGCAACAGCAGATTAACGAGCAGAAACCAAATGCCAGGCAAATACGCGTACCACGGTCGTCGCCAGCGTGGCTCGTTTACCTTGATCTTTTCCATGGGAGGTGCGGGATTGATAGGGAGATTCTTATTACCCAGTATTGCCCGGTGTATTTGGTAAATGGGTTTCCACTTTGTCGCAACGAGAGGGTAAACGAGAAATATTGCTAGGGTAATCAAGATGATTGACAGCGAGTGCAATGTGCCACCTATCCAAACGCCGAGGAAAAGCCATAGAGCACTGGCGCAGCCGAATCGAAAAATCTCAACGGGACCGATGTTCGACCAGAATTGATAATCCCATTCTTTCCAGCGTTCTCCCATTTATCACCTCCTCAAAGTGTTTTCTTCCAACGGTTTGATCGTCTTTTCCCCCGCTTCCTCCCCCGCCCATCCCAAAAAAATCATTGCCTGCGGCTCCCACTTCTTGGGCAAATCCAGCGCCTCCCGCGTCTCCTCTTGCGCGTACAAAGGCCAGCAGATCCAATTTCCTCCGAGTCCCTCGGCGTGGGCGGCGAGCAGGAGAACCGTCCCCGCCGCGGCGACGGATTGGATGGACATGATCTCCTCTTCGCGCCTGTGTTCGCGGACGGCGGTCACGTCGCGGCAGAGGAGGATAACGACGGGCGCTTCGTTGATTCGGCGCAGGGAGTTTGCTACGCGTTTCTCGATCTCGGATTCGCTCGCGCCAGCGGAGGTCATATCGGCGCGCATGGCGGAGGTGAGGGCCTCGGCGAGGCGTTCCCTGCCGACCGACCCCGCGGGGGTGCTTCGCGAAGTCGTCACTACGACAAATCGCCAGGGCTGGAGGTTGTGCGCGGAGGGAGCGTGGGCCGCGGTGGTGAGAATCCGCTCGATGACGGAGGCAGGCACAGGGTCCGCTTTGAAGCGGCGGATGGAGCGGCGGGTCCGCAGGAAGTGATGCAAGTCAGTGCTGGTCAATGTGCCTCGGCCTGATTTTGTAGATGATCCGCTTCTGTCTCTTTCGATACGTCCAGGGTTCGCCGTCGTATTTGAGCGAGAGGGTGTTGATGTGTTCGTCCGCGCCCTCGGTGGTGTGGGACGCCACCTCGCCGCGAATTTGAAGGTAACGATAGGGCGTCCTCGGGTCCTGGATGACCATGGCCACGCGCGGCCGCGCCTTCATGTTGCGATCCTTGACGCGGCCTTCATTGGTGTTGACGAGGATGTATTCGCCGTCGGTGTTGAACCAGACGGGCGTCACCTGCGGCGAGCCGTCGGGCATGGTTGTGGCGAGAAAGAGATAGGCTTTGGTTTCGTCCTTGAGCAGGTCGTGATATTCGGCGGGGATGGATTTCATGGCGATCCTTATCGAAACATATCTTGTTCTTTGGGACGGAGCAATTCTTTGAGCGAGCCCTCGCGCAGCGGGTACGGGAATCCGCGCACATGGACCGCAGGCGTGCCCTCGGCGGCCTGTCCCATGACGAGGCTGGCGGCCGCAGCCAGTTCGTCCGCCGCGCCGAGGATGGTGATGCGGAGTTCGCGCCCGAACAGGTCCTTCCAGCCGCGCTCGTCCACCAGCGGGGGGATTCCGCTCAGGCCGATGCAGACGCCGACGGTGCCGATGCGCCAGGCGCGCCCGTGCGAGTCGATGATCATGACGCCGATCCGCCTGCCCGTTTTGGATTCGATTTTCTCACGAATCGCGCGGGACGAGAGGTCGGGGTCGCGGGGAAGGAGGAGGACCCACTCCCCGGCCATCCCCCCTGTCTCCTCTCCCCGCTTCGTCTCCGCTTCCGCCCCGTTCAGCGCGAGCGGGAGAGGAGGATTGACGTTGGAATGGTCAATGCCCGCGTTTGCGCAGACGAAACCGAGTCGGTGTTCGACGATGATCGTCCCGGCGCGCACGCGTAATACCTCGTTGCTCTCCTGCAGCATGAGTTCGACGACGCGCGGGTCCTTTTCGGACCTGGCCGCGAGTTCATTGGCGCGTTCGCCCGGTGTGACGGTGGCGAGTTCCACCATCCGCCCTTCGGATTTGGAGACGACCTTGGATGTCAGGACGAGGATGTCGTTGTCCTGGAGTTCGATGTGCGAGTTGCGAAGCGAGGTTAGAAGAATATCCGCCAGGTCGTCGCCGTGGCGGATGAGGGGGACGTGCGCGAGGGGAGTGAGGGTCAACACCATACTGCTTGTTCAGCGTTCGACGCCTGTAATTCTGATCCCCGCGTGCGTGCTCCCATACTTCTTGTTGATGCCGATCAGCACGCTGGTCAGGCCCTCGATCACGACCGAGTTTTCGAGCGGGCCCGCGTCCCAGCCCGTCAGTCCCGCGGCTTCTACGAGTTTCAGGGCCTCCGCGCGGGCATCTTTGCTCGTGCCGGTCACCAGGACGTCGCATTCCACGCCGGTGTCGGTCAGCAGGTGCTCGTGAGAGATATTCTGGAACGCGGCGCAGACTTGCACATCCTCGCCGAGGATCTGTCTCGCCTCCTGCGCGGCGGAGCCCGCGGCGGGCATCTGCACCGTCGCTACTGTCGGCGGGACGAGCGGCACGGTCACGTCGATCAGGATTTTCCCTTTGAGAGCATCCTTCACCGACTCGAGCGTGGATGCGTGCGCGGCGTACGGGACGGTCAGCACGACGATGTCCGCTTTCTGCGCGGCGTCGAAGTTGGAGAGGCCCTCGATGGCGGCGTCGCCGTTGAGCAGGTTCATCAGTTCGGTGGCGGCGGCCCGTGCCTTTTCGGCATCGCGTGAGCCGATGTGGATGTGATAGCCGGCCTTCGCCCAGCGGTAAGCGAGGCCCTTGCCCTCCTTGCCCGTTCCTCCAAGAATTGCGATGGATAAGAGCAGCGACGATTCGACCATGTTTCCTCTTTTATGAAAATTGTTCGTTGTAGCGCTTCCAGGTTTTGACGGCCTGCTCGCGGGCCTTGGCGGCGATCTCTTTTTCGTCGAGGGTCAGCAGTTGGCGATCTTTCATCAGCACTTTGCCCGCGACGATGGTGGCGGTCACCATGCTCGGCTGGAAACCGAAAAGGATATGCCAGGGCAGGTTGCCCGCAGTGAGGGGCGTGGGAGATTGGTAATCCACGAAGATGAGGTCGGCGAAGGCGCCGGGAGTGATCTGTCCGATGGGCGCATCGGGGAAGAAGACACCGGCGAGCGCGGCGTTGTTGTAGATTGCCATCTGGGTCACGGTCGCGCCGTTCATGCGGCGCGGGTCCAGGTTGTGGATTTTGTGCAGGAGGTAGGCCGCCTTCCATTCTTCCCACATGGCGTTGGAGAAGCCGTCGTTGCCGAGGCAGATCTTGATTCCTTTTTCGAGCATCGTCTCGACCTGCGCCACGCCGACGGCGTTGTTCATGTTCGAGCGCGGCTGGTGCGTGACCCACGTCTGCGTGGCCGCGAGTTGGTCCATCTCGTACTCGTCGAGGTGGACTCCGTGCGCGATGATGGTGCGCGGGCCGAGGATGCCGTGCGCGTTCAACCAGTCCACCGGCCAGGTATGGGCATTTTCGAGAACCTGCCCTTTGTCATCGTCTGACTCGGAAACGTGGATGTGGAATCCCGTCCCTTCGGGCGCGGCGGCGCGGCACTCATCGAGGGTGGAATCGGAGAGGGTCAGCGGGGCGTGCAGGCCGAAGGTCGCGGCCAGAAGCGGGTGTTTGTCCTTCTGGATGAAGCGGACGTTCTCGCGGATGCCGGCGCGCATTTTCTCCGGGCCGCCGCGGTCGGTCACTTCGTAGCAGAGGCAGGCCCGAAGTCCAGATTGAACGACGGCCTCTCCGATGATGTCGAGCGAGCCGTCAATGGCGTTGGGCGAGGCGTGATGGTCGATCAGCGTGGTCGTGCCGTGCCTGACCGCGTCCACGAGGCAGACGAGCGCGGAATAACGCACCGCTTCCTCGTCGAGGGACTGGTCGAGCGGCCACCACAATCGTTCGAGAATCTGTTTGAAGTTTTCGGGCGCCTCGCCGGGGATGGCCATGCCGCGCGCGAACGCGCCGTAGAAGTGTGTGTGCGCGCAGATATTGCCCGGCATGACGAGTTGTCCGCGAGCGTCGAGTCTTTCCTCGTTCGGATGTTTCGCTTCGAGGCGCGCGGACGCCCCGATTTCGCGGATACGACCGTCCGCGATGAAGAGCGCGCTGTTTTCCGAGACCTGGTTGGGCGTCCCCCAGGTGACGAGGGACGCGTTCGTGATGAGCATGGAGTCTCCTAGCCCAGGCCGAACTGCGCCGGGTCGGGCAGGCGTACGCCGGCCGCGCCCAGTTCGCTCAGGGTCTGGAAGATGTAGTCGCGCAGTTCGGGATCGTCGCTTTGCAGTGCGTTGTAGAATCCCTTGATGACCCCCTCGGTGGGTGTGCGGCGCAGGTAGGGTAGTGCCGCGAGTCGCTCGTCTTCGTTGCCGCTCTTGAGGGCCGTGAGCAGGATGTCGGTGGCGGCCGCGCCGGGCGAAATGCCCACGCCCTGCTTGCCGGCAAATTCGATCAGCCAGGATGTTTCGGACGGGCGGGTGAGTCTGACCGGGACGCGCGGATCGGGATGGGTTTTGCTGTCGAGCACCTCGCCCGCAGCGTTGCGGACCACCCACTGGTCGTCCTCCACCTGCATCTTTCTTAACGTTTCGACGGCCCACTCCGTCTCGAGGCGCGCCAGGCCGTAAACCACGGCGCGGCGGACGAGAATATCCGAAAGGGTCGCGCCGTCGCGTAGCATGGCGTGGCCCTCCACCGGGTCGTTGGCGAGCGCCTCGGCCGCGGCGCGGCGCAGGTCTTCGTCTCCTTGAAGGAGGGCGCGGGCGACCGGTTCGAGCGACCGTTCCGTGCCGATGGCGACCAGGGCGAGGCAGGCCGCGCGCCGCGAGTTGACGCTCGGCGCGGTCAGGGTGGCCACCAAAATGTCAATGGCTTTCACGTCCCTCAAGAATCCGCTTCCGAGCGCGGCGAGAGGGATGAGTTCGAAGGAAAGCGAATTCAACGACTGGCGGAAGAACGCCGCCGCGCCGGGATCGCCGCTCCAGGCGAAGGCGGCCATGGCCTGGCCGCGCAGGGCGCGCGGCAGTCCCTCTGTTTGCAGGAGCTGGGCCAGTCCCGCCATGATCTTGCCGCGCCAGGGAGCATCGCGAGGCGCGTCACGCAGCCAGCGCCCGGCGGTCAGAAGCGGGCGCCGCAGGAGCGGATCGGGTTGCTGGAGCAGGGCGTCCACCAGGCTGGTCACGTCCACGTGGGCGGCCAGGTATCGCATCGCGAGCAGTTTGCCGGTCCAATCGGCCTGGGTGAGCAGGGTCTGGCTGGCATTGAACGCCGACAGTCCGCGCCCGGCCAAATAGCCGCCGAAGACCGGGTGCAGGAACCGCATTTTATTGTTGGGGTGTGTCACCAGCAAGCCGGAGGCGGCCATCTTTCCAAGCAGTCCCATGCTGGGCTGTTTGAGCTGGCCCGTTTTGGTTTTTTGCCCCAGCGGCCCGGTCTTTCCGAGCGGTCCGGTCTTTGCCAGCGGGCCCGTCTTTGGAAGTTGTGTGGATTTGGATTGTTCCGTAAGCGGCCCGGTCTGCGGCTTTTGGATGGTATCTGCCGAGGCCGCGTCGGCGGGTGTTTCTTCGATGGGTTCGAACGAGCGCACCCATTCGCTCGCTTTGCGCGGGTCGAAGACCGGCTGGGACGTGAGGATGATCTGCATCGCCAGAGTCTCGAGCGCGGCGGCCGGTGTGTTGGACGGGGCGACGCGGCGGACGTGCGCGGCGATGGATTCGAGCACGTGCGGGCCGAGACTGTCGCCTGCGTACCCGCCCCAGACCTTGAGAGTCAGCTCGAGGGGAGTCAACGTCTGGTTTTCGGTGCCCAGCCAGATGTCCAGAAGGATCGGGTCCACCTGCTGAGGGCCGCTTTGCGTCCAGGCGTCCACGCTGACGAATTGTCCCCATATCTGTCCCCAGCGATGAATGAATTCGTTTTGCTGGACGGGCCCCCAGGGCATGATGGCCAGGGGCGCGAAGCCGAGCGCCAATAGGCCGTCGAGTTGCTGGGGCGCGGCCGTGGTGACGATTCGAATCTTGGGATAGGCCGCCAGCAGGGCCTTGAGATATTCGGAGACGACCTGCTCCTGCTCGAGGGATAGTTCGTCGAAACCGTCCAACAGGAATAGCGCGTGTCCGCCCTGGAATGCATACTGGACAAAGCCCGGCAGTCTTCCCAGGTCGAGAAGCGGCGCGTTGACCTCCACCGCGGCAAGGATGGGATTCAGTACATTCTTTGGGTCGACCGGCAGGTTGAGATCCGCAACGTGCAGGAGGAACGGAATCGCATTGCTCAAACTTCCCAGGCCTGGGTCGCGGTTGGCGGCGAGGGAGGCAAGGTGGGCGAGGGCGACCGTCTTTCCGTGGCCGGCTTCGCCGGTGATCACCAGGTTTGTCCCGCCCGAAAGCGCCTTTTGCAGTGTCAGGGTTGGAGAGCCGTATAACGCGGCCATTTCAGGCCAGGCGGGCATGAACGGTAGCGTCTGTGTGACGATGTCCTCGGTGATCAACGGGCCGCCCGGCTCGACGCGCGGCAGCGGCGCGATGAGGCGGGGCGGTTGGAGGATTTCGTCCAATGCGAAGAGCGGGGCGGCAAGGTGCATGCCCTGCGCGCGGCGCAGTGTGATGCGGCGATGGTTGTCCTCCACGCCGCTGGAGCGGCGCGCCTGGGCTTCTTCGCGAGCGGTCGCCGCATTCGCCTGCATTTCCTTGAAGAACGGACGCATGCGGTTGTAGAGCCACACGAAACCGAGGGCTACAATAAACCCGATGAGGAATGAAAACGGATCGAGGATGAACCGCATAATTTAGTCGGCGTATAGAATCCGCCCGCAGGTCGGGCAGTGGAAGAGCTGGCCGGCCGAGCGGGCGTTCTGCTGTTGCGAGGCCGTCAGGGTGGTGCCGCAGGAAGCGCAGGCCCCGTCGGCGACGGCGGTGACGGCCACGCCGCGCCGTTCCGCGCGCAGGGTTTCGTACAGGTCGAGCAATTTGACGTCGAGCGCGCTCAATGCGGCCTGGCGTTCGGACGTAAACCGTTCCATCTGGTGAACGAGTTCGGACTGCTCGCCGCTCAGGTTTTGATTCTGATTCCCGCGGCTGGCCTCCACTTGTTTCAATTCCGCGCGCGCCTCGGTCAGCGCGGACTCGGCGGATTCGCTGGCCAGCATGGCTTCGAGCAGGCGGTCCTCCAGCGTTACGAGATATTTCTTTAACGAGGCTACGTCGTGTTGCAGGTCCTGCAATTCTTTCGGGTTACGGACTCCGCCTCCATACAGGCTGGCCTCGGCTTGTTCGATTTTGATTCGTTGTCTCTGCGCCTCGGCTTCGGCGTCACGGAGTGCGCTCCTGGCGGCGCGGGCGCGGGCTTCCGCGTCGGCCAGTTTGGCGGAGGCCGCCTTGAGGTCCGCGTCGTTTTCGAGCGTCTGGCGGATGGCTTCCAGTCTCGCCCTCGCCTGGTCCATGTGCGAGTCGATTTGCTGGAGGCGGAAGAGTCCGAGTGCGGCGCTCATGCGTTGATTATAGTCGAAGGCTATTGAGTTGGCACATTGAAGTAATTATAGACCGCCTGGGAGACCTGGGCAAAGAGCGGGTTGGCGGTGGTATCCCAGACGATCTGGATGGGATGGTAGGCGTAAACGACCAGGATGTAATTTCCGCCGGGCGAATAGACGATGGCCGCGTCGCTGACGTTGTCTATGACACCGGTCAACGGATTCGTGACCCAGCCGTGTTTGTGAGCGATGAGCGTTCCTTCCGGGACCCCGGCCTGCAACAACGCCCCGAGTTTGTCCTGCACGAGGATGTCTATCATTTGCCGGCAGACCTGTTGATTCATCGTGGTCGGAAAGACGGCCACGAGCGCGCCGCCGCCGGTCTCGGCGCATTGATACATGTCTTCGAGCAGCATGCCCATGTCCGACGTGGTGGTCTGGTTATAACGGTCTGGATTGGTCGTAACGTCCACGCGCTGGTTGGCGGGTGTGTTGATGATTTGCAAAAGCGGCGCGCCGTCGTAGAAATAACCGGCCATGAACGTGTTGGTGAGACCGAGCGCCTGCATCCGTTCGGTCACGACCAGCGGGCCGCGCTCTTCATCCAGGCTGACCATGAAGCGGTCGGCGGGCGGATTTTCGGAGCGGCGGATCATGTCAATCAGAAGTTCGGTCGTGTTCTCTTCCAGCGCGGCCGAGCCGTATTGCGAGAAGTATGCCACCATGATGGGAATCTTGGCCGTGCTCGACGCGCCGAAGGCCACGTCGGGCGAGACGCTGAGGGGCTGATTACTATTCGACGCGAAATGGATTTCCTGTCCCGTTTGCAGGTCGAGCATGTACACGCCGATCACGCCGTCGAAGCCCGAAAGTTCGATGACCTGCTTGAGCAGAATTTCGAGGTTATCAATTGTGGGACGCGCCGACACAGTGGCCTGCGAACTGAGCGCTACGATGCGGTTGGTCGGCGAACGCAGGGCGTCCTCCACAAGGATGAGGGCGCGGTCAATGTCGAGACTTTGGCCGGGCTGGCCAGGGATGAAGTTGACACTGCCGGGGATGGGCTGCGGGGGAGTCGGAGGCGTGTCGTAGCGGGCGGTGACCTCGTTTTGGAGGAAGGCTCGCAGTCGCTCCCCCGAGACCGTGGCGCTCAGAGGCACCGCGGCCGAAGCGGATTCGCGGTTCCACAGATAGTCCCAGAATCCGCCCCAGAACGAGGAGCCGGTACGGGTCAGGTCGGCCGCGGCCAGCATCGTGTCGAGGTCGATCTCGAAGCCCGCCACGAGCGGGTCCACGAGAATGACCGCGCCCGCGTACTGCACTTCCACCGGCGACGAGTATACCTGCAGGACGCGCTGGGACGCGGTCTGCGGGTCCACGCCGCCCACGGCCACGCCGCCGATGGTCATGCCTGGCGGGTAGTTGTTGCGCTGGCGGCTGTAACCGACCAGGGCAATGATGGTCAGGATGATGGCGAAGACCAGGAAGAAGGCGGAAATGCCTCGAAGGATGAGGGATGCGTTACGGTTTCTCAAGGCGCCTCGCGAAGTGATTTAAGTCACCCAAAAAGTATAACATATTCAATTTTGACACTTGTGCTAGAATCGCCGGGCAGGGCACGCCATACTCTTCCCGAAGGTGACACATGCTCCGTTCCTTCCTGATCTATCTCTCCAAGGCGGTCTGGGCGCAGAGGCTGGTGACGGGCTGGAAATTCGCCTGGCGAACCGCCTCCCGTTTTGTCGCCGGGACGACCATCGAAGACGCCATCCGCGTTGTGCGGGAACTCAACGCAAAGGGAATCAACGCCACACTCGACCATCTGGGGGAACATACGTCAACGACCGAGGAAGCCTCTCAAGCAACAGAAGATATTTTGAAGATTCTGGATGAAATTGACCGCGCCGGCGTCCACGCGAATGTGTCCATCAAACTGACGCAGATCGGCATGGGGCTGGACGAATCCATTTGCCGCGCGAACCTCCAGCGTATTCTCCAGCGCGCGAGGGAACACAACAACTTCATTCGCATTGACATCGAAGATACGCCGTACACCGACACGACCATTTCCATCTATCAGGCCATGCTCGAACAGGGCTTCGACAACAAGACCTTCGGCATGGCCGTACAGGCTTATCTCTACCGCGCCGAGGCGGATACGAAATCCCTGCTCGAAAAGAAGACGCGCTTCCGCCTCGTCAAGGGCGCGTATAAAGAACCGCCCGACAAGGCGTATCCCAAAAAGGCCGATACCGACGCCAACTACGATCTGCTGACAAAGATCCTGCTCGACGCGGCGCTCGCCGACGGTTCCACTGAAAGCCGCGACGGGCGCATCCCGCCCATCCCGGCCATCGCCACGCACGACGAGAAGCGCATCGAGTTTGCCAGGCAGTACGCGAACAAGATCGGCCTGCCCAGAGACGCGCTGGAATTCCAAATGCTCTACGGCATCCGCCGCGACCTGCAAGAGTCGCTGGCCAAGCAGGGCTATCCCGTCCGCATCTACGTCCCGTTCGGCACGCATTGGTATCCCTACTTCATGCGCCGCCTGGCGGAGCGTCCCGCCAACATCTGGTTCTTCATCTCCAATTTTTTCAAAGGTTAGAGCCGCAATGCAGAACCCGTTTTCTCCCAGAAGGCGGGTTTCTCTTTATAATCGGGACATGACTCGTCCCCTCGCCCTCGTTACGGGCAGCGCGCACCGACTTGGCAGAGTCTTCGCGCTGACCCTCGCCCGCAACGGATACGACCTCCTGCTCCATTACCATTCCGCCGAAGACGAAGCGCGTCGGACCAAGGCCGAGGCTGAATCCCTCGGAAGCCGCGTTACCCTCGCCCGCGCCGACCTGACCGACCTCGCGCAACTCGACTCTCTCACCTCGGCGCTCGACAATCTCATTTCACCTTCCAACCTTCAACCTTCGACCTTCAACCTGTTGGTCAATTCCGCCGCCCTGATGACCCGCGCCGACGCGGCCTCCCTCTCCGCCGCGGACTGGGACGCGGCCTTCGACTTGAACCTGCGCGCGCCCTTCCTCCTCGCCCAGGCCGCCGCCCAACGCATGACCGACGGCGGGCTGATCGTCAACGTGACCGATGTGGCCGCGCAAAAATCCTGGCACGTGTATCCCGCCTACACGGTCAGCAAGGCCGCGCTCGAATCGCTGACCAAAGTCCTCGCCCGCGCTTTCGCGCCACGCGTGCGCGTCAACGCGATTGCTCCTGGTCTCGTTCTGCATTCCGATATCGTCTCGGCTGAACAATGGGATAAAATGATTGCGCGCCTGCCGTTACGGCGTCCCGCCGAACTGGACGAAATCGCCGCCGCGCTGGAGTTCCTGCTCAAAAATGAATATGTGACGGGCCAGACCGTTGTCGTAGACGGCGGTTATTCATTGATCTGATTTCGCCAGGAATTCTCCGTGCTCTCTGTGTGCTCTGTGGTGAAACAAGGAGACTCTATGTCCGAAACAACGGAACTTGCCGAGAAATTGAAAACAGAAGGACAAAAGATGACCGACTTCTTCGCTGCGCTGGCCGACGACCAGTGGCAGGCGGAAGTCTACACCGAAGGCGCGGCCTGGACGGTCCGCATGGTGCTGTCGCACTTCGTCACCTCCGAGCGCGGACTGGTGACCCTCTTCGAGCGGATTCGCCAGGGCGGCGAGGGCGTCACCGACGATTTTTCGATTGACCGTTACAATGCGCGCCAGCAGGAAAAGACGCGCGAACTGACGCCGCAGGAGTTGCTGGAGCAGTACAACTTCGTGCGCGCCGAATCGGTTGCGTGGGTCTCGGGCTTGCAGGAACCTGAACTCGATAAGACAGGCCGTCATCCCTTCCTCGGTCAGACCACCCTGCGCGAGATGGTAAAAATGCTGTACATCCATAATCAACTTCATTATCGAGATCTAAAAAGAGTCTTGAAGTAACTGCAAACCGCCATCGCGCTCCCGAAGGACATCGGGACGATGTGAGCGGAGCGCAGCGTAGTCGAAGCGCACCTTCAACTCGCCTTTCGTCTTCGTCTCTTCACTTTTGCTCATCGCCTCCGCTCAGGACGGACAATCCATGAAACTTCCTCCCTTCAAACTCGAACGGTACTTCGCCAAATACGAATTCAACACCGAATACCTGCTCTGCAGTTCAGATTGCGAAGCCATGACCATCGCCGACCTGCTGGCATTCGAGGACGGCGCGGCGGAGCGATTCCAGCAGACCTGGCTGGGCTACACCGAGTCGCAGGGAAGCCCGACACTGCGTCAGGCCATTTGCGGAATTTACGAAACCATACAGCCTGAGCACGTCCTCGTCCACGCGGGCGCGGAGGAGGCCATCTTCCTCTTCATGCACGCCATGCTCGAAAAAGGCGACCACATCATCGTCCATTGGCCGTGCTACCAGTCGCTGACCGACGTGGCGCGCTCCATCGGGTGTGACGTCAGTCCGTGGCGTGCGCGCGAGGAAAACGACTGGGCGCTCGACCTGGACGAACTGCGTCACCTGATGCGGACGAATACCAAAGCGATTGTGGTCAACACGCCCCACAACCCGACAGGTTTCCTCGTGCCGCGCGCAGACTTTGAGGCGATCCATCAATTCGCTCAGCAGAATAAATTATTGTTGTTTTCCGATGAGGTCTACCGAGAATCCGAGTACGACCCCGCGACGCGTCTCCCCGCCGCGTGCGACCTGGGCGAGCACGCTGTCTCTCTCGGCGTGACCTCCAAGACCTACGGCCTCGCGGGTTTACGCATTGGATGGGTTGCCACGAAGAATAAAAAGGTTTACGAACGCATGGCAGCGCTGAAAGACTACACCACCATCTGCAACAGCGCGCCGAGTGAATTCCTTGCCGAGTTGGCCCTGCGTCACCGCCAAAAACTCATTGACCGCAACCTCGACATCATCCAGCACAACCTCGCCGTGATTGACGATCTCTTCTCGCGCCGCGCCGACCTGTTTTCGTGGATTCGTCCGCGCGCTGGCTCGATGGGCTTCCCGCGCCTTCTGAAAGGCGACGTGGATGATTTCTGCGATAAACTCGTGAAAGAGGCGGGCGTCCTGCTTCTGCCTGGCTCGATGTACGACGACTCGGCCAATCACTTCCGCCTCGGCCTCGGACGAAAGAACCTGCCCGAAGCCGTTGCGCGGCTGGAAGGTTTCCTCGCGAAGAACTGACCACTGCTCACTGCTCACTGATAACTGATAACTGATAACTGATGACTAACCTCTTACGCCTCTCCCGCCCGCTCTACCTCGTCCACACCGCGCTGACCTATATTCTCGGCGCGTCCATTGCCGATTACCTCGGCCAGCCCATGGACATGACCGCGTTCTGGCTGGGTCTCGGCGGGACCCTCTTCGTCCACGCCAGCGCCTATTTACTGGCCGAGGTCTTTCGTCCGGGCAACGAGCCGCTGGTCGCGGATGAATCGCCCGCGGAGCGTCAGCGTCTGCGCAACGCCGCGCTGTGGTTGTCCATCGCGTTGCTGGCCGCCGCGGCCGTTCTCCTCGTCACTCTCGTTCAAAGCGGACGCGTCTCTTCCGCTCTCTGGTTGATTCTCGGTCTCAGCATCCTGCTCGCTCTTGCTTATGGCATCCCGCCTCTGCGGCTCATCACCAGCGGCTTCGGCGAACTGACCCTCGCCGTCATGCTCGGCTCGCTCTCGCCCGCGACGGCTTTTCTTTTGCAAACGGGCGAGTATCACCGCGTCCTCGGGCTGATCGCCTTCGCGCTCACCTTGCTTGCATTGGCCTGTCTGCTGGCGCTCAACTTTCCAACTTATGCCAACGACTTGAAATATCTGCGCCCGACCCTGCTCATGCGCCTCGGCTGGGAGCGCGCCGTTCCGCTTCATCACGGCCTGTTGGTCGCGGCCTATCTGTTGCTGGCGCTCCTGCCCGTTCTCGGGTTTTCGTGGGGACTGGTCTGGCCCGCTTTTCTCAGCCTGCCTTTCGCGGTACTCCAAATCGTCTCGCTTCGCAGCCTCTCGCTCGGCGCGCGCCCCGTCTGGAAATTCCTGACGACCAACGCCGCGGCGCTCTTCATCCTGACCACTTATCTGCTGACCCTTTCCTTCTTCCTGCGTTGACATGCCCGAGTTTCTGACTCTGCTCCCGCCTGACGAAGCCCGCGCCCTCCTGCTCTCGCATCTCGCGGGACCCCTGCCTGATTCCGAAACGATTGACGTGATCTCATCCCTCGGCCGCGTCGCCGCGGACGACATCCTCGCGCCGCATCCGTTGCCCGAATTTCCGCGCTCCACCGTGGACGGATACGCCGTCCGCGCCCGCGATACCTTCGGCGCGAGCGAGTCCCTGCCCGCGTATCTCGCGTTGATCGGCGAAGTGCCCATGGGCGACGCGCCCGCGTTCGATGTCGGCGAGGGGCAATGCGCGTTGATTCACACCGGCGGCATGTTACCTCCCGGCGCGGACGCGGTGGTCATGCTGGAATATACACAGGTCGTTCACCACGGAGAACACAGAGAAGGGCGAAAAGAAATCTCTGCGGACTCCGTGCGTTCTGTGGTGAAATCCGAAATCGAGATCTCGCGCGCGGCCGCGGAGGGGGAGGGCGTGATCCGCGTGGGCGAGGACGTGGCCGCGGGCGCGGTCGTCCTGCCGCGGGGACGCGTGATGCGCCCGGCCGAGATCGGCGGGCTGATGGCATTGGGAATCACCTCTCTGCGCGTAGCCAGAAAGCCGAAGGTTGGATTGATTTCGACGGGCGATGAGGTGATCGAACCGAGTCAATCGCCGCGTCCGGGCCAGGTGCGCGATGTCAACTCATACACCTTGTCCGCGCTGATTCAAAAATCGGGAGGGGAGGCGATCCGCTATGGGATTTTCGCGGACCAGTTCGAGGTCCTGAAAGACGCGGCCGCGCGGACCTTGTCCGAATGTGACGCGGTCATCGTCACCGCAGGCTCGTCGGCCAGCACGCGCGACATGACCGCCGAGGTCATCCGCGCGCTGGGCGCGCCGGGCGTGCTGGTGCACGGAATCAACACCCGCCCCGGCAAACCGACCATCCTGGGCGTGTGCGGCGGCAAGGCGGTGATCGGCCTGCCGGGCAACCCCGTCAGCGCGCTGGTGAATGGTTATCTGTTTGTCGCGCCTGTCATCGAAAAACTGCTGGGCGCGCTGCCCAGACCCCGCCCAACAGTCATGGCGCGCCTGACCGTGAATCTCCCCTCGCAAGCCGGGCGCGAAGACTGGTGGCCGGTCAAACTCACCACGGAGCACACAGAGAGCACGAAGATAATTAAAAATGACTCTGTGGACTCCGTGGTCTCTGTGGTGAAAATCGAATGGTTAGCCGATCCCATCTTCGGCAAATCCAACCTCATCTTCACCCTCGCCGCCGCGCACGGACTCCTGCGCATTCCCCCGGATGCAACGGGCTTGAGCGCAGGAGAAGTGGTGGAAGTGGTGCTCATCTAATGACCGAATTCCTCAACGAACCTGTTGTCTTCTTCCTGCTCATCATGAGCATCATCCTCATCACGCCCCTGCTTTCGGAGCGTGTGCGGCTGCCTGGCATCGTCGGCATCATCCTCGGCGGGATGCTGATCGGGCCGCATGGATTCGGTCTCATCGAAGCGGGCGACCGCATCGAGTTCCTTGCCACCATCGGCCTCGTTTATCTGATGTTCAGCGCGGGCCTCGAAGTGGACCTTCACCAGTTCGTGCGCGTGCGCGGGCGCGCCCTGGTCTTTGGCCTGCTAACCTTCTTTTTTCCGCAGGTCATTGGCATGGGATTGGGCTATCTGCTCGGCCTGAATCCGCTTGGCGTGATTTTGCTCGGCTCGGCTTTTGCTTCTCACACCCTCATTGCTTTTCCTCTCCTCACTCGTCTCGGCGTGACTCGCAACGAGGCCATCGCCGTCACTGCGGGCGCGACCGTGCTCACCGACATCGGCGCGTTCATCGTCCTCGCGGTTGTGCTCGGGGCGCGGTCGGGCGGGCTCAATCCTTTTTACTTTATCCAGCTTTTTGTGTTGCTTCTGCTGTTCACGCTGGCTGTCGTCTTTGGCCTGCCGCGTTTGGGCAAGTTATTCTTTCAGCGCTTCAGCAGCCGCACGATCGAGTTTCAGTTCGTCGTCGTCGTGCTTTTTATCTCCGCTCTCACTGCCGAATTGATCGGCGTGCACGAAGTGGTCGGCGCATTCCTGGCGGGGCTGGCCATCAACGCCACTTTGCCGCGCCACAGTCCGGTCACCGGCCATGTGCTCTTCATCGGCGAGTCGTTTTTCATCCCCGTCTTTCTGCTGTACAGCGGTCTCATTACCGACCCGCTGTCCTTCCTCGAGAGTCCGCAGACCGTGATCGTCGCCCTCGGCGTGACGGTTGTCGCGTATTTATCGAAACTCATCGCGGCCTGGATCACGGCGCGCATCTTCAAATACACAAAGGCCGAATTCTGGACCGTCTATGGCCTGTCCCATGCGCAGGCCGCGGTGACCGACCATCCCGACGCTCGTCATCGGCCTCAATACGGGCTTGTTCGACTCGACCCTCTTCAATGCCGCCATCCTGATGATCCTCTTGACTTCGATCTCCTCTCCGCTCATCGTCCAGCGCTTCGCGCCCGGACTTCAAACTGCCTCCGCGGACGAGGAGCCTCTGCCCCTCTTTGCGCGCATCCTGGTTCCCATTACCGACGCGAAGGCCCAGGAACACCTGCTTTCATTGGCTGGTCTGCTGGCAAGGGCAAGCGAGGGGAAGATCATGGCCGTCAGTGTGGCGCAGGCCAAAGAGACTACAGAAAACAGTTTTATCCTCCACCGTGAACAGCTCAACCGCATCCCTGAAATTCTGAACGAGCCCGAGACCGAGGTCGAATTAATCCCGCGCCTGTCCCACTCACACGCGCAGGGCATCCTCCATACCGCGTTGGAACGCAATGCCACTCTCATCCTGATGGGCTGGCGCGGCAAGCGGACTCTCCAACAAAGCATCCTGGGCACTGTGCTGGATGAGGTCATCTGGGGTTTGAGCACCCCGGTGATGGTCGGCAAACTGGAACATCCGTTAAATGGTATGCGCCGCGTGCTGTTGATCCTGCCGTCCGGGGCCCTGGCGCCCAACGTTATGCGGCGTATTCTCGAAACCAACCTGCTCATCGCCCGGGCGCTTAACGTGCCTCTCACGATTCAAGCGGACCTGGAATACGGCCAGCAAATGGACGCCCTGCTCTCCCGAATGGACACGAACCAGACGATTGAAGTGGAAGCCGCGAAGGGCCCCCTCAAAATCAATGAACTGGAGAAGGACAACGCCAGCGATTTGATCGTTGTGCCCGGCTTCGGGTCGCGGCAGCGATTCGCTGCGGGCGTTGGCAACCTGCCCGAACGATTGGCGGCCTCCTTCAGCGGGAACCTGGTCATCCTGCACTTCGACCGCTAACGATGCTCTTTTTCCAGCCTTCGCGTGATTCCCAGCAACGTCACCGACATTCCGATCAGCATGACCGACAACGCCACCGCCATGCCGAGACTGCTCTCGAAGCCGAGGTAGATCGCCAGTGGCATGGTTTGTGTGACGCCCACCAAATTCCCTGCGAACAAAATCGTCGCGCCGAATTCGCCGAGGGCGCGCGTCCACGTCAGAATTGCGCCGCTGAACAGGGCGCGCCCTGCCAGCGGGAACATCACCTCACGGAACAGTTGCCATTGATTTGCGCCCTCCACGTGGGCGGCTTCTTCGAGTTGATGGTCGATCCCGGCGAAGCCGATGCGCGCCGCGCGGACGTAGAGCGGCGCGGCCACGAAGGTCTGTGCAAGGACGACCGCCGCGGTCGTGAACGGGAGCTGGAGCCCGAACAGGGTCAGGAAAGAACCGAATAACCCTCGCCGGCCGAATGCGATCAAGAGAGCGAGTCCCGCCACTGAGGGCGGCAGGACAACAGGCAGGTCAATTAACAGTTCAAGCCAGGACTTGAGCGGGAACTTCCAGCGCGCCATCATGTAAGCCAGCGGCGTCCCAAGCAGGATCGTAATGACGACGGTGATTATGCTTGTGACCAGACTCAATCGAAGGGCCGAAAGCGCCGACGGCGAAAGCGCCGCGGCGAGGAAGTCGCTGCCGAAGGCGCGCAGGATGAGCGCCAGCAGGGGCAGGCCGAGCAGGGCCAGCAGTAACAGGCTGGGCAGGACGAACAGCCAGTCGTGTTGGCCGTTCGCAGCGAGGTGGCGGAAGAAACGCTGGAGCGAACTCATCGCGGCGGGCCAAAACCCCATTTTGCAAGGATGGATTGTCCCTCTTCTGAAAGCACAAATGCGATGAACTCATCGGCAAGTATAGGCTCGGCCGCGTTGGTCAGCGGGGCGATCGGATAGCGCGCAACGATATTGAACTCGGTTGGGATTTCGATGCGTCCGAGATCGGGCACGGCCGCCGCATCGGATGTGTAGACGATGCCCGCGTCCGCTTCGCCGAGTTGTACTTTGGTGACCACCTGCCTGACGGTGTCTTCGTTGGAGGCTACGTTGGCAAGCACCGATTCCTTGAAATCCGCGCCGAACTGTGCATTCATCAAATCAAGCGCCTGACGCGTGTAGTTTCCAACGGGGACTTCTTCTGCGGCGAGCACCAATTTAATGCCGGGCCGGGCCAGGTCTTCCAACGACTGAATATCGGCCGGGTTGTCGTCGGGCAGGACGACCACCAGTTGATTGGTCAGAAAGACCTGCGGCGCACCAGGCTCTACCAGACCTCCATTGACCAGTGCGTCCATTTCCTTTTGATTGGCTGAGGCGAAAACGTCCGCGGGCGCGCCTTCCTCGATCTGTGCGCGCAAGGTCTGCGAGCCTGCAAAGTTGAACGTGACCGCGACGCCGGGATGGGCAGACTCGAAGACCGAGCCGATCTCCGTGAACGCGTCGGTCAATGACGCGGCCGCGAAAACGGTCAGCGTGCGCGCCCCAGTGGAGGCTGTGGGGACGAGGTTGCAGGCCGCCAGCATCAAGGCAAAAGCGAACGCCAATCCCTTTTTCATGGAGTGGAATTGTATCACCGCTCTTTTGCTATAATTCGGGTGATGTCTGTATACCTTCACGATATCCCTCTCCCCGAGGCGCAAGCGCGCTTCCGTCAGGCGCTCGAGGACGCAGGTCTCTGGCGCGTTTTGGGAATCGAATCGATTCCGCTCGACGAGAACGCGCTGGGACGCGTCCTGGCCGAACCCATCTGGGCGAAGATTTCCTCCCCGCATTATCACGCCTCGGCCATGGACGGTTTCGCCGTGCGCGCCGCGGACACCTCCGGCGCTGGACCCTCCGACCCCGTCACGCTTCCTATCGGACCCCAGGCCCGTTACCTCGACACCGGCGACCCTCTGCCCCTTGAGTTCGATTCTGTCATCCCCATCGAGAACGTGGAGGCGCTGGACGAAGCGGTGAATCTCACACAGGCCATTCGCAAGCCCGCGTCGATTCGCATCCGCGCCGCGGTCGCGCCGTGGACTCACGTCCGCCCGCTGGGCGAGGACATCATCGCGACTCAACTGGTTCTGCCGGCAGGCCATGTGCTGCGTCCCGTTGATCTGGGCGCGGTCGCTGCGGCTGGGCACGCTGAAGTCAAAGCAGCGCGGAGGCCGCGCGTTGCCATCCTGCCGACAGGTTCGGAACTTGTCCCCATTGGTTCGGATTTGAAAGCGGGCGACATCCTCGAATACAACTCGCTGGTCATGGCCGCGCAGATTCGGACCATGGGCGGCGAGGCGACGCGCTTCCCCATCATACAAGATGACTTCGATGCCATCTGTGCCGGAGTCGAGGAGACTGCGCAGGTTTACGATTTGATCCTGCTCAACGCTGGCTCGTCCGCCGGCGCGGAGGATTTCTCGGCGAGGGTCGTGGAGAAACTTGGCGCGCTTCTGGTTCACGGCGTGGCCGTGCGGCCGGGGCATCCGGTCATCCTGGGCGTCATTGCGAGGAGGGACGAAGTCCCGACGAAGCGGTCTCCTCGCACAAGGGAGATTGTTTCACCCCCTTCGGTCGCTCGCAATGACCGAATCCCCATTATCGGCGTTCCCGGCTATCCCGTCTCCGCCGCGTTGACGATTGACATCTTCGTCGAGCCGCTGATGGCAAAATGGCTGGGCCGTCGTCCCATCGAAATGCCCGCCGAGACTGCCATATTGACGCGCAAGATCGTCTCGCCGCCCGGTGACGACGATTACGTGCGCGTCGTGGTCGGCCGCGTTGGCGACAGGCTGCTGGCCGCGCCGCTTTCGCGCGGGGCGGGGGTCATCACCTCGCTGGTGCGCGCGGATGGGTTGGTCGTCCTGCCGCGCGGCGAGCAGGGCGCGGAGGCGGGCCAACAGGTGCAGGTGCGTTTGTATCGCTCGCGGCTGGAACTCGAAAAGACAATTTTCTGCATCGGCTCGCACGATGTGATCCTCGACCTGCTTGCGCAATTCCTTGCCGGGCGCGACCGCCGATTCGTCTCTGCCAATGTCGGCTCGCAGGGCGGTCTGGTCGCTTTGCAACGCGGCGAGGCGCACCTGGCGGGATCGCATCTGCTCGATCCCGAATCAGGTGAATACAATCTCTCTTACATACGACGATACATGCCAGGTGTGCCATTCCGCCTTGTTGAATTGGTGAAACGCGAACAAGGCCTGCTCGTGGCAAAGGGAAACCCAAGGGGAATCAAAAGCCTGGACGACCTCATCCGGCCCGGGGTCCGTTTTGTGAACCGCCAGCGCGGCGCAGGCACGCGCGTCCTGCTGGACTATCATTTGAACTTAATGGGGATAGCCGCCGGGGAAATCGTCGGCTACAATCACGAAGAATTCACCCATCTCGGTGTTGCGGCCGCAGTCGCCTCGGGCCGCGCGGATTGCGGACTGGGAATCCCGGCCGCCGCGCAGGCGCTCGACCTGGATTTCATCCCGCTCTTTCATGAGCGTTACGATCTGGTCATCCCGCAGGAGCACGCCGGCAGTGACCTGCTGGCACCGCTCTTTGCTGTCATTAACGGGCAGGCGTTTCGTGAGGCAGTATCGGGCCTGCCCGGCTACGATGTTTCATCGATGGGAATGTTGCTCGCGGAGGAATAATGTCTTATGCGCTCGTAATTGACGATAACCGCCAGACGGCGGACGCCCTGATCCAAATGCTGGAGGTGCTGGGCGTGGAGGCGAAACCTGCCTATGGGGCAAGTCCCGCCATCTCGACGTTGGGGACCGTGACGCCCCGCCTCGTGCTTCTGGACGTCAACATGCCTGGCGTGGATGGGACGGAAATCCTGGCGTATCTTCGCCGGGAGCCGCGCTTGATCCCGGTCCCGGTCGTGGTCATCACCTCGGACGACCAGCCCGAGACTCGTCAGCGCGTGATGCAGGGCGGCGCGCAGGCGGTCATCATCAAACCCGCCACGCTCGACATGCTGGAGGCCGCGCTGAAGAAGGTCGGCATCAAATAGTTTGCGCTTTTCCCGAATAAGCAGAGTGGACAGGTGGTCCGCTCTGCTTTTTACTTGCCAGTGCAGTCTGAGGAGAGAATATGTCCATATCTGTTGGAAGCCCCGCGCCCGATTTCGAATTGATGGATGACGTCAATGTATTACGCCGCCTGTCCGATTTTCGCGGCAAGTTCGTCGTGCTGTATTTTTACCCGAAGGACGACACGCCCGGCTGTACGAAGGAAGCCTGCAACTTTCGCGACGATTATTCCGCTTACGAAAAAGCCGGTGTGACCATCCTGGGAGTAAGCCCAGACTCGCCTCGTTCCCATGCGGCGTTCAAAACCAAGTTTCACTTACCGTTCCCGCTTCTGGCAGACGACGGACACAAGGTCTGCGACCTGTATGGCGTGTGGGGGCCGAAGAAATTCATGGGACGCGAGTATGAGGGCGTATTGCGGACGACGTTTCTGATCGATCCGCAGGGAAGTATCGCCCGCGTCTTCGAAAAAGTCCGTCCCGCCGAGCACAGCGCCGAGATTCTCGCGTTTCTGAGGGCGTTCTAATCTGACCATTTTTATCCGTGACAAATTTGAGTTAATTTGGTAAATTATAGCCCGCCTCGTATTGTGTGCGGGCGTGTTATTGGTGTGGAGAATGCAGGTGAATGCGACCTTATAAGTCTTGTCCCGCCAACAGTCCATTTCATTTTCGCGCAGGAGCATGTGTATGCGACATTTTGTAATTGTGGGCGTTTTGGTCATCCTGGCGGCCGCGCTGACCTATTTCGGGCTGGACGCGATCGGCCTCATGCCCGTCTCGGCCAGCGCGCAGGCCGGTTCGCCGACACAAGTAGGATCCATAGACTGGATGTGGAACTTGCAAGTGATCGCCATGTCCTTCCTCTTCGCGCTAATCGTCATCCCGCTGCTCTACAGCCTGATCGTGTTCCGCCGCCGAAAAGGGGATACGACGGACGCCGAGTATATCGAAGGCAACACGGCCCTCGAAATCACCTGGACGATCATTCCGTTGTTCACAGTGATCGCCTTCGCTTACATGGGCGCCTATTCCCTTGGCAAAGTCCGCAGTGTGGACCCGCAGGCGATGGTGGTGAATGTGACCGCCTCCCAATGGGCATGGAGTTTCGAGTATCCCGATTACGGAATCGTCTCGAATGAACTCCATGTGCCCGTGGACCGGCAGGTGCTCCTGCGGATGCAGTCGCGGGACGTCATCCACTCCTTCTGGGTGCCCGAATTCCGCGTCAAACAGGACATCGTGCCGGGCCGCGTGACCGAATTGCGCGTCACGCCGACGCTGGCCGGTACCTATAAGGTTCGTTGCGCGGAATTGTGCGGAACTTCGCATTTCAGCATGGAGGGACCGGTGGTGGTCTCTGCAGAGGCGGAGTTCGCGGCCTGGGTTTCGGAACAACAGGCGCTGGCCGCTACTGCGCCGCCCGAGATCAAGGGCGAGGCGCTGGTCAAGGCGAACGGTTGTCTGGGGTGCCACTCCGTTGACGGGACCAGGCTGATCGGTCCGACCTGGCGCGGGCTGTTCGGTTCGCAGGTACAGCTTTCCGACGGGTCAACCGTCACCGCGGATGAGGCGTTCCTGACGGAATCCATCAAGGAGCCGTCCGCGACCATCGTGGCCGGTTTCGAGACCCAAATCATGCCCGTCGTCCCGCTCACCGATGAGGATATTGCCAATATCATCGCGTACCTGAAAACGCTCAAGTAGGGCTTGCGGAGAATTCGAATGAAAAACATGAAACCATTAACGCGCGGTCTGGCGCTTCTGCTGGTGGGGCTGGTCGTTGGATATGGCCTAGGGTTGGGATTGCACCTGCTGGCCGCCGGGCGCGTGAACTTTACAGCGTCCTCCGCCGGTTTGTTTTCCCTCCTGATCGGCGTCATCCTGTTCTTCTACGGGTTGCTCGGTTATCGCACCACCACGCGCGCGCTGGTCTGGCAGACGGTGGGCACCCTGCTCGGCGCCCTGTTCGTTACGGGCATTCGCGCCGTGATGGGGTTGAATCTCATTGATGCCAATTACATTTTCACGGAACCCGCCTGGGTATTCGGCGGACTGGTGGGTGTGGTCAGCTTTGTTCTCGGTCATGGCGTTGCCGATGATTGGATCAAGATGGCGCGCGGCCAGGATGTCCCCGAACACCGCGCCGATGCGCCCGGCTGGGAGAAATTCTACGGCCCCTCGCTCGACCACAAGGTGATCGGGATTCAATATACCGTAACCGCGCTGATCCTGTTGATAGTGGGCGGCACATTTGCGCTCATCTTCCGCACGGAATTGGCGCAGTCGGGTCTGCAATTCCTCACCACCAATTTCAAACTCTTCAACCAGAACGGCTTGCAGTTCTACAACTCGCTGATGAGTCTTCACGGCATGATCATGATCGTCTCGATCCTGCTGGGCATTGCGGGACTGATGAACTATCTCGTGCCCCTGCTCATCGGCGCGCACGACATGGCCTTCCCGCGCCTGAACGCTTTTTCGTTCTGGATCGCGCCGCCCGCGGCCGTTCTGCTCCTCGCCAGCCTGATACTCGGCGGCTTCGACACCGGCTGGACGGGTTATCCTCCGCTCTCTGCCAAAGCGCCGATTGGGATGCAGATGTTCTTCCTGGGCGTATTCGTGGCGGGCTGGTCGTCCATCCTCGGCGGGCTCAACCTGATTGCCACCGTGGTCCGCATGCGCGCCAGAGGCATGACCGCCTTCCGTATGCCGATCTTCGTCTGGGCCTCCATTGCCACTTCCATCATCTCCCTCACAGCCACGCAGTTGATCGGCCTCTCGTTCCAGTTGGTCATGTTCCAGCGGTTGTTCGGCATGGGCTTCTTCGATCCCGGCAAGGGCGGCAACCCGGTCCTCTTCCAGCATCTGTTCTGGTTCTATTCGCATCCGGCGGTCTACGTATTCATCCTGCCCGGGCTGGGAGTGGTATCCGAGTTACTGCCGGTCTTCGTCCGCAAACCGCTTTTCGGCTACCGATGGATTGCCATGTCCTCGCTGGGCATCGCGTTGGTCGGCTTCCTTGTCTGGGCGCACCACATGTTCACATCCGGCATGAACGAGTACCTGCGCGTGCCGTTCATGTACAGCACCCTGCTGGTGGCTGTCCCGACCGGTGTGAAGTTCTTCTCGTGGGTGGCGACGATCTGGAACGGCAAGATCGAGACGCCCACCCCCATGCTGTTCGTCCTGGGAGCGGTCGTCGTCTTCCTGATGGGCGGTCTTTCGGGACCCCCGAACGCCACCGTTTCGACGGACCTCCACCTGCACGACACGTACTGGATCGTGGGTCACTTCCACGACACGCTCTTTGGCGGATTCGTCTTCCCGTTCTTCGCCGCGTTGTATTACTGGTTCCCCAAAGCGACCGGGCGCCGCATGAACGAGACCCTCGGCAAGTGGCATTTCTGGCTGATGACGCCCTCCTTCTTCGTTCTATCGCTCGGCATGATGCGCATCGGCCTGCTCGGGATGCGCCGCCGCATCGCGGATTACGATCCCCTGCAGGGATTCGACGCCACGCATCTGGTCTTGACCATCGCCGCCTTCGCCATCGCACTCTCAGTGTTGATCTTCATAATCAACCTTGTGACCAGCCTGAAGCGCGGCGAACCCGCTGCCGGCAACCTGTGGAACTCGCGCTCGCCCGAATGGCAGGTGTCCTCGCCGCTGCCGGCCCACAACTACGACGCCCCGTTCGAAGTGGTCGGCGAGCCATATGATTACGGCCTGCCCGGCTCGAAATACGTGGAATTTGCGAAGAAGTAGGGAGCGATCAATGACACACACACAGGATAAATCCTCCGCGCTCGCGCAGGGCGTCACCATCTTCATCTTCCTCGCGGTGTTGACCGCGCTGGAGTTTGGCATCGCGGTCGCGGTCAATTCGGTTGTTCTGCTGGGATTGGTCGCAGTGATCAAGGCCGGGCTGGTGGTGTATTACTACATGCACATCTATCGCCTCAACCTGGAAGACCACGGCGAGGGTCACGATAGTTACGCCTACAAGGCTGGGACCATGCGCCTCGGCCTGTGGCTGTTCCTGCTGTCCGATTCGTTCGTCTTCGGCGGGTTATTCGTCAGCCGCTTCAACCTGCTCGGCATGACCCGTCCGCATTTGAATCAGTTGCTCGGCCTCGCGGTGACCTCCATCCTGCTCATTTCCTCCTTCTCCATGAACCGCGCCGAAACCTCCATGGCGCACGGCGACAAGAAGGCTTTCCTGAACGGTACATTCGTCACGATGATTCTCGGTATTCTCTTTCTCGTGGGTGTCGTCGGTCTCGAATGGCAACTTGCACAATTGGAGGAGGTCTTCGCCAGCAGGGACGCGGTCGGCGCGATCTTCTACATGATGACCGGTATGCACGCCTTCCACGTTCTGACGGGCGTCATCCTTCTCTTTACGGTCTGGAACAAGGGCCGCAAAGGGATTTATTCCGCTGAAAAACATTGGGGCGTGGAAGCCGCCGCGGTCTACTGGCACTTCGTGGACGTGGTGTGGATCTTCTTCTACCCAGCCTTGTACCTGATCGGGACGCTGGCGTAAAATCTGGTATAAATGTCCTGCAATTGACGGGGCGGCCAATCGGTCGCCCCGATTTTGCCGGGAGAACTGGAAATCGCATTGGACAAACGAACGCTCTGGATCGGATCAGGCGCCCTTGCACTTGTCGTTCTCGCGGCGCTGGCGGTGTTCTGGTTTGCGCGGCCTGACGGTTTTCGCGGCACATCCTATGCAGAACCATACCCCGTCGCTCCAGAATTCGAATTGACCCAGGCGGACGGACAACCCTTCCGCCTCAGCGACCAGCGCGGAAAGATCGTCCTGCTGTTCTTCGGTTACACTTCCTGCCCTGATGTATGTCCTACCACCATGGCCGAACTCAAGCAGGTCGTGGACGAACTCGGCGACGCGGCCAATGCCGTGCAGGTTGTGTTCATCTCGGTCGACCCGGAGCGCGACACCTCCGAAAAGATACAGGCATACGCACAGCATTTCAATCCGAATTTCCTGGGGCTTACAGGTTCGCTGGAGGAACTCCAGCAAATCTGGGACGGCTACGGCGTGTATCGTTCCGTCAATCAGACCACCTCGGCGGTTGGTTACATCGTAGACCACACGGCCCGCGTCACTCTCATTGACGGCGATGGAAACCTGCGGTTATCCTACGGGTTCCAGACCCCCGTTGACGATATTGTCCACGATATAAAATTATTGTTGAAGTGACCCATGTCCAAGCCTGTTGTCATACGATTGCTGGTCTCCATGTTGATCGGTATCGCCGTCGGCGCGGCCCTGAGCGAGATTTCCTTCTTCTTCCTGAAGGAGACCGCCCGCCCGCCCCAGGCCATCTACCTGACCATTCCCGCCGGCACAGCCGAACGGGTGGCTCGCGGCGAGCAACCGCCCTCGATCCCCGAAAGCATGATCTTCGTCGTAGGCGACCTGCTTATCGTCAGGAATGACGATTCAGTGGATCATCAACTGGGACCGTTGTGGATTCCCGCCGGGGCCGCCGCGCACCTCCTGATGTCCACCGAGGAGAAGCTGACGTACGCGTGCAGTTTCCAGCCCAGCAACAACATCGGCCTCGATGTGCGCGAGCCGCTCACGCTCGGCACGCGTTTGTACGGCGTCCTCTTCGCGGGCGTCCCGCTGGGCGTGTTGATCGCCATCTACGGTTTCATCATCCCCTCGAAGAAAAGGGAGTGATGGACGATAGACAGGCAGGCGATGCGGCGCGGTATACCGTCGCTTGCTTTTGCCTGCCGCGAAAGAAAAGTACCCTGTGATTCTGCGAACTATATTCAGCCGCAAGTGGATTCTCACCACTCTGCTGGTCTTCCTGGGGGCGGGGGTCTGCATCCGTCTCGGCATCTGGCAATTGGATCGTCTCGAAGGGCGGCGCGCTTTCAACGCGCATTATCTGTCCATGCTGGAATTGCCTCCCCTCGACCTGAACGCGGATCCGACATCCGACCCTGCATCAATGGAATACCGCGCCGTTGTCGTTCGCGGGACGTATGACTTTGCCAATCAGGCGGCCCTGCTGAATTATTACAACGAGGGCGTGTACGGATATCACCTTCTCACTCCGCTTCTTCTTTCCGACGGGCGTGCGATTCTCGTGGACCGCGGTTGGATCCCCGCTGAGGGCAGCGGGACGCCCGAGGGTTGGTCCCGCTTCGACGAGGCCGCGCAAGCCGAAGTCCGGGGAACGATTCGTCTCGGCGTGACGAAGACTCCGTTTGGCGGCCGCGCCGATCCCACGCTGTCGCCCGGTCAGACGCGCCTCGATTTCTGGAATTTCGTCAATCTCGAGCGGCTCGCGGCCCAGATTCCGTATCCCATTCTGCCCGTCTACATCCAGCCGAATCCCGACGCGGACGACGCCGAACCGCCCATCCCGTTCCAGCCTGAAATCGAATTGACCGAGGGCCCGCACTTTGGGTATGCTTTGCAATGGTTCGCGTTCGCGGCGATTTTGCTGATCGGCTATCCATTTTATTTGCGCAGACAGGAGCGCGACCGCGTATGAAATTTTCACTCGCCTCGCCATTCACCCGCCTGACGCTGGCAACCACGCTTGCGACGTTTTTGGCGACAGCGGTGGGACGGTATGTCACTTTGTACGGCGCGCTGAACGCCTGCCTCGGCTGGCCGCTATGTGCGCCGCTCGGCCCGGCGGGCTGGCTCGCGCTGGGGCATCGGCTGGCGGTGGCGTTTGCCAGCGGCATGATGCTCTGGTTGTTCGTTTCTGCCTGGCGCGGCCACCGTGAGGACCGCTTGCTTCTGCCGCTCACGACCGTGATCGCGACGTTGTATTTCGGCGAGGCGCTCATCGGCGCGGCGCAGGCCTCCGGTGGCTATCCCCTGCATCTGGTCGTCCTGCACGGGTTCACCGCCGTATCGCTCTGGATCGGACTGGCCGCGCTGGTTTATGTCTCCGCGACGCGCTCGCCCATGCCAAAGGCTTATCCGCCGGTTGGCCTTCGCCAGCGTTTCATGGACTTCTTTTCCCTGACCAAGCCGGTCGTCGTCCTGCTTCTTCTGGCGACGACGATCACGGCTCTTGTCGCGGGACGGGGAGGCTGGCCGCCGTTAAACCTGGTGTTGTGGACGCTGTTGGGCGGCGCGCTGGCCGCGGGCGGATCGAGCGCGCTCAACCAGTTCATTGACCGTGACTTGGACAGGAACATGCAACGCACCGAGAAACGTCCCCTGGCGGCGGGGCGTATGTTCCCGGCCGAGGGGCTGGCCTTCTCGCTAACCCTGTGCCTGCTGAGTTATTACGTGCTCGCCAGTTTCGTCAACCTGGTCGCGGCCTTGCTTTCGCTCGCGGGAATCGTCTACTACGTCATCGTTTACAGCATCTGGCTGAAGAAGGCCACCGTGCAGAACATTGTCATCGGCGGCGGAGCGGGTGCGATTCCGCCGATGGTGGGCTGGGCCGCCGCGACGGGACGGATTGACCTGGTCTCCATCCTGCTCTTTGCGCTGGTCTTTTTCTGGACGCCGCCGCATTTCTGGGCGCTGGCCATCGTCCGCAAAAGCGACTATGCCCGCGCGGGCGTGCCGATGCTTCCTGTGGTGCGCGGCGAGGCGGAAACGCGCCATCAGATCTGGGTGTACACCCTCGAGCTGGTGGCGGTCTCGCTCCTGCTTCCGCTGTTCAGGCTGTCTGGGCCGATCTACCTGGTCTCCGCCATTTTGCTTGGCGTCTGGATGATTCTGGCCGCCTGGCGCGTGTGGAGAAAAGAAGGCAACAAGGTCGCCTGGCAGATGTACCGCTGGACGAGCATGTATTTGTTGTTTTTGTTTATTGCATTTATGGTGGATGCAATGGGATAGGTCAGACTGGCAATCCGACCTGCGAATCTGTTTTCGCCGCGGCGTACCGAAACGCCATCACCGCCGCGATGGTGATGGTTGTCCAATAACGATACGAAATTGTCGTTCCCACGAAGAGACTGAACAACACCAGCGCGTTCAGTGCAAACCTTGTCCACTTGAGCGCGGGCTTGCTGAGGGCGACATCGTTCGCGTGGAAGAGAGTCAGCGTGAGGGCGGGGTAGTCGTAGTACAGCGCGTAGGGGGTGATGGCAAAGGCGACCAGCAGCGCGATTGCAGTCACTTGCGCGAGCGATGTCGAGCGAAAAACTGTCCAGCCGAGAATCCCCAAACCTGAAACTGCAACGGCCGCGTAAATGACCGTCGCGAGCGTCCCGCCGACGTTGTAAACCGCCAGCCAGTCTTTCAATGTAGTGTTATAGCGGATCAAATCCAGTCCGCCCGATTCGTCGAATTTGTAGGCGAGCCCCATCAGTTTGTCGGGAGTAAGCAGGGTTTGCAGCCAGTCGGGGGTCAGCAGGAACGAGGCCGACAGCAGGAGCAGGGTCGAGAGTCCCGTCGCGAAGGCGGGACGCCAATTTCGTTTCAGGATGAACCATAGCAGGATGGAGGCGATGGGCAAAGCGGTGATGTTCGGCTTGAAGAGCAACAGCGCGAACCAAATTCCTGCTGTGAGCCAATTCTCTTTCTTCAACGCCAGCAGGGAGAGTGTCAGCAGGAAGAGGATCAAAATACCGACCTGCTCGAATCCCCAGGTTGTCCACGCGAACAGAACTGTGACAAGCAAATACATGCTCCAGCGTTTCCATCCTGCGGGCGGCCGATCCAGGATTTTTTGCAGATTGAGCAACGCGAAGAACCACAGCGCGACGTTGATCAACGACCACAGTCCGCGCGCGATTTGATAGGGTAGCATTGCCAGCGGGGACATACTCCATGTGAACCAGGGCAGGTAATAATAGGGATTGTTGATCCCCGTGACCGAGACGATCTCCGCCGCCAGCTGGCTGTAGTCGTATGGGTTGCCCCCGTTCAGGGTCACGCGCGCCGCGGCGTAATATACATTGAAGTCCACCCCACCGCCGGCGTAAGCCAGCCATGCCAGCATCAGACTGGCGGCGATCCAGAGAATAAGCGCAGCAAAATCAGGGATGTTCGAGCGTGGGTTATTTTTCATGAATGAAAAGGCGATTGCTCAATCTTTGGCAGATCAAATGACTCCATTGGCCGAATTGAAAATTGCGATGTGCGTGAACGGGATTTCATATTTCACCCCCGCGTTTCAAGGCAATCCGCATTTTGGAACAGGGGGGCCTGCAATCCGGTGTACGAGGTGGTCTCGGGCAGTATGAACGCGTTTTGTCGTAAATCTTTCATCATCGCGTAAAACAAACTGCCGTCGTTGAGGGGAAAGTCCGATGCGAGCGGTGCACACAACCGCAAATAGCCTCCGACGAGAACCGCAGCGACCATGGAGAATGGCAATTTCTTTTCGGCTGGTTGATTTACATTCATCTGGCCCGCCTGAGAACAATCGCAACCTGATCTTCATAAAGAATATGCCAACCCTTCTCGATGTGCAATGTGCGCGCCAGCCCCGAATCTGGTTGGATGATCGCCCACTCCACTGCGTATCTTTCGAAAGCAGTCCGCCAGTCCTTGCCCGTCACGGTCTGCTCGTACAGCCTCATTATTTCTTCGCCATAGAAATCCGTCTGGCTGTCCAGAAAAACTTTTTGGTCGGGCCACAAGCGGAATAGCAAATACCCGCCCCAGTTGAATTCATTGAACATGTTTCCCGATTGTGGATGCGCGGCCAGCCAATCCGCGGCGGCGGCGGGGAATACGCTCGGATTGAATTGATAAATGGATGAGGCCGATCGCCAATGTTGATACGTGAACATCGAAAGGACTGTCAGGGTCGCGGCGAGAGGCCAGACGAATCCGCGCAATCCCGCCTCGATTTCGACCAGCCGCGCCTCGATTCGAACCCGGACTTTGGCCTGATTCAGCATCCTGCGGGCGGACGCGGCCATGACGGGCGTCGCCGTGAGCGCGAACAGGGGGATGTTCCTTGCCATGAGCAGACCGAGCAGGCCAAAACCGAGCAGGAGAAAGATGTGGCCGGCGGCGCGCTGTTTATCGAGGACGGTCAGGATCACAGTGAGAATCAACAACAGGAGAAACGGCCACGCGTTGGGCTGAAGAAGGTCGGGCGGCATGGTCTCGAAAGTGCGGCTTAGAATGAAACGACTGTTGTTGTTCAAGACGGCCTGCCAGTTGCCCCATCCGCTTGGGGTGACGATGGATGCGATAAAAGCAGACAGGCCGATAAATGTAAACTTTTTTCCTGTTTCAGCATGAGGCAAGCCGAGCAAGCCTGTCAAAAATCGGCGATACAGAATGGATTCCCATATCCAACCTGCAAGGTAGGCCAGCCATGCGAGAAACCCAAAAATAAACCCCCCGTGTGTGTTGACCCATAGAAGCATCAGCGCAGGGAATAACCAGAGCGGGATCTTCTCTCCACTTTGAACGCGCTCCAGCCTCTCCAGCCAGATGACGAAGAGAAGAAATGTAAAAACGTGCGGACGCGGCAACCAGTGCAGGCTGGACGCGCCCGCTGCAAGGGCGGCAAGAACCAATGCAGAGAGGGGCAATCCACTTCGGCGAACGGCGTCGGAATACACAAGGGTCAATGCGAGCGCGATGAGGAGGCCGGTCAGCGCGAGCACGCCGTCCATTCCCGCCAGCCGAAAGGACAGCGCGAACAACAACTGGGCAATCCACTCATAGGGTGGACGCGGCTCCCCGTTTTTTGTAAGGGAAAGGATGTCAATTGTAGGGATTTCGCGCTGGTCGAGAATGAACTGGCCGAGAGTCAGGTGGCGGCCGAGGTCGCTGTCAATGCTCAACATGCGAGGACCGAGCATCAGCGCCCCCGACAGCACGGCAAGAAAGAGAATGTGGCGAATGCGCGGGAGCAGGAATGCAGGCAACTGCTTTCTCATCGGATGGATTTTACCCGTTAAAAGCGTAGTGACGACCTCGGTCGTCACTACGGAAAACTTACTCACCCAGGTAGTCGCGCAATTTGCGCCGAATGGACGGATGCCGCAAGCGGCTGAGGGCCTGGGCCTCGATCTGGCGGACTCGTTCACGCGTCACGCCCATCTTGCGGCCGACCTCTTCGAGGGTGTAGGCCTGGCCGTCCAGCAGGCCATAGCGCAGCTGCAGGATGCGGACCTCGCGCGGAGGCAGTCCGTTCAACACCTCGCCGAGGTGTTCGCGCAGGAGATTATAAGTGGCCGTGTCGTCGGGCGGGGGGGCCTCGTCGTCTTCGATGAAGTCGCCTAAAACGGAATCCTCTTCGTCGTCCGTGGGGGTTTCGAGCGAAAGCGGACGGCGCGCCACCTGGATCATGTTCTCCACTTTCTTGGGCGGGACCTCCAGCGCGTCGGCCAGTTCCTCCACCGAGGGTTCGCGGCCGAGGCGCTGGGTCAACTGGTGCTGGACGCGCAGGAGTTTGTTGATCTGGTCGCCCATGTGGACCGGGACGCGGATGGTGCGTCCCTGGTCGGCGATGGCGCGGGTCACGGCCTGGCGGATCCACCACGTGGCGTAGGTGGAGAATTTGTGGCCGCGGCGGTAATCGAATTTCTTGGTGGCGCGAATCAGGCCGATGTTGCCTTCCTGGATGAGGTCGAGGAAGGGCACGCCGCGCCCCATGTATTTTTTCGCGACCGAGATGACCAGGCGCGAGTTGGCGGTGATGAGATGCTCGCGCGCGGCCCAGCCGTCTTCGATCAACTTGCGCAGTTCCGTGCGGCGGCGGGGGGCCGCGTTGCCCTTGGCCAGTTCCTCGCGCGCCATACGTCCGCGCTCGATGCGCTGGGCCAGGTCCACTTCCTCGGTGGCGGTCAATAGTGGAACGCGGCTGACCTCTTTGAGGTACAGGCCGATGGTGTCGTCGGTGTCGATATTGGCAAGATAATCGTCCAGCGCGAGGTCGGGCTCGGGGACGGCTTCCGCCTCTTCGACGGCCACCAGTTCATCCTCCGAGGGCTCGGTCACGTTGGCGTCTTCCACGAAGGGGATGCCCGCGCTCAAGAGAGCCGAGAAAGCCTCCTCGAGCTGTTCCACGTCCTGTTCGGCTTCGGGGAAGAAGTGCAGGATATCGTCCAGCGTCACGTACGATTTCTGGCGGCCGAGTTCGATCAGCCGCGCGATCGCCGGGAATTCCTCTTCCTCGTCAACGATAAGAATTTTCTCCATATCCATTCACACGCTTCCAGTTTGGTTAAACCAGAATACACTTTTTTCTGGTGAAATACAATACCCAATCATGGCTATTTCGTTGCGGTCGGCGAGGGCGTGGGAGTCTCGGTCGGGGGCGGGGTGGTTGGGGTGGGTGTTTCGATGTAGGGCGGGAATGTCAGCAGGGACATCAAAGCGTCAATTCCATCGCGGGGTATGACGAGCACGTCCCCCCTATCCTTACGCACATAGTAGGAATCGCCGATGGGCGTGATGTCGCCGACGCCGACGCTGTAGGTCTTTCCACTGCTGAAGCCGACGGTCAAAGTCGTTTGGGGGGGCGACAGGCTGACGGCGTCGGGGTCGAGATCGAGATGGGTTTCCACGCGCAGGGTCGTGACCTGCGAGGCCGCCGTCTCCATCTGACCCGAGTCCGCCGCGCCCTCGATGGGCAGGACCACCATCCAGCCGCTTCCGCTCCGCTCGGCCCTGAAGACCTGCCCGTCCCGCGTGTCGATGCGGATGCTGGTCACCACGCCATCTTCCGGCGTGAAGAGATACTCGACGACCGGCGGTTCGGTTGGGGTCTCGGTGGGAATCGGCTCTTCGGGTCTGTATTTTTGAACCAGTGCGAACGCGATGACTGCCAGAAAGACGGCCAGGGTGATCCAGGTGCTGCGTTTGATCATTCGTTACCCCTGGCGCCGGCGCGCGATCCATGCCGCGAGCCCCGATGCGATCACCGCGCCCGGCAGGATGAAGATCGAGCCGAGCAGGATGAAGAGCCACTGGAGCTGGCCGGGCGGGTTGAAGGTGCGCTGGGTCACCTCGTGAGGCGTAATGTCAATGGGATTGTCCTCGCCGACCGCCCAGTCCACGGCATTGACGAACAGGTCGCCGTTGCCGTAGGAATCGAAGATCTGGTCGGTGGCGAAGGTCGAGTTGCCAAAGACGACTAGGCGGGCGCCGGTGACGGCGTTTTCCGCGGCGACTGCCAGCGTCATCGGCCCGGGGGTGTCGGCGTCCTCGTTGAACTCCACGCGTCCATCCCCGCCTTCGCGCAGGGGCTCGAAATTGGTCTCACCCCAGGAATTGTCCGTGGTCAGGATGAGAGCGGAAGCGGTCACACCCTCCGGCTGGGCCGTGATCTGGATACTGCGGGCAAAGGGGAAATACGTGCCCACGTTGTTCATGGCCTGGGTGATGGGGTGCGCGATATCGTATTGGTAAGCGACAGCCACAGTGGGCGGATTGCCGTTCAGGTCAACGATCAGGTCGTTCTGTAATTCGATGCCCCACAGGCGGCCGATCGAAGCGGCCAGCTGGTCTTCGACATCGCCGAAATCGGTGAAGGGAATCGGGTCTTCCATGACGATCACCGCCCCGCCTGCGTTCAGGTATTTGTTGAGCAGGCCGACTTCTTCGGGCGTTACCGGCTGGAGTGGACCGGCAATGATGATGGCGCGCGCGTCTTCGGGGACGGCTCGTTCCGCGGCCAGGTTCAGGTTCCTGACCGTATAGTTCTTGTCCTCCAGGGTGGCGCGGGCGCGGCTGAAGGCGGTGTCGCCGCCGCTGTTGATGTCGCGCTCGCCGTGCCCGATGAGGAAGTAAACCGTGCGCGCCTCCGGGTTGACCAGGCGGTCGATGGCCTGCAAGATCGAACTCTCCGAGGCAAAGGCGACCACCTCACTGCGTTCGCCCATCTGCAGAACGATCTTTCCATCGCCGGTGACGCCGGCGTCGCGGGCCGCCAGCGGGTTGGCGACCGGGTCCACGAACTCGTAGTCGAACTTCCCCTTGCTGTTGGATTTGAAGTTTTCCAGCAGTTGGCGCGTCTCGTCAATGCTGGCCGCCCCCATCTGGCTAGAGAAGAATGCCTTTGCTGTGATTTTTTCGGGCAATGCCCGCAGGGCCTGGACGGTCTCCGGCGCGAGCGTGTTTTGCTTGTCCTTCGTCAGGTCCCAGGATTGGGGATTGTTGAAGGCCAGAAAATTGACTGCCACGAGGATGCCCACAAACGCCAGGATCAGGATGAAGGCATTACTGCCGTAACGCGCCTGGCGTCCGGTCAGGAAACGGCGCACGCGGTCCGGCGAGATCCAGGCATAGGATGCCAGTCCGAGCACGAGCAGGGCGGCGCTGATCTGCAGCGCCAGATTCAATCCATCCTGACTTTCCGGGGTGAACAGTTCCAGGGCGATGATTCCCTTGACCAGCCCAAGCATTCCCGTGGACACGCAGGCCAGGGCGGAAACGATCAGGCCGATGAAGGCGTAGTTGGTTTTCTGCTTCTTCGACATTAGCGCCATCTCCGAATTTCAACCGCGGTCGTGCCGGTGAACAACCCCAAGGCGATCAGGCTGAAAAAATATACGAGGTCGGACAGGTTAATCGTTCCGACGCTGAGCGAGGTATAGAAATGCGATTGCATGTTCAGGTACGTAAAGACATCGTTTCCCAGCGGGGCCATGTCTCCCAGGAATCCGATCATCCACCACAGGGTGAAGAACGTGGCGATGGTCAGGAAGAAGGCCGCCACCTGGTTGGTGAAGACGGCGGAAATCCCCACCCCGAGGGCGAGAAACGCTCCTGAGACAAGGATCAATCCGAGATAGGCAGTGAAGACCAGCCCCCAGTCCATTCCCGGCTCGACCAGGCTGTTCATGATGATCGGGTAGACCAGGGTAATGGCAATCAACGTCAGCATATACAACATGCCGCCCAGCCATTTGCCGACGACCAGTTCGTAGTCGCGCACCGGGGCGGTAAGCAATAACTCCATGGTGCCCATGCGCATTTCGTCCGCAAGCAGGCGCATGGTCAGGGCGGGGACGGTGAAGACCAGCAGGAAGGCGAAGGAGCCGGTGATTGGCGTCACGTCGGGCACGGCTCCGTAGAATGCGTTTTGCGACGAACTGTAGATGACGAGGGCGAAAATGATTCCCAGCACGAACAGGATGGCGAAGGCCACCATATAGGCGATGGGGCTGATGAAATAGTGGTCGTATTCCCGTTTTGCAATGATCCAAATGTTACGCATGATTACCTCACGAGCGCTTCTTTCTGGCGTCTTCGCGCGTCAACTCGAGGAAGATCTCCTCGAGGCTCATTCCAACCGGGCGCATTTCCAGCAGGTCGTAGCCTGCCGAGATGACCGTGCGCGCCACCTGCGGACGGACGTCCTCGCCCGGCGCGAACTGGAATTCCACCGCGCCGTCCGCCTTCGTCTCGGCCGCCTGCACGCCTTTCAACTTGGCGATCTTCTCGGCCAGGCCGTCAGGTTCGCCGCGCACGCGCAGGGACACACGTTCGGTCCCGACCAGGCGCGCCTGAAGGTTTTCAGGCGTATCCTCGGCCACGATCGCGCCTTTGTTGATGATGAGCACTCGATCACAGATGGCCTGGGCCTCGGAGAGGATGTGGGTCGAGAACAGGACCGTCCGTTCCTTGCCGATCTCCTTGATGAGGTTGCGGATGTCCACCACCTGGCCGGGGTCGAGGCCGATGGTCGGCTCGTCCAGGATCAGGACCTCGGGTCGGTGCAGAAGCGCCTGCGCCAGGCCCACGCGTTGACGCATGCCTTTGGAGAGATTGCTGATGTACCCATTGGTTCGTTCGGTCAATCCCACCTGTTCGATGGCGTCGTCCACGCGGTCTTCCACGTCGGGGATGTGACGCAGGTCCGCCATGAACTTGAGATAATCGAAGACCGTCATATCGTTGTAGAGCGGGACGGTCTCGGGCATATAGCCCACCCGCTTACGGACTTCGAGGGAGTCGGCGATAATGTCGTACCCGGCCACGGTCGCCGTGCCGTAAGAGGGAGGCATGTATCCGCTCAGGATGCGCATCGTAGTGGTCTTGCCTGCGCCGTTTGGGCCGAGAAAGCCGACGATTTCACCCTGGTTGGCCTCGAAAGAGATATTGTTGAGCGCCCGCCGCGAGCCGTAGTCTTTGGTCAGTTCGCTGACTCGAATCATAAGTTCTCCTTGCGCCGCAAAAATGACGAAACAAAAGGCACGGCAGCCACGCGGCGGCAGTGCCAATCTATATCACCGAAGAATACTATACAAAATTCGAGGGGCAAAGTCAAGCGGCTGTCTAAACTCTAATCAAACATTAATTTTATTCGATTACGAATGACCGGCCAGACATCGTACAGTCCGATCAGGCTGCCAGCCATCATCGCCGACCCGGTGACCGCCTGCCAGAATGCGGTGGGCGCCAGTTCCGCCAGCATGACGACGAGCGCGACGCCCCTGACTTGTTCCGGCCCGGCTAGCAGGATATCCCTGGTCAGGGTTTGGAGCCCGGTCAGGGCGTTGAGCGCCAATCCCGCGCCGGACAGAAAGGTCACAGCGGCCAGGGCGGCCAGCACAGGACTCTGCCGCCGCGCGATCTCGTCTGCGCGGTATACCTCGACTTCCGACACCTTCCCCTCCGCCTCGTCCCAGTTCGCGCCGGTTGCCCGGCACACTTCCAGGATCAGGTCGTCCCGGTTGGCGGACCGCGCCAGCCGTTCGATGATATATTCGGTCAGTTTTTCGTTTTCCATAAAAGATTGATACGCCGATGATTCTATTGTAAACTTGAACCATCCAGGCCAATTGCAATGGATGTTCAATGACCACTCTTCTCTATCAGACCGACAGTTACCGAAAAGAATTCGATGCGGCCATCGGGAAAGCCCTGGCCGAGGAGCGGGCGGTCGTGCTCGACCAGACCGCCTTTTATCCCGGCGGAGGTGGCCAGCCATGCGACCTGGGCGTCCTCCACGCGGGCGGTGTTGATTACTCGGTGGAAAGGGTTAGAAAGCAGGGGGACGACGCGCTTCATTTCCTCGGCGGGACCGCGCCCCTCCCCGAAGTCGGCGCCGCGGCGCGCGGGACCCTGGACTGGGCGCGGCGGTACCAGTTGATGCGCACCCACACCGCGCTCCACGTGCTGTGCGGGGTCGTCTTCCGCGATTACGGCGCGCAGGTGACCGGCGGCGACATGGAACCGCTCAAGGGCCGCATGGACTTCGAGTTCGAGACGATGCGCGCTGAGCTGGTGCGCGAGATCGAGGCCGCGGTCAACAGGGAGATCGCCGCGGCGCGCGAGATTCGGGTGAAGATCCTGCCGCGCGAGGAGGCGTTCCAGATTCCCGACCTGATTCGTACGAAGATCAATCTCCTGCCCGAAGGCATCATGCAGGTGCGCACGGTCGAGATCGTCGGCCTCGACCTGCAGGCCGACGGCGGCACCCACGTGCAAAACACGCGCGAGGTGGGCGCAGTCCGTGTGACGGATTACAAGAGCAAGGGCGCCATCAACAAACGCATTTACATCGAAGTGGCAGATGCGCCCGCCTAAGGAGGTGAAACGATTCAGAAAATGTTGGCTGTAGCCGCAAGGACAAATCCAAAAATTAACGAGGAGTATGCAATGAAATCCAAAATTTCGATTTTGCTGGCGGTGCTGGCGTTGGTCGCTTCCACCCTGGCGTGCAGCCTTGGGGGCAGTCTGGCTTTGGACAACGCTCGCATGGCTTTCGATAGCGAGGGTAAAAATGTCACCACGTCGTTCTCGCCTTCCGATGTGTTCTATGTGGTTGCCGACTTGAGCAACGCCCCCGTCGGGACGGTTGTGGATGCAAAATGGGCCGCGGTTTCTGTATCTGGCCTTTCCCCCAATGAGGTCTTCTTTGAGCAATCGTTGACCAACGATGAGGAGGGGTTCACGGGCACGGTCTATTTCCAGTTGTTCAACGACTCCCTCTGGCCCACCGGCACATACAAGGTTGAGCTTTATCTGAACGGAACGCTGTCGCAAACTGTCACGTTCACCGTCCAATAACCGTTTTGGGAATGCGCCCGGGAAACCGCCAGAATCAAAACGCGCTCCTCGTTGAAAGGAGCGCGTTTTTGTTTGCGCGGCCAGATCGCCGCACGCTCGCTATGTCAGAATCACCTGCCCGCAGTATTCGCATTTGTCCATGCCGAGCTCCAGCGTGCCGCCGCAGTTCGGGCACTGGAAGGTCTCGACTTTTATCGGATAGCCCGCGGCCTTGAATGCCGCCTCGTTCTCGGCCAGGTCGCCGCGCAACTGCTTGAGCCGCGCCAGGTACGCGTCGCCGGTCACCTCGCCCGATTTGCGCAGGCGCTCCACGTCGGCAATCGACTCTTTCAACATGCGCCGCTCGGCTTCGAGACCCTCGCGGCTTTTGTCTTGAATGGACAGTTTCATCTGCGGCTTGGGCGGCAGGGTGGCGATGATCCATGCAGCGACGAGGATGGCGACCGAGACGAACAATCCCACGAGCAGGGGTGTGAAGCGGAAGCCCGGTATGGAACTGAATTCCACCTTGGTCACTTCGAGTTCGCCCAGGGTAGCGATGACTACCTGCCTTTCACCGTTCAACCTGCCCACGTCGATGCGGGCGATCTCGCGCGAGTAGGTGTGCAGGGTGGCGCTGGCGCCGTTGCCGTTGAAGACCGCCACCTTGCCGTTCTCGTCGCCGACGACCACCTCGTCCACGCCGTCGTCGGTCAGGTCGAGGCCGGCGATCTCGGTCACTTTCTCGGACATGCGGCCGGTCCACAACTGTCTGCCGCTGGCGTCCATCGCCCATACGCCGCCTTCTTTCCCGCCTGCGATGATCTCGATCGAAGATGGATCGTTGTTGATTTCGACGGTGCGGATTTCGGACACAGCCTGACCGAGTCCCTTCGAGAAGGTTTTGGTCCCATCGGCCGCGTTCCAGATGACGAACTCGCCGTACTCGCCTCCGGTCAGGATTTCGCTGGTGCCGTCGCCGTTCAGGTCGTAGGCGCGCATGCGGCGCAATTGACCGGTGGAAGCCGTCCACACGGCATTGCCCCGCGCGTCGTAGACCGCCAGCGAGCCGTCAATGTTGGCGACCGCGACATGGATTTTTCCGTTGATGCGCGCGTCGTCCATGCCGCGGATCTCGCCCGAGCCGAGCCGCGCGGACCAAAGCACCTGCCCCTCGGGGCTGACCCCGGCCACGGTCCCGCTCGCATCGCCGAGGACGATCTGCGTGCCGCCGTCGAATCGAATCACCGCGGCCCGCGCTGGCGTGCCTATCCCGCTCACGTCGAACGAAGCGGCCTGGCCCTGATAGATAATGGTCAGGTTGGGTATGCCGATCTCGAAGAATACCAGGTCTTCGCGCCCGTCGCCGTTGACGTCGCCCATGGTGGAGGTGGCGAGCGAGAGATCGAATCTCTGCTGGATGTTGCCCGACCCGTCGAAAATGACCGCCTCGGAATCGCTCTGGATGAACAGGTCCTCCACGCCGTCGCCGGTCAGGTCAATGATCTTCATGCTTTCCGCGCCGTTGAAGGACTCGGACCACGACGTAGTGTACGTGTATTTATCCGCGGCGAGACTGCCGCTCCACGCGAAGAACGCGGCCACGCACATGACCAGCGCGACCATGGCGAGGGCGAGAATGATGGTGACTGTCGAACGGTTCATGTTATGCCGCCTTTCGCTGCAGGAGGGAATAGGCCGAGCGCAGGACGTTCAGCACGCTGGCCGCGGTGACCTCGTCGCTGCCCGCGGCGGCGGTCATGGTGACCATCCCGCCCTCGGTGTCCAGCGTCGAGATGGTGTACTGCCCGACTGTCTTGCCGGGCTCGATCTCTTTGTTGCGGACGATCTTGTATACCTGCGGATTCACTACAATACGCACTTTCAGTTCCTGATAACTGCCTTTGAACTTGGCAGGCTTCAGTTTCATCTTGCCGCTGATGCGGCTCCGCTTCCAGTAAGATTTTCTTTCTTTCACTCTTTGAATTCCAGACACGCGCAGGATGTTGCCATCATAGAGTTTCGCTTTCAAGTTCAGCCATTCGTCGCGGAAATATTGCGTGGTGCGGTTCTGCGCGTCGCTGGCCTCGCGCGCCACCTTCGAAGGCTGTTTCGCGCCGGTCAAATCGAGATGGCCGAGGAAGGTGCTGTCGGGACGCAGGTCGTCGCGCAGGGTGTGGATGATCTCGCGGAACCCGCCGTAGCGCGGCGGGAACGAGTGAACCTGATGCCGCTTCAACGACACGGATAAAAAGATGGCCGCGGCCCAAACGCCGGCTGCGCCGATGCTGAAAATGCAGGAGGGGTAACCGAACAGATAAAGCAGGCCGTCTATCGCGATGAGAAACAATCCACCGAAGAAGAACAGGCGCGGGACTTTGCTCCATTTTGTCCGCGCCGCGTTGGCCTTCTTTGCCTGCGCGTCCAGGCCGTCCATGCTTTCGAGGATCGCCAGCGGTTTGTTGGCGACCGTCAGGTAGACGGGCGTATGCTGACCCGCCGTTCCCCGAATGTTGGACATTCCCACCGAAGCGCGCGGCTTTGCGGGCGTTCCGCCTCGCGCGGGACCCGGCGCGGGCGCGGCCTTCGACGCGGAGACTGCTGGTTTCGCGGCTGTGCCGGCCTTTGACGGTGTCTGCCGAGCGGACGTTGCGGCAGGCGGGCGCGTACCCGCCGTCTGTTTTCGGCTGTTGCGTGCAACGAAATAGAAGACGATGCCGATCACTGCAAGTGTGAAGAAACAGAACGCCAGGGAGAAGAGAATCACGATGATTTCACTGGAACCCATGCGGCCTCCGATGCCTTGCAAAACCCGATGCTCTTGTATAATTCGACCAATGACACGCGTTCTCTACACGGCCTTCGATATTGTACCAAGCCCCAAGGGGGCTTCGACGCATATTCTCCACAATTTACGCGGTCTCGTCAATAGGACTTATGAAGTCCATTTAATCACGCCGAGCGACGGGATTCTTCCGCTCGAAGATTCCATCGAGGGCGCGCGCGTGACGCGGATTCCGCAGGACCTGACGCAAAACTTTCTGGCGCGCGCCGCACACTTTGGGCAGGCGGTGTCCAGTCATCTGACGCTCCATCATGAGTACGATGTCGTTCATTATCGAAACATTTGGGATGGCCTCTTCATCGCGCAGAATAAAAAACGCTTCGGTTATAAAACCCTCTTCGAGGTCAATGGCCTCCCGTCCATCGAACTCAAGTATCACTACCCTGGAATTGATTCCGCGTTGCTTTTGAAAATCAAGGAACAGGAAATTGCCGCCCTGCATCTGAGCGATGCCATTATCTGCCCCTCGCACGTGACCAGGGACTACATTGCGAGTCTTGGCGTGGATCCTTCGACTTCGCTCAGGACAAGCCGTCAGCGGGTGACCGTTATCCCGAACGGCGTCAGCCCCTCGGACTTTTCCCCGTCGCCGCTTCCGACGCGGGAGGGGCGCGTGCCAGCCCTGCTTTACATCGGCACCCTCGCCGATTGGCAGGGACTGGAAGTCGTCGTCAAGGCGCTGCCTAAAATTCTCGAACATCAACAGGTGCAGCTGCGCATTGTAGGGCGCGGGCGCTGGCGGCAGAGGAAATTCCTCTCGAAGCAGATCCGCAGGCTGGGAGTCGAAGGAAGCGTCGTCGTCCAGCCTGCGGTGCCGCATCACGAAATCCCCGCGCGGATCGCCGAATCCGATATCTGTCTCGCGCCGCTGGGACTCAACGACCGCAACGTGACGCAGGGCGCGTGTCCCATCAAAGTGCTGGAATACATGGCCGCGGGGCGGCCGATGATCGCCTCCAACCTGCCCATCGTGCGCGAACTGGCGCGCGAGGATGTGGACGCGTTGCTGTTTTCCCCCAACGACCCCGACGATCTGGCGCGTCAGGTGTTGGCCTTGCTGAACGATTTTGAGTTATCGAAGCGATTGGCGGGATCGGCCTCGGCGCGCGCGTTAACGAAGTTCACCTGGCACGAGGCGCAGAAAAAGTTAGGGAAGGTGTACGAGAGGCTTCTCGGGTAGCCCGATTTTTCAAAGCAGGGAGGAGGCAGATTTTACAAGCAGTTTACGCCTTCATGACGCACACGAAACATTTCTCGTGTATCATCGTCGCAATCATTTTCCTGTGGAGAGAACTGCCAGGAAGTTTTTGTTTCTTTCGTTTGGGAATTTGAAAAGATTTGGAGGCCCCCATGCAGAACAATCCATCCCGCTGGCGCTGGCTGGTTACCCTCATTGTTGGCGCCGTCCTCTGGTACGCCTCGACTGTCGGCGCGGTCCTGCTCACATCCGCGCTCACGGGTTTGCCGCCCGAGGAAAGTACGCGCGGCTTGCCGCTGGCTTTGTATGGATTGCTCAAATCCATCCTTGCCTTGATCGGTCTTCTGCTGTCTGCCCGCATCGCCGCCATGCGCGCGGCGGACCTGGGGCTGACCTCTCAAAATTGGCGGAGCGACGCGCTGATCGGGATCGCCGCCGGGACCGCCTGGGCGCTGTTGGAATTATTCGCGTTCATTCCGTTGACGGGCGGCGGCGCGCGTAGTGATGTCATCGCTTCGCTCGGCCTGACAGAGGGGACCTGGATTGGCGTGCTCGGCGTGATCATCGTCGGGTGGCTCGCCGGCGGGTTGAGCGAAGAGTTGTTCTTCCGCGGCTATTTGATCCCTTCTGTGCGTAACTTGCTGGGCGGCGGAAAGTGGGCGACGGCGCTCGCGGCGCTGATCTCCGTCTTCTGGTTTGCGCTCGGGCATTCGTATCAGGGCTGGGCAGGCATTGTGGACGTTGCCGTCAGCGGGTTGTTATACACAGCGCTCTATCTCTGGCGCGGGCGGCTGACAGCCTCCATCGTCGCGCATGGTTGGTTCGATATGGTGATCATTGTCGGTGTGTTCGTTATGTACGGCGCGGGTTAATTCGGAATGAAACGGCGAAAATACATCCTGCTTGTTTTGTTAATGCTCGCCGCATGTTCTTTCCCATCGCGTCCGGGTCACACCTCGACAGCGCCTGCCGCGACGGAATCTGTGCCCCCCACAGCCTCGCCATCGCTGGTGGCCTTGCAGACGATTCCCTGTCTCGAACTGGGTGGGTTGTGGACGGGCGGCGCGGCCGCGCTTCGCGCCGATGGAAGCGGCTACGACGTTTCGGGTTGCGAGCGTCCGCTCCCCATGCGGCAGGCTGAGATGGTCAAGCCTGCGGAACGTGATGCTGCCCGCTGGGGCGCGGCGCGCTGTAATGACGGCTCGCCCTTCGGTTTTTCACTGCAACTCTCGCCGTCCGGGCAGAGCCGCGAATGGGTCATCTATCTTGAAGGCGGCGGCTTCTGCGATGACAATGCCTTGAACTGCGCGGCGCGCGGCGAGAAATTGAGCTCCACCCCCAATGCAGATGATCGTTCCAGCGTTGCCATCGAACAAACGGGAATCTTCAACCGCAGCGCGTCCCAAAACCCCACATTTTACGACGCCAATTTTGTCTTCGCCCACTATTGCTCCAGCGACGGCTGGAGCGGTGCGACTGCTGAGAAGCGCCCTACACAGGCTGACCCCGGCGGCTGGTATTTCTCCGGGCGGATCAATGCGCGGGCGATGCTCGAAATCCTGATCCATCGTTACGGGCTGGACGACGCCGATCCGCAGACCCGCGTCCTGTTCGCGGGTTCCTCTGCGGGCGGCATCGGTGTGGAGGTCAATGCCGATACGCTGGCAAGTCTGCTTCCGCACGCGGCGGCGGAGGGACGCCTGCGCCTGCTCGATGACGGCGGCTTCATCCCGAACTTCGACGATCCGCTCTACCGCCCCGGTGACGCGGACGTATCCCTGCGCAATCTGGTCGTGGACGCCTACGATTTCTGGGGTTCGAGCCTCAATCCGTTATGCGAGGCCAGCGCGCGGGCGCGCGGTGAAAGGCCCGGTCAATGTTTTCTGAGCGCGCGGGCTTATCCCTTCATTGCTCAACCGCCGCCTGAGGGTCTCGGCTTGCCCCTGCTCATCCAATATTCGTCCATAGACGAGTTTGCCCTGAACCTGCATGGCATAGATGACCGCAATGACCCCGCCGACGCCGCCGCGCTCGAACGCTGGCGAGATGTTATCTTGGCGGAACTGCAAGACATTCCCTGGGTCTTCTCCGGCGGGGCGCGGCCGTATCATACGATTTTGCATAGCGACGAAAAAATGCACATGGGCCCGAATGGCAGGACCTTTGTAGAGGTGCTGGCTGTGTTTTGGAACGGCGGCGCGCCGGTGCAGGTGATCTTCGGCAATCCATAACGCGGTTTTCAGCCCGCGACCCTGGGGTATTCTGTAGAGATTATTTGATTTTGAAGATATCGATTACCGTCTCTGGCACGGCGCGCGGACTGCCCGTTTTCACGTCCACGAAGACCCAATCCGTTTCGCCCTTGACCAGGGTTTTGCCATCCGACTTTCTGACAAATTCATACTTTCGGAGGGAGCGCACGCGGCGAATATTTTCGACCCATGTTTTGATCTCGATCTCTTCGCCCGCGAAGGCTGGGAGTAAATATTCTATTTTGTGTTCGCGCACGACCCAGGTCGCGTCGGAGCCCTGCGCCTCGATTCCTCCGATGGAGGCGTAATGCTCGACGGCAATGTCCTGCATCCATTGGACGTAGACCACGTTGTTGACGTGTCCGTTTTCGTCAATAGCGTCATCTGGAATATGGATTGTTTTTGTATAGATGGGGGAGAGGGACATCCGCCAATTGTATCAGCGAATAAAAGAGAATAAGAATCCCGCCAGCGCGCCGCCTGCGATCAGCCAGGTGGAGTTGACCTTGAAGCGCAGGAGAAGGATGAGGGAAGCAACAGCGATGAGGGCGGCGGGGAAATCCGTCAGCGAGGAAAAGGCCAGTTGAAGCGTGACCGCGACCATCAGTCCAAGAGACGAAGCGTTGACCCCGTCGAGCAGATTGCTTGCCCAGGTCGAATTCCGAATCTTTGGAATCAGCGGGTTTGAAATCGCCACGAAGATGAACGAGGGGAGGAAAATGCCGAGGGTGGCGAGCAGCGCGCCCGAGGTTCCACCGAGAATGTATCCGATGAAGGTGGCGGCGGTGAAGAGCGGACCGGGCGTGACCTGTCCGATGGCGACCGCGTCGAGGAGTTGCCGGTCGGTGAGCCAGCCGAGGCGGACGACGAAGTCGGCGCGCAGGAAGGCCAGCAGGACGTAACCAGTGCCATAGAGCACCGCGCCGATTTTGAGGAAGGTCAGGAACAGGACGGGCAGGCTGAATGGGATCGGGGCCTGCGCGAGGCCGATCCCGCTGAGCGGAATCAGCGCCGAAGGGGAGGGCCTGTTCAGTCTCTGCCAGTTGGCGATCAACATGACGACCAGTCCGCCCGCGAAGAGCAACGCGATTTCGTTGAGGCCGAGGAAATACAATGTGAAGACTGCGACGCCGACGAAGGCCAATAGACGATTCTTAAGCGCCTTGTGTCCGAGCGTCCATAACGCCTGCGAAATGATGGCGATGACGACGGGCTTGACGCCGTATAACAGCCACTCCGCTTGCGGAAGCGCGCCAAAACGGACGTAGAGCCACGAGAGCGCGAGCACGATCAGCGTGGCGGGCGCGACGAAGCCGAGTCCGCCCGCGATCAGCCCGGGCCAGCCCGCGCGCAGGTAGCCGACGTGAATCGCCATTTCGGTTGAGTTGGGGCCTGGGATTAAGTTGGTCGCGCCGAGCAGGTCGAGGAATTGTTCGTCCGTCAGCCACTTGCGGCGGACGACGACCTCGTTGTGGAAGAGGGCGATGTGCGCGGCGGGCCCGCCGAAGGCTGTGAATCCGAGTTTGAGGAAGAGCGCGGCGACTTGGGCAAGATTGGACATGCCGCAAGTTTATCGCGTTTGGTCTGCATCGCGCCACCACCAGAATATCGCGGCGAGGCCGAGCAGGAAAGTGACCAGCAGGATGATGTAACTGTGCGCGCCAAGGACTTCTGTGCGCGGTCCCGCCGCGCCGCTGAACAGCCCGGGAATCGCCCACGGGAATCGGTCTCCCCAGCCCATGATGACCGAGAACTGCGCCAGGACCATCGTGAGAATTGTCCAGCCGAAGGGAGGCAAGTAGCCGCGTCCTGTACTGGCGATGAAGGCTACGAAAGGAATCAATCCGAGTGTGAGGAGTGCGCATCCCATCACACCGACAAATGTGGACGCGAGCAACTCCGTTGACCAGCCAGGCATGACAACCAGATATCCGACCGCGAGGCTGAGGCCAAAAACGAGCAGGGTCGCCGCCGCTGACCACAGGCTGATGACGACAAACTTGGCCGCGATGATCGCCTCGCGCGAGGTCGGCAAGGCCAGCAATTCCTTGGCGGTGTGATCGGAGAACTCGCGGCCAAAGACCCACGTAGCGACGATGGAGAACAGAATCAGTCCGCCCGCCGCGACGGCCTGCGATATGAAATTGAAATACGCAGGCCAGTCCGCCACGCCGATCATCAGTTGCGCCTTGGCGCTGATCAAGCCCATTGCCTTTGCCGCTTCGGGGTCCTTCAATATGATCATGAAGAGGCCGCCCGCGAGAGGCATGATCGAAAATCCAAGCGCGGTGAAGAGAGGCACCTTCGAGCGGCGCATTTTTAAGGTTTCGGCCCACAGGGCGGAGGAGAAGTTGGTCATAAGAATTCAGGTATTTTAGATGCAGTCGGTGGTCGAGTAGGGCGAGTGCTTGTCTCGCCCATATCGAGACCACCAGCTAGGTAAATAACCATCTCTTACGTAGCGGTGGTCTCGATACGCTCGCAAAGAACGCTCGCTACTCGACCACCGTTACACCTGTCAACTGCATAAAATGCTCTTCCAAATCTTGTTGCCTGATTACAAGATGTGTCGGCGGCGCGCCTGCGTTGACGAGAATCTGCGCGATGCTGTCGGGATGTTCGATGGCGTGATCTTCTTCTAGCCAAATCGTATCGTCTTCGAGCACAGGTTTGTAGCCCGCGCTTTGCAGGCTGATGAGCGCGCCCTCCGTGTTGCGCGTCCGCACTTCGAGCCGTCTGGCGCGCAGTCTTTCGAGTTTGTCTGTGTCGAGTTCCTCGATCAATCTGCCTTTGTGGATGATGCCGATGCGCGTTGCGAGTCGGTCCACTTCGGTCAGGATGTGGCTCGACATGAAAATCGTCGCGCCCTTCTCGTTTGCAAGCGTTCGTAACAGTTCGCGGATTTCGATCACGCCCGCGGGGTCAAGTCCGTTGGCGGGTTCGTCAAGCAATAGCAATTCGGGGCCATGCAGTAATGCGCGCGCCAGGCCGAGGCGCTGGAGGTTGCCTGTCGAAAGCGTGCCCGATTTTCGGTCCGCGTAAGAGGCGAGGACGAGCCGCTCGATGACCTCGTCCACAACTTTGGGATTCTGAATTCCATGCAGGCGCCGCGCCGCGTCCAGATTTTCCCGAACGGATAATTCAGGATAGGCCGACGGATGTTCGACGAGATGACCGACCCGCGCCCACGGCCCGCGTCCATGCGGACCCACGGCCTGTCCCAGCACCTTGACGTTTCCCGCGCTCGGGCGAATCATGCCCAGCAGTGCGCGGATGGTGGTGGTCTTGCCCGCGCCGTTGAGGCCGAGGAAGCCGTAGATCTCGCCCGCGCCCACGCGCAGGTCAACCGAATCGACCGCGGTCACGTCACCGAAGCGCTTGGTGAGGCCATCAGTTTCGATGCTAAGGGCGGGCATGGTTTAAGTGTACCGCGACTTTGCAGGATGCGCGCTGGGCCCGTGTTTTATTTCATGTTGATGTGATACGCAGGATGCGCGTGTTCCCACCATTTACAATTTTCGAAATATTCGTCGAGTAATTCATCGGTCATGGGTTGGTCGGGTCTGTGGGCTTGACGCCATCTGAGAAACCCAAGCATGGGACGCGCCTGCCTGTAAATTTCCACTACCAATCTGCCCATTGGGCCGCATTCGCGGTTGTAGCCCGATTCTTCGAATGCCTGAAAGACAGCCTCGTAATCAAAAGGGACGCGGCGGATGGTTGGTGTCCAGCCGTGCTCATTTCCCTCAAGCAACATGTAACTTGCGGACAAGATTCCGTCCAGCGGAACGCCGACCGAGCCAGGATTGAAAATGCGCCAGCGGCCGACTTGACGCTCCATGGGCAGGTGCGTGTGTCCGCAGATCACGAAGTCCACCGCGACACTCGAAAGCAGTTTTGTTATTTCTTCATCCGTCAATGTCCAGTAGATTGAATCCCATGGGTCGCTTGGCGTGCCATGAAAAACTGTGACAGGCGGCGCGTCCTTGAAGCGCAAATTGAGCGTGTCAGGCCAGCAGGCGATTTGGGATTTCATCTCTTGAGGGATTTGTCTGTCCAGCCATGCCGTCGGTGCGAATTGAACAGGGTCATTCCATTCGGCGGGAGCGCGCGGCGTGTTGTAATCCAGCAGGAAGTATTCGTTGTTCCCCCGAATGACAGGCCAGCCTTTTTCGATGACGATTTCGGCGGTCTGTCTTGGGGAGGGTCCGAAATTGATCACATCCCCCGCGACGACGACTTGATCTATATCGTAGTTTTTCAAATCCGCTATCACCGCTTCGAGGGCGGGCAGGTTGCCGTGAATATCGGAGAGGACGGCGAGGAGGGGCATGGGTTGATTTTACCCTGCCATCAACGTATCCACGGCCTCCGCGAGTTCCCTCAAATTGCTGACCTTCAGCACATTACTGCACAGCGGCGCGTATTTGGGCATGTCGCTGTCGCCGTGCCAGAGTTGCGGGGGTTCGGGATTCAGCCAGATGGTGCGCGCGGCGCGGCGGGCCATCGTGGAGAAAATGTCGAGACGCGGGTCGTAATAATTGTTGCGCCCGTCGCCGACGATGATGAGGGTTGTCTGACCGTTGAGCGTGTCCATGTATTCGTTTTGAAAATCGTTCAGCGACCAGCCGAGGTCGGTGTTGTAGTGTCCGCTGGGCATCCGCCAAAGGACAGAGGCAATCGCTTCGTCCGCGTTTGAACCGCTGAGTTCGTCCGAGATGAATTCGAGATGGTCAATGAACGCGAAAGCGTGGGTCTTGTGCACCTGTCCCTGTAGCGCAAAAAGAAAACTCAGCATCAACTCCGAACAGAAACGCATGGATGTGCTAATGTCACAAATTACTACGATCTTCGGCTTGCGCGCGCGGTCTTTGTGTTTGATCTCCATCGGCACGCCGTGATATTTGAGATTGGTGCGTATCGTCGCCTTGGGATCAAGTTGTCCGCTTTTGGCGCGCTTCTGCCGCAGGGCGATGCGCGTGCGGAGCATCGCGGCGAGCCGCTTGACTTCGTGTTGCAGGGCTTTCTTGTCCGCGTCCGACAGCGCGTGGAACGGGCGGTTCATCAGACTGTCCATATTTTCGCCGCGCGGCTTTTCACTCATGTTCTCGGCGATGCGTTCGCCCGCGAACTGCTCGATCTGCTGTTGCAGGCCCTGCATGTTTTGCTGTATCGCATTTCGGATTTGTTCGACGCGCTCGCGGCTCATGCCCATCTGTTGGAGTTGTTCCATCAATTCTTTCAGTGCTTCACGGACTTCGGGGAAGGCCAGCGCGCGCATCATGCGCTGCGCCATCCAATTTTGATATTGGAGATTATCCGCCTGATTCAGTCCCACCATCTGCGCCAGCGCCTCCAGTTCGGACCTCGATAACTGCTCGCCGCTCATCAGCCTTTCCATCCGCTGACGCAGACTCTCCGCGAACTGGCGCAACGCCTCTGCAAGCATCGCGGCCTCTTCGGGCGTCATATCGTCCGTTGGATTGCCGCCCATCATCGGCGGAGTCCCCGACCCGAAGAACAGTGGGAACAATTTCTCGAACGTGGGAATATCCTTCACATCCTTGATGAGCGTGGCGCGCAGGGACAGGCGAAATTGCTCGCGGTCTTGAATCCCCATCAAATCCACTGCCGAAAACGCTTCCGCCGATTCCGCCAGGGACACGCGCACCCCGCTGGCGCGCAAGGCTGAGATTAACTGTAAGATGCGGGATTCCATAAATAAATATTCCTTACATCATACCCTGGTGGTTGAGTAGGACGAGTGATTTTCTCGTCCGTATCGAAACCACCGCTAACCGAACGTATTTTCTTATTGCTGGTTTCGATACGCCGCTTCGCGGCTACTCAACCAGCGGTGCGCCTCTTAATTCCCAGAAAACCTTCCATATTCATCAGGTTTCGGTCTTGTCGGCGGCGGTGGTGGATTAATAATCTGCCGCTTCGCCTTATGCAAATCCGCTTCGTGTTTTAGTAGCACAGATATTGTGTCATCCAGCGTCTCTTTATCCAAATTCTTGGCGTTCAGTGCTACGAGCGCGTTTGCCCAATCCAACGTCTCGCTGATGGACGGGGACTTGCGCATGTCCGCTTTGCGAAGTTTTTGCACGAACTCCACGGCTTGCTGGGCGAGTTTGGGATTCAGGTCGGGCACTTTCAATCGTACAACCGCGAGTTCTTCCTGCAAAGTCGGGTAGTCAATGAACAGGTACAAACAGCGCCGCTTCAGTGCTTCGGAGAGTTCGCGTGTGTTATTGGATGTCAACACGACGAAAGGTCTGTGCTTTGCGGTGAGCGTCCCCAACTCAGGCACGGACACCTGGAAGTCGCTCAGCACTTCGAGCAGGAAGGCTTCGAACTCGGCGTCGGCGCGGTCAATTTCGTCAATCAGTAAGACTGTCGGTTTATCGCTCAGGATCGCCTTCAAGAGGGGACGCATCAGCAGGAAGCGCTCGGAGAAGAAGACGTCCTCCTCCTTCGCGAGTTTGTCCGCGGCTTCGGCGAGGGTCTCTGCCTTGCCGAGGGCGTCGTTCAACTTGTCGCGCAACAATTGCGTGTAAAGCAACTGCTTGGAATATTCCCATTCGTACAGCGCCTTCGACTCGTCCAATCCCTCATAACACTGCAAGCGGATCAACTCGCGCCCCGACGCGGACGCAATGGCTTTGGCGAGTTCGGTCTTGCCCACGCCCGCGGGTCCCTCCGTGAGAAGCGGCTTACCCAATTTCTGGGCGAGGTACACGATGGTCGCGATTTCATCGGAGGCGATGTATTTTTGCTTGTTGAGTTCGGATCGGACAGACTGGGTCGAATCGAATAGAGTTGTCATGAGATACCTTTAGTATTGGAGCGGCTCAGGGGCGTTCGGGCTTTCGTCTTGTTTTGAGGGTATCACATTTTAGCCAAAAACGCTAAAATACAGATAAGAATTACTGCACGACGAGGAGGCGCCATGACAACACGCGACACTTCGCAGTGGGTGGAGAAGGACAAAAGACAACTGCATCCAGTATATCATCCGAAGACTCACGCCAACCCGCTCGTGATCGAACGCGGCGAGGGTGTTTGGCTCTACACCGCCGACGGACAAAAAATCCTCGACGGCATGGCGGGGCTGTGGAACGTCAACGCGGGATATGGCAACGCCGAACTCGCGCAGGCCGCGCACGACCAAATGTTAAAACTCGCCTTCACGTCCAACTTTTCGGGCATGACCAACCTGCCCTCGATTCAACTCGCGGACAAGTTGGCGGGCTTCGCCTACGAGGGGCTGAATACCACCTTCTTCACCTCGGGCGGCTCCGAGGCCAACGACACCGCCTTCAAAACCGCGCGCTACTACTGGAAGCGTAAAGGCCAGCCGACCAAATACAAAATCATCGCGCGCAAGGGTTCGTATCATGGCGTGACTCTCGCGGCGACCTTTGCCACGGGACTGGAAAAATACCAGACGATGTTCGGACCAAAAGTGGACGGATTCGTCCACATCCCCGCGCCCAACCCCTACCGTTTTGAGGGGCCGCTCGACCCGGGCGAATCGGTCGGGCAGGCCGCGGCCCGCGCGCTCGAGGAGGCGATCCGCCGCGAAGGCGTAGACACCATCGCGGCGTTCATCGCGGAACCGATCATGGGCGTCGGCGGAGTCATCGTCCCGCCCGCGGACTACTTCCCGCGCGTGCGCGCCATCTGCGACAAGTACGGCATCCTCTTCATCGCGGACGAGGTCATCACAGGCTTCGGTCGGACGGGGGAGTGGTTCGCGTTGAAACATTGGAACGTCAAGCCCGATATCCTGTCCTTCGCCAAAGCCATCACGAGCGGATACGCCCAACTCGGCGGAATCCAAATCTCGGACGAGATCCGCGAAACGATGGAATCCGCGCCCGAGTCCGAAACGTACATGCACGGCTACACCTACTCAGGTCACGCCATGGCTTGCGCGGTCGGCTTGAAAAACCTAGAGATTATGGAGCGCGAGAATTTCCCGCAACGCGCCAAGACCCTCGGTAAACATCTGCTCGATGGATTGAAATCGCTGACAGAATTTTCCTTCGTCGGCGATGTGCGCGGACTGGGTCTCGTCTGCGGCGTGGAGGTCGTCTCCGACAAGTCTGCAAAGACTCCCGACCCCGCGCTGGCAATGCGAATCTTCAAAGCCGCCGAGGAACGCGGCCTGCGCTCGCGTCCGCTTGGCAACACGCTGGCCTTCTCCCCGCCGCTGATGATCACTGAAGACGAAGTGGACGAGATCGTCAAACGTCTCGGCGCGGCGATGGATGGGATTGGGTAGAACAGGTCCATAGACTTGTTCTACAGTTTACGATATACGTCCAAATTTGCGTTCAATTCCATTTCAGGGCGAAATCGTTTGACGATTGTTTGCCGCGCGGCCGCGGTCAACTTATTGCGGAGCGCCTCATCGCGGAGAAGGGATTCAATCGCGCGGCTCAACGCGTCTGCATCGTTTAGCGGGACGGTTAATCCATTGACTCCATCCTCAATCACATCCAACATTCCTCCAACTGGTGTGACCACCACGGGGATTTCACATGCCATCGCCTCCAACACCGAATTCGGCATTCCATCGCGCAGGGATGGATGGACGAAGACATCCATCAGCGCGTAATAGGCGGGGAGGTCGGAGTGGGGGATGGAGCCTGTTACTGTAACACCTGCACTTGCGCCAGGTGCAAGTGTTGGTAATTGGGGATTGGTAATTCTGAAGTCATCAAATGCTTTTTTGTCTTCTCCCTCGCGCACCTCGCCAACAATGAGCAGGGAGGCGGGGTGGGATTTTGCAACCTGCGCATAGCCAGAAAGGAGAACGTGCATTCCCTTTTTTTCTCTCAACTCTCCAACGAATCCAAGCATGGCACTTCTTTCCCCTTTCTTCTTTCCTCTCCGCAACCCCAACGCCTCGGCTAATCTATCATTTCTCTCCATCGGCTTGAACAACTCGGTATCAATCCCGTTTGGAATCAAAAATATCTCGCGGTCAAAAAACGCCCTGGCTTTCCGTGCCAACTCGGATGCGTTCGTCGTCACTGCGGAGGCGTTTTGCAGGGCATACATCACATGCGAAAAACGGGAGGGATCGAACGAGGCGCGCTCGATGTCATTGCCGCGGATGGAGACGACGCTCGGTATGCCCAGATATTTCCCTGCGTATGCCGCGACGAATCCTGCCTGCGGAAGAAAGTACGCGTGCAGGATGTCGAACGGTTCGCGGCGATGCTCAGCGGCGATCAACTCGAACCAGTCCACGAGGGTGTCGTCCACGCGCTTGTGCGCGCCGAAGCGGGTGACGCTGACTCCGCCCGAGGGGAGAGTCCGCGTTTCGGAGGGGGGCAGGCCCAATGTCGGCGCGAAGACGCGGATTTGATGTCCCGCGGAGGTGAGCAGTCGGGCGAGTCGTTCGGCTGAGATTGCAAGTCCGCCGAGGTCTGGGGTATACTTTTCGGAGAGCAGGGCAATTTTCATGGTTGAGGTGTCGAATGGCCGAACAATGCGAGATGATTTTAGGGTATCTGGTTCCGCATCGCTGTGAGCATCCCGCGCTCACGCATTGCTATAACTGCGGACGGGGGTATTGCGACGAGCACGTCAACAAGACCTCCAAGGGCATGTTGTGCCTGGCCTGCGAACAGGGACTCGACCAGCCCATTGCCCTGCCGATTGCGGCTTCCACATTCACTGCCGCAGACATTGATGCCTTCAACCGCGCCTCCACCTGGGACGATAACGACAGCGGGGACATGTTCTCAGATTTGAGTTAGTTTATTCACCGCGAAGAGGCGAAGGACGCGAAGGTATTAAAACTTCGCGACGTTTATTTCGCTTCGCGGTCTTCCTTTCTTCGCGGTGAAACTTAGTACGGCCCAATCGTCTCCCAGATTTTTTTGTTCTCCTCGATAAAATCGTCGCAGCGCTGGCACGGCTTGAGCGCGGGCGGATGCATCTTCAGGCGGATATTGCGATAGGCCGCGCCTTCCCAGATTTCCCTGAACGATTGCTTGCGGATATCGCCCAGCGGTTGGATCTGTTCGCGCGTCATGCAACAGACGTAGACCAGGCCGTTGAAATCAATGAGGCTGTGCGTCCACGGCGCATAGCAGGGGAACTTGCCATAGTAGCCGAACGCGTACCTGCCTGCGCGTCCCAAACGGACTTCGGAGTCGTCGCGGCCGAACGGATAGGCGTCATCGTCCGCGAGGCTGATCCTCAGTTCGCGGGCGCGCGCTTCGATGCGCGGCGCGATTTCCGAATTGAAGAGCGCGATGTCCTTCTTCCGCATGGACAGGATCTCGCCGCAGTGATCGTCCACGGGAATCAGGTTGATGCCGTCCGCGCCGAGTTCGTGCGCCAGGTCGGGCAACGTGGCAAGCGTTGTGTAGTTCGTGCGGCTGACGACCGTGTTGATGCGCACGGTCAACTTGCCTTTGTGCGCGTACTTGCGGAATAAGGCCACCGAGCGCGCCGTGGCTTTGAACGCGCCCTCCACGCCGCGAATCTTCTCGTGCATCTTGCGGATGGGCGAATCAATCGAGATGTTCACGCCGCGCAGTCCTGCCTCAATCAGCCGCTTGGCCTTTTCCTTGTCAATCAGCGTGCCGTTCGTCGTCAATGTGACACGAATTCCGAGTCCCGTCGCGTGTTCGATTAAATCAGGGAGTTGCGGACGGAGCATCGGTTCGCCGCCCGAGAAATGGATTTTCTTCGCGCCCAATTCGCTGAGTTCGGAAATGATCTCGCGGAAGCGGTCCATCGAGATGGGCGGCTCGCGCGTCTCGCGCCAGTGTTTGCACATCTCGCACTTGAGGTTGCACCCGTAATTGACCTTGATCTTGACGTAAATGGGTTTGTAGGCGCGGGCATGTAATACGGCCGCGCGCATCTCATCCTTTTCGGTGGCTATCTGCTCAAGGTTATACATCGAAATCCTGTGCTAATATTGGGCAATTGTATCATCCGATCCACGCAGCCCGACGCCTGGTACGGGAGCATCTGACGACTTGTTATGCGCCTCAAAGCGGATTTGACTCTTCTTCTCGTTTCCATTATCTGGGGCACGGCCTTCGTCGCGCAAAGGGTCGCGGGACAGATGGGCAGTGTCTACCTGTTCAACGGCGCGCGCTATCTATTGGCCGCGCTGGCGGTTCTGCCGTTTGCCTTGCGCGTAAGGCGGATTGCCAATCCGCCTTACGGTTTTTCTGCGGATCAATATAAATGGATGCTGATCGCAGGATTCATCCTTTTCATCGGAAGCGCGTTGCAGCAGGTCGGGGTGGTTTATACGACGGCGGGAAACGCGGGATTCATCACGGCCCTGTACGTGGTTCTCGTGCCGATTGTGTTGTTCGTCGGGTGGCGCGAACGTCTCCATTGGCTGTCGCTCGCGGCGGTGGGACTGGCCGTCGGCGGGGCGTACCTGCTTTCGACGGGAGGCCGACTTGCCCTGAGTTTGATCGAAGGGTTCGAGGTCCGCGCGGGCGATGCGTTGGAATTGGCCAGCGCCCTCTTTTGGGCATTCCACGTCGTTGTGCTGGGAAAATTCGCCTCGCAATTCGAGTCCAGCTCATTTTCGGTCGGGCAATTAATCGTCTGCGGACTTCTCAATCTCGTCGTCGGTTTGTTTGTCGAAAAGTCCCTGCCGCTGGATTGGCCGCTGGTCGCCGCCATCGCGTATACCGCGTTCTTTTCGCTGGGGCTGTGTTACACGCTCCAGGTCTGGGCGCAGCGTCACACGCCGCCCGCCGACGCGGCGCTGATTCTGAGTCTCGAATCCGTCTTCGCGGTTTTGGCGGGCTGGCTCCTGCTGGACGAGTCGCTCGCGCCGATTCAGATTTTAGGCTGTGTGTTGATTTTTTCCGCCGTGCTTCTTTCGCAATCCAGGGAATGGACTTCGGGTAAAATGGACGAAACCCATCTTGTGGAGGGCAGATGACCGCCAAAGTGATTCTCAATCCCTATTCCAACCGCTGGAACGCGCAGGCGCGCTGGCCCGAAGCGGAGGCCGCGCTCAAGGCCGCGGGCGTGGATTTCGAACTGGCCGTGTCGGAGCGCAAGGGACACATCACTGCGCTGGCGGAGGAAGCCGCCCGCGCGGGATTCTCACCCATCATCGCGGCCGGCGGGGACGGCTCGATTGGCGACGCCGTCAATGGGCTGGCGCAGGCCGCGGGGTCCGTGAAGGAACCGCTGGGGCCGCTGGGAATCATGCCGCTCGGTTCGGCCAACGATCTGGTTGACAACCTCGGGATTCCGAAAGATTTGTCCCAGGCCGCGCAGGTGATCGCCGCGGGCAAGACGGAGTTGATTGACCTGGGCAAATGCAACGACCGTTACTTCGCCAACAACTCGGCCGCGGGGCTCGAGCCGTACGTCACCACCAAACAGGAGAAACTCAGCATGAGGGGCATTGTCCGCTACCTGCTGGCGGTGACGCAAGCCATCGTGGACAAACCTGAATGGCGCGGCGAAGTCAAATGGGACGGCGGCGAATATAGCGGCCCGCTCACCCTGGTCTCCGTCGGCAACGGCCCGCGCACGGGAGGCCTCTTTTTCATGGCTCCGCAAGCCGATCTCAGGGACGGGAAGTTGACTTTTGCATACGGCTATCGCCGGACGCGCCTCGGGATATTCATCGCTTTGCCTCGCACCATGAAGCCCGGCAAGGGCAGTTACGTGGAGATGGACGGGATGTACGAAGTGACCTGCACGCGTCTCTCCATTCATCTCGATCACCCCTCGCCCGCGCACACCGACGGTGAACTCTTCCCCGAATGGATTCAGGACTTCGAGTACGAGATCTTCCCGAAACGGCTCCAACTGATTCTGCCCTGATGGACCTCACGTTTCATCCCCTGACCCCCGGCCGGTTCGCCGATTTCGAGCGGCTCTTCGGCCCGCGCGGCGCGTGCGGCGGCTGTTGGTGCATGTTCTGGAAACTGCGCGGCAAGGCGTTCGAGCAGGCGTGCGGCGAAACGGCGCGGCAGATGCAAAAGTCCGTCGTGGACTCGGGAACGGTCCCCGGCCTGCTGGCTTACGCGGACGAGGCCGCGGTCGGTTGGTGCGCGGTCGAACCGCGTCGGCAATACCCGCGGCTGGCTCATTCGCGCGTGCTCAAGCCAGTGGACGGTCAGGAGGTCTGGTCGGTCACCTGCTTCTTCACGGACAAAAATTTCCGCAACAAGGGAGTCACGGTCGCTTTGCTGCGCGCGGCGATTGAATATGTAAAATCAAGGGGCGGGAAAATCGTGGAGGGCTATCCGATTGACGCAAAAGGGAGGTCGCCCGCGCCTTTCGTTTACACCGGGCTGGCGTCTGCATTCCGTCAGGCGGGATTCGTGGAAGCGGCGCGCAACTCGCCGACGCGTCCGATCTTTCGTTATTTCATTTCCTGATGCTGGCAGTCAAACAACCACCTCTCAAGTTGAAGGATGCCGCTCCGCTCGCGCTCGCGGGTCTTCTCGTTCTGGCGGCGCTGGTCGGCTTGTTCTTTCTGAACCGCTGGCTGGCAGAGCGCTTTCCGCCCGGCGAGGACTTCCTTGCGCCGTGGCTGGGGGCGCGGGCCTTTCTCTTTGAACGCACCGACCCATACGGCGGCACGGTCGCGGCCAAAGTGCAGGCGGAGGTCTATGGGCGGCTGGCGCGGTCAACGGAATTCCCCTACGCGCTGGATGTCCCCTTCCCGATTTTGCTTTTTTATTTTCCATTTGCGTTAATCTCGGATGTCAATTCGGCGCGCGCCGCGTGGATGCTGGTCTCGGAACTGGCGTTGATCGGCGTGATTCCACTGACACTGAATCTGATCGAATGGCGGCCGCGTCCCCTGTTCTATGCCGCGTTACTGCTATCACCGTTTGCATCCTATTACGGCGCGACCGCGCTATTAAGCGGGTCGGCGGCGCCGTTGCTCGTTGCGTTATTGGCGCTCGCGGTTCTGCTTCTGCAATATGGCAACGACGAAGGAGCGGGAGTCCTTCTCGCGCTGACCGCCTTCCACTGGGAAGCGACGCTTCTCTTGTGGGCGTTTCTGGCGGTTGGCATTTACCTCACGCGGCGCTGGCGCGTCGCGGCGGGATTCTCGATGACACAGATAGTGATTGGAGGAATCGCTTTCCTGGTTTATCCCGATTGGGTCTGGCCGTTCCTGCGCGCCGTGACGGCCAATCTGCGTGCAGAAGACACGTTGACTCTAACCGTTCTGTTCACACGCTGGTGGCCCGAATACGGCGCGCGGCTGGCCCTCGGTGCAATCGCTTTTCTTCTGATCGTCCTTTTCGTCGAATGGGCGGGCGCGTTGCGCGGCGACCTCAAACGATTTGTGTGGGCGATGTGCCTGAGCCTGGCAGTCACGCCGCTAATCGGTTTCTCGGCCACGTTCGCCAATCTGTCCGCTCTCCTGTTTGCCCTTCCCGTCATTGCGCATCTTGCTTGGGAGCGCTGGGGGCGGAACGGTTATCTCGCGGCCTCGCTGTTCCTGCTTCTGTTTTTTGCCTTGCCAATCTTCCTGCGCTGGTATTTTGCAGATGACCGGAACCTCGCAGACGGCCTGACCTTTCTTGCCATACCCTTGCTCACGATCCTCAGCCTGTACTGGGTGCGCTGGTGGGCTGTTCGCCCGCCGAGCACCTGGCTGGACGAAGCCCGCCGGGAGTTGCGCAAATGACCCGCCGCGACCTGCTCCTGCTCTTTCTGCTTGGGTTGGCTGTCCCGCTGGCCATCGCGCAGTTCCAGTCCCTGCCCGGTTACATGGACGCGGATTACTATTTCGGCGGCGGCCTGCAACTGGCCTCGGGCAGAGGTTTTACCGAGCCGTATCTGTGGAATTATCTCGACGACCCTGCCGGCCTGCCTCATCCATCTCACACATACTGGATGCCTCTGGCTTCCATCGTCGCCGCGCTGGGGATGTCCGTCGGCGGGCTGACTTTTAGCGCGGCGCGGTTACCCTTTTTGTTGCTGGCGGCCTGTGTCCCCCCGTTGACAGCGACCCTGGCCTTCTCCTTCTCGCAAAACCGTGCCCTCGCCTTCGTCTCCGGACTTCTGGCCTGCTTCCCGGTCTACTACGCGCCTTTTCTCCCCGTCACCGACAATTACGCTATTTACATGCTCCTGGGCGCTTCTTTCCTCTTGCTTCTTTCTTCTCTCACCTCCTCCGGGCGAAACCTCTCCCTCCGTTTCGTCGTATTCGGTTTGCTCTCCGGGCTGATGACCCTCGCCCGTTCGGATGGTCTTCTCTGGCTGGGGATCACCTTCCTGCTCGCTCTCTGGCAGGCGCGGCAACTGAATCCTCCCAACCCATTCCACTTTACGTTTTACTCATTACGCCTCATCCTCTTTGCGTCTCTCGGCTACCTTCTTGTGATGGGCTTCTGGTACGCGCGCAACTTGTCCCTCTTCGACAGCCTGATGGCGCCCGGCACGCGCTATGCTTTGTGGATCACCAGTTACAACGAGACCTTTGCTTATCCGCCCGCGCAGGTCAGTTGCGAGAACTGGCTCGCGGTGGGAGTCGATTCCGCCCTGAACGCCCGCCTGGCCGCGCTCCGCCTCAATCTGCTCAACGCCTTCGCCGCGCAGGGCGAGATTTTCCTGTTTCCGTTCATCGTCATTGGCCTGTGGCAATTCCGCCGCGACCTGCGCGTTCGCATCGGCGCGCTGGCATGGATCGGGCTCCTGCTTGCCATGACGCTGGTCTTCCCGTTCGCGGGTCCGCGCGGGGCGTTCTTCCACGCGGGCGCGGCGCTCCAGCCCCTGTGGTGGTCGCTCGCGCCCCTCGGGCTGGACGCGGTCATCGGGTCCGCGCGGCGACGCGGCTGGTTCACCGCGCAGGCCTTTGTCGTGTTCCGCGGCGCGCTCGTCGCGCTGGCGTTCGCAATGACTGTCCTCCTCGTCTATATCCGCGTCATCCAGCCGGGCTGGGAATCGGAGGACGGGCTGTACGTCCAGGTCGAGCGGAGACTTATAGAAAGCGGCGCGCAGCCGGGCGACATTGTGATTGCCAGAAATCCGCCCGGCTACTACGTCGCTGCGGGCCGCGCCGCGATCGCGCTCCCATCCAGCGGGCCCGAATCGGTTCTGGCCGTCGCGGCGCGCTTCGACGCGCGTTATCTCGTGCTGGAGGAAAAAGGCGTGACGGGCGACCTGCGCGCCTTGTACGATTCTCCTGACGCAAATCCATCGTTCGAATATCTGGGCGATACGGATGGCACAAAACTCTTCGAAATCCTTCGCTGACCTCGACCGCCGCGCGTTGTGGATTCTGGCCGCGGCGGCCGCGCTGGGCGCGCTCGTGTATCTCGCGGCCAGCGCGCTGACCCTGCGCGTCGGCTTCCCCCTCGACGATTCGTGGATTCACCTCACCTACGCCCGCAATCTGGCCGAACGCGGCGAATGGGCCTTTCTGCCCGGCCAGCCCTCGGCCGGGTCCACCGCGCCGCTTTGGTCCGCGCTGTTGGCTTTTGGTTTCTGGTTGAGGCTCGCGCCATATGTGTGGGCCTATCTGCTCGGAGCGCTTCTGCTCTGGACACTGGCGGTGACCGCCGAATTGGCCGTCCGCCGCGCTGTGCCAACGTATCGTCCGCGCCCGCCTTGGGCGGGACTTCTGTTCGCGTTCGAATGGCATCTGGTCTGGGCCTCCGTTTCGGGGATGGAGACCCTGCTCCACGCGCTGGTCGTGACCCTCGTCCTTGTGCTGTTGACGACGAACCCGCCTCGCCCCCTGACCTTGGGCCTGCTGGCCGGTCTAAGCGTCTGGGTGCGCCCCGACGGCCTGACCCTGCTCGGGCCCGTGCTGGTGACCCTGCTTGTCCGCGAGAAACGCATCTCGTCATTGACGCGCTTCTTCATCGGCTTCGGTCTTCTGTTCGGGCTGTATCTTTTGTTCAATCTGATGTTGTCTGGGAATCCGTTCCCGAACACGTTCTATGCCAAGCAAGCCGAATATGCCGCCTGGCAGGCCAGACCGATTATGGAGCGCCTCGGTTTGCATCTCCTGCAAATTCTCACCGGCCCGTCCATTGTGCTGTTGCCGGGCGTGATCGTCTGGCTGGTCAAGTCCGTTCGCGAGCGCGATTGGGCGACGCTGGCAGAGATGGTCTGGTTTGCGGGTTACCTGTTGATTTACGCGTACCGCCTGCCGCCTTACCAGCATGGACGGTATCTCATGCCCGCCATGCCTGTCTTCTTCCTGTGGGGGGCGATGGCTGTGGCGCACTTTTCCGCGCCGGGCAACCTTACTCGCTGGCTGGGACCGGTACGGATCGCGTGGGTAAGCGGAATTGCTTTGCTTGCATTGTTGTTCTGGGGGCTCGGGGCGCGTTCCTATGCACAGGATGTCGCATTGATCGAGAGCGAGATGGTGACCGTAGCGCGCTGGGTGGATGCCAACCTTCCGCCCGAGGCGCTCGTCGCCGCGCACGATATCGGCGCGCTGGGTTACTTCGATCACCACCGGCTGATCGACCTGGCCGGGCTGGTCTCGCCGCAGGTGATACCTTTTCTGCGCGACGACGAGAAACTGGCGGAATACCTGACCGCGCAACGGGTGGATTATTTCATCGCCTTCCCGGAATTGTATCCCGGGCTGGCCGCGCAGGCCGAGGTCGTGTTCCGAAGCGGCGGGCTGGGACCGCGCATGGGCGGCGAAAACCTGGTCGTCTATCGGTGGGCACTCCCCCCAAAGTAACCCTCTTTGGGCGCTCCTGTGCTAAAATTACAAAAACGAATGGTGTGGGCCCGGAATGAAGGCGATAACTCTTTTGATCGTGGATGATCATCCTCTGTTTCGGCAGGGCGTTGTCGATTCCCTGTCTCTCGAAAAGGATATGAAAGTTCTTGGCCAGGCCTCCAACGGCGAGGAGGCTCTGGAGTTGATTCGCACGCTTCAACCGCAGGTGGCCGTGCTGGATATCAACCTGCCGGGTATCAATGGACAGCAGGTGACACATCAGGTCGTCCAGGACAAACTTCCTACCCGCATTCTCCTGCTAACGGGGTATGATGACGTGGAACAGGCGATTCATGCCGCCATGGCCGGCGCGGCCGGTTATTGCGCCAAAGACGTGGAGCCGCAGAGCCTCACCCGCCTGATCCGCGAGGTGGCCGCCGGCAAATTTGTGTTCGACGCGCATGTGTTTACGCACCGCGAGTTGCAGAACTGGGTGGAGGATCAAATGGAAGGCGCCCGGCGGTCGTACAGCGAACCGGGTAGTCCTTTTCACCCCCTGTCCGACCGAGAAATGGAGGTGCTGTCCTGCGTGGTGCGCGGCATGAGCAACAAGGAGATCGCCAACATCCTGGGCATCAGCCACCAGACGGTGAAGAACCACGTTACGGCCATATTGCGGAAATTCGGGGTGGAGGACCGTACGCAGGCGGTTGTGTATGCGCTCAAGCGCGGCTGGGTGACTCTTAAGGATACGAATGTGAAGCAGGAGTAGTACCGAAATGACTGTTACAACCGGCGCGGAGGGAACGTCTCCCCTGAAGGATTTACAGACCGAACTCGAAGAGACACAGCGCTCGCTTCGCGAAGTGACGTTGATGATCGAGCAAAGCCAGGGGGAGCTCAATAAACTAACGCAACGCAACGCGGCTATTACGGCGCATCTTCAACAGATTCAGGGCCAGATGGGCAGTCTCAAGCCGGAGGAAATTCGAATGGCTTACGATTCGGCGCTGGAGGCCCAACAGCGCCTGTTCGTCATGCGCGGGCAATTGGAAAAATTACAAAGCGACAAGGTTCATCTCGAACGCCAGAAAACGGTCCTGGAGCGCGCCCAGAACAATTCGAACGGGGGCGGCGCAGGCGCGGCGGGCGGAAAAAGCCAGATGGCGAGCGTCGAGATGCTGGTCAATGCGCAGGAATCCGAGCGCCAGCGCTTGTCCCGGCAGATGCATGACGGCCCGGCGCAGGCCCTGTCCAATTTTATTTTGCAGACGGAAATTGCGATGCGCCTGCTGGACGTGGATCCCGCACAGGCCAAAGAGGAACTCAGCAATCTCAAGGTTTCGGCAATGGGCACGTTCCAGAAGGTCCGCAATTTCATTTTCGAGTTGCGCCCGATGATGCTGGACGACCTGGGGCTGGTGCCGACGGTCCGCAGGTACGCGGACGCGTTCAAGGAACAGACGGGGCTGGATGCCAGTGTGACGGTCACCGGCAATGAACGTCGGTTGGAACCGTATATCGAGGTGATGATTTTCCGCGCCATCCAGGAATTGATCGGTAACGCCTCCCGCCATAGCCAGGCGACCATGGTGAAGGTGCATCTGGATATTGCGGACGAGGTCGTCCGGGTGAGTGTGGACGACAATGGCAAAGGTTTCGACCCCGAGATCGTCGGTCACGGCTCCAGCCTTGGATTAAGGCTCATCCGGGAGCGCGCCGAGATGCTGGGCGGAGCCTTCGAGATCGACAGCGCCGCCGGCAAGGGAGCCAGGATCAGCTTTTCGGTTCCAGCCCGAAGTTAACGCCAATTGACTAACATAATTGCAAGTCCCCCGGGCGCGTCAAATCTTGCTTTTTCCTGCGGCCTGGCTATAATACTGATAACTCCAAGGTACCCCCTGGAAATCTGCGAAGAAAGGAGATTAAACCATGTTATTCGCCCCCAAGGAAAAAGGCCAGGGTCTGGTTGAGTACGCGCTGATTCTCGTTTTGGTTGCCATCGTTGTTATCGCGGTCCTGATGCTGCTCGGCCCGATCATCGGCAACGTGTTCTCCACTGTCAACAGCAGCCTCTCCGGCGTGTAATTCCGCCCCTATCAGGCGAGGTTTGTGGGACTCTGTCGAAAGATAGAGTCCCACTTTTTTACCAGAAGGTTTTCCGATTTTTACTGTATAATTTAGAGGATGTTACTGGACTAGCGCTTTTCCATATGGTCCAATCAGAGAGGAGAAGCATCTATGCGTCGCGGTCGGATAATCATATTCCTGATCCTGATCGTAATTGTCGGGCTCGTGGTCGTGGGAGTGGCGTTGCGGCAATTTATTCTGCCTGGCCTGACGTCCACGCCCGCCCCGTCAACCGTTCAGGTCTATTATGCTGTTCAGTCTGTCCCTCAGGGTGAGGTGATAAAGGAGGAACACCTCGGCTTTTACACGCTGCCGCAGGAGGCGGTGGCCGGCGTGATGTTCACAGCCGAGGAAAAGGACGCGTTGGTCGGCAAGGTCGCCAGGTACCCGATTGACCCTGGCGTAATCATTACGGACCCGATGGTGGTCCCGGCTGGAGCCGCGGTGGCAACGGGCGGGCCCCAGTGGGCGTCGCTCATCCCGGCCGGGATGACCGCCATGTCGATCCCGACGACGCGCCTGGAATCGATGGGCTACGGCATCACCGATGGCGCGCACATCAATGTGACCGCCTGCATGTTGATGGTGGATGTTGATCCCACTTTCCAAACGGTCACACCCAATCATGTGGCGGTCGTCCAGGCTCCGGCCAACGTACCGCCCGATGCGATGCCCGGCGTCAGCCTGGGACTGAAGACTTATGGCGACCCGGCCTACCAGGGGCGGGCCGAGGTCGAGCAGGCATTCCAGCAGGGCATCTATGTGATCCCCTCTGAGGCCCAGCGTCCCCGCGCCGTGTGCCAGATGGTCTTCCAGAATGTAACCGTCTTGAAACTCGGCACGTTCAATCCAGCCGAGGCCGCCGGCCAGGTTCAGGATCAGGCCGCGCAGACGGTGGATACCCGGCCTCCCGACATCATTACCCTGGTGCTCACCCCGCAGGACCAGATTGCGTTAACCTACCTGGTCTACACAAATGCGAGATTGACGCTAAGCCTTCGGAACGCGAACGACCAATCGCGCCTCGCCACAGAGGCGACCACACTGCAGTTCCTGCTCAGCCAGTACAACATCCCGGTTCCGGTCAAACTGCCCTACGACCTGACGCCGCGCATCGATCAGATCGCTCCCATCGTCCTTCCGAACGACGCACCACCGCCCGCCGAGTAAGGCGAATATCAAGAAAGGGCTGTTCATCCGCAAATGGCCTCGGATGTAAAGATCAGAGTATTAATCGTAGACGATGTCGCGGAGACGCGCGAGAACGTCCGCAAACTCCTGCAGTTTGAGGGCGATGTCGAGGTCGTCAGCGCGGCGCGCTCCGGCAAGGAAGGGGTCCAGCTCTCGCAGGAGTTGGACCCGGATGTCGTCCTCATGGACATCAACATGCCGGATATCGACGGCATTACCGCCACGGAGATGATCCGTCAGAAAATGCCGCATATCCAGGTCGTCATCCTGTCCGTGCAGGGCGATCAGAATTACATGCGCCGCGCCATGCTGGCCGGGGCGCGGGATTTCCTTACCAAGCCTCCCATCGGCGACGAGTTGATCTCCGCCATTCGGCGCGCCGGGGAGATGGCCCGCTTCGAACGATTGAAATCCTCGCAGGGACGCGCCATGCCGGCCGGGATGGTCGGCGGGCTGACCCCGATGGGCGCCATGAGCCTCGGGATTACGCGCGGGAAGGTCATCGTTGTCTACAGCCCGAAAGGCGGGACGGGCACCACCACGATTGCGGTGAACCTGGCCCTGGCGTTGCATAATGACGATACCCGCGCGGTGATCGTGGACGCCAATCTTCAGTACGGCGATGTGGCGGTGTTCTTTAACGAGCAGGGAAAGAACACAATTGCCGATCTTGCTCCGCGAGTGGAGGAACTGGATCACGAAATCGTAGAGGATGTCCTGATCAAGCATCAGGCGTCCGGCGTGCACATACTTGCCGCGCCCAGCCGCCCGGAACACGGCGAAAAAATTGCCAGTTCCCAATTCCTGAAGATCATCGAATTCCTGCGCCAGATGTACGCCTATGTGGTGATCGATACGTCTTCTTACTTGAGCGAGGTCGTCATATCCGCCATTGACGCCAGCGACGTGATTGTATTGATCTGCACGCAGGATATACCCGCCATTAAGAATACGCGGCTGTATCTCGATCTTCTGCATACTCTGGGTACCGACCGGGAGCGAATTGTATTTTGCATGAATCGCTTCGACAAACGGATTGCCATCACGCCGGAGCGCGTCAGCGAGAACCTGAAGCAGGAGGTCGCCGCAGTACTACCTATGGACGACCGCGTCGTTATCCCGGCTGTTAATCGCGGCGTGCCCTTCATGCTCGACCAGAAGACCCAGCCGATTGCGCGTGCGATCTACGGGCTTGCGACCAGCGTCCGCACCCGGTTGACAGCCCTCGAGTCCGAGGATATGGAGCGGGCCGCCAAACGGTGACCACGCGTAGTTGCCGAAGGAGTGTACGATGTCTTTATTGAAGCGAATCGAACAGGGGCAGGGAGGCGGCCCGGGTCAGCCCTCTCAACCCGCCGGCGGCTCTTCCGGCGAGGGCGGGGACACATCCCGCCTCTCCTCCCTTCAGGCCCGGCGCGTCAACGCGCCGATCACTGCTCCCCAGGCAGGCACCTATTTCGACCTAAAGACGCGCGTCCAGAACCGCCTGCTGGCGGAACTCGACCCGTCCATGGACATCACCCGCACGGACGAGGTGCGGCGCACCATCCAGGACCTCTTCGAACAGATCCTGTCCGAGGAGAATATCGTTCTCTCCCGACCCGAACGGGCGCGCCTGTTCGAACAGATCGCGGCCGAAATCCTGGGCCTGGGTCCGCTTCAGCCGCTCCTGGAAGACGAGACCATCACTGAAGTCATGGTGAACGGGGCGAAGAATATTTACATCGAGCGCAAGGGGAAGATCCATCGCGTTCCCGTTACGTTCGAGAACAACGAGCACATCATGCGGATCATCGACCGTATCGTTGCGCCGCTCGGCCGCCGCATCGACGAGGCCAGCCCGTATGTGGACGCCCGTTTGCAGGACGGTTCTCGTGTGAATGCCGTCATTCCGCCCATCTCGCTGGTCGGGCCTGTCCTGACCATTCGTAAGTTCTCAAAGAACCCGATCACGCTGGAACAATTGATTCAGTTCGGCACCATATCGCCGGAGGCGCTCCAGTTCTTGAAGGCGTGTGTGGAGTCCCGTTTGAACGTCGTGATCTCCGGCGGCACGGGCTCCGGAAAGACGACCCTCCTGAATATTCTCTCCGGCTTCATCCCCTCCGACGAGCGCATTGTGACGCTGGAAAACGCAGCCGAACTGCAATTGCGCCAGGAGCACGTTGTGACGCTCGAGTCCCGCCCGCCGAACATCGAGGGACGCGGCGAGATCACCATCCGTCAGCTTGTGATTAACAGCTTGCGCATGCGTCCCGACCGCATCATCGTCGGTGAGATCCGCGACGAGGCCGCGTTGGACATGTTGCAGGCCATGAACACGGGTCATGACGGTTCCATGACCACCCTGCACTCGAACAGCCCGCGCGACACATTGTCCCGTCTCGAGACGATGACCCTGATGGCCGGCATGGACCTGCCCTCGCGGGCCATTCGCGAACAGGTGGCGTCGGCAATCGACCTTGTGGTGCATCAGGAGCGCATGCGCGACGGCACCCGCAAAGTGACGCACATCACCGAGGTCACAGGCATGGAAGGCGACGTGATCACCATGACCGACCTGTTCGTCTTCGAACAGACCGGCATCGAAAACGGCAAGATCGTAGGCCGCCTGCGCCCGACCGGCCTGCGTCCGAAATTCATGGACAAGATCGACGCGGCCGGCATCCACCTGCCTCCATCGATCTTCGGCATAGGAGAACGCCGCAGGTATTAGATTCGCCTGACCGACTATGGACATCCTGACCTGGGTCATCATCATTGGCGGCATCATCGTCATTCTCTTCCTGATCGTGGGGATCATCGTCTCTGCGAACAGCGAGAGGGCCGCCGTCGAGCGGCGCTTGGACCGCTACCTGGAGGAGAATCGGCCAGCCGAAGGCGATAAGTCTGCCGCCGACCGCGCCTTCATCACCGACTGGGTGAATCGGCACGTGTCCAGGTCTTCTTTGGGAGATCGCATCGCGCGTGACCTGGCGCGGGCCGACCTGAAATTCAAAGTCGCTGAATACTTCGCACTTCTTTTCATTTCCACGGTGGGTGTGGGTTTTGTTTCCTGGCTTCTGGGCGGACACAGTTTCAACCCGGAAAGCGCCGTCTCTTTGATATTCGGGGGAGTTGTGGGTTTCTTCCTGCCGGGTTTCTATGTCCGCCGGCAGCAACGCCAGCGCCTCACTCGGTTCAACGAGCAATTGCCCGATATGCTCAACCTGATGGTGAACGGCCTGCGCGCCGGTTATTCCACCATGCAGGCTATGGAGGCTGTCAGCAAGGAATTGCCGCCTCCGATCTCCGATGAGTTCCGCCGCGTGGTGCAGGAGATGCAGCTGGGCATCACGATGGAAACCGCCCTGGATAATCTTCTGCGCCGCATCCCGAGCGATGACCTGGACTTTGTGATCACGGCGATCAACGTCCAGCGCGAGGTCGGCGGCAACCTTTCGGAGATACTGGATGTCATTTCGTTTACCATTCGAGAACGCATTCGCATCAAGGGTGAGATTCGCGTCCTGACGGCTCAGGTGCGCACCTCCGGCACATTCATGGCCTTGATTCCCGTTTTCCTGGTGGTCATCCTTTGGTTTATGAACCGTGAATATATGATGACCTTTTTTAGTCACGGGGTTCTTTGCGGTGCGGGTGCATTGGGACTGGCCGGTTTCCTCATCGTCTCCGGGTATTTCACCATGATGCGCATTGCGGATATCGAGGTGTAATATGCTGCTGACCATCGTCTGGATACTGATTGGACTTTTGATCGTGGGCGGTGCGATTGGCCTGGTTGTCGTTGGCAACCGAGCGGCTGCCTCGCAGGAGGATGATCCCCTGCAGGCGCGTCTGGCGGAATTCAGCCAGCGCGGCGATGTAGCTTCGCTTGAGGATATCGAACTATCCCAGCCCTTCAGCGAGCGGGTCATCGTTCCGTTCATGCGGCGGGTGGGCGAGTTTTCCGCCCGCTTCACGCCTCAGAAGGTTCTCCAGGACACCACTCGAAAGCTCGAACTGGCGGGCAATCCGGGTCGCATCGATGCGGCGACCTTCCTGTCCTCGCGCTTTGTGGTTGCGGCCCTGTTTTCCGGGTTTCTTTTTCTAATCAGCACTGTAGCGCCCGAGCCGTGGCCCCTGTCTCGCGTGCTCATCCTGGTCGTCGTTTTCGGCGTGATCGGTTTCTTCTTTCCGCAATTGTGGCTGCAGAGTCGAATTAATGGCCGCCAGAAAGAAATCCGAAAGGCAATGCCAGACGCCATGGACCTGCTCACGATATGTGTGGAGGCCGGCCTGGGTTTCGATGCCGCCATGTCCAAGGTCAGTGAAAAATGGGAGAACGAACTCTCCCTGGCCTTTGCGCGCGCCATCCGCGAGGTCCAGCTTGGAAAGCTCCGCCGGGAGGCGCTCAAGGATCTTGCCGACCGCATCGGGATCGCTGAGATGACCAGTTTCGTCGCGGCGGTCATCCAGAGCGAGCAATTGGGCGTCAGCCTCGCCAAGGTGTTGCGTATCCAATCCGAGCAGATGCGCATCCGCCGCCGCCAGCGCGCCGAGGAGGAAGCGCACAAGGCGCCTATCAAGATGATCCTCCCGATGGGCCTGTTGATCTTTCCTTCGATCCTCATCATCCTGATGACTCCTGCCATGTTGCAGATATCCGACGTATTCGGGAACATCACCGGGGGTTGATGGCCTCGCCGCACTGGTCGTATCCGCTCTACCGGCTGGCCTGGAGCGGGCTCGACTGGTTGTTTCCGCCGGAGTGTGGCGGATGCGGTAAACCAGGGACCCGCTGGTGTTCATCCTGCCAGCAGTCGGTCGTTCAGATCGCCGAACCGTTCTGCGGTAGGTGTGGTACGCCTCTCGCCGCGACCGGGAACTGCCCTCGCTGTTCGAACGAGCCACCGCCGTATCGCTTCCTGCGGTCGTGGCTCGTTTTCGATTCTCCCATCCGGCAGGCCCTTCACAAACTCAAATATCGCCGCGACGTGGGCCTTGGCGACGCACTTGCCGCTCAATTGGCGGGATATGTAGCCTCGCTGGGCTGGCCGCTCGACATGATCGTCCCGGTGCCGTTGGGCGCGAAACGCCTGCGGGAACGCGGGTATAATCAAACTGCGTTGATCGCCCGTCCGCTGGCGCTCGCCCTCGGTCTGGAATACCGGCCTGCCGCCCTGCGGCGGACTCGCGAGACCAGTTCCCAGGTTGGGCTTTCGGCGCCGGAGCGACGCGAGAATGTCCGTGATGCCTTTTGGGCAGACGCGAAACGGGTGCGGGGGAAAACCATTCTGGTGCTGGATGATGTCGCCACAACGGGATCCACTCTATCGTCCTGCGCGGAGGCGTTGTTTTCCGCCGGGGCTGAGGATGTGTTTGCATTGACCGTGGCGCGGGCGCTGGCCCGTCACGGTCTGGATAAGGTTTAATCCACAATCCCAAGGAGGCCCTATGGCACACAAACTGGAAGTTCAGGCGCGAAACATGGAATTGGGTGACCGCGTTCGGGAGTACGTGGAAAAAAAGGCTCAACGCCTCGACCGTCATCTGCCGCAGATCGACGAGACGCGGGTCGAATTGACCCACGTCTCGTCGGTTCGCAGTTCGCTGGACCGTTACACCGCGCAGATAACCGTCCGCGTCAGGAAGACGATCCTGCGCACGGAGGAACGGTCGGACGACGTGCGCGCGGCCTTCGACGCCGCGCTCGAAAAAATGGACCGCCAGATCGAGCGATACAAAGGCAAACACTATCACGGCCGCGGCGACGGGCGTTCGGCGTCGGATGTGGCCGCCCTGCCCGCGGTTGAAGAGCCCGATACCGAGCCCGCGACGCTCGTGGTTCGCAGAAAGAAGTTCCTCCTGATTCCAATGGACGAGGCCGAAGCCATCGAGCAGATGAAATTGCTGGGCCACGAAAACTTCTTCATCTTTTATAATGCGGATGCAAATAAAGTCTGCGTGCTGTACCGCCGCCGCGACGGCAGTTACGGCCTGATCGAGCCCGAAATAGGCTAGGCCGCGTCCCGGATATCCCTCTGGCCCAGCGCAGGCTGGGCCAGTTTTTTGGAGAGTGAGATGGAACTATTGGATTTCGATGATGAACTAAATGAGCAGAGATCCTTGCCCGGAAACATCGACGAGGCCTCCGCGCAACAGGCTGTTTTACAATTGTTGCAGGCGCTCGGCGAAAACACCGAACGCAAGGGCCTGCAGTTCACGCCCCGCCGCGTGGCGCGCATGTATCGTGAACTGTTGAACGGTTATAACGTGGACCCCAAGGCGCTGGTGAACGGCGCGCTGTTCGAGATTCGTTACGATGAAATGGTCATCGTGCGCGACATCGAATTCTACAGCCTGTGCGAGCATCACCTGCTCCCCTTTATCGGACGCGCACACGTGGCCTATATCCCGGACGGCAAGGTGCTCGGCCTTTCGAAAATCCCGCGCGTCGTGGAAATGTACGCCCGCCGCCTCCAGGTGCAGGAACGCATGACGCGCCAGATCGCGGACTTCCTGCGCGACCTGCTCAAGCCGCAGGGCGTGGCCGTGGTCGTCGAGGCCATGCACCTGTGCTCGATGATGCGCGGCGTCAAGAAGCACAACGCCCGCATGACCACCTCCGCCATGCACGGCGCTTTCCGAGCCAACCTTGCGACCAGGCAGGAGTTCCTCGACAACATCAGCCGGGGAGCCGACCCGCTTCGCCTCTAACCGGACCCTCGGTCTGTCTCTTCGGCCCGGGCAACACCTCCGCCCTGGGCCTGATCCACGTATGCTTGCGCATGTCCTCTGCGGCTTGCGCAAGTTCCTTATGCAGGATGGGGTGAACGTACTCTGGAAGCAATTCCGCCAGTGGGACGATCATGAAGGCGTGCGCCCAGTATTCCAGCCTTGACGGTCTCTGGTCGTACAGTACCACGTCCAGGTCTATCGTGCGCGGCGCGTTCTTGTCGGAGGTGCGCCTGCGCCCCAGCGCGGATTCGACGGGACGGATAATGTGCTTCGCGGCGCTGGCGAAAGGGCAGGGCGCGGCCATCGCGACACAGGCATTCAGAAAATTCGGCCCCTCGACGCCGACAGCGTGCGATTCCCATGCGGCGGAGACCGCCAGTATCCGTCCGCGCTTTCGTAATAATTCGACTGCTTTCGGCAGGTGGATTTCGGGCTGGATGTTGGATCCGATGCAAAGATAAAAGTGATGCAAACTACTCATCGCGGCTTCGTTCGATCTCCACGCCCACCGATTTCGCAAAGCGGACCGCGCCCGGCTTTTCCACGCGCACAATCACTTTCTGGACGTTCTTTTCTTCAAGGCACAGTTTTGCCAGATCGTTGGCCAGCGCCTCGACGGTGAAGCGCGCCGCGCTTTCCGCATGGGATTGTATTTTTTGCGCCAGTGTCTTGTAGTTTACACAATCCCCGATGTCATCCGTTTCGGCCGCGCGGTGCGTGTCTGTATAGGCGACGATGTTGATCAAGATGTCCTGCAGGATTTCCCGCTCCCAGTCGTTGACGCCGATCACGCCGCGGGCAACCAGGTCCTTGATGATGACTTTGTCCATGTTCACTCCTAAACCAGATGGCGGCCGCCGTCCACGTGGATGATCTCGCCCGTGACGTAGGGCGCGGCGGTCAATAAAAACAACAGCGCGTTTTCGACATCTTCCAGCGTTCCCCATTTTCGGGCAGGGATGGCCTCCTCGATCTTTGGGTTTGTTGCCCTGTCGGCAGGAGGCAGGATCGCGCCGAGCGCCAGCCCGTTGACCGCGACGCGCGGGGCAAAGGCCAATGCCAGCGAACGTGTCATTGCCGCGAGGGCAGCCTTGCTGATGGTGTATGGGAAGTGGTCCGCGCCGGGCTTGAGCGCCCGAAAATCGAGGATGTTTACGATGTGTCCGCGCCCGCCTTCGGGAATTTGTCTTGCAAAAGCTTGGCTTAGTAGGAAGGGCGCGGTCAGATTGATGGCGAGGTGACGTTCCCAATCCATCGGCATGGTTTGTTCCACGGACAGCCGCTCGAAGACCGCGGCGTTGTTGACGAGCGCGAATAATGGACGAATCCTGACGGCTCGTTCGATGAGGCGGGCGGCCTCGTCGGCGCGGGCAAGGTCTGCCTGGAGCACCCAGGCTTGAGGTCCGATTTGACCGATCTCTTCCCGAACCTGCCGCGCCTCGGCTTCGGAATGTCCGTGATGGATGATAATGTCGGCGCCTGCGCGGGCGCACGCGATTGCCAGCGCGCGTCCGATGCGCCGCGCCGCGCCGGTGACCAGGACGGTTTTTCCTTTTAGCGAATGATTGGGCATCAGGCTGGATTCTAATCCATTATCCAGTGCCGTAGCCCGACGTTGCGGCGGGGAAAACGAATCTCGTAACTTGACTCGCGCGTTTAAGGGTGATAATATTTTCCCGCGTCCGCTTTAGGTTCCCGAAAATATTCCTGCCGAAGGATTTACAGGTAAAACCCATGGACAAGAATCAAGCGCCAACTTATACGGGGGATATCGCCAAACAGCACGTTGACCCGTCCCGTGAATACACCGCTGAAACACAGGAACTTGTCTTCACCGACGAACAACATGCAATATGGGCGGACCTTTTCGCGGGAATCCATCAGCCCTATTTGCTGGAGCATCTTTGCCATGAATTCAGGCATGGGCTGACACTTCTCCATCTCGACCCGCTTCACATCCCTACGGTGGCGCATCTCAACGAACACATCACGCCCCGCACTGGCTGGCACATCGAACGGACCGTCGTCCGTTACACTCTTGCGGATGACTGGTACGCGAAATTCGCGAAGCGCATCTTTCTCATCACCGATTACCTGCGCACGCGCGACCAGATGGAATTCACGCCCGAGCCCGACATGTTCCACGATATTTTCGGCCACCTGCCTTTCCTGACTCAAAAATTCTATGCCGACATCGAAGACAAGTTCGCGCCCGCCTACATGAAAGCGACGCAGGAGGAGAAGGAAGTCATCAAGCGGCTGGCGTGGTACAGCACGGAGTTCGGTTTGGTGGTGCAGGATAACCGCTTTACGATCTTCGGCGCGGGGATTATCTCGGGGCGCAAGGAGCTGACTCGCACTGTCATGGAGTTCTACCGTCTCGGCCGCGACAACGTGATTGATTACGCCCATCCCATCTTCCCGCAGTTGCAGGCGCATTTCCTTGCCAACAAGACTGACATCCACCGCATCATTGATGGGGTGAACGCACTTCATCAAAAGGGGCAGATGTCCTCCGCCGACCAGGGCTGGAACGTCGTCCTTTCGCTGTACCAGAATTTGGGAATCGGGCAGGAAGGGTTGTTTGGCGGGGAGGTGATCATCGTCCCGTTCGATGTGGAGACGATCGCGCGCATCCCGAAGACGGTCTATGCCTTCAATCCGATGCTCTTCGTATGCGAATCCCTCGAGCAGATGGACGCGTTGCTGGATTTGTATCTGGCGCCGATTGCCGCGAGAAATTAAGAGTGAATCGAAAAGCCGTCTTGACGCAGGCGGCTTTCTTGTTTCGATCTGACTTCGTGTAGCCAGTATAGAATATTACAATCTCACTATTTACTTTCAAGAGCAGACCGTGCCCGCCATTCATACAATGCAAACGACGCGGCCAGCAGAACCCATGCAAGGACTTGCGCCGAGCGAATGCCGTTGAAGATGATCGCGCTGTCCCCGCGGAAGGCTTCGAGGAAGAGCCGCATCGCGGACGAAAGCGCCGCGAAGGTGAGGAAGAGTAGGCCGGGGCGGGGATTCGGCCTCTGGAACCAGACCAGGCCCAAAGCCAGGAGGGAGGCGAGCAGTTCGTAAATCTGGCTCGGATGCCGCTTCGCGTTCCACAGGTCAATTGCCCAGGGAAGATCCGTGGGCTTTCCGAAGGCGGTGCCCGAGGCGAGATGACTCAGGCTGATCCCGACGGCCAGCATGGCAAAGAATGGGGTCAGGGTGTCCAGTGTGTTCCAGAGGGGGAGTTTCTGTTGCTGTCCGTAGATGAGAGCGACAAGAACGGCAGCGACGCTCCCGCCCAGCGAATCGAAGAGATCGGGATTGAGCGCGAACAGGCTGAGCGGACTCTGGCTAAATGCTGAGATGTGACCAAGTGCGTAGAAAACGCGTCCACCTAGGATGAAGGTGAGCAATCCATAAAAGACGAGGTTGTTGAGCGCCTCATTCGTGACCCCGTGGCGCGCGGCGCGTTTTTCGGCGAGGGTCAGGCCGAGCCACGCGGCCAGGACGAGCAGGATGAGGTGGCGCGGCGGGGCGAAGAGACTGCGGAAGAGTTCGATCATTATTTGAGAATGTCCTCGATGCGGGTGCGGAGCAGGGCCTCGGACATCGGCCCGCCGATGACGACTTCGTTGATGATTCCGTCGCGGCGGATGAAATAACTGGAGGGCAGGGAACGCAGTTGGTAGGCCGCGGAGACCTCGCCCGTTTCGTCCAGCAGGATCGGGAAGGTCAGGCCGTATTCCTCCACGAACGGCGCGATGGCAAAGGGATCGTCCTGCACAGTCGAGTTGACGGCCAGGACGACCAGCCCCTGCTCTTTGTATTCCTCGTACAACTTTTGAATGGCGGGCATTTCGGCGCGACAGGGCGGGCACCAGGTAGCCCACAAATTGATCACCACGGCCTTGCCCTGTAATTCCGAGAGCGTGAAGGTTTCGCCCTCGGGTGTCTTGAGCGTGAAGTCGGGGGCGAGGAAGCCTGCCTGCGGCGCGGGAGTGCCTGCCTCGTTGCCTGTAGGGTCGGCGCTGATGCCGATCCAGGCCAGGCCTGCGATGAGGATCAGCATGTAGAATATGCGGCGTTGGAGTGGTTGCATAAGTTTTCTTTTTCGGCTACACTGGTATTGTTCGTTTTCGCAGGGCAAATCTTACTATGCTTTTCACAGACTCGGTCTTCGTGGGCATCGACCCGACCTCGGGACGCAAGTCCTTCACCTATGCCGCGCTGGATGGCGACCTGCGCCTCGTCGCGCTGACCGACGGCGAGATGGAGGACGTGACCGCATTCCTGGCGGGGCAGGAATCCGCGACGGCGGCGGTCAACGCTCCTTCGGGCGTCAACCGCGGGCTGGTGCGCGAGAGGCTCAAAAAGGAGATGCTCACGCCGCATCCGATTCGCGGTGTGGAAATGCGCGTGGCGGAGCACGATTTGCGCGAGCGCGGCATCACCGTCGGCGGGACGCCGGGGCGCGAGGAATCCTCCCCCGCATGGATGCAGCTTGGATTCGATCTCTATCGCAAATTGAAGAAGATGGGTTTCAAGCGATTTCCTGAAACGGACGCGGCGCATCAGGTCATGGAGACGCATCCCCACGCCTGCTTCAGCGTCTTGCTGGGCCAGGCTCCCCTCCCCAAACCCACCCTCGAAGGCCGCCTCCAGCGTCAGATCGCCCTGCACGACGCGGGCCTGCGCATCAGGGACCCGATGGATTTTTTTGTGGAGATCACCCGCCATCGCCTGAAACTCGGCATCCTACCGATGGAATTGATCTACCTGCCCGAGCAGTTGGACGCGCTGGCCGCGGCTTACGTCGCTTGGATGGCCGTGAAGAGACCGGGCGAAACCACGGCTATCGGCGATAAGCAGGAGGGGCGGATCATCCTGCCCGTGCCTGAACTGAAATCCCGCTATTGAGGAGCAGTCGGTTGGCTGCTCCTTTTGGTACAATCGAAGAAATCCACCCCAGCGAGACACACATGACAACCGACCTCCAATCCCACGCCATCAACACCCTGCGCTTCCTTTCGGCGGACGCCGTCCAACAGGCCAATTCGGGTCACCCCGGACTTCCAATGGGCGCCGCCGCTATGGCATTTACTTTGTGGACGCGTCACCTGCGCCACAACCCGCGCAACCCGCGCTGGCCCGGCCGCGACCGTTTCATCCTCTCCGGCGGACACGGCTCGATGCTCCTGTATTCCCTGCTCCACCTCACGGGTTACGACCTGTCCCTCGACGAGTTGAAGAACTTTCGCCAGTGGGGCAGCCTCACGCCTGGTCATCCTGAATACGGTCTGACCCCCGGCGTCGAAATGACCACCGGTCCGCTTGGCCAGGGATTCGCCACCGGTGTGGGCATGGCCGTCGCCGCGGCGCATCTGGCCGCGATCTATTCGCCCGACCTGTTCGATAATTTCATCTATGCCATCGTCACCGATGGCGATTTGATGGAGGGCGTGGCTTCGGAAGCCGCCTCGCTGGCAGGGCATTTGCAATTGGGGAAACTGGTTTATCTTTACGACGACAATCACATTTCAATTGACGGCTCCACAGATTTGGCCTTCACCGAAGATCGCGTGGCGCGCTTCGCGGCCTATGGCTGGCACGTCCAAAAAGTGGACGATGGCAACGATGTGGACGCGATTGATCGCGCCATCCTCGCGGCCAAAGCAGACCCGCGCCCGTCGCTGATTGCCGTCCGCACGACGATTGGCTACGGCGCGCCGAAGAAACAAGGGACGCACAAAGTCCATGGTGAACCGCTTGGCGAAGAGGAACTGAACGCCGCCAAAGACAACCTCGGCTGGCCGAAGGAGCCACGCTTCTTCATCCCCGGCGATGTGGCCGAATTCTTCTGCGAAGCTGTGGAACGCGGCCAGAAACTCGAAGCCGATTGGCAGGCGCGTCTTGCAGAATATCAGCGCGCCAATCCAGAAAAAGGCGCGGAACTCAAGCGCCGCCTCGATGGGAAATTGCCGAAGGGCTGGGAGAAGGCGCTGCCTGTCTTCCCTGCCGATCCAAAAGGCATGGCCACGCGCGCCGCTTCGGGCAAGGTCGTCAACGCCCTCGCGCCCGTCCTGCCCGAACTGCTCGGCGGCTCCGCGGACCTGGCTCCCTCCAACAACACCAAAATCGAAGGCAGCCCCGCCTTCCAGAAAGACTCGCCGCAGGGACGCAACTTCCACTTCGGTGTGCGCGAGCACGGCATGGCCGCGGCTCTGAATGGCATGGCGCTCTTTGGCGGCCTGATCCCCTACGGAGGCACATTCCTCGTCTTCTCGGATTATGCGCGTCCCGCCATCCGCATTGCCGCGTTATCGCACATTCCGTCCATCTTCGTCTTCACACATGACAGCATCGGCCTCGGCGAAGACGGGCCAACGCACCAGCCTGTGGAGCATCTGGCCGCGCTGCGCGCCATCCCGAACCTGACCGTCATCCGTCCCGCCGACGCGAACGAGACCGCGCAAGCCTGGAAGACCGCCATCGAAAATCGTCACGGCCCGACTTTGCTGGCATTGACGCGTCAAAACCTGCCCATCCTTCCTGTAGGACAAATTGGCAATTTGTCCCACGGCGCGTACGTACTGAAAGATTTTGGAAGGAAGAAGCCCGAATTGATTCTGATGGCCTCTGGTTCGGAGGTCAGCCTTGTTCTCGAGGCCGCGCAGAAACTGGCAGAGGCGGGGCGCAGCGTGCGCGTGGTGTCTTTCCCGTCGTGGGAGTTGTTCGAGAAGCAGGACGCGGCTTATCGCGAGTCCGTCTTGCCGAAGAAGATTCAGGCGCGGCTGGCCGTCGAAGCGGGAGTCAGTTTCGGCTGGGAGCGATACGTCGGCTCGTCGGGCAGAGTCATTTCCATCGAACGGTTCGGCGCGTCCGCCCCATACAAAGTCATCTTCGAGAAATTCGGCTTGACGGTTGAGAACGTCGCCGCGCAGGCTAAATCCATGTTGCCGAAGAAGAAGGTCGCGAAGAAAGTCAACAAAGCGAGGCGCAAATGAAGGTGGCCGTCGCCTGTGACCATGCGGGCTTCCCGCTGAAAGAGACCGTGCTCGCGGCCGTGCGCGCCGCCGGCCACGAGCCGATTGACCTGGGCACGCATTCCGCCGAGAGCGTGGATTATCCCGACTTCGCCGCGAAGGTGGGGCGTTCCATTCAGGCAGGAGAGGCGGAGCGCGGGATTCTGGTGTGTGGTTCTGGCATCGGCGCGTGCATCGCCGCGAACAAGATGAAAGGCGTGTATGCCTCGATCTGCCACGACACGTATTCCGCCGCGCAGGGCGTCGCGCACGATGACATGAACGTGCTCTGCCTCGGCGGCCGCGTGGTCGGGCCCGAACTGGCGAAGGCGCTTGTGTCCGCTTTTCTGAATGCGCGTTACATTGGGAATGATCTTGGTGGAGAGCGATTGGCGCGGCGCGTGGCGAAGATTAGAAAGTTGGAAGGTTAGCATGTTGGCGGGTTTGCATGTTATTGGGTTTGCAGTTTGGGAGGTTTGCAAGCCTACCATTAAACGATTTGAAGAAATTGAAGCCTGGCAAACGGCGCGCGAACTTGCGAGACGAGTCTATTCTCTGACTGATGAAGGGAAATTCTCGCGCGATTTCGGATTGAAAGATCAAATCCGCCGCGCGTCCGTATCGGTCATGAGCAACATTGCAGAGGGCTTCGAGAGCCAGACGCAGTCGCAATTCATCCGTTATCTCGGTGTCGCAAAAGCCTCTGCAGGCGAAGTACGTTCTCATACGAAGTCTAGCCCAACTTTCAAACCTGCTAACTTGCCAACCTTTGAACTTGGAAACTTGCCAACATGAAAACGATAGAGAAACTCACCACCCTCGGCCAATCCCTCTGGTATGACAACATCCAGCGCAGACTGCTGGAGAGCGGCGAATTTGCCGCGATGATTGCGCGCGGCGACATCCGCGGCATGACCTCCAACCCCACCATCTTTAACAATGCTATCGCCAAATCGAACGATTACGACTCGGCGCTGATTCCGCTGGCGTGGTCGGGCTGGGACGCGGAGAAGATCTTCTGGCAACTCGCAGTCGAAGACATTCAGGCCGCGGCAGATCTGTTCCTGCCTCTATACGAAGAGACCGAAGGCGGCGACGGTTACGTGAGTCTCGAAGTCAGTCCCTTCCTCGCCAACGATACGGTCGCCACCGCCGCGCAGGCACAACAACTGTGGGCGCGCGTCGCCCGTCCCAACCTGATGGTCAAGATTCCCGCCACGAAGGCGGGTATCCCCGCCGTTCGCAAAGCCATCACCGCGGGCGTCAACGTCAACGTCACGCTCATCTTTTCCCTGGCGCGCTACGCCGAAGTCATGGATGCCTACCTCGGCGGCCTCGAGGACCGTCTCGTCGCGGGATATCCGATTGACCACATTGCTTCCGTCGCCTCGTTTTTCGTCTCGCGCGTGGATACGAAAATCGACGCGCGCCTGCCCGCCGATTCGCCGCTCGCGGGCAAGGCCGCGGTCGCCAACGCCAAGCTGGCCTACGACGAGTTCCGCAAGGTCTTCAGCGGTCCGCGCTTCGCTAAATTGCAGATGGCCAAAGCGCGCCTCCAGCGTCCGTTGTGGGCCAGCACCAGCACCAAGAATCCCAACTACCCCGATACGATTTACGTGGACAACCTCATCGGTCCCGCCACGGTCAACACCGTCCCGCCGCAGACCCTCGACGCGTTCCGCGATCACGGCAGGGCCGAGCAGACTCTCACCGAGGGACTCGATGAAGCGCGCGCCGCGCTGGCCGACCTCGAGGCCGCGGGCATCTCGATGGATGTCGTCACGCAGGAATTGGAAGATGAAGGCGTCAAGGCTTTTGCGGACGCGTTCACGCAGTTGCTGCAAACGATTGAACAAAGAAGGAAGAGCGCCGCGTCGCAACTCGGACCCCTGGCCGATTCTGTTTCGCGGCGCGTGACTCAACTGGAGGCCGATTCCGTCCCCGCGCGCCTGTGGAGTCACGACCCCGCGTTATGGGCGGATGACCCCGCGGGCCAGGCCGAAGTCAAGATCCGTCTCGGCTGGCTGGACTCACCCGAAACCTCGCGCGCCGCGCTGCCTGAAATCCAGGCTTTCGCGGAAGAAGTCCGCGCCGCCGGCATCCGCAAGTTCCTCGTCCTAGGTATGGGCGGCTCGTCGCTTACGCCTGAAGCTCTCTCCCTGATTTTCTCCCCTCACCCCGGGGGAGCCCCACAGGGGGGCTTCGCGCAGGGGGCGGAGGTGAGGTTATCCATTCTCGACTCGACCGACCCCGCCCAGGTCCTCGCGGCCGCACGGGACTTCCCGCCTTCTGAATCGCTGTACATCGTCGCCAGCAAATCGGGCGGCACCGCCGAAGTGACCGCCATGTTCAACTTTTTCTGGGACCTGGCGAAAGACGACGGCTCTCGTTTCGTTGCCATCACCGACGCGGGCACCTCGCTGGAGACTCTGGCGCGCGAGCGCGGCTTCCGAAAAATCTTCAACGCCGATTCGACCGTCGGCGGCCGCTACTCCGCGTTGACGCATTTCGGTCTCGTCTCTGCCGCGTTGCTCGGCGTTGACTTGGATCGGTTCCTTTCCCGCGCGGCATGGATGCGAAAACAATGTCACACTCACATTCCTGTTTCTCGCAACCCCGGTCTCGTGCTGGGCGCGGCATTGGGAGAATCCGCCCTCGCAGGCCGCGACAAACTCACGGTCCTGGCCGACGCGCCTCTTTCCTCGTTTGGATCCTGGATCGAACAGATCGTCGCCGAGTCAAGTGGCAAACTCGGCAAGGGCATCATCCCCGTGGACGGGGAGCTCGTCGGTGAGCCGTCTGTCTATGGCGAGGATCGGCTGGTTGTCTATCTGCGCCAGACGGGCGAGCACGACGCCGCGGCCGCGAGACTGCGCGAGGCGGGCTTCCCCGTGCTCGAGTTCGCGATGCCCGATCCGTATTCGCTGGCCGCCGAATTCTATCGCTGGGAAGTAGCGACCGCGGCCGCGTGTCACATTCTCGGCGTCAATGCCTTCGACCAGCCCGACGTACAGGATGCCAAGGAGCGCACGAAGGCCAAGATCGCCGAATATCGGAAAAATGGGACGTTGCCCGAGAGTGGCCTGGTCGAAGCGAAGGACGCGCGCGGCGCGTTGCGCGACTTGCTGGCGGGTGCGCGAAAGGGAGACTACATCGCGGTCAATGCCTACGTCCCGCGTGATGCAGGGACCTTTGCCGCGTTGACCCTGCTCCGCCTCGCCCTGCGCGAAAAGACGGGCTGCGCCACGACGGTTGGGTTTGGGCCGCGCTTCCAGCATTCGACCGGTCAATTGCACAAAGGCGGCGCGGACAACGGCCTCTTCATCCAGATCATAACCGACGCCTCGCCCGACGCGGACATCCCAACCCAGGGTATGACCTTCGGCACGCTCGAACGCGCCCAGGCGCTCGGCGATTACGAAGCCCTGGCCGCGCGCGGACGCCGCGTCCTGCGGTTGCATCTGTCGAAGATTTCTGATTTGAATTTACTGGTGGAGGCTTTGAAATGACCGAACTGGCTCAATTCAAATGCGTCGCCTGCCGCGGCGGCGAACCGACTCTCACCGAGTCCGAGATCGCCGAACTGCATCCGCAAGTCCCTGATTGGGAACTTGTAGCGCAAGATTCCATCTTGCGCCTCCAGCGCGTCTTCAATCTCAAGAACTTCATCGAGGCCGTGGCCTTCACGAACAAGATCGCCCTGATCGCCGAGAAGGAAGACCATCATCCGCTGATCGTCACCGAGTGGGGACGCGTCACCGTGCAGTGGTGGACGCACAAGATCAAGGGCCTGCACAAGAACGATTTCATCATGGCGGCGAAGACGGATGGGTTGGTGGGATGAGGCGAAGTAGAGCGACTTACTGATTTGTTCCACTGCCCTCAATCTACCAAAAAGGCTTTGGAAGTATATTCTTCTTCCAAAGTCTTTTCCTTTCAATAGGCGGTTTAATTCCAAATTGCTTCCTGGTTTTTTCGATCCTGTCTGGCATGAATTGCAATTACTTCACCCAGATGCCTGATGTTATCGAGCAAGGCCATTTGGATGCACTGATATTGGGTATATCTTCCATTAAAACCAATGGCTGCAGTAAGAAGTTTTTCAATGGGAGTAGATTCGAGATATTCCTTGACTGCGTTATAAACATCATCGAGATAACCGAGGAGTTGCTCTTTCGTGAATCGAGGCATCATAGCCACTTCTTCCTGAGTGTATCCCGTAAGCATCCCCCAACCATTTTGACCCAGGCCATGTGGATCGTAATGTGTCTGTTTTGCCCAGCCTCCCTGAAACCAATATTCCTCTTCGGAAGCCCCGCCCCTGACTTGTTGGATAAGATAGACATCGAAGATGCGAGCCATATGCCATACAGTTACAGCGATATTATTAGCTTCCGCTTCTGGTCTCCAAAACAAACATTCCTCGCTAATGACATCGAACAGACGTTTTAATCGTCGCCTGTTATCTTCGAGCAGATCAATCAACACATCATTCGCGTTCATCATGTTTTAGATCCCATTTTGATCAACATTCGTGTTGAACCGCCTAATGGTTGGCGTTAGTGGCAGGTGAAGCGGACGCAGGTAAAGGCTCAGGAGGATTCTGTTCGGGTGTAGAAAAAGCCCGAACATGCCGCACGCCTCGAAGCGGCAACCCTGCCAGTCTGCTCTTAGCGTTCGTCCGAGGATCCATCGCGCGCATGATGCCTGCACCCATTCCAGGTGCGGTGTCGCGCGTGTGCTCTATCGCATGTTGAAGTACAAAGTGGAATGCATGACGTGGGAACGCTGTGTTGGCTGCTGTTGAAAGAGCCGTTCATGGTCTTGGAGTCGGCGTGCCCACATCGAATATTTCAGAGGTTGTGACGTCAATTTGGAAAACATTGTCAATTCGCACCCCATTGGGTGAGACCTCAGAAAATTGAAGTTTTCCATCTTCCGTCCAACCGTCAAAAAACAAAGTGAAGAGTCCATATTCTCTGATTACCTTCTGTTTCATCGTCACAGGGTTCAAAAGGATCGTCTGGACTTTGTAATCTTCGGTTTCTGTTTGAAATACAACTTCATTGCCAGAAGGGGACCAATGTATGTCACCTACTCTGACATAATTCTTTGAACCACCCAGAACATAAGCTGTTCTTTCTGTACCTGTAAATAAATGCCGAATGTAAATAATGCTTGGTTGATCTTGGTTACGGGTGTAAGCAATTTGCTCGCCATCGGGCGAGACTGCAAATGACATAAATCCTTGGCCGGGCAGAACATATTGAATATCACCCGTTTTTACATCGATTTTTTGTAAGTCGTAGCCAGTCCACCAAAAAGCCCTGTCACCACCGTCTGGAGACCAGACATAATAAAAATACAATTGAGCACTATCGTTTGACCACTGAAAAATAACTAACAAAGGACGCGGATAGCCAGTCGGTAGTTCCCCCTGAAAAGGGATTTGCCATATCAGGTTGCCCTCTTTGTTTATGATTTCGATTGTCTGCATTCCTGACGGATGATCAGTTTCAAAATATGCATTTGCGATAAATTCCCCATTGGGGGAAGCCAATGTTTCAAAAGCCTGAGGAGAGGCCGTTCGGGATGGTGTCTCATTTTTGGCTGGCGTGATGGTCATAAAAGGCTTCGGGATAGATGTGTAAGTTGATGAGTGTGGGATTTTTGGAGTTTGGGTAGCTGAATTTATCACCGTAGTCGGCGATGCGGCGCTTGGTGAACACGACGCCAGTGGAATAATCAGCAACCATGCCGCAAAGAGGATATTACGCAAAACAATCTCCTGGCAGCCAACGAGACTGGCGAAAAACATGATTATGACTGTGCGAATTATACCCAAACACAGGGTCTCAAAGCTCTACTGGGGCATGATCCGTTTTGTTCACATGCTCATGTCGGGCGCGCTCTCCCCAGCCCTCCAAATCATCCCTCCGTAAAATACCTCCTCCTCTTTGCCTTATAACTCTTCTCGTTGAAGTATGGCCGCACCCACTCCTCGGCGGTCTCTTTGAGGTAGCCCGCGGAGGGATTGCCCGCGCCTCTCTCCTGTAGCAGACGCACGATATGACGGGCGTAATGGTGGTCGAAGATGCGCATGAACTCGCCGAAATAGATGTCGGCCACGCGGGTGTCGCCGCGGATGACGAGCATATTCTCGTCGTTCGTGCGCTGGGACGGGCGGCTGAAGTTCGCCGAGCCTGAGACTACCAGCGGGTCGTCGCCCAACGGGTCCACCAGCATGATCTTGGTGTGGATGTAATCGTTGCTGTTCAGCGGGTTGTCGCGCTCGCCGAGGAAGTTCTTCAGTGCGCCTTCCTCGAAGCGTCCGCCCGCGGCGAACAACACGTCCCTGTCGTGACCGATGATCTCGCCGTCGCCGAGGTCGTCGTCCTTCACGATGTAGCGCAGGACGTCGTTCTGCTTCGAGATGACTTTCTGGAACACCTCGTCCAGGTTGAAGGCCACGGTGAAACAAACCAGCCGCTTCGCCTCGTCCATGCGGTCGGCGTACCATTGCAGGGTTTCGAGGCTGTCCTTATCGTCGCGCGCGGAAAAAAGCGGCACGACGCTGTTCTCCGGCGTCCTGCCCTGCGGGGTGGGAGTGAGTTGGCGGTTTTTCTTCCGCAGTTTGGTGGGAGTGAGGTTATCGGCCAGGTTCTTCCAGTATTCCAGGTAGGCTTCCGCCACCTTCTTGTCCCAGACGATGTGCCCGACGTTCGAGTGACCGAAGATGCCTCCATCGGAAATGTTCGTGGACCCCGTCCATACCGCGATGGGCTGGCCGTCTTCGAGAAGCACCATGAATTTGTTGTGACGGATTCCCTCCGATACGGTGCGCGGGATGCGGATGTCCGAGTGCAGGAGATTCGCCCTGTGCAGCGTCTCTTCGTTTTCCGTCTTATAGCTGCTCTCCGCATCATAGACGATCTTGACGTCCGCGCCAGCATCCACAGCCTTGCGCAACATGATGGCAACGGGCAGGTAGCGGAGTTCGTAGAAGGCGCATCGCAGGGCGTAATGCTCGTTCCTGGCGCGGCCGATGAAGGCGACCAGCGCCTCGTACAGTCCGCGCGAGAGCCACTTCATCGGGGCGGAGCCGGGTTGGTCGGGATCCGGCTCCTGGTCGGGGAAGCGGCGGGAATAGGCCTGGGACCCGATCACGCCGCGGTTGAAATAGATGTCGTGACGGGTCGCGCCGCCCGCGTCCGGCCCGGCCTCGGGCTCGGTCTGGATTTCAACCGTGGTGGCGAGGTCGTCGCGCGCCGCGAGGTTCTTGGGCGTCCCATACATGGGGACGACGCGGTAGGCGTACGTGGTGGCGGGCTTCGCCGTGTAGTCCGCCCACAGAAAGGATTGCACGGGATGCTCGTCGAGTGGGACCTGCGTACCGGGCGCGAGGCCCTGGTCCTTGTCTTTGAAGCGTTTGATGCCGCGCAGCATGTACCGCTCGATGACGGCCCCCTGTGCGTTCCGCTCCTCCCGTTCGATTGCGAACCCGAGCAGGCCTTTGAGTCCCTGCGGCAGGTCGCCAGCATTGACCGTGACGGGCTGGGTCAGGTCCCAGGCGAGCACGACGACGTGAAGCCCCGCAATCGCATTGACCTTGAGGAATGGTCCCGTTTCGAGGTGGCGCATGGCTGTCTCCTTTCTATCCGCGGCAACAGTAATCCTCCCCATTATTGCACAAAATTCAACGATTCGTGCGCAGGAGTTTTGCGGCGTGCGCCTATTTTGCCAACCTTGCCTTTTGCGATTCGATCAACCCCGGGAGCAGCTCGTAGAATCCCGCCTGAACCGTACCGGCATATATCGCAAGTTGCGGAGGAAATCGGACTGGCGCGGGCCGGGGGATGACTGATGCGAAGTCCACGGCGCGGCGGTTTATTTTGAATTCATACCGCGAGACCTGCTCGATCTCGGGTTGTTCTTCGAGGAACGCGCGCAACGCGGCGCGCTCTTCCGGCTTCAACCAGTGAGGCAGGTCGGACGTGGCCTTGAACGAGGTGATTCGAGCCATGTTGTGCATCAGCCCCGCCTGTTCCCGCGTCATGCGGTTATTACGCGTGCGGAAATAGACCACATCCGGGTCAATATGAACCAGGTCTTTGAGCCACAGGCGGTGCAGGGACGTGCGGATGGCGTTTTGCGTCCCGGGGTTGTTGGGATTGTTCAGCCACACGCTGAGCGGTTTACTCGACCAATATGGCGTGACATCCGTGCTGATGCGCATTCCATCGCAGAGTCCCAATACGGGCAGGATCGGCGACCCGCAGGCAAGGAGATATGTGTCCCTGCCCGCCGCGTCGCGAATGACCTGCATGGCTTCGCGACACGCCGTTTCACGCGGGAGGTCGCGCTTTCGTCTGCCGGGGATTGCCGCCGCGTAGAGGAAGTCCAGTTTGAGATAGGAGAATCCCCAGCCGACGACATTGCGGATGACCCGGCCGAGCCATTCCTGGACTTCGGGGTGGGAACTGTCCAACGCGGTCAAGTCGCCGCTCCAGCCGAGCCCCGCGTAGACCGGATTCCCCGCCTCGTCGCGCAGGAGCCAGTCTGCGTGCTCGCGCGCAAAGCGTGAGTTGCGCGGCGTGATGAAGGGCGAAAGCCAGATGCCCGCGGCGCGCCCCGTTTTGCGGATCTTATCGGCAAGGGCCTTCATGCCCGACGGGAATTTTTTGTTCGCCTCCCATTCTCCGAGTGAGACCTGCCAGCCGTCGTCGAGTTGGACGACATCGAAGGGCAGGTCGCCCAGCCCGCGGAGGACTTTGTCCATGACGGGCTCGTTGATCGTGTTGTACAGGCTGTACCACGAGCACCACACGCGCGGCGGGTTGGATGGAGGGTTGACGACGCCGAAGATTTTTTGTAATTCATCCGTGTAGGTTTTGAAGATTTCCTTCTCTTCTCCGCTTGCGACCAGCCATTTCCCCTCGCGTCCGTCTTCGTAAAATCCGCGCATCTCGCTGCCGACCAGTTCGATGCGCCCGCTCAGGTCCAATGCGCCGAGCAGGACGATTTTGTCGTCGGCCATTTCGGCCGCGCCGACCCACGCGCTGACGGGGTGATCGCTGAACGCGTAGGGCGCGTCCTCGTCCTTGGCGCGGGTCTGATGCGCGCTGATGGGCGTCATGGGTTCGGCGGGGTCCACCCACGTCGTCAGCGTCCAGGATTGCCATCCGTGGCGGAAAAACTTCCTCGGAGGCCGCGGCAGGCTGAGGGTCAGGGAAGACGCGTGGACGATCTGCGGAGAGGTTGCGGCCGAGTCGGTCAGGTCCATTGCAAGAGTGGTCATTGACTTTCTCCTGTCGGTTCGATAAAGCGGAGGGCGATCAGACTCAACGTCCCGTAAAATAAAACGAAGGCAAGCAGGAAGAAGTGCGAGCCAACTGCGATAGCCAGCGACGCGTCGTACGAATACCCGAAGATCAGGAAGGCGGAGGTCCAACCGAGTTCGTGCGTGCCGATATTTGCGAAGCCCTGCAGGGGCAGGAGGGTGAGCGGCACCATGACCAGCATGATAATCGAAATGTGATAGAAACTGATTTCGTACCCCAGGCTGCGAGCGATGGAATACGTGACCATGTACTGACACAGCCAGATGCCGAGGGTCAGCAGGCCGATGCGCGTGTGGCCTTCGCGGCTTTGGATTTCGCGCAGGCCGGCGACGAACCTGCTCCACGCCGCGAGAACGCGCGACGCGAATCGGTTTTTCGTCTCGATCTTGCGCGAGGAAAGGGGCGAGCGCAGGAAAAGCAGGATGCCCGCCGTGCCGACAAAGACGAGGATGCAGAACGCAAGCGACGCCTGAAAAACGAAAGCGGGGATTCGGCCTCCGGTCAGTAATAGGGCGGATGCCAGCAAGAGTGCGACCACCACGAAATCGTAGAAGCGCGCCGCCAGCAGGGTGGCCGTCCCTTCCGCGAGCGAGGTCTTCAGGCGGCCTCTGGAGAGAAAGATAAATGAGATGTCGCCGCTTTTTGCAGGCATCAAATACATGAACATGTTGTGCAATGACACGATCGGGAGCAGTTCGCGCGTGGTCACTGTCCGCGAATAGACCAGGTTCTTGAATCGCAGAGCGCGCAGGGCAATGTTGACAAAGTAAACGGATAACGCCAATGCCAGCCAGGCGGCGCGAAGATTCGCGAACGCGGATTGCAGGATGTCCCAGTCGAGATTCAAAACGATATAAACGACGAGAAGGATGGTAAGGATTGCGCTGAGGACGTAGAGCGCCAGGGTCTGCGGTTTCATGGCCTTCGCTTCACGCGGGACTCTTCGGCTGATTCGGGGAAGCCGCGGCCAGTTTCTCGATCCAGGCGGGTTCCCCGCCGTAGCCGTAGCGCGCCATCTGCTTCCCGCAAACCTCCTGAAGTTGCGCGCATCGACGCGGCGGCCAGTCGGTCCAGTCGGGGAAGGCGTTCCGCCCCGCCTGGTTGACGCGCGTCCGAAAATAATCCGCGATTCCCTTTGCGCGCGGCAGGCCGATGAAGTCTGTGATGGCGTTGAACGGTTCGGCGGGATCGGGCGCGTCGAATACGTCCTCGAAGCGGACGCGCAGGTAGGCGGTCCGCGTCCCTTCGAGCGAACTCATGAGGCGGTTCTTGAAATCCCACACCCAGCAATAGCGCTCGAAGCGGCTGAAGCCCATCGCCCGCGTCCACGGAATCTCGCCGACCAGAAAGGGATTCGGCTGCCAGAACGGGACGAAGTAATTGGCGATGAAACTGGTCTCTTTTTGCCGCGAGAAATTCAGGTGCGAGGTGACGTAATCCCTCGGGTCGCGGACGATGTGGATGATTTTTACGTTGGGATAGAGTTCAGGCGCGAGGGCGGCCAGTCCGTAAAGAAAGCAGTTCGCGTCGATGTGGAATGGCTTGTTGCAGGCCGCGATCTCGCTGCCCTTCAGGACTTTCCAGGCCGCGGTCAGCGCGCTTTTGGGGAGGAGGCGCGCGAAATGCAGGTTGGTCAGGATTTGGATGGGGCGCGAGGCGCCGCGCTCGTGGTACGAGGCGGCCTCGGCAGGATACAGGTCCGCGAAGAGGCGCGAGAAAAAGATCGTCCCGGTGCGGCCGGTGGAGATGATCAGGACGGGCTGGGTGTCTTTCATTCGTCTTCTGAGGGATGCGATTGCGTCTCGCTTCGATCGAAGCGCAGTTGCGCGATCTGTTCCGAGACCAGCCCGACCAGGAAGGTGAGGATGCTCGTGCTGACCAGCAGGGCGGAGGTCTGTCCGTACGGCCCGTGCCAGACCAGTACGCGGAAAAGTCCGTACCCGACGCCGAGCAGGAAGATCAGTCCGCTGAGCGGGATGAAGATCTTCAGAGGCGCAAAGAAGACGGATATTTTCAGGATGATGAGCAGGAAGCGCATCCCGTCGCGCAGGGGCTTGATCTTGCTCCCCGAATGTCCGGGGCGCCGCCTGACGACGATGGGCACAAATCCGAGGCTGTAACCTGCGCGGACGATGGAGAGGGTAAGCGTTGACGGGTATGAAAAAGTGTTCGGTAAAAGGTAAATAAACTGACGGGCGATGTGCGCCTTAATGACCCTGAAACCGCAGGTCAGGTCTTCGATGGTGCGCCCGGCTGTGTAACTCGCCAGGCGGTTGAAGATGCCGTTGGCGATGTCGCGATGCGCCGCCGTGTCCGATTCACGCGAGCGCGCGCCGATGACCAGGTCGTAGGGGCCGATCTTTTCGAGTAAGCGGGGGATGTCGTTCGGGTCCATCTGCCCATCCGCGTCGATGTGGATGAAGACCTTGCCGCGCGCATTGCGCATCCCGGTCTTGACCGCGGCGCCGTTCCCGATGTTGTAGGGATGCTGGATGACCCTCGCGCCCGCTTTACGGGCGCGCTCGGCCGTGTCGTCGCCCGAGCCGTCGTCAACGACGAGGATCTCGTAGTTTTTTGGGAGGCCGTCCATGACGCGGCGGATCTCAACGATCACGTCATGGATGACGTCGCCCTCCCGATACGCCGGGATGATGACGGAATACTCGACGCTGGGCGGGGTGATTGTGTCCTGTTCGCGGGGCATTATTTCCAGACCAAAAAGGTTTTTATCCTACCGGCGTTGGATGATAATCCATATCAAACCAATTGACCAGACTGGGTCGGGGAGTGTCCAACAAAGAGCACATAACCTGTCATTGCGAGCCCGATAGGGCGAAGCAATCTCCGAATCGGCGAGGAGATTGCTTCGTCGGGCTGCGCCTTCCTCGCAATGACGGAGGCTTTTGATTTCGATGTTAGACACTCCCCTGGGTCGGCCGGGCGCCTTCTCCTCTGCAGGAAGGTATAATACCGATGTTTTCCCGGCAGGCGTCCGATGAGTCTCGATAAGAAAACCCTGTTTCGCGCGTATTTCCTGGTCGTTTTGCTTGCGTCTGCAATAGCCGCATGGCGGCTTTTATCCATCCCCGCCGAAGCCGGCGGCATCTTTTTTGGATATTCGCCCTCCCGCGTCGCTTTGCTCGCGGCGGTTCTTCTCGTGCTTTTTGCCGGCCTCTGGGGCCTTTTGAAAGTCTCGCGCGACGGAAAATGGGCTGACGTCGTTGTCGGATTCATTCGCGCGAAGAAATGGGCGATTCCGGCCTCGATTTTTCTGGGCGCGCTTCTCTTTCTTTCTGGTTCGTACTTTTTCCTGACCCCCGCCCTGGCAGACGGTCTTGGGGGATATTACCCGCGTCTCGCGCCGGTGGTTGGACTGCTCACTGCGATAGGCGGTTCGACCCTGCTTGCACTGGCGCTCCTGTTCGGAGACTGGTCGCGAGCGGGAGCCTGGAAGCGGACGTTCTCGGCGGGCATTTATCCCGCTGTTATTTTAGCGATCCTTTCTCTGATCATCGCGTGGGGGAAATTAGGGTTGACTCCCGATATTGTCTGGTGGGCGGCGCCGGGGACGCCGGTGCTGATGGCGCAAGCGTTTATTGTGTGGCTGGCGGCGCTGGTGTTCATCCTTCTTTCCCCGCACCTGGATAGACTGCTCTCGTACTCACAAAATCGCATTGCGCAGGACGCGCTTTTGTGCGCTTTGATTTGGCTGGCAGCGGTTTGGGCCTGGCTGCCGGTGCCGGTTACATCCGATCACTTTATTACCCCCTTCTTTCCTCCCAACTCGGAGTTCTATCCCTTCTCCGACGCGGCGACGTACGCCGGCGGCGCGCAGAGGCTCCTGGTTGGCGATGGGCTTTCCTCCGAGTCGGCCTCCAAGCCCGCCTATTCGTTGTTCCTGGCCGTTCTTCATATCCTTGTTGGGCAGGGTTATGAGGATGTCGCCAATCTCCAGTCCATTTTATTGGGCGTCATCCCTGTGCTGATGTATCTGCTCGCCGCGCGCCTGGGCGGACGCGCCGCGGGCCTGATCGCGGCGGGCATTGTGATCGTCCGCGAGCGAAACGCGCTGGAACTCACCAAGGTTGTTGAAGCCTCCCACTCGAAAATGTTCATGACGGACACGCCCACGCTTGCGTTCGTCTTGGCGCTGGCGCTCGTGACCGTTTACTGGCTGGAGAAGCCGCGGCAGCGAACGGTCCTGCCTCTTCTCCTGGGTGGGATGCTGGGATGGGGCACGTTGTTACGCGGGCAGGTGCTGGTACTCATGCCGATGGTCCTGCTCGCCTCTCTGATTGTTTTGTGGCGCAATCGGTCTTCTTGGCTCAAGACCTCGCTCCTGGTCGGGGTGGGCGGCCTTCTTTTTCTGGCTCCGTGGCTGTGGAGAGGCTTTCAGCACTCGCGCCAGGTGTCGCTACGCGAGACTCTCCCGCGCACCTTCATGCTGGCAACCAAGTACAGCCTGACGCCGGAGCAGAGACAGTCGCCGTTGCCCGGCGAATCCGCAGAGGCGTTCGACGCCCGTATGCAGCAACAGGTCATCCAATTCGTTTTGGATCGTCCCGATTATGTGGCGGGATTTATTTCCGCCCATTTCTTTCACAGCCAGATCGAAAGCGTTTTGTACCTGCCTCAAAGCCTGACAATCGAGTCGCCGCAGGCCTATGTCGAGCGCGTGCCCTTCTGGGACGAAGATTGGACTGGCGCTTTTCCTGCAGAAACAGGCATCGTTTTGGCGCTTAATCTCGGCTTGATCGCTTTCGGGCTGGGGGCATCCTGGGAGCGCCATCGGGCGCGCATCTTCGTCCCAATTTTGATCAGTGTCGGCTATGTCTTGAGTGTTTCTGTCGCCAGATTCTCAGGTTGGCGCTTCATCCTGCCGGCGGACTGGCTCACCAATCTGTTCTTTTCCATCGGCCTTGCGCAATTGACCCTGATGGGCGTCTCGATTTTTTCTCCCCGATTCAGACTGGACGAGGCGGTTACGCCTGAGAAAATGGGGAACGCGGCCGCCGACCGGATATCGTGGAAGGCCTTTGGCCTGGTCGCCGCGTGCCTCCTGCTGGCGGGTTCGATTTTCCCGGTGGCCGAAGCCCTCTTCCCGCGCCGGTATTCGTCCCTGTCGAGGCAGGAGGCGCTGGAGATGTATCGGACGGCGCTCTCTTCCGAGACGTTCGGCGACGCTCCGTCGCTCGAAATGCTGGACACATTTCTGGGTCAGGAAGGAGCGCAGGTCGTTTATGGACGCGGCTTGTATCCGCGCTACCTCCGTGACGGAGTAGGATTCGGCGGCAACAATCCTGTCTACAGTCCTGCGCCGTATTCCCGCCTTGTTTTGCAGATGGTCGGCGCCTACGACGGGCTGGTGGAACTGCCTCTGCTCAATGCGCCGGGTTATGTCCCAAACGCGGCCGATGTGCTGGTGTTTGGATGCGCGAGGGAGGGCGTCGTTGACGCGCTGGTGATCGTCGTGACGATGGATGGCGAGACCTCCATCCTGGCCCGTTCCCCGTGGACCGAGCCTGCCTGCCCGTTTCCCAGTCCCTGACACGGCGCGTTCATTGACGCTCGTTTGCAATTGTGGCATAATCTGCCCCAAGCGCAATGATGGGAACGAGTAAATCCGTCAATGCTGTCAGCGAGCCCGGGGTCGGTGAGAGCCGGGTCAGTCAGATGGGTTGAAAATCCTCCCGTAGCGTCGAACTGAAATCAGTCGAATGGTCTGATAGTCTCATGGTCAGATGGTCGGCCGAGAATAGGTGAGACGGGATCGCCCTCCGTTATCGGGTCGCGAGGATGATGGTCCTCGATAAGTGCCTGTCGCAAGATGGGAAGCAGAGTGGTACCGCGTGAGCATTGCTCTCGTCTCTGTATCGAGACGAGAGTTTTATTTTGACTAGCAGACTAGCGACTATTCGACCAGGAGACTAATATGTTCAAACCAGTTTCTCCCAAACTCGACGTGACCGGCATGGAAGAGTCCGTGCTCAAGATGTGGAAGCGCGAGGATATCTTCAAGAAGACGGTCGAGCAACGCAAGGGAAAACCCGAATATGTCTTCTACGAAGGTCCGCCCACGGCCAACGGCAAGCCTGGCGTGCATCACGTTTTGGCGCGCGCCTTCAAGGACATGTTCCCGCGTTACAAGATCATGCGCGGCTTCCATGTGTCGCGGCGCGGCGGCTGGGACACACACGGCCTGCCCGTGGAGATCGAAGTCGAGAAGCGTCACGGCTGGATCAGCAAAAAACAAATCGAAGAATACGGCATCGCCAAATTCAACGAGGAGTGCCGCAAGTCCGCGTTCGATTACATCCAGGACTGGGAACGCCTGACCGATCGCATCGCGTTCTGGGTTGATTTGGAAACGGCGTATGTCACGTTTACCAACGAATACATCGAGTCGGTTTGGAATATCCTGAAGAATTTCTGGGACCGCGACCTGCTCTACAAGGGATATAAGGTCGTGCCGTATTGTCCGCGTTGCGGCACGACTCTTTCGGACCATGAAGTGGCCCTCGGCTACGACGAGGCGACCGACCCCTCGGTCTTCGTCCGTATGCCGCTATCGGACAAGCCCGATACGTCCCTTCTGGTGTGGACAACGACGCCGTGGACTCTCCCCGGCAACGTCGCGGTCGCCGCGCATCCTGACGTGGATTATGTCACCATCGAACGGGCTGTAAATGGCAAGAAGGAAAAATTGATCCTTGCCAAACCCCTGCTCGAAAAGGTTTTCCGCGGCGAGGAAGTAAAAGTCGTGGACACGTTCAAGGGCAGGAAACTGAAGGGGCAGAAGTATCATCCGCTTTTCACCTTCCTGCCGTCCGACAAGCCCGCGCACTATGTGGTGCTTGGCGATTTCGTCACGACCGAAGATGGCACAGGACTCGTACACATGGCGCCCGCCTTCGGCGCGGAGGATATGCAGGCCGCGCTGGAATTCGACCTGCCCGTGCTGATGACCGTCCTCCCCGACGGCACGTTCATCCCCGAAGTGACGCCCTGGCGCGGACAATTCGTCAAGGACGCCGACCCGTTCATCGTCCGCGACCTCGACGACCGCGGCCTGTTGTTCAGGTCGGAGCAATACACGCACACCTATCCATTTTGCTGGCGGTGCAAAACACCGCTGTTGTATTACGCGCGCGATGCGTGGTACATCCGTACCAGCCAGTTCAAGGAGCGCCTCGTCGAACTCAACCGCACCATCAACTGGACTCCCGATCACATCAAGGAGGGGCGCTTCGGCAACTGGCTCGAAAACAACATTGACTGGGCTTTGTCGCGCGAGCGGTACTGGGGCACGCCGCTTCCCATCTGGGAGTGCGAGGAATGCAAAGACCGCGAATGCGTCGGCTCGGTGGCCCAACTTTCCGAGAACGCTGGTCGCGATTTAAGCGAACTCGACCTGCACCGTCCGCACGTGGACGAAGTGACCTGGGCGTGCAAACAATGCGGCGGCAGGATGCAGCGCGTCCCCGACCTGATTGACGTGTGGTTCGACTCGGGCGCGATGCCCTTCGCGCAATGGCATTATCCCTTCGAGAACCAGCAGAAATTCGAGGAGCAGTTCCCCGCGGATTACATCTGCGAAGCCGTGGACCAGACGCGCGGCTGGTTCTACTCCCTGCACGCCATCAGCACGCTGTTGATGAACTCGGTCTCTTACAAGAACGTCTTGTGCCTCGGCCTGATCCTGGACGGCGATGGCAAGAAGATGTCCAAGAGCCTCGGCAACATCGTGGACCCATGGGATGTGATCAAGGTCAACGGCGCGGACGCGTTCCGCTGGTATCTCTACACCGCCACCCCGCCGGGACAGGAGCGCCGCTTCTCTTCGGAGTTGGTTGGCTCTGTGACGCGAGACTTCACGCTCACATTGTGGAACGTCTATTCGTTCTTTGTCACGTATGCCAACCTCGACAAGTGGACTCCCTCGCCCGGTCTCGCCGAGGGACAGGGACTCTCGTCGCTTTCCAGCCTCGACAAATGGCTTCTTTCAGAACTGAACGTCCTCGTCCGCGAAGTGACCGCGGGCTACGAGGCCTACGACGTGCCGCGCGCCACGCGTCCGATCCAGGATTTCGTGGAGAAACTCTCGACGTGGTATCTGCGCCGTTCCCGCCGCCGCTTCTGGAAATCGGAGTCGGATTCCGATAAACAGGCCGCGTACTCCACCCTCTACGCCGCGCTGGTGACGCTCGCCAAACTGCTCGCGCCCGCCATGCCCTTCCTCGCCGACGAGTTGTACCAGAACCTCGTCCGCGCCGTGGACGCGGCCGCGCCCGAATCCGTTCACCTGGCGATGTGGCCCGAGGTCGACTCGGCGCGCATTGACGAGTCGCTGAACCGCGACATGGCGCTCGTGATGAAACTCGTCTCGCTTGGACATTCGGCGCGGCAAAAAGCGAATCGCAAGGTCCGCCAGCCGCTGGCGCAGGCCGCTTTTTCGGTCGGCAATAAGACCGAGCGCGAGGCGGTCGAGGCCTTCGCCGATCTGATCGCCGACGAGCTCAACGTCAAGAAGGTCCGTTTGCTGGACGCGGCCACCGAAGCCGTGTCCCACACGATCAAGCCTCTGCCCAAACAACTCGGACAGAAATACGGAAACAAATTCCCCGCCATCCAGAAGGCGATCCTTGAGATGGATGCCGAGGCCGCGGCGCGGACCCTGCTAAGCGGGAGCCCGCTCAAAGTCGACGCGGGAGGCGAGGTGTTTGAAGTGCTTGGCGATGAAGTCGAAGTCAAGGCGCAGGCGAAATCGGGATTCGCCGTCGCCGAAGAAGGTGCATACGTCGCCGCGCTGGTCACCGAGTTGACGCCCGATCTCGTCCGCGAGGGACTCGCCCGCGAGTTCGTCCGCCGTGTGCAGGACCTGCGCAAGTCCGCCGACCTGGACGTGGCCGACCGCATTAAGTTATTTGTCACCGCGAGTGATGGGTTGAAGTCCGCCATCGAAGCGCATCGCGATTACATCACCGCCGAAACGCTGACGACCGAATTGGCGTTCGCGGCCGCGCCGAAGAATGCCGCGACGGTCGAAGATGCGTTCGATGGTGAAACGATGACGGCAGGGCTTGTGAAGTCCTGAAAACGAAAACCGCCGAAGCCAATCTGGCCTCGGCGGTTTGATTTTGGCGCCTGTCACTTGCCGTATTTATCCAACATGCGGCGAAAGATTTCATGATCGTGCGGACCGACGTTCATGATCTTGAACCCGACATGGAATATATCGGGCCTGAAGATATCGGGTTTGGACCATTTCGTACGCGCCTTGACGAAGATGAACAACTTGTCCGAGACATCGGGAGTGACTTCCATGCGGAGGTCGTACTCCTTTTGCAGTGGAAACGATTCATTCGTCTCGAGTCTGAAGCCACCCTCGCCAATCTCTTCCAGGAATCCCAGCGTTTTGTCGGTCTCATCGTCGAGGACGCGGATGTAGAGGGAGAAGGGCTGGCGGCGTGCATGACGTCGTTCAGTGCCTCGCGCAGAAAATGTTGCCATCATACAAACTTAGTATAGGCCGCGCGGGAACGAAAATCAAGATGCACTTCCACATCACAGGCGTGATATAATATATCATCATGTACTGATATGATGATAGGAAGGAAATATGCTCCTCAACGCCAACCCCACCTCGATTGCCCTGCAAGCCAAACTCTTTCGCGGTTTCGCCGATCCCTCGCGCCTCTCCATCATGGAGACGCTCCGCGATGGCGAGATGACCGTCAGCGAGATCGTCGAAGCGACGGGACACAGCCAGAGCAACATCTCCAACCACCTCGCCTGTCTGCGCGATTGCGGTCTCGTCACGGCCGAGCAGGACGGTCGCTACGTCCGCTACCGTCTCAGCGACCCGCGCGTCGAAGAATTGCTCGCCCTCGCCGACGAACTCCTCGCCGATGTCGCGCGCGGCGTGTACGAGTGCATCCACTTGAAATAAATCTCACCACAAAGGGGAAAGGCAATTCCCTTCGTGCCACTTTGTGCCCTTTGTGTTTAAAAGGTAAACCATGCAAACCCTCGAGATCCCCGTCCGCGGCATGGACTGCGCCGAATGCACCGAGCACGTCTATAAAGCCATCGCATCATTGCCTGGCGTCGAAAAAGTGGATGTCTTCCTCGCCTCCGAAAAAGCCATCGTGCGACTCGACCCCGCCTCCGTGACGATGACCGACCTGCGCGCCGCGGTCTCGTCTGCGGGCTATTCGGTTCCCGCTGACATTGAGGCGGGCGCGTCCTCCCAAAGCGGACTCGACCCTCGCGCCTTCACCCGCCAAGTCCTGACGATCCTCGGCGTTCTCTTCGCGGTCATCCTCTTCATCGTCATCGTCGGTGAGGGACTCGGACTCTTCGAATCCATCTCCGATAAAATCCCCTGGCCGCTTGGTCTCGCGCTCGTTTTGGCGTTTGGTTGGCCTGTGTTCGTCAACGTGGCCAAAGCCGCGTGGAGACGGCAAATCATCGCGCACACGGTGATGACGATGGGCGTCGTCGCCGCGGCTGTCATCGGCGAGTGGATTACTGCCGCGCTGGTCGTCTTCTTCATGCGCGTGGGCGACTACACCGAAAAGTTCACCACCGAGCGCGCCCGCCGCGCCGTGAAAGATTTGACCGCTCTCACCCCACGTACCGCCCGCGTGGAGCGCGATGGAACAGAGATCGAAATCTCAGTCACCGAGTTATCGAAAAATGAAATTGTCGTTGTGCGGCCTGGCGAGAAAATTCCCGTGGATGGGACAGTAATCAGTAATCAGTGTTCGGTGGATCAATCCGCCATCACGGGCGAGTCCATGCCTGTGGATGTGACGGTTGGCGACAAGGTCTACGCGGCGACGTTGGTCAAGTCGGGGAGCATTCGCGCGCGCGTGACGCACCTCGGCGCGGACACAGCCTTCGGGCGCGTCGTCAAACTGGTGGAGCAGGCCGAAGGGAATCGCGCCGACGTGCAACGCATCGCGGATAAGTTCTCGTACTGGTACATGCCCGTCGTGGCGGGGATCGCCCTGCTGACATTCATCATCCGCCGCGATCCGTTGGCGACTGCCGCCGTGCTGGTGGTGGCCTGTTCCTGCGCGTTCGCGCTGGCGACCCCGATTGCCATGCTGGCATCCGTCGGCGCGGCCGCGAAGCGCGGACTGCTCATCAAGGGCGGGAAGTATCTCGAAGTGTTGGCAAAGGCTGATGTGCTGTTGCTCGATAAAACAGGGACGCTCACGCTCGGTCAGCCGCGCATCACGGACGTGGTCGTGTTGAATGGCATGAGTGAAAATGAATTGCTCTCGCTGGCCGCGAGCGCGGAGAAATATTCCGAGCACCCGCTGGCGCACGCGGTTCGCGTGGAGGCGAAGAGCCGCGGCTTGCGCGTGGACGACGCGTCCGCGTTCGAGTCCGCCGCGGGGTTTGGCGTACGCGCCCAGGTCGGGGGAAGAAGCGTGAAGGTCGGGAGCGCGCGGCATGTTGGTCAATTAGTCGAATGGTCGGATGGTCGGGTGGTCGGAGAGTCGGTCGCGAAACTGGAGTCCGAAGGCAAGACGCTGTTGTTCGTTGAAGTAGACGGCGCGCTGGCGGGCGTGCTGGCCGCGGCGGATACATTGCGTCCCGAAGTCCCCGCGGCGTTGAACGAACTGCGAAAGATGGGAATCCGAAAAATCGAATTGCTCACGGGCGACAATGAACGAACGGCTTCGGCGCTGGCCGCGGCGCTGGGCGTTGACTACCGCGCGGACCTGTTACCCGAACACAAAATTGAGGTGGTGAAAAAATACCAGCGCGAGGGGCGGACGGTGGTGATGGTGGGCGACGGCGTGAACGATGCGCCCGCGCTGGCGCAGGCGGACGTGGGCATTGCCATGAGCGGCGGCGCAGACATCGCCGTGGAAGCGGGACACATCGCGCTGTTGCGCGCCGATTGGTCGCTCGTGCCAGAGGCGCTGCGAATCGCCCAGCGGACGTTGCGCGTGGTGAAAGGCAACATCGGTTTTACGCTGCTTTACAATGCCTTTGGGTTGACGATGGCCGCGCTCGGATTCCTTCCGCCTATTTTTGCCGCGGCTTTGCAGTCGTTGCCTGACGTGGGAATCTTATTGAATTCGTCGAGGTTGTTGAAGCAGAAATAGATGATGCGAATCGAAATCGTCCATCAAGCCTCGGAGGAGTTGTTCGATGCCTTCCGGCGGCTTGTTCCCCAGTTGACGAGCAACAATCCGCCGCCGACGCGGGAGGATTTGTCCGCCCTGGTCCAATCGGAGGCGACGGCGCTGTTGGCCGCGTACGCGGACGATGAGTCCATCCTCGGCGCGGCGTCCGTGACCGTGTACCGCGTCCCGACGGGCATCCGCGCCATCATCGAAGACGTGATCGTGGACCAGTCCGCGCGCGGGCGGGGAATCGGCGAGGCGCTGGTGCGCGCCGCGCTGGAGGTCGCGCGTGAGCGGGGCGCGGCGGGAGTCTCGCTCACGTCCAATCCGAAGCGCGAGGCCGCCAACAAGTTGTACCTGAAAATGGGATTTAAACGACGCGAAACGAACGCGTATTATTTCAGGTTCGAGTAGGCGCGGTTAGAACCCGTTGGCCGTGAAGATCGTGATCAGGAACAGGGCGACCCAAAGCGTGGTAGCCGCCAATATCCAATTCACCAGATGGCCCGTGCCAGGGTAGCCCTCGCGCCCCTCGCGGACGTAGAGCACGACCCCGATGATGCCGATGATCAGGTTGGCGAGATATGCCAGCCCGTAGGAAAGCGCGAAGAACAGCGCAATCGCTTCTCCCGTCCGGTATCCGATGTCGAACCCGTAGGGCGAGATCAGGTTGCCGATGATCATCAGCAGCATCAGCGTCAACAGTAGCGCCACGCCGCCGAATTCGCCTACGAGGAGCCAGAGCGCGGCGCGGTCCAGTTTTTGATAAGTGTCATTGGGGGTGTTCATGATCTTCTCCTTCTTGCGGGATGTCACCGCGAGGAGATTGCTTCGCTTCGCTCGCAATGACGGGAGCGCTGAATTTCAGGAATTGCGTCGTGGCCTTCGACGCGTCGCTGTACTCGCCGCGATACCGTTCGGGCAGCAGCGCGGCCAGCTGGTACATCATCTCGTCCACGATCTGCTGACGTGCCTCGCGCGAGATTCGTTCCCCGTTCGTGGAAATCGTAAACTGCCTGCCCACGCGGATGTGGAAGTCCGTGCGGCGCAGGCGTTTCAGGTTGGCGCCGAAGTCCTCGCCGCCCCAGTGCGCGGCGGGGAGGATGGGCGCGCCGCTCCTCAATGCCAGCATGACCGCGCCCGGGTGCGCGCGGCGGAGGACGCCTGTCTTGTTGCGCGTGCCCTCGGGCGCGACGCCGAAGATGTATCCCTGCTCCAGTTTTTCCAGCGCGGCGCGCAGGGCGCTCGTATCCGCTTCGCCGCGGCGGACGGGGATGGCGCCCCACAGATCGAACACCCAGCGCAGGAAGGCATTGTTCCAGGTCTCGATCTTGGCCCAGCCCGTGAGCGGACGCGGCTGGAGCCAGGCGAACATCAGCGGCACCTCCAACTGGCCGGTGTGATTGGAGATGACGATCAGCGGCCCGCGCGCGGGGACCTTATCCAGTCCCTGCGCATCCACGCGGCAGAGGATGGATAAGCCGATCTTGATGACAGTGTAGACGAACCAGTGGAGGAAATTCATTTGGTCTGGGGGTAGAGCGGGGCAACCGTCTCGCGCTACTGCTTCATTGTCACAAATTCCAGCGCGGAGGGAATTAACTCCACTTGCAGTTCCCGTCCCTCCACGCAGAGCATCTCGCCGTCCGCGTGCGCGGGCAGGCTCCCTTTGACGGCTTTGATGCTGATCGCGTGAGTCTGTCCCGTGGTCACTTCGGGCTGGGTGTGCTGGGTGCCTTTCAGGAAATAGGGGATGAGCCCGAAGATGCGCAGTCGGCTGGCCTCGGAGGCGATGCACAGGTCGAAGTGACCGTCGCCGGGGTCGCCGTTTGGCGCCATATAAAAGCCGCCGCCCATGCGCTGTCCATTCATCACGGAAATCATTAACGAAGGTTGTGTAATGGTCTTGCCGTTGAACTTCATCTCGACGGTCGGTGCTTTGAAATACCAGAACACCGTGCGGATCACGCCGATGAGATACGCCAGCAAGCCGCGCGTCCAGCGGATTTTAATGGCCTCGAAGCCGACCATCGCATCGAATCCGATGCCGATGCCGTTGGCGAAATAGCGGCCTTCGGGATAATCGCCTCCTTTGACCAGGCCTATATCAATTCGTTTGCGATGATTATCTGCCAACGCCTTTACGGTCTCTTCCAGATTGCCGCGCAGGCCCATGCCGTAAGCCATGTCGTTGCCGGTGCCGACAGGCAGGATGGACATGGCGACGGTGTCGTGGCCCTTTGCGCGGGCGCGCATGATGCCGTTCAGAGCCTCGTTGGCGGTGCCGTCCCCGCTGGCGGTGACGATGACCGCGTAGCCGTCCAGCACGGCGCGCTCGGCGATGTCAGCCGCGTGCCAGGGCCGTTCGGTCTGGACCAGGTCAAAGTCCAGGTTGTGGCGGCGCATCAGGTCTTCGATCAGCGGAATGGACTTCCCCGCGTAGCCGCGTCCCGAAATGGGGTTGACGATGATCAGATATTTCACAGATGACTCCTGCCCGCAAGAATCCTCCCGAAGGATTGGGCAGAGTCTATCATAAATCCCCGTGTTGGTAGATGAGGAGCGCGAAGTGGAAAAGGATGGGCCAAAATATCCTTCACCACAGAGATCGCAGAGCACGCAGAGAGAAAGCCAGGATGGTCCCTTTGTTCTTGACGTGCGACTGCGCCCGCCGAGCGGTGTCGCCGGGGTCCGTCAGCATCCTCACGGTTCGATCTTCTCGCCGTATTGTTCGATGTGATGATATTCGGCAGGCTTGCCGCCGAAGGCCTTGCTCAGCGCGTCGGCCAGTTCGTCGAGGAAGACGATGTTCTCGTGGTCGAGCATGGACTTCAGCGTGGTCAGCCGCTGGTGCAGTTCGTCCATCCGCGTCCGAAACGCATCGAAATTCGTGTGGTTCGGCTTCTCCCGCAGGTCACGCCCCGCTTCGTGGGTCTGCTCCACGGCCTGCATGGCGTTGTGGATGTACTCGGCAATCTGTTCCCAGTCCGACATGGCGGGCTCCTTTCATAGGTTCAATTCTACAATAGCACGCTACGGCCGCGAATTCAAGTAGTCTTCGGGCGTGTCGAGATCGGCGAGAATGGTGGGTGTGTCCAGATTGACGTATTCGATCCCGGCGGCGCGGGCGGTGAGGAAGTCGCGCGGGGTGTGCGGGCTTTTCATTCGCAGGATTTCATCCCAAAGGGGACGCGCAACCAGCCAGGGATGTCCGCGCCGCATTCGATAGGACGGGACGACGAGATTCGACACGCTCTTGCGATACGCGGTGAGGACGGCGCGCACGCTGCTTTCTTCGACCTGGGGCTGGTCGCCGAGGACGAGGAGGGCCGCGTCGACCCCCTCCCGTCCTCCCCCAAATCCGATGGCCTTGTTCGGTTTGCGAACAGGAATACCAATTTCGGATTTGGGGGAGGTGCCCCGAAGGGGCGGAGGGGGCAGGGTGAGGTTACGCAGTCCCGTTTGAATCGAACCCAGCATTTCGCTGCGCGCGTAGTCCGCGTTGAAGACTGTTCGCGCGCCATTTGCGCGGGCGACGGCCTCCACCTGCTCCCGCGCGCCGCCCGTGACGACGAGAATGTCGTCCACTTCGGCGGCGCGGAGCACCGCGAGGACCCGTCCCAGCACGGTGCTCTCGCCCCAGGGCAGGAGCATCTTGGGCTGACCCATGCGTTTGGATTCGCCTGCGGCGAGGACGATGGCGGTGATCATGGAACCTTTCTTAACCACGAAGGTCACAAAGTATCACGAAGAGAACTTGTTATTACCACAAAGGACACAAAGGAAATTCATTTTTACCGCGATGGACACGAAGATGCACGAAAAGGATTCATTTTATCGCGCCGAGCGGAGCGAAGCGTAGGCGAGGCGTAGGCGAGGCGCGGGCTAGAGTGTTTCATCTTCCACCAGCCGTTGATAGTCTTCGGGCTTGTCCACATCCAGCAAGAGTCTGTCGTCGTGCCAGGGCAGGTATTCGACGGGATATTTCGAGAAGAGGGCGCGGCCGCCGATGTCGCCTGTGAGTGTGAGCAGGTCGGAGAAGGTGACTCGGTCGAAGAGCACGGGGTTGGCGCGTTGTTCCATCATCACCAGCGGCGCGACGATGGGGTACAACTCGCGGGTGTGGTGTTCCACTAAAGCCTGTATCACGTTGACGGGGATGTGCGGCTGGTCGGCGAGGAGGAAGAGGGCGCCCCCCTCACCCCAACCCCTCTCCCGTTGGGAGAGGGGCGAAGGGGTGAGGGCTCTTATCCCCGCGCGGATCGAGGAGGCCTGTCCTTCCTGCCAGCCCTCGTTGCGGACGATGGTCACGGGCAGGTCGCGGAGGGCGGCCTCGACCCCGTCCGCGTACGCGCCGGTGACGACAATCACGGGCGCGAGGCCCGCATCGAGCGCGGTCTGTGCGACGGCGCGTACGAAGGGCTGGCCGCGCCAGTCGAGCAGTTGCTTGGGCTGTCCGAAGCGTTCCGATGCGCCCGCGGCGAGGATGATACCTGCGATGGGTTCGAAGGTTTGAAGGTTGGAAGGTTGCAAGAGAGAGCCGACGACGACTGAGTCAAAATCGTTCAGCAGGGACTTTGCCATTCTCCCGCCGATGGATTGCAATTCGGGCGTGTCCGCCTGATTCAGCAGGGCCACGCGGCGCGCGCCAGGCGGGATGTTCTTGAGTCCGCCCTCGGGGTGAGTCAGCACGCGGACCAGCGCCTCGGGCGTGACCGGTTCGTTAAACGGCAGTCCGCTCAAAGTCGAGAAGAGATGCGGACGATGGACGAAGTCTTCGGTCAGCGGTTTTCCCAGTCCGCCCAGGCCAGCGGCCACGACGACCGTATCCACAAAGTCTGGGAGGGCAGGCTCGTGCGCGGCGGGCGCTTTGAGGGGACGTCCGCGCGCGCCGTCGGCTTCGATGAGCAGGGACAGACCGCGCGCCGCGCAGTGGCCGCGCAGATGGTCGAGGGTCTGGCGCGGCGGAGGCGTGAAGCGGTCTCCGTCCCGCGGGCCCGTGACGAGGATGACGCCGTCGAGGGAGTCGAGTTCGGGAAGAGGCTCGTTTTCGGTGACGATGAAGTGATGGTCGGCCTGCTGGACCTGCCAGTCGCCGAGGTGGGTGGTGGTGGTGAGGATGGTGAGTGGTTGACGGTTGGCAGTGCGCGGCGTTATGAGTTCGTGCGCCAGTTGGAAGAGGGCGGTGGTTTTGCCTCCCGCGCCGACGAGGGAAATCGTTTCACCGCGAAGTGAGGAAGAACGCGAAGGAGGTAGTTGGGGAAGCCGCAGGGCGCGGACGAGGTTCATCGTTGTCAATTATACGCTGTGCGCCATTTGTTTCCGAGGAACGAAGAGGAACGAATGCTATTCCTGAATTTCTTCCGATTCCTCGACCATATCTTCTCCTATATTCATGAACCTCTCTTCGAGTTCGCTTACCTCTTTTGCGTTCTTATTTACAGCGGCCTGAATGCGCGTCAATCCTCCAATGCTCCCTGCGGCTGCGGCCAGGCCGTTCAAACATGCGAGCCTTTTTTCGATCCCCATGTCTTTCAGGGATGCAGTGTAAGATTCCATAACGCGCTCAATGGCGACACGCAGGGTATCAATTTCACCCGATACATCGGTAATGGGGATTTCAGAAAGCGCCCCACTCTCAAAATTACTAAAGTGTTTCGAATAGAAGCCATGTTTATATGCATTCTTGTTGTTGGGTTGACCGCCGCGTTTTCTCGTCATATTTTCTCCTTTGCCTTTTTGTATCCAATTTCCATCAGTCAATTCCCATTTTTTTTTCTAACCTCTGTTAATGCCCGCCAAATCGCTTCCTCCCATTCGTCAAATGGAGCGTGTTCCTTGTTTTGGGCGCGAATCAACTTTGCGTGTTGCTGGGTCAAGACGAGACAGGTATGCAAGACTTGCATGCGTGAGTCCAGATCCGTCGGCGCGGATTGCGAGATTGACATACAGTGCGATAAGAGCACGCGAAGGAGGTTGATCTCACTGGAGAGGTCATCCAGGGGGACGGCGACCAGCGATTCCCTCTCGTTCGCAGTGAGGTAACGCTTGTAGAGCAGGGAGATGAAGCGGGTTGATTTTTTGGAGGACATGATGTAAAAAACCAGTGGCTGACAAACCGCTGGAAGTATTACATAATAAACGCCAACCAAATTGGAATTTCCATTTATTCCAATTTGCCCGGCCGGTAATTTCTGTCGTCCCAGTGCGCCAGGAGTTCGGGTACATAGTTTCGTGTAGTCTTATAGGTGATGCCCGCCCGTTGCATAGCCCCAATCTTTTTAGGGATTGGGCGCCCACTGGTGATGGCTTCCTGCCGAATCTCAAGCAGGGAATTGATGGCAATCTGTGTCCTCGACTGCATACCGCGCTTTCTCGTTTGCTTGCGAGCGGCCTCGTCATTTTTCAATGCACGCTTGATCTTCTGCCAGATCAAGAGGGCGGACCCGGCTTTTTCCCCTTGCGCGCCATGGTCATGGACCATAATCCAGACTGCCTGCCTGTGCCGAGAGTATTCTGCGTCAATCGAGAATGCCGGTTTTCCGCGCTCGTCGCCAAAAAGTTCGAAAAGGATTTCATGGCTGTTGTCGGGGTCATACTCAGCGAGAATGACAGAGGCCGGGTTTGGGGCGGTCAACCTGAACGGTTCGCGCCCCATCCTCTTGTAGAGCCGCCGATATTGCGCGTAAATCACCTTCCAATATCGAGAAATCGACCCACGAAAGTAAATTTCTTCAGGCTGCATAATTACACTGTACGAGGCGGATGCAACGTACCCACTTTTCTGCAAGATTGACAGTGCCCACTCTCCAACCCGCATTTGCCATGGCCAGTTTCTCGGGCTGTGCTGTCTGCCATTGGCCGAGGTGGGTGGTGGCGGTTACGATTGACGATTTGCGATTGACGATTTTCGATTGGCGATTGCCCTTCGACTGAGCCCAGGGCCGCGGCGAGTTTGAAGAGGGCGGTGGTTTTGCCTCCCGCGCCGACGAGGGAAATTGTTTCACCGCGAAGCGAGGAAGAACGCGAAGGAGGTAGTTGGGGAAGCCGCAGGGCGCGGACGAGGTTCATCGAGGGACATTATAAGGGGAAGAGACAACTGTGAGGCTGTTTATTGAAAATTACCCCGCCCAATCTCTGGCAATGACCTCAGCCTGCTCAAGGACGGTCTGCGTTGCCTTCTCCTGCTTATCGGGCGGATAGCCGTATTTCCTCAATATTCGTTTTACCATCACGCGCAACTTGGCGCGGACGGTTTCACGCACGGTCCAATCTATCGTGGTGTTATTGCGGACGGTTTCAACCAGTTCACGTGCAATGTTCTTGAGCGTTTCATCACCCAATACTTTGACCGCGCTATCGTTGACTTCAAGCGCATCGTAAAAAGCTATTTCATCTTCGGTCAGGTTGAGTTTCTCGCCGCGCTTTTGGGCTTCGCGCATTTCCTCAGCGAGTTTGATCAGTTCGGCAATGACCTCAGCAGACTCAAGTGTGCGGTTTTGGTAGGAGCGAATGGTGCGTTCCAGCATTTCGGTAAACGAACGCGATTGGACAAGGTTCTTCTTCATCCGCAACTTGAGTTCATCATTGAGCAGTTTGCGGAGCAGTTCAATGGCAAGGTTCTTTTGCGGCATTCCGCGCACTTCTGCCAGAAACTCTTCCGAGAGAATGGAGATTTCGGGCTTCTTCAAGCCAGCCGCGGCGAAGATATCAATCACTTGATCGCTGGCAGAGACGGCGCGTGAAAGGATTTGTCGAATGGACTGCTCATAATCTTCATCGGACTTGCCGCCTTCGCTGAGGGTGTGCTTCACCAGCGCGGCGCGCACTTTCTGGAAGAGAGCAATATCATCCCGAATGGCAAGCGCGCGTTCATCGGGAACAGCCAACGCAAAGGCAAGCGACATGTTTCTCACGGCATCGAGATACCGTCTTCTTCCGTCTTGCTGTTGGACTATGAATTCGACACCCCATGCAAAGGTTGTTGTCTGTTCTGTAGCTGTGCCTGTAAAGAACTTTGACCAATCGAAACCGTGGAATAAGCCCTTGCAAATCTCATAGCGTTTGAGCAGTTCGTTGACCGCTTCTTCCTGATTGGGAGTTTCAGCGGGATGACCTGCTTCGGTGTAGGCGGCAAGCGCTTTTTGCAGGTGATAGGCGAGGCCGAGATAGTCCACGATCAAGCCGCCTGGCTTGTCTTTATAGACTCGGTTTACCCTTGCTATGGCTTGCATGAGACCGTGGCCCTGCATGGGCTTGTCAATGTACATGGTGTGCAGTGGCGGGACGTCGAAGCCCGTCAGCCACATGTCGCGGACGATGACGATCTTGAATGAGTCGTCGGGTTCCTTGAAGCGGTCTGCTAAATCTTCGCGGCGCTTCTTATTGCGGATGTGTGCCTGCCATTCTTGTGGATCAGTAGCGTTGCCCGTCATTACCACCTTGATGATGCCTTGCTTGTCGTCGTCCGAGTGCCAATCAGGGCGGAGTTGGATGATGGCGTTGTATAAATCCACACAGATGCGGCGGGACATGCACACGATCATCGCCTTGCCGTCCATGGCTTCGAGACGTTTCTCGAAGTGATCAACAACATCTTTTGCGACCAGCCCCACACGTTTCTCAGTTCCGACAATGGCTTCGAGCGCCGCCCATTTGGTCTTGAGCTTTTCCTTCTTTTCGAGCTCTTCGCCTTCGGTGACTTCATCGAATTCGGGATCAATCTTCGGCTTCTCTTTCTCGTCCAGTTCGAGTTTGGCGAGCCGACCTTCGTAGTAAATCTTGACTGTCGCGCCGTCTTCGACCGCTTGCTGGATGTCGTAGATGCTGACGTAATCGCCGAACACGGCTCGGGTGTTGGCATCGGTATGTTCGATGGGCGTCCCAGTAAACCCGATGAAAGAAGCGTTGGGAAGTGAATCCCGCATGTGACGGGCGTAGCCGTCAATGAAGTCATATTGACTGCGATGGGCCTCATCCGCAATGACGACGATGTTGTGGCGGTCTGAAAGGACCCCACCCCCGGCCCCTCCCCAAATGGGTACATTTGGAGAGGGGGGAAGGAATTTTTGAATGGTCGTAAAGAAGACGCCGCCAGCGATGCGCCCTTTGAGTTTTTCGATCAGGTCTTCACGGCTAGTGGCTTGTTCGGGCGTTTGGCGCAGGATTTCGGAACAGCGCGAGAAGGTGCCAAAGAGTTGATCGTCGAGATCGTTGCGGTCGGTGATGACGATGACGGTGGGATTTTCCATGGCGGGATGTGCCACCAGCCGCCCTGTGTAGAACGCCATTGTGAGGCTCTTGCCCGAGCCCTGTGTGTGCCAGATGACGCCGATGCGGTGATCCCCCCGTTCGCCGCCTTTCATCGGTTGCGATATGTAATGTTGGGGCGGTTCATGAACCGCCCTTACACTTGACCGTGATGCACGGATGGTTTCTGCCAGCGCGTAATTGACGGCGTGGAACTGGTGATAGCCGGCGATTTTCTTGGCCGTAGGCGCGCCGCGTTCCTGTTCAAAGACGATGAAGTAACGGATGAGATCAAGGAAGCGGCGTTTCTCGAACATGCCCTTGAGCAGCACTTCCAGTTCCGCGACCGAAGCGGGCGCCTGTGTTTCGCCTTCAATCGTCTTCCACGGCAGGAACCATTCCTTGTTCGCCGTGAGCGAGCCGAAGCGTGCATTCAAGCCATCGGAGATGATAAGCAGTTCGTTATAGTGGAACAGGGCAGGGATGTCGTTCTTGTAGGTTTGCAGTTGATTGAAGGCTGACCAGATGGTCGCCTTTTCATCGGCGGCGTTCTTCAGTTCGATGACCGCCAGCGGCAGACCGTTGACGAAGATGACCACGTCTGGTCGCCGGTTGCGTTCGGGTAGGGGCGATTCATGAATTGCCCCTACCCGAACGGTATATTGATTGACAACCAGCCAGTCGTTGTTATCTGGCTCATCGAAATCCACCACATACGCCCGCCCGCTGACCATGCGCCCGTCTTCGGCTTTGTATTCCACCTCAATGCCGTTGACCAGCATGTGATGAAAGGCGTGGTTATTGAGCAGGAGCGAAGGTTTGCCGGGGCGCGTCAGTTGGCGAAAGGCTTCTTCGCGCGCGGCAGGCGGAAGGTCGGGGTTGATGCGGGCAATGGCATCCCGCAAGCGACCGGGCAGGAGCGTTTCCTGGTAATCGCCGCGTTCGGGACGCTCGCCATCGAAGGCGATCTCGGGCCCGAAGGCGTAGCCATAGCCCAGCTCTTTGAGCCAGTCAATGGCGGCTTGCTCGATGGTGGATTCGGTGAAAGGTGTCATTTTGATTTCATTGGATTTTCGTCGTCCATTGACCAATTGTCAATGTTGGCTTTGATGTACAGATGAATGCGACTGTGTTCTTCGTCGTTGCGGATGATGCGTTCGTAATAATTCCTCTGCCAGACGGGAATGCCCTGCGTTTTTCGCAATTCATTGATGCGCCGCGCGGAAAATGATTTGAATGCCCGCACGATTTCGGATAACGGGTGGCGTCCCGTAGGGGCAGGTCTGGTAGGGGCAGGTCTGGTAGGGGCAGGTCTGGTAGGGGCAGGTCTGAGACCTGCCCCTACAGTGGGTTCAACAATAATTATCACCGCATGGACATGGTTGGGCATGATGCAAAACGCGCCCAATTCAACGTGCGGGTAATGTTTCGGCAGATCGAACCATGCGCGTTGGACGATTTTACCGAATTCGTTCAATCGCATTTCCCCGTCCACGATTTCGCCGAACAGGCATTCGCGTTGCCAGACGACGATCGTCACGAAATACGCGCCCGATTGGGAATAATCATACCCCTTTAACCGAATGGAACGTCTGTGATGTTTTTGCGGGTCGAATTTCATAATTCATTTCTCCGTAGGGGCAGGTCTTTCCGGCAGGCTCGGTGATTTGACATAACGTGACGACCATCGGGCGGGACGGTCTGACGTAACCGCAGGGGCGGGTCCTTCCTGTAGGCTCGGTGATTTGACATAACGTGACGACCAGTAGGCGGGACGGTTTGACGTAACCGTAGGGGCGGGTCTCCACGATGTGCCAAATTACCTTGCCTGACGTTCGTCTCGTTACGTCAGACCGTTCTGCCTGCAAGCGAGACCCGCCCCTACAACCCACGCACCCTCACTTCGCCCTTCATAAGTTTCGGCAGCAGACTATCCCGCAGACTCGCCAGCGTGCGCGATTCTTTTTCGTTTGCGTCAATTCTGTTGAATATAGGCATCACAAAAGCATCAAACTTATTCATCAAATCTTCTGTCGGATAATCTACATCTGACATATAGGCGATATTTCTGTTCAAACCTGGAACTGCCGAATCTGCTCCAAGATCAGGCAAATTGAGAGAAGTCAAAGTGTAATAAAGCCAATAAAGGCTCGTTTTTGGTTCTTTGGGAACAACGTAGAAAGTTGTATCAATTGGAAAGAAATCATTTTGCGCCCAAGTGACAATCCCAGGGTTTCCTTTTCTGCCAACGACAATTCCTGGACCTTTGACAAGATATTCATTGTGCCAGCCAATTTGACCATTAGAGCCGTAAACAGGAATTGAACCTGCTTGTCTTTCATCCTCTTTCAAACCTTTACCATAAGCAAACTCGCAAATATCCCCCAACTTTTCAACCTCCATCCTTCCGCCTTCACGCGAAGCGTTCATCATTTCCGCAAACACCGCCCGCGCCATGGACTCGAGTGTGCGGTTCATGCGGCGGTTGAGTTCGATCTTATCGTCCAGCGCACCGAGAATCCCTGCAATGGCGCGTTGTTCGGGAATGGGTGGAATTATTATTTTGATTGGATGAATGAAATTTCTATTGAGAGATGGTTGTGCGCTTCCTGAATTGAAACTCGAAAAGTCAAGTGATTTCAAATAGTAATACGCAAATCTTTCATCATTGCCATGAAAATCAATAACATAAAGACACGCATTATGAGGCCAGTAATCTACTGGCGAATAGGTTACTACGCCAAAGGATGCTCCACTTCTGCCAACAGTAACACCAGGACCTTTTGCAATTGCTGTATCGTGATAACCAGTAATTCCTGCCGAACCGATAATCGGAACCTTGCCTGATCTTCTTTCTTGATCAGGAAGATCGTGACCTCTTTGTAAGGTCACAAAGTCACCAAGAGTTGTTTCTTGCCAATTATCAACTTTCATTAGAGATTTTCTTTAGTGAAGCTACTATTACTTTTTCTAACTTTCCGCTCTCTTCAAATTGTGCTTCCAACTCTTTCGTCAAACGCGCCATCTTTTCATCAAAGGGCTCGTCGTCTTCTTCCAATTCCGCCGTGTCCACATACCGCCCAGGCGTAAGCACATATCCCTGCGCACGGATGTCTTCGATGGTGACGGATTTGCAAAAGCCCGCCACGTCTGCATAAGGCGGTAGGGGCAGTTCATGAACTGCCCCTGCTGCCCCTACGGACGCCCCTACCGCCGCCCCTACGGGATGACCCATTTTCCACGCATGGTAGGTATCCGCAATTTGGGCGATGTCCTCCTCCGAAAGGTCGCGATGGACGCGGTCGGTCAATGTTCCCAGTTTACGGGCGTCAATGAATAACGTTTGCCCGCGTCGGTCACGTAGGGGCGATTGTTGGGGCGATTCATGAATCGCCCCTACGGGGGCATTTTTATTGCGCGTCAAAAACCACAAACACACAGGGATTTGTGTGCTGTAAAACAACTGACCAGGCAGGGCGACCATGCAATCCACCAGATCATCTTCGATGATGGCTTTGCGGATATCGCCTTCGCCCGAGGTATTGCTCGACATGCTCCCGTTCGCCAGCACAAATCCCGCCGTGCCGTTGGGACTCAAATGGTGAATAAAGTGCTGCACCCACGCAAAGTTGGCATTGCCCACAGGCGGCGCGCCGTACTTCCAGCGTTTGTCCTCCCGCAAACTGTCCCCGCCCCAATCGCTCATGTTGAACGGCGGGTTGGCAAGGATGTAATCCGCTTTCAGGTCGGGATGCTGGTCATTGTGGAACGAGTCCGCGGGCTGTTTGCCCAAATCCCCTTCGATGCCGCGGATGGCAAGGTTCATCTTTGCCAGCTTGAACGTGTTGGGGTTCGATTCCTGTCCATACACCGAAAGGTCGCCGATTCTCCCGCCGTGCGCCTCCACGAACTTCTCGCTCTGCACGAACATCCCGCCCGAGCCACAGCACGGGTCGAAGGCACGTCCCTTGTACGGGGCGAGCATCTCCACCAGCACGCGCACCACCGAACGCGGCGTATAGAACTCGCCGCCCTTGCGTCCCTCCTGGCTGGCGAACTGCGACAGGAAATATTCATACACCCGCCCGAGCGTATCCTGCTTGCGGCTCTCCTCGTCCGCGAAATTGATCTTGTTGCTGACCAGGTCCACCAAATCCCCCAGCCGCCGCTTGTCCAGCGTAGCGCGTCCGTAATTGCCTGGCAGCATCCCTTTCAAAGTCGGATTATCCCGCTCGATGGACTCCATCGCCTTGTCTATCAAATTGCCGATGGACTCCTGCTTGGCGTTATCCTGTAGGACTTTCCACCTCGCCTCTTTCGGGACCCAAAAGACGCGTTCCGCCAAATAGACATCCCTGTCCTCTGGATCATCCAACGCTTCCTTCTCCACCCGTGCCCGCACCTGCTCGAACATGTCTGATACATACTTGAGGAAGATCAACCCCAACACCACGCTCTTATAGTCCGCGGCATCCAAATGCCCGCGTAACTTGTCGGCAGCCTGCCATAACTCGGCTTCGATGCCGAGCGTCGCGCCGTTATTGCCATTCTTCGATTTCTTCTTTGCTGTTTTCTTCGGAGGCATGATTCCTTGTTCCCAACTTTCCAACCTTGAACCTTCAACCTTCCAACCGATTTTCCAAGCATACCCGAAAAACCCCTCCCTGTGCAATGCTTTTTCGTTGCAGGCCCCCACCCGTCCTGCGGACACCCTCCCCAAATTCAAAGAACTTGGGGAGGGCAGGGGAGGGGCGGCCTACCTCAACACGCCGCCAAACGCCAGCAGGGCGATGGGCATGAGCACCCAGCCCAGCAGGAGATGGATGTACTTGTAATGCCGCGCCCATTTGCGTTCGGGTTTCGGCTCCCACTTGCCCTGGATGCCCAGGTCAATGTACGGCAGGAAGAGCGCGAAGGAGTACCAGAAGGGATTGTATTCCACCGGCGCGTCGGCCTGTTCCACGGGGAGCATGTCCTCTTTGCGGCGGTAGACGAACGCGCCGAAGCCGACCACCACCGCGCTCCAGATGAAGGCCAGGAACGGACGGTAGCCGTAGCCGGAGAAGATGTCCAGGAACCAGGACCACAGCCAGCGGCCCGTGAAGGGCGTGAGCACCTCGTCTCTTTCGCGACGTTTGCCTGCCAGCTCCACCTCGGCCGCCCATTCGGGATAGCCTTTGTCGAGGAAGAACTGGCTGATAGCCTTATAAGTCTGCGGGCTGTAAACAGAGGTGTTGACCAGCCGCAGTAACTCGCGCCAGGTCTCTTCGGTGAGTCCTTGCTCGCCGAGGTCTATGTCGCTGAAGGTCATGCCGCGCAGGTTGAAGGACTCGGGCGATTCGGGCCAGGTCAGTCCGTTCACCACCAGCAGGTTGAGATGGGCGTTCTGCAGGTCGAGCGCTTCGGTGATGGCGACGTTGTCGAGGGTGGCCGTGCCGTCGTTCTTCATGCCGCTGACGTTTAGATCGCCGATCTGCGAATCCTTGATGGCGAACTGTCCGCTGATCTCGGCTTCGACCAGCAGGAGGGAGGGGATCGCACTTCCCGTGCCCGCGCTGATGCGCAGGTTCTTGAACGAACCGTAACTCAGGTCGAGGCCCGCGGCGGTATAGATGTCGTTCAGCCAGGTTGTATCGGCCACATCCATGTGAGACAGGTCCGCGGGCGGTCCGCTCGCGCTGAAGGTCGCCCCGTCGAAGTTCAGGTCGCCGTTTACGCTGCAGCCGGTGAAGAAGACCGCGCCCGCGAAGCGGGCGCCCTCGAAGGACGCGCTGCCCAGGCTGCTCTCGGTGAAATCTGCGCCCTGCAGGAATTCCGCGCCCACGAATTCGCCCGTGCGTTCCACCAGCACCTTCCTGAAATCCGCCTCCCCCGCGAACTGCATGTTCCACATGAGCAGGGTATGGAACTCGGATTCTTCGAACACGGCCGCGCCCTCGAAATAGGTGCCGCTGAAATCCGCCACGCTCGAGACGTTCATCCGCCGAAACTCGGACGGGAAGGCGATGCCCTCGCGCATGGGTTCGGTGCCCAGCACCTGGTTTTCCACGAAGGTCAGTTCGCCGATCTCCACGCCATATAAGTTGATTCCGTAATAGAAGATGTCGTTCCTCAGATCGAGTTCCTTCGCGCTGATCCCCTGGAATTCGACGCCCTGGTAAAAACTGGCGTCGAAGACGGTCAGCGAGTTGATCTCTGAATCCGAAAAGTTCACGTAGTCGGTGAAGGTCACTACATTGAGAAAAAGCGTGTAGGGAATCCTGGCGGCCAGGGCGTTCACGTACCCGACGATCACGGTGTTGCCGATGTAGATGTTCTGTTTGCTCTGCACGTCGGGGTGGTTCAAGGCGCCGATGAAAAAGTCTGCGCCGACGACGCGCTGACTTTCGTCCGGGAACGCGTCGGCGAGGTCGGCATATCCGTTCGCGATCAGCCCGCTGAGCAGGTATTGCTCCGCGGCGGGATTGACGACGAAGTCCTGCGCGTGCGGCCGGGCAGAAACGCTCTGCATGGGGACGCACGCCATCCCCAGAACGATGGCCGCGAGACAGAGACGCGCGGCGCTCACGATTGGGTTGTTGCGTGTTTGCATGGCTCCTCCTTTTGGCAAAGGCGATCTCCCACTATTATTATCCATTTATCCTGCTTCGCATAGAGGAAGATCTCTCCCCGGCACAAAGGACGGAGGGGCGTATAATATTCGCGAAAGGATGGCGCGCCATGAAGACCATCAAAGGATTGAAAATCGCCGCGCTGGTACCGCTGGGGCTGGCGGCGGCGATTCTATTGATGTTCGCGGCGGGAGAGACCCTGGGCGGCGACTGGAGCGGGCTGGGCCACCTCGTCCCGCTCGCGTTCATCGGCCTGCTGATGTGGCTGGGGTGGAAGCGGCCGATTCCGGGCGGGATCGCCCTGCTGGCAGGGGCACTGCTGGCGGCCTCGTTCTTTGCGGACGCCCTGCGCGGACCCGGGTGGCTGGCCCCGTTTCTCATCTTCGTCGCCCCGCTCGCGCTCTCGGGACTGCTGTTCCTGTCCGCGGGGCGGCTGGGACGAAAATGAGACTGACGACGGAAAGAGGTGTGCTTGTAAGTTTCCTGAACCTCTGCTAAAATTTCGAGGAATCTAACGATATTGAAAGGTTTGTTTATTACCTACGTGATATGCTGTGCGGCAGTTACAAACGTTGCCCGAGCAGCCAGTACGTGTGAACTGAGATCCCTACTATGCAAGCGGATTCGAAATACCTCTCCACGAACCTCATAATCCCTGGGAGTCCCTGCGCGCGGGGCGTCCTTTCGCCCGCGGCCGTTCCGTTCAGGTCGAACTCATGAACAGATCGGTTTCAACTCACAGGCAGTCTTCTTTTCCAAGAATCGCCCAAATTGCACTGGGGGTTCTGGTGGGCGGCGCTTATGCACTGCTCATCCTGCAATTCCAGCGCCCGGCAACTCGTATTCCGGAGGTGTACGAAGTTTCGGTAAACGTTGGTCCTGCGAATGGCGTTGCAGATCCCGGCCAGACAACCAGTTCCAACCAGGACATTGTCATTGGCATGAATAACGCAGTTCTCTACCTGCCCTACGATGCGATTAACGTGGTTGGTACAGTTTCGATGATTGCGCGTCATCCGGATTCTTTCTCCGTTGTCGGCGAAGATGAATGGAATCGACCGATCATAGTCGATATCGAGTTTAGAGATGAGTCAGGAGCGGCAGAAACTCATTTAACCCTGTTTAAACCCGCACAACTCTGCTTTGTTCTTTCCTTTGAAGGCTGGCGGGCGTACTCACAATCCTCGCTTGACTTCCAGGTTCAATACTACGCCAATACGGCAAATCCCCCTCGGTGGGAACCCCTTCCGCTCACGGCGGTTCCCGAGCGCTATCAGCTTTGCGGCGAGACCACCCACCTTTCGACGTTCGGCCTTGCAGTTCGGAAGACGGTCGCGATACCCGTTATAGGTCCAACGCCGATGGTCTACGAATTGCCGCCGGCGGTTTCCGCGACTCCCACACAGACATCGCTAACCCCGTTTCCTTCCAGTACACGCCTGTCGAAGGATGCGCCCACCCTGACGCCTACTCCGCTTCCTACGAACACACCTCTGCCTACGAATACGCCTTTGCCTACAAGTACGCCTCTGCCTACGAACACGCCCACCGCGACGCGTACTCCGGTCCCCACCCGCACGCCTACACCTCCGCCTACGGATACACCTCTGCCTACGAACACGCCTGTCCCGACGCCGACGGACACAGATGTGCCTCCGACGGATACAGACATACCTCCGACGAATACGGATGTACCTCCGACAAATACAGATGTGCCTCCGACGGATACCAGCGAACCCCCCACAACGGAGCCTCCGCCGCCCACAGATCCGCCCACAACGGAACCTCCGCCGCCTACGGATCCCCCCGCAACGGACCCTCCGGCGACCGATCCGCCCGCACTGGCGGCGCCCTTCCTCCCGCCTACCCTGAGCGGACCTGAGCGGCAGGCCACGATTCTGACCGTCGTCGCCCCACTCGCGCTCTCGGGACTGCTGTTCCTTTCCGCGGGGCGGCTGTCCAGAAAATCAACCTAACCCTCAACTCTTAATCCAAAACTCAACACCGCCTCCAGCACGCCGCCGCCCACCGCCAGCGCCTTGTCGGAGACGAGAGTACACGCGCTCGGGTCGCCGCGCGGGTCTACGTCGCCGATCTTCGTCCCTTTCGCTACATTCAAGCCGTCGTGGATCAGTCCGCGCACGACGCCGCGGAACGGGCTGCGGACGACAGACGACGGCTGGCGGTCTGCGGTCTGTAGCCCGTTGTCTATTTCCGCCACCACCTCTCCCTCTTCCACAATATTGCCAATCTGCGCCACGCCTCTCACGACCCCCTCCTCCGGCGCGCGCAGGACTCGGCGCGGGTCGCCTTCGGGCTGTCCGCTATCGGGCTGTGGTTCGCCGCTCCAGAAGACGCGTCCGAGGGTGTGACTGCGGCGGGTTTCGACCACGGCGTCGCAATTCTCTCCGGCGCGGAACCCGGGCCCAAGTCCGATGTGCAGAAGCGGGCGGACGGGCAGGGGCTCGGGCGGCTGTTTCGTCAGGCGCGCGTCCACCACGACGGTCTTGCGCGGACTGGTCACGAACGCGTTGGCGAGGACGCTCGCGGCCGGGTCCACGAGTACGGGGACAAGCCCCGCTTCGAGCGCGACCTGAAGCTGGTCCGGCGAAACGAGGCGGGCGGTCACGCCCTCGACGGTCCACGTCCCCTCGTAGACCGTCTCCGCGAACGACACGGCGCGGCGCACGGCCAGCGGCTGGGGCAGTTCGAGGACGACGACGGGGAAGCCCACCCGGTGCAGGCGCAGGATCACGCCCGAGGCCAGGTCGCCTCCGCCGCGCACGAGTACCAGCAGGTCGCGTTCGATGTGAATCAAATCGCCTCGGTTCTCTGATTCGCCTCGCGCTCCAGCAGGAGATGTGCGAAGGCGTACAGTGTGACGTACAGGAACAGGAAGAAGACCGTGAAGATGCCGACGAAAACCACCGACGTGACGCTGGGGTCCTGCGCGCGGCTCCAGGTGAAGAGGACGATTTCAGCCGGGTGATACAGGATGTCCCACGAGTTCCAGCGCAGGAAGCGTCCCATGTAGATGCCCACGCTGGTCAGCGCGGCGACCAGCGCCACGAAGCCCCAGCCGAACCAGCGCCCGAACTCGCGGCGCACGATCTCCTGCATGAGGAACAACGAGACGACGCCCAGCAGTAATCCCGTCCACGCGAACCAGATGAGCAGGAGGACGTCGTACCATACGGGCACGTCGTTGGGCATGGAGTTGAGGTGCTGGAAGTCGGTCAGGATGTAGAGCGTGTTGGGGAAGAAGATGAGCCAGAGAAAGGCCGCGGCGGGAACGACCACGTACAGCCAGGGACGCTTGAGGGGCAGGGTGTACGTGAAGTACGCGATGAGAAATGGAATCCATGCGAGGAACAGGTTCCAGATCAGGAAGGCATACGAACCCGTGCCCGCGAAGGCGAAGCGCACGCGCAGGATCGCGACCGACAAGACCGACGCGCCCGCCAGCAGGCCGAAGATGGTCAGGCGGTATTTGTTGTGCGCGAAGCGCGCAAGCAGTTTACTGTACACTTTGCGGCTCCTTCTGTTCCTGCAACAGGTGCGCGAACGAGTAGAGCGTGAGATACACGAACAGGTAAAACACCGTGAACAGCGACGTGAACGCCACCAGCCGCAAGGACGGGTCAATGACCAGGCCGAGGATGCTGACCGCGATCTCGCCGGGGTCCTGCAGGATGTCCCACGAGTTGAGGCGGACGAAGCGCCCCAGGTAGACCCCGAAACTGCTCAGCCCCGAGACGAGCAGGACGAAGCCCCAGCCGGTCACGCGCCCGAAATTGCGCTGGACGATTTCGTGCATCAGATACAACGAGACCAGCCCGAGCAGGAGGCCCGTCCACGCGAACCAGACCATCAGGATCACGTCGTACCACAGCGGCGCGGCGGTTTCCTCACGCGCAAGATGTTGCAGGTCGGTGAGGATGTACGGCGCGTTGGGAAAGAAGATCAGCCACAGAAATGCCGTGACCGGCAGGACGAGGTACAACAGCAGTTTCCGCCAGGAGAGCGCGTACGCGAAATACGACAGCAGGAAGGGTATCCACGCCAGGAACAGATTCCAGACCAGGGAGGTGTAACGGCCCGTGTTGCTGTATTCCCGCCGCGCAACGACGAGCAATACGCAAACGGCCGAAGCGGCCGCCATCAGCGCGAAGGTGGCAATCTTGTAACGGTTGTGTTTGAAGAATGTGAGGATTGGTTGAATCATGTGTGATTTGGCATCGCGTTGAGCGGATGGGATGCGCCCGCTGCATCCCCGCAGACGAGACGCAGGTCTGTCAGGATGAAACCAGCGCTTCGTCTTCGCTGCGTTCCGCTCAGCGCGATAATTTCAAGAACTTCAGCAAAAGCGGATTCGCCTCCTCGGGCTTCTCGTAGTGAGGAATATGTCCGCAGTGCTCGAACACATGCAACTCTGCGTGCGGGATGGCGGACAGCAGGTCCGCGCTGTGGGCGAAGGGCACGGTCTTATCCTCGCGGCCCCACAGGAGCAGGGTCGGCTTGTCCAGTTTGCCGACGCGCCGGTACACGTCGAGGAACGAGCCGAGCATCCCATTCCGCATGGTGGATAGGATCGCCCGCATGAATCCGCTGTATTGCATCTGGACTCTGTATCTCGCCTGAAACTGCGCCACCAGGCCGGGGCCGAAGAAATCGGATGCAATATCCTTGACCAGGGTCTCGCTTCCGAACAGACCGAGGGCCAGTTCGCCCAGCCCGGGCAGTAACGTCAACTTCAAGAGGGGCGAAATGCCGATGGGCTGTACGCCTGCGGGGTCTATCAGCACGAGGCGCTCCACACGTTCGGGATACCGCTCCGCGGCCGCGGCGGCGATGGGTCCGCCCATCGAGAGGCCGCACAACGCGATGGGCTGTGTGAGGCCGAGTGTATCCAGCAACTCTATCAGTTGCTTGCAAAACAAATCGAGATCGTAGCGGACGCGCGGCCTGTCCGAGAAGCCGCGCCCGAACAGGTCGTAGCGCAGGACGCGGAAGCCCGATTTTACCAGGAAGTCGTAGGTCGGATCCCAGATGAAGTAGGGGACGGAGAATCCATGGACGAGAACAACGGGTTTTGTCGCTGCCTTCCCGCCCAAATCGTAGTGCGTGACGCCATCTGACAGCGTAACGAATGCACCCGACTCCGCCGCCCTGCGGGTGGTCTCGTTCAGTTCCTGGGTTTCGTTGAGATACGGGAAGGGCATTTTGAAATGTGCAGGGGCACAGCGGCGCTTCGACTATGCTTCGTCCCCGCGCGACGCGGGCTGTGCCCTTACCCGATTTATATTTTTCCCAACGCCCTCAACACGCGCTCCGGCGTGAAGGGGAATTCGTCCATCCACACGCCGGTCGCGTCGTGGATGGCGGCCGCGATGGCCGGGACGAGGGGCAGGAAAGGCAATTCGCCGAGGCCGCGCGCGCCCCAGGGTCCGTTCGGATCGGGCACTTCGAGGATCACCGATTCGACCGATTCGGGGATGTCCCAAATGGTGGGAATCAGATACGTGCTCAATTCGTTGGCCTGGATAAATCCGTTCCTGACCTGCAACTCTTCGAGCAGGGCATATCCCTGCGCCTGCACCACCGCGCCCTCGATCTGTCCCTGCACGAGCGCGGGATTGATGGCTTTGCCCACGTCGTCCGCCGAAATGACCCGGACGAGGCGCACGTGCCCGGTCTCGGTATCCACTTCCACGTCCACGGCCTGGGCCGCGTAAGCGTAGGCGAAGTTGGGCATGGAATAGCCGGTCTCCTTGTCCATCGGCGTGGTCCTGGGCGCCAGGTATTTGAATTCTGCAATCGCGGGGCGTTCTTCGGCGTTCCACTTTTCAAGCGCCGCCTCCGCCGCGCCCTTGATGGCGTTGCCCGCCATGAAAGTCATGCGCGAAGCGGAGGCCGAGCCGGGATTGCCCATCGTGGACGAATCCGAAGTGAGCAGTTGCACCTTCTCGAAGGGGATGCCCAGCGCCTCGGCCGCCATCTGGGCCATGACCTGGTGGGTGCCCTGTCCCACTTCCGCGCCGGCGTGATGGACGATGGCCTTCTCGATCTGACCGTTGCCGTGCAACTCGACTTTTGCCCAGCAGTTTTCAGCATACCCGAAACTGAATCCGACGTTCTTGAAGCCTGCGGCAAAGCCGCGTCCGCGCGCGAGATGCGGATTCTTCTTGTCGGGCTTTTGTTTTTTCGTCTTCGTCCAACCCGATTTTTCCCGCGCGGCTTGAATCACCTCGGTGATGCTGACCGGGTTGGGCGCGGGCGTGCCCACGGCCATCGTGTCGCCCTGCCTGAGCGCGTTCTTCAGGCGGAACTCGACCGGATCCATGCCGAGTTTTTCGGCCAGTTTGTTCATCTGCGATTCGGCCATGAACAGCGCCTGCGGCGCGCCGAAGCCGCGGAAGGCCGCGGTCGGGACGTTGTTGGTGTAAACGCCGTACACGTCCGTTTTGATGTTCGGGATGAAATACGGCCCGCTCGACGTGATGGCCGCGTTGCCGAGCACTTTGTTGGTCGTGTACATGTACGCGCCGGCGTCGCCGATCAGGGTCATTTCCGCCGCGACCAGCTTGCCGTCCTTTGTCGCGCCCCATCTCGCGGCGATGTGTACGGGGTGCCGCTTGCCGTGGCCGATGATCGACTCATGCCGCGACCAGATGATGCGCACCGGGCGCTGAAGTTTCCACGCGGCCAGCGCCAGCACGATCTGCACCGACAGGTCTTCGCGGCCGCCGAACGCGCCGCCGATGGCCGGGTACACGACGCGCACCATTTCGTCCGGCAGGCCGAGCGCGTGCGCAATCGAAGCGCGGTCGGCGTGAGTCCATTGGCCGCCGGAGGCAACGGTGATGAGACCGTTCTCGTCAATATAGGCCAGTCCCGCCTCGGGTTGGAGATAGGCGTGTTCCTGATACGGCGTTTGGTATTCGGATTCAACGATAACATCCGCGTTCGCAAAACCAGCCTCCACGTCCCCTTTGCGGATCTTGTAATGGACGCACACGTTCGAGTTGCCCAGTTCGGGATGCACGATAGGCGCGTCCGCTTCCATGCCTTTGCGCGCGTCGGTCAGCGTGGGCAGGTCTTCGTATTCGACCTCGATAAGCTTGACCGCCGCGGCCGCGGCCGCCTCGGTCTCCGCGACGACGACCGCGACCTGGTCGCCCTCGAAGCGGACAACCGCCGGGTCCACGCCGCCCTCGCGTGACGGGGGAGTGGGTCCGCACAGGACGGGCTGGTCGGGCTTCTGCAATCCGTACTCGTTGACCGGCACGTCCTTCGAGGTGTACACCGCCGCCACGCGCGGCGCGGCCTCCGCGGCCCCGGTCTTGATGCGCTTGACGCGCGCGTGCGGCCGCCCGGCGAAGAGCATTTTCATGTGCAGGAGACCCTTCATCGAAAGGTCGCCGGGGTATTCGGCCTGCCCGGTCACTTTCTCGCGGGCGTCCGTCCGTGCAAGGGGTTTCCCAACGATTCTCGTCGTCATTTTTATCTTATCGTTTATAGCGCTTTCCCCTGATGCCGGTCGGGGGCGCATCCAGCGGTCCGTACTGCGGCGGGCCGACAAATCGGTACACAATTGCGTAAATGAGAGAAAGAATGCCCATCAACACCATGCTGATGACCAGCGTCAACACCAGGTGGGCATACAGGTCTCTCTGGTTTTCGATGAATTCCCAGATCGGCACCAGGCCGGGGATTCGGAACAGCAGGTCGGGCAATTGCGGCCTGCCCAGCAACTCGACGGGGATGGGCCAGTCGTTGTCCCGCCCGACCCGCACCAGCAACACCGAAACCGCGTACGAAAAGGCGGGAACGACCAGGAACATCAGACAGCCGAAGCCGCGCCAGATCGGGTGAGGCTCGCGGATGCGGGGCGGCATTTTGCGTTCGTACGACGAATATTTTCCCATGTATCACCTCATGCCTTGATCCTGCTGGCGTCTTCGATGGCCTGCACGATCTTGTAATAGCCGGTACAACGGCACAGGTTCCCGCTGACGGCCTGCTCGATCTCCGAGCGATTCGGCCTCGGCTTTTCTTCCAGCAGTTTTGCCGCCGACATCAGAAAGCCCGGCGTGCAGTATCCGCATTGCACCGCGCCGTCCTGAATAAACGCTTCCTGAACGGGATGCAATGCTTCGCCGTCCGCCAATCCTTCCACGGTCACGATCTCCGCGCCGTGGGCGCGCGGCGCAGGGACGAGGCAGGCCATCACGGCCTTGCCGTCCAGGAACACGGTGCACGCGCCGCATTCGCCCTCGGCGCAGCCCTCCTTCGTGCCGGTCAACATGCCCTCTTCGCGCAACAAACGAAGGAGTGTTTTCTCGTATCCGTTCCTGAAGGTGTATTTCTTTCCGTTGACGATTGTCTCGATGGGTTGACCGGGATGACGCACCGTCAGCGGTTTGCTCTCGACGGTCCCTTTGCCGCGCAATAGCACCGGGTCGCGCGGGAACCCGGCCTGCTCCTGTCCATCGCGGATGGACCTCAGCCCGCGCGCGGTAATCACGCGCACCATGGCGCGGCGGTATTCCGCCGAACCGCGGATGTCGTCAATGGGACGGCTGGCCTCCATGGTGAGGCGCGCCGCCTCGGCGATGACCTCGTCCGTCAGTTTTTTGCCCGCCAGATACGACTCGGCCGGCGCGGCGTGGATGATGGTCGGCGCGACGGCCCCCAGCGTGATGGCGGCCGAGTTGACGCGCGCTCCGTCCAGATCCAGGACGACCGCTGTGTTTACAACGGAGATGGCCTGTGCGCGGCGCAGAGCCAGTTTGATGAAGGTCCCGCGCTGGTATTTGGTCAGGGCGGGGAAGGAGATGTCCACCAGCATCTCGTCCGCTTCCATCACCGTCTTGCGGACGCCGGTATAAAATCCCTGTAAAGGAATGACGCGCTCGCCGCGCACGGACGCCAGGGTGACGGACGCGCCCAGCGCCATGAGGGGGGTGATGGTGTCGTTGGCGGGCGAGGCGGTGATGAGGTTGCCCGCCACGGTGGCGCGGTTGCGGATCTGCGGCGCGCCCACTTCCCAGGCGGCGCGCGCCAGCGGGTAGGCGCGCTCGCGGATGAGTTTGGATGCGGCGCAATCGTTGTGGGTGGCGAGCGGGCCGAGGTGAATGACGCCGTCCTCGTCCAGGGAGATGCGGTCCAGCCCGGGCAGGCGCGTCACGTCAATGAGCGTGTCGATGCCGCGCCGTACGCCGCGTTCCAGTTCGAGGATCAAATCGGTGGCCCCGGCCACGATGCGCGCTGTTTCCCCTTTTTCGGCCAGAATCTTCAAGGCCTCTTCTGTGGTTGCTACGGTATGGTATTCATGCCACATAAGGGTTCCTGTTAAATAAGCCCTAAAGGTCTTCGAGACCTTTAGGGCTTATTGGCTTACTTGCTGCCGGTGATGACTTCGCGGCGGCGGTCGAAGGTATCCACAGCCTGGCGCGCCAGCGCGGTGACGTTGCGGATGGCGGCGGGCAGGCCGGTCTCGTCCTGGAGCGAGGCCTCGACCGTGTCCAGCCCGCGGCCCACCTGGTCGCCGAGATCGAAGAAGGCCGCGTCGAACTGGTACAGTTGGGCCAGTTCCTCTTCGTTGATCTTGACCGCGTCGAACAGGCCGGTCGCGCCGTACGAAGCCGTGCTGATCTTGTCCACGAAGGTTTGCAACTGGCGGGTGGCTTTTTCCATATCGTCCACCAGCCCGATCATGCCCGCGCCGACCATGTCGGCCTGCAGGTTCGAAGCGCGCTTGACGTGCTCCTCGAAGCGGCGCGCCACGGTCTCGCGCAGTAGTTTGTCGGCGGCGCGGCGGTTCTGGCGTTTCACGTAGCCGCCGAAGCCGGGGATCGCCTCCATCAACCTTTTGAAGGGGTCCTGATCGCTGGTCACTTTCTCGAAGAAATCACTCATGGGTGCCTCCTGCGACGATATACGAAGCCTGTTCACTTGAGTCGCATAGCCCCATTATAGTCTGACTTTCTGGTTATAATCAAGAAACAAAGTTACCGCTTGGTACGGATGCACATCAGGTAAAATCCTCCCGTTCAGGGAGTAAAAATTCAAATGCCCGGCCTGTGCAAAGCGGGCAAGGAGACATACGATGACTACCGATATTCAATCCCTGCTGGGGGCCAAGGCGGAATCACTGCTTGGCTTCAACTCGCCAAAGATTCCCAAGGAGCGCCTGCATTTGCCCGGGCCCGATTTCGTGGATCGGATTTTCATGCAGTCCGACCGCAACAACCGCGTGCTCGGCAACCTGGCGTGGATGTACGGCCACGGGCGGCTGGGCGGGACGGGTTATCTTTCCATCCTGCCCGTGGACCAGGGCATCGAGCATTCGGGCGGCGCGAGTTTCGCCAAGAACCCCGATTACTTCGACCCCGAGAACATCGTCAAACTCGCCGTCGAGGGAGGCTGTAACGCGGTTGCTTCGACATTCGGCGTGCTGGGCATCGTCTCGCGCAAGTACGCGCATAAGATTCCTTTCATAGTGAAGATCAATCACAATGAGTTGCTGACGTATCCGAACAACTTCGAGCAGATCTTGTTTGGCACTGTCAGGCAGGCGTACGACATGGGCGCGGCCGCAGTCGGCGCGACCATCTATTTCGGCTCGGACGATTCGCACCGCGAACTGATCGAGATCGCGCAGGCGTTCGCGCTCGCCCACGAACTGGGCATGGCGACCGTCCTGTGGTGTTACCTGCGCAACAAGGCCTTCAAACAGGACAAGGATTATCACGTGTCCGCGGACCTGACCGGGCAGGCGAATCACCTCGGGGTCACGCTCGAGGCGGACCTCATCAAGCAAAAACTCGCGGAGAACAACGGCGGCTTCGTCGCGCTGAACACGGAAAGCGTCTCGTACGGCAAACTCGACAAGCGCATCTACAGCGAATTGACCAGCGACCATCCGATTGACTTGTGCCGCTACCAGGCAGCGAACTGCTACATGGGGCGCGTGGGTCTCATCAACAGCGGCGGCGCTTCGGGCGAGAACGATTTCGCCGAGGCGGCCGCGACCGCGGTGATCAATAAGCGCGCCGGGGGCACGGGTCTCATCTCGGGGCGCAAGGCCTTCCAGCGGCCGATGGCGGAGGGGGTGAAGTTGCTGAACACGATCCAGGATGTGTATTTGGATACGAGCATTACAGTGGCGTAAATTGGCGACGAAAAAGAGGCGCTGTCCATGCGGATGGCGCCTCTTTTGTCTTGCGGGTCGAGACCTGCGGCTGAGTTTAATCGCGCGGCATTTCGCTATTTCATATCCTGGATCCAATGCTTTGTGTCCTCTGCCTTCACCGCCCGCTCCGCCTCTCGGATCAGCATGTTCAAACTTCGCCTGCGCCTGAACGGAGCGTTCGGCGGCAAATAGGAATTGGGCACGGGCGTCGGCCGGCTGTTCTGCGACACATTGAAGCAGGGTGCCCATTGCTGGATCAGCAACCGCTCAGCGGCGCTCACATCATTGCCGACGCTGTTGAATTGTTCGAGTTGTGAACCCAGCAGTTCGATGGTGAATCTCATGGATGTCGGCCAGTTACACCATACAAAGCGCCCCATGATCGAATGTCCTTTGAAGCCGCTCAAGAGGTGTTCCCAAACTCGTGCAAAAGCAAGATGGGATTGGCCGACGTAGAAAACGACGTCCTCATCTCGAAACAGATACAGATCCAGGCCTTTCCAGGATGCAGGACATTGTTCGACAAGCAGGAAGCGCTTAAGAGGTATCGCGACGTTTTGATCGTTCATGGGGTGGTGTCATCGTAAAACGAAAACCGTCTCACGTAAACTGAATGGCGATCAATTTCATGAAGCCTCACAATGCCTTACGAGCCGCGCAAAATCTTCTCCATTTTCCTTCCCTTCGCCAACTCATCCACCAACTTATCCAAATACCGAACCTGCTGCGTCAAGGGATTCTCGATCTCCTCCACACGAACCCCACAGATGACTCCGGTAATGAGGCGCGCATTGGGGTTTAGCGACGCCTGTTGGAAGAATGTTTCAAACGTCGCATTTTCCTTGATGAGTTCCTGAAGCTTTTTATGGTCGAAGTTTGTAAGCCACTCTATGACCTGATGCAATTCCTCTTTGGTCCTGCCTTTTTTCGCCACTTTTTCGAGATACATCGGATAGACGGAAGAAAAGGTCATTTTTGCGATACGCTGGTTGTGTGTGCTGGAGTTTTTCATATTCACCTTTATGCCTTGTATTTTAGCGTTATTCTTTCTACTCGAACAGTTCGCGGATGAGTTCATGCTCCTTGCGCGAATATTTATGAACTTCCGGTTGTGATCCAGCCTGCACGCTCGTAATTCACGACCATCACACCACTCGAGCCGACTATGCTTTCCGTCACCTTGAACGCGGCGGGAATCGTGCCCTCGGCAAACAACCGCTTTCCACCGCCCAACGTGATCGGATAGATCATCAGCCAGAACGCATCCACCAGATCATGCTTGATCAGCGTTTGAAGGAGATTGCCGCTTCCCCAAACGTTCAAATCGGGTCCCTGCTCCCGCTTGAGTTTGGCGACCTTTTCCGGGATATCCCCGTTCAAAAACACGGACGGCTGCCATTGGCTGGAAGTCCGTGTATTCGAGGCGACGTACTTGGTCGCCGTGTTGACCCCAGCCCACGCATCCGCATGATGCGGCCAGTACGGCTCCCAAATTTCAAAGGTTGTGCGGCCCAACAACAGGTCGAACGGCAGGTTCATCTGCTTTCTCAGGGCAGCTCCAAGAACCTCGTCGGAATATGGCGCTATCCACCCGCCATACGCGAAGCCGTTGCTGGTATCTTCGTCTGGTCCCCCCGGGGCTTGTATGACGCCGTCAATGGAGATATGTTCGAGTGCAATAATTTTTCTCATGACCGGGTTCCTTCAACTTCTGGATTGCTCTTGTCACCATGAATCGAAAAGATTTACTTCTTGTAATGTAGCGCAACAACACCCGAACGAAACGTTTTTGACCCGACAAGTTCCAATGTAAGGTTCCTGCCCGATTCGAACAAGCGGGGACCTTTTCCCGCAATGATCGGGTGAACGACAAAGTGATACTCGTCGATGAGATCCCATTGCGCCACTTGCGACGCGAGGTTCAGTCCGCCGATGGAAATATTCTTTCCCGGCTGTCCTTTTAACTTCATGATCTCTTCTCGAAGATTGGAGTGGAGGAGCGTCGTGTTGTTCCACTCCACGCTCTTCAACGTCGTTGAAAAGACGATCTTTGGCATGGAATCGAACGTACGCGCGAATTCGTTGGCCGCTTTCGTTTCCGATTGATTCACCGCGACCTCGTGCCAGTACGGATACATGAGGTGATACGTGTTGCGGCCGAAAATTTCAACGTCTGAATCGCGCAGGAGCCCGGTGAAATACTCGTGCAATTCGTCGTCGGCGATCACCTGTTCGTGGCCACAACAGCCGTCTATCGTGATATTGATCGCAAAAATTACTTTTCTCATGTTGGAGTTCCTTCAATAACGGAAATTACGTTGGTGCAAGCAGGGTTTTTCGATAAGACATCAGGATGGGTGCGGCGGAAATGCCTATTTTTCAGTTTGCCATAATATTCGGTCTATAGGCCCGTCTTTAGACTTTGACTTTATGTACTGATACGACCGTTGCACGATTTGCTCAAGGATCGGCAGCGCTATATCGCCAAGCCGCTTGATGTAAACACAATACCCAGTAGTGGTATGTTTACCTAGCGTAGCCAGCAATCCAGAGTGACGCGCAGTGCCATCCATCAGGTAGACGGTGATCTTACCTTTTCTTGGATAAAAGCCGATAACATGACCGTCGCCTTCGCGTCCGCGGTCGTATCTGTAGTGGTAGGTATCAAACCCGATCGTGCCCACATTCCACATCTTTGGCTCATGCCCGCTGATTCGCCGCATCATCTCTATCAGCACGCGGCAATCGGTTACTGACTGTTCATCGTCTAACGAAGCAATAAACTTTTGAACCGAAGCGTTGTATTGCGTGGTCTTGCTTTTCGATGAAACGATAATTTTTCTCATGGACATTCTCTTTTGCGATATTGTAGAATATATGTTCTATTTCGTCAAGGTAGAAATAAACAGGGCAATCGCATTAGGAAGGGAACTTGTTGATTTGTCCGCTAATCTCCGCGAATTTTCGCTAATTTTCCCTGAAAATTCGCGCCGATTGGCGTAGATTAGCGGATAAAAATTCCAAGAGCGATAGCCCTTAGAAATAAACTAGATTCCGGATCCCCACGAAGCGTCCCCGAGCGAAGCGAATGAGATATTTTACGGGCACGTGTGGGCGGGCGTGGATTCTGTTGGGGAGCAGAAAAAACCCGAAGCCAGCCCGTCCTGGTGTTCTCCCAGAGAAAAATGCTTGAAAACGCGCCGAATCCCCAGCGTCCACTGCACGCTGTGTTAGGCGTTTTTCTTTTGAGTCGGTTCGCCTTCTCAGAATATCAACCTCAAACCGAATGCAATGATTACAAAGGTAATTGTGATTGCTATGACGACCTTCGCTTTCTTTTGGCGTGACCAATAGCGCCAATCATATCGTAGAGTATTCCATTCACGAAATATCCATCCTGCTTCTGCGCCCAAACCTGCACCAATTATGGCGACTAAACTTTTAGCCAAAACCCTTAATGTTCCCTCTAACATCCCCGTTGCACTGTAGCCTGCGCCGTAAAACATTACCGCGATGGTTGCTCCAATTATTGCCCCAAACAGAATCGCTGGAGGATTTGCGATTTCCTGTCGAAATACAGCCTTCAACTGCTGTATTATTATTCCGTCCCGTACTGATGCAAGCACAGTATGTTCATCTTGTCTCATAAATACAGCAAACTTGCTAAACTTTTTCTTAGCGTTCAACTCACGAATTGTTTCATGTAAATCAAAAGTTGGAGGAATGGTGATGACATATAGTTTCTTATCGTCTATCGTAGCAAAATCACATTCAATCCCAACAACTGACGGATTGCAAGCGGCGTTTACCCATTTTGTTATATCGCTTTGAGATGGAACTCGATAATCCACACTGTATGTTACTCGAGATCCATTCTCGTCAAATTGCTTATCGTCAGCACCTATAACGAGATATTTGGTTTTCCTTACAATTCCGCTGTTTCCATTAGCAAAACCGAGAATATCCTTAATTAACTCATCACGTTCCTCTGTGTTCAGCGCATCATTGGAGTCGTATAGTTTCCACTTGCGTTTGAAATCAAACCAATCCATCTCGTCTTTTTGTCTGAGAAGACTTCTCAGTAGCTTTTCATCCATTGATAGCACTCACTGTATTTGTGTAATGAAACGCCCAACGGTTTGCGTTATTAGAATGAACTTGCTTGGGGTGTGGCATTGGCGTATCCTTGAGGTGATACCTCCGCAGGGACTCTGATTGGGTGTGAGTGTCAGGGTGTCCGGGCAGCCGCTATGGGAAGACTAGTTAGGAGTCTGAGTCCGCCGCGTTCTCCTTCGACTTCGCTCAGGACAGGTTTGGACACCTGCGGAACCTAATCTGGGACGCGGCTGCGACGATTTATCCGCTGGTGGCGCAAAATGCGACCCCGATTAGGACGATGGCTTTCTCGAAGCGCCGCACGATCCATGCCACTTTTTAATGAGCTGTTTCTTAGGACGCATTGTTGGGCGGCGTTTTGACTTAAATCGGTTCTTTGCCGTTCATTTGCGACCAAACCACCGATGAACAGATGCGACGTATTCTTCATATTCTTTGCCGAACTTTGCTGCCAAGTATTGCTCCTCAGGAATTATCAGGATGTAATGACAGAGAGCCATCGAAACCAGAAGCGTTACTAATGCCCAAAGTATATTCAGGGTCAGGGCGATACCTAACAAGACAATAACACTGCCAAGATAGAGCGGATTTCTCGATATCGCAAATACGCCAGTTTTCACAATTTTACTTGTTGGATGACCAGGGTCGGTAGGTTGACCATACTGAGCAAACTCGCGCCGAGTCGAGACAATAATACCTATGCCAATGATTATCAGAAGGATTCCAACCGGAAGGAGGACTTGCCTAAGAATACCTTGTGGCATGGAAAGTGGAGCGACAAAGTGTAAGGCGATAGCGATAAGAAATGGAATGCCAAAAACGACTTCTGCAATCTCCCAATTACTCTTGTGTGCGGAATCGGCTTTCATTTTGCTTCCTATCCAGAGTTATTCGTTTTCCTTACCCATTGTTGGGCGATTCTCCTAAAAAATTGATATTCCTCTGGATACCATAAAAACAAGAAACGGAAGAGATGCATCAAGCAGAAAGTGAACGAACATAAGATATGGCATAACTGTTGGTCTTCTGTCAATTACGATACCAGCCCAAAGTGCAAAGGGTAGGAATTTGAAAGCCAACCAAAGATCATAACGCCAGTCCAACTGAAACGAGAAAAACATGTGCTGTAATGAAAGCACCAAACCAACTATTCCAATGACGAGCCATCGGTTCATGCCTGAGGCGCGGAGTCGAGGGGCTACATATCCCCAGTAGATGGGCAATTCGGCTAATGCCTGCGTAGTCGGCATAAGTAAGAATAGCGGATAAATGGCAATGATAGGTAAAGGTTGGATAAGTATATTGTTTGGATAATTAGGATCACCCCAGAACAGGTTAGCCAGAAAAGCCCCTGGTGGCATAGCTACAACTGCTGTTATGACAACGGCAAGCAAAAACCATAGTAAATCGCCTTTCCAGGTTGAACGGTTGAGGAAATATATCTCCCGTAGATTAAGACCCTCGATTCGCCCAAAATGCACCATAAGTGCTATGCATACAATGTTTGCTATTGTGACAAACCACAGCCACCATGCTGATGAGTTTGCAATCGCTGAATTGCTCCCAAAAAACTTATAGATACCTGCAAGCAGTAGAAGCAACCCAAAGGATAAAACTGAACGCAATGCCAACATCCCCCATATGCGGTGCATTGGAATTTGACCATTAGCAATTTTGGGAACAAGGGATTCTGATGAGTTTGGAAAAGAGTCGAAATTCATTATTTCTCCATAGAAATTCGCGGCGCGCGATTGGGGTTATCGACACAGTTCGTTTCAAAGTTTACGCGCCCAACTCTCTTTTTGAGCTATGTACAGACCGCATTATACAACCATCCCTCGAAACAGGAAACATGCGATGACCCAGCCTGGTCAATCTGCCTCGCCTCCGCAGGGGAAAAAACTGCTCGATCAATACCGCGACACGATTCGACTCAAACCATACTCTGCGCGTACGGAAAAGACCCATGTTTCGTGGATGCGGGCATACATCCTTTTCCACGACAAGCGCCAATGCCCGAAAAACCAACATCGTCCCCGAAAGGAAAAAGATCGCTCGACCAGGTACGCGACGCCATCCGCGCCGGGCATCGCGAAGCATCCCGTAGGGAACTCCCCCTCGACCCCTGAAACTTGGCACTTGGAACTTGAAACCTGACACTCGCCCTTATCCCCTCTCCCCTGCCCCCCTTTTTACCAATCACCGCCTCTGCCCGACTCGGCTCAACAGATACAACCCCGCCGCGCTGACCAATCCCACTGCCAGCCCGCCGAGCCAGATGAATTTCGGCCCCAGATAGTCGTTCATCGCCCCGCCGAACACCGGGCCGACGCCCACCCCAATCATGTGCACCAGCCCGTAGATGCTCATGTAACGTCCGCGCATATCGGATGGGGCGGTATTGGCGACGTATGTATTCGATGTCGGTATGGCGATCAACTCGCCGATGGTCATCACCGCCATCGCGACCCAGAAACCCCAGAAGCCCCCCGCCAGCGCCACCATCCCGTTGCTCACGCCGTACACCAGAATGCCTAGCGCGACCATCTTCTGCGGCGGATGAGGGCGCGTAAAACGCGTCACCAACACCTGCAAAAAGACCACCATCAGCGCGTTCGTCGTCGGCACCCAGCCGTACAATTTTTCGGGCACGCCGAAATACGTGTTGGCGTAATACGGCATGATCTGCCACATCAGCGACGCCGTGATCCAGCCGAAAGACAGCAGACCGATGAAGGACAGGAAGACGCGGTCCCGCAAAATGACGGGATACCCGCCCCACGCCTCGCGTCGCGGACCCTGAGCCTGCTCGCCGCGTTGGGACGCCGCCCTGAGCTCGTCGAAGGGGAGGGTTTCTTTGGCGAGCAGTAGCAACAGCACCCCGAACGTCCCCAGGCTGATGGCCGCCCCGTAAAATGAAAGCACATACGACGTGCCCGCCAAAAATCCGCCCAGCGCCGGGCCGATGGACACGCCCGCGTTCGTCGCCGTGCGCGCCAGCGCGTAAGCCTCAGGGCGCTGACGCTCGGGAATCAGGTCCGCCAGCATGGCGTCCGCGCCGACGCGGTACATCGGGTTGAAGAATCCCCGCGCCGCCAGGACGGCCGCGAAGGCCGCGTACGAATCGGCGCGCGAAAGCAGAAGGAAGTTCACCGCGTCCGCGAACAGGCTGAAGACCATCACGCCCTTGCGCCCGACGCGGTCCGCGATGGGCCCCGCGATGAACGAAGAGACCAGGCTGGCCGCGGTGCTGAGGGTGAGCAGTGTGGCGATGCTGGTGAGAGGCATATCCAGCCGCTTGCTGACGTACAACAGCAGGAACGGCCAGACCATGCTCGCGCCGGTCGCGTTGAGCAGCATGCCCCAGAACAACAGCCAGAACTGGCGCGGGTATTGATTTTGCAGGGATTTGAATCGGGTAAGCATGATTTGTCTATCCGCTAATCTGCGCGAATGCACGCGAATTTGACGATTCAATTCGCGAAGATTAGCGAAAATTCGCGGATGGGAAACGAACCGGAGTTGAAAACGGGCGGAGTCGCCTCCGCCCGTCGGGTTGCTGTTACCTGCGCGGGCCGCCGCGCTCTCCACCGCGGTCGCGCCCGCCGCGGCGGTCACCGCCGGGACGGCCTCCGCCGCGCCCGCCCGGGCGTCCGCCGCCGGGGCGGCCTCCTCCTCCGCCGTCGCGCTCGCGCGCCTCATCGGCTGTCCAGCCTTCGAGCACTGCCTGGCGCGAGAGACGGATCTTGCCCTGCGGGTCAATGTTGGTGACCATCACCGTGATCTCGTCGCCGAGTTTCACCACGTCCTCCACCTTGTTGACGCGCTCGCTGTCCAGTTGCGAGATGTGCACCATCCCATCGGTGCCCGGCAGGATTTCGACGAACGCGCCGAAGTCAGCCACGCGCACCACCTTGCCGGTGTAGATGCGCCCGATCTCGGCCGTCTCGGTCATGCTCATAATGCGCTCGCGGGCCGACTCTGCGCCCACGCCGTCCGTCGCGGCGATGTACACCGTGCCGTCGTCTTGAATATCGATCTTCGTGCCCGTTTCATCCTGAAGAGCGCGGATGTTCTTTCCGCCCGGGCCGATGATCGCGCCGATCTTGTCCACCGGAACGCGCACCGTGTAAATGCGCGGCGCGTGCGGCTTCAATTCGGGGCGCGGCTGGGGCAGGGCCTCGAGCATCTTTTCGAGAATGGCAAGGCGAGCGGCGCGCGCCTGTTCGAGCGCCTCTTTCATCATCTGCGCGCTCAGCCCCGAAATCTTGATGTCCATTTGCAGGGCGGTGATTCCCTGCGCGGTGCCAGCGACCTTGAAGTCCATGTCGCCGAGGTGATCCTCGGTGCCCTGAATGTCGGTCAGGATTTTATAACGCCCCGACTCATCTGTAATGAGTCCCATTGCAACGCCCGCCACCGGGGCTTTGATCGGCACGCCAGCGTCCATCAACGAAAGCGTCGAGCCGCAGACCGAGGCCATCGAGGTCGAGCCGTTGGACGAAAGGACTTCGGACACGACGCGCAGGGTGTATGGGAACGTCTCCTCGGATGGGATGACCGGTTCGAGGGCGCGTTCGGCCAGCGCGCCATGCCCGACCTCGCGGCGGCTCTGGCCTCGAAGCGGCTTGACCTCGCCTGTGCTGAACGGCGGGAAGTTGTAGTGGTGCATGTAACGTTTGGTGTCGATCGGCGTCAGCGAATCGAGTTCCTGCGCTTCGCCGAGGGTGCCGAGCGTCGCGAGGCTGAGCACTTGCGTCTCGCCGCGAGTGAACAGACCCGATCCGTGCGCGCGCGGCGAAATTGCGACCTCGCACCAGATGGGACGGATGTCGGCGGGGGCGCGGCCGTCGGGGCGTTTGCCCATGCCGAGGATGCGCTCGCGGACGATGGCCTGTTCGGCCCGGTCGAACGCCTCTCGGACAGAAGCAAGCGAGGGGTAGTCCGACGCGTTGCCTCCATCTGGCACGGTACACATCTCGGCGACGACCTCGTCTTTCAGGGTTGTCATCCCGCCGTAGAATTCGTTCTTGGTCAGGGGCTTGTCCAGCAGTTCGTTCATCGGGCCGCTGACGCGCTCGAAGACCTTCTTCTGGATTTCCGCGTCGGGCACGTAATATTCGATCTCGCGTTTGGGCTTGCCGATTTCGGCGGCCATTTTGAGTTGCAGTTCGACCAGCGGCTGGAGGGCTTGGTGCCCGAACTCCAGTGCGGCGGCCATCACATCTTCCGGGATTTCGTTCGCGCCGCACTCGACCATGAGAATGGCGTCCTTGGTGCCGGCGATGCGCAGGTCCAGGTCGGACGCGTCCATCTCGGAGAAGGTCGGGTTGACCACGAACTGGCCGTCCACGCGGCCCACGCGCACCGCGCCGACCGGGCCGCCCCAGGGAATGTCCGAGATCATGATGGCGGTCGAGGCGGCGTTGATGGCGAGGATGTCGAGCGGGTTCACGCCGTCGGCCGAGAGGGAGAACATCATCACCTGCACTTCGTTGCGCATGCCGTCCTGGAAGAGCGGGCGCAGGGGGCGGTCGGTGAGGCGGGCGGTGAGGATGGCCTCGGTGCTGGGGCGGCCCTCGCGGCGGAAGAACGAGCCGGGAATCTTGCCGCCCGCGTACAGGCGTTCCTCGTATTCCACGCTGAGCGGGAAGAAGTCAATGCCTTCGCGTACGCCGCCCATGGTGGCGGCCGCGAAGATGATGGCGTCGTTGATGCTGACGGTCACCGCGCCGCCCGCCTGCCCGGCCAGTTTGCCGGTCTCGAAGGTGACGGTGCGCGACCCGACGGTGGTCGTGTAGCGTTTTGCTTCTGGTTTCATTTTGTCTCCTGTACCGCAAAATAAATTGCGGTCGAATTTCCGCCCGGTCAGGGACTGAAGAGCGGGGACAAACGGGTTGTTCGCGCTATTCAATTCCTGACTGCGGATTGACATGGGTAGGGGCGAGTCCGAGACTCGCCCCTACGGGGTGACTACTTACTTGTGGCGCAGGTTCAAACTGTCGGTGACTGCCAGGTAGCGCTGGTAATCCGACTTGCGGAGGTAAGCCAGCATGCGGCGGCGTTGTCCCACCAGTTTGAGCAGGCCGCGGCGGCAGGATTCATCGTGCCGGTTGGCGCGCAGGTGTTCGGTTAACTGCGCGATGCGGCTGGTCAGAAGGGCGATCTGCACTTCCGGCGAGCCGGTGTCGGTCTGGTGGCGATGATAGTCCTGTATAACCTTGGTCTTGACTTCTGGATCGAGAGGCATGACGTGTGCTTTTCCTTTCTTGGATTTGAGCAGGTCTCCGTGTCCGCAGCGGACCCTGTTGCAGGTCTACCGCATGGCAGGACCAGTCACGGGCGGGAATTATACCAGAGATTTGAAGGGACATCCTGGCCCGCCAGGAGGGCCGCTTCGCGTAGGCAGCGACGCGCCTGAGCAGTTAAAAAGTCCGCAAGTTGAGGTTCGGACAGTTGCCAAAAACTGCTCTGAGCGCCGTCCCCGGCGCTCGACATGGGCGCGCTGCGCCGCCGTCCCACAGGGATGCTACGCGAGGACGGCGGCGAGAGCCATAAAACGAGGAAGTGTCCGAGCTACTATCTGAAGTTCGCGCAAGGCCTTGCGCGGACAGGGATTTTCCTGTATGCTTGTTTTGTCGGGTTTTATGCAGTTTCGAGATTTGGAAAGGAGACCAACCATGAGCGACGTCGGAAGAAAGGACAAAGGCAGCAGAGAGAAAAAGAAGAAGCCGAAACTCAACCCGAAGGAGAAACGCAAACTGAAACAGGAAAAGAAGAAAAACAAATTCATGCCCACCGGCGGCTGACGCCGAAACAAGAAGTATCCATTCGAGTCAAAAACACTCCCCATTCGGGAGTGTTTTTGTACCTGGATGAACTGTGCGCGGCTATCTTGGCTGGGTGACTGGCTGCGAGACCTGGCGCTGAAAAACGGGGCGGGTCTTTGGCTCGGACGTCGCCGCCCTTACCTGCGACCTCGTGACGGCTCTCTCGAAAACCCTGCCGTCGCTGAGTTGAAAATACTCGATCTGGTTGCCCGCCTGGTCCGTTCCGTATTTACGCGCCCGGATCAAATGCTCGCTGACATACGCGAAAGGCCACTTTTCGGTGATCTCTCGGAAAATATCACCATCCACCTGGTATTTGACAGCCATTGCCTGACTCCTGCGGATCAAGATTTTTGCGAACCTGGCAGGTCGTACTTTGCACTATTTTACACCAACAGGTGGCCTCGCGGGTTTACAGTTCTGCAAATTGATAAAGCGGATGAGAATTGGGGGAGGCGGCGTCCGGTGGGAGGCTGGTTTACGAGAATCTCCAGTAGGTTGACCGCGAATATTGCAATGGGGAGTAAAATATCCATCAGGCGCATTGATCCTCCAGGCATTTCCCGAAAGGAGGTGGAACCATGTCTGGCGAACAAATTGGGAAGGTCACACACTTCTTCGATCACATCAGCGTGGCCGTGCTCGCCCTCGCCGGTCCCATCAAGGTCGGCGATACGGTGCATTTCCTGGGTCACTCCACCGACTTCAAACAGACCGTAGCCTCCCTGCAGATCGAACATAAGCCCGTCAATGAGGCAAAGGCAGGCGACGACATAGCCATGAAGGTGTCCCAGCCCGTGCATCCCAACGATAAAGTGTTCAAACTTACCGGCGAAGAGTAGCCCGTCCGCTTCTTTTCGGATCCGAATCATCGAACGGGGATTCGCTCCGCGGAACCGCCGCCGTCGCTCCGGCAAGCGACGGGTGGTCCGGCGCGGTGGAAACGCGGCCCACCCCGCGGCAACTTACTTGTCATATTTCTTTCCCCCGCCGTCGTGTAAAATTGACGAAAAGGGATTCGCCGATGAAGAGATCCTTTCTCCTCCTGTTCGCCCTGACCCTGGCGGCCTGCTCCGTATCCCTGCCGGACCTGTTCGCAGGCACGCCCGTTCCTTCGCCTCTGCCGCCGACAGAGACCCTCATCCCAAGTCCGACATTCACGATCACGCCGACACAGCCGACGCCCACCTTCACGTCCACGCCAACGCTCATTCCGCTCGGCGCGACCCGAACCCCGCTTCCCTCGGCGACGGCCGATGGAAGTCTCACGCCGCCCGCGCCCACCAACGCGCTCCTGTTCATGCAACCCGAATCGGGCATGGTCTCGGCGGTTGTTACCAGCCCGCAAATCTTCTGGGGCGGCTGCGAGGCCTCGTCCACGCAATTCACGGTGCGCGCTCTCGACCCGTCTGTTGTAGCTTTCGTCTCGGTCTTCACCCGCCTCGAAAGCAAAAAGAGCGGTGCGGTCGGCCCCTGGGACTCGGGAACCGTCTTCCAGAACAACGGCCCGGGCGTGTTCACCCTCGTGCTGGAGGCCGATGCCATTCAGGGTCACGAGAACTATCCCAACTCATGGGTGCATCTCCAGTTTGTGACCACCGACTCCAAGGAAAAGACCATCGGCCGAAGCGAAGTATTCACGCGTAATCTCTCGCTTGCGCCATGTCCATAGCGGGGCGAATGGAAATTCCCGCCGGCCTGACGACGCGTCTGCGCGGGACCTCGCGCCTGGCCGCGTTGACCGGGGCGGGCGTCTCGCAGGAGAGCGGACTCCGCACGTTTCGCGACGCGCAGACCGGCCTGTGGCGGCAATACAAGCCAGCCGACCTGGCCTCGCCCGAGGCTTTCGCCCGCGACCCGAAACTGGTCTGGGATTGGTACGCGTGGCGGCGCGAGGCGCTCAAGGGCGCGCGTCCCAACGCGGGGCATTATGCGCTGGCGGAGATGGAGAAGCGCGTCCCCGGGTTTACGCTGATCACCCAGAATGTGGACGGCCTGCATCGCATGGCGGGAAGTAAAAACATCCTCGAGTTGCACGGCAACATTCAGCGCGTGCGTTGTTCGGAGTGCGGAACATTTGCAGAGACATGGGGAGACGATAGCGAGTCCGTGCCGCGCTGTGCGGTTTGCGAGGGCCTGCTCAGGCCGGACGTGGTCTGGTTTGGCGAGGCCCTCCCCAGGTCCGCGCTGGAGGCGGCGGTGGAGGCGGCGCGCGCGTGCGAGGCCTTCCTGTCCATCGGCACGTCGGGCGTGGTCCAGCCCGCGGCGTCGCTGGCCTTCGCCGCGAAGAACCGCGGCGCGCTGGTCGTCGAGGTCAATCTCGAGCCCACGCCGCTCACGCCGAAGGTGGATTTCTTTTTGCAGGGTAAATCGGGAGAGGTGTTGCCTGAACTGGTGAAGGAAGTGTGGGGAGTCACTCTACGTTGACGAAGTACTTATACGAGTGTGTTCCGGCTGGATAGAGATTCCAACCATCGTGTGTGGGTTGAAGGAAAGTAATGTGTGTTTCCAATTGATGCTGCCCCACCGGCCAGCCTGTGATAAGCGCGGTGAACCCGCGGCACACACCCCCATCCGCGCGTTGGAATTCTGTAACTGCCAGGAGCCTTTCCGATACGGTCCTTTCATTCACCACGAATTCTACTTTCATCTGCGCGAAGTTCTGTTCGAGGATCTCCTGCGTCGTGGTGCACCAGCCGTAATCCCACAAGGTTTGCATTGTCGGGACCAGGCTAATCTCGTAAATGTAGAGGTCGCCAGGCTGGTTGATCTCGGGAAATGAGTAGGGTGTGTTGAAGGCGAAGACTTCCAGGTAGGGAGTATTCTCTTCCTCGACGGCGCGTTTTGCCTCCTCGGCGCTGGCAATGGATGGGAACAGATCAGGCCGGACCCATGCGCTCTGGGTGGCTGTCAGGTCCCGCGGGCTGAGCGTCGGGGCGCGCGTGGGCATCTCGTATGTGGGGAATCCGTAGGTCAACAGGTCCTGGAATGGATCGGAACGAATGACGCTGACGATCAGGAGGGCGACGACACAGCAGGCGGTGATGGTAATACCTCCGATGGTGAGCCAGAGCGTACGGTCGCCTCTTGCGCCCGTGGATGGTTGCATGGATGCGTAACCAACGCCGGGCGTCGATTCGGCGGGCGGGGCGGCAGCGGGTGTGTCGTTGCCAATATCCTGTGGTTCCTGGGATTTCATTTCGAAGGGTTTGTCGTTGGGATTGCTGTTCATGAGAAATCCTTGCAGTTTGGAGCCATTATAACAAGCTGCGCGTTGCGTAAAAGAAATGGGAATTAACCCAGCACCATTCCACTCCTCGGCCCCAGCGACAAATTTCCGCTTTGGCATTCGACGCGCCCTTCCTCGAAGATAATGCTCACTTTGTTTCCCAGAGCGAGTTCCACGTGGTGTTTTCGGTTGCTCACGTTGAAGGCGACGATCAGGCTGTCGTCTTCGAGTTTGCGGCCGAAGACGAAGACTCCGTCTTCGGCATGTACTCGATGATAACCACCGCGCCGCAACGCGGGGTGCGACTTCCGCAAAGCCGCGAGAGCCTTGATGAAGTTGAGCAGGTCGTGGTCCCAGCGCGATTCGTCCCACGGAAAGGACTTGCGGCAGTCGGGATCGTGATTGCCGTCCAGGCCGATCTCGTCGCCGTAATAGATACAGGGCGCGCCGGGATATGTGAAAAGGAAAAGCAGGGCCAGGCGCAGGGCGGCCTTATCGCCCCCGACGCAGGTGAGGAAGCGCGGCATATCGTGACTGTCGAGCAGGTTCAACTGCGCGTACGTGATGGCGGGCTGGTACAAGTGAAAGTTCCGCTCGATCTCATCGGCGAACTGGCGCGCGTTCATCGGATGGACGCGGCCTTGCAGACCGCCTGCTTTGTTGACCACCTCCATGTCGAGGTGCGAACCGCCGAAGAAACTCAACGCCGCGGCCGTGATGAGGTAGTTCATTACGGCATCGAACTGGTCGCCCTGCAACCAGCGTTGGGCCTCGTGCCAGATCTCGCCGACGATATAGGCTTCGGGATTGATGGCCTTCACGCGGCGGCGAAACTCCCGCCAGAATGGGTCGTCGTTGATTTCGGCAGGGACGTCCAGCCGCCAGCCGTCAATGCCGAATCTCAGCCAATGCTCGGCAACGCCGAGGAGAAACTCGCGCACGGCAGGTGTGTCCGTGTTGAATTTCGGAAGGGCGGGCAGGTTCCACCAGCCCTGATAACCGATGGCTTTGAACGTGCCTTCCTGCTGGATGGCCTGTTGCTCGTGGTGGGTCGGATACGCGCCCCAGTGTTTTTTACCGCTCAGGCGTTCGGGATCGAAATGGAACCAGTCCTTGTAGGGCGAGGCCGCGCCTGTTTCGAGAACGTGGTGGAATGGCCAGAAGCCGCGCGAGGCGTGGTTGAAAACGCCATCGAGCACAACGCGCATTCCGTGCTGGTGCGCTTCGGCCAGCAGGAGGCGCAGGGCGTCGTTGCCGCCGAGAAGGGGGTCCACGTTGTAGTAATCGTAAGTGTGGTAACGGTGATTCGACGCGGAGGCGAAGATTGGGTTCAGATAAAGCGCCGTGACGCCGAGTTCCTGCAGATGGTCCAGCCGCTCGACGATCCCGTACAGGTCGCCGCCTTTGAATCCGTGATGCGTAGGCGGCGAGTCCCAGGGCTCGAAACCGAGGTCGGGCATGCGTTTGCTTCGAGCGAAGCGATCAGGGAAGATTTGATAAAAGACTGCATCCTGCACCCAGTCTGGGATGTTCATAAACAATATCTCCTCTGTCGTTCACGGGATCGGTGTCAGTATCGAAATCAATGTGGTGTAGGCCGGGACTTCCGCCAGTGGCACAAAGCCTGCTACCTTGCCGCCTTCGTTGACGGATAGGGACGAAAATTCCCCGCCGCCGAGCAGGGAAAGCCAATCATATTGCCCCGGCTCCAGAGGGCTGGATTGGAGCGACAACGCATAATCCGAGATCGGCGCCTCGGTCAAGTTGACCAGCACAAGAATGGCTTCGGTCCCGTCCACGCGCAGGCTGGCGAACAGACCCTTGTTCGCCGTATCGAAGATATAAATCTCGCCGGTGCGCAGTGCGGGGTGAGACGAGCGGATCGCGATGAGGGCACGGTAATGGGAGAGCAGGGAGGTGGGATCGCCCGCTTGCTCGGCAATATTGACGCCTTGCGCGTAGTCTGTATTAGGCATTTCCCATGGCGTTCCTGTCGTAAAACCGGCATTTGTGCCTGCACTCCATTGCATAGGTGTGCGAATCAGCTCATCGGGCTTTGCGCCTGTCATGCCAATCTCTTCGCCGTAGTAAATGAACGGCGTGCCTGGGGCGGTCAGCAGGAGTGTTGCAGCGACCTTTGCCTTCGCTGTGTTGCCTCGTAACACGGACATCACGCGGTTCTGGTCATGGTTGGTTAGAAAGGGCGCGTACTGCGCTTCGGGCAGGACGTTATTGCTAATCTTGAGCGCGTTCGCGGTGTAGGAGGCCTGCCCTGTATTTGCGGAACCAATGAAGGCTTCGGCGAGATTGAAATTGAAGGCTAGGTCGAGCTGGTTGCCGCTGGTGTAATCGGCGAGCGTCTGAGGCGTATCGCCAAAGAATTCACCAACCGTCACGGCTTCGGGATTGGCGGCTTTGTAGACAGGGCGGAAGTCAATGTACCACTTGTGTGTGGAGACGGAGTTATCCTGCTTCGCTCCCTCCTCGATGAGGTGTTTGGCCGCGTCCAGGCGGAAGCCATCCACGCCTATGTCCTTGAGCCAGAAGGTTGCGACTTCGCCCATCGTCTGGGTCACTTCAGGGTTGTTGTAGTTGAGGTCTGGCATAAAGGCTTCGAAGATGCCGTAATAATAGCCCGTAGGTGATGGATGCCAGACGCGTTCGCCCCATGGACCGCGGTATTTTGGGTCAACGTCCCGCCAGATGTACCAATCGCGATAGGGGGAATTCGCGTCGCTCTTGGCTTCCTTGAACCAGGGGTGGTTGTCGGAGGTGTGATTCAGCACCAGGTCAATGATGACGCGGATGCCGCGCTTGTGAGCCTCGCTAAGCAACTTCTTGAAGTCGTCCATGGTCCCGTATTGCGGGTTGACGTCGTAGTAATCTGTTACATCGTAACCGTGATAAGAGGGGGATGGGAAGATGGGCATGAGCCAGATGCCCGTCACGCCGAGATCGGTGGAGGTGTTGGGGTCGCCGTCGTTGAGGTAGTCCAGTTTTTCTGTCACGCCGTTGAAGTCTCCGATTCCATCCCCGTCGCTGTCGTAGAAACTGCGGACGAAGATCTCATAGAAGACAGCATCATCCCACCAAAGGGGGCGCTCTTCGGGTGTGGGAACAAACGCCTCGGCCGGCGCGGCCGTGTCGGATACGGGAACAGGACTGGTCGGGGTGGAAGCGGGGACGCATCCCAACAGGAGGGATGCAAGGAGCAATAGCACGGTCAGCGTTTTGTACATGGTTTAAAAAGGGCGGCCACGTGGACCGCCCCGCGGATTTTGGATGTCTAGCCCTTGACGCTTCCGAGCGTCAGGCCTGAGATCAGCCACTTGGACGAGTAGAGGAAGAGCGCCATGACAGGAATGGCAATGAGCACCGATGCGGCCGCGAACTGTCCCCATGAGACGGTGAACTGCTGGGCGTAGGTGAAGATGCCCAGCGGCCAGGTGAACATTTCGTTTTTCTGGAGCACGACGCGCGCCACGAGGTACTCGCTCCAGCCGCCCATGAAAGAGAAAAGGAAGGCGATGGCAAGAGCGGGCGTGGAAAGGGGCAATATGATTTTGGTGAAGACGGTGAAGCGGTTGGCGCCGTCAATGAGCGCGGCCTCCTCCAGGTCCACGGGGATGGTGTCGTAATAACCCTTGAGCGTCCAAATGGTGAGCGGTACGGAACTGACCGAGTAGGCGATGATCAGGCCGAGGGCGGTGTTGATCATTTTGAGCTGGGCCAGCATGATGAAGAGCGGCAACAGTAACATGCCCGCAGGGATCATTTGTGTGGTGAGCAGGAAAACGAGTCCCGCCGCCCGCCCCGGGAATTTGAATCGCGAGAACGCGTAGGCGCTGACCGCCGCCAGGATCATACTGACCACCGAAGTGATTGCAACGACCGAGAAAGAGTTCCATATCCATGTGAAGAAATCGGACTGGCGGTTTTTCTCAGGCGCTCCGAAGAGCACTTCTTTGTAATTATCGAGGGTGGCGTTTTCGGGGATGATGCGCAGGTCAGTGGTGAGCAGGGTGTCATTGGGGCGCAGGGAAATGGTCACAACGCGCAGAACGGGGTAAACGGCGATGATCGAAGCAATGATCAGCGTAATGTGGATCAGGGTGGTCTTAAAAGGGCTGTCGCCGCGGCCGCGCACAAAGAACCAGCGCCAGGCTTTGCGGAAAGGGGATATGGTTTGTTGGGATGGGGTGGTCATGTCGGCTCCTCAAATCATTCGGTGGCGGATTTTAGTCCGCCGGAGGCGCGCAGGTAAATCAACGTGAAAACAAGCAGGATGATGAAGATCACCAGTGCGAACATGGCTGTAAAGCCATAGCGATAGAACTGGAAAGCGGCCTTGTACATGGAAGAGACCAGGATGTCGGTCTTCTCCTGCGGACCGCCCTGCGTGATGAGATAGATCACGTCGAACTTATTGAATGTCCAAACCACGCCGAGGATGATCGCGGGGGTGAGAACGGGGCGCAGGAGCGGCAGGGTGATGTTGCGGAATTGCTGCCATTTCGAAGCGCCATCGATCTCGGCGGCTTCGTAATATTCCTGCGAGATGCTTTGCAGGCCGCCGAGGATGATAACGGACATGAATGGGATGCCAAGCCAGATATTGGAAATAAGGATAGAGACAAACGCCCAGAATGGGTCCTGCTTCCAGCTCACCGGGCCGATGTGGGCGGCCAGCCAGTTGAACATGTCGCCTAACAGGGGTATGCTCATTGTTCCCTGACTGACGTTCGTCAACCAGGTGTTCAGGTCTCCGAGCAGAATGTTGAACAGGCCGTAGCGGCTGTCAAATTCGTTTCGCAGGGCCATAGCCGCGATGGTGGTGGGGATGGCCCACGGAAAGATCAGCAGAGTGCGGTAGAAGCCCTGGAGTTTCATGGGGCGATGCAGGAGCAGGGCCAGTCCCATCCCGCCGCCTATGTGGAAGGAAACATTGATGACAGTCCAAAGGACGGTGCGGCCGAGCACTTCGAAGAATTTTGCATCCTTGGCAACCTTGCCGGTGAACAATGTGACCAGGTTGTCCCATCCATGGATCAGGCCATATTCGGCGTTTTTGGTTGCCTGCGTGCCCAGTGAAGCGTTGGAAAAGGCCAGTTTGATTTCGAAAAGAAAGGGATAAACAATAAGGAAGAGGATGCCGATCAGTGCAGGGATGACGAGCAAGTAGGGCAAGCCAAGCCTGCTGGCGCGCGGTACGCTCATCTTGTGAATGGCAAAGAAAACGACTACGATAACAAGCGCGGCAAGGATGCCGCCGGCCATGCCTGCGTTGTCTTTTGTAACGCCAGTGTCTGTCAAGAAAGTTTGAAGTTTTTCGAATAACGTGAGAGGGATGCGGATAATACTGCCGGTGAGCGAATCTCCGAGGCGGTACAGGTCTGTCGTTTCGAAGAACGAGAGAATTGCCAGGATGCTCAACGACCCAAGTATGGTTTGCAGGCCGCGGATGACGACCTGTGTACCGGGGTTGCTCGGCTGTCGGAAGAACAATTGGTAAATGTAGATTTCGATCAAGGCAATGCCGGCAAAGATGCCAAACAGGAAACCGCCAACTTCCTTCAAGCGGTCAAGGATGGCGTTGACGTTGAGTGAAATCCCTGAAGTGTAAGGGGTAATGAGGGCGTTGAGCAGGAAGTATATGACGGATAAACCCACAACCCAATACAGGTATGGCAGGAAGCGGCGCGCGGTGAATTTGTTATCCATATCGGCCTCACCAAGCAAAGGATAGAGGGGGGCCGGAGCCCCCCTCTATTCAGGGAACGTAAAAGGCTGTTATTGAAGCGTCGCGACGCACTCGTCTGCGGAGGTCTGTGCGGCGGCGGCGGCATCGGCCGGTGTGACAGTGCCAGCCATCACGCCTTCCAGGTTCGGACGCCAGGCATCCCAGGCACAGCGCATTTGAGCGGCGGCGGGCATACCGCGGCCGTTAGAGAGCGCGGACATGGAGCCGGCCAGGATCGGGTCGCTGGAGATGGATGGATCTTGCGCGACATCCTTGTTGGAGGGCAGGCGCTTGAACTCATCCAGCCACTGCTTCTGGACTTCGGCGGAGGTCATGAAGGTGATGAACTTGATCACGGCGTCTTTCTTGGCTGCATCATCGAGCACTGCGTTGGAGACCATGAAGTACTTGCCGGCGGTCATCTCGGTGTAGGGGTTGCCGTTGATGGACGGAACCGGGGCAACGCCCATCTTGTCGCCGAGGGCGGTGGTGTAATCGCCGAGCGACCAGTCGCCGTTGATGATCATGGCGGCCTTGCCTTCCTTCATCAGGGTGTCGGCGCAGGCGTAATCGCATTCGGCCGGGACAACGCCGTCGGTCTTCAGTTTGGCGACGAAGGTCAGGTAATCAATGAAGGCCTGGTTGTTGAACTGCGGGACGTCGTTCTCGTCCAGCGGCCAGCCGCCGAAAGCGCCGTAGAAGCCAGCGCCCCAGAACGGCTCGTTCAGGTTGTAGACGAAGCCCTGAACATCACCGGTGGTCAGTTCCTGCGCCTTGGTGATCAGTTCCTCGAAGGTGGCGGGAGGCTCGGCAATCAGGTCCTTGTTGTAGATGAGCATCAAGTGATTGCCGTAGTTGTCGGGGACGCCCCACAGGGTGCCGCCCACAACCGCCGGGTCGAGCGCGCCATCGAAGAACTGCCCGAGGAACGCATCGTCGAACAGTTCGCTGACGGGGGCGACGATTTCCAGCGTGCTGAAGGGACCGGCAAAGTCGTTCGGGACGCGGACGACATCGGGCGCGGCGTTGGCCAGCGAAGCGGTCTGGAACTGGTCACGCAGGGCCTCGTTCTCGTAGTGGGTGCGCTCAACGGTGATCTCGGGATTGGCGGCCTGGAAATCGGCGATCAAACCGTCGATGAAGACATCAACATCTTCGCCTTCCTGTTCCCAAAACGTGATGGTAACAGGCTCGGCGGCCGGCGGTTCGGTAGCGGGGGGTTCCGTCATGGGCGGTTCAGTCGCCGCGGGCGGCGGTTCGGTTGCGGGAGTGCCGCAGGCGCTCAGCATCATGCTGGCGATCACGAGGACGCTGAAGAGCAACGTCAGTTTGGTTTTCATTACCTCTTCTCCTTATTGGAATCGGGTGGTTGTGTCGGACATTCTAATACGAATGTCCCTTTTGGTGTGGAACGGGAACGCGTAAATCCTGAAAGGCATCACCTCCTTTTCGTAACTATGCTATCTGCTTTGTGGCAAGATCCGCCGGAGCCGTATCCTGCTGGATGAAAGGAATCTTGCGATCCGTGATGTCGTGAATTCCGACGTTCACTGCCTGGACGACCGCCCCCATCAAAGAGGAGCGCCGTCCCAGCATTGCCGTGGTAATGCGCGTGCTTTGTTCGGAGGCGCGCAGGGAGCGTTCGCGTACCGCCTGCCGGATCGGACTCGTCAACAGGTCGCCGACCTGCGAGACGCCGCCGCCGATGATGACGATACCGGGGTTGAACAGGTTCAGCAGGCCCGCCAGGGCGATGCCGATATACGTGCCCGCGTTGCCGAGAATCTGCTGGGCAGGCAGGTCGCCGAGTCGGGCCGCTTCGGCAACCTCGCGCGCGGTGATCTTCTCGGGCGGGATATCCGCCAGCAGGGTGCGCTTCCCGGACTTCGCCAGCCTCTGGGCCTGCGACGCGATGGCGTGACCGCCGGCGAACGCTTCGAGACAGCCGCGGTTGCCGCAGGTGCATACAGGTCCGTTTTGATCAATGGTCAGGTGTCCGATTTCTCCGGCCGAGCCGGTCGTTCCCCCGTAGATCTGCCGGTTGACGATCAGCCCGGCGCCGATTCCACTTCCGACTTTGATGTAGGCAATGTTCCATTCCCCGCGGCCCGCGCCGAAGGCCCATTCCCCGAGCGCGCCCAGTTCCGCATCGTTGTTGAGCGTAACAGGACAGCCCCACTTTTCTTCGAGCGTCGTGCGGATCGGGAACCCGTCCCAGCCGGGCATGATGGGCGGCGCGATCACCGTCCCCGCTTCGGTGATCACCGGCCCGGGCACGCCGACGCCCACTGCTGCGATGTCCGTCAACGACTTTTTTTGGCGCTGGAGAAGTTCGCTCAGTACCCGGTCGATCTCTTCCAGGCAGGCGCCCGGCCCTTGTGTGATGTCCAGAGGCAATTCTATGTCGTCGAGGATATGGGCGCCGAAGTCGGCCAGGGCGACGCTCAGGTGGGTGGCCCCCATGTCCACCGCCGCGACCAGGCCGCGCTCCGGGTTGATCTCGAGCACCACGGGCGGACGTCCGCTGGGGGTGGAGCGGCTCTCGGCTTCACGGACGATCCCGTTGGCAAGCAGGTCGTTGACGATCAGGGAGACTGCGGCGCGCGTCAGATCCATCTGGTCGGCCAGGTCGGCGCGTGAAATCCCGTTGGCCGCAAAGCGGATCAGGTCCACGGCGGCGTGTTTGTTAAAATTCTTGACATTATGGTTGGCGGGGAGCCAGTAAAATGTGCTCAAAGCAGCCTTTTTTCAGCCATAACAGCCAAAATTGTTGTTATTATGATAGCACAAATTTGGAATTTTTCAAGTGGTTTAACTAATTTCCTGCCTTAAAATTTCCCACCCCTTTAAAACCAAAACACGGCCTATCGAGCCGTGTTTTGACTGTGAACCATCGAATTAGCGGAGCGCCTGTTCGGTCTCGGCGTCGAAGAGGTGGAATTTGTCCATATTGAACGCCACCTGCACCTGGTCGTTGACGCGATAATGCGAGCGCGGATCCAGGCGGGCGACGTAGGAATGGTCGCCGCTGACCAGGTACGTGACGACTTCGTTGCCCATCAGTTCGAGCACGTCCACCCTGGCGGGCACCTTCTCGGCGATAATGTTCGGCGGCATGAAATCGGCGTTGTGGATGTCCTCGGGGCGAATGCCGAAAGTCACCTTCCGAGACTCGTATTGCATGTAATTCTGGGCGCGCTGTTTCGGCACTTCCACTGCAAAGGCGCCGGTGTCCACCATCAGCCTGCCGTCCGACTTCTGAAGTTTCGCCGGGAAGAAATTCATGGCCGGCGAGCCGATGAAGCCTGCCACGAACAGGTTGGCGGGCGTCTCATACAGATTGTGGGGGGTATCGAGCTGTTGCAAGAGACCCTTATTGATGACCGCGATGCGCGTGGCCATCGTCATGGCCTCCACCTGGTCGTGAGTCACGTAGATGAATGTGGTGGCCAGGCGCTGGTGCAGTTTGCTGATGTTGGCGCGGGTCTCGACGCGCAGTTTGGCGTCCAGGTTCGAGAGCGGTTCGTCGAAGAGGAAGACCTTTGGCTCGCGCACGATTGCCCGTCCGACCGCGACGCGCTGGCGCTGGCCGCCGGAGAGCTGGCGCGGCTTGCGGTTGAGCAGTTCCTGCAACCCCAGGATATCCGCCGCTTCCTGGACCCTCTTCTGAATCTCGGCCTTCGGCATTTTCCTTAACTTCAAGCCGAACGCCATGTTATCGTACACCGACAGGTGCGGATATAACGCGTAGGACTGGAAGACCATGGCGATGTCGCGGTCCTTCGGGGCCACGTCGTTGACGACGCGGTCGCCGATGCGGATTTCGCCGCTGGTGATCTCCTCCAGCCCCGCGAGACAGCGCAGGGCGGTGGTCTTGCCGCAGCCCGAGGGGCCGACCAGCACCAGGAACTCACGATCTTCGATGTGAAAACTCAGGTCGTTGACGGCCTTGACGCCCCCGAACTCTTTTGTTACGTGCTCGAACGTTACACTTGCCATGGATGCTTCCTCCGTTTCTGAAGATTATAGTGATTCGATTATACTCCCAACTTCGTTCTGCAACAAAAATCGGAGCCGCAAACTGCGACTCCGATTTCCTCTCTCCTCCGGCCTCTACTTTCGCAATGCGCCCCACCCGGCGTAGCGGGCGGTATCGCCCAGTTCGGATTCGATGCGCAGCAGTTGATTGTATTTCGCCACGCGGTCCGAGCGGGCCGGGGCGCCGGTCTTGATCTGGCCGGTGTTCAGCGCCACCGCCAGGTCCGCGATGGTGGCGTCCTCGGTCTCGCCGGAGCGATGGGAGATGACGGTCCGCCAGCCGGAGCGGTGACACAGTTCCGCCGCCTCGATGGTCTCTGTGACCGTGCCGATCTGGTTGAGTTTGACCAGCAGGGCGTTGGCGGCGTTTTCGGCGATTCCCCTGCGGACGCGCTCGGGGTTGGTGACCAGCAGGTCGTCGCCGACGATCTGAATCCTGTCGCCGAGTTTCTTCGTCATCAATATCCACGATTCCCAGTCGTCCTGCGCGTGACCGTCTTCGATGGAGACGATGGGATAATCCTTGACCCATTTGGCCCAGTATTCCACCATCTGCTCGCCGGTCAGTTTTTTACCTTCCTTGCGGAGATTGTAAGTTTTGGTCTTCCCGTCGTAGAGTTCCGAGGCGGCGGGATCGAGCGCGAGCGCCACGTCCTTGCCGCGCCCGGCCTTGAAGCCCGCCTTTTCGATGGCCGTCAGGATCACTTCCACGGCCTCGTTGTTCGCCTTCAGGGACGGGGCATAACCGCCTTCGTCGCCGACCAGCGTCACATAGCCCTTTTCCTTGAGCACCGACTTGAGCGCGTGGTAGATTTCCGCGCCCCAGCGCAGGCCCTCCGCAAAGGACGACGCGCCCAGCGGCATGACCATGAACTCCTGCATGTCGGTGGACTGCCAGGCCGTGTGCACGCCGCCGTTCAGGATGTTGAGCATCGGCACGGGCAGGACGTGCGCGTACACGCCACCGAGGTAACGATACAGCGGCATGCCGAACGAATTGGCCGCGGCCTTTGCGGCCGCCAGGCTGACTCCGAGGATGGCGTTCGCGCCGAGTTTGGATTTATTGGGCGTGCCGTCCAGCGAGAGCAGTTCGGCGTCGAGGCCGCGCTGGTCGGAGGCGTCCCAGCCGAAGAGCGCCTCGTCAATCGTCCCGTTGACGCTGGCGACCGCCTTCGTCACGCCCTTGCCGAGGAAGCGTTTCTTGACGCCGTCGCGCATTTCGAGCGCTTCGTGCTCGCCGGTCGACGCGCCGGAGGGGACGGCGGCGCGTCCCCACGAGCCGTCGGCCAGCAGGACTTCCACTTCCACGGTCGGGTTGCCGCGCGAATCGAGGATCTCGAGGGCGGAGATGTTTTCAATTGTTGTGTCCATTTTCGACTCCGGGGGTTATTATGCTTGGAACTTCCGCCCAAGTATAATCCACTTTCACTCGACCCATGGAATTGACCAAACCAACCACGACCGGACTCGATCCCCGCGAACGCAAACGCTTCTATTTTCACGCCACGCCCCTGCGCCGATTCGCCGTCTGGCTGTTGACGCGCATTTTCCGACTCGCCATGACAATGGAAGTGCGCGGGCTGGAAAATTTTCCGCTGGACGGCGCGGTGATCGTGGCCGCCAACCACGTCACGAACTTCGACGTGTTCCCGATGCAACTGGCCCTGCCGCGCCCGATCTTCTTCATGGGCAAGGCCGAACTGTTCAAATTCCCGCCCATGGACTTTTTCCTGCGGAACGCCGGGGCCTTTCCCGTCTTCCGCGGCGAGAAGGACGCCTGGGCGATGATGCACGCGCGCCGCGTGCTCGATCACGGCCAGACCCTGGGCATGTTCCCCGAAGGGACGCGTTCGCGCAGCCGCGGCCTGGGCGTGGCCAAGACGGGCACGGCGCGCCTGGCCATCGAAGCGGACTGCCCCATCGTGCCGATGGCGATTGCGGGATCGGATCGGTTCTTCAGGAAATTCCCGCATCGCGTCCGCGTGACCGTGACCCTGCTTCCGCCGCTCCTGCCGAAACCCGGCGAGACGCCGCTGGCCCTCACCGACCGCCTGATGTTCGCGCTGGCATCCGCCCTGCCCGAAGACATGCGCGGCGTGTACGCGGAAATCCCAAAGGGATTCGACGGCGCGCATTGTTAGCGCCGCACAAAGAACAGGCCTCCCGTTTGGGGAGGCCTGTTGCTTACAGTAGACCGGTTACGGCTGGGAGCGCAGGAGGTCCACTTGCTGTTGGATCTCCCAGGTCAACTCGTCGTACTCGGCGTTGGTGTTGCTCATCGCCAGCACGCTCAACTGGTCGGGTGACAGGCCGGAGCCGATCACGCCGAAGCCGTCGAAAGTGATGTTGAGCCAGTTGTTCTGGGCGGTCAGCGTACCGCGGCCGCCGCTGAAGTTGATGTCCACCACGGCCGTGTCGAGCGTGTCGCCGTCGCAGTTCCAGTCAATCGGGGAGGCCACAAGGACGGGCGTCCGATCCCACTGGTCCACCGCGCCCGGGCAGAAGTAGTACGTGCCGTAGTTGGAGGCGGCCGGGTTGTTCAGGCCGAGCGACTCCTTCAAGGCGTTCTCGTTGAGGGACACGCTGTTGATGCGCTGGTAGTCGAAGTTGTCATAGTAGGAAGGCCCCTCTTCGCCCCAGTGGCTGTCGCGGTACAGGCCGATGGTCTGGAAGAAGTAGTTCATCACGCTCAGGTAGTTCGGCTTGTAGTTGTTGTGGTCCGAGCCGCCGTGCGTCAGGTTCAGGTTGTGACCGAGTTCGTGGATGAACGTGCCGATCTTCTGCGGGTCGGTGCCGCCGCCGTTATTCCAACTACCCAGCGTGACGATGAAGTCGGTGCCGGGCAGTTGCGCCAGGCCGCTGGATTGGCCGCCGCTGTACGCGTTGGCCCAGATCATGTAGTGATACACGGCGGTGCGGTTCGAGTCGAAGTTGGCGGCTTTGATGGCGAAGAAGTCGGTCCACACCGGGTTGAGGTCCCCATCGCACGCCACCAGGTCGTCCAGCTCGAGATGGATATTGATGCCGGTTGTCCCGTCCGGGTTGGTGACCGGAGCGTTGGCGAAGACCGATTCGATGGCGGCCATGACGGACATGTTGGGAGCCAAGCCGAGGTTGTGAGGGACGCCGCCTGAATAGCACGTATTCGCCATGTAGTCCATCTCGACGAAGATGTCCTTGTGGCGGTAATCCGCGCCCAGGGCGGGCAGGTTCACGTCAATGATGCTGTCGCCGTTCGCGTCGTAGCCGTTGATCTCCCAGTCGTTGGGCAGGCTGTCGCCGTCGTCGTCGCCGCCGGGACTGCTGGCGGTCAGCGTGCGGTAGGGCGAGTAGGCGCCCGGTCCGAACGCGCCGTTGGTGCGCACGCGCCAGTAGAGCGGGATGCCCGCCGGGAGGTTGACGGTGGGCGTGTAGGTATCGGGAGTGACGACCTTGTTCAATACCAACTGCGTGAAGGCGGTGTTCTTCGACACCTGCAGAGTGTAGTTGGTCGCGCCGGAAACGGGATCCCAGTCGAAGGTCGGGCGCAGGTTAAGCAGCAACGCGCCGTCCGCGGGGGAGACCAGGTTGGGCGGCAGGAAGGCCGTGCGGAAGTAGCGCACCGTGGACCAGGCTGAGTACTCGCTGTCCAGGTTGAAGGCGCGCACACGCCAGTAGTACTTGACGCCGGGCGCCAGGGGATCGGTCTCGATGAAATCGCCGCCGACGCCGATATTGTAAGCCAGGCTGCCGAATGCGGGATCGTCGTCAACCTGCACTTCGTAGTAGCCCAGGGAGGTGCCGGTCGGGAAGGTGGACGGTCTCCAGTCCAGCGGGACCGTATAGTCGGTATGCAGGGAGTTGTTGGCCGGGCTGAGCAGGACCGGAATGGAGGGCGGGTTGCCGGTAGTGAAACTGAATGTTTGGTCAGACCACGCGCTCGGTCCGTTCGGCCCGCTGGTTCTCACGCGCCAGTAGAGCAGGGTGTCGGCCGGCAGGTCTGTAGTGGGCATGTAGGAGTCGGTGGTGGAGTTCCTGTTCCACAGCAATGGCGTGAAGTCGCTCTCGCGCGAGACCTGCAGGGTGTAGCCGGTCGCGCCGGGCACCGCATCCCAATCGAAGAACGGACGCTTGTTGAGGATGTTGCCCGAGGGTTCGATCAGGTTGGCCGGCGGGAGGATGGAGGTGCGGAAGTAGCGCACCGCGGACCAGTTGCCCGCGCCGCCGCCCGCGTTGTAGGCTTTCACGCGCCAGTAGTACTTGGTGTTGGAGTTCAGCGCGTTCGGATCCAGGATCTGCCACTGGGAGGTGGGACCCACGTTGGCGTCGAAGTGCGGACTGCTGAAGTCGCTGTTGTCGTCCACCTGCAGCCAGTAGTGGTCGAGGTCGGGGATGGAATCCTTCCAGTCGAGCAGCGGCGTGTAATCCGTGACGAGAGCGTTGAGGGCCGGGCTGAGTAGGGCCGGGACGGACGGGATGCTGATGCAGGTCTCGACGCGCACGTCATCCAGCCACCAACCCCAGGCCGCGCCGCTGCCGTCCGTGCCCATGCGCCAGCGGAAGCGGATGTTGTGAGGCGCTGTGGTGACCAGCTTGGTCAGGTCATAGCGCGAATCCACGTAGCCATGGCTGAAGTTGGCGAAGGCCTGACGACCGTGCAGTGGATTCGGCGCAAAGGCCCAGTAGTATAGCATCCCCTTGTAATTCTGCCCGGCGCTGAAGAGCGGCTTGGCGTCGGTCCACGCGCCGCCGTCCAGAGAGTATTCCAGAACGGCGCCATCGTAGAGATAGGAGGAGTAGAACTCGAAGCCGTAGGAGTGGCGGAAGTGCAGGAAGAGTTTTTTACCTTGCGGCAGGTTGATGGACGGGCTGATGGCATAGGAGTCGTTCAAGGTGTAATTGTTGAAGTAGCCCGCATCATCGTCTGCATACAGCGACTCATCGCCGCTCGTGGCATATGGGCCAAGGTAGGGATACCAGGGGCTGGATGACCACAGCGACCAGTTGGCGGCCGTGCCCTGGTTGTAGTCAAAGGTCCAGCCGTCGGTGCCGGTCTCGAAGTCCTCGACAAAGAGGTCTGGATAGGGCGAGGTGCCGGTCGGACAATAGGCCGCGTCCGGGTTGAAGTTGGGCGCGGGCTGTTGGCTCATTTTCACCGCGTCGGTGGCGTCGCGCACTTCCTGGCAGTCGGCCAGCACGATGCCGTTGACGCCGATGCTGTTGAGGCAGGCCTGATAAAGGGCGTTGTACAGGTCGAGATAGTCTGATGCGGAGGTGAGCAGGCTGGTCTGGGCTTCGTAGTAGACGGTAAGGGTCTTGTCCCAGCCGAGCGGGGAGACGACCTTGCCGCCGAAGGAACCGCCGTCCACCATCAGGAAGACCGCCTTGTTGTTCACGCCGCTGTTCCAGTGGACGCCGCCGTTGTCACTGGTGCCTTCGTAATAGTAGGCGCTTAGCATTGAGTCGGGATCACCGAAGGCGGGCGGGTTCTTCATGTTGCGGATCGCGCCGAAGCCGGGCACATCCTCGCCCATCAGCCATTCGACCGCGGGTGTGTCGGTGCCGTAGCCGTTGATCTGGTCCACGTACTCGCCCCATACGTCCGAGAAGGACTCGTTGATGGCACCGGATTGATACCAGTAGAACAGGTTGGATTCGTTCTGGGTGACGCCGTGGGTCAATTCGTGACCGACCACGTCGTCGGCGGCCGAGAAGCCGTCACCATAGACCATCTCATAGCCGCTCCAGAAGGCGTTTTGATATCCGACGCCGTAGTGTACGTAGGATAGGATGGTCATGCCTGCGCCGTCAATGCTGTCGCGGCTGTGCAGGTCGGCGTAGGCCATATAAGTATCGTAGGCATACGCATGAGCGAGCTCAGTGTCGGTATCAAGCGTTCCGCACGTGCGCGAACTATTCGAACACTCCGGTGTGTATCCAGTGATCGGCCCACTGGCAGGTTCATCGCCGTTGAGGTCGTACGTTGCGAGGCTTGGCGTACCCAGCACCAGCGCGGCGGACGGCGCCTCGGAAGCGGGCTGGCCGGAGGCCGGGGCATTGTACGCGCCGCTCCCGACCCAGGCTGTATCAACCTGGTTGAAGGTCAGGCTGACCTTGCCGCTGTTCGCCTCGATGAGCACCAGTTGGCGCACCGGAGCGCCGGCCGCGGTCACGTCCATGCGCCAGACCAACTGCGTCGGCCGGTCGCTGGGCATGAGCAGGCGTTCGTCGTAGATCCATAGTTCGGGGTCCGTGACGCTCAGGTCGGAGGCCTCCAGTTCGTAATACTTGGCGACGAGTTCGAGAGCCGCGGCGCGCGCCGCGTCCGCGCTCAATTGTGGAGTGGTCGAAAGCGAGAGGTTCGGTGAAACCTCGCCGCTCAGCGAGAGCAGTTCGCCCGCGGCGGTCATGTTCAACACCAGTTCGCCGCCGAGGATCGGGACGCCCTGATAGACCTGCTGATAGCGGACGCTCTGATTCTCGGTCATGGGTGAAACCGATTGGCGCGACACGGTCAGTTCTTCGACCGGGTCCTGGATGCCGAACTCCGCGGCGTAAGCCTGGAGGATGGCCTCGCCGCGCGCCTCGGCCGGAAGGTCCGGGCCGACCGCGCCGGCCACCACGATGGGCTCGGCCGGGCTGGCGCCGAGGAAGGTCAACATGCCGGTCTGCGGATGATAGCCGCGCCGCTCGCCGAGGTCCTGCGCGGCCGGCGCGGGCGCGGAGCCCGCAAAGGCAGGCTGGGCGGCAATCGAAAGCAACGCCATGCCCATCAGGATGGTGAGCGCCAGTCGAAGGAAACGGTGGTTGCTATGCATGGAATTTTCTCCCTGAGGGTTCGTCCCTCATAAGTTGTTCTTTCGGTGATTGAGGATGGCCTGTCACACGTGGGTTAACGGCAACGCTGGATTTCTTTAATTCGATTACCTCCTTCGGTCGCGCAAACGCGGGTGTCCTGCCTGGGAGCACACGCATGCCTGTCTGTCATGGGTTGAATTCACAAATTTCTCCATCGCGCAATGTCAATGCAATCCGTGGGTTCGTCCCTGATAATGCACATCGTCCCGCAGGGTTATGGGATGCGAGCCTGTAAGGCGGTAACCTGCGGGACGTTTATCTGACAACTAAATATTACCATTTTTTTACCACAAAGGCAACTGCATTATTAATTAGACTTCAAAATTGATTTCTAGTCCCCTGACTTGTAGTGGTGGTCGAGTAGCCCCGAGTGTTTGTCGAGGGGCGTATCGAGACCACAACACAGACGCTTTCTACCTACGGTTGGTCTCGGTACGGCGCCAACAGCGGCTATTTTGAAAATAAGTGGTGATTTTCGCCGCCTGCTCGACCAACGGAGCGCTTTTGAAGCAAACTGTCAGTTCCCGGCTCTCGCCTTGGCCGCCTTCACCAGTCCCATGAACAGCGGATGCGGACGGTTTGGCCGCGACAGGAACTCCGGGTGGAACTGGCTTCCCACCATGTAGGGGTGGTCGGCGAGTTCGGCGATCTCCACCAGTTTTCCGTCGGGCGAAAGGCCCGAAAAGACCATGCCCGCTTTTTCGAACTCGGCGCGGAAGGCGTTGTTGAATTCGAAGCGGTGGCGGTGGCGTTCCTCGACCAGCGCCTCGTTGTAGGCCGCGGCCGCCTTACTGCCCTTCTTCAACACGCATGGATACAGGCCCAGCCGCATCGTCCCGCCCATGTCGGTGATGGAGCGCTGGTCGAGCATCAGGTCAATGACGGGCGTCTCGGTGCCGCGGTCGAATTCGGACGAGTTGGCGTCCTCGTGTCCGAGCGCGTTGCGGGCGAACTCGATGCACATCAACTGCATCCCCAGGCACAACCCCAGGTAGGGGACCTTCTTCTCGCGCGCGTAACGCGCCGCCATGATCTTGCCCTCGATGCCGCGCGAGCCGAATCCGCCGGGCACGATGATGGCGTCCGCGCTTTGCACGACCTCCCAGCCCTTGTTCTTCTCGAGGTCGGCCGAGTGCACCCAGCCGATCTCCACCTCGACCTCGTTGGCGAGCGCGGCGTGCTTGAGCGCCTCGCGCACGGACATGTACGCGTCGTGCAGTTCCACATACTTGCCCACCAGCGCCACTTTGACGGCGGGCCTTGGTTTGCGCACGCCCTCCACCAGCCGCCTCCAGGGCTTCCAGTCGGGGCGCTGGGTCGGTTTGAGTTTCAGGCTGGCGATCAGGTATTCCGCCACACCGGCCTGTTCGAGCAGGAGCGGCACTTCGTAGAGGATGGGCGTCGTCACCATCGGGACGACCGCCTTCTTGTCCACGTCGCAGAACAGGGCGATCTTGTCGCACAGGCCGTCCTCGATGGGCTGGTCGGAGCGGGCGATGATCATGTTGGGCGAGATGCCGATGGAGCGCAGCGCGGCCACCGAATGTTGTGTGGGCTTGGTCTTCAATTCGCCCGTCGCGCCGATGTACGGAAGCCACGTCACGTGGATGAAGAACACGTTCTCGCGGCCGACCTCGTTGCGGAGTTGCCGCAGCGCTTCGAGGAACGGCTGCGACTCGATGTCGCCGACCGTGCCGCCGACTTCCACCAGCACGATCTCGGCTTTGGTCTCCTTCGCCACCAGCCCGACCCGGCGCTTGATCTCGTTGGTGATGTGGGGAATCACCTGAATCGTCCCGCCGAGGTAGTCGCCGCGGCGTTCCTTCTGGATGATCTCCGCGTAGACCTGTCCCGCGGTGAAATTGCTGACGCGGCTCAAGCGGATGTCAATGAACCGTTCGTAGTGACCCAGGTCCAGGTCCGTTTCCGCGCCGTCGTCGAGGACGTACACCTCGCCGTGCTGGTAGGGACTCATCGTGCCGGGGTCCACGTTGATGTACGGGTCGAGTTTCTGCACCGCGACCTTGAAGCCGCGCTCCTTGAGCGTCAGGCCGATGGCCGCGGCCGTCACGCCCTTGCCGACCGAAGACACCACGCCGCCGGTAAAGAATAAATATTTTGTTGCCATGTTCGACTCCTAAAGCGCCCTCTCCCGCCCGCGCTGAGCGGAGCGCCAGCGGAGACGAAGCGGGGAGAGGGCAGGGTGAGGGAAAAGAGAAGTGGGGAGGGCAGTTGCGCCCTCCCCACCGGGGTTGAGGTTCGAATCAGGGGGAAACAGGATTGGTTTCTTCATCCGACCAGTTTCGTCAAATCTTCGGCCGCCCGACGCATTTCGAGAAAGACCAGTCCCAGTTTGCCTTCGTGGCGCGCCAGGGCGGTGAGCACGGCTTCCGTCCCGACGGCGATCAGCACGATGAATCCGTTGTCGCCTTTGATGTAGACCTGTTCCAGTCCGCCGCGGCCGAGTTCGCCCGCGATGCGCTCGCCCAGCGAAAGCATCGCCGCCGACATGGCCGACACGCGGTCTTCCTCCGCGCCCTGCTGGAGGGCCGAGGCCATGATCAGGCCGTCCACCGAGACGATGGCCGAGGCTTCGATGTCGGGGGCGGCGGCCTGCATCGCGCGCAGGCGTTCCACCATCTGTTCGGCGCGGGACTTTGCCATAACGAATTCTCCTCAGAGTCGTTCTTGAACTGCCCGTAGTTTACCATAAAAATTATCTCTCCCATCCTGCGCTGTGACAAATTTCGTCCGTTTTGTTGACCTGCTTCCCTCTCCATGTTAGACTCAACGGTTGCGATGTTGAAATTTCTCCTGGCCTTGACCGCGTTCCTCGCACAGACGGGCGTGACGCCGTCCATTACGTTCCCGGCCGCGGGACAGACCCTGCGCGGCGCGGTCAACGTGACCGGGACGAGCGCGGTGGATGGATTCTTCCTGGCGGAAGTGGCCTTTGCCTACGCCTCCGATTCGAGCGGGACCTGGTTCCTGATCCAGGCCAGCGAACAGCCCGTGACCGAGGGCCTGATCGCCGTTTGGGACACGACCTCCATCACCGACGGCGAATACAACCTGCGCCTGCGCGTGACCCTGCAGGATGGCACGCAGCTGGAGACCATCGTGACCGGGCTCAGCGTCCGCAACTACACGCCCGACACACCCACGCCATCGTCCACGCCCGCGCCGACCGAGTCCCTCGCGCCCGCGACGCTTACGCCCATCCCTACCGAGACAGCGCGCCCTCCGTCCACGCCCACGCCGCTCCCGGCGAATCCCGCCGCGCTGGGCACTCCCGAAATCTATGCCAGCCTCGGCCGCGGCGCATTGACCATCCTGCTCCTGTTCCTTGTCTTTGGAATCTTCCTCCGCCTCCGCCGTTCCTGACACCAGACACTTGACACATGGCACCTGACACTTACCTTCTCATCGGCCTCGGCAACCCCGGCCGCGAATACCGCGACAGCCGCCACAACGTCGGCTTCATGCTGATTGACAGGCTGTGCGTCCGCCTGAACGCGCGTGGCATGAAGATGCAGTCGAAAGCCATCGTGATTTCCACGACGCACGAAGAGCGCAGACTCATCCTCGCCAAACCGCAGACGTACATGAATCTCTCCGGTCAATCCGTGCAGGGACTGGCGCACTTCTACAAAATTCCGTTGACCAACCTGATGGTCCTGTCCGATGATATTGACCTGCCGTATGGGACGATCCGCATACGCGCCCAGGGCGGGGCGGGAGGTCAGCGCGGCATGGGCTCGGTCATCGAACGGCTCGGCACAAAGGAGTTTCCGCGTCTGCGAATCGGCATCGGGCGTCCGCCCGGGCGCATGGACCCTGCTGATTATGTCCTGCAGGACTTTTCCAAGGAGGATATGAAGGCCCTCTCCGAGATCCTCGACCGCGCCGCCGACGCCGCGCTGGAGTTCGTGATCAATGGCCTGAATGCGGCAATGAACAAGTTCAACGGCAACGCCGTTGACGTGTAGCGGGCTATCCTCGCGTCGGTCAATCAGCCTCAAGGGATATGGATATTCTCCTTCAAAAGATCCGCGCTCTGCCGCAATATCAACGTGTCTCGACCGAACTTCAGGCAGGCGAGTCTCTTCCTGCACTTGGCCTGCCGCGTTCGGCGCGACTGCCCGTGCTGGCCGCATTGCACGGCGACCTTCAGCAACCCGTCCTGCTCATCACCGACCGCGCCGATCATGCGCTGTCCCTGTTCGATGAGTTGGGCTTCTGGGTGAAGTCGCCGCGCTACTTGTTTGCCGAACCCAACCCGTTGTTTTACGAACAGGCCGCCTGGGGATTGACCACGCGCCGCGAGCGCCTGCAGGCCATCACCGCGCTGGCCGCCTACCACTTGCCATTTACCGAGAAACCCTCGACCGCGCCCGTCATCGTCGCCTCTGCCCGCGCCTTGATGACACGCACCCTGCCGCGCCGCGATTACCTCAAGGCTTGCAGGAAGTTGTCCGCGGGACAGAGCATCCAACCTGAGACGCTCCAGCGCGCCTGGACCGAGATCGGCTACGAACGCGTGGACACGGTGCTCGAGCCCGGTCAATTCTCCCACCGCGGCGGCCTGCTGGACGTCTGGCCTCCGACCGAACCGCATCCCGTGCGCCTGGATTTCTTCGGCGACGAGATCGAGACCATCCGCCGCTTCGATCCTGCCACGCAGCGCACGATTGCGAAACTCGAGTCAATTCTGGTTACACCGGCGCGGGAGTTTGTGGAAAGTAAACAGGTACACACGCACACGGGTACACAGGAACCTGAAACGGAACTCACCGAATTCCACATCCCGCTTCTGCATTCCGTTCCATCAAGTCTCCTCGATTACCTTCCTCAAAAATCTCTCGTGCTCATTGATGATCTCGGCCTCGTCGAAATGATGAGCCAGGAGGTGGAGGAGCAGGCGGTCAAGTTCAGGCAGGAATGCATCGAAGAGGGCACGCTTCCCGAAGATTTTCCAGTGCCCTATCTCACCTGGTCCGAGTTGGCGGATAGTGTGGGAGAGAGGGCAATGGTGGAGTTGGGAAGGGCCAGTGACCAGTCATCAGTGAGCAGTGATCGGTCGTTGGGTATGGGCAGTTCGCTGGCGGAGCAGTTTGGGCATATTGAACGATTCGCGGGACGGCTCAAGCCGTTTGAAGACTATCTCGCGAGACTGGTCGAGGACGGAAAGCAGGTTGTCGTTGTCTCGCGCCAACGCTCTCGTCTTGAAGAACTCTGGAATCAGGCCACAGACCACGGACCGCGGGACGAGGCAGATTTGCAGTCTGTTGTCCATCGTCCGCTGTCCGTTGTCTTCTTCGAGGCTTCCCTCTCCGAAGGCTGGCAACTCGATGACCTCTATCTCGTCACTGACTCGGAGGTCTTTGGCTGGGAGCGGCCCCAACTGCGGACGCGTGCCCGTCCCATTGTCGAGGCGCCCGAAACGTTCTACGCGGACCTCCAGCCCGGCGACCACGTCGTCCACGTGGATCACGGCGTCGGGCGTTTCGCGGGACTCGTCCAGCGGAATCTGGAAGGCCACCAGCGCGAATTCCTCGCGGTGGAATACGAGGGCGGGGATACGCTCTTCGTCCCCGTGCACCAGGCGGATCGTTTGACCCGTTACGTGGGCGCGGACGGCGGCGTCCCTTCGCTGGACCACCTCGGCGGTCAGGCCTGGACCGAGAAGAAGTCGCGCGCCAAGGAGGCAGTCCAAAAGGTCGCACAGGAACTGCTCGATCTCTACGCGCGTCGGCAGGTCTCGGTCGGTTATTCGTTCTCGTCCGATTCCAATTGGCAGAAGGAACTGGAAGACTCGTTCCCATACGTCGAGACCGACGACCAGACCCGCGCGCTGGCCGACATCAAACGCGACATGGAAACGCCGCGTCCAATGGATCGCCTGTTGTGCGGCGATGTGGGCTACGGCAAGACCGAGGTGGCGCTGCGCGCCGCGTTCAAGGCTGTGATGGACGGCAGGCAGGTCGCGATCCTGGTGCCGACCACGGTGCTTGCGCAACAGCATTACGAGACGTTCCTGCAGCGGCTGGCGGCGTACCCCGTTAAAGTGGAGATGCTCTCACGCTTTCGCACACCGCGCGAACAGAGCGATATTCTTGCCGCGCTCGCCATCGGCGAAGTGGACATCATCATCGGCACACACCGATTGATTTCTTCTGATGTGCAGTTCAAGGATTTGGGGCTGGTTATCATTGACGAGGAACAGCGCTTCGGCGTGACCCACAAGGAGCATCTAAAAAAACTCCGCACCGAGGTGGACGTGTTGACTCTCACGGCCACACCGATTCCGCGCACGCTCTACATGGCATTGACGGGCGTACGCGATATTTCCAATTTGAATACGCCGCCCGAAGAACGCCTGCCGATCATTACGCACGTCGGGCCGTATTCACCGCGGCTGGTGAGACAGGCCGTCCTGCGCGAACTGGAGCGCGGCGGACAAATTTTCTTCGTCCACAATCGCGTCCATACCATTGACGCAATGAAGGCGCATCTGGAGAAACTCGTCCCCGAGGCGCGCATTGATATTGGTCATGGCCAGATGCCCGAGGCGGAACTCTCGGCCGTGATGCATCGCTTCACTGCGGGCGAGATCGACATCCTGCTCTCGACCTCCATCATCGAATCGGGACTGGACATTCCCAACGCCAACACCCTCATCGTGGATCGCGCCGACACCTTCGGCCTGGCGCAACTGTATCAACTGCGCGGGCGCGTCGGGCGCGGCGCGATGCGCGCCTACGCGTATTTCTTCCGCCACAATAAAATGTCGCCTACGATTGAAGGTCAGCAGAGACTCGAAGTGATTGCCGAGAACACACAACTCGGCGCGGGCTATTCGATTGCCATGCGCGACCTGGAGATCCGCGGCGCGGGCGAACTGCTGGGCACGCGCCAGCACGGTTTCATTCAGGATGTGGGCTTTCACCTCTATACGCGGTTGCTGGCCGACTCCGTTCGTCGTTTAAGGTTCGCAAACTCGACGGCCCAACCTTCCAACCTTCCAATCCTTCGACCTGGCTCAGGGCAAGCTTTCAACCTTCAACCGGTTGCGATGCCCGTGAATGTGGATTTGCCCCTCGCCATCGGCATCCCCGCGGACTACATCCCCGACCAGGACCTGCGCCTGAGACTGTATCGCCGCATCGCGGACCTTCGGGATGAGTCCGAGATCGAGGCGCTGGCCTCCGAGTTCCGCGACCGATTCGGCGCGTTGCCGGAGATGGTGGAGCATCTGCTGTATCAGATGCGCGTCAAGTTGCACGCCGAGAGGGCGGGACTGTCCGCGGTCAGTTGGGAGGGGGGACAGGTGGCGCTTCGCTATCCCGCGCCCGCCAACGGGTCCGAGCCGACGCGTTTACCCGATCTCGGCCCGGGCGTGCGCGGCGGTAAGTCCGCTTATTGGTTGACCTTTGCCAAAGACGAATCCTGGATGGTCAAATTGCTGGAAGTATTGGGGCAATTGAGAGATTGGAAAAAGGCGGATTGAACCGAGCATTAAAAAGCAGGCGGCTGGAAAACTCCAACCGCCTGCTGTGCGCCAGTGTTACTTTTTCCTGTCGTCCTTCTTGTCGTTTTTCTTTTCCTGCTTTTCAGATTTTTTGTCGGCCTCATTGAGGATTTCAGCCATGTTCTCACCGGCCTTGGCATCCGGGGCGGTGAATGAGATCGAACCATTCGTCACCACCGTTCCAAATGGCGATTGCTGTGATTCCCAGGCGGCAGAAAGTACCGCTACCAATGTGACGAGTAACAGTCCCCAAAAGCCTCGTTTGGAATTTTCGCTGCGATCACGAGTTGAAAACATTTCAGTGTCTCCTTTCATATGAATCGATGCCGTAATTTCATTACTATTTTCTCTTGTCCTTCTTCTTATCTTCCTTCTCCTGCCTATTTTCCGCCTTTTCTTCTTCTTTGTTGAGTTTATCGGCCGTCTGTTGAGCGATCTTATCGCTCCCCATTGGAATCATGACACTGCCATTCCTGATATATGCCTGGTTTCCTTCGTTAGTTGCGCTCCAGGTCGCCATCAAAAGTTGGAGGCCAAAGAAGGCGCCCAGAGTAGTTAGGATTCTGGTCAAAGTACGGGCTTTCATAAGTTTCTCCTTTTGTGATACTTGCGGATAAATAAGGTCTGAATTATGTGTATTATAGCAAAGTTCCGATGCCAATTCAATAGTCATTCTCTGTGTTACAATAGAACACACGTTCCCGTTTTGTAACCCAAACCAACCTATGGAATTCAAACTTGTAGCCCCTTTCATCCCAACCGGTGACCAGCCGGAAGCCATCGTCCAACTCGTGGACGGCGTCCGCAAGGACATGCGGCATCAGGTCCTGCTCGGCGCGACCGGCACCGGCAAAACGTTCACGATTGCCTCCGTCATCCAGGAATTGCAGAAGCCCGCCCTCATCATGGCGCACAACAAGACGCTCGCGGCGCAACTCTACGCCGAGTTCAAGGAATTCTTCCCCGAAAACGCGGTGGAGTATTTCGTCTCGTACTACGATTATTATCAGCCCGAGGCCTACGTTCCGCGCCACGATCTCTACATTGAAAAAGAGACGCAAATCAACGAGGAGATCGAACGCCTGCGGCTCGCGGCAACTACTTCACTGATCTCGCGCAGGGATGTCATCATCGTTGCGTCGGTCTCGTGCATCTACGGGCTGGGTTCCCCCGAGGAGTTCGGGCGCGGGACGGTGCGCCTGGCGGTGGGGGAGATCTATCGGCGCAACGCGCTGGTGCGCCAGTTGGTGGAGGGACAGTATCAGCGTAATGACATGGAATTGCGCAGCGGCACGTTCAGGGTCCGAGGCGATACGCTGGAGATCGTCCCCGCGTACGACGACAAGCGCGGCTTTCGCGTCGCCTTCTTCGGCGATGAGGTCGAGCGCATCCTTCAGTTCAGCCCGTTGACGGGCGAGGTCTTCGACGAGCCGAAGGAAATTTCGATCTATCCTGCCAAGCATTACATCACCGCCGCAGACAAACTCAAGGATTCGATTTCCGATATCGAACGCGAATTGGATGAGCGGCTGGCCTTGTTCAAGGAACAGGGCAAATTGCTGGAGGCGCAGCGGCTCGAACAGCGCACGCGCTACGATCTCGAAATGCTCAAAGAGGTCGGTTATTGCTCGGGCATCGAGAACTACTCACGCCATCTCGATCAGCGCGAGGCGGGTTCGCATCCGTGGACGATGATTGACTTCCTGCCCAGCGACTACCTGCTCGTCATTGACGAATCGCACATGACCGTGCCTCAGATCCGCGGCATGTACAACGGCGACCGCTCGCGCAAAGAGACGCTGGTCGAGTACGGCTTCCGCCTGCCGTCCGCGCTGGATAACCGTCCGCTCAAGTTCCACGAGTTCGAGCATGTAATGGGGCACACGATTTACACCTCCGCCACGCCCGGGCCGTACGAGATGGAACGCGCCGGGCAGGTTGTTGAGCAGATCATCCGCCCGACGGGCCTCGTGGATCCCGAGGTGGAGGTGCGCCCGACGAAGGGCCAGGTGGATGATCTCGTCAGGGAAATCCGCGTCCGCGTGGACGCGGGCGAGCGCGTGCTGGTCACCACGCTCACCAAGCGCATGGCCGAAGATCTATCGAATTACCTGATGGAGTTGGGAATCAAAGTTCACTACCTCCATTCCGAAGTGGAGACTCTCGAACGCGTCGGCATCCTGCGCGATCTGCGCCTGGGCGTGTTCGACGTGATCGTGGGCATCAACCTGTTGCGCGAGGGACTCGACCTTCCCGAAGTCTCCCTCGTCGCGATCCTGGACGCGGACAAGGAGGGATTCCTGCGCTCGGACACGGCTCTCATCCAGACCATCGGCCGCGCCGCGCGTCACGTCAACGGGCGCGTCATCATGTACGCGGACCGCATCACCGACTCGATGAAGCGCGCCATTGACGAGACCAATCGCCGCCGCGCCAAGCAATTGAAGTTCAACGAGGAGCATGGCGTCACGCCCGTCAGCATCCACAAGGCCATCCGAGACCTGACCGATCAGATGTCGCCGAAGGCCGTGGCGGAGATGAGAGGCGAGTACAAGACCAAAGCCGCGGAGGGAATGCCGCGCGGTGAGATGAAGCGAATTATCGATGAATTAGAGAGGCAGATGAAAGAGGCGGCTAAGAATCTTGAGTTCGAGAGGGCCGCCGCGTTGCGGGATGAATTGTACGAATTGAAGGCGATTTATGCCGATGAAGCGAACCTCAAGCCGTGGGAGAGACTGAAGTTGTTGACGGGTGAGGAGTAATGGAAACCGATCCCGCCTCCCTTGACCCCGAATTGCGGACGAACCGATACCTCGCGCTAATGTCCGCTGCGCTGGGCGTGATCAGCCTGTGCGCGGCGATTATTCCCTTGTGCGGCGCGGCGGCGAGCGCGGTTGGATTGGGACTGGGCTTGTATACTTTGAAATCGGAAAGCCGCAAAATAGCCATCGCGGGAATCGCCCTGTCCGCGCTGGGATTGCTCACGACCGTGATCTATGCGCTGCTCCTTCTCATCAAACAGGCCGCGAATTAAGCAGGTTATTGTATTTTTCCACTTCGTCTTTCCACTTCTGAAAAGTCGCTTAAAAAATTTCCAGTGCGTCAATCTTCCTCTTTGGGCTTGCCGACGATCTTATCCGCCTGCGCCATCACAGCCTCGGTCAATTTTGGCAGGACTTCCAGCGCCTTCATGTTCTCTTCCACCTGCGATACGCGCGATGCGCCTGTGATGACCGTGCTGACGTGGGGATTCTTCGCGCACCAAGCAATGGCAAACTGGGCTAGCGTGCAGTCCAGTTCTCTGGCGATCCTGCCCAACTTCTTCACCTTGGCAATCCTCTCCTGCGTGATATCGTCTTTCATCCAGCCATAACCTTTGAGGGAGGCGCGGCTGTCTTTGGGGGTGCCGTTGTTGTATTTGCCTGTTAAGATGCCGAAGGCCAACGGACTCCAGATGGTTGTGCCGAGGCCGATATCTTCGTAAAGCCTGGCGTATTCTTTTTCCACGCGGTCGCGGTGGAACAGGTTGTATTGGGGCTGTTCGGTGACGGGCTTGTGCCAGCCGTATTTGTCGCACACGCTCCACGCGGCGCGGATCTCGTCCGCGCTCCATTCGGAGACTCCCCAGTAGATGGCGCGTCCCGATTGCACGATGTCCTGCATGGCGCGGGCAGTCTCTTCGATGGGGGTCTCGCGGTCCGGGCGGTGGCAAAAGACCAGGTCCACGTAATCCAGCCCGAGTCGGTGGAGGGAACCGTCAATCCCTTCGAGCAGGCGTTTTCGATTCAGCGTGTTCCGCTCGTTGACGTTGTCGTGCAGTCCCCAGAAGAACTTGGTCGAGACGAGGTAACTGGAACGCCGCCAGCCCAGTTTCTTCAACGCCGCGCCCATGACCTGTTCGGATTTTCCGCCCGCGTAGACCTCGGCATTGTCGAAGAAATTGACGCCCGCTTCGTACGCGGCCTTCATCATGTCCGCCGCCAAACTGACGTCCGCCTGGTGGTGAAAGGTGACCCACGACCCAAACGACAGCACGCTGATCTTGATTCCCGCCCGTCCCAACCGACGATATTGCATGTCCATGATCGGCTCCTTATGTATCGGTTATTGTAATCCGAATCAAAAACTCCCGCCGATTTTGGCAGGAGTTTTTCAACCGAATAATCTCGCAATAAAGAATGTTGGCGAGGATCCAGATGACCGCGCCTGCAAGGAATCCACGACATTGAGTTTGGCGGTTGCGTTCATCGGAATTCGCTTTCATGCCTGTGGGCGTGTTCGATTTCAGAAATGTCGCAGAACAGCGCGTCGGATTCGCAGCCCTCGCACTCGAGTTGTAGGGTTGCGTGTCGAATGTTGTACTGACGGGCGAGAAGTTCGTTGATTCTGTCCTGTATTGTTACGCCCGCGCTGACGGGGATATCCTGCGTGACGATGTGGGCGGAGAGCAGGCGCAGGCTTTCGTTGATACTCCAAACATGAAGATCGTGGACATCCAACACGCCATCCACTTTGCGCAGATCGTTCAGCAGGTTGTTCACGTTCATGTCTTCAGGGGAACTTTCGAGAAGAATGTGAATGGTCTGGCGCAGGATGCCCCAGGCATTCCAGAGGATGAGGATGCCTATTAGAACGCTGACCAGTGGATCGAGCCAGTTCCATCGGGTGAAATAAATGACGATGCCCGCGACTACTGCGCCGAGTGTGGAAAGCACGTCGCCCATGAGATGCAGAAACGCGCTCCGCAGATTGAGGTCGTGCTCGCTTCCTTTCTGGACAAGCCAGGCGGTACCCGCATTGATGAGGAAGGCCACCGCGCCGACGCCGATCAGGACAGGCGCGTTCACTTCGGGCGGCAGGATGAGGCGACGATAGGCTTCGTAGAATATTCCCAGCGCGATCAACACGAGCGTGGTCGAGTTGACGAGTGCGACGAGAATTCCCACACGATGGTAACCGAAGGTCTTGCCTGCATTGGCGGGTCTGGCGGCGACGCGCAAGGCGTACCAACTCAAGCCGAGTGCAATCACGTCAGTGAAGTTGTGCGCGGCGTCGGTGAGCAGGGCGAGGCTGTTGCCAAAAATCCCCGCGATGATCTCAATAACAACGAACGCGGCAGTCAATCCGAGCGAGAGCGCAAGGCGTTTCGTAGACTGATTGGCGAGATCGCCAAAATGGGAATGGCTATGAGGGTGGTTATCCATGATTAACGTGGTCAAGCCCCATGTGGAATAGCTTCGCAACGTGGTCGTCATCGAGGCAATAAAAGACTTGTCGTCCTGCTTTGCGGGCGCGCACAAGATGCATCTGGCGCAGTCCGCGAAGTTGGTGCGAGACGGCGGAGTCGGTCATACCGAGTCCCTGGGCGAGGGCGTTCACGCTTTTTTCGCCATCCATGAGCATGGCGATGATGCGGATGCGGCTGGTGTCGCTGAGGGCGCTGAAGAGTTCGGCAAGTTTGATGGCTTTGAGTTCGGTTAGTTTCATTGTTGAATATATGAACAGATATTCATATATTATCGTTAAATAATAGGATCGTCAAGGCATATAAAAAAGTGACTGTCACCTGCGAGGCGGCAGTCACTTCGACTTTCTACAACAAACTCTCCACAAACCTCCACACCTGCGCCACAACGAACGTGACGATAAAGCCGAGGATCACAGGCGAGACCGCGGCAATGGTCGTCCATTTCTTGCTGCCTGTCTCCTTGTAGATCGTGTAGATGGTCGTGCTGCATGGGTTATGGATCAGGCTGAATAGCATCAGGTTGACCGCGGTCAGCAACGTCCAGCCGCCGGTTTGCAGGAGCGACAGCGTTTGGGCGTCGGAATCGAGTTCGAACATCACGCCCGCGCCCGAGCCGACCCCCGTCGCGCCCGTGACGAGCACGGTCAACATCAGGATGGTGGGGATGACAATCTCATTGGCAGGGATGGCGACGATGTACGCCAAAAGGATGACGCCATTGAGACCGAGGATCAAGCCAAACGGATTCATGAAGTTGATCAAGTGTCCCGCGATGCTGTTCCCGCCAATGACAATATTGGACGCCAGCCAGATGACCGCGCCAGCAGGCAGGGCAAAGGTCACTGCGCGCCAAAGCACGATCAGCGTGCGGTCGATCACGGACGTGTAGATCGTCTGCCAGATGCGCGGCGGACGGTAGGGGGGCAGTTCCAAACTAAAGGTGGAGACTTCGCCTTTCAACACCGTGCGCGAGAGCGCCCAGGAGGAGACGAATGTCAGCATCACGCCGAGAACAGCAATACCAACAACCGCCAATGCAGAGACCAGCCCACCCAAATGGGCAGGGACAAGCGCGCCGACGAACAGGGAGGCGATCAAGATCTGCGTGGGCCAGCGACCATTGCACAGCGCGAAGTTGTTGGTGAGGATGGCGATCAGCCGTTCGCGCGGACTGTCAATGATGCGCGTTGCCACCACGCCCGCTGCGTTACATCCGAATCCCATCGTCATACTGAGGGACTGTTTCCCGTGCGCGCCTGCCTTGCGGAACATGTTGTCGAGGTTGAATGCCACGCGCGGGAGATAGCCGAAATCTTCCAGCAGGGTGAAGAGCGGGAAGAAGATCGCCATGGGCGGGAGCATCACGCTGATGACCCAGGCAGTGGCAAGGTACATGCCGTCCAGCAGGAGACCGTCAATCCACCACGGGACGCCGATGCTCGCGGACACACCTTTCAAGAACGGATGAACGGTATCGAGTAACAGGGTTGCCAGCATCCCCGATGGGACGTTCGCTCCAGCGATGGTCAACCAGAAGACGATGGTTAGCAGGATCAACATTAGTGGGAAGCCCCAAACGCGGCTTGTGACCAGTTTGTCAATTGTGCGATCCAGGTCGAAGCGCGGTTTTTTGTCGGGACGAGTCACGGCGCGGTCTGCGATCTGCGACGCGTCGGTGTAAATGGATTCCATCAACTTCTCGTGGAAGTCCGCGCCGATCTCCCAGCGCAGGGATTGGGCGTTGTTGAGGATGTCTTCGTGATTGTTCAAAGGATAAGTTGTCATTTGTAAACTCCGTTCCCTCATCCCCAGCCCTTCTCCCGAAGGGAGAAGGGAGTCCCCTCTCCAACGGGAGAGGGTTAGGGTGAGGGTGTAGTGAATTACTGATTCCCAATCACCTGCAACTGCGCGGCGCGCGCCTCGATGCTGCCATGAGTCAGGTCGCCAAGTTCGCCCTTACGCATGGCTTCTGCGATGCGCTCATCGCCATCGAGCAGACGCAACGCGACCCAGCGCGCGTTCGGCAGGTCAGGGAACGCCGACTCGATCTGCGCGGTCAATTGCTCCACCGCTTTCTTGAGTTCGGGTGAGACATACTTGACGCGATACGGCTTGCCGACGGCTTCACCCTTCGCCACCTCACTCACTGCCTGCAAGAGTTCGGGGATTCCCTCTCCCTGCCGCGCAGACATCGGGACGACGGGAATGCCCAGGTCACGCGCGAGCCGCCTCTCGTCTATTTGAAGTCCGTGGCGTCTGGCTTCGTCCATCAAATTCAAAGCGACCACCACGCGGTTCGTAATTTCCGAAACCTGCAACACGAGATTCAAATTCCGTTCGAGCCGCGTCGCGTCCGCAACCACGATGGTGACATCGGGTTGACCGAACAGAATAAAATCGCGCGCCACTTCTTCATCGAGACTCGTCGCCAGCAGTGAATATGTGCCGGGCAGGTCAACGAGTTTGTATTTGTTATCGCCATACGAGAAACCGCCCTCAGCGCGCGTCACCGTTTTGCCGGGCCAGTTGCCCACGTGCTGGCGCAGGCCCGTCAACGCATTGAACACCGTGCTCTTGCCCGTGTTCGGATTGCCCGCCAGCGCCACGACGAAATCGAAGTCGGTCATATCCACGCCGAGTTTTTTGAGTGCGGCGGCATTGTGCACAGGACACGTCTCGCACGCGGCGGATGTGGTTTGAGTCGGTGTTGTCATTTTGTTTCCTCTTTACTGATCAAGATCAAGTTCGCTTGCGACTTTCGCAGCGCGATCATCGCGTCGCGGATGCGATATGCCGACGGATCGCCAGACATGCTGGTCATTTCGTTCGTGACTTTCGTGCCAGGCAGGATTCCCAGGTCCATCAAACGGCGGCGTTCCGCCCCGCGGATGCGATGTGATAGCTGGACGACTCTGCCCGACTCGCCAGGCTTGAGACTGGATAACGCCTCTCCCTTGACCTGGGCTTGCTGAGGCGCTTCAGACATTTTAGCCACTGCGATATTTGCCGCCACAATCGGCGCGACGACATGTTCGTCCCCGTCCGCCCAGAATCTCACGCGTTGTGGCGACGACTCGATCAGCCGCACCACCTGCCCGACGTGCAGTCCCTCCGCTACGATCTGTGCGTAGACCGCCTCAGGTTCGTCCTCAAGATGGACGATGCGCGCGGGTTTGTCCATTTCCATGCCTGTAAGCGGTGTGCGTTCTGTGTAAACCATCTGCCCGTTGGCAGTAGGGATGGGGTCGCCGTGCGGGTCGTAGGTCGGGTTGCCGAGGTGGGCGGCAAGTGCGTTGGCCGATTCGGTTGTCATCGTATGTTCGAAATGTTCCGCGCGGTCGTGCCACTCTGTTTCCTCGTAGCCCGTTTCATCCGCAAGATAACGCTCGTACAAGCGGTGGGCGCGGATCATCCGCAAGGCGTATTCGCGCCCTGCGGTGGTCAATCGAATGTCTCCGCCTTCGAACTGCAAGAGTTCATGCGCCTCGAGGTTGTTGATGACCTTTGCCACCTCATCGGGGCTGACCTTGAGCGCCCCCGCGATACTGTTGACCGACGGCTTGTCGCCATGGATCTCGCAGCGATGGATGTGCTTGAGCGCATCCTCCTGCAAGACCTTGGCGGTCAACTTCTGTCCGCGCTGCCATTGCCAGAACCAGCCGCGTTCGGGACGAAAAACAAGCCAACCTGCCGCGATGACTGCGAATGTAACAATAAGCGAAATGGTTGAGTCAGGCATTGTTGCTCTCCTTTGCTAAATCGTGCCTCATTGAGTACCTCCAATTTTGGGTAAAAATTTGCCAGTGCGTTTCATATACTCGCGATACTCGTCGCCGAACTTTTCGATCAGATGCGCTTCCTCGTTTGGGAGGCGAATGGCAAGCATGATGAAAGCCAGAATCGCCATGCCCGCAAAGAACCAGTTTGCAGCCACCAACGCGAAGGACAGGAAGAAGGCTGTGCCGATCGAATAAAGCGGATGGCGCACGTATTTGTAAATTCCATGTGTGACGAGTTTGTGACTCTTGCGCGTGGCTACAGTGGGCGTGATGCCTTGTCCGATGCTGGTGAACATCCAGTAGAGGAGGATGTCGCAGAGGATGCCAACGCCAACTCCTGTCCAGCGGACCCAGCCTGGCGCGTTAACCCTCGACCAGTCCATCCAGGCAGGATTGATCAAATATGCGAAGGCGCTAAGCCAGAGCAATAAGCCGCCCAGGCGGAGTATCAGGAACATTGGCCTGCCCTCGTCTTTGTATGAAACCCTTTCGCCGGAATCCCTGTCCGCTTTGCGGCGGAAGTAAACTGAAATACCGATTCCAGTAAGGAAGATGATGGTGGTCAGAACGCGTAAAATGTTTTCGTTCATTGTGTAATTGCCTCTACTACGATCTGAAAGTTTCGGTTTGGATTGCCTTATCCTGCTTCAACAAAGATCTTGCTGGTGATGTTAAGGCCGAGCACTGTGGATTTGAGTCCGACCTTGATGGTCAGGTTGTGATCGAAAGGGGAGTAGTCCATGACTTCGATCTGCGCGCCAGGGACGAGACCGAGGCTTTCGAGGTGGCGGAGCAAGTCCGTGTTCGGGGGCTTTACGCATTGGACACGCGCGGTCTGTTTCGGTCTCAGCGCGGAAAGCGGCGTCGTGTCATCGTAGGGCATTTGCAGGTCCGCGGTAGGGATGAGTTCGCCGTGCGGGTCGCGGACGGGATGTCCCATGGCCGCGGCGATGCGCCGCTCGAAATCCTCCGAGATGACGTGTTCGAGTCGTTCCGCTTCCTCATGGACTTCATCCCACGAATATCCCAGCGTTTGCACCAGCCAGGTCTCCAACAGGCGGTGATGTCGAATGACTTCGAGAGCGGCGCGCTTTCCATCACTGGTCAGCGTCACGCCCTGATGTTTTTGGTATTCCACCAGCGCGGGTTTTTCACCAGCGAGTTTTTGGATCATGCCCGTCACCGAAGCGGGCTTGATGTTCAACTCGCGCGCCAGGTCATTCGTGCTGGCGGGCGCGCCATTTTCAGTCAATTCGTAGATGCGTTTGAGGTAATCCTGGGTCGATGCGGATTGTTTCATGCTTATCTCCAAAGCGTGATCGTTGTGCAGGCAAAGAACGCCATGAAGGCAATGTTGAATCCCGCTCCTTCAGTCCAATCCCGAACGAATTGCGGCAGGATACGTTTGATCGCCAGCCAGGCAATCGTCAGCGTGACGGGATTGAGTGCGGCCATCCAAACGGGAAAAGAAGTCTGCGCCGTGGCGACCAAAACGGAAAAGAGAATTGATGCGATCACGATGAAAAGCATAAGTGGACCATAACTGGCGATCAGTACTTTGCGATGGCGGGCGATCATGTCCGCGACCACGGGCTGGGAGGACTCGTCGACTTTATTCAGCGCCTGGATGTATTCGCCCATGTAATAAAACGTCCCGTGCACGAACGCACCAATCACAGAGGCGGAACCGAAGAGCAGGGCAGCGACGAGCCGCATCGTTTCACTCGCGCCTGTCAGTCCATGATAGACCTGCCAGAATCCTGCCAGCACCAGCGGCGTGGAAAAGACTCCCAGCAGCGCTCCCCAGATCATGCGACCGGGCGGGAGGACTGCCATCCTCTCGGCATCCGAGAGTAATCTGGCATAAGGCTTCAGCCTGGGAAAGTCGTCAAGTTTGGCTTTACCGGCCAGCAACAGGACGTCGCCAATTGCATAAAGAAGTGCGCCCAAAATGGAGATCAAACCGGCAATGCGGAGGGGGAGGACAAGTTGACCCATAAAGAAAGCGTCCTTCTGTAAAAATTTAGGATAACCTAAAATTATTATATGTAATAACTAATTTTTGTCAAGTGGCTGGCCGCCCGACTTTGCCTGGAACATCGTAAAATCAATTGGAGGTTATTTCAACTCCGAATCCGATTTTTGGAAGGCGAACATGTCCCTTTATTCCGAAATCATGGAACAGCCTGGGCGGATCCGGTCCTTGCTGGCTTCGCAAAAAAGGACGGTCGAGAAGATCGCCGCGTCGATTCGCGCACGTGATATCGCGTATGTATTTCTGGCAGCGCGCGGCACATCGGATAATGCCGGGCGCTACGCCAATTACCTGTGGGGCGCGCGCAACGGACTCCCCCTGGCTTTGGCGACGCCGTCGTTGTTCACATATTATCGCCGCCCGCCTCGTTTGAAGAATGCGCTCGTCGTGGGAATCTCGCAATCCGGGCAGTCGCCCGACATTGTCAGCGTGTTGGAGGAGGGGCGGCGGCAGGACTGTATGACGCTGGCGATCACGAATGAGCCCCAATCGCCTCTGGCGGACAGTTCGGATTTCGTGCTCGACATCCAGGCGGGGACCGAGAAGGCGGTCGCCGCGACGAAGACTTATACATCCGAATTGGTGATGATCGCAATGCTATCCGCCGCGCTGAATGCCGATGAGGCGGGTTGGAAAGAATTGGGCCGGGTTGCAAAGTGGATGGAACAAACACTGACACAGGATGCTTTCATCGCGCAAGCCGCGCAGAGGTATCGTTACATGCGTCAATGCGTGGTGCTGGGGCGCGGCTTTAATTACGCCACCGCTTTCGAATGGGCTTTGAAATTGAAAGAACTAACTTACGTGGAGGCCGAACCGTATTCATCGGCGGATTTCCAGCACGGACCCATTGCCATGATCGAGAGCGGTTTTCCGGTCATGGCTGTCGCGCCGCGCGGCAAAGTATTCGAGTCGCTGTTGGATGTACTGGCGCATTTGCGAAAAGATTTTCTTGCCGAATTACTGGTGGTCTCGAATGCAAAGAAGGCTTTATCGCTGGCGCAGATTCCATTCACAATTCCTGACGACGTTCCTGAATGGCTAAGTCCGTTGGTGTGTATTCTCCCCGCGCAGTTGTTTGCGTATCACCTCACACGCGCAAAAGGTTATGATCCAGATCAACCGCGCATGATTCGCAAAGTGACGGAGACAAAATAAAACCATGGAAAGAATAACGATGTGTTCGAGCCGCGCGACCGCGGCTTGATTTCTATCATTCCCACGATTATTTGTAATCGTCGCGTCCTAAAAATATTTTATATTCATGTATTCAACAAACAAAAATTTTAAGGAAATTGATAAGTTGTAACCATTGCATTTATATTGATTTGTGGAATAATCAGCAATAATGAATTCGAAAAATAAAATACGCGTTTGCATTCTTTACGACGAAACATTCGAGTATCTCGACCCTGATAAATTCCTGCATGGTTATGAGTGGGAAATTGTAAACACGCAGCGCCCTGTATTGGATTTTATTCGCGAACTCGACGCGCGCGGACATTTCGATGTTTATTTCAATCTATGCGACGGCGGCATGGACGAGGATCGTCCGGGCCTGGATGTGATTCAAGCGTTGGAAGCGTTGAATCTTCCGTTCACTGGCGCAGACTCGCGTTTCTACAATCCCACGCGCGAAGAGATGCAGGCCGAAGCGGAATTGCAGGGAATCGGTTTTGCAAAAGGATTTCATGCCGTATCCAAACGCGATGTTGTGAGACAGGCCTCGAAGTTGCAATATCCGTTGATGGTCAAGCATCCGAACAGTTATGGCAGTATCGGCATGACGCGCGAGTCGCGCGTGGAGACGCCCGAACAATTGCGCCAGCAGGCGGGGCAGATGATCGAGAAATACGGCGGCGCCCGCGTGGAAGAATTCATCGAAGGCCGCGAGTTTACCGTACTGGTGACCGACAATCCCGAGGATTTTTCCAATCCCTTTGTGTATCCGCCAGGCGAATTGCACTTTCCGAATGGAGCAACGTTCCTGGACTCGTATGTCAAATGGAACGAGACGGTTCAGATTCATCCTCTCGCCGAATCGGAATCGGACTTGAGCGCGCGATTACAGGATATGTGCCGTGCCATGTTTATCGCCCTGGGCGGCGTCGGTTATGGCCGCTGCGATGTGCGTATGCGCGAGGACGGCAGTTTGTACGTTCTGGAGATCAATGCCAACTGCGCCATTCTGTATGATCCCGAGGAAATCGGCCCGGCGGACGCGGTCATTGATTTCGATCCCGATGGCCACGACGGCTTCATTGACCGTATCTTCCGCGCCGCAATTGCGCGTCACCAGATCCGTCAATTGGATCTGCGCCCGGCGCGCGCCAGGGCACGCGTGCCCGTTCCGCGCAAATAGAATACACGGAAACACATCGGAGCGGACGTTCAACGTCCGCTCTTTTTAATTATCCCAGCGCAATTCTGGATAAACAGCAGATGGCCCCTCGAACAGGGAAGTGGGTTTGCCTTTCAGGTACAAGTCAAAGAATGCAATCGTGTATTCCACCAAAATCTGCTGGACTCGCCGGCCGTTGATGGGACCTTTGAGTCCCAACTGGTGGGCAAGCGGGGAAAGCGCGGGCATATCGCTGAAGTCGTAGTGAGCGGCGCCGAGGATGGTAATGACAGGTGATGGTTGTGTAACTTGCGAATAGAATGCATGGAAGCGTTGATTGTTCCTGCTATCCACATCGTCAGCCCATTCCTGGCTGAACATGAACAGGGCGGGTTGAGCCAGTCCGTTCTCCAAAACCGACTCGGATACAGGTCTCATATAGGCGTCCATTGGGAAGACTGCCTTGCAGCGCAAGTCGGTGCCGCAAAATTGGATGGCCGCGCCGCCGCCCGTGGAATGGCCAAGGATGCCGACCTGCTCGAAGTTGACGAAGTCGGTTACGGGTCGCGCGGGACCCGAGGGCGGGTTCGCGGCTAATGTGTCCAGGACGAAGGCGATGTCGCTGCTCCACTGTTCTCCCAGCAAACGAGCCGCCGCGGTGTATTCATCGGCGGGTGCGCCCTCCGGTAAGGCAGACGGATTATTGTATACCACCTGCCCGCCCGGAAAGACCGTGATGACGTTGCCGTAAGTGTGATCAATGGCGACTGTGACGTAGCCGTGGCTGGCTAGTTCCATCATCTGGTAACTGTTCTGGGCGCGGAAACCATTCCAGCCGTGGGAAAATACGACGGCGGGATAAGGCCCGCCGCCCGGCTCGGGCGCGGCGTCCAAATAGGCGGGCGAACGGGCGAGTTCAAGATGATCGAGGAAATAATCGGAAAAATCGAAATAATCCGAGATGGCGCGCGCCACGATTTTTGCATCCTGCATCCACGGCGCGCGGACCGAATCGCCGCGGATGGCGGGATACCAGATCTGTACCATGATGCGGCGCGGCTCATCTTTTCCCGAATACAGTTCGCGGCGGGATTCGTCCACGAGCATGAAGGATGTGGTGCCAACCTCATAGTCTCCACTTAGCTCAGAGATTCTCGGGATGGGCAGGATGGCTGGCACAGAGGCTGCGAGCATTGTAACTATGAGACCCAGGGCGGCCAGGAAATAAGACCACACGCCTGGTTGACGCCGCGCGACGGGTAACCGCGAAATGACAAGAATGATCGTTGTCAGCGCGTAAAGCGGGACCATCTGCCAGCGATATTTTTCGATGAGCAGATGTAAGAGGACTGCGACGAAGGCCAATATGGGCAGACTATTTACAAACAGACGATAGGGCTTGCGCGTGATTAGCGGCCAGAGCAGGTAAATAGCAAGCAGGAGGGGGATCAGGATTTCAAACGGTCGCATGTATTGGTTTTTTCAGGACGGCAGTGCCTCCGCGGTTTCGAGGGCGAGTTTATCCTTCCCATCCTTGTATGCCTTTGCGGTGGCGGCATACATGACCAGGGTTGTGTACATGGTGATGCCAGGCAGAATCAGCGGCAGGAGGCAAATCAGGATGATTGTAATCATCGCAATTTGCGCGAGGACGGTCAGGACCGTGCTCAAGACGTACGAGATCGCGAATGCGACCAGGAATCCTCCCCAGTTCCTGCGGAAGATGTCCCACCACTCGCGGAAGCGGAAAGCCGCCGCGAATTCCGCAGTTTGCACGACGTGCGTCTCGGCCGCGAAAGTGGCGATACCCAGCGCGAAGGAAATGGGAACTATCAACATGAAAACGACTGCAACGACCAGCGGGATGAGCGCCAGGAGCGCATCTGCATCGGATGAGCTTAATGTCTCCATCCAGAACGGCATGGCAAACATCAGGAGTGTCAATGGTATGACGACAATAAGAAGCGGCGCCATGTAAATCAGTCTCACGCCGAATATGCGAATCCCGTCCTGGAGGAATTCCTCCCAGCGGTCCCATGCCGTCATGCGCGGCTGCTCGCCGTTCAACACCTGGCGCATGATGCGCGCCGTGTAACCGCTGGCAAGCACGAACGGCACGATGGGCACAATTGAACCTGCCAGATAAATCAGCGCGCCGATCAGAAATTGCTTGCGCGCTTCGCCGTCTCGTACGGGGAACAGGAACAGATGATTTAGATCGAACCCCAGCAACATGCAGTCCTCCTGAAAAAAATTAGATTGCCACTCCCATCACGGCCACAAAATGTGCGGCCGCGGCCAGCATTACGAAAATGTGCCAGACTTCGTGAAAACCGAACACGCCGGGCACAAAGTTGAAGATCTTTGTAACATACACGATCGCGCCGAGCGTATATGTCACGCCGCCGACGATCAGCCAGGTGATCACCCAGGCGGGCAGGACGGCCAGCATCTCGCCGACCGCCGCGATGCACAGCCAGCCCATCACAACGTAGATTCCCGCGTTCAGCCAGCGCGGCGATTTGATGTAAAAGATTTTCACTGCGATCCCGATGGCCGCCAGCGACCAGATGATCGCCAACATGCCCCACTGCCAGAAGCCGCTGAAAGCATTCACGCAAAACGGCGTGTATGTTCCTGCGATGAGCAGATAGATGGCCGAGTGATCCACCTTGCGCAAAATCTCCAGCACCCTGTCCCTGGCGCGCACCATGTGATATGTGGCGCTGGCTGAGAACATGGCGATCAGGCTCAGGCCGTAGACGAGAAGCGAAACGATCTTGGCGGGCGTGCTCCAGCCGACGATAAGCAGGGCGATCAACCCCGCCAGCGCCAGGATCGCTCCGCCCCAATGTGTGAGACTGTTGACGGGCTCGCGTAATTTTTTCAACATACCATACCTTCCTTATTTTTCGGCAACGATCACCAGTAAGACGCTTGATTTTACTTCAACTACTTCCGTCCTGACAGTGAAACCCGCCTCGAAAACAGGCTCGCTGATTTTCTGTTTGACGACCTCCACGGCATCCGAGGGACTCTCGCCCGTGACGCGATACAGCCAGCTGAGAAATCGATTCTTCGGCCACGCCACCGGCAGGACGATGAACCTGCCTCCGTTATGCAGGACGCGTTTCGCCTCCGACAGCGTGCGCGCATCGAAGATGTATTCCGAAGGAAACGTCGAAACGACCGTGTCGAACGTCTCCTCGAGGAAAGGCAGGGACTGGGCCAGCGCCCGCGTCAGGTTGACGCGCGTTTCGCCGCTTCGCCGCAGGCGCCGCGCCGCGAGTCTACTCATCTGGGGCGATTCGTCCAGTCCAACGGCGAACAGGCCAAGGTCCAGGAGGCGGCGCTGTAAATGCCCGGGTCCGTGGCCCAGTTCGAGCACGCGCGTCCCTTCGATCAACGGCATGACGGTCATGATCCATTCATTCCAGCGGCCCAGGGAAACGACCGCCGCGACGAAGTCGTAAACCCAGGCGAATGGATGGTAAAGCCAGTGGTAGAAGACGCGTAAAAGGCGCGGGATCGCCATAATAAACAAGGGTTTGACCGTCGGTCAAACCCTTGCCGTCGAGCGGAGCGAATCAGCCGGAAGAGGCTTCCCCGCCGGCCTTGCGCGGCTTGCGGACGGTCTCCACCACCTCTTTGCCGCGGGCGCGCAATTCTTTTGCGAGTTCCTCGGCGCGGGCGCGGGCCTCGGCCGCGGCGGCTTCGGCGCGGGCGATGGCCGCCTCGGCGGACGTGGCGGCTTTGTCGCGCAGTTCGATGCTCTTGTCCTTGATCAGGGCGCGGGTCTCCTCGCCCGACTGCGGTGCGAAGAGCAGGGACACGACAGCGCCGGTCAGGCCGCCGACAATGAAGCCGACCAGGAATGCTCCGAATTCATCGCGATCAGACATGGTATCTTCTCCTTTTGATGATGGTTATTTTCGTTTGAGTCCCATTAATTCTAACACACGTTGCAATCCGGCCAGATAACTATTGAGTTTAATCACCGGCTGGACGACATTTTCACCTAGGAATTCGGCCGTGCCGCGCAGTGTGTTGACCGTCTCGCTGGTGGCATTCAGGATTGGCCGCACCTCGTTCTGCATCAAGTTGATCAGGCTGGCGACCTGCACGATGAGCACGATCAGCGCCGCGCCGATCAGCAGGGATTCGAGCGCCATGAAGATGAGGAAGATGTCGCGGATACGGCCGACCTGCTCGGCGGGCGTCTCAGGACGCATCAGGAAAACAACGGCCGCGACAAATCCCGCGATTACCAGGACAAGCAGGATTACACCGACGATGATGATTTGTCTCTGCTGGCGCTGGGACTCGCGCTGGGCGGCCAGTTGCTCGGGAGTCAATTGCGGCTGGGGTGTTGGTTCGGGGGTAGGCGTTGCCATAAAAGTATTATAGCATTAGAAGCGGGGGTTGCCCCGACTTATTTGAACCATTGAGTCACTTGCCTCAGGATACCCAGAAAACAGCCCGGCGAATCGTCGGGTTGAGGCTCCGGCTCGGGCTCGGGACCGGGTTCGACGGGGAGCGGTTCGAACAAGCGCCTGTCCTTGTTGGCGTCCGAGCCTTCCAGTTGCGGCGTCTGGGGGTAATCCTGTGACGGCAGCAGCGCGCGCAGTCCCGCGTGAAATTCCCTGTAGGTGGCCTGCGGATTCTGCCGGATCACGCGTAGCGCCAGCGCGGTCATGGCGCCGTTGGGACGGCCGTCGAATTCGGCGTCGTAGGAGTATTCGCTGTCGGAGCACCCGGTGACCAGGATCTCGGGCATGTCCGATTCGGGCAGGAGGAATCGTTGCCTGACCGTTCTGCGGACCGGCGCATTGGCGGGAGGCAGAAAACGCGGTTTGGCTGGCCCGGCCGCCAGCCGCGTGACCGTCCCCGAAAAACAACTGTCGCTGATGACCACAAGCGTGGCCTGGGAATTGATCTTCTTGATGATGGTTCTCAACTCGTCGTCAAGGACCGTGCCGTCGTAGACGGAAATCGCCTCGTCGAACAGGTCGCCCTCGTCCCCGCCGAAATCCAGCGATTGCGTCCCGTGACCCGAGTAGGTGAAGACGACGACATCCCCCGCGCCTGCGGAAGCGACCAGTCCCTCCAGCGCGGTTTTGACAGTTTGACGCGTGGCCCGGTCGTCGAGAATCACATTGACCTCGAAGCCGTATTCCTGCAAGAGTGCGGCCCAGTCGTTGGCGTCGTTGACACATCCTTTCAGGTCGTTGAAGCCGCCCGGATAGTTGTTGATACCGATGCAAACCGCTTTTTTCATCCTGCCTCCTTGGCGCACATGAAGTCTGTGAAGGGAATCTTTCCTGCCGCGTTGTGGGCAAAATAAGCATACAGGAAAACACGCCTCCGCGCAAGCCCCTGTCTGAAATTGCGATTTGCCCTGAGCCTCTTGACTTCCTAGTGTCAAGGGAGTATTATATATCTACCGACCGTTCGGTAGGGAGAATCCATGACCAGAGACGACATTCTCGACGCCGCCGCGCAGGTGATCCGCAAGAAGGGGTTCCATGGCGCTTCCATGGCCGATATTGCGGAGGCGGTGAATCTGCAGAAGGCCAGCCTGTATCATCACGTCTCCTCCAAGCAGGAAATTCTGCTCGACCTCCTCGAACGCGCCCTGCAATTGCTTTCGGAAAGGATTTCGGCGATTGCGATGGGCAATGCATCTGCCGATGAAAAACTACGGCAGATGATCAAAGTCTATTTGCAGTTGCTGGCAGAAAATTCTGATTTATCGTCCGTGTTACTGTTCGAACATCGTTCACTGGACAAGAAAAGCCATGCCCGCCATATTCCTCACCGCGACAAGTTCGAGGAATTATGGCGGGATGTCGTTAACGAAGGCGTGCGCGCGGGAATCTTCGCGTGCGACGATGTGCCGATGGCCGTCCGCGCGCTGATGGGCATCATGAACTGGACATTGACCTGGTACGACCCCGACGGGCCGAAATCCATCGAGCAGATCGCCGATCAGTACGCGGATTTATTGTTTAACGGGTTGTTGAAGTAAGAATGGGAGGCGGTGGTTGAGTAGGCGGTGTTCGTCCGCCGTATCGAAACCACAGGTTATATGGAAATCATTCTGTAACAGGGTGGTCTCGATATGCCCTCGAAGAACACTCGGGCTACTCGACCACCGATAAATCGCGAAAGGAGAAGATATGTATTCGTTCGAACCCAATGAAGAGCAGCAAATGCTCGTCGAAGCGGTGGGGAAGTATGCCATCAATGACCTGCGTCCCTTCGCGCATGATGCGGAGGAGGCGCGCGAACTTCCGCAGAAACTCGTCAGCAAAGGGTGGGAACTCGGCCTGTTGCAAGCCTCCATTCCCGAAGCATACGGCGGCTTCGGTGAACGCTCCGCGGTCACGGGTGTGCTGGCCGTCGAAGAGATGGCATTCGGCGACCTCGCAGGCGCGCTGGCTGTGATGTCGCCGTCGCTGTTTGCGACGCCGATTCTGCTGGCGGGCAGTGAAGAGCAGAAGAAAGAATACCTGCCCAAAGTCATCGAGGGCGACTGGGCTCCGTACACCGCCGCGCTCATCGAGTACGCGTTCGATTTCGACCCGCTTGCACTTCGCACCACCGCGACGCTCAAAGGCGATGAATATGTCCTCAACGGCGAGAAGGCATTTGTCCCGTTTGCGAAAGATGCGGAAGCGATGATCGTCTACGCCAACCTCGAAGGCAGGACGCAGGGATTTGTCGTCTCGAAAGCCGCGGCAGGCCTCTCGGTCGGGGAGGAACGGGAGAAGTTGATGGGCCTCAACGCGCTCCCGTTATATCGAGTCAAATTGGACGGTGTGAAAGTCCCCGCGTCAAATCGGCTGGGCGGCGCGTCGGGCCACGACTTCGAGTTGATTCTCGCCTCGATGAGGCTCGCCTCCGCTGCGGCCGCGGTCGGTGTGGCAAAAGCCTCGTTCGAATATTCGAAGAACTACGCCAAGGAACGCGAGGCCTTCGGGGTGAAGATCGCGCAGAAGCAGGCGATTGCGTTCATGCTGGCAGAGATGGCGACCGAAATCGAAGCCATGCGCCTGCTGACGTGGGAAGCCGCGTGGATGCTCGACAACGGCAAGGAGGACGCGTTCAAGCAGGCCTATCTTGCGGCCACAGGCGCGGCGGATATGGCGATGATGGTCACCGACCGCGGCGTGCAGATTCTCGGCGGTCACGGTTACATCCGCGAACATCCCGTCGAGATGTGGATGAGGAACGGCCGCGGGTTTGCCATGCTGGTGGGGCTGGCGATTGTCTAATGTCATTGCGAGGAGCGAAGCGACGAAGCAATCTCCAGTCAAGTAGTGAAATCTCTCTAACAAAAACATGTTGAACAACGGGAGATTGCTTCGCAAAGAACGCTCGCAATGACATTCCAAAGAAGGAGATAAAACAATGTCCATCGAATTCGAATCACCCAAACCGATCCTGCAAACGCAATTCGTTTTGAAAACCGTCGCCGAAGAGATGATGCGCTCGAAGTCGCGTTACTTCGACGAGCACGAGCATGAGATTCCATGGGATTACATCGAGTTCATGCACACCGCCATGAAAGCCATGGGCGCGGGGTCGCTTGCGCCAAAAGAGAAAGGCAATGGCCATAACGGTCACGAAGGTGAAGAGCCGAAAGAAAAGAGACCGCCCATTGCGTATCAATCGCTGGCGGCGCAAATCGAGATGCTCTCGTGGGGAGACGTGGGCTTCTACCTCATCACCCCAGGCGGCGGATTGGGCGCGGCCGCGGTGCAGGCGGCTGGCTCGCCCGAACAACGCGCCAAGTTCCTGGAGCGCTTCGGCGGAGAGAAACCGACGTTTGCCGCGATGTGCATGACCGAAGCAGGCGCAGGCTCGGACACGGCTTCCATTCGGGCGCGCGCTGTTTTGGACGAGAAGACCAATGAGTGGGTCATCAACGGCGAGAAGATATTCGTGACCGCGGGAGATAAATCGTTCACGGAATACGAGAAACTCGGCAAGGGCTTCATCGTTGTCTGGGCGACGATTGACCCTTCGGCGGGGCGCGCGGGAATGCGCTCCTTTGTCATCGAGGCGGGGACGAAGGGTGTGAGCGTCAACAAGCTCGAACACAAACTCGGCATCCGCGCCAGCGACACAGCCACGATCTCGCTCGTGGACGCGCGTGTTCCGTATGACCATATCCTCGGCAGTCCCACCGTCGAGAAGACGACGACTGGCTTCAAGGGCGCGATGGCAACCTTCGATGCGACGCGGCCCCTCGTCGCGGCATCAGGGCTGGGGGTCGCGCGAGCGGCGCTGGAATTCGTCAAGGAGAAATTGGCGGAGAACGGAGTCGAAATCCGTTACGGCCTGCCGCGCCAAAAGTTGACCAACATCGAACGCGAGTTCATTGACATGGAAATCATGCTCCACTCCGCATGGCTGATGGTCGTCAAAGCCGTGTGGATGGCAGACAACAAGAAGCCCAACGCGCTCGAGTCTTCGATGAGCAAGGTCAAGGCGGGGGATGTCTCGACGAAGGTCACACAAAAGGCTGTGGAGTTGCTCGGCCCACTCGGATATAGCCGCGAGTTCCTGCTCGAGAAATGGTTCCGCGACGCAAAGATCACGGATATTTACGAAGGAACGGGTCAAATCAATAGGCTGGTGGTTGCGAGGCAGATCTTGGGCTATTCGGGAGCGGAGTTGAGGTAACAAGAATGCCACGGTGGTTGAGTAGGCGGCGTTCGTCCGCCGTATCGAAACCACCGATGTTCAGGGGAAATCGTATTACAAGAGTTGCTTTACGGCGTGGTGGTTTCGGTACGCCCTCGGCTACCGCCTCGGGCTACTCAACCACCGAGTTGGAATGAAATGAGGTGAACATGAACTACCAAATCAACAAAGCCGTCGTCATCGGCTCGGGGACCATGGGCGCGGCGCTGGCGGCTCATCTCGCGAACGCGGGCGTGCCAGTGACTTTGCTCGACATCGTCCCAAAGGACGCGCCTGCGGGCGATAAGGCGGCGCGAAACAAAATCGTCAATGAGGGATGGGACCGTTGCTTGAAGGCCAAGCCTGCCAATTTGATGTCGCCTGAGTTGAAGACGTTCGTCAAACTTGGCAACCTTGAAGATGACTTTGACGTCATCGCCGAAGCGGACTGGATCATCGAGGCCATCATTGAGAACCTGAAAATCAAAGTGGACTTGATGACGCGTATTGACGAAGTCCGCAAGCCGAACGCGATTGTCAGCACGAACACTTCGGGGATTCCCGTCAAGGACATTGCCGAGGGCCGCTCGGATGGATTCAAGAAACACTTCCTCGGCACACACTTCTTCAATCCGCCGCGCTATTTGAAATTGCTGGAAGTGATTCCAACCGCCGACACATCGAAAGAGGTCGTCGAGTTCATCGGTCACTTCGGCGAGTATCGTCTCGGCAAGGGAATCGTACTGTGCAAGGACACGCCCAACTTCATCGGCAACCGCGTTGCATTTGGGACGGGCGCGTTCGGAATGGATTACATCCTGAAGAACGGTTACACCGTGGACGAAGTGGACATGATTACGGGTCCGCTCATCGGCAACCCGAAGACCGCGACGTTCCGCTTGATTGACCTCGTTGGCATTGACGTGTGGGAACATGTCGGCAAGAATCTCGCACCTGCCATCAAGCACGATAGACTCGCGCAGGAATATCTCGGCGCAGAAAAGCCCGCGGTACTCATTCACACAATGGTCGAACGCGGCTGGCTGGGGAACAAAACCAAAGTTGGCTTCTACAAGGAAGTTCCCGTCAATGGCAAGAAGGAATTCTGGCCGCTCGATTTACAGACGATGGAACATGTCGCGCCGACGAAACCGCGCTTTGAATCTGTCGGGAAGGCGAAGGATGTCGAGGGTCTCGGTGACAGGCTCAAGGTCATGCTCGAAGCGGACGACAAGGCGGCAAATCTTGTCAAAGCATTGACCTATCAGTCATTCCAGTACGCGTCGTCCATCATCCCCGAAGTCGCAGATACCGCCAAGCCGATTGACGATGCAATGCGTTGGGGCTTCATGCACGAGGCGGGGCCGTTCGAGACCTGGGACATGCTCGGCGTGAAAGAGACCGTGCAGCGGATGAAGGCCGCGGGATACGCGCCCGCGAAATGGGTGGACGCGATGCTGAAAGAGGGCATCGAGACGTTTTATCAGTACAAAGGCGCGAACAAGGTCGGCGTGTATGATGTTGCGAAGAAGAAGTACGTGAAAATCAAACACGCCGAGGGCATGGTGATTCTCAGCGACTTGCGCGGCACGAAGAAATTGGTCAGCGAGAACGCGGGCGCGTCGCTCTTCGACATTGGGGACGGCGTCGCGTTGGTGGAATTCCACACCAAGATGAATGCGCTCGACGACGACATCTTCAACATCACGCTCGAAGCCCTCGACCGCGTGGAGAAAGATTTCAATGGACTCGTGATCGGCAATGAAGCCGAAAACTTCAGCGCGGGCGCGAATCTCTTTATGGTAGTGGTCGCCGCGCAACAGGGCATGTGGGATACGCTCGACGGCGCGGTGAAGAAACTGCAAAACATGAACATGCGCATGCGCTACTTCCCGAAACCCGCCGTCATTGCGCCCGCGGGACTTGCGCTCGGCGGAGGCTGCGAAGTGACCATGCATGCCTCGCGCGTCGTTGCTGCATCCGAAACCTACATCGGCTTGGTCGAGCTGGGCGCGGGCGTCATTCCTGCAGGCGGCGGCACAAAGGAGTATATGCGCCGCATTATCAATCCCGTTATGAAGACCGACATGGCCGAACCGTTCCCGTTCATCCAGCGCGCGTTCTTGCAGATTGGTCAAGCCAAAGTTGCCACGTCCGCGTATGAAGCGCGCGATATGGCAATCCTCGGTCCGTGCGACCGAATCGTATTGCACCGCGAACACCTGCTCACCGAAGCGAAGAAAGAAGTTCTGCACATGGCCGCGTCTGGCTATCGTCCGCCCGCGCCCGAACTCATCTACGCGCCAGGCCGCGACATGTTCGGCGCGATGAAAATCGGAGCGTGGTCGTTCAAGGAAGGCAAGTACATCACCGAATACGACGCGCACATCGCGACCAAACTCGCCTACGTGATGGCTGGCGGCAGTCTCACTAGGCCGCAATGGGTGAGCGAGCAGTACATCCTCGACCTCGAGCGCGAGGCGTTCCTGTCGCTGTGCGGTGAAGAGAAGACACAGGCCAGAATGTGGTCGCTGTTGCAGACGGGGAAGCCGTTGAGGAACTGATGTGTACGTGTGTACCTGTTTACGTGTATACAAGTAGACAAGTACACAGGTAAACACGTAAGGAGATTGACTATGACAACGAAAGATGCTGTGATCGTTAACGCGGTCCGTACCCCGGTTGGCAAGGCAAAGAAGGGCGGATTGGCCACGGCTCGTCCCGACGAGATGTCTGCCACCGTTATCCAGGAGTTGCTCAAGCGGACGCCGAATCTCGAACCCGCCGAAATCGAGGACGTGGTCTTCGGATGCGCGTTCCCCGAAGGTGAGCAGGGCATGAACATCGCGCGCATGATTTCGCTGCGCGCGGGACTGCCCGACAGCGTTCCCGCCGAGACCATCAATCGCTACTGCTCGTCGGGCGTGCAGTCCATCGCGCACGTCGCCCATCGAATCATGCTTGGCGAAATCGAAGTCGGAATCGGCGGCGGCGTGGAATCCATGTCCATGGTGCCGATGATGGGCTACAAGTTCTCGCCCAACCCGCACTTCGCCCAGGACCTGCCTCACTATTACACTAACATGGGACTCACCGCGGAAAACGTCTCGGTGAAATATGACATCAGCCGCGAAGCCCAGGACGAGTTCGCGCTCAAGAGCAACCAGAAAGCCGCGAAGGCTGTCGAGAGCGGCCTGTTCGACCCCGAACTGGTCCCGATTGACGTGGAAGTGGTCGAGTACGTGGACGGCAGGGCGGAGAAAAGGTCGTTCGTCGTGAAGCGGGACGAGGGTCCGCGCGGGGATTCGACCCTGGAGGGGCTTGCTAAACTGAAGCCCGCGTTCAAAGACGGCGGTACGGTCACCGCGGGTAACTCATCCCAGATGTCCGACGGCGCGGCGGCGGTGGTGGTCATGTCCGCGGAGCGGGCCGCGCAGTTGGGACTCAAGCCGCTGGCGCGCTTTGTCACGTTTGCGGCAGGAGGCGTCCCGCCTGAGATCATGGGCATCGGCCCTGTAGTTGCCATTCCGAAGGCGCTTAAGCAGGCAGGATTGACCCTGAACGACATTGACATCTTCGAATTGAACGAAGCCTTTGCGGCGCAGTCGCTGGCGGTATTGAGAACGCTCGAGATGGATCAGGACAAAGTCAACGTCAATGGCGGCGCGATTGCCCTCGGTCATCCGCTGGGATGCACAGGCACGAAACTGACCACGCAACTCATCTACGAGATGGGACGGCGCAAGTCGAAGTATGGCATGGTCACGATGTGCATCGGCGGCGGGATGGGCGCGGCCGCGATATTTGAGAATTTGCAAAATTAGTCGCGTAGTCGCTTGGTCGCGAGGTCGGCGCGCGACGGTGTGACCACTTGATTACGAGGCCATTCGACCACGAGACTATCCGACAATAAGACTATTCGACCAACAGACAAGGAGACTAAACAATGCCCCTCACAGTTGCAGACCTCATGTCCAAAATGCCCGGTGCGTTCATGCCCGAAAAGGCGCCTGGACTTGAAGCCGTCATCCAATTCAAGTTCACGGGCGCGGAAGCGGGCGCGTGGTATGCCGAGATCAAGGACGGTAAGTGCGTCACCGCGCAGGGCGAACATCACTCCCCGAAGATGACCCTCTCTGCCGACTCGTCCGATTACGTCAAGATCTTCACGGGCGAACTGGACGGAATGAAAGCCTTCATGGAAGGCAAGATCAAACTGGCAGGCGACCTGAACCTGGCGATGAAGTTGACCCAGATGTTCAGGATCCGATGACGTTTGACTTCGGAAGTCGGCGACGGCTTCCGAAGTTGCTTTTAACGGCGCCAATCCTCCGTCCGCGCGGGAAATGGGAGTAGAATCATCGCCATTACGGAAGAGAGGACTTATGGCTGATGATGTCCGGTCCCAATCTCTCAAGAAACAGTTTCAGGATTTGAATTCCCTGCTGGCGGCCATATCGGCAAGTTTACCGGGGAGCGGCGCGCCGTCTTCCATTGCGTCCGATCTTGCCCAGGTCTCGCAGGCACTGAAGGCTGTCGAGCATAAGGTGGGGACTCAACTGAGTCAACATCAGAGTCAACTGGGCGCCTTGATGGGCGTCGGCCAGGCGATCAACTCCTCCCTCGGCCTGAAGCAGGTCCTGGAGCAGGTGATGGACGCGCTGATCCGCCTGATGCAGGCCGAGCGCGGCTTCCTGATGCTGAAGGAGACTCACGGCGATTTAAGTGTGCAGACCGCGCGCGGTATGGCGCAGGTCAATCTCGAGGAGGAGGCGTTCGCGATCAGCAGGACGATCATCCGCCGCGTCGCGGAGACGGGCGAGCCCGTGCTCACGACCAACGCGCAGGAGGATCCCCGCTTCGGCAAGCAGATGAGTATCGCCGCGTATCATCTGCGCTCCATCCTGTGCGCGCCGTTGAAACTCAAGGACGAACTGATCGGCGTCATTTACGTGGATCATCGCGGCATGTCTGGCATGTTTGCCGAGGGCGACCTGGGCATCATCTCGGCCTTCGCAGACCAGGCCGCGGTCGCCATTGACAACGCGCGCCTGTTCGACCGCCTCAAGGCCGCCAACGAGGAATTGGAGACCGCTTACGACGCGACCCTCAAAGGATGGGTGCGCGCGCTGGACTTGCGCGACAAGGAGACCGAGGGCCATACCCAGCGCGTCACGCAATTGACCGTCAGGCTGGCCCGGGCCATGGGAGTGGAGGGCGAGTCCCTCGTCCACATCGAGCGCGGCGCGCTCCTGCACGACATCGGCAAGATGGCCATTCCCGATTCGATCCTGCTCAAGCCCGGCGACCTCACCCCGGAGGAGCGGGCTCTGGTCAAACAGCATCCCACGTTTGCGTACGAAATGCTCAGGCCGATCCAGTTCCTGCTCCCAGCCCTGGACATTCCCCATTGCCACCACGAAAAATGGGATGGTTCAGGCTATCCGCGCGGGTTGAAGGAAGTAGCCATTCCCTTCGCGGCGCGCATATTCTCGGTCGTGGATGTATGGGATGCGCTGGTCTCGGACCGGCCCTATCGCAAGGGAATGAAGCCCGACGAGGTGCGCGGCCACATCCGCGAACATTCGGGCTCTTATTTCGATCCACGCGTGGTGGACGCGTTTCTCAACCTGAAGAATTTATCAGTGGAAGTTTAACCGAGGTTCGGACAGTTGCCAAAACTGCTCAGAGCGCCTTCCCCGGCGCTCAACAAGGCGTTTGATCGAGCAGGTACGTTACGATATCCCGCTACGCGGTTTCCAGTGCATTTGCCAGCCAGGTGGTCACTTCGGCCGGGGTGGGGATGCGGCCAGAAGAAACAACCTTCTCGTTGATGACCAGCCCCGGCGTGGAGAGAATGTTGTAAGCCGCGATCTCGTTGTAGTCCGTCACTTTGACGACCTCGGCCTCCAGCGACATATCCTCCACAGCCTTGCGCGCGATCTGTTCGACGCGTTTGCAGTTGGCGCAGCCCGAACCCAAAACTTTGATGGTCAACATGGTTTTTCCTTCATCCGTTTACATGAACGGTCTTGTGTTCTCGTCGGCCGACCAGCCATAGAACGATAGCCAGCAGGCTGAGGAAAATGACAAAATAGAGTACGGTGAGTCCGAGTCCTGCGCCGTCCACCCACGCGCCGTAGATCAGGCCCGCAAGCGCGCTGAAGAGCGCCACCCAGCCCACATAGGTCCATGATTTAACGCGTCCAATGATGGTCGAAATGATCAGGATGCTTTGCAGGCTGAGTTCGGGGTCGGCCATCAGGTAGGCCAGCAACGGTCCGCGGTGCATGCCGAGGCTGAGGAACATCTGCGCGATGGGCACTTCCACCAAAGTGGGGAAGTACATGAACACGCCGAACAGCACGCCTGCAAGGTTACCGAGTAATGTGTTCTGCCCGGCGAGGGCCTCGATCCATTCGGGTTTGATGACGACGCGGATCATGCCCACCGCGAACACACCCACGACGAGCAGAGGGAAGATCTGTTTGACGAAACGCCACGATTCCCACAGCCAGTCGCGTAATTCATCTTTGCTCAGTCGGGCGCGTATCAGCCACATCAGCGCCGCGCCAGCAAACAGGACGCCGAAGAATTTTCCAGTGAAGGCGACGGTCAGGCCCTCGGGCGAAGCCTTCATTCCCAGCGCGGCAGTCAGCAGGGTCAGGCCGGTGAGCGTGAGCGCGATCCACGTCCAGCGATTGAATCCGTCGTGGATGTTCTCGAAGCCTCTCCACGAGGCGAAGCCAATCAATGTCAATAAGACAATCAGGATGACTCCCTGGACGCTGACACCCTCCTCGCCGCGGCCGGCGTCATACGGGACGAGGCGGTCGAGCGCGGACTGAGCGGCCTGCGCGCCGTTTAATGGGAGCGTGACCTGCCCGTATGCGTTCGTCAGCAGACCCACCTTGAGCGTGCCAGCCAGCAGGAGCGCGACCCAGACCAACAGGAAGACGAGCGCGGCGCGGCGCATCGTTTTGTTTTGACCCGCGAACATGGCGTCGGTGGCTTTATCATGCGCCGAATCGTCTTTGCGAAAGATCAAGGCCATGATAAGACCGATGCCAATGCCAAACGCCAGCGACAGGAACAGGCGCGCGAATGCCAGATCTGGGCCGATCACGCCGCCCGTGTAGATCAGCGCGAGGATGTTTGCGGCGGGCGCAAAGAAGAGGAACGTGATGGCAGGACCGATCCCCGCGCCCTTTTTGTAGATTCCCGCGAAGAGTGGGACAATCGTGCAGGAGCAAACTGCCAGCACAGAACCCGCCAGCGCCGCGGCGGGATAGGAAATGAACTTCGGTGTGTTGCGCCCCAAAAAGCGTGTGACCGTTTCCTTTGGAATGAGCGCAGTCATCGCGCCCGCGATGTAGAAAGCAGGGAGCAGGCACAGCAACACATGCGCGGCCAAGTACGCGGCCAGGTTACCCAAACCGCCCTGCAAGAGATCAAGAAGAAAGCCTGAAATATTCGTCATTCAAATTCCTTATATGGGTGAGGGAAGCATGGCTTCCAACGTAGCGCGCCGTTCTGAAAAGTTGTCGTCACGCTGTAATGGTGCACATTCATGTACGGATCGTTTTTCCTGCAACAGGCCGACCGCGAACGCCATGCAGGTGGCTTCTCCACATTCTCGGCAATTGGTCTGCGGGAGAAGAGTCCATATATCGAGCGGACGCGGCGAGCGCTTGTTTTCCGTAACGGCAACCAGTTCGTGTCTCTTCTCCCAGACGAGGTTGACGCTCTCGTGGAGCGCGGACAGGAGTTCCAGGCCCTCGTCCGCGTCTTTGACCTGGGTGATGTAAACCTGTTCGCGTTGAAGCGTCAGAAATCCAGGCTGGCGGCGGAAGGTCAGCGCGCATTGGTGGGGATTGAAGGCGATCACGCCCGGCAGGGTCGCCAGGTATGGAAGGACTTCCTCCAGAGGCTGGGAAGGTTTGCCGACGACGATGATCTTCCCCGGTTCAGCCAGGCACGGCAGTGTGCGGACAAGCGTGATGGATTCCAGGTACGCCATTTTGTGCGCAGCTTTCCGGTTCAACCGGGAGAATATGCCAGTCTTTCGTGCTGGGGAGAGCAGTTTGGACAGTTGCAGGCGGTGGAGGCCGGGACATCCGAAATGTCCACGTTTTCCATCTTCGCGGCCAGTTCGATGAGTTTCAATAGCATCGGGTCGCGCAGTCTGTAGAAGATGAACTTCCCCTCGCGGCGCGTCAGCAGGATGCCCGCGTCGCGCAGGGCCATGAGATGCTGGGAGATATAGGCCTGCCGTTTACCGAGAAGCGCCTCCAGGTGGCAAACGCAGGCTTCCCCGTTTCCAATCAGAAGCAGGATCGCAAGTCTCGCCGGGTGGGCGATTTCCTCCAGAACGGCCGAGATCTTTTGTGCCTTATTCAGGGTCTTCATATTCAAAAACCTGAATATATTATAGGCAAAAGAAAAACGCCGTTCAACGGACTGGCGTCCTCAAAAGCCCATGACGAAAGTCACATTTGTTCTGCCAGCCACTCTTTGATCTTCTTCTCGATCAGGTCGCGCACTTCGCGGAATTTGGCGAGTCTTTCCTCTTCCGTGCCTTCGAAGGCGGCGGGGTCCTGGAACGACCAGTGCATCCGCTTGTTGACACCGGGCCAGACGGTGGGGCAGTTCTTGTCCGCGTCGTCGCAGACGGTGATGAGATACTGGAAGAGCATCTTGCCCAGATAGGTCTCAACCCCCTTGGACGCCTGCCCCGAGACGTCGATCCCGACCTCGCTCATCACCCTGACCGTGAGCGGATTCAGCCCCTTCGGCTCCAGTCCCGCGCTGTGCGGCTCGTAGCGTTCGCCGCCGTACCTGCGCAGAAAGGCCTCGGCCATTTGACTGCGGGCGGAGTTGCCCGTGCAAAGAAACAGGACGCGTAGTTTGTTCATCGTCACCTCTCACTCGGCGTGACGATATTGTACGCGCCCGGCTTTAACGACTGGTTAATGGATAATTACGATTCGGTTAACCTGGTTGCCGAATTTTCGATTTGTTCGGGTAAAATCTATGCCCGTAACTATCTTCGGATGATATGACTGGAGTACCGACATGGAGTGGATCGCCAACCCCGAATCCTGGATTGCCCTTGTCACGCTTGTTGCGCTGGAACTGGTGCTCGGCGTGGACAACGTAATCTTCATTTCCATCCTGGCGGGCAAACTGCCATCCGCCGACCAGCCGCGCGCCCGCAGGACGGGCATCATGCTGGCGGTGGTCACGCGCATCCTGTTGCTGTTATCCCTTTCGTGGATCATCGGCCTCGAAGAGCCAATCCTCCACGACATACCACTTTTGAATGTGGACATCTCAGGCCGTGACCTTGTATTGCTGGCAGGCGGCGTTTTCCTTTTGTGGAAAAGCACGCGTGAGATCCACGACAAACTCGAAGGCGAGCAGGGACATGCCTCCGCGAAGGTTGCGGCGTCGTTCGTCAGCGTCATCATCCAGATCATGCTGCTGGACATCGTCTTCTCGCTGGATTCGGTCATCACCGCGGTGGGCATGGTGGAGCACATTGAGATCATGATCATTGCCGTTGTACTCGCGGCGGTGGTGATGATCTATACCTCCGGGCCGCTCAGCGATTTCGTCGAGAAACACCCGACTATCAAAATCCTTGCCCTGAGTTTCCTGCTGTTGATCGGATTCACCCTGGTCGTGGAAGGACTGCACCAACATATCCCCAAGGGCTATATCTACTTCGCCATGGTGTTCTCTGTCATTGTGGAGATTCTCAACCTGCGCGTGCGGAGCCAGATGCAGCCCGTCAACTTGCGCGAGCCATACGCGGCGGAGAAAAAACTGGAGTTTCAGCCTGTACCAGTCGAGGCGGGCGCGCCCGCGGTAAGGGTGGTGAGAAAATCCGCGCCGAAACTGAAGGGCAAGCCAGCCGCCAAGCCGAAGAAGAAAGAGAAGAAAAAGAAATAAACGAAAAGACGCCTTCCAGATGGAGGGCGTCTTGTTTCCCGATGCGTCGAACCTTGCCCGTAAACGAATCCCATCTAGAAAGGTGCGACACACTCTCTGCGAACAAGTCTGTTAGGGGATGTTGTACACCGCGAAGTACAGCGGAATGATTGCGGCCTGATCCTCGACGAGGAGTTGTTCTGCCTGAATGTAAAGTAACTGGCGAGCCTCCGGCCTATTCGAACCTGCGGCCTGATTCACTAGCGCCTCGAAGGTGGGATCGCTGAACTGGCCGTAGTTGTATTCCCCGCCATAGTCTCCATCAGGATTGAAGAGTTCACCGATGAAATTGTCGGGATCGTTGTAATCTGCGGCCCATGCGCCGAACCGAAATGCGTCTGGCGGTTCGGAAGCCATTCGATCTGATACCCTCTCGTTTGTGGCAGCGACAATGACCTCGATGCCTAGTACCTCGCGCCAACTATCGGCAACTGCTTCTATGATCAATAACGGGAGGCCGGGGTACTCGCCTGCGCCGCTTGCGCGTGCAAAAATTGTCACTGTCGGGAAGGAGGCTACGTCGGTATAACCCGCCTCTACCAGTAGTTCCTTCGCTCGCTGCGGATCATACGGGATGCCTACGTCACCGGTCAGGTCGCGGCCCAAAGTTTCGGGCGGGGTTAACGTGTAGGCTTCCCTGGCTTCGCGCTCCGGCTGATATTTTTCAATCAACGCGACAATTACGCTTCTGTCCGTTGCTGCTGCGAAGGCCCGGCGCACGGTAGGATTGTCGAAGGGTGGCTTCTTGGTGTTGAAACCCAGATAGCTGACCGACGGCCGTCTGGCGGTATCCAGAGGTAGCCAGGGAATACTCCATTTCATAGACGAGAGAGGGATTACCTGTGTCCCTGGAAGAGGTGTTGGAGATGGTGTATTGGTTGGTGGGGGGATTGGAGGCTCGGTGGGTGGGACAGTCGTTGCAGTGGGCGCGGCCGCCTGCGTGGCGGCTGGCGCGCACGCGCTGACGGTCAGGATGATGACTAGACAGACGAATGGAAATTGAGATTTAGGCGAGATTGACATCGCATTTTCCTCCTGGAAAAAAACTGATGTTTATTTCATTATAAGCCCAATTAGGCTAATATATCATCCTCACATCCCCAGCCACTTCCCCGCCTCGCGCGGCAAATTGACAATCGGTCCCTGTCGCGCAGTGCATTGAGGCAGCGATTCGAGGAACAGCCGCCCGTATTGCTTGGTCAACACTCGGCGATCCAAAATGACCACCACGCCGCGGTCGGCGGCGGTGCGGATCAGGCGGCCAAATCCCTGGCGGAATTTCAGGATGGATTCGGGCAGGTAGTATTCGTTGAACGAATCTTCGTACATTTCGGAGCGCGCCGCGATCAGCGGATCGGTCGGCACGTCGAAGGGCAGTTTGACGATGACCACCACCGAGAGCGCCTCGCCGGGCACGTCCACGCCCTCCCAGAACGAACGTGTGCCAAGCAATACCGCCCGTTGCGTGGACTTGAACGATTCGAGCAACGTGTTTGGCGAAGCGCCTTCACCCTGTTCCAGCACGTAAATGTCCTCACGCGCCAGCGGACCCGCGATGGCCTGCGCGGTCTTTTTCAATTGCGCGTAAGACGTGAACAGCACCAGCATCCGTCCGCCTGTGGCTTTGGCCGTGGACACAATGGCTCGGTCAACGGCTTGCTGGTAGCCGGGGGCGTTCGGCTCGGGGATGTCGTTGGCAATGTAAAGTAACGTCGAACTCTCGTAATCGAACGGCGAACCGAGTTGCATCTCGTCGGCTTCGTCCGCGCCGAGGGTGTTGCGCATGTAATTGAACTCGCCGTGCGCGGTCAATGTGGCGGAAGTGAGGATGACGCTGGCCTTCTCGTGCCAGAGATACTTCTCGATCAGCGGCCCGACCCGCAACGGTGCGGCGTTCAGCGACAACTTCTCGCCCCGAGGATTGACTTCGATCCAATAGACCTGCTCGGCGGAGGGCGAGGAGACCATGGCGGTCATATTCACTTCCGCCTCCGACAATCGCCGATGGACGTTGCTCAATTCACCCATCGGGTCTTCGAGTTGGTCCATTCCATCGGAATAAAGATCCGCCGCGGCCTTGTATAACTCGGCCAGCGTGTTGAGCAGGAGGCGCATGGACTCGCCCGTCTGATCCCAGCCCATCTCCACCTCGTCCCAGCCGGGCAGCGTTCGCGTGGCGGGGAGGATACGCGCCTGCCACGAATAATTGCTGGGCGGCTGTCCCTCGCGTTGAAAATTGACGAACTCGGTCAGCGTGTTGAAGAACTCCTGCGAGAGCGCCTGCAAGCGGAAAGCCTGGTCGGTGGCGCGGCCGACCTTTTGGTTGAGCAGGGCGAAGTCCGAGGGACGAAGCGAGGCGTGAGTCTCCGTCAGCAGGCGGCCGAGAACGCCGGAGGACGATCCGCCCACTTCGCGCAGAATCCGATCCAGGTCGGGCTGCGTGATGCGGAAACTCAGCGCGTTGGTCGTGGCCGATTCGAGATGATGCGCCTCGTCCACGATCAGGTAATCGTATTCGGGCAGGACCCTGCTCCCGGTCGCCACGTCCGAGAGGAGCAGGGCGTGATTGACCACCAGCAGGTGCGCGGACTGCGCGGCCTGTTTGGCGCGGTGAAAAGGGCACGTTCCGTCCGCACGCTGGATGCAGGTCTCGGTGGTGCAGGCGTCGTCCTCGGCCGACATCCCCAGCCACGCGTCGCGCTCGGCCGGGCCGGTCAGGTTGATCTCGTTGCGGTCGCCGCTCTGATTCTCCAATGTCCACACCAGCACCTTGGCCAGCACGCGCATCTCGTCCGCGTCGCGCGGGCCGTGACGGCGCAGGGAATCGAATCGCCGCGGGCACAGGTAATTGCCGCGGCCTTTCAGCACCGCGGCGCGCAGGTCGAGATCGAGCGCGGCCTGCAAATCGGGAATGTCCTTTTTGATGAGTTGGTCCTGCAGATTGATCGTGTTGGTCGAGACGACCACGCGCGTGTTGTTCTGGACGGCGAACAGCGCGGACGGCACGAGATAAGCAAACGACTTGCCCACGCCGGTTCCCGCCTCGACCATGAGGTGGCCGCCGCGCGAAAGCGCGTTGGTCACCGCCCGCAGCATTTCTACCTGTTCGGGGCGGTGCTCGTAAGACTGGAAGTATTGCGAGAATGGGCCGCCGTACTCGAGGATCGAGGCGACTTCCTCCGCGTCCAGCGGAATCGGCTCCTCGACCTTTTTGACCGGCGGATGCTTCTCCTGCTCGGACTCAAAAATCGGACCTTTGGCCTGCCTGCCGCGCGTCTTTTTTGGCGCGACGCCCTCGCGCGCTCTCGCCCGCAGGACCTGCTGAAAGACCCAGCCTGCGTCCCATTCGAGCGGCTCGCTCAAGTGGACGATCTCCGCCAGCAGTTCGAGCGGCAGTTGTCCCGCCAACTCGTACAGGCGATTGTAGACTCCATGCGTGACCTTCGCGTCGTCGAGGGCGCGGTGCGTGGCGGGGAGCAAGAGTCCCAATTGCTGGCCGAGCGAGCCGAGGTTGTATCGGCTGGCTGAGGGAATCAGCACAGAGGCCAGTTCGTACGTGTCAATGACCTGGTTGTGTTGAAAGAGTCCGAGCCGCTTGAGGAAGCCCAGGTCGAAACGGACATTGTGTCCCACCACGGGCGAATCGCCGACGAAGGCTTCCAGTTCGTGCGCGATGTCCTTGATGCGCGGCGCCTGCCGCACCATCTCGTCGTTGATGCCGGTCAGTGCGCTGATGAATTCGGGGATGTGGCGGTTCGGGTTGATCAGGCTCGTCCATTCATCCTCGACGCGCTTTCCGTTGAAGCGCACCGCGCCGATCTCGATGATGGAGTCCGTTTTGGATTCCAGCCCTGTGGTCTCGATGTCAATTGCGACGATGGATGTCATAGAACAAGTGTATCATAGAAACCATCTACTGGACGAACGATGGGTTGGGCGCAGGTTTCCACGAACGCCCCGGCTCAGGCGCGTTCGGTGCCGGCGATCACCAGTCCGACGG
>JBFMCC010000005.1:0-8544 GCA_040754535.1 Chloroflexota bacterium
CCGTTGACGGTTTTCGATTTGGCGAAGTGCATTACTCAGAGTCGCATCCCGGTTCGGGCTTTTTATCGCTCTGACATTGGTGGGGTCCCTGAATCTTCTTCTCACATCCGCCTCATGGAGGCGGCGGTATTCTTCCTCGCTGATCGTGACTGTTGCGCGCTTATAACCGCTCATCGCGAAACACTCCTTCCGTATGCCGATGCAACCCTGTCCATTGCCGACATCATGCTCGGCAGCGGAATGCCGATGAAACCCACTTCGCCATCGGAAATGGTAATCTCGATTTCCCGAGGGCCTGATTCAAAATCGTATTCTTTCAATCTAGGAGACAGGAAAATCACCCTTTGATTGGAACTTCCCCGCAGGCCGACGGAGGCGCGCCTAGATTGAATGAATGGCCCGTCTATCAGGACATCAACTTGTGCGAGGAGGTCGGGAACACTGTCATTGGGTGGATGCTTCAAGAGTCGCTCATATGTGTAGCCGGTGAAGCAGATCAAATCTATGTCTTTCTTTTTGCGCGCCAGGCGGGCAAGTGTAGCCAATCCGCCGGCCTGCTCCATCGGTTCCCCGCCGGAAAAGGTCATTCCGGTGATAATGTCCATATCCAATTTCTCGAGTACTTCTTTTGCTGTCAATCGCGTGGCAGGGCTGAACGGAATCCATTCGGGCGCGAGACAGCCCGGACAATGGAATCGGCACCCTTGGACCCAGATGACTGCACGCGTGCCCGGGCCGAGGGCATGAGTGCTTTTCGCAACGGCAGCGATGTTCAACAGCGGGTGACTGGTTTCACGGTTTGACATGTTTAATCGTCTCAATGATAAAATCCTGACATCGGTCAGGTTACGATATTAGAACAAATTTTCTAGTCGTAAGTATAACACATTTTGAGTTTTGCAACGATGAGTCTTTCCGCCCTTCACAAAGTCGAATTTCACTGCCACACCTCCGCCTCGAAGGACTCCCTGGTGCCACCAGAAGTCCTCGTCGATACCTGCCGGCGGAAGGGGATTGACCGCGTGGTTGTAACGGATCACAACTCAATTGCGGGTGCGCGGGAGGCGCAGAAGTTGGATCCCGCGCGCGTGATTGTGGGGGAGGAGATTATGACGACGCGTGGGGAGATCCTGGCCGCGTTCGTGACCGAGGAGATTCCCGCGGGCTTGTCTCCGCAGGAGACCATCCGCCGCCTGCGGGAGCAGGGCGCGTTTATCAGCGTTTCGCATCCGTTCGATGAGTGGCGAAAAGGCGGCTGGCGGCTGGACGACCTGCTCGAAATCCTGCCCCTCGTGGATGCCATTGAGGGATTCAATTCGCGCTGTATGCTGCCGCGCTTCAACGCGCGGGCGATGGAGTTCGCGCGGGAGCGCGGAGTCCCGATCACGGTCGGGTCGGACGCGCACGCGGCGTTCGAGCTGGGACGCGCCACTTTAACGCTTCCCCCGTTCGAGGGTCCGGACGGGTTGCGGGCGGTCATTCATCGGGGCGTGGCGCGGACGCGCTGGTCGCCTCCCTGGTTCCATCTGGCGTCCCGCTTTGCGTCCTTTCAGACCAGACGGGGAAGTCGGTCTTGACACTTGGTATTAGCCGTGATAACCTCGCCCCCGTCGTCAAGCCCGTTCGTCCGTAGAAAGCGTACGTGGCGAGCGGGACATTTTTATTCTCAGTAGGAGAAAGAAGTATGTCTGACCGTTTCACTGGCACCGTCAAGTGGTTCAATGCCACGAAGGGCTACGGCTTCATCGGCCGCGAGGATGGCGAGGACGTTTTCGTCCATTACACCGCGCTGCAGATGGATGGCTATCGCAAGTTGGAGGCCGAGCAGAAGGTCGAGTTCTCGGTCGAGGAGGGCCCCAAGGGCTTGCAGGCCGCCAACGTGGTGGTGCTCTCGTAAGACCCCTGCCCACTGGCAATCGGTTTTGCGAATACCGAACAGGGTTGCAGAATGCAGCCCTGTTTTTTTTTTGTTAAGTGCGTTTTCCTCGCGGGTAGATATAATTCCAGCGGTGGGCGTAACTTTTCCAGGCGCCCGGCGACTATTAGGATAGTACCTCCATGGCCTTCAGAGATCTCTTCCGAGCCGAAGCCACCCGCCACGCGGCGTTGAGCGCGGGCCAAGTGGTGCCCGATCCTGCCCGCTGTGTACAATGCGGGATCTGTTCCTATAATTGCCCGATTGGGATTGACGTGCGCCGTCATGCCTGGCGGGGACAGCCGATTCACAACAGCCGTTGTTTGACCTGCGGCGAATGTGTGGCGCGCTGTCCGCGGGGGGTGCTGCGCTTCGATCGCACGGACCTGTTCGCGGAGGCCGTTAAATGAGTCGTTTCGTCGTCCTCGGCAGTGGCGTGGCGGGGATCGCTGCCATCGAAGCAATTCGCTCCGTGGATACAGCCGCCGAAATTGTTTTGGTCGGCGACGATCCCTTCGGCTATTACTCCCGTCCCGGCCTGGCTTATTATCTAACTGGCGAGGCAGGGGAGAAGCAGTTGTACCCGTTCACTACGGGCGACTTCCAGCGGTTGAAAATCCGTTACGTCAAGGGTCGCGCCGCGATGGTTTTGCGCGATGAACATCAGGTGGAGATTGACGACAAAGGCCGCCTCTCGTACGACCGATTGTTGATTGCCGTGGGCGCTTCCGCCGTGCCGCTGACGGTGCCCGGCGCGAACCTGGAGGGTGTGGTCAAACTGGATCACCTGACCGATGCCCGCCGCATCGAGCAATTGGCGCGGCGCGCCCGCCGCGCAGTGGTCGTGGGGGGCGGGATTACCGCTTTGGAACTGGTGGAAGGATTGATCTCGCATCGCGTGGAAGTGCAGTACCTTCTGCGCGGCGACCGCTATTGGAGCAACGTGCTGGACGCGAGCGAGTCGCAGATCGTGGAGCATCGTCTGCGCGAGGAGGGCGTGGAATTGATCCATCACGCCGAAGTGGTGGAAGTGCTCGGCAAGCGCGGACGCGTGACGGGTGTCCGCCTGCTGGACGGACGCACTTTGCAATGCGATCTGCTGGCCTATGCCATCGGCATCCAGCCGCGGACGGAACTGGCGAAGAAGGCGGGACTGGCAGTGGATCGCGGGATCCTGGTCAACGAATATTTGCAGACGAACGATCCCGACATTTTCGCGGCGGGCGACGTGGCGCAAGTCTATGATCCGCTATCGGGCAGGTCCATTCTCGATAGTCTCTGGGGGCCGGCGCGGGAGCAGGGCTGGGCGGCGGGACTCAATATGTGCGGGCGGAAGCAGGCGTACGTCAAGGGCGCGCCGTTCAACGTCACGCGGCTGGCGGGGCTGACCACCACCATCATCGGCACAGTGGGCCGCGGCCGTGACGACGACCTCGTCGGTATCGCCCGCGGCGACAGCGAGACGTGGCGTCAACTGCCGAACGCCATCGTGGCGCAGACCGGCTTCGAGGTCAATCGCCTGCGGCTGATCGTCGGCGAGAAGTCCCTGCTGGGCGCGGTGGTCATGGGCGACCAGACGCTTTCGGTGCCTCTGCAAAAGATGATCGCGGGCGGCGCGGACATCTCCGCAGTGCGCGAGAAACTGCTCGCGCCGAATGCGCCGCTTGCGGATGTTGTGGTTGACTTTTGGAAGGAATGGTCGCGTTCCACCTAAGCTCGGAGGATGAGAATGTTACGTGGAAGGGAACTCTGGCTGGCGTTGATTGCCGCCGTCTTCATTACAGGAGTGTACGCGGGGGTGGTGCTTCTCACGCGTGAGATTCCCGCGGCGGGTGATTTTTTCGGTCACAGCCTGGGAATCTTCGGCTTCATCCTGATGCTGATGACCGAGACGCTCTACAGCCTGCGCAAGCGCAGCCGCAGTGCGCGTTGGGGGCGCATGTCGTCCTGGCTTGAGTTTCACATCTTCACAGGATTGGTCGGTCCGTACATGACTCTCCTGCACACCTCATGGAAGTTCAACGGCCTGGCGGGTGTGGTGACCCTGTTTACGGTCATCATCGTCGTCAGCGGCTTCGTCGGTCGTTACATCTACACACGCATCCCGCGCTCGCTGGACGGGCTGGAGATCGAAGGCACGCTCTCGCAGGAGGCGCTCAAACACGCCCGCCGTTTGATGGCGCTCTGGCACACTGTCCACATCCCGATTGGCATGGCGCTGTTCGCAGCGGCGTTCGTCCACATCGGCGCGGCGCTGTACTACGTCACGTTTGCGAGATAGGGAGGTTCGAATGCGGAGCAATCGTCTTGGATGTTTTTCGGCCTCGGCCATCTTTTCTGCACTTATCACCCTGTTTGTGATCACCGGCATCGCCCTTGCCCGCGGCAATGACATGTTCAGCGCGGGACCGTTGAACGCCCAGCCCGGCGCGGCAGTGGGCGGAGTCAGCGCGCACGCGGAGATCGAGGCCTGCTCCGCCTGTCATCCCGCGCCGTGGGATTTCTCCGAGCGGATGAACGACCGCTGTATGATCTGTCACACGGACATATCCGTTCAACAAACGGACGCCGCCTCCCTGCACGGGGCGATTCAGAATCGGACCCCGAACCTGGATTGCGCCAAATGCCATCCCGAACATCGCGGCCCCGGCGCGCCGTTGACGCGCGTCGAAAACGGAGACTTTCCGCACGAGACGCTTGGCTATTCGCTGGCCGCGCACGCTCGTAAATCCGACCGTGCGCCGTTTGCCTGCTCCGACTGCCATGCGCAGGATATCGCCCTCTTCGATCAGGCCGTGTGCGCCGACTGCCACCGCCAGATGGACGCGGCTTTTACCACCGCGCACATGCTCGGTTGGGGCGATAACTGCCTGGCCTGCCATGACGGCATTGATACCTACGGCGCGCACTTCGACCATAGCCAAGTCGGTTTTGCTCTGGAGGGAGGACACGCCGAGGTCATCTGCACCAAATGTCATCTCGACGCGCGGACGCTTGCCGACCTAAAGTCCGCGCCCACCGACTGCTATTCCTGCCATCGCCAGGACGACGACCATGACGGACGTTTCGGCGCGGACTGCTCTGCCTGCCACACGGCCAATGGATGGGAACCCGCCTCCTTCGATCACGATCTGGCCGCGTTCAAGTTGGAAGGCAAGCACACTGAAACATCCTGTGACCAATGCCACGTCAACGGGCAGTACAAGGGTACGCCTTCAGATTGTTATTCGTGCCACAGGCAGGACGACGAACACAATGGTCAATATGGGCAGGACTGCGGCGGGTGTCATAATCCGTTTGATTGGGAGGATGCCTCGTTCGATCATAGCCTGAGCAGCTTCCCGTTGACCGGCGCCCACACCGGCCTGGCGTGCGAACGATGCCATGTCAATAATCAGTTTGCGGGGGTGTCTGCCGCCTGTGTTTCCTGTCACGCCGACCCCGAGTTCCACGCCGGGATGTTCGGGAGGGACTGCGCCACCTGTCACAGCACGAGCGACTGGTATGCTCCTTATTACGGTTCGCACCCGGGCATCGCGGACGAGGGCGGCCGCGGCGTCAATCACGGCGGCGCGTCGTGCCGCGACTGTCATACCGCGAATTTGTACACTGCCACCTGCACGGCCTGCCACGACAGCAACAATCCCGACGACGATGGCGGCGAGGGAGGAGACGATTAGTTGTAGGTCGGTTAAATTCATAAACCTGTGCGGCGCAAAAAATAGAGAACACAGGGCTTTCTTGCTCTAGCCCTGTGTTCTTTGGTGGTGAGAAGTCCGCGCGTTATCTATTTGCGCCGCACGGCTTCATCGGTGCCCGTTACCGCCCGACCCCGGTCCAATTCCACCGGGTGTGGCGTTGGGGTCGGGATTCTGATGATTGTTCGGGACGGGGGTGCATGTACCGGTAGGATCGCCCGGGCCGTAGCCATTTCCACTCTGTGTGGATGTGCCCTGCGGCAGTTCCTCGGTCGAAGCGGGTGTCGGGGTTTCAGTCAGGCCGTAGCGGTTTTCATGGCGATAGGCGTTGCGGAAGCCTTCGGGATCGGTCAGGGCGTCGTCCACGAGGCGGATGCGGGTGCGTAACATCTCGCGTGTCTGGGCCATGAGGGGCTCCTCGCCGATCTGAGCCTGCAACACGACCATTTCCTGTTCCTGTGCCTGCAACTGCGCGCGGATGCGCAACAGGGCGGCTTGCATGGCCGCATCGTCCATGCCGGCCGCAGTCTGCAGGGCTTCCTGGAGATGCCGATTCAGGCGCTCGGTCAGGCGCGCGGGCGGCGTCTCTCCCTGCGCCATCAGCGCGGCCATCTCGCGCGTGCGCGTCTGCGCCATCTCCATCAGCATTTCAACCTCCGCCTGCGGGTCGGTATTGGCCCACAGACGGACATCCTCGGTCAGGGTCTTGATCCCGTACAATGGATCGGTTGGCAGGTCGTCTTGCGCGGCGGCGACTGTGGCGCCTCCGCCAAACAATAACGCGCCTGCAAGGACAAGGGAAATCAGAGCGTTCATCCAACGACTCTCCTTTCTTGGAAATAGAATCCACCCATTGAGACGCCGCCGTTCCCGTTCGGATACGGCCCGCCGCGCCGCGTCGACCTGCGACAGGAATCGCGCCCGTCCGCGCGCGGCTGCCTGCGGGTCCCGTTCGGGAACGCTTTTGAGGACCTCGAAACTTTCTTCCAAACGCGGATTGACTTCTGTTGTCATAGACTTTTGCCATCCAATATCTTATGCAGGGCGGCCAGGGCGCGGTGTTGCAGGGATTTGACCGCGCCGACCGGCTTGCCCAAGGTCAGGGCGATCTGTTCGTTCTCCCAGCCCTCGAGGTACTTAAGGGCGACCACCTGTTGCTGGTCGGGAGTCAAGCGGCGGATCGCCTCCCGCAGGTGCGCTTGCTGAATTCGCACGGATGCCGCCTCTTCCGGTCCCTGCGCCGATGCGGCGATGTTCTCATCCAATTCCTCGACGGCCCGCTCGCGGCGAAACTGGTCGGTGATCCAGTTATGGGCAATACGATACAAATACGCCTGCAGGTGATCGCGCGGCCCCTTTCCGTCGCGCAGTGCACCCAGGAAGCGGCTGAAGGTTTCGGCTACACAATCCTCGGCCTGAGAAGGATCCCCGAGCAGGCGCAAGGCATAGCGATACAGGCCCGGGCTGTATTGGTCGTAAACCTGTGCAAGCGCCTGCGAATCCAGACGGCGGGCGCGAAGGAGCAGATCGGTGTCTGAGCGCACGCGTGCATCCATAGGTTGTGACGTTTAATCACTGAATTAGGTACGGCGGTCGGATGGCAAAACAGGGACGCGGATTCCGCGTCCCTGCCTCGCTTCATTCTGGACTAGTGGCTGCCTCCGTTTCCCTTGCCATTCCCGCCCGCCCACATCGGACAGCCGAGTGTATCGCGAAAGGTGTAAACCTGCCCCGTGCTGTCGAGCGTGACCGTGATTGCCGTAAACAATCCTTCATCACCCGTGAAGCCGTAGACCGTGACCCCCTCGCCGACTTGCGGCGCAAAGCCGATTGACTGGTTGTAGCGCGACTGGCCGAGTTGGACGAAAAGCGGCGTCCCGTCATCGAGGGTGATGGACAGGCCGTTCAAGTCCACACTGACGACTGTCCCGTGGACGGTGGTCGCGCCAGAGATGTTGTTCTGTGCCAGGACTTGCGGCGTGCCGCTGTTCGCGGCCTGTCCATTGCCCTGTCCGCCGTTCCCCTGGGCGCCGTAGCCGTTTCCGCCTTGTCCGTTCGACTGAGCGGCGTTGTTTCCATTGGCCTGACCGATGACAGGATCGCCATTTGCCGCGCCCAGACTGGACGGAGCGCTGTTGCTGGGGGATGCGAATGCCGTGTACGCGCTGGCCGCGACGGCCACCACGACGACTGCGCCCAGGATTCCAATCAAAATGTTTTTTAACATGGGTTATCTCCTTGAGAGTGATTTTTGATTTGATGGTCGCTTTCTGCAACCTTGCCCACATGATAGCGAGCGTTTGTAAAGATCGTATGAAGTCAGGCGGAAAATTTTGTAAATTATTTGTTACACAATCTTTACAAACCTTTCTTACTCCCTTTGTATTGGATTTGTAGAATTTGGGCTGAAATGAACGCCCAACCTTCCTCTCCCTCCCAAACTCGACGCGCCCATGCGCGCGGACAAGCCCGCCTGCGCGGCTTCATTGCCGTTGCGATGATCGTCCTCTGGCTGGTCGTCGCGCTGACGGGCTTCCTGCTCGAATTCGCCCCCAGCGGACAACGCTCAGGCCATCTCGTCATCTTTCAATTAACGAAGACGCAATGGGGCGACATCCATTTTTGGATGAGCATCGCCGCAGGCGCGCTGACCCTCATCCACCTGATCGTGGATTGGAAAGCGCTGAAAGCCTGCGCTCGTTATCTCATCTCCGCCGAGCGCGGGGAGAGTCCGTGTGAATAATTCCCTCACCCTAACCCTCTCCCAAGGGGAGAGGGGACTCCCTTCCCCTTCGGGGGAAGGGCTGGGGATGAGGGAAAGTAAAAGGAATCACCCATGCCAGAAGAAAAACAACAACCCGAAGTGAAATCCATCTTTGACCGCATTCGCGAAAGCCTCGGCCCCGGCGAAATGCCCACCGAGGACCGCGG
>JBFMCC010000006.1:0-76989 GCA_040754535.1 Chloroflexota bacterium
CACGCCGTCACCGCGCTCCTGCTCCACGCCCGCGCCGACCTTTCGGCCCGCCAGAAACTGGTGCTCGAGCACCCCGTCGGCGCGCTGGACGCGTCCATCCGCGCCGCGGGCTTCGACCCCGCGCGCCCGTTGATTTGGATGCGCGCCGAAGGCGCAACGGCCTGAGTCCGCCTGCGTATACTTTTTACGAAAGCGGTTGAATATTACTCGCTCCCAGCGCCGTCCTCGGCTGCTCGCTCCCAGCGCCGTCCCCGGCGCTGGATACGCCGCCGGGGCTTGCACTAAGCCTGTCGAAGTGACGGCGGCTGGAGCATGACACAGAAAAGGAGAATCGAATGACGAAATTCATTTTACGCTGGGCGATCAACACGGTCGCCCTCTATGTGGCGGTGACTTTCGTGCCGGGCATCCAATTGACCGAAAGTTGGGTATCCATTCTTTGGATCGCGTTGATCTTCGGTCTCATCAATGCCCTGTTGCGTCCCCTGCTCAAACTGCTCACCTGTCCCCTCATCCTGCTCACGCTCGGCCTGTTCACCCTGCTCATCAACACCTTCCTGCTGTGGCTCACCAGCGTCGTCAGCCAGTCGCTGGGCATCGGCTTCCACGTGGACGGCTTCGGCCCGGCCTTCTGGGGTGGTTTGGTGATCAGCGCCGTCAGCGTGGTGCTGACATTCATCCTGAAAGACGAATTGAAAGGCCGCAAGAGATAAACCCCAAAAATCAAAAGGACGGCTCGCCAGCGCGGCCGTCCTTTTTTGTTATAAATGGGAAATCCATCGCGTCGCGAAGTCCCAGCGTTCTGCTGGGGAGCGGAGGGTTGAGTAGCCCCGAACCCCCGAAGGGGCGAGTGGCGCACGCGCCACGCAGACGAGACGCAAAATTTCTAGATAAACTGCGTTGCGAAGATTGAAAACCTTCGCGATCTTCGCCTCTTCGCGGTGAATCTTTTGGTTGCGGCTCGAAGCCGCGCGATGCAATACAGGGCTATTTATTCAACCCCGGCAATCCCCCGGCCGATTCAGCCCACATCACCGCGCGGACGATGGCCTGGGTCAGCGCTTCCGCCGCGTACGCGCCCACCGTGGAGACATCCGCCCGCTTCCCGCCGGTGGCGAGCGCGAAGAGCGTGTCGCCGTCCAGCATGGTGTGAGCCGGGCGGATGGCGCGCGCCACGCCGTCCTGCGCCATCTGCGCCATCTTGTTCGCCTCGGCCTTGGTGAGTTTCGCGTTGACCGCCACCACGCCGATGACCGTGTTGGCGCGCGAGGCGAAACCGAGAATACTGCGCCCGATCAACGTCTTCATCATCGCCTGCGTATCGGCGAAATAGCCCGGCGCGCCGACCTGCAGCGGTCCGATTTTTGCCGAGCGCAGACCGGCGAGAACCTGTCCGTTTTGCGGATCCACCACATCGCCGAAGGCGTTGACCACCGCCAGCGCGCCGACGACGACCCCCGCGCCGATTCGGATGCTGGCGCTTCCCAGCCCGGACTTCATGGCCTGCTTTGCGCCGAACATCTTTCCCACCGAGGCGCCGGTCCCCGCGCCGGCGTTGCCCTCGCGCGGCGCGTCAGTGGAGGCGGAAGCCGCGGCGCGGTAGCCCATCTCCGGGTCCGGGCGGCGATCGGCGCGGCCGACGTTCAAGTCAAATAAGATCGCGGCGGGAACGATTGGCACGCGCGCCGCGCCGGTCTCGAATCCGATTTTATGTTCCTCGAGGTAGCGCATCACGCCGCCGGCCGCGTCCAGCCCGAAGGCCGAGCCGCCCGCCAGCAGCACCGCGTGGACCTTCTCGACGAGGTTGAGCGGATTCAGCAGGTCGGTCTCGCGCGTGCCGGGCGCGCCGCCGCGCACGTCCACACCGCCGACCGCGCCCTTGCGGCACAGCACCACCGTACAGCCGGTCAGCGCCTCGTCGTCCTGCGCCTGGCCGACTTCGATGCCGGGCACGTCCGTGATGGCGTTTTTCAATTTCATCGAAACGGATTAACCGAGACCGCGCACCAGTTGGAGGAACTCCTCCCACTCCTCCTCGAAGAAATGGATGGTCACGTTGTTCAGTTCCACGTGATAGGTGGTTTCGCCGTCCGGCTCTTCGGCCTTCCAGGCTAAATAGTTATCGGTCTCGGCGATGGTTTCGGTGCGGGGTTCGTCTTTAGGCATTGCATTTTCTCCTAACTTCAGCGCCGTTTCTTGCGCAGGGACTTGAGCCAGCCAAGCAGGCGTTGGAACAGGGTCGGTCCGGGCGGCGGACCGCTCTCCTCCACTTCGGGCCAGGGATCGTGATCGAGCATCTTGCGGGAAACGTACTGCCACAGCAGTTTGAAAGTCGCCAGCATGGGCGCGGCAATGACCACGCCCAGCACACCCAGCAGGTTGGCGGCCACGATGGCGGCCACCAGCACGCCGGCCGGGTGGACGCGCAGGGCGTCGGCCATGATGCGCGGGGAAACGACGTTGTCGAAGATCTGGTCAATGATGAGGGCGATGACGATGACCACCAGCATGAAGGTCAGCGGCGGCAGGTCGAACAGTTTATGCGGCTGGAAGAACGTCACCAGGCCCAGCGCCGTCCAGTTGATGGCAGGGCCGACGTAGGGCACGAAGCGCGCCAGTCCCGCCATGAGCGCCAGGCCGATGGCGTAACGGACTCCCAGGATGGACAGAACGATGGTGTAGATGATGACCGTCGCGAAGAAGACGATCACCTGTCCGCGCAGGAAGGCGTTCCAGATGCGGCTGAGTTCGCGCCCGAGGCGGCTGAGGTCGGAGGTGTAGCCCGGAATGTCTACCTGGATCAGGCGTTCGCGCAGGCCTCCGCTTTCTATCAGGATGAAATATGAGACCAATAGGACGAAAAGGCTCCACCCAACCACGCTGGCGGCTTGGCTGGCGAGAGAACTGATGATCGTCCCGGTGCGGCTCAACAGGGTCTGCCCGAAGGAGAGCAATTGGTCGCTGATGGCGCTGAGGTCGAGCGCCTGCAGGTCGATTCCGAATCGGGCGGCCTGCGCGGCGATCACGCCGATCAGTTCGGGCAGCTGCTCCAGGCTGGATTGCAATAACGTGATCAGGCTCTGGATCTGCTGGACGAGTCCCACGCCCCCGGCGGTCAGTAGGCCCAGCAGGAGCAGGAGCATGAACACATATAACAGGCTGACGGAGGCGCGCCACGAAACGCGCACAGTGCGGGAGATGAACGCCGCGGCTGGTTGCAGGAGATAAGCAAGGATGAACGCGATGATCAGCGGTCCCAGGATGAACTGGAAGCGCACCAGGAACGCGGCCGCGATCGCCACGATGGTCAATGCGACCACCAGTTTGGTGTTGGAACGCCACGCCGGAGAGGATGGATTGGGTTGCGCCATGGACTCGGCCTCTAAATAAAATCTGTTGTGCTTTGATTTTACAACACTTTGAAATAAAAAACGCCCCGCAGGTTTTGTGCCTGCGGGGCAGTTGGGCCTTTACGGACAGCCGCCCAGGAAGGGGAAGAACGTGCACCACATGCTGTTGGCGTCCACCCAGAACAGGAAACCAACGCAGGCGCATATGAACAACACGGCGCCGGCACCGATGATGATGGGCAGTGGACTGCTTTTCTTCGGACTCGCCATTGGCCCGGCGGGAACCTGCCCGGCTACCGGCGCGGCGGCCATGGGCGGCGGCGCGGACGCCTGGCGGGAGGAACGCGCCGCGGAGCGCGGCGAAGCCAGGGTCGCGGCCGGGTCGAAGTCCGCCGATTCGTAGGCCAGCACGATCTGCTCGCCGAACGAGACCACGTCGCCGGGCTTCAGCACCACCTGGCCGGCAATGCGCTGTCCGTTCACGTGCGTGCCGTTGGTGGAACCGCTGTCTTCGATCACGTATTTGCCGCCCTGAAAAATCAGGCGCGCGTGGCGGCGCGAGATCTCGGCGTCGTTGATTTGAATGGTATTGGACGAATCGCGGCCGATGGTGACGGCGTCGCTTTCGAGGGCGTACATGGCGCCCGGCGTCGGGCCCGATCGCATCACAAACTGGTATCTAGCGGCCATCTTTTTCCTCCGACAGGGACTGGGAAAATCTGCGCATAGTGTACAGGGTTCAGGGCAAAAAGTCAACGGATTGGCGCGGCGTCGCGCTGTACCCGAAAGCAGCGGCAAACGCGGCGGCCACCTCGCGCTTCACCTGCCCCATGGTCGGCGCGGGCGAAAGCAAATCCTCCAGCGAGGCCACCGGCTCGTCCTGCAGTCCGCAGGCGATGATGCCCTCCCAATACGACATGTCGGGATTCACATTCAACGCGAAGCCGTGGCGCGAGACGCCGCGCGCGTCCACTTTGACGCCGATGGCCGCGACCTTGGCGGGCTTGGCGCGGTCCTCCGGCTTGCAGCGCGGACAGCGCGACCAGACGTCCGCCTGCACCCACACGCCGGTCTTCCCGGACCTTTGGCCTGCCGCCAGCCCGAGACGCGCCAGCGCGGCGATGAGCGTTTTCTCCAACTTGCGGATGTAGCCAACATAGTCCGCCTCGGGGATCCGCGTTTGAACCGCGAAGCCGCGAAGGGCGCGAAGATTTTCATCAACTTCGCGAAGTTCGTCCTCCTTCGCGGTCTTTTTTTCTTCGCGGTGAGACCTCGGCGCGCTGTCAATCGGGGAAAGCGGCAGGAGCGGATACCCCACCAACTGCCCCGGCCCGTGATAGGTGACGTCGCCGCCGCGGTCCACCCAGTGGATGGCGATCCCTTTTTGCTTTAACTGCTCCTCTCCCCACAGCAGGTTTTCAGCGCGGCCTCTTCGTCCAAACGTATAAACGTGGGGATGTTCCAGTAACAATAGAGTCGGCGGACGCGTCCCCGCCGCGATCTCCGCCGCGTATTCGTCCTGCAATTTCCAGGCACGCTCGTATTCGATGAGGCCGAGGTCGAGGACGTTCAGTTCCATACCATTAATTTCGCAGGGGCGATCCTGTGATTGCCCTGGGCGGACACGCAGGTCCGCCAAAAGGTCAACCGAATATCCGCCGATACAAATCGGATTCCAACAACCCGTTTGGGTCGCAGCGTTTCTTCAATTGCTTGAACTTTGTCACGGTTTCCTCACCATAGAACCTGCGCGCGGTCTCCGCGGTCGTTTCGCTGTTCTTGGCAAAGTAGAATCGTCCGCCCGCTTCGAGGACGATCTGGTCGAACTCTTGCAACATCTTCGCCATCTCCGCGCGGCGGCGGACCTTGAAATCCAGCGCGAGCGAGAACCCGTCCACGGCGTGGGTGAGCAGGAACTTGTCCGGGCGGTGGCGCTTGGTCACGCCGAGGTAGGAAGGGAGTCCGCGCCGTTTGGAGAGGGCCAGCAGCTCGGTCCACGCGTGAAGCGCCGTTTCCTTCGGCAGGAACGACTGGTATTGAATGAGTCCGTCACGGCCGTAGGAGAGTTCCCAGTTCGGGACGTAGTCCAGCAAAAAATGGAACGCGGCGTGACTCTGGCGAAAGGTGTGACGCCTGAGGCTGGTGATGTACTTGGCAGCGTTGACCGCGCCCCAGCCGAGGTTGTTGACGAAAGGCGTCATGAAATAATGCAGGAGCGACTTGGGCATTACGCCGAACAATCGGCTCGGCAGGTCCTGATACGAGAGTTGCATCGTCTTGTGCGGCTCGGGGTCTTCGCCCTCGTGCAGGTAGTTCGCGGCGTGGATCTGTCCGTGGTCGGAAGTGATGGTATCCAGCCAGCCGACGATATAGTCGTATTTCGGCGCGCCGTCTTCGAGGCTCCCGAGTTGTTCGGCCAGCGTGCGCGTCGGCCAGGCGTGCACTTCGAGCAGGCCCGAATGCATTTTCTTCATTTGCAGGGTGATCGAAGTGAAAATCCCCAACATGCCGAGGCCGCCGATCATCGCGTAGAACAGGTCGGCGTTTTTCTTCGGCGTGCAGGTGACCTCCGCGCCTGTCGGGAGAATGGTCGTGAACCCGGTCACGTGCTCGCCGATGGGTCCCATGCGGAAGTTGTTCTTGCCGTGGATGTTCGCCCCGAGACAGCCGCCCAGCGTGGTGAACATCGTGCCCGAAACGACCGGCGGCCACCAGCCATCGGGCAGGACTTTCTGCCACACTTGCTGGAGCGTGGCCCCGGGCTCGCATCGGACGACGCCCGAGGCTGGATCCCATTCGAGGATTTGATTCATCCCCGAGCAGTCGAGGACGACCCCGCCGCCGTTCATGGACGCGTCGTTGTAACTGCGCCCCGCCCCCCGCGCCGTGACGGTAAGTCCTTCCTTTTTGGCGAGACGGAAGGCTTCATGGATTTCGTCCGCGTTGCGCGGCTGGATGAGATACGACTGCGACTTGAGGGAATGTCCGAAGTTTTCGAGGGTGGTGAAGGTTGGCATATTGAAGGTTGGAAGGTTGAATGTTTAAGGTCAGGGAGACTGGGTTTCGACGAGCTCAAACCCACTTTTCAAAAGACTAAAAATTCAACCTTCTGAAAACCACCGAGGGGATATGTTTGATGACCAGCATAATCCAGTGCCAGATGGAATGGGTGTAAATGACTTGTTTTCGTTTGCGGATGGCTTTGTAAATATCGTCGGCGGCGCGCTCGGCGGAGATGGTAAATGGCGTGGCGCCTGCCGCGGCTTTGAGCATCTCGGTCTGCATGAAGCCGGGAATCACGGTCAGCACGTGGACGCCGTGGCGCGTGAAGCGATTCCGCAGGCCTTCGAGATAGGTGGTGAGTCCCGCTTTCGATGCATTGTAACCGGGATTGGCAATTCGTCCGCGGTCACCGGCCACCGAGGAGATGCCCACGATCATCCCGCCTTTGGCCTGTTTGAACAGGTCCGCGGCCGGGGCGAGCCAGGCAATCGCGCCGAGGGTGTTGACTTCCACCATTTTGATGTCGGTCGCGGCGTTGAGCGTTTCGAGGCCCGGCGGAAAGTTTACGCCCGCGTTGTAGATCAGCAGGTCCAGCCCGCCGAGGTCCGCGATGATTCGTTTGAGCAGCGCGGGAACTTCCGCGTAATGGGTCACGTCATGCTCGTAAGCCAGGGCGCGGGTCACGCCGTCCGCGTTGAGTTCAGCGCATAGTTCGGCGGGACAGTCCTGCTGTCGCGAAAGAAGCGCCAGGGTCCAGCCTGCGCGAGCCAGTCTGCGGGATAGGGCGCTCCCCAATCCGCCGCACGCGCCGACGATCACAGCTCGATATTTTGGATGAAGAGGGGTGGCTGAGGGCATATTTGTGTGCATACAAAACCATCAATTTTGCCGGTGGATTGGGTGTGAACCCATCAATTTTGTTTGTGGATTTCATTCTAACATACTTAAAGATTTGCCTTGAAAAGGCTATAATCGGAGCCGACCGCAGGGATGTGCGATTTGAGACCGATGTGTGATCGTCCATACGTTCAAGTCGCGCCTCCTCAGGTCAGGATACTCTTGTGACCGAAGAACCTTTCTCTCCCCTGCAGATTCTCGAGGAGGCCCGGCGGTCGCTTGCGCAGAGCAGCGCGTCGCTGGCCGATCAGGAGGAATTGCTAAAACTCCTCGATCTCTTGATACTGGCTACCCGGAATTACGCCGAGCCGGAGAAAATGGTGGACGAATCCCGCCTGTTGACCTCCAGTTTGGTCTCCAGCCAGGCCCTGCTGATGCTCCTGAAACAACAAATGGCCGAACTGGATGCCCTGCGGAAGTTGAGCCTGAGCCTGACTTCCAGCCTCGACCTGCAGAGCGTGCTGGCGGCGGTCGTTTCCGAGGCGATGCACCTGGTGCGCAATACGCGTGCAGTGCACATTTTCCTCTACAAGGAAGGGATGCTGGAGTTCGGTGCGGCGCTCGATTACGACGGCAGGACCACCGCGATCTCCACACCGCGCGAAAACGGATTGACGTATGCCGTGGCCCGCAGCGGCGAACTCATGATCGTCGAGGATATACAGACGCACCCCCTTTACAAGGACGCGCCTTCCGACTGGGAGGGTTCGATCATCGGCATTCCCTTGAAGATGGGCGACCGCGTGGTCGGCGTCATGAATCTCTCGCGCTCGAACACGGGCGGTTTTTCCGCATCCGAGACGCGCCTGCTCGGCCTGCTGGCAGACCAGGCCGCGGTCGCCGTCTCCAATGCCAGCCTGCACCAGAAGGTCAGCGCGCAGGCCCTCAGTGATACGGTCACCGGCTTGCCCAACCGCCGCGCCCTCGACGAGCGGCTCGAATCGGAGGTCAAGTCGGCGCGGCGGACCGGCTTTCCCTTTGCGGTAGTCATGATGGACCTGGACGGGTTCAAGGACGTGAACGACACCTACGGCCATTCTGTCGGCGATGACGTTCTGCGCGTGCTGTTCAATTATCTGGCCCAGGGACTACGCACGTCCGACTTCCTCGCCCGCTACGGAGGCGACGAACTGACCCTGGTCATGAATCAGACCGATATGTCGCGCGCCCTGGTGGTGTGCGATAAGATCCTGGAAAAATTGACAAAGTTCCATTTTCCCGCCCCGGACGGGAACCGCATCCGCATCGGACTTTCGGGCGGGGTGGCAATCTATCCGGTTCACGGCATCACCGGGCCCGAACTTCTGCGCGCCGCCGATGCGGCCCTCTACCGCGCCAAGCGGCGCGACCGCGGCAAATTCCTGCCGGCTACAGGTCCTACCGCGCCTCTTCAATAAGAAATACTACAATTGCCTGCGGAGGTCGAAGGCCTCGGTTTTCACAGTCGGGGGTTATAAAGGACAAACTCTCAAGGAGTCCCCATGACACGCAAAGTCAAGATCATCCTGAACCCCATGGCCGACATGGGCCATGCCTGGCAGGTGGCGCGCGACCTGCGCCCGATCGTGGAGGAGCACGGCAATTGCGACTGGAGCGGAACGGTTTACCCCACGCACGCCGTCGAACTGGCGCGCAAGGCGGGCGAAGAAGGCTATGAAATGGTCATTGCCATGGGCGGGGACGGCACCGTCCACGAAGTGGTCAATGGGATCATGCAGGTCCCGGAAAATAAACGCCCCATTCTGGGCGTCGTCCCCGTCGGCTCGGGCAACGACTTTGCGCACGCCATCGGCGTCCCCATGCAGGCCGACCGCGCCCTGGCGCACGCGCTGGAGGGCGGACCCTCCGCGATTGATCTCGGCCTGATGACCGACGAACACGGCCGCAGGGAATATTTCGACAACACGCTCGGCATGGGTTTCGATGCCGTCGTCACGATCCGTTCCCACCGCCTGCCCATCGTGCGCGGCTTTCTCATGTACCTCACCGCCGTTATTCAGACCATTCTGCTCAATCACGACCCTGCCCGCGTCGAGATCGAAACGGACCGGGAGAAATGGCAGGACAACGTCCTGATGGCAACGCTCTGCAACGGCGGCCGCGAGGGCGGCGGGTTCATCCTCTCGCCCGATTCCAGCATGACCGACGGCGCGCTCGAATACCTCACCGTCCAGAAAGTCTCGCGCGCCATGATGTTCCGCCTGCTTCCCGAATTCATGCGGGGTACGCACCGCCGCTTCAAACAGATTCGCATGGGTTCGTGCACGCGGCTGACCCTCACGTCCGACCGCCCGCTCTACATCCATGCAGACGGCGAGATCTTCACGAGTTTTGGCAGTAACTTGCGAAAAGTCAATATCGAGATTTTGCCCGGCGCGCTGAAAGTCGTCAAAGGTTGAACGTTGCAGGTCGAAGGTTGGAAGGTTACAATGCAACCGACCAGCCTTCAACGTTCCGCCTGCAGCCTCAAACCGACGCATGCCCAGCCTGCTTGCCTCCCTTCAAAAACACGATCTCGGACACCTGCGCATCGTGGCAGGATTATGGGGATTGGAATTGGACTCCGACGCGGCCGCCGAGGAACTGTCCGCGTCCATCCTTGACCCTGAACTGGTCGCCGAGTTAATCGAATCTCTCCCGCCCGAAGCCCGCGCCGCGCTCGACGCGCTGATTGCAAGAAACGGCCGCCTCCCCTGGGCGGAGTTTGCGCGGCGCTTCGGCGAGGTCCGCGAGATGGGCGCGGCCAAACGCGACCGCGAACAGCCGCATCTCCATCCCGTCTCACCGGCTGAAGTCTTGTTCTACCGCGCTTTGCTGGGGCGCGCCTTCTTCGATACCCCCGGCGGCCCGCAGGAATATGCCTACATCCCTGAGGATTTGTTCATCGTAATTCACCGCGGAGAAAAAACAAAAAAAGACTCTGTGCTCTCTGTGGTGAACCTCGAACCACCTGGCCGCCCCGCGACGCCCGCCGAGCGCGGACTTGAGATTCTCGCCGGTGACCATCTTCTCGACGATGCCGTCACTTTGCTGGCAGCCCTGCGTATGGGTATCACGCCGTCCGCGATGACGCTTCCCCTCGACGTCGTTCTGGATTTTCTTAAGGCCGTTGACCTGATTAAGGATGACGCGCCACAACCCGAACCTGTTCGGCGGTTTCTCGAAGCGCCGTGCGCCGAGGCGATGAAACTTCTTTTCGAAGCATGGCAATCCAGCGAAACCTTCAACGAACTGCGGCAACTGCCCGGCCTGGTTTTCGAGGGCGAGTGGAGCAACCAGCCGCTCCCCGCACGCAGGTTTTTGCTGGACCTGCTCAAAGCCATACCCAAAGATAAATGGTGGAGCCTGCCCTCCTTCGTCCGCGCGGTGAAAGAGAAATACGCAGATTACCAGCGTCCTGCCGGCGATTACGATTCGTGGTTCATCAAGCGGGAATCAGATGGGGTGTATCTGCGCGGTTTCGCCTGCTGGGACGAGGTGGATGGCGCGCTGGTCAAATATTTCATCAGCGGCGTTTTGCACTGGCTCGGCAGGGTTGACCTGTCCATGCCCAAGGGCGCAAAAGAACCAACGGCATTTCGCCTCGCGACGCCCGATGACCGCGTCTCGCATCCCGAAACGGGGAAGATTGCCATCGCCTCCAGCGGAAGGATTTCCATCCCGCGGCTCGCGCCTCGCGCGGTCCGTTATCAGGTCGCGCGCTTCTGCGAGTGGGACGAACCAAAGGCCGACGAGTATCGTTACTCCATCACGGCCGCCTCGCTGGCGCGCGCCAAAGCCCAGCGACTCAAGGTGGAACAATTGCTGTCCCTGCTGGCGAAACACAGCGCGGGGATTCCTCCCGTGCTGGTGAAGGCGCTCAACCGCTGGGAGGTTAACGGGACCGAGGCGCGGGTGGAGAGTCAGGTCGTTTTACGGGTCAGCCGGCCAGAGGTCCTGGCCGGGTTGCGCAAGTCGAAGGCGGCACGTTTTCTGGGCGAGTCGCTTGGTCCGACAGCGGTCATCGTCAAGGCCGGGGCGGTTCCCAACGTGATGGCCGCGCTGGCGGAATTAGGCCTGCTTGTGGAGGATCGCTCGGAGGAAGCGGCTAAAAGGATGGGCTAAAAGCTCTTCACCACAGAGAGCACAGAGCACACAGAGGAGAATCTCCGTGCTCTCCGTGTGCTCCGTGGTGAAAAGCCAACAACGTTTGCCACTCCCCGCTCGGAATCCCTTTGACCGAATCGGACACGGTACGGTATAATACCGTGCCTAACCCATGCAAACAGCTCTCTTCGGGGAGTTGAATTATCGATTGACGAGGAAGTAAATGCCCAAGCGAACGTATCAACCCAAAATCCGTCGCCGCGTGCGCGTGCACGGTTTCCGCGCCCGCAACGCGAGCGCCGACGGCCGCGCCGTGCTCAAACGCCGCCGCCTGCGCGGCCGCTATAAATTGGCCACGCGTGCCAATCAGCACGTCAAGCGGACGCGCTGGTAGAATCGGCGCGGCGGAGTTTTTCAAGGCACGCGGGTGCAGCGCAGGTTCCGACTGACCCGGTCCACCGACTTCAAGCGGGTGCGGCGTTTCGGGAAATCCTATGCCCACCCGTTTGTCGTGCTGGTGGCGCAGGCCAGCGACCAGCCCAAAGTCCGCGTGGCTGTGACCGCCGGGCGGACGGTAGGAAATGCAGTGAAACGCAACCGGGCCAAACGCCTCCTGCGCGCCGCCGCCCGGTCGCTCGTCCCGGACCTCGCGCCGGGCGCCGACCTGCTCCTGATCGCCCGCGCCCCTCTTGCCGATAAGACCATGCCCGAAGCCCGCGATGCCCTGCAAGTCCTTCTGCGCCGCGCCGGGCTGTTGACCCCCGATGCAGTCTGAGTTCCATCTCCACGATTACCCAAACGAGCCGCGCCTGCGCGACCTGCCGCGCACGCCGTGGAACTGGCCGCGCCTGGCCCTGCTGGCGCTCATCCGCCTGTACCAGATGGCGGTTTCTCCCAGTTTGCCGGCCAATACCTGCCGCTTTTATCCATCCTGTTCCCATTACGGTTATCAGGCCATTTATAAGCACGGCGCGCTCAAAGGCTCCGTGATGGCTGCGTGGCGCGTCCTGCGTTGCAACCCGTTCAACCCCGGGGGCTATGACCCCGTTCCCTAGGAGTGTAATCAACTCGATGAAAGCCAATCGTTTTGTGTTGTTTCTTGCGCTTGCCCTCGGCGCGTTGTTCCTTTCGGCGTGCGGGACGCCCGTCTCTGCCAGCTGGCCCGGGCTGGCCGCCTCGGAGGAGGCTGCATATCTCGCCACGGGCCCGTACGTGTACGCCGTCCGTTTGGAGGACGGCGAGGAACTCTGGCGTTTCCCTGAGAAGGCGGACGGCAAACTGCAATTCTATTCCAACCCGGTGCTCACCAATGACGGGCTGGTGCTCCTCGGCAGCAGCGGGACAGGCCATAACTTCATCGCTGTGGACGCCGAGACCGGCAACGAGGACTGGTCGTTCACCGGCGCGCAGGGCGCGTGGCAGGCCAGCCCGCTGGTGGTGGACAATTTCATCTACGCCCCCAACACGGACGGCTTCCTGTATGTCTTCGACCTCAACATCGAAGGCGACGACAAACTGGCCTGGAGCCTCGAACTGGACGGTCCGCTGTGGGCCATGCCCGCGACCGACGGTCAATACATCTACGTGACTTCCCTCGACCATCGCCTGCACGCCGTGGATCCGCAGACCGGGTCGGTCGCGTGGACGCTGGAGTTGGACGGCGCCGCGCCCGGCACACCCGCCGTCGACGCGGACGGAATGCTCTTCGTCGGCACGTTTGGAAAATCAATCCAGGCGGTTGACACGTCCCGCCGCGCGATTGCCTGGAGCATTCCCACCGAGGGCTGGGTATGGGGCGGTCCTCTCCGGGTTGACGATGTTCTCTACGTCGGCGACCTGGAAGGCAATTTTTACTCATTTAACTCCAGCGGCAAACCGGACGGAGAACAATTCCAGCCCGACGGTCCCATCCTCGCCAGCCCGCTTGTGATCGGCGAACAGGTCATTTTTGTGACCGAGAATGGAACCGTCTATGCCGCTGAAAACGGGACCGACCCGAAAAGCCTCGAAAAGATGGAAGGCAAGTTGTACACCGCGCCGGTCGCGGCCGGCGACCTGATCCTGGTCGCCCCGTTCCAGGGCGAGTTCCTGCTCGTCGCTCTCGACCAGCAGGGCAAACAGGCTTGGACCTTCACGCCCGGAAACTAAAGGAAGAGAACCATGTCACCCTGGGATTTATTCGTTTCCCTCTTCGTCAACGTATTGCTCTGGATCTACGACGTGGTCGGCCAGAATTTCGGCCTGGCCATCATCCTGTTCACCATCCTCACCCGCATCGTAACCTGGCCGCTCAACGCCTCGCAGATGAAGAGCACCAAGGTCATGCAGGACTTGCAGAACGACAAGGAATGGCAGGACATCCAGAAGAAATACGCCAAGGACCGCGAGAAACTGGCGCAGGAACAGATGCGCATCTATCGCGAGCGCGGCGTCAACCCGTTCGCCTCCTGCCTGCCGACGCTCATCCAGTTGCCGATCATCTTCGCCCTCTATCAAAGCATCACGCGTTCGCTGGCGACCACGCCGCTTTCCCTCCTGCAACTGACCCGCTCCATCTCGTCGTTCCTGGATGTATCTTCGCTCATCCCGCTCAACAGCAAATTCCTGTGGATGGACCTCGGCCAGCCCGAATTCGTGCCGGTGTTCGGATTCAACCTGCCCACGCTGGCCATCGTCGTCGCCCTCACCACTTACATCCAGACCAAACTCACCACGCCGCCGAGTTCCAATCCCAACGACCAGTCCGCCGCGATGGCGCGTTCGATGAGTCTCACCATGCCGCTCATGCTTGGCTGGTTCGCGCTCACGTTCCCATCCGGCCTGGCAGTCTACTTTGTGACCAGCAACCTGCTCGGCATTGCCCAGTACGCCATGATGGGCAAGGCCAACTGGCGCAGTCTCCTGCCCGGTGGCAGTAAACCGGTTACCCCCGCAAAACCGTCTAAGAAATAACCTCAGGGAGATTTCCCATGGACGAACGCACGACTCTGGAAGTCATCGCCCCCACCGTGGAAGAAGCCCTCGCCCAGGGCCTGGCCCAGTTGGGACTGACGGCGGATGCTGTCAGTTTTGAGGTGCTGGATGCAGGCGCCAAAGGCCTGTTCGGATTGGGCGGACGCCAGGTGCGCGTCCGGCTGACCGTGAACGGACCGAACGGCCTGCCCGCCTCTCGCCCGGACCCGGTACCGGCCCCGTCTCAAAAAAGCGATTCGGCCCCCGCGCCGGCCTCGGCTCCCGCGCGCCGCGAAGAGTCGGCCCCCGTCCGCGCTGAAGGCCACGACGAGTTGCTCGATCAGACCGAGGCCATCGTCTCGAAACTGCTCTTTCATTTGAAACTCGAAGCCCAGGTCTCCGCGCATTACTCGGACATGGACAGCCCCGAGCGCCGCGTCATCAACGTGGACGTGCGCGGCAGGGACCTGAGCGGGCTGATCGGGCGTCACGCCGAAACGTTGAACGCCTTCCAGCACGTGGCCAGCCTGATGGTCGGCAAGGCCTCCGACCAGTGGGTGCAGTTGGTGGTGGATGTGGAGGGTTACCGCCACCGCCGCGAGAAGCAGCTGCGCCAAATGGCCCAGCGCATGGCCGACCAGGCCGCCAAGACCGGCCGCCGCCAGGTGCTCGAGCCAATGACTCCCGCCGAGCGCCGTATCGTGCACATGGAACTGCGCAGTCACCCGGCGGTGACCACCGAAAGCATCGGCGAAGAACCGAACCGCAAGATCACGATCATCCCCAAAGAAGACTAAATCGTCGGGGCAGGCCCTGTACCTGCCCCGAGCGTGTATAATTTACACATGTTCAGCCTGCTCCCGCTCGAGCCGGTCGATTATCTCGTCATCGGCCACCTGGCGCACGACCTGACTCCCGCGGGTCCGCGCCTGGGCGGGACGGCCGCCTTCTCCGCATTGACGGCGCGCGCGCTCGGCTTGCGCGTCGGCATCGTGACCGCGGTCGGCGCGGAGACCCCGCTCGACGCGTTGGAGGGAATTCCCGTCGTCTCGATCCCATCCGAGCACAGCACCACCTTCGAGAACATCTATCGCGAAAATAGGCGGACGCAGATCCTGCATCGCCGCGCCGCGCCGATTGATTTCGACCAGGTGCCCGAAGCCTGGCGGCGCGCCACCATCGTTCATCTCGGTCCCATCGCGGGCGAGGTCCAGCCGATCCTGCCGAAAGGCTTTTCCACCGAACTGCTCGGCCTGACCGTGCAGGGCTGGCTGCGCGGCTGGGACGCGGAAGCCCGCGTGCATCCCGTCCGCTGGGAACACGCCGGAGAGGCGTTGAACCAGGCCTCGGCCGTCGTGTTGAGCGCCGAGGACGTGGGCGGCGACGAAGAGCAGATCGAGGAGTTCGTCCATGCCAGCCGCGTGCTGGCCCTCACCGAGGGCGCGGCGGGCGCGCGCCTGTACTGGCACCGCGACCAGCGCCGCTTCCGCGCGCCGCCGGTCGAGGAAGCGGACGCGACCGGCGCGGGCGATATCTTCGCCGCCGCGTTCTTCATCCGCCTCTACGCCACGCGCGATCCGTGGGAGGCCGCCCGCTTCGCCACCCATCTCGCCGCGTACTCCACCTCGCGCATCGGCTTGGATGGAATACCCTCTCAACAGGAAATCGAATCCTGCCTCGTCGAAGTCCTTCACTCGAAATCGTAAATCGTCAATCACAAATCGGAAACGCATGACTCGCATCTACACTCTCGTCAACCAGAAAGGCGGCGTCGGCAAGACCACCACCGCCATCAATCTCGGCGCATTCCTGGCGCAGCTCGGCCAGCGCGTCCTCATCGTGGACCTCGACCCTCAGGCCAACGCCACCTCCTGCCTCGGCATTGACAAATCAACAGTTGCCAGCAGTACGTACGATGCTCTGATCAGTTCTGTGCCGCCCGCCTCGCTCACGTTGTACAATGAACGGCTCAAGATTTCATTGTTACCTTCCTCGCCCGCGCTGGCCGGCGCGGAGGTGGAACTGGTCAACGAGGCGGCGCGCGAGACGCGCCTGCGTCAGGCGGTGGAGCAACTGGACGGCCGCTACGATTACATCCTGATTGACTGCCCGCCCTCGCTCGGCCTGCTGACCGTCAACGGGCTCGTGGCGGCGCGGGACGGGGTGTTGATCCCCGTTCAATGCGAGTACCTGGCCCTCGAAGGACTCGGCCAACTCACGCAGACCATCCAGCGCGTCCGCTCCGGTCTCTTCCCGGACCTGGCGGTGCGCGGCGTCATCCTGACGATGTTCGACCCGCGCACCAACTTGTCGGCGGACGTGGTCAAAGAGGTCAACCGTCACTTCCCCGACCGCGTGTTCAAGACGGTCGTGCCGCGCAGTATTCGTCTCGCCGAAGCGCCATCATACGGACTGCCCGTCTCGGTCTACGCGCCGGGTTCGTCCGGCGCGCAGGCTTACGAGGCCCTGGCGCGCGAGGTGCTGAAGGGTGACGGCGTGAAGGTGAAGGCTGCACAGACGTAATGCTCACGCCGTTCTCGGTAGCGGACGGCACGCAAATGTTTTGAACCGCGAAGGTGCCAAGAGCGCGAAGAAAGTTTAACCTCGCGAAGGATCGTAGAATCATCGCGGTGAATCCATTGGTTGCGGAACGAATTCCGCGTTACGAGAATGCAGGAGTAACGTATGCCTCAACGCTCTGGCCTCGGCAAAGGACTCGACGCGCTGATCCCGGCGGGTGAATCCGCTTCGGGCGGCGGCATCCTCCAGGTTCCGCTGGATGCGATCAAGCCGAACCCGCGTCAGCCGCGCGTGGCTTTCGATCCACAGGAACTGGACGAACTAGCCGCCTCGATTCGCGAACACGGCATCCTCCAGCCGCTGATCGTCTCGCCGGATAAGGGGAGCGGCTATGTGCTCGTGGCGGGCGAACGGCGTCTGCAGGCGGCGCGCAAAGCAAACCTCCGAACCGTGCCCGTGCTCGTCCATCAGGCCAGCGACCGTCAGCTGCTCGAACTGGCGTTGATTGAAAACGTCCAGCGCGCGGATTTGAATCCGCTCGAAGAGGCCGAAGCGTACCGGCAATTGTCGGAGGATTTCGGCCTCTCGCATGAAGCCGTGGCCGGACGCGTGGGCAAGAGCCGCGTGGCCGTGACCAACACCCTGCGCCTGCTCGACCTGGCGGGAGGCTGCAAGCAGGCTCTCGTGGATGGGAACATCACCGAGGGTCACGCGCGCGCCCTGCTTGGATTGAAATCCGTCAAAGCGCAGGAGGCCGCTTTGCAGACCGTGTTGAAACTGGGCATGTCGGTGCGGCAGACGGAGGGTCTCGTCCGCAAGTGGGGCGGCGAGAAGCCGAAGGCCAAAGCCAAACCGCGGCGCTCTCCCGATGTCACAGACGTGGAAAGCCGTCTGCGCGCCAGCCTCGGCACGAAGGTCTCGCTCAAACACACGAAAAGGGGCGGCACCGTGACGATTCACTATTATTCCGACGAAGAATTGGATGCGCTTCTTGAAAGGTTAACGAAATGATTCGCAGGGACGGCGCACCTTATACTTGGGGCATGGCCGCCTCTGCGGTATTGAAATGAGACTTCTTTATAACGCCCTCGTCCGCACTCTCGACTCCTCCCGGCCAATTGCCTCGGCCCTGCTGATCGACCGCGGCGAGATCGTCGCCGTCGGCGGGGAGGAACTGCTGGAGGCGCGCGCCGAGAAACAGGATTTGGGCGGGCGCGTCGTCCTGCCCGGCCTGACCGACGCGCACATTCACCTGCATCATTATTCCCTCGGCTTGCAAAAAATAGACTGCGAAACCGACACGCTCGAGGAATGTCTGCGCCGCGTGGCCGAACGCGTCCAATCGGCCAAACCCGGCGAATGGATTTTTGGTCATGGATGGAATCAGAACGCTTGGAATAATTTTTCACCGCGAAGAAAGGAAGAGCGCGAAGGGGAATTTACTTCGCAAAGAAAAAAAGAATCTTCGCCTCCTTCGCCTCTTCGCGGTGCAAATTCCTGGCCCTCCGCCGCGGACCTCGATGCCGTCGCTCCGAACAATCCTGTTTATCTCACAGCCAAGTCACTGCACGCGGCGTGGGCTAATTCGGCCGCGCTGCGGGCCGCGGGCATCGCCGCGAGTACACCGAATCCGCAAAACGGCGAGATCCAGCGCGACGAGCGCGGCCAGCCGACCGGCATCCTGCTCGAAAGCGCGATGGAACTCGTCGGCAATATCGTGCCACAGCCGGGCATCCTCGCGCTGGCGGACGCCATTCAAAAAGCGCAGTCCGCGCTCTGGCGCATGGGCCTGACCGGCGTCCACGATTTCGACCGCCGCGCCTGCTTCATGGCCCTGCAACTCCTGCACGCGCGCGGCGGACTCAAACTGCGCGTCGTCAAGAACATCCCCGTCGAGGACCTCGATCACGCCGCGGCGCTTGGCCTGCGTAGCGGCTTCGGCGACGACTGGCTGCGCATCGGCTCGGTCAAAGCCTTCATGGACGGCGCGCTGGGTCCGCGCACTGCAGCCATGTTCCAGCCCTATCTCGGCGAGCCTGGGAACCGCGGCATCCTCAACATGGACGGCGAGCAGTTATTCGAATACGCCCGCGCCGCCGCGAATGTTGGACTGAGCATGACCGTCCACGCCATTGGCGACCGCGCCAACCACGAAGTGCTGGACGCGTACGAGCAACTGCGCCGCTACGAACGCGACCAGGGCCTGTCCCCGCTTCGACACCGCATCGAGCACGTCCAGGTGCTCCACGCGGACGACGCGCCGCGTCTCGCCGCTCTGGACGTGATCGCCTCGATGCAGCCGATCCACGCGACATCGGATATGCCGATGGCGGACAAATACTGGGGTGACCGCTCGTCGCTGGCCTATGCATGGCGCACGCAACTGGATCACGGCGCGAAGCTGGCCTTCGGCTCGGACGCGCCGGTCGAATCGCCGAATCCGTTTTGGGGTCTGCACGCGGCGGTCACGCGCCGCCGCGCCGATGGTTCGCCCGCGCCCGAGGGCTGGTATCCCGAACAAAAACTAACGATGGAAGAGGCTCTGCATGGATTCACGACCGGCGCGGCCTACGCGGCCGGGCTGGAACACCGTCTGGGACGATTGGCCGAGGGTTGCCTCGCCGACCTGATCGTCCTGGAACAAGACCCGTTCACCGTCGAGGCGGACGAACTGCTTACGATGCAGTCGTCGGCCACCATGGTCGGCGGCGAATGGGTATGGGAGGCATGATAAATGACCGCTCCTTTACAACTTACTCCTGAGATGCTGGTGCCGCGGCTGGGCGATTATCTCGTCCGCGCCGGGCATATCAGCGACGCCGACCTGCAAAAGGCGCTGGCCTACCAGCAGGAACAGACCGCCAGAGGCAAGGTCTGCCTGCTGGGACAGGCATTGATGGACCTGAACCTGCTCGACCGCGCAGTGTTGGACCGCGCCGTGACCGAGCAGATCATCCAATTGCGCAATGCCCTGCAGAGCGCCAACCGCAACCTGGAACGCCGCGTGCAGGAACGCACCGCGGAATTGCAGGATGCCCTGCAACGGCTTTCCGAGTTGAGCCAGATGAAGGCCAATTTCGTCTCCAATATTTCGCACGAACTGCGCACGCCGTTGACCCATTTGAAGGGTTACATCGAGTTACTGGTGACCGAGTCGCTGGGGGCGGTGAGTCTCGAACAGAAACACGCCCTGCAGGTCAGTCATCGCGCGGTCAACCGCCTCGAAAGCCTGATTGACGACCTGATCATGTTCTCGCTGACCTCGCGCGGCGAATTGAGTCTCAAACAGGAGGCGGTGGATATCGAGCGCATTGCCAGTGTGAGTGTGAAGACTGTCCAGCCCAAGGCCGAAGAGCGCGGGGTGACGGTCCATACTGTGGTGGATGAGGGAATACCCTACGTCCAGGCGGACCCGCAGAAGATCTCCTGGGTGCTCGCCCATTTACTGGATAACGCCGTCAAGTTCACGCCGTCGGGTGGACGCGTGGTGGTGAGCGTCAAGAAGGAGACGGCCAACCTGGTCATCGTCTCGGTGACGGATACGGGCATCGGCATCCCGGCCGAACGCCTGACGGAAATCTTCGAGCCGTTCCACCAACTGGACGGGTCGTCCACGCGCAAGTATGGCGGGACGGGACTGGGGCTTTCGCTGGTGCGCCAGATCGTCGAGGCGCACGGTTCGATGATCGACGTCTTTTCCACTGAAGGCAAAGGTTCGACCTTCAAATTCCCGTTGCTGGCCGTGCAGGGCAATCCGCCGGCAGAGTAGGGGTCTATGGATCTCGAAACACTGAACGGCATCCATGCCTTGCATCGCGTCGTCGTGGAGCAGGCCGACTGGAGGTCTGCGCTGGACGCGCTCGTCGGTTCGCTGCGTAAATTGATGGTCTTCGATAACGTCGCCGTCTACTGGCAGGATCAAAGGACGCAGGCGCTGGAGGTGGTCTATGCCCGGGCCCTCGGCCGCGGCAAGACGGCCGAAGCGGACGCGGCCTGGGGGGAGGGAGTCGCCGCGCAGGTGCTCGCCAGCGGCAAGGACGTGTTCCAGGAACCGCAGGAAAAAACAACCACCTGGGATCGCATCGGCCAGGTATACCTCTACGGTCTGCCGCTCTCCGCGCAGGGGCGTCTGGGCGGCGCGATGGTCCTGGTCCGCTTCGGCGGCCCGCCGTACAACCATGAGCATACGTATCTGGCTGAATTGGCCGCCTCACTGACCGGCGCGCTGTTCGAGCGCCGCGCTTTGCAGGAGACCCGCAGCCAGTTGGAATCTCTCCAAAGCCAGATCCGTCTTCAGGACGATTTCGTGGCGACCATCTCGCACGAACTGCGCACCCCGCTCGGTTTCATCAAAGGTTACAGCACCACGCTCCTGCGCCAGGACACCACCTGGGACAAGGAAACCCAGCGCGAGTTCCTCACGATCATCGACGAAGAGACCGACCGGCTGGCGCGCCTGATCGAAAACATCCTCGAATCCGCGCGCCTGCAAAGCAAGACACTGCCCCTGCGTTTCCAGGAGATTCGGATGGACGCCCTCATCCGCGACGTGGTGCAGCGCGCCGGGGGACGCCACAAGAATCTGGCGGTCGAACTGGACTTCGAGCCTGTGGACACGATCCATGGCGACAGCCTGCGCCTGGTGCAGGTCTTCGAGAACCTGTTCACCAACGCGGTCAAGTACGCGCCCAATTCGAAGATCACCATCTGCCTGCGAAACCTGGGCAAGGACCTGCAGGTGCGCTTCTCCGACCAGGGCCCCGGCATCCCGCGCGAACATCTCACGCAGGTCTTCGAGCGCTTCTATCGCGCCCCGCACGATTCGTCGTCGGTGATCGGTACGGGGCTGGGCCTGTACATTTGCAAGCAGATTATTCTGGCGCATCGTGGTAAGATTTGGGCAGAGTCCGCTCCCGGGCAGGGAGCCACTTTCGTGATCGAACTGCCGGTCGGCTCTGTCGGCTGAACCATCAAAGAGGAGGAAGCATGTCCAAACGCGTCTTGATCGTTGATGATGAACCTCGTTACCTGCGCCTGCTGGAGGCCAACCTGCGCACCGAGGGCTACGAAGTGGTCACCGCGCAGGATGGGTTGCAGGCCATCGAGGTCTTTTCGGCCCAGCCGATCGACCTGGTGCTGTTGGACATCATGATGCCGCGCCTGGACGGTTTCGGCGCGTGCCAGCGCATCCGCGAATTCTCCAACGTCCCCATCATCATTTTGACAGCCAAGGGCGAGGAACAGGATCGCGTCCGCGGCTTGGACCTGGGCGCGGACGATTACCTCGTCAAGCCGTTTTCCGCCACCGAACTACTGGCGCGCGTCCGCGCCGTGTTGCGCCGCGCCCAGCCGCCGACCGAGGCCGGGCAGGCGCGCTTCTTCACTCACGGCAATTTGAAGATAGATTTTGCCCGCGCCGAAGTCTGGCGCGGCGAACACGCGGTCTCGCTCTCGGCGACCGAATATCGCCTGTTATTGCAATTTGCCCATAATCTCGGCAAGATCCTTACGTCGGAAGACCTGCTCACCAGCGTGTGGGGACCGGAGTACAGGACTGATAAGGAAATACTGTGGGTGAGCATCGCCCGCCTGCGCCAGAAACTGGAAGAGGACGCCCATAGTCCCGCGCACATCGTCACCCGTTCCGGGCTGGGCTACCTGATGCCTCCGGTTGAATCGTAACCGTCGGGAGGCGAATTGACCGAAAAAGCAGTCCTGGTCATTGACGCCGACGGCGCCAGCCGCGACTTCCTCGTGCGCGCGCTGGTGGAAAAAGGCCGCAAGGTGTTCGAGACCAGCCTGGGAAAAGAAGGCCTCATCTTTGCCTGGCGCGACCGCCCCGCCCTGATCATCATTGACCCGCGCCTGCCCGACCTGTCCGGCGAAGATCTGATCCGCAGGCTTCGTCACGACGTGCGCACCGCCTCCATCCCGGCCCTCGCGCTCAGCAGCGACCCCGATCCTGCCCGGTCGAAAGCCTGTATCGAGGCGGGCTTCAACGAATACATGTTCAAATCCTCGGCTGTGGTCCCGTCGCTGATGGAGGCGATCGGGCGGCTTCTCGGCGAAACAGAGTCGGCGGCGGCGGTGGAGACGTTCGAGGAGAGGGGCGAACGGGGGAAGTTGATCGTCTTTTTGAGCGCCAAAGGAGGGACGGGCACCTCGTCGCTGTGCGCCAATCTCGGCACGAATCTCTGCCATCATCAGCCGCAGGCCAGGGTGGTCGTGATGGACTGTGTCCTGCCGATTGGTTCCATTGCGCAGATTGTCGGCTACGACGGCAGCGCCAACCTCGTCACGATTGCGAGCAAGGAGAAGATCGAGGACAGCGCCTCATTCGTGAACTTTCTGCCGGAACCGCCGCCGTGGCGTTTCAAATTGCTGGCCGGTTCTCCCGACCCGGAGAGCGCCAACAGCCTGCACGTCGAACGGATTGACGAAGTCGTCGCCAGCCTGCTTGCGGGGAGCGATTACGTGCTCGTGGATCTGGGCCGTTCCCTGGCGCGCTTCAGCCTGCCTCTCATCCAGAAGGCCGACTTGATCGCGCTGACCCTTGCCCCGGACTTGAGCGCGGTCACGCTGACCAAGACCATGCTGGGATATTTGCGCGCACAGCGCGTAAAGCCGGAGGCCATGTTCCCCATCCTAAACCGCGCTGTGGGACTTGAGGGCATGACCAGACTCGAGATCGAACAGTTCCTGGGAATTGGAATTAAGGCCGCCCTGCCTTATCTGAGCGGCAATTTTGCGCTCGCCAATAACCAGCACTTGCCCATCTCCGTCAAGTTTCCGCACGAGACTGCAACCATCGCCTTGCAGGAGATGGCGGAGCAGGTGGCGGCCACGGTCAGCCGGCCGATTGGTTCCCGCTGAAGGAGTGTGCCATGACTCTGGAATATGATGATAAGGGAAAGTTTTTTACGGACGTGATTTCCAAAGTGGCCGTGCCTGCCATCGTGCAGACCACAACCCACCAAATTCATGGAATGGTGCACATTCGTCCGGGTGAGCGTCTCAAAGACGAGCTCGACCGAGACGAACTCTTCATGGCCCTGACGGACGCCAGGTTGATCGACTCGAACGGCAACACGGTTTATCAAACGGATTTCGTGGCCGTGCGCCGCGCCCAGATCGTGTGGGCCATGCCCGATCCGTCCGCAAAGAAGGATTGACCATGGCAACGCCCGGCGGTTCCTCCCCTGCCAGCCTGACCAGCGCGGAAATGGTCAAGCTCAGAAAATACCTGATCGAGAACATCTCCCGTTCGCTGGAGGGGGTCAACGTCCCGGCCGAACAGCGCAAACAACTCGTCTCACAAGCCGTGGACGAAGTCTACGAGCGCGCTCATCTTAACCTGCCGACCGCGGTGCGACAGCAGTTGTTGAAAGACGTGATGGAGGAATTGCTCGGCTACGGACCGATCCAGCCGCTGTTGGATGATCCCGAAGTGAGCGAAGTGATGGTCAATGGGTCGAGGAAGGTCTACATCGAAAAAGAAGGCCAGTTGATCAAGACTCCCATCACGTTCGAGAACGACGCGCACGTCCTGCGTATCATCGAACGCATCGTCCTTCCGCTGGGCCGCCACGTGGACGCGGACAGTCCCACCGTGGACGCGCGCCTGCCGGACGGCTCGCGGGTCAATGCCGTCGTCCCGCCTGTGGCGATTGACGGCCCCTCCATCACCATCCGAAAATTCCGCAAGGACAAACTATCCATCATGCAGCTGGTGGACTATGGCTCGATCACGCAGGGCATGGCCGAGTTCCTGCGCGGCTGTGTGCTGGCGCGGCTGAACATCGTCATTTCGGGCGGGACGGGCTCGGGCAAGACCACGCTCTTGAACGCGCTCTCGGCTTTCATCCCCGAAGAGGAGCGCATTGTCACCATCGAGGACGCCGCCGAACTGCAACTTCAGCAGGAACACGTTGTGCGGCTGGAGACCAAGACCGCCGGCGTGGACGGCCGCGGCGCGGTCCCCGTCCGCGACCTGGTGCGCAACTCCCTGCGCATGCGCCCCGACCGAATCGTGGTGGGCGAGGTGCGCGGCGGCGAAGCGCTCGACATGTTGCAGGCCATGAACACCGGGCATGACGGTTCGCTGACCACCGTCCATGCCAACTCGCCGCGCGATGCCCTCTCGCGCCTGGAGACCCTCGTGCTGATGGCGGGCATGGAACTGCCGGTCAAGGTGGTGCGCCAGCAGATCGCCTCCGCCATTGACCTGATCGTGCAGCAGTCGCGCCTCAAGGACGGCACGCGCAAAGTCACGGCCATCACCGAGGTGGCTGGCATGGAAGGCGACATGGTGGTGTTAACCGACATCTTCCGCTTCGAGCAGACCGGCATCGGCGCGGGCGGCAAGGTGCAGGGGGAACTCAAGCCCACCGGCATCCGCCCGCTCTTCTATCCGCGCCTCGAGGCCGCGGGCATCAAACTCGGCCCGGAGATCTTCGGCGCCAGCATCGCCGACATCCTGGCCGCGGGCCGCCCCAAACGCGACCGTTAGCCATCGCCTCTGCTATAATCGAGAGACATTCGTCACGCGTCAGGACTTTTCATGGATACTCGTTCCCAAATTTCCATCCGCACCAAGAAACTGGGCGTCCTCATACGCGACGCGCGCACGGCCTCGCGCATGAAGGTCAGGGAATGCGCCGAAGCCATCGGGGTGACCAGCGGCGTGTTCAAGGCCTACGAAGACGGCCGCCGCGCCCCGTCCCTGCCCGAACTCGAGGTGCTGGTCTTCTTCCTAAAACTTCCCATCAGCCATTTCTGGGGCAGGGAGGCCATCTCCGACGATGCGCCGCCCACCGAAGCGCTGGATGTGCCCCTGCTCATGTCCCTGCGTCATCGCATGATCGGCGCGCTGCTCCGCCAGGAGCGCATGAACGCCAGCATCTCCATCAAAGCGCTTTCCGAAAAGACCGGCATTTCGTCCGCCCGCATCAAAAACTATGAACTGGGCGAGCGGCCCATCCCCCTGCCCGATCTCGAGGCCATGCTGGGCGCGCTGGGAAGCCCCATCGAAAACTTCTTCGATTCGAGCGGCCCGGTCGGCCAGTGGATGACCGAGCAGAAGGCCATCCGCGATTTCCTCAAACTGCCGCCCGAACTGCGCGCTTTCGCCTCCCGCCCGGTCAACATCCCCTATCTCGAACTGGCGCGGAAACTCAGCAGTATGTCCACCGAAAAACTGCGCTCGGTGGCCGAAGGCCTGCTCGACATTACTTTCTAGCCGCAACATTTTGAAGATTAACAATTAAACCTGACATCATCTCGCGTCGAGCGGAGGCCTTCGTGCGCATCCTGAGCGAAGTCGAAGGACGAAAGCCGCAGACGAGGCGCAGAAATTGCATGAAAACCGCGCTTCGTCTCCACTGCGCTCCGCTCAGCGCGTAATGTTTATGTCAGAATAATTTGTAAATTTACAACATGTTGCCTTGCCAGGCAGGATGAATCTCGCCGACCGCACAAGGTTGACTCATGTCACAGGAACCGCACCAGCTCGCCGAAGAGGGCAAGCGCGCCTTTGCAGACGGCCGCTTCGCGGAAGCCGCGCGCCTGTTCGAACAGGCCGCGGAGGGATTCGGCCTCGGACGCGACGGCTTGAACGCGGCCGAAATGCGCAACAACCTGAGCGTGGCTTTGTTGCAGGATAAGAAACCGCAGCAGGCCCTGGACGCCGCGGCGGGCACCGATAAAATCTTCGAAGCCGCGTCGGACACAAAACGCCAGGCCATGGCGCTCGGCAACCAGGCCGCCGCGCTGGACGCGCTGGGGAGACTCGACGAGGCCCTCGCATTGTACGAGCGCGCCGCCGAACTCTTCTCCAAAGTCCACGAAGGCGACCTGCGCTCCATGGTGCTCAAATCCGCCGCGGCAATCCGCCTGCGCCAGGGCAAAGTGACCGAATCGGCCATGAAAATGCTCGGCTCGCTCGACGCGGTCGAAAAACCGACGCTTTTCCAGCGCATCCTGAAATTCATCCTGCGCCTGCGCTCATGATCGCCCTCAACCTTCAGATCCGCCCGGCCCTTGCCAGCGATTATCAATCCCTCTCCAACCTGGTCTTCTTCGAGTCGCACGTCCACCGCCACCTCGACTGGCGCAGTCCGCTGGACTGGCTGGGCCGCCCATTCTACTGGGTGATCGAGGAGAACGGACGCATCGCCGCCGCGCTGGCCTGTCCCACCGACCCGCGCGACGTGGCCTGGATTCGACTCTTCGTCCACGATGCGCGCCTGCCCCTGCGCGAGGCCTGGGACATGTTGTGGGCCGTGGCGCAGGACACGATCCGCGCCGCGGGCGGCGCCACCGTCGCGGCCATCGTCATGCAGCGCTGGCTGGAACCGTCCCTGCGCGAAAGCGGATTTGCCAACCTGCAGGACATCGTCATGCTCGAATGGAACAGCCGCCCGCTCGCGCCGAGCCTGCCGGTCGAAGGGGTGACCATCCGCCCGATGACCACCGCCGACCTGCCCGCCGTCGCGGAAACCGACGCGGACGCGTTCGCCCCGCTCTGGCACAACTCCTTCGAGTCCCTCGGCCGCGCCTTCGGCCAGTCGCTGTACGCGACCGTGGCCGAAATGGACGGGCGGATGGCCGGGTATCAACTGTCCACCGGGCACGCGGCCGGGGCGCACCTCGCCCGCCTCGCGGTCCGAAAAGAAGCACAGGGTCGGCGCATTGGCGCGGCGCTGGTCTGGGACCTGATGAGTTTCCTCAGGCGGCGCAACCTCGCCCGTCTCACGGTCAACACACAGAACGATAATCACGCCTCGCTGGCGCTGTATCGGCGCATGGGCTTTCTTCGCACAGGCGAACAGTTCCCGGTGTTTACGTTTCCGGTTGGAGGCTGACATGGCCAGAGAAGATGCAGTCATCGTCAACGCGTTGGTGCGGCAGGCGCTGATCGCCGCGCAGGAGGTGATGGGCGAGAACGGCTTGAACGCCGTCCTGCGCACGAGCGGACTGGAACAGTTCATCGGCAACCTTCCGCCCGACGACCTGAAACCGTCCATCCCCGCGTCCGCCTATGCCCGTTTCAATGCCGCCATCGAAGAATTCTACGGGCGCGGCGGACGCGGCATGTTGCGGCGCATCGGCAAGGCTTCGTTCCAGTACGCGGTGCGTGAGCAGGCCGCCCTGCTGGGCATCGCGGGCGCGGCCCTCAAACTCCTGCCGGAGAAACAACGAATCAAGTTCATCCTCAACAGCATGGTCGGCGCGCTGAAGAAGAGCAACCCGCAGGTGGAAGCCCGCGTGGAGGAAAGCGGCGACCGCGTGGCCTACATCGAATCCACCTGCGCCATCTGCCACAGCCGCGAGAGCCAGGAGCCGATCTGCCATCTGTACGTCGGCTCGATCGGCGAGGCGGTGCAGTGGGCCACGGGACACGCGCACGAGATCATCGAAACGCACTGCCTGGCGAAGGGCGATCCGTATTGCCGATTCGAAGTGGGAGACGTGAAGGATGCATGAGACGCCCGCGGCCTTCCCGCCGCGCCTTTTGAAGACGTTCATCGAGACTCTCGCCAGCGAGCTCGGCGCAGACAACCTGATGGCCGTCCTCGACAAGGCCAGCCTGCCCGCTTCGTGGGCGGACCTGGAGGCGGTGGCGCGTTTCGACGCAGCCGCGGCCGGGCGGGCGTACGCCGGTCTCCAGCAGGCGGTGCGGACAGTGTACGGGCGCGGGGCGCGCGGCATCCTGCTCCGCGTGGGCAATGAACTATGGCGCAGGCTGTTGGACGACGGCGGGCTGGGCGTGAAAGCGCAGGCCGCGCTGGTGAAGGGACTGCCCGCCCGCGCGGCGCGCAAGCCCGCGCTGGACCTGCTGGCGAAACTGCTCTCCTCGAAGCCGGGCGACATCACCGTCCATACCCTCGACCTCGACCTGCTGTTCGTTGACCATGCGGGGCCTTCCGCGAACGGCCAGCGCGGCGGCGAGCCGATCTGCTGGGTGACGCTCGGGCTGATCCGCGAGGCGCTTCACTGGGCGACCGGCCGCGATTACGACATCACGGAAATCAGTTGTCGCGCCCTCGGTGACCAGACCTGCGAATTCAAGATTCAGTAGGCCGCGATTTTGGAGTGCAGAAGCCTTGCTTCTGTCATTTTGGACGGCAGGCCGTCCGACTCCAAAGCGGAACATTGCATAAATGGGAGAAGGGATCATGAAAACATTCGAATGGAAATGGAAATCGGCCGACGGCCTCGAAATGTTTGCCCGCGGCTGGGCGCCGGAGGACGATCCGAAGGCGGTCGTCTGTCTCGTCCATGGAGTGGGCGAGCACATCGGACGTTACGAGCACGTGGGCGCGGCCTTCGCCGCGGCGGGGTATGCCCTGCTCGGCTTCGACCTGCGCGGGCACGGCAGGTCTGGCGGTCAACGCGGACACACGCCGTCGCTGGAGGCGTTCCTCCGGGATATTGACGACTTCCTGCACGAGGCGGAGACTCGTTATCCGTCCGCGCCGCGCTTCCTGTACGGACACAGCCTGGGAGGGTTGCTTTTGCTTTCATACGGCTTGTCGCGCAAGGCGAATGTGCGCGGCATGATCGTCTCCTCGCCGGGCTTGCGGACGGCTCTTCACGAACAGAAAGCCAAGGTGATGCTTGCCAAAGTGCTGGGCGCGCTTACGCCGACCGTCTCCCTGGCGAGCGGACTGGCTACCGAGCACCTCAGCCGCGATCCCCAGGTGGTGAAGGCTTACGTCAACGATCCGCTGGTGCACGACAAGATGACGCTCGGATTCGGGCGCGCCGCCCTGCAGATCATAGACATGGTGTTCCAGCGGGCCGCGCAGTGGACCGTCCCGATGTTACTGGTCTATTGTTCCGCGGACCAACTCACCTACCCGCGCGGAAGCGAGGAGTTCGCCGGTCTTACCCCGCAGGGACTGGTCACGTTGAAGCGTTATGAAGGGCTGTATCACGAACCGCACAACGAGCCGGAGAAGGCGGAGGTTTTGAGGGATTACGTTCAATGGCTGGATGAGCAGGTTAAGAAAAAATAAGCAACCTCGTTCCCGGCTGGACAAAATGATTTGAACGTGGCACAATCTTCCAACTTTACCGAAAGGAGAGAGGAAGACAGATGCCACAGAAAGAAGGGATGAGCAAGCGCCAGCAGTTGCGCGAGAGGCGCCGCCGCGAACAACAACGCGGACGACTGCTTGGCATTGGCCTCATGATCATTGGCGCGCTGGCGGTCGCCGCCTTTTTTGTTGTCCCAAATCTCAAGCCGGTGGACATCGCCGAGTTCACCACCTACGAGCGCCCGCAGGCGGACGCCAACAAGGCCGGCGACCCGAACGCTCCCATCACCATCACGGAATATTCCGATTATCAGTGCCCGTTCTGTAAACGGTTTGCCGACAGCACCGAGCGGCAATTGATCGAAACGTACGTTGCGGACGGCAAGGTGTATTTCGTCTATCGTTCGTTCGGCCAGTTCATCGGCCCGGAATCCCAGGCCGCGGCCGAGGCTTCCTACTGCGCCGGCGACCAGAACAGGTTCTGGGAATACCACGACCTGCTCTTTGCAAACCACACCGGCGAGAATGTGGGCGACTACACGGACCGCAAACTGCTGGCCTTCGCCGAGTCGCTCGGACTGGATATGGATGCCTTCCGTTCCTGCTACAACAGCGGCAAGTACAGCGACGCGGTGGACCAGGACGCCCGGGACGGCCTGACCGCGAACATCCAGGCCACCCCGTCCTTTGTGTTGTCCTATGTGGTCAACGGCGAGACGCGGACGCGCTTGATCGAGGGCGCGCAGTCGTTCGAATTTTTCCAGCAGGAAATCGAGGCCGCGCTGGCCGAGATCGGGCAATAACGCGTAGGACGAACTCACGATAAAAGGACGCTCCCTTTGCGGACCGTCCTTTTTGTTATTTACCCGAGAGTGTCTAATCTTGTGGGCCTGCGAAAGACTTCACCACAGAGCACACCGAGATCACAGAGAAAACCTTTGAAGAATCTCTGTGGGCTTCGTGTTCTCTGTGGTGAGATATTCTCCAGCCCATTCTTTTGGATACTCCCGCCTCCGGCTGGACAAAATGATTCGAACGTGGCACAATCTTTCCGATTCCAAACGGAGAGGACACCACACCACATGCCACAAAAAGACGGAAAGAGCAAGCGCCAGCAAATCCGCGAAAAGCGCCGACGCGAACGCCAGCGCGGGCGGCTGGTCAGTATCGGTCTCATCGCCATCGGCGCGGTGATTCTGGCGGGGTTGTTTATTTATCCCAACCTCAAGCCGGTGGAGTTCGTGGCGATCACGCCCGGGGCGTATCCGCAGGCGGACATGAACACGATGGGCGACCCGAACGCGCCGGTCAAATTGGAAGTGTGGGAGGACTTCCAATGCCCGGCCTGCAAAAACTTCAGCAGCAACACCGAGCCTCTGCTGATCGAGAATTACGTTGCCACCGGCAAAGTTTATTATGTGCTCCACCATTTCCCCTTCATTGACGACGGCGCGACGGGAAGGGAATCCGACCAGGCTGCCAATGCCAGCATGTGCGCGGCCGAGCAGGGACATTTCTGGAACTACAAAGAAATCCTGGCCGCGAACTGGGACGGAGAAAACCTCGGCTCGTTCACCGACCGCCGCCTGACCGCATTTGCCGACTCCCTCGGCCTGGACATGGGCCGGTTCAGGCGTTGCTTCGACGCGAACACCTACAAGGACCAGATCGAACAGGACTACAACGACGGTCTCGCGCTCGGCGTGCACAGCACCCCCTCCATCTTCGTGGATGGCGTATTCGTCGAATATCCCGGTGATCCGCGCCTCGTGCCCGCGTATGAGCATATCGCGGCCGCCATCGAGGCCGCGCTGGCCGCGCTCGATCAGTAGCGGGATTTGGCGAGTTACGAAAAAGGACGCTCTGTGAATGCCGGGGCGTCCTTTTGATTCCCGTGAGTCTGTCTTATGGGAAGAGTTCCAGCGTCCGGACGATGAGAGGCGCAACCGCCAGCGCCGGAAGAAAATTACCCACCCGAATCGGCTTGATCTCCAGCAGACTGCTGACCGCCAGGCCGACCAGGATGACGCCGCCGGTGGCGGTCATTTCCAGGATCATCGGGTTGTCCGCCGCGACCGCTCCCCCTGCGAACGCGCCAAACTGCGCCGCGGCCAGGCTGAGGCCCCCCTGAAAGACCAGGATGGTGAGCGTGGAGAACAACACGCCCACGCCCAGCGTGGAGGCGAAGGCCAGCGAAGCGAACCCGTCCAGCACGGACTTGACCGCCAGCAGGTTGTAATCGCCGGTCAGGCCGTCCTGGATCGAGCCGAGGATGGTCATGGGACCGATGCAGAACAGCAGGGAGGTGGTCAGGAAGCCGCGGACAAAGCGCGCCGAGCCTTCGGCCGAATCGTCGCGGGCGAAACGTTTTTCGAGCGCTGCGCCCAGGTTGCGCAGTCCGTCCTCGATGCGCCACCATTCGCCCAGCAGGGTGCCGATCAACAGCGCGCCCAGCACGATGAGCGGGTTTTCCGTCTTGAGGAACATTTGCAGGCCCATGGCGGCGGTGAACAGACCCATGCCCGCCACGACGGTTTGTTTCAACCGTTCGGGGATACGCGCACCGAAGAACAGGCCCAGCGCGCCTCCGAGCAGGACGGTAACGATGTTGAGAATGGTGCCGGTCATTTTGTTTCTCTATGGCTGGTCTTTGGCGAGAGTCGTATTCTTGCCTGCCGCCTCGTTCTCGATCAGTTCCAGCACGAAGCACAGGGACGACAGTCGATTCAGGTAACGTTGCAGGTCGGGGTTGTGAATCTCGCCCGCGTCGAACAGCTCCACCACGCGCCGCTCCGCCCGGCGGACGACCGTGCGCGCCAGGGAGAATGCCGCGCCGCTGGCGCTGTCGCCCGGCAGGATGAATTCCTTCGGCAAGGTCACGGTCGCGCTCAACGAGTCGGTTTGGGATTCGAGCCAGGCTACGCGCGCCGCGTCGATGAAACGGAATTGCTCCGCGTTCTCGGGCGCCGCGGCCACCTCGGCCATCAACTTGTAGAGGTCGCGTTGCAATTCGGCCGCGAGCGGGCCGCAGCGGGGGTCACGCGCGGAGGCGCGCGCCAGCCCCAGGGCCGCGCTGGATTCGTCGAGCGCGCCCAGCGCCTCCATGCGCGGATGCGTCTTCGGGACGCGTCCCTCGCCGAGCAGGCCGGTGGTCCCGTCGTCGCCTCTGCCGGTATAGAACGAGGTCATGCCGCCATTATATCAGCCGCAATGGCGTATAATCCGCCCATGCTTGCCGCCCAACACGTCGCCATCACGCGCCGCGCGCTCGAGTCGCATTTCAGCCAGCCTGCCCTGGCGCGTATCATCAAAGCCAACCTGCGCCAGGATTCTCTGGCCGGGCTGGTCGCCCATCCCGAATATCACTTCGACGACAATGCCTTCGAGGCGAGCCGCGCTTACATGGATGAACAACGCCGCGCGATCCCCGCTTCGCTCTTGCGCGGCGACGCCGAGTCGGCGCACGCCGCGTTCGGCAGACTGCTCCACGCCGCGCAGGATTTCTACGCCCACACGGATTACGCCGCCCGCTGGCTGGCGCGCTTCGACGGCGGGACGCCTCCACCGGCGGCCGAAATCGATCCCGTTGACCCCGGCCTGCTCCACGCCCCGCCCCTGCACTCCTGCAAAATGTATTACCCCCTGGAGTTGCTCACCTTCGTGCCCGGCCTCAAGGGGCTGATCCTGCCGCGCCTGCCCGCGGACTCGCACGCCCGCATGAACCTGGATTCCCCGGCCAGCGGCCCGCTGTTCGATTACGCCTTCGAGGCCGCGGTGAAGAGGACGGTGTATGAATTCGAGCAGGTCAAAGTACAATTGACGGATGCTCTCATTGAATGCTTTTCGCGCTGAGCGGAGGGTCGAGTAGGTCGAACGTTCCGACCGTATCGAGACCCGCAGACGAAGCGCAGTTTTCATAGAGGCCTGCATCTCGTCTACGGCTTTCGTCCTTCGACTTCGCTCAGAATGCGCACGAAAGCCTCCGCTCCCCAGAAGAACACTGGGACTTCGCGACGCGATGGTAGTTGTTACTATATATAATTGGCTATGCCGAGAAAGACCACCAAAACCAGCCCCTTCGGCTCGCCCGGACGCGAGGCGCATGACGCCTCGGCCTTCTATTCGGCGCGTCTGTACGACGGCCAGCCGCAGGCCGAGCAGGCGGCTTACGTGGAGAATCCCATCCCGGCAGGGAACCTCGACAGGGTTTTCGATTCATCGTCCGAGAAGATGGCCGAACTGCCCGACAACTCCGTGCATCTCATGGTCACTTCCCCGCCGTATAACGTGGGCAAGGAATACGACGAGGACCTCTCGCTCAAGGAGTACCTGTCCTTTCTCAAACGCGTCTGGGCGGAGACCTACCGCGTGCTCGTGCCGGGCGGGCGCGCCTGCATCAACGTCGCCAATCTCGGGCGAAAGCCGTATATCCCGCTTCATGCTCTCGTGATCGCCGACCTGCTGGACCTGGGTTTTCTCATGCGCGGCGAGATCATCTGGGACAAGGCCGCCAGCGCCAGCAATTCCACCGCGTGGGGCTCGTGGCAGTCGGCGTCCAACCCCACCCTGCGCGACGTGCACGAATACATCCTCGTGTTCTCCAAAGGCAATTTCCGCCGCGACCGCGTCGGGTCCCGCGAGGATACGATCACGCGCGACGAGTTCCTCGAGTTCACCAAGTCCGTCTGGCAGTTCGGGACCGAGTCGGCCAAAAAGGTGGGGCATCCCGCGCCGTTCCCGGTCGAGTTGCCGTACCGGCTGATCCAGTTGTACACGTTCTCGGACGAGGTGGTGCTGGATCCGTTCATGGGCTCGGGGCAGACCGCGCTGGCCGCGCTGAAGTGCAGGCGGCGTTTTGTGGGGTATGAGGTCAATCAGGAGTATCGTGAGTTAGCGCTTAGGCGCATCGAGCAGGGCAGGTCGGCTTGACAGGGATGTTATAATATTCTTGAGCGATTAACCTTTGACGGCCTAATGCCTATATTAATTTAGGGTTTTAGGCGGATTGGAATCTATAAGCAGTTGGACGGCCAAATGGCAGGTAAACACCTAGTTGGGCGGCATAAGTTTATGATAGTGCATACCGTGTTGGAAAAGGATAAATATGTCTCAGAACGTCAGATGCATTGATTGTGGATATTTGTTTGGATTTAGCGAAGAAGGTGTTGGGTTAGAGAACAAGGAATTTGACCCAGATATTTTGCGCCAACTGGAATCTGTAAAAGTTTCACAATCAACAGCACATGACTTTGTAACTTCTCGAAATTTCACTTGGCAACATAACGACCTCGTAGGCAACTCTTGGGAAGAAGTTTCGCCATACAAGTTTGGGAACTTAGATTATATAGGCTGTTTTCGGAACAAATTTCATAAAATTAAAGTTGCTATCCACTTTAGTGAAGATTCGGGTTTGTATCGTGCCGTTTTCGACGCTGATGCATCAAATGTACCCGCCGTTACCCACGCAGAAAGGAAATGCGATACATTTACCCCTTACAAAGCGGGTTTAACCGCCCGCCAGCATGAAGAATTTGAAAATAGATTGTTTTTTGAACAACAAAAATCTCGATCGCAATGGTCAAGCCAACTTCAGCAACTGTATAATAATTTTCTTGCTAAAGTAAAGACAGCGCAAACTAATGATGAGAAGAAGCGTTCATTAGAATATTTGGCTGAATTCATTTTGGGCACGATTCGCGGGCTAACAGTTATTGATAGAGATATGAGAACTTCCGCAGAAGAAATTGATCGGCTTATTCGCAATGAATCAGACGAGCCTTTTTGGCGAGATTTAGGTAATCCAATTTTTGTCGAATGTAAAAATTGGGAGAGTCCAGTGAGTGCGGCAATAGTCCGCGATATTAAAGGAAAAATGGAGAGCCGTAACGTAAAAACCACTTTTCTCTTCGCTAAAAACGGAATAACTGGCAATAAATATAAAGACGCTCGCTTAGAGATTAGGCAAGCCTTAAGCAAAGGAATCTTTCTTATTGTGTTAAGTCTGGCTGATTTAGAAGATATATCTAAAGGGAAATTACCTTTGGAAAAACTTCGTGAAGCCTATGAAACCTTGTATCGCATTTAACACAATGCCGCCCAACACAGCGTGCAGTGGACGCTGGGGATTCGGCGCGTTTTCAAGCAGTTTTCTACGCCTTGGCCTTTTTCTGTTCGGACGGCGTTCCGCCGTCCGCCCCAGCGCCACTAACGCAAACCGTTAGCCCGCCTGTGTCAATCCCGTCTGGTATACTTCTCTAAGAGAGTGTTTTAAAAGTCGATTTTCGCGATCTTTTGACATGGTCAAATTGAACAAAATGGGCGATTCTGCCAATTTTCTGCGCTTGTTCGTCTAAAAAGTGGCAGGTGATACAGAAGTCAAGGCACTTTTAAAACAGTCTCTAAAGTTACATCATTTCATTTACTACGCAACTTTGTTTTTGGAGAATACTGTGTTTGAACGTATTTTGACAGAAATCCGTGACAAAATTCGGCTTCGAGAATACATTATGACCGCTCATGCCGAAGAAGAAATGAACGATGATGAGTTAAGTATTTTTGACCTTGAACGGTGTGTTCTCACAGGTGAGATTGTTGAACGGCAAAAAGATAAAGAAACTGGTGAATGGAAATATTTGGTTGAAGGTCAGTCTGTTACCAACGGCAAAATCGTGGCTGTCGTCAAAATAAGCCCCACTGGAAAATTGGTTTTCATAACGACCTATCGTTTATAACAAGTAAAGGTGAAAACTATGATTTGCGATATTTGTGGCAAAGAAGGCGCTCGTATTCGCCAAGTTACTCGTAACTATGGTAAAGGTGAAAATTTACTGATTATTGAAAATATCCCGATGGTGACATGTCCTCATTGCGGTGAAAGTTACTTTACTGCGGACACGTTACATGAAATTGAGCGAATTAAACTTCATCGGCAAAGTTTCGCAGAAAAACGGGAAGTAGCAATTGCAGAATTTGCGTAATTTCCAAAAATCGGCGGGCTAACAAAGCGTGCACCTGACGCTGGGGATTCTGCGCACATCCCAAGCATTTTTACACGCCTTATCATTTTTCTGGCTGGACGGCTTCGCCGTCCCCACCCCAGCGCAGGTAACGCAGCCCGTTGGGCAACCCCTCGCAAAAGTTTTTCGTTTCAACTTGAATAGTAGGAGAAACAACTTGAAAAAAATAAATCTACAAATGCAGATTTCTGTTGACGGCTTTGTTCAATACGGGAAAAACGATGAGCAAAAATGGGTTACATGGGCTTGGGATGAAATAAAGCAATATGTGCTTGACCTCTCGGACACAACCGACACAATTCTTCTCGGAAGAAAATTAGCAATTGACTACATTCCTTACTGGCAAGACACCTTTGCAAAGCCTAACGAACCTATGTATGAAGTGGCAAAAAGAGTCGTAAGTGCTAAAAAGGTTGTTTTCACTAAAACACTTGATAAGTCTGTTTGGGAAAACACCGAATTGGCAAAGGGAAATCTGATTGATGAAGTTAATAAACTAAAAAGTCAAAGCGGCAAAGATATCATTGTTTACGGAGGCAGTTCATTTGTATCAGAATTAATCAAAGCAGAATTGATTGACGAGTTTCATTTGTTTTTTAATCCCGTAGCACTCGGTAAAGGCACGCCAATCTTTGACAAGTTGGGCAATTACCAACAACTCAAACTCAACAAAACAATCGTTTATGATTGTGGTATTGTGTTGATGAATTACAAACTCAAATGACACAATTTGCTAATGGCAGTGCTGTCTTTCTTCAATCGGTGTTCTGGTAAGCAGGCAGGTTGCCCAACAAAGCGTGCACCTGACGCTGGGGATTCTGCGCACATCCCAGGCAGTTTTCTACGCCTTAGCATTTTTCTGGCTGGACGGCTTCGCCGTCCCCGCCCCAGCGCAGGTAACGCAAACCGTTGAAACTGTCGAAAAAGTAGAAATATGGAGCAAAATCAATCTGTAAATAGCGATACGATAATGAAAGACTTGCCCCTAACGAAAACCCAGGCAAAGGTTTTTCGACAGTCTCGTTGGGCCGCCGTAATTTTGAAGAGATTGCATAGTAGGAGATATTGATATGCCCGATGAGAATGCTAAGCCCAAAGACAGTAATATTCTCACATCGAGTACTGTATATCCAGAAGCAGATGCTGTATTCACAGCACAGCCAAAAACTCTTCCCGAGATCAAGGATGACTGCATAGTTGTTCTCGACACAAACTCGCTACTCGTCCTTTATTCCATTGGCAAGGAAAGTCTTGAGCAAATCAAGAAAACCTACCAGTCCCTTGTTAAGCACAAGAGACTGGTTATCCCAGGCCAAGTTGCAAGAGAGTTTGCGAAGAACCGCGCAACAAAATTAGCGGAGTTGTTTCAACAACTAAATCGCAAGAAAAACATCGCTCCTTTTCGCAAAGGAAAATATCCTCTTCTTGAATCTCTCCCAGATTATCAAGAATCCGTCGGTATAGAGGAGGAGCTAGATAAACTACTTGATGCTTACAAAAAGGCCATAGGGCAGGTGCTTGAACATATTCAGGCATGGACATGGAATGATCCCGTAAGTTTGCTATACCACGACTTGTTTAACAAGGACACAGTTTTCGACCCGTCATTCGAAAAGGGAAAACTCAAAGAAGAATTAGAAAGTCGCTACCTGCACCAGATCCCACCAGGATATAAGGATGCAAGCAAAGATGATGGAGGTATTGGTGATTTACTTATATGGAAAACCATTTTGGAATTGGGAGCAACCCAGAAAAAGAACGCCATTTTAGTTTCAGGCGAGGAAAAACCTGATTGGTGGCACAAGAGTGAAGGCCAAGCTTTGTATCCAAGATTTGAACTCTTTGATGAATATAGAAGAGTATCCAGCGGGGGGTCATTTCACATTGTTTCTTTCTCTAAATTTCTAGACTTGTATGGCGCGAGTGAAGAAGTCGTTCAAGAAGTACGGCAAACAGAGATTCAGGAAAGTACAATTCAAGCACAAAGGGCCGCCTCTTATTCAGAGTCAATCCAATTCACCTTCAAAATCAACAAGTCCTTCGTAAATTACAATCACCATCCTATAACTATTCCTAGAGCTTTCTACGATCAAATAGAAGCATCAGGCTTTGAGAGCGATAGCGTATTGATAACCTCGCCTTATGGCTCGGTCCGTGGCGCTATCTATTCATCTGAGGCAGGCTACGGGCGATATTTTCAGATCGTAATGCGGGGTGGTTCTCAAGAAGACCCCTTAAGCAATTTCAGAATCGGGCAAACCATTCTTGTTGAAATTGGAGCGGTTAATAACGTTGTTCAAGTCAAGTTCTCGGAACTTGAACCATAAATCGGCAGCCCAACACAGCGTGCAGCCGACAAGTGGGAGTCGCCGCGTTTTTTGGCAGTTTTCAACGCTTTGGCAGGATTCCGCTTTCGAGCGTTGTCCGCGTCCCGCCCACTTGCGGCTAACGCAGGCCGTTGAAACTGTCGAAAAAGTAGAAATATGGAGCAAAATCATTCTGTAAATACCGATATGATAATGTAGGACTTGCCCCTAACGGAAACCCAGACAAAGGTTTTTCGACAGTCTCGTTCGGCGGTTGAGTTCAGTGCATTCTGCTTAGAAAAAACGTAAGGAATCAAGGAACAATGAATACCTATGTAATACTTATACGCGGCATCAATGTTGGTGGCAAGAACACAATACCAATGGCGGGTTTGAGAAAATGCCTGGAAGAACAAGGATTTTCCAATGTTTCGACGTATATTGCCAGCGGTAATGTAATCTTAAAATCCGACAAACGCGCCAACGATGTAAAAGCCCAGATTGAAGGGGTTTTACCTGAAAACTTTAAACTTCATGATGGGTTCGTCAAAGTTTTGGTGTTGACTTACAAGCAATTCCAAGCCATCATTGATAACAAGCCAAAAGGCTTCGGTGAGCAGCCCGAAAAGTATCACAGCGATGCAATCTTTCTGATGGGTATTGATTCGGCTCAGGCTATGCCTGCATTCAGTCCTCGAGAGGGAGTCGACCGAGTCTGGGCAGGTAATGGCGTAATCTACTCACAACGTCTCAGTTCCCAACGCACCAAAAGTCGTCTTAATAAAATTATGGAAACACCATTCTATAAATCCATGACCATCCGCAACTGGAATACAACAACGAGATTGCTAGAAATACTGAGGAAAATGGACACATAGGCTTTGAATATTAGCGTGATCTCGTCCAGTTATCGTTTTGGTAGGCTCAAAAACGCCCACCAATAAACAGCAGTGTCAACCCCACAGGGGTGCTTCGCGAGGGTTAAGCGCGTGTGAATTGAAAATTGACTTTTGTCCGGGAAAAGTGGCTTCGAGGGGAGCCGTTTTTTTTTCATTCCCCGCCATTTGATTCCCGACACACAGCAGCCTTCCCCACCACCGCCTGGGCGGGAATTTTTAATCCCCTCCACCTCTAGTATAATGACGGGCATGGACATCAAAACGAAACTGACCGAAGCCATGAAAGAAGCCATGAAGGCCAACGACGCTGTCCGCAGGACTACGGTGCGCATGGCGCTGGCGGCCATCAAACAGGCCGAAGTGGACAGACAGACCACGCTCGACGACACGGCCGTCATCGCCCTCCTGCAAAAAGAGATCAAGAACCGCCGCGAGGCCATCGAAGAAGCCAAAAAGGCGGAGCGCCCCGACCTGATCTCCGCCAACCAGGCCGAGATCGCCGTGCTCGAAGCCTTCCTGCCCGCCGCCATGCCCGCCGACGAACTGCGCGAACTGGTCAAAGCCGCCATCGCCGAGACGGGCGCCGCCTCGCCCTCCGACATGGGCAAGGTGATGAAAGTCGTCATGGCGAAAGTGGCGGGACGCGCCCCCGGCGACGTGGTCAGCGCCGCGGTGCGGGAGTTCCTGAAGTAACCGTGGACGCCGCGCCCGCGCCGCGTTCTTCGGCGCGCATCTTCACGCTTCGCCTCATCCTGCTCGCGGCCGTCAGCGTGGTGACCTTCGCCGCCCTGGCCCTGCCCGTCTCCCTGCGCCCGGCCGCCCTGCCGCTCGAAGCCGGGGATGTGGCGCCCCGCGACCTGCAAGCCCCCTCCGGCCTCACCTTCGAAAGCGCGGTGCTCACCGAACAGCGCCGCGAACTGGCGGCCAATAACGTCCCGCCCGTTTACGCGCCGCCCGACCTCTCCATCTCGCGCCGCCAGGTGGACGAACTGCGCGCCGTCCTGCGATCCATCGCGACGATCCGCGGGGACGCGGAAACCACCCGCGACCAAAAAGCCGCCGCCCTCGCCTCCCTCCCGGACCTCAGCCTGACTCCCGAAACGATCCAGCAGATCCTCGCCCTCAGCCCCTCCCGCTGGGACCAGATCGAAGCCGAGGCGCTCAGCGTGCTGGAAGGGATCATGCGCGGCGCCATCCGCGAGGACGACCTCGAATCCGCGCGCCGCGGCGTGACCGCCCGCGTCAGCCTGTCGTTGAGCGAGGAGCAGGCCGCGCTGGTCGCGGAACTGGTGGCCGCCTTCATCGTGCCCAACAGCCTCTACAACGCCGAAGCGACCGAGGCCGCGCGGGACGCGGCCCGCGAACAGGTCCCGCCCGTTTCGCAGTCCTTCAAGGCGGGCGAGGTCATCGTCCGCGCCGGGGAGGTGATCAGCGAAGCGGATATCGAAGCGCTCGAAAAATTCGGCCTGATCCAGTCCGAGCCGAGTCCGCAGGACTACCTCGGCGCGGCCTCGCTGACGCTGCTCTCCGTTGCTTTTGTCAGTCTGTATTTTCTCCGCCGCAAACGACTCGGCTTTCTTTACGATTCGCGCAGTCTGCTGGTTGTGGCGGTCGTCTTTCTCGTCTTTTTGATCGGAGCGCGGCTCTCGATTCCCGGGCGCGTGGTCGTGCCGTATCTCTATCCGCTGCCCGCGGTCGGACTCCTGCTTACCGCCCTGTTCGGAATCGAAGCCGGTCTGGTCGTCTCGCTGGCCGTGTGCGTGCTGGCCGCCTACGGCCTGAGTGCGGACCTGACTCCGTATTACCTGATGGCGTCTTTATGCGGCGTGCTCACGCTCGGCCCGGCGCGCCGCTTCTGGTCCTTCGTCACTGCCGGGCTGGCAGTAGCCCTGGCCGGCATGGCCGCCATCCTGGCCTTCCGCCTGCCGTTCACGTCCACCGATTTGGTCGGCATACTGACCCTGCTGTCCGCGGCCCTGTTCAATGGGCTGGCCTCCTCCAGCCTGGCCCTGCTGGGACAGTACTTCCTGGCCCAGGCGCTCGGCCTGACCACTTCCCTGCAATTGCTCGAGATCTCCCGTCCCGATTTTCCCCTCCTGCAATACTTTTTGCGTAATGCACCCGGCACGTACCAGCACAGCCTGCAGGTCGCCAACCTGGCCGAGCAGGCCGCGGAAAACATCGGCGCCGACCCGCTGCTGACGCGCGTCGGCGCGCTGTTCCACGACGTGGGCAAGGCCAGGAATCCATCCTTCTTCATCGAGAACCAGGCGCCCGGCCAGGTGGACACGCACAACGACCTCGATCCGCTCGAAGTGGCTGAGACCATCATCCGTCACGTCACGGACGGAGTCCACCTGGCGCGCAAGCACCGCCTGCCGCGCCGCATTGACGATTTCATCCTCGAACATCACGGCACCATGCACACGCGTTACCAGTATTCGCAGGCCGTCGAACAGGCCGGCGGCGACGCCTCCAAAGTGGACATCAACCTGTTTCGCTATCCCGGGCCGCGTCCGCGCTCGCGCGAGACCGCCCTGCTGATGCTCGCCGACGGCGCCGAGGCGCGCGCCCGCGCCGAGCGCCCCGCCGACGAGGAGGGCCTGCGCGCCATCGTCCGCAGTGTGATCGAGATCGCCCAGTTGGAGGGACAACTCGACCAGACCGCCCTCACCCTGCGGGACCTCGGCGCCATCACCGAGTCCTTCGTCACCACCCTGCGCGGCACCTATCACCCGCGCATCCAGTATCCCGCCGCCAAAGCGGTCATTTCGAAAGAGTCCCAGACTGTTCCGCTCAAGAAAAAAGAAACATGATCTTCATCGAAGCCAACCCTGAAATCTCTTTGCCGCCCGACGCCGACTCCCTGCTCGAACGCGCCGCCCGCGCCGCGCTAGAGCATCAGTCCGCGGACGGCGACCTGACCATCCTGCTCACCGACGACGCGCAGCTGCGGTCACTCAATCGGGACTATCTGGAAGTGGACGCGCCCACCGACGTGCTGTCCTTCCCCGCCTCCGAAACGGACCCCGAGACGGGCGCGCGTTATTTGGGCGACATCCTCATCTCCGTCCCCCGCGCGGACGAACAGGCGCGCGCTGCCGGTCATGCGCTCGAAGCGGAGTTGCAGTTGCTGACCGTGCACGGCGTCCTGCATCTGCTCGGTCACGATCACGCCGGGGCGGAGGATAAAAATCTCATGTGGGCCGCGCAGGCCGAAGTCCTGGCGCGGCTCGGCTTGTCGGGGATCACCATCCATGAATAGATTCTGGCAGTTCGTCGTCTCGCGCTGGTACGCGTTCGGTCACGCCTTCCGCGGCTGGTGGTACGTGCTCAAGACCCAGCAGAATGCCTGGGTGCACGCGGTGGTCGCCACGCTGGTCTTTCTTGTCGGTCTTTGGTTGAATCTGCCGCCGCGCGACTGGGCCGTGCTGGTCGTCACCATTGCGATGGTTTTCATGGCCGAGTTCGTCAACACCGCCATCGAGGCGGTGGTGGACCTGGCGAGCCCGGTGCATCATCCGCTTGCCAAGGTGGGCAAGGACGTGGGTGCGGGCGCGGTGCTGATCGCCGCGCTAGCCGCCGCGTTGATCGGCCTGTTGATTCTGGGCCCGCCGTTGTGGGCGAAACTCATCGCCTTGTTTCGGTGACATGGGAACTTCGTTTTTCGGGGGTCCGAAGTCTCCAGACAAAATCAGGAGATTTTGCACTCCATTCGAAGGTCCTGTGACCGTCACCTTGATATCAAGAAGGAGAATTCATGACTTTATCGTTTTCATTCGGAACGGTCGGTTCGCCGATTGGCACACCCAAAAAGCCCGGCGGCAGTGTCGGCGCGATCGAGTTCAGCAAATCCATCGGGCTGACCGCCCTCGAACTGGGCTGGGTGCAGTCCGTGCGCGTGACCGAGGCGACCTGCGCCGCCATCAAGGCTGCGGGTACGGAGCAGGGGGTGGCGTTGAGCGTCCACGCGCCCTATTTCATCAATCTGAACGCCACGGACGAGGAGTGGCCCAAGTCGCGCAAGCGGCTGATGGACGCGGCGCACTACGGCAACCTGGCGGGCGCGACGGATATCATCTTTCACCCGGGCTCCTATTTCGGCGGCGACCCGGCCGAGGTCCTGAAAGTTGCGTCCCCGCGCCTGCGCGGTTGTATCGAGGAGTTGCAGGAGGCGGGCAACCCGGTCACGCTGAGGCCGGAGACGATGGGGAAATCGGCCATGCTGGGCTCGTTCGAGGATACGCTGGCGCTGAGCGCGGCCATGCCGCAGGTCCAGCCCTGCCTCGATTTCGCGCACCTGCACGCCCGTCCCGGCGACGGGACGATGAACACGTTCGACGAGTGGTCGCGTTATCTCGAATCCTATGGCGGGACTTTGGGCGCGGACGCGTTGAAGCGCCTGCACGTCCATCTTTCGGGAATCGAATACGGCCCGAAAGGGGAGAAGAATCACCTCCCGCTGGCGGACGCGGACTTGAACTTGAAGGCGCTCTTCAAGGCCTTGAAGGATTTCGGCTGCGCCGGGCGCATCCTGTGTGAAAGCCCCATCATGGAAGAGGACGCGCTGAATATGAAAAAGGCATGGAAGAAGTCCAGCGGCGAGAAGGAATAAAAACAGAGTGCGGACGCAACGTCCGCACTCTTGTTGTTTCGGTTTACTTGCCCAGCCACAGGTCGCCGTTGAACTCGGCGGGGTCCTGGTTCGAGAAACTGGTCTCCTCGTAGATCGTGATCTTGTAGCCTTTCAGGTAGACCACGATCACGTAGGTCGTGTTGCGTTGCAGGCCCGTGATGCGGTAATTTCCGTTGGCATCCGATTTGGCGAAGGCGTAGATATCCTCGTCGCGGAAATTGGCACCTTCCCATTCCTCGAAGGTCACGCCCGGCATCAGCACATAGACCTCCGCTCCCGACAACAGGGCATTCGTGTCCACGTCATAGACGACGCCGTATAAGGTGACCGTGTTCGAAGCGGTGGGCGTGGGCTGGACCGTACTGCCCGTGCCAACGACCACCTGTCCCGTCGTGAGCGGGCTGGACCCCTCGCCTGCATAGAATTCCACGAGGTATTGCCCATCCGGCAGAGTGCCTTCACTTGTGTACAGGCAGTACGCGTAATTGCCGTCTGCGCCGCCGTCCCAGTTCTCGTTGCTTTGATAAACGACCTCGCCGTCCACGTACCAGACCGAACCCCAGCCCTGGCCATCCGTCATGCCGACGAAGTCGAAGGCGGCCGTCACCGCGACGATGCCGGACGGGTAGGAGTCGACCTGGTCCCCGGTCGTGCAGTCGCGTTCGGTCTCGAACCAACTGACCGGGCCGAAGGTCTCCTGCCCCGATCCGCTGGACGAGGCGGTTGGACCTCCGTACGGGCTGTTGTACGCGATCCCTGCCCTGGCCGCGTTGATGAGCGGCATGGCCAGGTTGATGGGGCGCAGCGCGTTGATGAAGCCGCCGATGGGGATGCAGGTGTCCTCGTTCGTGAGCACGCCGTCGCCGTTCGTGTCCTGCACGACGCGGCAGTCCGTCATCTCGACGTTGGCCGCGCCCGAGGAGGCGATGGTGGGCACGCCGATGATGAAGCCGTCGTCGTTGGCGGCGAGGCCGCCGGAGTTGCCTCCCGAAATGGTCGCGTCGGTCTTGATCCAGGCGCGGTCCCCGATCTGGTCTTCCGCGGTGAAGCCGGAGACGTTCCCATCGGTATATGTGATCGTGTCGCCGCCGATCAGCGGGAAGCCGAAGATATTGATGTTATCGCCCACGTGGACGTCGTCCGAATTGCCGAGCGGCACGAAGGGCAGATTCAGGTCGTTCGGGTTGACGGTCGCGCCGTCGAGCGTGGAGGTGATCTGCAGGACAGCCAGGTCGAGGTAGCCGTCTGCGGCCATCACTTCTGCCAGATAGGAATACACGGGCGGGGCGTCCTCCGACTGGACGATGCCGATGATGAGCGCGTCGGGATCTTCATCTCCCTGTGAGGAGGGTTTGCCGACGTGCGCGTTGGTCAGGATCATGCCGGTGGGGGAGATGATCGTGCCGGAGCCGACGTAGATTGGGAACAGGTCGCCGTTGTTTTCCTCGGCGCCGTAGATCTGGACAGTGGCATGTACCAGCGTGGAACGGCTGGCGCCCTGGCTTGTGTTCGTGGGCTGGGTTGTCGCGGCGGTGGGCGTCGGCTGGACAACTACAGGCTCCGGTCCGCCGGTGGGCTGGCAGGCCAGCGCGGCCAGTGACAAGGCAAGAACGGCGATCCAGAGGCGATTCAATTTGTGGCTAAACATGACTGCCTCCTAGAACCTGATTGATTCGACAAAGCGATAAAAGCGGTCCAGCCCGCCCTCGTAATCGGACTGGTCGGCGTGATACGTGGCGATGACCGCGTTCCCGTCGCGGACGAAGATGTAGTCCAGCCCGCGCACCACGGCGGGAATCTCCGCGTGGGTCAGGTCGGGATTGGATTCGATATAGACGTAGGAGACTTCGAGCGCCTCGAGACCGTTGATGGTCACCTCGCGCTGGCCGAGGACGCGGTAGCCCGTCAAAGCGGTGGCCCGTTCCAGGGTCAGGAGCGAAGCGATGGTGCCGGCCCCGCCGTCCTGCGGCACGGGGAGTTTCGAGAGGATGTAAGTCGTCTCGTAACCGGCCGAGCCGAGTTCGTGCACGTTCAGCAGTTCGCCTTCGGCAGGCTTGGATTCCTTCCAGCCGCCCGGGGCCGCGGCGGAAACGCCGTCCGATTCGAACGGGACCGTGCGGCCCACCACGCCGTTCATCACGAACCAGCCCGCGAGCAGCGCGGCGACGGTGACGACGATGACGGCCCATTCGGCGTAACGGTCGCCGAGAGATGGTTTGGTATTCATGTCCGCCTCCTATTTCGCCGCCAGCGCGGACTTGATGTTGCGGCGCACCAGCGCCAGGATGACGCCGAGTGTGACGACCGCCACCGCGCCGGCCAGGACGAGTCCCAGCCAGGGATTGGGTCCACTGGATAACGTGCCGCCTCCGCGCGTGACCTCGCCGCGCGCCCACGTGAACAGGCCGTTCGCGGCGGCCGACAGAGTGAGGCCGAGCGGCATCCACCACAGCGGCTCGCTCTCGAACTTGGCGCGGCCGAGGAAGTAACCGGTGATGCCCGCGAAACTGGCCTGCGCCATGGCGACGACGGCCATGTAGATCACGCCCGCGCCCAGGTCCACGCCGCCGTTGTTGACCACGAACATGACGTTCAGCACGGTGGCGTAACCGAGGCCCGCGGCTGTGGCGTAGACCACGCCGTCGGTGGCCTCATCGAATTCGCTGGAGTGATACACGCTGTAACGCACCGCGGCGTATTTGAGGAATTCCTGCACGAAACCGACGACGAGAATTCCGCCCAGGATGGTTGTCATGGTGTCGGCATACAGCCAGTCCGGGACGTTGAACACGTCCTCCACCAGCGGGATGCCGACCGCCGCGGCCAGCAACGCGCCCAGCACGAACACACTGAACAGGTGGCCCTTCGGCTCCGGTTCGAGGCGGTCCTGCTGGTAGAAGAACGCCAGCCAGACGACGGCGGGTACGAGCGCCAGCACGACGCCTGTTAAAAGCAACGTCGAAGCCGTGAAGACGGGCTGGAGCGCAGTATCCAATCCGTACACGACTCCGACAAAGACGACCAGGGCCACGATCAAGCCCAGGACAGAACCGAAGGCGCTTCGCCGCTCGTGGGTGGCCGTCTTATGATGTTCCTCACAGAACCACCGCGCGCCGATGGCGTGAACGCCCGGCCTGCCGCAAACACAACACGTGTTTTCAGGCATGTCTCCTCCTCAGTTGGTTGAAAGAATTCAAGAACCAGCCCGATTGTAGCAAAAAGAAAGGGGTATTGCAATGGAGAATAAGGAAAGTCTATGGCTGTAGCAAAGTCAGGCATTTCATGTTTTGGTTTCGCGTGGGATATGGAAACTGGCTATTTTTTGCCAAATTTGCACTCGCGAAGTCACAAAATTCAAATCTTATCAAGCGCCTTTGCTACAGAGTCTGAGAACACCATACCGACCTTACAAACTGCTTACGGCCCGCGCCGTAATGGTCAATCCGCTGTATACTACTTGCGTATAGAGGATTCCATGACCAAACCTCGTATGCAAATCGTCGAACTGCAGGACAAGATCGCCAGCCTGGAAAAACTGCGCCCCGAACTCGGCGAGGAGATCGTCAACCCCAAGATCGCCGAGATGCAGGCCCAAATCCAGGCCCTGCTCGTGGACGGCGCCCTCGTCAGCGGACGGGTGAGCGCCAAAGGCGATTTTACCGGGCGCGACAAAACGATCCGCGCGGGGGACGAGAGCGTGGCGGTGCAGGGGGACGTCCACGACAGCACCATCGTCCACGCCCAGACCGTCGTGCTCGCCAACCGCTTCTGGGACGGGCACAAGCCCGTCCTGCCCGCCCCCGACCTGAAGCAGGCCACGACAGCCTACCTCAACTACCTGCTCGACCGCCACTACTACATGAATATGAAGGGCATGGGCGTCTCGGATCGAATCCCCGTGCGCCTCAACCTGCTCGACCTGTACGTGCCCCTGCGCGCCCGCCTCGAACTCCCGGAGGGGGAGACGTGGAAGCGCGACCTGCGCCTGGCCGGCCGCGAGGTCTCCGCGGATGCGCTCGACCCCCTGCGCCTCGGCGACCCGGTGCCGGTGCTCGAAATCCTGCAAACTCACTCCGGCGTGATCGTGCTCGGCGACCCCGGCGCGGGCAAGACCACTTTCCTCAAGTACATCGCCCTGCGCCTCGCGCGCGGCGAGGGGGAACAGATCGGCCTCGGCGACCGCCTGCCGATCCTCTTGCCGCTGGCCGCGTACGCCAACGCCCTCCAGCGCGAAGACATCCGCCTCGACGATTTCATCGCGGACTACTTCGCCGACATCGTGGCCGACCTGCCCATCGGTCAGATGCTGCACGAGGCATTGCGCGCCGGGCGCGCCCTCATCCTGCTCGACGGCCTCGACGAAGTGCGCGACCTCAACCTGCGCAACACGGTCGTCGAGCGCGTTACGGACTTTTATACATTTCATCGCCGTCCCGGCAACAAGTTCGTGCTCACCAGCCGCGTGGTCGGTTACCGCGCCGTGCGCCCTTCGGCCGAGGAATTGGCCGAATGCACCCTCGTGGATTTCGACGACGCCGAGATCGAGGAATTCATCGTCCGCTGGACGGCGGCCATCGAAAAGCAGGCGCAGGGCAACACGGCCGTGGCCTACGCCGACGCCGAACAGGACCGCCGCGAACTGCTGGACGCCATCTATCAAAACACGGGCGTCCGCCGCCTGGCTGCCACGCCTCTGCTCCTGACGATTTTGGCGTTGATGAAACGTCAGGGCGTGACCCTGCCCGAGCGCCGCGTCCAACTCTACGACCAGTACGTCTCGACCCTGCTTTCGACCTGGAACCGCGCCCGTTCCCTGAGCGGACGCGCCCCCGGCCGCGACCTCGACGAGATCCAGACCGTGCGCATCCTCGCGCCGCTCGCGTTGTGGATGCACGAGGTCAGCCCGGGCGTCGGCCTGGTCAAGCGCGAGGACCTCACGCGCAAGTTGCAGGAACTTTTCGCCGAGCGCGGCGACGGCTCGCCGGAGGTCGCCGCGCGCCAGTTCCTGCAGGACGTGCGCGAACATGCCGCGCTCCTGCTCGAACGCGGCCCCGGCGAATTCGGCTTCATCCATTTGACTTTCGAAGAATATCTGGCCGCGGCGGCCCTCGCCCTGCACGGACAGGGCAACTCCGAACCCATCGCGGAGAAACTATCCGCCCACATCGGCGAGCAGGCCTGGCGCGAAGTCGCATTGCTCACGATTGGCTATCTTGCCATCCGCCAGCAATTGCCCAAAGTGGCCGGTGAGGTGATCGAACGGCTCGTGGAATCCCAGCCGGGCGCGCCCGGCGAGGCGGTTGTCCTCGCGGGCGACGCGGTGCTGGATACCTGGCCGGGCGGCGTACCGGTCCAATCGAAGGACCGCGTCCTGCGGTCGCTGGCTCCGGTGATGCAGAACGCGGCGGTTCATCCGGACCTGAGGCGGCGCTCCGGTCTCCTGCTGGGACGCCTCGGCTGGCGTCCCGCGGACCTCGACCGATTCGTCGAAGTCCCGGAGGGCAAGTACCTGTACGGGCCCAAAAAGAAAGGTGTGGAAATTACGCGGCGATTCTGGATCGGCAAATACCCGGTCACCAACGCCCAGTTTGCGCGTTTTGTGCAGGCGGGCGGATACCAGACGCGCGGCTTCTGGTCCGAGAACGGCTGGGCCTGGCGCACCGGTAAATACGATGAGCGCACGCTCGAATCGGTGGAGCGCGACTGGCTGGATCATCGTCCCGCCATCAGCCGCAACGCGCCTTACTTCTGGCACAACATCGAACTGGGCAACCCGATCTTCCCGGTGGTGGGCGTTTCGTGGTACGAAGCCGAGGCCTACTGCAACTGGCTGGCGAAGAACGTGGTGGCCGTGCCGCCGGGATATACCGTGCGCCTGCCCACCGACCTGGAATGGGAACGCGCCGCCCGCGGCGAGAATGGACGCGAATATCCCTGGGGCGAAGAGTTCGAGAAGGAGGCCGCCAACACCTGGGATTCCGATCCCAACGGCTCGGGCCTGGGCGGGACGACGGCGGTGTGCACCTTCCCGCAGGGAATCAGCCCCGTGGGCGCGTGGGACATGAGCGGCAACGTCTGGGAGTGGACGGCTTCGTGGTATGATGAAGACAGCCGTTACCGCGTGGTGCGCGGCGGTTCGTGGATCGGTTACCAGTGGTTTGCGCGCGCTTCGTTCTGCAACTGGTCCATCCCGTTGATGTTCAACGACGACCTGGGTTTCCGCGTGGTCATCGCGCCCGAAGAGACCGCGTAATCCGTCAGGAGGAGATATGGCAGACCTGAGAAAGAAAACCCCTCGCTCGACCGGCGGCGATATCGTCGGCCGCGACCGCAGTATCCGCGCGGGAGACCGCAGTGTGGTCGTCGGCGGCAATGTGACCGGCAGTACCATCGTCACCGGCGACGGCAACCGCATCACCGCCTCGTCGAAATTCGTTGCGATCTACCACCAGGTTGACGAACGCGTGGACCTGCCTGCGGCCGACAAGTCCGATTTGAAGGCGGAACTCCAGACGTTCGAAGACGAGGATAAAAAAGGCCCCGAGGCGAACGAGGGATTCCTGGCCCAGCGCCTGCGGAACATCAAGCGCATCGCCCCGGATATACTCGATGTGGTCATTGCCACCATCGGCAACCCGGTGGCGGGCTTTGGCGTCATCGCCAAAAAAGTGGCCGAGAAGATGAAGGCTGAGGCCAGCAAGTAGACGTAGGAGACCGGCGTCCGCCGGTCTCTTTTTTTGCGGGGTAAGAAAACCATTCCATTTATCTTCAATATCGTGTATGCTATTGATACTTCTTGCAATAAGGATTCGACAATGTCCTGCGGTGCTCAATATACGGACCAGATTCACGCCCGCGGCTTTCGCATGACGCCCCAGCGGCTGGCCATCCTGCACGTCCTGCGCCACGAGGATCGCCATATGACTGCGCTGGAGGTGTACGAGCGGGCCCGCAAATCCGTGCCCGGCCTCACCGAGGCCACCGTCTATCGGACGCTGGAATTCCTCGCGGAAAACGGGATCGCCCTGGCCGCTCATGTTGGCAACGGGAAACTGGTCTACGAACTGACCGCGCACAATCATCATCATCTCATCTGCCGCCTGTGCGGCAGGACCGTCGAAATCGAGCACGCGCCGCTGGCGTCGCTCTACGAAAAACTGGGCGCATCCACCGGGTTCAGGCTGGATTCCAGCCACGTCACCCTGTTCGGCCTGTGCCCGGATTGTCAAACGTAACGCGATACCAGTCGCGTACGAATGAAAGCCTCTGGAAAGGACAAATGCCATGCATTACTCTCCTGCTCTCCTCCACATTCCCGATGGGTTTTTGAACCTGGTCATTTCGCTCCTCTTTTGGGCGATCACCGCGGCCACCGTCGGGATTGCCATCTCCAAGACGAACAAGTCGCTTGGAGAAAAGCAGATTCCCTTGATGGGCGTGATGGCGGCCTTCATCTTCGCCGCGCAGATGCTCAACTTCCCGGTGGCGGGCGGAACGTCCGGTCACTTTTTGGGCGGCGCGCTGGCGGCCATTGTGCTGGGACCGTGGGCCGCGATCCTGGTGATGACCGCCGTCATCGGCGTACAGGGATTGCTCTTTCAGGATGGCGGCCTGCTGGTGATGGGCGCCAATATTTTCAACATGGGCATCCTGACCGCCGTCATCGGGTACGGTCTCTACCGCGCCGCGGCTGGAAAAGGCAGGGGAGTTCGTTATGCAGCGGCGGGCGTCGGCGCGTGGATCGCCGTGCTCGCGGCCGCGCTGGTCACCTCCCTGCAACTCTGGCTGAGCGGCACCTCGCAACTGCAGATCGTCCTGCCCGCCATGCTGGGCGTGCATGCGCTGATCGGGATCGGCGAGGCGATCATCACCGTTGCGGCGCTGGCCTTCATCGAACAAACGCGTCCCGATTTGCTGAGCGAAAAAGCGACCACTGAAAAAGGCGGGCGCGGCTGGGTGTATGCTGGTGTTGCAGTTGCCCTGCTGGCCGTCCTTCTCTCTCCGCTCGCTTCCGCCTTCCCCGATGGTTTGGAGCGCGTGGCGGAAAACCTCGGCTTCCTCGATTTGGGGCAATCCGCGCCCTACGAGATTCTGCCCGATTACACCATTCCCTTCCTGGGCGAGACAGCCCTCTCCACCATCGTGGCGGGCGCGGTCGGCGCGCTGGTTGTGCTGGGGTTGATCGTGGTGGCGGGGTCGGCGTTGAGGAAGAATAAACAGGTACACAAATAGACACGTACACAGGTTCGCAAAGCAATCGAAAATCGGGAAGCCCAAAATCGTAAATCGCCATGCACTCCAATGCTTTTGATCGTTACCACGATACGGAAAGCCGACTCCATCGCCTCGACCCGCGCGTCAAGGTGGCGCTGACGGTGCTGTTCATCCTGTCCAACGCGCTCCTGCCCGACGGCGCGTGGACGGCGTTTGGGCTGTCCTGGCTCTTCCTGCTGTGGGCGAATCACCTGTCCAATTTGGGATTGGAGTTCACCTTTCGCCGTTCGTTCCTTGCATTGCCGTTTGCGCTGGCGGCGGTCTCTGCAATATTTTCCCCGTTGGGAAACCCGATTGCCGAATGGCGCATCGGTTCGCTGGCTCTCGTCCCCACCGACTACGGCCTGATCAAATTCGTCAGCATTCTCGTCCGCTCGTGGCTTTCGGTGCAGATGGCGGTCCTGCTGGTGGCGGTGACGCGCTTCCCCGATCTCGTCCACGCCCTGGAGCACCTGCGCGTGCCCGCGGCGCTCACCATCATCGTCTCGTTCCTGTATCGCTATCTCTTCGTGCTGACGGACGAGGTCATGCGCCTGCTTCGGGCGAGGGAAGCGCGCAGTGCGGCCGCCCCTTCGTCTTCGCTCAGGGCGGGCCGGAGGTCCGGCGGGAGCGTGCTGTGGCGCGGACGCGTGGCGGGTCACATGGCCGGTCAGTTGTTCCTGCGCAGTTACGAGCGCAGCGACCGCATCTACAACGCCATGCTGGCGCGCGGTTACGACGGTCACCTGCGCACGCTCAATCCGCACGTCCTGCACGCCTCCGATTGGGCGTACGCCGTGGCCGCGCTGTTGTTCCTTCTATTTACTCAATTGATCGGACGGTTCTAATGCCCATCACCCATGCCGCTCGAAGTCTCGTCATCCCCGATTGCGAGGGGGACGTCGTCCAGGTGCGGGATTTGCATTTTACCTACCCGGACGGAAATGAGGCCCTGCGCGGCGTTTCGCTCAACCTGTGCCAGGGCGAGAAGGTGGCGCTGGTGGGCCCGAACGGCGCGGGGAAGAGCACGCTGATGCTGCACCTGAACGGGATTTTGGAGGGACGCGGCGAGGTGCGGGTGGGGAACCTGCGCCTCACGCGGGAGGACCTGCCGGTCGTCCGCGCCATGGTGGGACTCGTGTTCCAGAACCCCGACGACCAACTCTTCTCGCCGACGGTCTTCGAGGATGTGGCCTTCGGCCCGCTCCACATGGGACTGCCCGAGGACGAGGTGCGCGCCCGCGTGGCCGCCGCGCTGGAAGCCGTGCGCATGTCCGCCTACGCGGAGCGGCTGTCGCATCACCTGAGCGTGGGCGAGAAGAAGCGCATTGCCATCGCCACCGTGCTTTCGATGCAGCCTTCCATTCTGGTGTTGGACGAACCCTCGGCGGGACTCGACCCGCGCGCCCGCAGGACGCTGATCAATTTATTGCGCGAACTGCCGATCACGATGCTGGTATCCACCCACGATATGCTGATGGTGAAGGAACTCTTCCCGCGCATGGTGGTGATGGACGAAGGCTTGATCGTGGCCGACGGCCCGACGATTGAGATTTTGGACAATCAGGAATTGCTGGAGGCGCACGGGTTGGAGAGGGTGTGAGCGAGCGCGGACGGTAGACTGCTGACGGTGGTCAACTATAAGGGGCTTGCCCATTCGGGGGTTTTCCTGTATGCTTAGTCCAGACTCCCGACTGTAAAATCCCTTTTGTATCCAATCTTCGGGGATTTGCCCATGACGACACCTGAACTTGCTCACACGGAGATCGAGAAACTCGTCAAGCGTTTCAAGGACTTGAAGGCCTCTGAGCGCAGGACGATGAACGAACATGCCACACGCCAGGGTTACATCCTGCCGATGTTCCGCGCCCTCGGCTGGGACGTTGACAACGTCAACGAGGTCAACCCCGAAGAAAAGGTCTCACGCGGCTGGGTGGATTTTTCGTTCCGCATCGGGAACGTGCCGCGCTTTTTTCTGGAAACCAAGAAAGTCCACGAAGATCTGAACGACCCGCGCTGGGTGAAGCAGGCCATTGATTACGCGTGGACGAAATCGGTCACGTGGGCTTTGCTCTCGGACTTCGAGGGCCTGCGCGTGTTCAACGCCGAATGGAAGGAAAGCGACCCGTTCCGCGCCCAGTTCATCGAATTCGACCTCGACGGGTATTTGACGAACTTCGAGCGGCTGTGGTGGCTCTCGAAAGCGGAAACAGCCTCCCGTCGGCTGGACGCGGAAGCGGAGAAAGTGGGCAAGAAGGTCAAGCGCCTGCCCGTCAGCCAGAACCTGTTCGACGATTTGAAAAAGTGGCGCGAAGACCTGTTCAAGAATTACAAGGGCTTCAACCTCGGTTACTCTCCCGCCCAGATTGACGAGGCCGTCCTGCGCCTGCTCAACCGCCTGATCTTCATCCGCACCGCCGAAGACCGCGAAGTGGAGCCGGTTCAACTGCGCGCCCTGTTGCGGGAACTGAAGGACAAAAAGCAGTTCAACCACCTCGACCGCGAACTGGCGGCCTTGTTCCGCCGCATGGACGCGGCCTATAACTCGGAACTCTTCGCCCGCCATTTTTCGGAAGAATTGCAGATCGCGCCCTCCGCGCTGGAGGAAGTGATCGAAGGTTTGTACGAAAAGAATTTCGTGCGTTACAACTTCAACGCCATCGACGCGGACGTGCTCGGCACGGCCTACGAACAATATCTCGGACACGTTGTCGCCGAGTCTGAGGGCGAGACGCATGTCGAAGAGAAAAAGAAGAAACGCAAATCCCAGGGAATTTATTACACACCGACCTTTGTAACGAAATACATCGTCCAGCAAACGGTGGGAAAGGCGCTCGAAGAAAAAGGCTACAACCCTTCGCGTCCATTGCGCGTGCTGGATATGGCTTGCGGTTCGGGTTCGTTCCTCATCGAAGCCTTCGATGTGATTGACAAGTTCGTGATGAATCTGCGCGGGCAGGCCCTCACCCCCAGCCCCTCTCCCAGCGGGAGAGGGGAGTCCGAAGGACGGGGTGAGGGAAATGTCTTCGACCGCGCCCGGCAGATCGAAGTTTTGCAGAACTGCATCTTCGGCGTGGACAAGGACAGGCAGGCCGTGGAGGTGGCGCGCCTGAATTTGCTCCTGCGCGGACTGCACTCGCGCGAGAAACTTCCCATGCTCGAAAATATCCATTACGGCGACAGTCTGCGGCCTGAAACGTGGGAACAGGGCTTTTCGCAAATCATCAAAGAAGGTGGATTCGATGTGATTATCGGCAATCCGCCGTATGTGCGCGCCGAAAACATGCCGCGTGAAGAGCGCGATTACTATATGTCAGGCCAGTTTGAAACCGCCTACGGAAGGTTTGACATCTACATTCTGTTTATTGAACGCGCAATCAAATTGCTCAAAGAAGGCGGACGATTAGGATTTATCGTTCCTTATCCTGTGCTGAATGAAAACTATGGCAAATTGTTGCGCGAGTTTATTCTGAGGTCATGTGTGATTGAAACGATTGTTGATTTGTCGGAATACAAGGTTTTTCAAGAGGCCAGTGTAGCAACTTGCATTTTTATTTTCAGAAAAGAATCAAATCCATCTGTTCGCCAGTCAAACCAAATTCAAATCGTCAGGCAAGCATCGTATCAGGACGGGATACAGTCCGATTCATTGGCAGGGCTAAAGATATTTCAAAATGTGTTTGACAAAACGCCCCTTAATTCATTCCGCCTTGATTTGAATGATTCGACCATTTCCATTTTAGAAAAAATTGATCCACAAAGCCTCAAGGTTGGAGATTTGTGCTACGTGATCACAGGAGCAGTAATGCACAATCCGAAAACTGGCGAATCGAAAGATAGATTGATTCACACGCGGTTTCGGAAGGGACTCAAGCCGTACATTGAAGCAAAAGAAATTTCGCGTTACGCGCCACCCGTCAGCGAGCGTTTCATGGAATATCGAGTCAAGGAAATGCACCGCCCCAAGTTTCCAGAACTTTTTGAAAACAAAAAGATTATGGTACAGATGGTTGCAGGCGATAACGGTCTAATCGCAACATATGATGACCAGAATCTATACACGGATCATTCCTTGCACCTTTGCGTCTTGAAGAGTTATTTGTTTGGCGTAAAAAAGTCTCAAATCAAGATTATCGAAGAAGAAGCGCAACTTGCCAGACCCTACGATCCCAGATTTCTGCTGGCTCATATCAACTCGCGACTTGGTGATTTTTACTTCCGAAGAAAGTTGGAAGGCGGTTTGAACATTTACCCTGAAACTGTCAGGCAACTCCCCATCCGCCGCATTGACTTTGCGAATCGCGCCGAAAAGAGGGCGCACGATGAAATCGTCGAACTGGTCGAGCGGATGCTGGCCTTGCAAAAAGAACGCCAGTCCGTGCGGGCTGAGGAGGACTTGGATCTTGTCCGCAAGTTGGAACGCCAGATCGCGGAGGTGGACGCGGAGATTGACAGGCGGGTCTATGCGTTGTATGGGCTGACGGCGGAAGAGGTCCAGGTGGTGGAGGGAAAATAAAGCGGGAAAACTCCCGATTCCTCATAGGAATCGACTCGAATCCTACGAGGATTTGAGTCGATTCCCGCCAGGAATCGGGATGATTCCTGGCGGGAATCCATATGACATTGCCGTTTTCCCCCTTTTGGGTGATTGGATTCCGAGAACCAATCCCATAAGATAAAAGTGTCCAGGGGGCGGCCAGCCAGACCCCCAGAAAAAACAACTTGTTGTGAACAGGAGGAAACCATGGCCAACCGTATCACCGCGATCAACGCCCACCGTCCGCGCATCGAACTCGGCAACACCGTCCAGAAGCAGGAACTCCTGCGCTACATCGCCGACCGCACCGGCCTGAACGAAGGCAGTGTGGACATCGTCCTGCGCGAACTGCGCGACGGGATCATCTTCTTCAACCGCGCCGGGCGCGCCGTCAAGATCGAAGGGCTGGGCACGTACACCCCCACCATCGGCATTGACGGCGTGCTCGACATGGGCTACCGCGCCGACTCGGCCCTGAAGAACGGGCTGAACACGCCCGGCGCATTCACCGGCAACATTTTCAACCGCGACAATATCGGCAAGACCAGCGAGGAGTTGGTCGCCATGTGGAACGCGGCCCATCCCGACGACCCGGTGAGTTAGCCCGCCCGACTCCCGGCCGCCTCGTTTCTGGACAAAAGAACAGGCCGCGTTTTCGAAGCGCGGCCTGTTCCTTGTTCGTTTCCCGCTCTTTACACGCCCGCGGCCTTCTTCAGTGCGGCGGCCTTGTCGGCGCGTTCCCAGGGGAACTCGATGTCGTCGCGGCCGAAGTGACCATAGGCGGCCGTCTTGCGATAGATGGGGCGGCGCAGGTCCAGGTCACGGATGATGGCGCCGGGGCGCAGGTCGAAGTGCTCGTTGATCAACGCGGCGATCTTCTCGTCCGCGATCTTTCCCGTGCCGAACGTCTCCACATTGACCGAGAGCGGGTGCGCCACGCCGATGGCGTACGCCACCTGAATCTCGCAGCGCTCCGCCAGGCCGCCTGCGACCACGTTCTTGGCCGCCCAGCGCGCCGCGTAGGCCGCGGAGCGGTCCACCTTCGTCGGGTCCTTGCCGCTGAATGCGCCGCCGCCGTGACGGCCCATGCCGCCGTAGGTGTCCACGATGATCTTGCGCCCGGTCACACCCGCGTCGCCCTGCGGTCCGCCGATGACGAAGCGCCCGGTCGGATTGACGAAGATCTTGATGTCCTTATCTGCCATTCCGTCCGGCATGGAGGGCATGATGACGTGTTCGATGACCTGTTCGCGGATGTCCGCGTGAGAGATGTCGGGGGAATGCTGTGTGGAGATCAGCACGGTGTCAATGCGCTTCGGCCTGCCTTTGGAGTATTCCACGGTGACCTGGCTCTTGCCGTCGGGGCGCAGCCAGGGGAGCGTTCCGTCCTTGCGGAGTTCGGAGAGACGGCGGGTGAGTTTGTGCGCCAGGTAGATGGGCATGGGGAGCAGGGTGGGAGTCTCGTTGCAGGCGTATCCGAACATCATGCCCTGATCGCCCGCGCCGATGGATTCCACTTCCTCGTCGGTCATCCTGTGGTCGCGTGATTCGAGGGCGTGATCCACGCCCATGGCGATATCGCCCGATTGTTTGGCGATGGCGACCAGCACGCCGCACGAGTTGCCGTCGAAGCCTTTCTCGCTCGAGTCGTAGCCGATCTCGTTGATGACTTTGCGGGCCAGGTCGTCGTAGTTGAATACGGCGTTGGTGGTGATCTCGCCCAATAGCATCACGTAACCGGTCTTGGTGGCGGTCTCGCAGGCCACGCGCGAGCGCGGATCCTGCTCGAGGCAGGCGTCCAGTACCGCGTCCGAGATCTGATCGCAGAGTTTGTCGGGGTGGCCTTCCGTCACGGACTCGGAGGTGAACATCAGTTTGGACGATGTCATGAAGGTCGTACTCATTGGGATTGGGTCTCCTTTGTGAAAAGAAATTGCCCCTTCCAGACGTGCGAAAGGGCAATGTACGTGCAAAGCAGGTGCCCTCTCATCTCCCAGAACATCCGTCTGCCGGAATTGGCACCGTGTCTTAGTCTTATGGTCTATCGGTCTTATGGTCACTGGTCTGTTACCAGCAGACCAGCGGACTATCTGACTAACTGACTATCAGACTACAACCGGTTGTCGAGGCATCACAGGGCCGGTCCCTCCGCCTCTCTGGATAAGAGCGCCTTTTGGGGGCTTGGATTGTGGCCGCAGTGTACCACAGGGTATGAGAGGCGTCAATTAAAAAAGGCCGCCGGGGAAAACCCGACGGCCCGGGCACTTATAAAATTAGTTAGTTATCCGAGGCGCAACGGAAGCCAATGCTGGAGTCGGATACACCGAAGTATTCGGGAGAATCCAGGTCGGCGTTCGGATCGGGGCCGAGCACCGAGGCGCGGTTGGCGACGCGGATATCCACCTCGGCGTCCTTGTAGGAGCCGCCGCGCGCCACACGGAAGAAATAGGTGGAGCGGGCCACGGGTCCCGTCGGGTTGAGGGCAATGTTCGAACTATAGTATTCAGCGTCGTAGAAGTCGCTGACCCATTCCCAGACGTTACCGGACATGTCCAGCACGCCGAAGGGACTGACGCCGGCCGGGAAACTGCCCACGCGGGTCACGTCGCCCACGTTGGAGTTGAAGTTCGCCAGCGAGTTATCCGGGCGCTGGTCGCCCCACGGGAAGGTGCGGAAGTCGTCGCCGCGCGCGGCGCGTTCCCATTCCGCTTCGGTGGGCAGGCGGCGGCCGGCCCACTTGCAATAGGCATCGGCCATGCCCCAGGTGACGTAGATGACCGGGTAATCCTTGAAATCCGGGTTGGTGAAATACTGCTGGTTGGTGGCAGAGTTGAATGCCTGCGGCGGTTCACAGGCTCCGGCCTGGGTGCACAGGGTGTACATGCCGACGGTGACCTCCAGTTTGTCGATCCAGTAGGCATGCAGGGTTACATTGTGGTCGGGCTGTTCATCCCCGGTTGCGCGCGGATCCATGCCGCCCATGCGGAAGGAACCTTCCGGGATATAGACCTGGATCATACCGTCAACGGCGGAGACGCGCTCCTCGCCGGCCGACGCGGGACCGGCCGCTTCGGCGGTCGGGTTGAGGGCAATGGGTGTATTGGTGGGGAAGGCGGTCGGCAGTGAGATCGGAGTCGGTTCCGCCGCGCCGCCCATTTGACAGGCCGAACTGAACAGCGCCAGCGCGGCCAGAATCGGGAATAACTTTTTCATCGGAAGCCTCCTTTTGGGTAAACCTGCCCTGAGTATACAGACAGGCGGCGTATTGCCATATCACCCATAAGTCACATTTTGGTAACAATTTGTGACCAGGTGCGACTTTACGGTATAATTCGCTCAGGTAGCCGGAGATGCATGATGAGCACTGAGACAATCGAAAACAGACTATCCAACCGCGTCTTCGTCGTTTGCGACCAGACGGAAACCGCGCCCATCTGGGGTTATATGATCCGTGAAAAAGGATTGGTGCCCATCCTGGAAACCTCTCCCCAGCGCGCCATGGATCGCCTGATGGAGGACATCCCGGACCTGGTCGTGATCGACGTGAATGCGCCGCACTCCCAGCGCATCGAGTTGTGTAAAAAGTTCCGCGAATTGAGCGCCAGCCCGATCCTCCTTTTCCTGCCCGCCAACCACGAGACCGAAATCCTGGAGGCGTATCAGGCGGGAGTGGACGAGTGCGTGGTCAAACCGATCAGCCCGGCGATTTTCCTGGCCAAGATTACGGCCTGGGCGCGCCGCAGTTGGTCCGCGCCGATGTCCGCCGTGCAGACGGGCAGCCTGCACCTCGATCCCTCGCGCCGTTCGACCATTGCTTCGGATGGGCGCGAATGCAAACTGACCAACCTGGAGTTCCGCCTGATGCACTTTCTTATGAGCCGCCCCGGCTATGTGTTCAAGGTGGAGGAAATCATCCAGTCGGTCTGGGGGACCCAGCGGCAGGGCGACCAGGCCATGTTGAAAAACGTCGTGTATCGGTTGAGGAAAAAACTGGAATCTGAACTGGGGGAGAAGAACCTGATCAAGACCTGGCCCGGCGGGTACAGTTTTCAGGAGAAGTAGCAGGCAATCCCGCCGTCATTGTGACAGCGGGATTATGTTCACGGTCCCTGGATCAATTGAATGGCGCTGCGCGCGTCGACGTAGGGCGAGTCATTGATCGAGAGGGCCTTGTTCCACGCGGACAGCGCGCCCTCGGCGTCGTTCTTTCGATAGAGCGCCCAGCCATACCAGAGCCAGGCCTCCTCCGACATGTCGGTGATGCCTCTGGCGTAATCCGTCAGGACCAGCAGGTCGTCAATGCGGTTGGAATGGAAGTAGGCAAAGAATGGGCCGAACTGGTAGCGGAACATGCGCAAGGGCAGGCCCAACTCGCGGGACTTGTCGTAAGCCCGCGCGGCTTCCTCGTATCGCTCAAAATAGACCAGGTCACTGCCGAGATTGAACCAGGCGAACGAATCTTTTTCGTTGACCTGCACTTCCGCCTGCGCGAGTTCGAGGGCGCGCTGACGGTTCTGGTCCACATCCCAGTCCGCGCCGAGCAGGGACTTCATCTCTTCCTCGTCCCGCGGGAAATACATGACGATGTAGAGGTTGTTGAACGGCTTCCAATCTGCTTCGAGAGTCTGATAGGGAATCTGTTGGTCGGCACCATGGTAGGAATCTTGGGCAGTGAAGGTCTGTGTTGTGTCATCGTAACCAGTAAGCAGTAAATAATGTGCGGCCCACAGGTCGTCGCTGGGACCGAGCGCGTCGTTGGGGTCGAGGCTGGTGACGCTCTCCACGATGACCGGGTAATTCGCCGCGAGCAACCGTTTTAGCAGGTTGAGGTCGCCTGCCACGCGGTATTGAATGTTCAGCCAGCCGGCGTTATTGCGGACGTAATACGCCAGTTCCTCCGGGTTGACGTTGCGATCCTGCAAAACGGGTTTGACCTGAGCGGCGATGTCGGCCTGATCGCCGTCCCAGCCGTAGAGTTGCAAGGCCATGGACAGAGTCGCCGGGCCGCAGTTGTTGGGAGTCTGTTGTTCCCATTGCGGAGATCGGATCGAGGCCTGTGCGGGGAGGGGAAGGGGAGTCGCTGTGGGCGTGACAAACGTTGCGGGCGTGGAATCAACCTGCGGCGTGGCGCGCGGCGTGCTCGTCGCCGGCGCGGGCGTGACCGGCAGGGCGGTCGGCACGGGGCCGGGCGGGTCCACGATATTTTTCACGTAGATGGTGAACTTTTCGAACCGCCAGGCGAATGCGGATTGCACGGCGGGAATCTGGAATCCCATAACGGCCAGCAGGAGCAATGCCCCCAGCCCGATCAGGATTTTGTTGCGCTTCGACATGCGCGCCAGTGTACCACGCACGGATGAAAGGAAATTAAGGATTGCGCTCTTCTTGTGTTGCCGCCCACGTTTTGACACGCTCGAACAACTCAGCCAGCGGCTTCAACTGATGGATCGGCATGGACAGATTTTTGGCGCGCGTTCGGTCGTATTGAAAGACGCGCGCGCCCGGCGCGATGGGAACCGCGTGTTGACGGAACTCTGCGCGCGACGTCCAGCCCGTCAGCCAGATGTTCATGCCGTAGACCCAGATGTTGCCCCACTCACTTGGCTGGATGAGGTACATCTCGCGGCGCGCGGGGCTGTGGATCGCCACCCGTTTCCCGGGCCGTGACTTGGCGCGGACGCAGGCCAGCGCGTAAAAATCCCCCGCAACTTCGACGCGCGTGCGCGGCGGCAGTTCGACGGTCTGCGCGAGGAACTCGCGGTTGGAATCCTGTCCGCTCAATTCAAGGCTGATGGTTTCATCCGATTCGGATTTCAATGCCAGCCTGCCAAGCGGACTCCACGTCTGCGGGTTGGCCCAGGCTTTGGGCAGGGCATGGATGAGGCAGGTGGGCTGGCCCGCTTCGATTGCTTTTTGCAGGTCGCTTTGCGAGGCGGCGATCAGCCCGGTGAGGAAAGCGAAAAGATAAAGGTCGTCCTCCGAGTGGCCGTCCGCGGCGAACTGGTCGGAGGGAATCAACGCCGGGGCGGGCAGGAGCAGGCGCGGGTCGCGGTGGATGCGGGTGATCTGGTCACGGTGCGTGATGAGGAAGGACTTGATGTCACAGCGATGGCCGCCGAGCGAGACGTCGTAACGGTCGGGGTCGGTGAAGGGCGTCGCGCCTTTCACGTCGAAGGGAACCTCGTTTTGCGAGAGGTGGCGGCGGAAGGCCAGTTCGACGGCCACACCCGCCACGATGCGGCGCAGACGGTCGTAGGGCGAGCCGCCCATGCGGTTGTAGGTGTGAGGCAGTGAGCGGATGGCGTACGCGATTCCGCCCTCGGTGAGGTCGGGGGTAAAGGGCAGGCGGAGGAGATCGGAGGAGGAGAGCATGGAGGAGTTCTACTGCGGCGGATAACTGTTCCCTTGAAGCAGGTTCGCGAATGGGAGAAAGAGTGGCGCGGGCAGGGAATCCCAGGCGAACCAGCCGAGTTCCGCTATCTCGTAGTCGGCCGCGATGACGGGGTCTCCATTCAAGGATTCCCCATCCATCCAAATGCTGATGTAATGCTTCCCATAGGATTCAAAGACATCATTTGTAATCGCGCGAAATCGAATATTTATCACATCCAGTCCCACTTCTTCTTTGGCCTCGCGCTTCGCACACGATTCGAGAGATTCGCCAAAATCCAGATGCCCACCCGGCGTGGACCAACTCCCTTCGCCGTGAACGCCCTTGCGTTTCACCAGAAGTACTTTGTCATTTCTTGTAACGATGACCGCCACACCTACTTTGGGTTCTTGGTTCATGATTCTTTCCTGAACTGCAAACAATAGTGATGAAACGTATTGCTCACCCACGCGGACCCCAGCCCGAACGGGGCCAGCGGCTGGTTATCCTGCAACCAGATTTTTTCATCTTTCAACGTGTAGGACTTGCCGAGTTCGCGGGCGATATCCCAGGCGAGGGGATAGATTTTTCCACCCTTCTTCACGTTTTTGACGATGATGGTCAGATAGGCCTTCTCGCGCAGCAACGGCTTTAGTCGTTGATATATCTCGACCAGTTTGGCGAGAAAGGCCTCGTAATCCTCCACGTTGCCGAGATCGTTGGGATCATCCGAATAGAAGACATCGAGTTCGGTGGAGGCGCGGCGTTTCTTTTGAGTCTCGGCGCCGCGGGCGCGCAGCATGTCCCAGTAGGGCGGACTTGTGAGAACATAGTCGATGATCGGTAATTGGTAATTGGTAATTTGGGACGCGTCGCCATTGACGATTTCGGATTTCAGATTTTCGATTGAAGAGCCCAGCGCGGCGCGTTCCTCGGCGATGATTTGCCTGGCAATCTCCGCGTATTTGGGATTCAACTCGATGCCGTAAGAGTGCCGTCCCGCGCGCAAGGCCGCGACGAGAGTCGAGCCTGTGCCGCACATCGGGTCGAGAACGGTTTGTCCCTTTTTGGTGAAGAACTCGATAAATTCCTGCGCCATTGTTTCAGGGAATTTGGCGGGATGGACGAGCACTCCCTTTTTGCGCGGCGGCGGGTTGTGGATGAACCAGGATTTCTGGAACTTCAGCCAGGTTTTCGGGTCGAGGTCGTTGAGTTTGTTGGGCGGCATGGGAGGATTATACACGCAGGAGGATTCTTTTTACCATAGAGAGCACAGAGATAGTCTCCTTATTGTGTAATCCGATTTCTCACCGCGAAGAAGCAAAGGCCGCGAAGTTTTTCGAATATCGCGAAGGCTTTTCTTCGAGTCTAAATCCGCTTCGCGTGCTTCGTCTCTTCGCGGTTCAAGATTGTCGTCGCTTGTAAATTGGAACCGCACTCTGCGGGCAGAGATTATTGAGAAAATCCCTGTGTTATCCGAGTCCTCCGTGGCGAAGCCTATGGCGATGGCGTTCTCGTCGGCGGGACGTAATCCACATCCTGCACGACCAGATCGGCGAAAGTGACCGTGACCGGTGTCCCGCCCGCGGCGCGGACGAAGACCCCCAGCGTGCCGCTCGATAAATTCGCGTCGGTCACGCTGAACTGGTGGCGGCCGTTCAAAAAGACGCGCAGTTCGCGCCCCGCGGCCCACACGCCGATACGCGTCTGACCGGGCGCGCCGCGCGGCGCGTCCCCGCTGAGGACGGGGGATTGGAGTACATGCCGCTCGTTGCCGCTGACGCGCTCCATGTGGATCTGCCCGTCGCAGGTCAGTGCGACGCGGTAGTAGGTGACCGGGATGGCGCGCACGAGGAATCCGTACTCGTCCGCGCCGCGGCACAGGCTGGGACGCGCAGTGATCTCCGCGTAAAAGTCTCCGAGCAGGAGTTCCCGATTCAGGCTGACGAGATACACGTTCGGCTGGGCCGCCAGCGTGATGCGTTCGCGCCCAACTGTGATCACGCCCGCGTCCGATTCGAACGTGTCCCACAAGGATTCGTCGGTGAAGTCATCCGTGGCGATGACCTCGCCCAGGCCGGGGCGCAGGTCCGGGGTGGACGTTTGAGAGGCGGAGGCGCGGGAGGTGGGCGTGCTGGTTGGCGGGAACCAGACGATGGTCGGGGAAAGAAACGGGGTGGGAGTCGGCGGGCGCGGCGTGGCGGTCACGACCGGAGGGTTCAGGCTGAATCCGGAGCAGGCGCTGGTCAAAAAGATGGTCAATATACCTACAAAAATCGGACACGAATGGACGCGGATGGACGCGGAAAAATCAATCCGTGTTCTCCGCGTGCTTCGCGATCCGCGTCCCATGAAAATTTTTGTGAGTTTCATCCAAAATCTCGGTGGCAAAAAACGGTTTCGATTTGGCACAGGTATTGTACAATACTGTAGGACAAAATGGAATTTTGCCCTACACCTTAAACAGGAGAAAACCATGACCGACAAGTCTGTGCTGGTGACCGGCGCGTGCGGCGAGATCGGGCAGGCGCTGGTGCAAAACCTGGCAAAGCAGGGGGGCTATCGCATCGTCACCGCGGACCTGGCGCCCCTGCCCGAGGCGATCAGGGATTTATCGGCCGAGCACGTGCAGGGCGACCTGGTCAACCGCGTCAAGCAGTTCTACGATTACGATTTCGACGTGATCTTTCACCTGGCCGCCTCGCTCTCGTCGAAGGCGGAGGTGGCGACGGAGGAGGCGCACCGCATCAACGTGGAGGGCACGATGCAGTTGTTGATGCTGGCCGCGTACAAATCCGAGAAATACAGGAAGTCGGTCAAGTTCCTGTTCCCCAGTTCGATTGCCGCGTACGGCATGCCCGATCTCGCGACCAAAAAGTCCGCGGGCCGCGTGAAGGAAGCGGACTGGGACATCCCGCACACGATGTACGGATGCAACAAGTTGTATTGCGAAAAACTGGGTATCTATTACAGCCGCTTCTACGGCCAGCGACACCTGGACGAAAATCCCCCGGTCATGCTGGACTTTCGCGCCATCCGTTTCCCCGGCCTGATCTCAGCCTTCACCCTTCCCTCCGGCGGGACGAGCGACTACGGTCCAGAGATGCTCCATCACGCCGCGCAGGGAAAGCCCTACGCGTGTTTCGTCCGCGAGGATACGAAGATCTCGTTCATGGCCATGCCCGACGCCATCAAGTCGCTGATGGTGCTCACCGACGCGCCGCGCGAGAAGTTGAATCACCAGGTTTACAACATCGCCGCCTTCGCGCTGACCGCGGGCGAGTTCCGCGACCGTGCCGTGAAGGCCTTCCCCGGCGCGAAAATCACCTTCGAGCCCAACCCGCGCCGCCAAGGCATCGTCGACTCGTGGCCGGAGGACGTGGACGACTCACTGGCGCGCGCCGAGTGGGGCTGGAAGCCCGATTACGATGTGGACAAGTTCTTCGATGAGTATTTCCTGCCAGAGATACGGAAGAGGTATGGGAAGTGAGATTTGTAGTTCGATAGTTTTGTAGTTTGGTAGTTGGATAAAATGAGGCCGCCCGAAGAGGGTGGCCTTTTGCTTTAACCGATGTAAATTCATCTGGAAAGTTCCACGATCTGTTCGCGCTCCGGGCCGAGCGAGACGAGGCGGATGGGCACACCGGCCAGCGCGGCGATTCGCTCCAGGTACGCCCGCGCATTCTTCGGCAGGCCGTTCCAGCGGCGGATGTGGGTGATGTCCTCGCTCCAGCCGGGCAATTCCTCGTAAACGGGCTGGCAACTCGCCAGGTTGGCGGGCTGGAGGTCTGTGTCGCTCACGGTCTGGCCTTTTGCGTTCTGGTAGCCGACGCACAGTTTGAGAGTCTTCATCCCGGAGAGGATGTCCAGTTTGGTGATGACCAGGTCGGTCAGGCCGTTGATACGCACCGCATATCGTAGTAGAACCCCATCCAGCCAGCCGACGCGGCGCGGACGGCCGGTGGTCGTACCGTACTCGTCCCAGGGATTCGCGCCGGTGCCGCGCAGACGCGTGGCCTGCCGGCCGGTCAATTCAGTGGGGAACGGCCCCGAACCGACGCGTGTCTGGAAGGCCTTGGTCACGCCGTAGACGCAGGCGTCGCGGGCCGCGTTCAGGCCGAGGCCCAGGCCGGTCAACGCAGAGGGGGCGAGCGTGGAGGAGCTGGTCACGAAGGGATAACTGCCGTGGTCAATGTCGAGCAGGGTGCCCTGCGCGCCTTCGGCCAGGACCGTTTCGCCTTTCGCCAGCGCCGCGGCCAGTTCGGCGGACGTGTCTGCCACGTAAACGGTCAGGCGCGAGACCGCGTCGAGGAAGGAATCCAGCGTGGGCTGAATCTCCAGCTCGGGCGCGCCGAGCAGGCTGAGGCTCCGGTTGGATTCGTCGAACTGCGCGGTGAGACGGTCGCGGAAATCGGGCGCGGTCAGGTCGCCCATGCGCAGTCCGCGGCGGGCGGCCTTATCCGTGTAGGCCGGGCCGATGCCGCGCCCGGTCGTGCCGAGTTTGGCTTTGCCCCGCGCCGTCTCGTGGGCCTTGTCGAGCGCCTGGTGGGCGGGCGTGATGAGATGCGCCGAGGGCGAGATGCGCAGGCGCTGGGGGGCGATCGAGACGCCCGCGTGCCGCAGGACAGCCATTTCGTCCAGCAGGGTGCGCGGGTTGATGACCATGCCGTTGCCGAGCACCGCGGTGACGTGCGGATGGACGATTCCCGACGGGATAAGATGAAGTTTGAAGATCTGACTGCCAACCGTGACGGTGTGGCCTGCGTTGTCGCCGCCATTGTAACGGGCCACGTAATCGGCCCCGGCGGCCAGGTAATCCACGATGCGGCCTTTGCCTTCGTCCCCCCATTGCGCGCCGACTACGATGTTTAAGGGCATGCCTTCCTCCTCGGACGATTCGATTATATCAGAGGGGTGCTTGTGTCGTTGATTTTGGAACGCGGATGCCGCGAAAAGGCGAATTTTATGAATTGCCCATGGTTTATTCGCGTCATTTGCACATTGGCGTTATTCGCGTTGAAGAATTTCTGATTTTGGGCAGGTCAGCGCACTGGCTGGGAACGGCAAATACCCTTTCTGATATAATGCCGCGAGCATGAAACTCAATCTCCTCCCAGCGTTCGGAATCCTCCTGCTGATCGTCATGGTATTCGGGCTGGCGCTTCCGGCGCAGGCCTCGCCCGCGCCGCAGGTGGTGCAGTACGCCACGCCCACGCCCGGCCCCGACGGCCGCATCCTCTACATCGTCCAGGAGGGGGATACCTGCATCAGCATTTCGCTCAAGACCGGCGTGCCGATTGACGTCCTGCGCGGACAGAATCCCACCCTGGACGAGAACTGCACCCTGATCACCGGGCAGACCCTCCTGCTCGGTCTGGGCGGACCCGCGGCCGCCACCCCGACGGCCGGGCCCTCGCCTACGCCCACGCCGATCCTGCCCACGCCGACGCCTTTCGCCGGCACGACCGAACTGTGCGTGATGCTCTTCAACGACATCAACGGCGACGCCCTGCGCCAGGAAGGGGAACTGGGCATCGCGGGCGGCGCGGTCAGTGTGACGAACGTGAACGGCAATTACTCGAAGACGCAGAATACCGTCAGCGAAATTGACCCTGATACGCTGGAGCCTGTCCGCACGTGCTTTTTGGATCTCACTGAGGGCGAGTACAACATCTCGATGGCCATCCCCGATAACTACAACCCGACCATGACCCTGGCCTACACGCTGGCGGTCCAGGCCGGCGACCGCGCCTCGGTGGACTTCGGCGCGCAGGCCTCGGCAACCGGCGGAGGCGCTTCGAGCCAGACCGGCGACGAAGGCGGCAGGTCGCCGCTGATGGGGATTTTGGGCGCGATATTCTTGCTGGGCGGCGGCGCGCTGGGCTGGTACGCCCTGCGGATGAGGAAACCGGAGAGCAAGTTCAGCGGGAGAAGTTTGTTGAAGAAGAAATAATTGTCACGCGGCAGACAATAAAGCACTATTTTCCCCTCACCCCTGACCCCTCTCCCGCACGGAGAGGGGAATCGTTTATCCCATTGGATACTTCATGTGTTGTCCCCCAATCAAATGCAAATGTAGGTGAAAAACGGTCTGCCCGCCGTTGACGCCGGTATTGGTGATGATGCGATATCCGCTTTCGGCGATACCTTCCTGCTCCGCCAGTTGGCGCGCGACGAGCAGTAAATAGCCCGCGAGAGATTCGTCTTCTTTCTCAAGTTTCCCCACTGATTCGATGTGCTTGTTCGGCACAATCAAAATGTGCGTCGGCGCGGCGGGATGCACATCGCGGAAGGCGGTCACCTGTTCGTCCTTGAAGACGATGGCGGCGGGCGCTTCGCCGGAGACGATCTTGCAGAAGATGCAGGTTGACATTTTTGTGGTAGGGGCACAGCGTGATGATGGAAGGATTCAGGCGGGGAATTGACTCGCTGTGTCCTTACGGAATCGGTCCGTATGTCGGCGCGCAGACGATGTCATAGTATTCCAGTTCGGTGGCCTTGTTCTGTTCGGCGTAGGCCGCGGCCTCGTTGCCGATCACGCGCACCGTGTCGAGGTGGGAGCGGGCGTCCACGTCCCAGTAACGCGGCAGGACCATGAGCGGGTCGTTGACCGGGCCTTCGGCGAGGTAGTAAGGTCGCTGCGGGTCGGCCTGGTCGCCGAGCGGCACCCAGTTGAACATCACCGGTCCGCGCGGGTTGACGGTGAAGCCGAGATGGTAGCCCACCTCGCGGGCGATCTGTGCGGCGCGCGGGGTGAAACTTCCGCCCGGCCAGATGTAGGCGATGGGCGTTGTATTCAGGTAGCGTTGAAAATTCGTGACGGCGCCCTGCAACTCGCTCAACATATATTCTTCGGTGGAATCGGCGGTGATGTTGATGTTGTGAATCACGCCGTGCGCCTGATAGTCCACCCAGCCTTCGGCCGAGAGGGCCGCGTTCTCGGCCCACAGGTCGGGGCGTTCGTCCTTGGCGATGTAGGCATTGATGACCGGCCAGTTCCATTTTTCGTAGAACGGGCGGAAGTGGTCGTTGAAGTATTCGGCGAAGTGACGGTCGTCCACGATGAGCAGGACGGAGCGCGGCGGAATCTTTGCGTTGCGCTCCATGAAGTCTGCCATCTGCTGCATGTTGATGGCCTCGAAGCCCATCTCGTGCAGGTCGTTCATCAGTTTGCGCTGGTCGGCGGCGCTGATCTGGTTCGCGCCCGTGGCAACGTCCTTGGTGATGGAGTGGAACATGATGACCATCACGACCGTGCCCGGCGCGGCGTTGTTTGGGTCCCACTTGGCTTTGAGGTACTGGCACGCGTCCGCGATGTAGGTGTGCGGCGTATCCAGCGGATTCAGCGCGGAGGATTGATAGACGGCGGGCAGGGCAGGCGGTGTGCGCACCGCGGTCGGGGATGGGATGGGAGTCTCGGTCGGAACGGCGGTCAGCGTGTACGAAGCGTTGACGGTGGCGAAGGCCGCGGTCATGGCCGCGTTCAAATCCGCCGTGGGCGCGGTGGACGCGCCGGTACCGCAAGCCGTCAGGATAAATGCGAGCAGGAGGAGAGTGATGAGGATGCGTTTCATGGTCGGGATGCGAGACGCGGGATAGGGACGGGTCCTAACCCCTAACCCCTATCCCCTATCGCTTAACTCTACTCGTTGCTCTCACCCTTGATGAACGCCTCAGTCATCTCGCGGCAGACATCGTCGCGGAATTGTGTGGGCGGGGACTTGAAGAAGTATGAGGAGGGGCCGACGATGGGTCCGCTCAGGCCGCGGTCGAGGGCCAACTTTGCGCATCGAATCGCATCGATCATCACGCCGGCCGAGTTGGGGCTGTCCCACACTTCGAGTTTGACTTCCACGTTGAGCGGCACGTCGCCGAAGGTGGTGCCTTCCATGCGCAGGTAACACCATTTGCGGTCGGTGAGCCACGGCACGTAATCGGACGGGCCGACGTGCACGTCGTTGGCCGGCAGTTCGTAGGGAAGCATTGAAGTGACCGCGTTGGTCTTGGAGATCTTCTTGCTTTCGAGGCGCTCGCGTTCGAGCATGTTGAGGAAGTCGGTGTTGCCGCCGAAGTTGAGTTGATAGGTGCGGTCGAGGCGCACGCCGCGGTCCACGAACAGCGTGGTGAGAACGCGGTGCAAAATGGTTGCGCCGACCTGCGATTTGATGTCGTCGCCGAGGATGGGCAGGCCCGCGTCGCGGAAGCGTTTGCCCCAGTACTCGGACGAGGCGATGAAGACCGGGATGCCGTTGACGAAGGCGCATCCCGCCTCGATGACCTGCTCGACGTACCACTTGGTGGCCATCTCCGAACCGACGGGCAGGAAGTTCACCACCACGTCGGTCTTCGTCTCCTTGAGCAGTTTGACGATGTCGGCCGTCGGGCCGGGGGCTTTGGTGATGACGCCGCTCAGGTACTTGCCGAGTCCGTCGTGGGTCATGCCGCGCACGACGGGCACATCCAGTTTGGGCACGTCGCAGAATTTGTAGGTGTTGTTCGGCTCGGCAAAGATGGCCTGGGAGAGGTCCCTGCCGACCTTGGTGGCGTTCACATCAATGCCGAGGGTGAACTCGATATCGCGGATGTGATAGCCGCCCAGGCGGGCGTGCATGATGCCCGGGATGACCTGGTTGTCTTTCGCGTTCTTGTAATACTCGATTCCCTGCACGAGGGACGAGGCGCAGTTGCCGACGCCAATGATGGCGACGCGTACTTTTTTGCCTGGCATGAAGGTTCTCCTTGATGGGGTCCGAAATTCGGAGGTTCGGACTCCGAACCGGGAAGTTTGTAATGGACTTGTTGTTTTGGGCGGATAACATCTTACGGCCGCTAAAGTATAATCGCTCTGCCATGACCGCTGTCGAACGCCTCAAACGCCTGGAGCGCCTGCTCGAAGTCACGCGCAACCTGGGCGCCGCGCTGGACCTCGAGCCTTTTCTACAATCCGTCATCTCGGTCGCCTGTGAAATGACCGAGAGCGAGACGGCGTCCATCCTCGAACTCGACGAGGGCGGCCAGACCCTGCACTTCCTGGCCGTGCCCTTCTTTCACCGGGAGATTCTGCGCGGGATGCAGGTTCCCGTGGATGGAAGCATCGCGGGCTGGACGATCCAGAACGCCCAGCCGGTGATCATCCCCGACACGGCCGCGGACAAGCGTCATTTCAGGGAAGCGGACCGCCAGAGCGGCTTCTCGACCCGCAACCTGCTCGCCGTCCCGATCCTCTTTCGCGGCCAGCCGGTCGGCGTGCTCGAGGCGGTCAACAAGGCCAGCGCCCATTATACCGAGGATGACCTCACAATTCTAGAGACGCTCGCCTCGCTGGCCGCCCTGTCGCTGCGCAACGCCGCGCTGGAACAGCGCATCCGTACCTTCCACGACGAGATGGCGGAACTCGACCGTTTGAAGAACAATTTCATCGCCATCACCTCGCACGAACTGCGCACCCCGCTGGGATTGATCCTCGGCCACGCCACCTTCCTGCGCGAGCAGTTGGAGGGCGTGCACCACGACCAGCTGGATACCATCATCCGCAACGCCACCCGCCTGAAGGACATCATCGAGAACCTCGCCAACGTGGACAACTACGAGACCGGCGCGGCGCGCGTGCGCCAGCGTTCCGTCTCGGTGGCGCGCATCGTGGAGGAAGTGGTCGAGTCGTACCAGCCGGACGCGGCGAAGAAGGGCGTCGTTCTGCGCGCCAACGTGGGCAAGAACGATCTGCCCGTCGAGGCGGACGGCGGCAAGATCGCCGTCGCGCTCGGCAACCTGGTGAAGAACGCCATCATCTTCACCAACAAAGGCGGCCACGTCTTCGTCACGGCCGAACCCGTGCCGGGTTACGTCAAGGTCTCGGTGGTGGATGACGGCATCGGCATTCCGTCCAAAGACCTGCCGCGCATCTTCGAGCGTTTCTTCCAGGTCGAGTCGCATCTCACGCGGCGGCACGGCGGCATGGGGCTGGGACTCTCGGTGGCCAAGGTGATGATCGAGATGCACGGCGGACGCATCTGGGCCGAGAGCGTGGAGGGCAAGGGAAGCAACTTCACCTTCCTCCTGCCGATCAACTCCGAGCAGGCCAGCGCGGCCCAGCGCGTGTTTTTGCCGTAGAGACGGTCTCCAACGTCCTTCGTACTTTTCCAAATCAGACTCAGACATACATTCCCCGCGCTGAGCGGAGCGTAGCGAAGACGAAGCGCGATGTTATGTCAGGTTAAATTGTTAATCTCCAACTGACGTTGGGCATCTTCCGAAGCCCGAAGACTTCGGACTCCTCTTGTTTCCATGGATCCCATTTTTCTCCTCCTCGGCTCGCTCACGCGAGAATTTCTTTTGCCCGCCGCCGGCCAGCCGCGCATCGACGCGCCCGGCGGCAGTCTGCTGTACGCCGCGGGCGGGCTGGCCGTCTGGGACAGGCGCGCCGGGTTGCTGGCGCGCGTCGGCGAGGACTATCCGCGCGCCTGGCTGCGCGAGGTCGAGAAGCGCGGCCTGGATGTGCGCGGCGTGCGCGTCCAGCCTGGGACGCTGGACGTGCGTTCGTTCCTCGCCTACAGCGAGTCGTTCGAGGCGAGCCGCGTCAGCCCGGTCTCGCAGTTCGCCCGCCGCGGACTGCCCTTCCCGAAGGCATTGCTCGGGTACGGAAACCGGAATCGGGTCCAGAAAGGCGCGCAGAAATCCGACCCGTCCGCGCCCGCGCCGCAGGACATCCCGTCTGCGTATCTGGAGGCCAGGGCCGCGCACGTCTGCCCGATGAACGTTGACAACCATAAACAACTGGTCGAAGTCCTGAGGCGGACGATCAACACGGTGACGCTCGACCCGTCGCACACGTACATGCACCCCGCCTCGCGCCGCGGACTGCGCGGCCTGCTCCACGGCCTGACCGCGTTCCTGCCCTCGTTCGAGGAATTGCAGGCGCTCTTCTGGGGCGAGACGGACGACCCGTGGGAGATGTGCGCCGCGCTGGGCGAATTCGGCTGTGAATACGTGGTCGTCAAATGCGGGGAGCGCGGCCAGTTGTTGTATGATTCGGTCGGCAAACGCCGCTGGGAAGTCCCGGCGCACCCCTCGCGCCTGGCGGACCCGACCGGCGCGGGCGACGCGTTCTGCGGCGGATTCCTGGCGGGTTACCTGAAAGCGTACGACCCGCTGGAGGGCGTGATCCACGGCAATGTTTCGGCTTCGCTCAAGGTGGAGGGCGTCGGCCCGTTCCATCCGCTGGAGGTGATGCCCGGCCTGGCCGAGGCGCGCCTGCGGGTTGTGAGAGAATATGTGCGTGAGGTATGATTGAACGCGAAGAGGCAAAGAATGCGAAGAAGGATCGTCTTCGCGAAGGCAGGGAAGCGGCTAAAAGCTCTGCACCACAGAGACACAGAGCACACAAAAGAGAATCTCCGTGTGCTCCGTGGTGAAAAGTCCACAACGTTAACCACTCCCGAAGGCAAGCGGTCTTCGCGGCCTTGATTTCTTCGCGGTGAGGAAATTCCGATGACCCAGTTTCTATCCGACCTGCTCGACCTTGCCGTTCAGATTCAGCAAATCCCCGCGCCCACCTTCGCCGAGGGCCCGCGCGCCGAGTTCGTGCGCCAGCGTTTCCAGGCGGAGGGATTGAAGGACGTCTCGCTCGACAGCGTGGGCAACGTCTACGCGCGCCTGCCGGGGAAGAACAAGCGGACCCCGCCGCTGATCGTCAGCGCGCACCTCGACACGGTCTTTCCGCCGGAGACGAACCTGCGCGTCACGCGGGACGCGCAGCGAATCCACGGCCCCGGCATCGGCGACAACTCGATGGGCGTCGCGGCGCTCTTCGGTCTCGCCTGGCTTCTGCGCGAGCGCAAGGTGCAGTTGCCCGGCGATTTGTGGCTGGCGGCGAACATCGGCGAGGAGGGACTGGGCGACCTGCGCGGCATGAAGGCCGTGGTCGAGCGTTTCGGCGGGGACGTGACGGCTTATCTTGTGCTGGAGGGCATGGCGCTGGGACACGTCTATCACCGCGGCGTGTCGGTCCAGCGCTATCGCGTCACCACGCGGACCGCGGGCGGACACGCCTGGTCGGATTACGGACAGCCATCCGCCATTCATGAATTGTCTGCGCTGGCGGCGCAAATTACGAATCTACCTCTGCCTCCCAGTCCGCGCACGACGATGAACATCGGACGAATCGCGGGCGGGACGGGAATCAACGTGATTGCGGGTGAGGCCTCTCTCGAATTGGACATGCGTTCCGAGTCCTCGTCCGTTCTCGTGGATCTCGTCTCGCGCGTGGACGAACTCATCTCGCTCGCGAATCGTAAGGGCGTCAAAGTGGAGGCGGAGAGCATCGGTCACCGCCCGGGCGGGGAGATTCCCGCCGACCATCCGTTCATCGAACTCGCGCAGGATTGCCTGCACGCGCAGGGACTGGAGTCCGCGTTGATCGCAGGCTCCACCGACGCCAACGTGCCGTTGAGCAAGGGCTATCCCGCGCTCGTGCTTGGAGTCACCACCGGCGGCGGCGCGCACACGGCGAATGAATACATTGACGTCGCGCCCGTCGAAAAGGGGATGGAGCAGTTATTCAGTTTTGTGACGAGGGTGCGGGAGATTCAGTAATCAGTGAGCAGTAATCAGTGGTGAAAGGAGGGCGCGGCGCAGGCCCCGCGTATCCGCGTAGCGGACGTGGTTGACCCAGGCTTTGACTGCCGCGTCCAATGCGGCGAATGAAACCTTCCCATACCGGAGTCCGCGCATCAACAGTTTCAATTTTCTCTGGAAGGCGATTCCCTTACGCCGTTTCAAACGGCGATGCGCGGGAAATACGAGAAAGCCAAGAAATGGAATGCCTTCGACCACAGGCCTGGCCTGCGCCGAATTTTCATGCAAAGTTAAACGCAGGGTCTGCAACTGTTCGATAATTCTTGCACGCCAATCGTGCAGGATTTCTTTGCTGTCTGCGAACAGTAGAAAATCATCCACATAGCGGACGTAACCCTTGCATCTCAAACGGCGCTTGATGTAATGGTCGAGTGGATTGAGATAGCAGTTTGCCCAGAATTGACTCGTGAGATTGCCAATCGGCAGGCCGCGCGGACGACGGATGGCGGATAAATCGTCGCTGGGGAAATAGACCATTTCGTATTCTTCCG
>JBFMCC010000007.1:0-81775 GCA_040754535.1 Chloroflexota bacterium
TTCGGGAGAAAGTCGAGATTGACGGGCAAACGAAATCCATGATTTTCTATCCACTCCTTTACTAGTGGATAGAAAGGTTCTAAGATGATAAAGCCACAAATCACGGCAGTGAGTATGAGCGTGTAGCGCGGGGTAGCGTCAAGCAGGTTTTGAATCTTATTCGTTTTCATAGGTTGCATCTCCACTATGTCGCTGATGGCCTGCTGATGTGGTCAATTTTTCGACCTCTTGTCAAGTGCGGATCTGATTTTCTGGGCGAGCCAATTTCCCAGGCCGATGAGAGCAAGGATAATCAGCAGTATGCCGATGCCAACAAGTCCCTGTGTTTCATCACCTGCGCCGGGTGTCGAGAGTACGTCGGCGATGTATATGGCGCTCGCGATGGCCAGCATTAGTAGAATAGTGCGCAGTAGAATACGAACCATTGGTCTCTCCTCGCCGTTATGATTTCATAGTGCGCCGAGTTCATGTTTCGATGGCTCAATTTCCGTTGCACTTCCCAGCGTCGGGGGAATAATACAACTCTCCGCTCCACTCTGGCAGGCCATTGGGCATATTGGATCTAAGTGTTACAACTACCCACTTGTCCGTATTGAAAGTTAAGGGAGGATCGATGTTCAACTTGTAAGGAGTTAAAAGATCTAGATCATCTGTTGCAAATCTTATGGGAAGTGCTTTGCCGTATTTATAGTGGGCTTCGATTCTAAAGGGTGGGAGGCCGCCGCGGACTTCCACCCCCACTAGACTCACTTCAACGGCGATCTTTCCGCGGCATGTATACACCGGATGCCATTTTAGAACTTCCACGTCAGGGAGATAAGTGGCTGTTGGTGATGGAGTAACAGGGGGCGGAGGCGTGTTTGTCGGCAGTACGGTTGGACTTGTGGTCGGAGTTGGGGTAATAATGGGGTCTGGGCGTGGACGAAAAAAGATGGCAAAACACGCAATGCAAAAGACAAATATAAAGAGCAGGGCCGAAGTGTAAAGAACAGTGTTTGACGCCCGCGCGGACCCCTTTGTCATAGCGAATCCCTTCCGTTGCGATGATGGATGATGCAATTTTTCTTTTGGTGGGGATGTCGCATTTCTCTCCACCCAACCGACAGTCACATTCTATCACCCATCCTTAAATTTGTTAAGGTTTCAACGACCCTCCTTCTGGCCTTCCCAACGCGTATATCCAGCCCGCTCGGCAGCCGTGAGCGCTAATACACGATCACCTGATCCGCCTCCACCGTCCAGTCGCCCAATACATCCATACTGCCCATCTCGACCCCTTCCGTCAAATCGTCCAGCCCGAGACCTCGGGCGTCACAGCACGTCCCTCAGGTTGCGACCTGGCCGCGCTTCGCCAGTGACTTGACCATGCGCTCGATGTTGTAGTATCCCTCGGGCGTTTTCTGTCCCTTGCGCGCACAGTAGACCGCGTCGGCGATCAGGAAGACCTTCACGCGCACCTCTTCGCGCCTGACCAGATTCAGCGCATGGCGCAGGGCGTTGTAGGGACGTTCGTTTCCGTACGGGGCGTCGTTGACGATGAGCAGGTACTGTTTTGTCTGCATTGGGTTCGTGCCTTTCGCCGTTTTTTAGCATTGATATGGTCAAGCATACTCGAAAAATCCCCGGCTGTGCAAGGCTTTTCGTTGCGAGGCTGCCCCACCCGTCGCTTCGTGACACCCTCCTCAAATGCACGGATTTGGAGAGGGTCGGGGAGGGGCTTTATTAGATAATTGTCTAAAAATTGTCCGAATTCTTGACATATCCCGGTTGGGCGGTACAATTTCGGTACCAACTCAACCTTCACACGCGGGATCCAACTCCCAAGGAGAGAACCAATGGCTTTCGAACTTCCAAAACTTCCCTATGCAGTGGACGCGCTCGAACCTTACATTGACGCGCAGACCATGACCATCCACCACGACAAGCATCACCAGGCCTACGTCACCAACCTGAACGGGGCCATCGAGAAGCATCCCGAACTGGCGGGCAAATCGCTCGAGTCCCTGCTGATGGACTTGAACGCGGTGCCCGAGGACGTCCGCACCGTGGTGCGCAATCACGGCGGCGGGACGTGGAATCATTCCATGTTCTGGGAGATCATGGCGCCCAAAGCGGGCGGCGCTCCGAAAGGCGAACTTGCAAAAGCAATTGACGCGGTCTTCACTTCCTTCGACAACTTCAAGGCCGAATTCGAGAAAGCCGCCAACGGCCGCTTCGGATCGGGCTGGGCCTGGCTCGTCAAAAAGGGCAGCGGGCTGGCTGTTGTCTCGTCCGCCAACCAGGACAACCCCATGTCCGAAGGCATGACTCCCCTCATGGGCATTGACGTGTGGGAGCACGCCTACTATCTCAAGTACCAGAACCGCCGCGCCGAATACGTCACCGCCTGGTGGAACGTGGTCAACTGGGACGAGGTCGCCCGCCGCTTCAAGGGATGAGCCAGTCAATCGGACGCGGATCGACGCGAAGGGCGCGGAGTGCACGGACCTGATCCGCGTGCTCCGCGTCCAAATTAAAAAACTCTGTGGTCTCCGTGCTCTCTGTGGTGAAACTGCCGCTGCCTCCCTTTTTTGTCTTGCGCGCGTTGCGAAGGAAGATATAATAGGCCTCAGGCTGTTCACTTCACAAGGAGGTTGTCCATGACCCACATCATTACCAGTCTCTGCCTGCGCGATAGCGGATGCGTGGAAGTCTGCCCCGTCGAGTGTATCGTCCCCGGCGTCCCGCAGGACAAATATCCCTGGTATTACATCGACCCCGATACCTGTATTGACTGCGGCGCGTGCATTCCCGAATGTCCGTTCTCCGCCATCTTCACCGAGGACGACGTGCCCGCGGCCTACACCGCCAAGGGCGGAGAGTCCATCGCCCGCGTCGGCCTGACCGGTCATTACGAGGGCACCAACCATCACGGCGTCAAGGTCGTAATGGAAAATACCCGCCAACTCGCGGCCGGTGAGACGGTCAACCTGCGCGACGACATCCAGGGCAACTACGACTATTTCAAGGGCGGACCCGGCTACAGCGCCAACGACACACCCGAGGCCAAGGCCGCCAAAGGCGGTTGATTCCCGCATCATTCTGGACGAAACGCCGGGTCCGCGCGACCCGGCGTTTGCTTTGGGGACATAGCGCCGAGCGGACATTGAGCGAAGGCGAAGTGGGGGCCGAGACGCGAGTTTTAGTGCCGCAGCATTTTGTAGTTTACAAATTATTCTGATATAAACTCGACGCGCTGAGCGGAGCGCAGCGAAGACGAGGCGCAATTTTCATGCAATGCCTGCGTCTCGTCTACGGGGGTGCAACGAACGCATCCCCTCCGCTCGACGCGATAAGTTGTAAAACATTCAAAATATCGCGAATCTCACTCCCCGAGCGCGGCGTTCAACAATTCCTGCCCGAGGCCGCGGGCGCGGGCCGGTGAATCCGCCTCGACCAGCACGGCCACGGTCAGCGGCGTGCCCTGCCAGCCGGAGGGCGTGCCGCTCACGTACCAGGTCACGGTTTTTTCTTCATCCGTCCCCTGACCCGAAAATTCCCAATACGGACTCCCCTCCGCCAGATTCTCCTGCGCCGCCTGTTTGGCCTGCGCGGCGTTCAGGACCTGGCGCGCTTCACCCAGGGCGGGCAGGATCACCCAGCCCTGCTGGGGCGTGTCCACGGCCAGGGCGATGCGCGGCGCGGGACGCGTCCCGTCGTTGCTGAGGACCGCCGCGGCCAGCGCCATCTGCAACGGACTGGCGTGCAGGTTTGCGATGTTCTCTGTTGTGTCCGGCGTTCCAACGGGCAGCCGCAGTTCGGGCGCGGAGAATAAGCCGAGCAACTCGTAAAGTTGTCTCTTTTCCTCAGTGGACAGCCCGTCCCCGCCCGCGTAGGCGTTCTGCAAAACTGTCAGCGCATCTCCAAGCGGGTAACTCCCCTGCGCGGCGCGGTTGACCAGCGGCGTGGACGGGTCGGTGAGCAGGCTCTCGCCGATCTCGCCGAGGCGGCTCGGATCGTACGTCGGCGCGGAGGCCATCACCAGGATCTCGCCGCTCTGGGCGTTGAGCAGGACGACCGCACCCGCCTGTCCGCTGAGCGATTCGTCTGCCAGTCTTTGCAGGTCGAGGTCGATGCTCAGGCGCACGTCCAGGCCGGGAGGCGGCGTGCCGTAGAGCAGGTGGTCCCACCAGATCATGCTTGCGGGATTTCCCTGCAGGCCGCGCAGATATTCGTCGAGTACGGCTTCCAATCCGCCCTGCCCGTATATCGGATCGGTGTAGCCGGTCACGGGCGCGAGCGCGGGATAGAGATGTTCACGCACGAAGGAGCCCGTCTCGCCGCGCGTGACGGTGATGGGTGCATTGCGTTGGTCGAGCAGGTCGCCGCGCGGCACGTAACGGTCCGCGATGGAACGGCGGGCGTTGTCGGTACGGGTGAGCAGGTCGGGGCCGCGGACCACAGCCCACCAGCCGGTGGCGAGCGCCGCGGCGGTCAGGCTGAGGAGAAAGAAGCCGCCCAAAAGCGGATACGGCCGCGGGTCCGGCAGCGCGGCGGGTTCTTCATCCGGTTGTCCGCCGATGCGGAGCAGGAGTACCACGGCAATGAAAGATGTAACCAGCGACGATCCGCCGTAGGAAACGAACGGCAGGGTGACGCCGGTCAACGGGAGCAGGCGCAGGTTGCCGCCGAGGATGAGCAAAGCCTGCACGCCGAGGTAGGCGGTCAGGCCGGCCGCGAGCAGGCGGCGGAAGCGGTCGGGGGCCAGCAGGGCGGCCCTCAGGCCGCGGGCGATCATCAATCCAAAGAGCGCCAGCAGGGCGATGGCTCCGAGGAGACCGGTCTCCTCCGTCAGCGCGGCGAAGACGAAGTCCGAGATGGCAACCGGGACCAGGCCGGGCGCGCCCAGCCCGGGTCCGCGGCCGAACGTGCCTCCGTTGGCGATGGCCAGCAGGGACTGGATGATCTGGTACGACCGCCCGGAGGGATCGGTCCACGGGTCGAGCCACGCCACGAGGCGGACGTGGATGATGTCAATGAAAAAGTAACCGACCAGCGCGGCGAGGATCAATCCACTGGCGGTGACGAGCAGGACGCGGCGCTTGCCGCTGGCTGCGAAAAGAAGGATGGTGTACAGCACGAGAAAAATGGACGCCGTGCCGAGGTCGCGCTGGATGAGCAGGATGGCCAGCGCGAGCCCGGTCATCACGAGGGTGGGCATGGCCAGCGGGAGGATGAGCGCGAGGCGCGAGCGGCCGAATGCGCCGACGTGGAAGCGGTCGGCGAAGTACGCGGCCAGGTAAATGACCAGCAATAGTTTGAGCGGCTCGGAGGGTTGGAAATACACGCCGCAGCATCCCAGCCACAGGCGCGGGCCGACGCCGATGGGATTGGTGCCGAAGAGGAGGGTCAGTGTGGTGAGGAGCAGTCCGCCCGCGAGCGCGAGGTATTTATATCTTCGCAAGTAACCGAGGTCCGCCGGCAGGCGCAGGACGATGACCACGAGCGCCGCGCTGAGACTCAGCCACGCGAGCTGGCGCATCCCGAATGTGGAATCCAATCTCCAGATGGTCATCAGGCCCCATCCGCTTAGAAGCGCGGCGGCAGGCAATAAATACGGGTCGGAGTCCGGGAGCGATTTGGAGGATTCGCGATGCAGGATGAGGGCAAGAATTCCCCAAACCAGAAATCCCAGCCAATGCGAAAGGCGATAGTCAACCTCGAGCGATCTCTCGCGTACGGAGGGTGAGAGGGTGAGGATGAGGGAATAGAGGAAAAGAAATGCGGCCGCCCAGCGGAGCAGGCGCGCCTGGATGGGTCTGGTCATTCTTTGAAGTGGTCGAAATGATTCGCCCTGAGCGGAGCGAAGCGGAGACGAAGGTCAGCGGGTATGTTGCGAGTCTTTCGAGTTGGATTCACGGGAGCCGCACCGTCGGTTCGACGATCACCTGCGCGCCCAGGCTTACGAGGATGGCGGCTTGTCCACACTCGATCAGGTCGCCGTCCGTGACGACCGTCGGAATTGTCAGAGGCGCTTCGTTGAGCCGGGTACCGTTCATCGAGCCGAGATCTTCCAGCCACCACTGGCCGTGATGGTAACTCAGCCGCGCGTGGCGCGCGGAGACGGTCTCGTCGTTCAGGAGCAGGTCGCTGGCCGGGTCGCGTCCCAGCATGATCTCGGACTGCTGGAACGAACGCTGGCTCGCCCCCTGTGCGTGTTTGAGGGTCAGGCCGATGGGCGGGACCTTGCGCGTGCTGAGGCGGACGCTGGTCTGGCGTACGTCGCGCCACAGGGCGATAAGCGCCCAGCCCAGAAAGCCATACAGCGCGACCGCCAGCGCCAGCCGCAGGGCCAGGACAATGACGGCGCTCATTTTTTCTTTTTGGTGATGGTACTGCGCTCTTTGAGCACGGCGGTGGGTCGTTCGGAGGTGGGCGAGAAGAACGGCCCGGTATTTTTCAGGTCGGGGCGCGGCGGCGGGTTATCCTGCCCGAAGACCAGCGAGACGCCCGCCAGCGAAATCACGTCCCCCGGGTAGAGCACGCTCTGGTTGGTGCGCTGTCCGTTGACGAACATCCCGCCCGTGGAATTCAGGTCGAAGATCACGAAGCGGCCTTTGATGGCGCGCAGTTGGGCGTGGTTGCGCGAGATGCGCGGGTCGTCAATGACCAGTTGATTCTCCATACGGCGTCCGATGTTGACGACCATCTCGGTCAGCGGGAAGATCTTGACGCCGTCAATGATCAGGAACGCGTTTTCGGGGATGCCCTCGCCCTCGGACTCCGCCTCGGCCTCTGCCTTGCCGGTTTCCATACCCTGCGTCTTGCCCAGTCCCTCCGCCGGGTGCGAGGCCACCACGTTCACCTCGCCGGTTGCGAGCCTGGGGTCCGTCGAGAAGCTCAGTTTGGGCGGCGCGGTGAAATGCAGCCCGGCCTCCCGTCCCGCCGTGTGCAGGATCTCGTCCAGTGCGTCCACCACGCGCGAATCCTGCCAGAGTTCGCCCTGGCCCGGCCCGGTCACCAGCGTGTACAGGCTCGGCGCGATCTTGTTCCCCTCGGCCTCGATCAGGTTATCCTGCATGGCCGCCACCAGTTTTTGGATGACGGCCGCCTCCACTTTGCTCCCCGGCAGGATGCTCATCATGCGCACTTCGATCAGTTCCCGAATGCGTCCTTCGATTTCGTCCAGTTTCAATTTCATGGAACCGCCTGATGTCTTTGCAGGAATTATAGAGGCTTGCCCGCATTTCTGCAAGCCCGTGCTATGATGGGGGCATGTTCTCCTTCGACGCCGCGTCCATCGTTTCGTGTCCGCGGGCGGATGCGGTCCAGAGGATATTATCCGCGGCTTTGCAGGCGGCTGATTCAGCGAATGCAGTGCGGCGCGCCGCCGCGCGCGTGGGTGGCGCACTGGATGTTCGCGGTCAGCATTACGATTTGAGTGGGGCGGGGCTTGTACATGTGTTGGCGGTCGGCAAGGCGGCGATAGGCATGGCGCAGGCAATCCTGCCTCTCGTGGAAGACCACCTCGCCGGGGGACTCGTCGTCGCCAAGCACGCTTCGCGCAGGACGCTCGGCCGGTTGGCCGTTATGGAGGCCGGTCATCCCATCCCGGACGAGCGCAGTCTGGAGGCTGGTCGGCGCGCCCTCGACTTGCTCAGTCAACTCCGCGCAGACGATCTGCTCGTCTGTCTGATCTCCGGTGGCGCGTCCGCGCTCGTGACCGCGCCGCGCGACGGCGTCACATTGGATGAGATTCAGAAGACCACCAGTAATTTGATGAGAAGCGGCGCTTCCATTTTCGAGTTGAACGAGGCGCGCCAGAAACTCGACCGTCTGAAAGGCGGCGGATTGGCGCGATTGGCATATCCTGCGAGGGTCGTCAGTCTGATTCTCTCGGATGTGATCGGCGACAGGATTGATGTAATCGCATCCGGGCCAACCGCGCCGCGTGAAGGAGAATCGTTCGAGCACGTTCAAAATCTGGTCATCGGCTCGAATGAGCAATCGGCGGAAGCCGCGCGTGAACAGGCCGCGCGAGAGGGATTTCACGCGCGCGTGTTGACAACCTCTTTGCATAGCGAAGCGCGCGAAGCCGGGCGGATGCTGGCGGGCGAACTGCGCCAGTCCTCCCCGCGTCCGCTGTGCCTGGTCGCGGGCGGCGAAACGACGGTCACAGTGACCGGCGGCGGCCTCGGCGGCCGCAATCAGGAATTGGCCCTCGCCGCCGCGCTCGAAATGGATGGACTGGAAAATGTATTGCTGGTCTCGCTCGCCACCGACGGCGACGATGGGGTGACCGGCGCGGCGGGCGCGGCTGTGAATGGACAAACACTGTCGCGCGCCCGCGCGCTCGGCCTCGACGCGGCCGATTTCCTGCGCCGCAACGACTCGTATCATTTCTTCGCTCCTTTGAATGATTTGCTCGTCACCGGCCCGACGGGCACGAACGTCAACGACCTTGTTTTTCTGTTCGCGTTTCAGTGAGGAATCCATGTCGAATTTACCCCTCGTTCTAATTTCCCACACTTTGCCCGATGAATGGATGACCGCCCTCGAAGGACGCGTGCGCGCCATCGTCGGTCCGAAGGACGCGGCGCGCCTCGCGCCCGAATTGGAAGCGCGCTTGCACGAAGCAGAGGGATTGTTTTGTTTGCTGACCATCCCCGTCCGCGAAGAGCTCCTGGCAAAGATGCCGCGACTGCGCGTGGTCAGCAACATGGCCGTTGGCGTGGACAACGTTGACGTGGCGGCCTGCACGCGGCGCGGGATTCCCGTTGGCAACACGCCCGGCGCTTTGACCGACGCCACCGCCGACCTGACGATGGCGCTCCTGCTCTCCGCCGCGCGACGCCTGCCCGAGTCGTCGCGGGACGCGCGCGAGGGCCGCTGGACGACCTGGTCGCCGACGGGCTGGCTGGGCGCGGACTTGCGCGGCGCGGTGCTTGGGATCGTTGGGATGGGGAAGATCGGGCGGGCGGTGGCGGAACGGGCGCGCGGGTTTGGACTCCGTCTGGCGTTCTACGACCCAACCTCGGGTCCCGAAACCGAGGCGCAGACCGGGGCGCGGTCCGTCTCGTTCGACGAGTTGTTGTCAATCAGCGATTTCGTCAGTCTGCATTGCCCTTTGATGAATGAAACGCGCGGGCTGATGGACGAATCCGCTTTGCGAAAGATGAAGCCGACGGCCATTCTGGTCAACGCGGCGCGCGGTTCCATCGTCCAGACCGATGCGCTGGTGCACGCCCTGTCCGAAAATTGGATCGCGGCCGCCGCGTTGGACGTAACGGATCCAGAGCCGTTGCCGTCGAACCATCCACTTTACGCGTTGCCGAATTGTTTTATCGTGCCGCACATCGGTTCGGCCACACACGGCGCGCGTCGGCGCATGGCGGAAATGGCTTGCGAAAATCTGCTGGCAGGGTTGGAGGGGAGGCCGTTGCCGAATTGCGCCAATCCGGAGGTCTATAAAAAATAGAGGCGGCGCTGGAGCCGCCTCCCGGCTAGATCGCCTTTCCGCAGTTTGGACAAACCTTTTCGCCGCGCAGGACGACGAAGCCGCAGTTCCTGCACGATGTGGGTGTGACGTTTCCCAACGGCGCGCCGCAAGCCAGACAGGTAGCCTCACCGACCGGGTTGGCCGCGTCGCAATAGTCGCAAACGACCCGTCTCAAACGTTCGGAGAGTTGCGTGGATGCGCCCGCGGCCTGCACCGCGCTTGCAATGATCTGCCAGACGCGTTCGCTGAGTTGCAGGTTCTCGATGTCCTGGGCCAAATCGTCGAGGCGGCCGAGCAGGCTGAACGGGTTGCGCAACGCGGTCAGCGCGGTCCAGCCGAGGCTGGCGGCGGTTCCCATCCAGGCCTGCTGTCCGAGTTGGACGATGATTCCATCCGGCGCCTTCTGGATGGTGACGGTCAGCGCCGTCTGCCCGCCGGACATGGTGCCCGGATGCGTGCCGATTTGCACGGCCATATTTTCACTGCGGCCGAGCACCTGGGCGTGCAAATTGCCTCGGTTGAATTCTGCTAGAAGCGCCTGCGCAACGTCGGTGGGTGTGATGTTCCCGTGGAAGATTCGTCTGTCCATGTTTTCGATTATAATCTCGTTCACTCCATTCGCAGGAATCTAACGAAAATGCGTCTTGCAGGTTTCAAATTTTCCCTGGGACTTTTCGCGTTCATCGCGCTCGCGGTACTTGTGTTTGCCGCGCCCGCCCCGGACGTGGTCCTGGCCCAGCAGCCGACCGGCTCGATCCCCACCGTGACCGGTACCGCGGCAGGACCGTTCATCACGGTCAACCTGGATCAGGAATTCGTCAACGTGCGCTCCGGGCCGAGTTCGTTTTTCTATCCCAAGATCGGCATCCTGCTCAGCGGACAGTCCGCGCCCGCGCTCGGACGCTCGCCGGGCGGGGATTGGATTCAGATTTATTATTTCGGGGTTGCCGGTAACGTGGGCTGGGTGTACGCGCCGAATGTATCGCTCACGTCGCAGGTGTTTCTGCCGATTGTGGAGGCCCCGCCCACGCCGACCCCGCTGGCGACGCCCACCATTGACCCAACCCTGGCCGCGGCCTTCATTGTCCCGCAGACGCCCACGCGGTTACCCACCTTCACGCCTCCCGCGCCGGTGGATCGTCCGGTCTTTGTGGACGAATCGGGGAGCGCGACCCGTTTCCCCATGGGCCTGTTGATCTTTATCTTTGGTTTTCTGGGATCGTTCGGGGCGTTGATTTCCTTCCTGCGCGGAAGGTAGACGCGTACCGACAGAAAACCGACCGGGCACTCCCGGTCGGTTTTTGTTTAGGTCAGTTATTGCATGAGCACGAACCGCCGCAGGCGCAACCGTCCTCGCCGTGCGCGTGTTTGGCGCTGGGACTATTCACAATGAACCCCGCGCCTCGTTCGGGATCGTTTACAAAGTCAATGTGAGCGCCGCGCAGATAGTCCATGGAGACGTCGTCCACGACGACCTTGATTCCCTCGCTATCGAATGTCTGATCCACATCACGGAAATTGTTATCGAGCGCCATGCCGAACTGCACGCCGCAACACCCGCCTCCGGCGACGTAGACGCGCAGGGCATATCCTTCGAGTTTGCGTTCGGTCAGGATGTCGCGCACGGCCCGGGCGGCTGTGGGCGAAACAGTCAAAGTCTGGATCTCTATTTCCTGCAACATCGAATCTCTCCTTTTTGGAGATTTGAAAAGTTGACGTATCTTATCAGAATAAAAAATGGATGTCAACTCGAAAAACATGGCCTTCTCAAAGTCGGAAGAGCCTCAACGCGAATGCCGCGAAATTACGAATGCCGCGAATAAGCCCCAGAACATTCGTGAAATTCGCCCATTCGCGTTATTCGCGTTCCAAATCGGGCATTTTGTCAAGCGACTTTGAGAAAACCATAACTCGAAAAATGGGAGACGGGCGCTTGAACGGGAAGAACAAAATTCTTGACACATCCTGTATGCACCTGTACAATCTGCCTGTCAACGGGCGCCCAGCGCCTGAATTTTGTTTCCGGGAGGAATACCCCTCGATGTTTACCATGGGATTAAGCACCTTTGAGACAATTGCGATCTGGGCCGTGTTTGGCGTTGCCATTCTCGGCCTGGCATACGCCGTCTTCCTTCGCTCGCAGATTCTGCGCGAGGACAAAGGCACGGCCAAGATGCAGGAAGTGTGGGGCGCGATCAAGGACGGCGCGAACGCCTACTTGGGACGTCAGTTGAAATCCATCCTGCCGCTGATCGGCGTGCTGACCATCGCATTGTTCCTGTCCGTGTACGTGGTTCCGCCCTCGCCCGAGGCGCAGGAGCGATTCCACGGCATGACCGACGACCGGATCAAGTTGATCATCGGGTTGGCGCGCGCGGCGGCCTTCATTATGGGCGCGTCGTTCTCGCTGGCGGTCGGCCAGATCGGTATGCGCATGGCGGTGGAAGGTAACGTCCGCGTCGCGGCGGCCTCGCGCAAGTCGTTTGGCGACTCGCTGCGGATTGCCTACCGCGCCGGGACGATCACCGGCATGTTGACCGACGGCCTCGGCCTGCTCGGCGGCACGGTTATTTTCATCATCCTCGGCATCGCCGCGCCGGACGCCCTGCTCGGCTTCGGCTTCGGCGGCACGCTCCTGGCCCTGTTCATGCGCGTCGGCGGCGGCATCTACACCAAGGCCGCGGACGTCGGCGCAGACCTGGTCGGTAAGGTGGAGGCAGGCATCCCTGAGGACGACCCGAGGAATCCCGCAGTGGTGGCGGACCTCGTCGGCGATAACGTCGGCGACTGCGCCGGTATGGCCGCGGATATCTTCGAATCCTACGAAGTGACCATCGTCTCCGGCCTGATCCTGGGCCTGGCCCTGCACGCCTTCACCGGCCGCCTCGAGTGGATCATCTTCCCGCTCATCGTGCGCGGCGTGGGTGTTCTCTCCTCCATCATCGGCACATACGTGGTGAAGGGCGACACCACCGGAAAGAGCGGGAACGCCATGGCGGCCATCTTCCGCGGGTTCCTTTCGTCGGCGGCGATCTCGGCCGCGATGTTCTTTGGCGCAGGTTTCTTTTACCTGAATAACTCTGCCATGGCGGAATACGGCGGCTGGTGGCGCGTTCCGACGGCGGTTGCAGTGGGTGTCTTGCTTGCCATCCTGATCGACCGCCTGACGGAATACTTTACGGGTACACACAATTCCCCGGTCAAAGACATCAAGAAGTCCGCCGACACCGGCCCGGCCACGCTGATCTTGCAGGGCGTTTCGGTCGGCTTTGAGTCCTCGGTCTGGTCGGTGATTGTCATTGCCCTGACCATCGTTGCCTCGATTTTCATCATGGGCACGATTCCCGGCGTGGATGGAGTCGAGCGCGTCAACTTCATCCTGTACGGTGTTGCCATGACGGGCATCGGCATGTTGACCCTGACAGGCAACAACGTGGCCATGGACTCCTTCGGCCCGATCTCGGATAACGCCAACGGCATCGGTGAAATGGCGTGGCATGGGTTGGAAGACAAGGAGACCAAGGACGCGCAACAGATCATGGCCGACCTCGACGCGGTAGGCAATACCACCAAGGCCATCACAAAGGGCGTTGCCATCGGCTCGGCGGTCATCGCGGCGGTTTCGCTGTTCGGCTCCTTCCTCGTGGACGTGAGCCGCGCACAGGAGATGCTCGGCGTCCCGCTGTCGGAGCAGATCAAATCCATCGGCATCCGCGTGGATATTCCGCAGGTCTTCGTCGGCATGTTGATCGGCGGCGCGTTGCCATGGCTGTTCTCCTCGTTCGCGATCCAGGCCGTCTCCCGCGCCGCGTCGTTGATCGTGCTGGAAGTCCGCCGGCAGTTCAAACTGGGCGTGCTCGAAGGCAAGATCGCCCCGGACTATAAACAGGCGGTCGGAATTTCCACGACCGCGGCGCAAAAGGAACTGGTTTCGCTTGCCCTGCTCGGCATCGTGACCCCCATCGTGGTCGGCCTGATGCTGCAGGTGGAGGCCCTGGGCGGTTTCCTGGCGGGTATCATCCTCTCGGGTCAGTTGCTGGCGGTCTTCCTCAACAACTCCGGCGGCGCATGGGACAATGCCAAGAAACTCATCGAAGACGAGCCGAAGAAGCCTGCCGAGAATTTAGGCAAAGGCTCCGAGCGTCACAAGGCTGGCGTGGTAGGCGATACGGTCGGCGATCCGTTCAAGGACACCGCCGGTCCCGCGCTCAACCCGATGATCAAGGTGGTGAACCTGGTTTCGGTCATCATCGCGCCGATCGTGGTGCAGTATTCCCGCGCCCAGGGCGCGGCCCAGATTGTGATCTGGGTCATTTCGGGTGTCCTGTTGCTGGTGCTGGCCTGGGCGGTGATCCGCTCGAAGGCGCCCGCGCAGGCGATGAAGTAAGAAATTCTTTATGACAGGTAACAAGGAGGCTTACATAAAAGCCTCCTTGTTTTTTTGTAACGCAATATTGACTTCCGTTACACAAGTTCAGGGAATTCGTTTGTAGATGGCAACGTCGTCTGTGAAATAGACCTGTTCGTATTGGGCGGGCTGTTGCATTCCAATGGTAAGGATCAGGTTTCCGCCGCGCGTGATTTCGGTGCGGGGAACGCAGAAGATGCGACTGCTCGTTTTTCGTTGGATATACAAGTAGTCGTAATCGAGGTTCATTTTATGGACCTGAGCATTGAGACAGGCCGCGTTTGTTTCCAGGCATCGTTGGAGAGCGGTCAGGCCCTTCCTGTATTCTGCAAATGTCCCGCCGGCCAGCCATTCGCGTCCCTGGGGCGCGGTTTGGCTGATGCGGCCGGTGAGCACCGGGAACCATTCCTGAACGGGATCGCAGAAACTTTCGGCTTCGCCAGTCATAATGACGAAGCGGCTTTCGGGAGGTGTATTGTGGACGATCCAATCGAACGCGGTCAGGGTGCTCTCACTCAGGTGGTTGTTCGATGCTCGCGTTGCTACAAAAGCGGCATTTGCGAAAAAGGTAAGGAGGAGGATGATTGCCAATGCCGAGGCGCCCCAGCGACGGGTGTTGGCGCGGGATTCTCCCGGCGGGCGGACTGTGAATGCGGAGCTGAAATACGGCGCCAGCGTCAACGATGCCAGCATGGCCAGGAAAACGATGACCACATTGGCGGCGTTGCGCGGTTCCAGGATAAAGGGGAAGAAGAACATCGCAGGTAATAGATATTCGCGGCGCTCAAGGGCCGTGAATATGCCGAGGAATCCCAGGACTGTGATGGGAGTCAAATACGGCTCCTCCGATACTGCAACCAGGAAGACGGTGACGAGGTCGAGAATCTTTTGATCCCCTGTCTGTGCTGCGGAGAGATAGGGCGACAGGCCGTATCGTTCCAACATGACGATCCACCATGGGGAGGTCAGAACAAGAACGCCTATCGCGATCATCAAGGCTAGTTTCGCGCTGCCGATATTTCGTGCTTTGAAAATCCAGGCGAGCAGGGCGAATCCCATTGTGTGGAGCGTCGCCTCGGGATGGCTCAGTACAACCAGCGCGGAGAAAATGATTGCCAGTACAATCTCCCTTGTCCTGGAAGTGGTGAAGGCGGAATATATATGCCTTATGGAGAGGATAAAGAACAACTCGCCGAAACTGCGCGTCAGACCGCCGCCCATCAGCATCCATGTGAGGGCGCGCGGAATGAAGGCAAAGACCAGGGTGGCCAGACCAGCCTCAAAGTCCGATTCGAGGAGCGTGCGCGCAAGATCGAAGAACGCGATCATGGTCAGCGCAGTGACGACGGCGGGCATCCATCGCAGGAGGTCCAGCAGGGAAACGTCGAATGTTTGCGCGATCCAGCCGCCGACGTAAAAGGGCAGGGGCGGATAGGCAAAGGGGACGGCCAGTCCGTTGTAATTTATTGTTTGCGGTAGGCGGAAGCCATTTTCGATGAGGCCTTTCAGCATTACATAGAACAAGCCGCCGTCGTTGAGGGGAAACGGACTGAGAGAGGCGGGCAGGAGGCGCAGCCAGATGCCGAACAGCATCCCCGCGAGTGCAATCACGAGCCCGATCTCATTCAATGTCAATCTTATCTGTTTTTTCATCGGCGGGATTTCGTTGGACGATCATGCGTTGATGAAATTGTTGGATGCGGTCATTTTGTGAATTTCTTTTTCCACTCGAACAATTTGTTCAGCGCCTCGATGGGCGAAAGCGAATTTACGTCCACCTCTTTCAACTCGTCCAGCAGGGGACTGGTCTCCGGGAACAACGCGGCCTGGTGCGCGGCGTGCGGATTGATCCTCACCGCCTGCCCGGAGGTCTTTTCGAGTTCGGCCATGATCTCGCCGGCGCGGGCGATGACCGGCGCAGGCAGTCCCGCCAGTTGCGCCACGTGGATGCCGTAGGACTTGTCCGCGCCGCCGGGGACGATCTTGTGGAGAAATACGACCCTACCGTCCGCCTCCGTCACAGCCACGTTGTAATTTCTCACTCCGGGCAACAGGTCGGCCAATTGCGTCAACTCGTGATAATGCGTGGCAAACAGGGTCTTCGCGCGTAAATGCGGGTGATTGTGGAGATACTCGATCATGCCCCATGCAATCGAAACGCCGTCGTAGGTGGAGGTGCCGCGGCCGATCTCGTCCAGGATCAACAGCGACCTTTGCGTGGCATGATGAAGAATGTTCGCGGCCTCGATCATCTCCACCATGAACGTGGACTGTCCCGCGTGGATTTCGTCCTGCGCGCCGATGCGGGTGAAGATTCGGTCAACCAGTCCGATCCTGGCCGAGGCCGCGGGTACGAACGAACCCATCTGCGCCATCAGCACGATCAGCGCGGTCTGCCGCAGGTAGGTGGACTTGCCCGACATGTTCGGCCCGGTGATGACGCGGATGACCTCGCCTTTTTCGAAGACGACATCGTTGGGGACGTACCGCTCGCCGTGCAGACTCTGCTCGACGACGGGATGCCGTCCCTCGCGGATTTCGATTTCGCTTCCTTCATGGACCTCGGGCCTGACGTAGCCTCCGAGGGCCGCGGCCTCGGCGAGGGCAGACAGCACATCCACTTCCGCCAGCGCCCGCGCCGTGGACAGCAATTTATACGCCGCCTTCGACAGTTCCGCGCAGACTTCGCGGAACAGGCGCAGTTCGATCTCCCTGATCCGCTCCTCGGCGTTCAACACGAGCGTTTCGTATTCTTTCATTTCGGGTGTGATGAAGCGCTCCGCATTGACCAATGTCTGCTTGCGGATGTAATGTGTGGGCGCCTTGTCCGCCGCGCCGCGCGAGATCTCGATGTAGTAACCGAACACCTTGTTGTAACCCACCTTCAGCGATTTGATGCCCGTCTTTTCGCGCTCGACAGATTCGAGATTGGCGATCCAGTCGCGTGCGTGCTTCGACGCCTCGATGACCGAGTCCAGTTCCTGTGAATAGCCCGGACGAATGATTCCCGTATTTTGCAATGTCGCGGGCGGGTCGTCGTCAATGGCGTTTTGGAGAAGCGCCAACTCACTGCTTGCCAGGTCGATGTGAGAAAAATTGCCTGCCTTTCCCACTGCCTCCGCCACCCTTGGAAGTTGACTCAACGTGCCGCGAACGGCCACCAGGTCGCGCGGCTGGGCGTGACCGGCGACGATGCGGTTCACCAGGCGCTCCAGGTCGGCGAGCGGTTTGAGCGCGGCGCGCACTTCGGCGCGGTCCATGCCGCGTTCGAAGAAGGATTGCACACCGTCCAGCCGCGCGTTGATCTTGTCCGCGCTCAACAGAGGCTGGCTGACCCACTGGTGCATCATCCGCTTGCCCATGGGTGTGACCGTGTAATCGAGCGTTCCGAGGAGCGATCCCTTTCTCTCGCCGCGCAGGGTTTCGTCCAGTTCGAGGTTCCGGCGGGCCGACGCGTCCAGGGTCATGAACTCGCCCAGGCTGTAGAATCGCAGGCCGGTGAGCAGGTCAAGCGAATCGGGTTGTGTGTCTTTCAGGTATTGCAGGATTGAGCCCGCGGCTCGGACAGCAAGGTTTTTGCCTTTAAGCCCGAATCCGTCCAATGAGGCGGTTTTGAAATGTGTCAGCAGTGTCTCTTCGCATTTGCCCGGCTCGAACCGCCAGGCGGGATATTTGGTGAGGTGTCCGGGCAGGCCCTCGTGGAGAGTTTGATGATCGGGGTGAACGATCTCCGCGGGGTGGAGCCGCGTCAGTTCGGCGCGCAGGGACTCGACGGGCAGTTCGGTGACGGCGAATTCCCCGGTGGTAATGTCGGCATATGCAACAGATGCAGACTTCTCGTCCAGGATGACCGAGGCGAGGTAGTTGTTCGAGTCGCCGGGCAGGAGTCCCGGCTCGGTCACCGTCCCCGGCGTCACCACGCGCACCACCTTGCGCGGGAAGATGCCCTTCGCGGGCTGGTCGCCGACCTGTTCACAGATGGCGACGTGATAGCCCTTTTCGATGAGGCGCGCCAGGTAGTTTTCGACCGCGTGATAGGGGATGCCTGCCAGCGGCGCGCGAATCCCTTTGCCGACCGGGCGCGAGGTCAGGACAATGTCAAGTTCGCGTGCGGTGATTTCGGCATCCTCGTCGAAGGTCTCGTAAAAATCGCCGAGGCGGAAGAAGAGGATGGTATCCGGGTAATCCCGTTTGATCTCAAGGTACTGCTGGCGGATGGGGGTGACGTCGTCCCTGGTCATGGCATGATTTTACTATGAGCAGGTGAGTTGGGCTATAATTCGTTCAACTTACTCTGGAGAGACGAAATGTATAAACTTGTCTTGGTCCGCCACGGGCAGAGCGTGTGGAATCTCGAAAATCGCTTCACCGGTTGGACGGATGTGGGACTGACCGAACAGGGGAGGGCGGAGGCGCTCGAGGCGGGGCGGCTGTTGAAGGAAGGCGGCTATGTCTTCGACCTGGCTTTTACGTCCGTTTTGCGGCGCGCCGTCCAGACGCTTTGGATCGTTCTGGAGGAAATGAATCTGGAATGGATTCCCGTTGTCAACGCCTGGCAGTTGAACGAACGTCATTACGGCGCGTTACAGGGGCTCAACAAGTCCGAGATGGCCGAAAAATTCGGCGAGGCCCAGGTGAAGATCTGGCGGAGAAGTTACGACGTTCCGCCTCCCGCCCTGGAGTTGACCGACGAGCGTCATCCCAAATTCGACCCGCGCTACGCCTCCTTGACTCCCGAACAACTGCCCGCCACCGAGTCGCTCAAGATCACACTGGAGCGGGTCCTCCCTTACTGGCATTCGACGCTGGCCCCTGCGGTCAAATCGGGGAAGAGGGTCCTGGTCGCGGCGCATGGCAACAGTTTGCGCGCCATGGTGAAGTATCTGGATCATATTTCGGACGCGGAGATTACCGAACTCAACATTCCCACCGGGATTCCCCTGGTCTATGAACTGGATAATGACTTGAAACCCGTCGAGCATTATTATCTCGGCGACGCCGAAGAAGTTGCAAAGAAGGCCGCGGCGGTGGCGAGTCAGGGCAAGGCGAAGTAAATTCAAAATAGCCGACAAGTGACAGGCCCTGAAGGTGCTCGAATCCTTCGGGGTCTTTGCGTTAGAATTGAGCCATGACCTTGAATCCAGATTTCGTCAACGACCTTGCAAGGCGCTTTACCGGCGATATTCGCTTCGATCCCGCTTCCCGAATCCTGTACAGCACCGATGCGTCCATCTATCAGATCGAACCTCTTGGCGTAGCCTTTCCCCGCACGCAGGAGGACTTGTCCGCCGCGGTGGAGCTGGCCGCGAAGTACAGGGTGCCGATCCTGCCGCGCGGCTCGGGTTCGTCGCTGGCGGGGCAGGCAATCGGCGAGGCGCTGATTCTGGACTGCTCGCGCTGGCTGGATTCCATTGTGGAAATTGATCCCGAATCCCGCACGGCGACCGTCGAACCGGGCGTCGTGCTCGCGACCCTGAATCGCGCCGCCGCGAAACACGGCCTGACCTTCGGCCCCGACCCCGCTTCCGCGGAACGCGCCACGATGGGCGGCGTGATCGCCAACAACGCCACCGGGGCGCATTCGATCTTGTATGGCATGGCCGCGGATCATCTGGTCTCAGCCGATGTTGTTATGGCGGACGGTTCGCTGGCAACATGGGGGGATGTCAGCGATAAGCCATCTGTGAACAGCAATCGGCCGGACGTGATCGCCGCCGCGTTCGAAATTCGGGAGAAAAATGCGGACGCCATCAAACAAAACTATCCCGTTTCATGGCGCAACTCCGCGGGCTACAGGTTGAATTATCTCCTGCCGTTTTCGCGGACGAAACCGCCGCGCTGGGAGGGGGATTATCCCGATGTCGGGCCTTCTGCCTTTAATCTGGCGCACTTGCTGGCGGGCAGCGAAGGGACGCTGGCCGTCATCCGCCGCGCGAGGGTCAAACTCGTCGAGAAGCCGAAGCATACGATTCTGGGTATCCTGTCTTACAGTGCCATTGCGGATGCCTGCGACGATGTGCCGCGCCTGCTGGAGTTCCGTCCCAGCGCAATCGAGTTGATCCCGCGGATGATCCTGCGGCTGGCGCGGACCGTCCCTGCGTACGCGGCCCAGATGGGTTGGATTGACGGCGATCCCGCCGCGGTGCTGGTCGTTGAGTTTGGCGGCGACCAGCCCAAGGTCCTGTTGGATGCGGTTCGCGGCCTGCGTGAGGACGTCCTCATTGCCGAATCGGTCGAGGACCAGGCGCGCGTCTGGAATGTCCGCAAGGTCGGGCTGGGTATATTGGATTCGCGGCCGCAATCCGCGCGGCCCGTCGCGTTCATCGAGGACTGTGCGATACCCGTCGAACGTCTCGGCGAATTCGTTCGCGAGACCGAGAGGCTTCTTGCGGAGCATGGAACCGAGGGCGGAATCTACGCTCACGCTTCTGCGGGGTGCCTGCACATCCGTCCGATCCTGGATTTGAATACGGGTGAGGGGGTCCGTTCGATGCGGCGGATCGCGGAACAGACTCTGGAAACCGCGCTGAGGCTGGGTGGTTCGATGAGCAGCGAACATGGGGATGGGATTGCGAGAGGCGAGTGGCTGGAGAAAACCTACGGCGTCGAACTGGTCGGCGCAATGCGGAGGTTGAAGCGGGCCGCCGACCCGGATAACCTGCTCAACCCGCGCAAGATGTTCGACGCGCCGCCGATGGACAGCCACTTGCGTTACGGCGGAAGTCATCGCGCCCAGGCATGGGCGCCCGCGTTTGACTTTTCGCGCAACGGGGGACTGGTCACTGCAATCGAGCAGTGCAACGGGCAGGGCGTGTGCAGAAAAGATACGGGCGTGATGTGCCCGTCTTTCCAGGCCACGCGGGAGGAGATGCATTCGACGCGCGGCCGCGCAAATTTGTTGCGGGCAATGATCAGGACAGGAATTGGGAATCGGGAATCGGAAATCAAGAGCGCGGTGCGTGAGGCGCTGGACCTTTGCCTCGCGTGCAAGGGGTGTAAGTCCGAATGTCCCAGCGGCGTGGACATGGCGAAGTTGAAGTTTGCGTTCGAAGCCGAGTATTTCAAGACGCATCGCCGTCCGTTGCGCGATTATGTGTTCGGCTATTTCCACGTGACGGCGCGTATTGCTTCCGCGCTTGCGCCGCTTTCGAATGTGTTGACGCGGGGGCGCGCGTTCAGGAATCTTGCCGCGAAGGTTTTCGGGATCACGCCGCATCGGCCGTTTCCCAGTTTCGCGGCGGGACGCGCACATTCCCCTGTCGCAAGAGGCCGCGGGGAGAAGGTCATTTTCCTGCCCGACCCGTTTTCACGTTACGTTGAGCCCCAGGTGGAACAGGCCGCGTTCGATATTCTGTCCGGGCTCGGCCTGGAGATCCAGGTTCTTCCGTCGGTTGGATCCGGCGCGTCCCTGCTTTCCGGGGGATTTATCGAAGCGGCGCGCCGTCATGCCGGCGGGATATTGGATGCGCTGAAAAAACTTGATCCCGAGAACACCCTGCCCATTATCGGCATCGAGCCACCCGAAATTTACTCACTCAAACATGACTATGCCGACCTGTTGCCGGAGCGCGCCGAGGAAATAGCAACACGAGCGCGACGCGCCTGGCTGTTGGAGGAGTTTCTGATTCGGAGGGATGAATTTCAAAAATTGCGCGTAGCCAATATAGATAACGAATCATCTCCATCAGATTTCTCGGAAAAAGTTCACTTTCACCCACATTGCCACCAGCGCGCCGAGGCGCTCTCGCCGGACGACCAGCCAATCGGCGCGAACGCGACCGTCGCGGTCCTGCGCGCCTGCGGTTATGACGTCGAGTTGATCGATGCGGGTTGTTGCGGCATGGCCGGGACGTTTGGCTATGAGGCCGAGCATTATGAGTTGTCACAAAAAATCGGTGAACTGGCCCTTTTCCCACACATTAGAAATTCGGGTGCGGCGGATCGGGAATTGATCGTCTCCTCTACAGGCGCGGCCTGCCGTCTGCAGATCGAGCAGGGGACGGGTGTTCGCGCCCGGCATCCGGTCACCTTGATCCGAGATCGCCTCGGCGGAGCGCAGTAGCCCGTGCCGCAGTTGCTTATCCCGTCTCGAAAGTGCTACAATGAGTCATATGCGAAAACTCGTCCCCCGCTATATTCTCGATAGATACCTTTCGGGCGAACAGCGCGGCGCTTTGCGGGCGGCGGCGATCTTCGTTGACCTTTCGGGTTTCTCTGTGATGACTGACGCGCTTGCCCGTCACGGTCAGGCCGGGGCGGAGGTTTTAACCGAGGTCATGCGCGCGGTGTTCGAGCCGCTGGTCGAGACGGTTTACGCCCAGGGCGGATTCGTGGTGGGGTACGCCGGGGACGCGTTCACCGCCATTTTCGACGAGCAACCAGGCCGGGGTCCCGCGGCGCAGCGAGGCCTGGCCGCGGCGATTGCCATGCAGGAGCACGTCCGCACACATCCCAACGTCGAGACCTCATTCGGGCGGTTCCCGATTTTCATCAAAGCCGGCGTGGGATTCGGGGAGGCTAGTTGGTTGATTCTGAAGAACGCCGATGGCAGGCGGGTCACCTATTGTGTGCGCGGCGCGAGCGTGGACGGGTCGGTGGATGCGGAGGAATGCGCGCGGCCGGGCGACGTGGTGCTGGATTCGGATTCGTACGCCCTGTTGAAAGAGTTCGTGGCCGTGGAGCCCGCGGGCGACTGCTTCCGCGTGAACGAGGTGCGCGGCGGACTGCCTGCGCCGCTTCCCTATTCCGACCCTGATCCTGATCCCGCCCTCCTGGCTTTGTTCTACCCCGAAGGCCTGATCCATCAACCGGTCGTAGGCGAGTTCCGCCAGGTCGTGAACATGTTCATCGGGATCCCCTACGACCCCACCGACGGCGCGTTCGTATCGCCGTTCATGGAAAGTATCTTTGCCCTGCAGGATCAATACGGGGGCTTTTTCCTGCGCCCCGATCTCGACGACAAGGGCTTCAATATCCTGATGTTCTGGGGCGCGCCAGTGGCGCACGAAAACGACGTTGACCGCGCCCTCAACTTCCTGCTCGATTTGGCGAAGCGAGTCGATATTCCTTTCAGGGCGGGCGTCACGTACAAGCTGGCGTACTCGGGTTTCATCGGCGCGCGCTCGCGCGAGGATTACACGGCCTACGGCTGGGGCGTGAACCTGGCCTCCCGCCTGATGGAATCGGCGGCGCCCGGCGAGATCCGGCTCGATGCGGAGGTCGCGGGGCGCGCGGAAAAACATTTTACCGTGCGTGACCTGGGTGGGCGCACGTTCAAAGGCTTCACCGGTGAGGTCAGGGTGTTTGCGTTGTCTGGCCGCAAGGAACTCATCGAGATCGTTTATCGAGGCGACCTGGTCGGACGCGAGGCGGAACTGGCGGCGTTGGCGCGCTTCGTCGAACCCCTGCGCGAAGGCAAATTCGCCGGAGTGCTGATCGTCAATGGCGATGCCGGGATTGGCAAAAGCCGCCTCATTCATGCCTTCCAGGCGTCTTCGGCGAATATCGTCTCGGCGCAGTGGGTCATATGTCAGACCGATGAGATTCTGCGTTCCCCCCTAAATCCATTCCGGGACTGGTTGCGGGCCAGATTCCTGTATTCCGATTCCGAACCGGACGCGGTGAACATCCAGAATTTCGAACGCCAGTTGCGCGATGTCATAGACGCTACCCCTGATTCCCGTCTTGCAATGGAATTGGACCGCACCGCCTCGGTACTGGCCGCCCTGCTTGGACTCTTTCAAGTCGATTCGCTGTACGAGCAACTCGACGCCAAGGCCCGGTACGATAATACGTTGATCGCGTTATCGGCATTATTACAGGCGGAGAGTCTGCGGGCGCCGTTGATCCTGTTTCTGGAAGATTCCCAGTGGCTGGACGAAGACACCAGGGCGTTCCTGCCGTATTTCGTCCGCACCCTGCTGGCAGACCCTGCAAAACATTACCCGATTGCCGTGATTGCGAGCAAACGACCCGAAGGCATTTTGCCGAACCTGGATGACGCCGAGTATTGTCGCAGGCTCGACCTGACCCAGCTCGGTCCGGCCGATCTTGGGCGGATTGCCGAGACCCTGCTGGGCGGGCCTGTTGGCCCGGCTCTGATAAGACTATTGGAACAACGCGCCGAGGGAAATCCGTTTTTTGCGGAGCAGATCGTTCGTTATCTCTCCGAAAATGAATTGCTGGCTCTGGACGAGGACGGCCGTTATCGCGTCGCCGCGCCCGCCGAGGAGTCCCTGCCCGCAGAAGTGCGCGCCCTGTTGATCGCGCGCCTGGATCGTTTGGTCCGCGGCGTGCGCGAAACGGTCCAGACCGCCTCGGTCCTTGGGCGGGAATTCGAATTGAGGCTGTTGGTGGAAATGCTGCGCGGCGATCCGGACATCATGCAGAAAGTCAGCCGCGCCGAGGATGCCGACATCTGGTTTGCGTTGGACGAGGTAAGTTACATATTCCGCCACGCATTATTGCGCGATGCCGCATATTCGATGCAGCTGCTCGCCCGCCAGAGGGAATTGCACGCCCTGGCTCTTAACGCCATCGAGACGCTTTATGGGCACGAATTGACCGATCATTATGGCGCGCTGGCCTACCACGCAGAGAAGGCCGGGCACGAAAGAAAGGCGCGGACCTATTTGACACAAGCGGGCAAATCCGCTTCGCGCGCGTACCAGAATCACCAGGCCGTGGATTACTTCACCCGAGCGCTTGCGCTCACTCCAGCCGAAGACCTGTGGGCTCAATTCGACTTGTTGATCGACCGCAGCGAATTGCAACGGCGATTGGGAAGCCGCGACTTCCAGGCGCGCGATCTGGATCTTTTGCGGGAATTGGCTGAACGGATGAACGACGAAATTCTGATCGCACATGTGTTGATGCTCCGCTCCAAGTTTTATTTTTCGGGCGGGGAATTTCAGGAAGCGATGGAGTGCGCAGCGCAGGCGGCGTCCGTGGCGCTTTCCCGCGAAGATGCCGATGATATGTTGGACGCCTATAACGTATGGGCGGTATCCCTTCTGCGGCTGGGCAGTCCGGACGAAGCCATGAAGAAGGCAGCCGAGGGGCTTCGTCAGGCGCGAATCGCCGGCAGACGCCACCAGGAAGGTTCGATCTTGAATTCCATGGGCATGATCGCCATGGAGCAGAGGGAGCCTGCTTCCGCTCAGAGTTACTTCGAACAGGCCTTGACCATAGCGCGGGAATTTCACGACCGGGCCCTGGAAACCATGGTCATCAATAATCTCGGTAATATGGCCGGGTTCGTGATGGGGGATTATTCGGCCTCCCGCACCTACTACGAGCAGGCGCACGCCATCGTCCGCGAATGGGGCGACCGCTCTGCGGAAGGGCTGGTGTTGGCAAATCTGGGATGGGCGGCCGGTATGCAGGGCGACTTCGAGGCGGCCGGCGCATATCACGGGCAGGCGCTGTCTATGGCGCGCGAGGTAGGGAATCCTTATCAGGAGACGTATACGCTGATTAATCTCAGCGCCGTCGCGGGGGTCCAGGGTGACGCGGTGGGGGCGCTTCAGTCGGCGCGGCGAGCCTGTGACCTGGCCCGCAGGACCGGGGATCGCGCCGCGGAAGCCTGGTCCTTGTTGTATATCGGGCATGCTTTTCTATTGTCGAAAGAAATCGAGGATGCGGGCGGCGCGTTCCTCGCGTGTCTGCAAATCCGAGGGGAACTCGGTCAACCCGGCGCGAATATGGAGCCGAAGGCGGGTTTGATCGAGGCGGCGCTTGCCTCGAACGATCTGGATTCTGCGCGGAAGTGGACCGAGGAGATCCTTGCCCACCTGTCGGACGGCGGAACCCTGGATGGAACGGAGGAACCTTTGCGCATTTATTTCGCATGTTACCAGTGCCTGCAACGATTAAAAGACCCGCGTTCGAGCGCCATCCTGCGGCAGGCAGGACAATTGCTCGATTCGCAGGTCTCCAAGTTTCAGGATGAGGCCGCGCGCCGGTTATATGTTGAAAATGTCCCCTGGCGCCGCGCTATCCATCAAGCATGGCGTTCTGTCCGGTAATCGAATATCTTATGGCCCCCAGCCCAGCGGAGGGTCGCCCACGGTGAAGTCAACCCGCGTTTTTCCGCCCGATGTTTTAGGGGACAGTTCGTGCACTTTGCCGCCGTAGTATGTGAACAGCCTTTTGCCGGATGGCAGTTCGTCCATGAAAACGGCGTATTTGATATTGGCGTAATCCCCCGGTGTCCCGTCGGTTTTTTTGTGCCTCACGCCGAAGGCTGTGAGCCATTCGATATTGACGCCGTCGTATGTCTCCGGCAGGCCGGCGTCGAGCTCCTTCTTCACCACAATGTATTTTGTGTGATCGTTGTCGCCCAGATCCAGTTCCACTGCTCTTTTGCCGGGGACATCAAACCTTCCGCGCGGGTTGCGCGAAATGTGACTCTCTTTCATCTCGGCCTCCTTTGGGATGAATACTCACAGGTTGTATTATAGCCCGTTCTGCTTTCGGACGCCAAAGGAGTTGGCGGCGGGACGCCTGGGGCAAAGGGCGGGTTATAATCCTTGCATGCGAAAACTGCTGGTTGTGGTTCCTGCCCTCTGGATGGCCGCGGGAATTCTTTTTCCGAAGACGGCCGTGTCCGCGCGTCCCGAGGCCGCTACGGCGTATCAGATCATTGATGCGGTCAACACCCTGCGCGCATCCTACGGCTTGGCGCCATATTCCATTAACTCCATCTTGATGGGAACCGCACAGGCGCAGGCGGACTTCATGGCTGCCACCGGTACCGTGACGCATACCGGCCCCGGCGGAACGAGCGTCACCGAACGCCTGCTCGCGGCTGGCTACCCCCTGGGCGGATTCCGATCCGAGAATATCACCTCCGGTTCTACGGATGCGTCTGCCGATTCCATTGTAGCTTCGTGGACGACCGACGATCTGCACTTGAACACAATGGTCTCGCCCTCCTTGCTGGAGATTGGGGCGGGAGTGGCGGTCAGCAATGGGCGCGCCTATTATGTGATCGATTGCGCGCGTCCCACAGGAAGCGGGGAGCCCCAGGCGACGCTTCCGGAGTCCATAACCGGCGATGGCGCAGCGGAAACACCGGCGGTCGTCGCGCCGACTGTCGTCGTAAGTACGCCCGGGGAGGACGGGTCTGTGACCCATGTCGTACAAGCCGGGGAGACGTTGTGGAGCATCGCCGCCGCTTATGGGGTGCCGGTCGAGCAATTGCAATCATTGAATCAACTGGGCTCGTCCACGCTCATCTATCCCGGTGCTACTCTCATCATCCGCGGCCCGGCCACATCCGCTCCGTCTCCGGCGACCGCTACCCGTACGGTCTTGCCCTCATTCACGCCTTACATTCTGGGAACCTCGACCCCAACGCGCATTCCCGCGCCAACGACCGCGCCACAGGCGCCTCTCACGAATCGCGATACTGCGGTGGTCGCGGTTGCTATTGTCCTTGCCGCGCTGGTTCTCGCAGGTGTATTGACGGTATCCTCTACTCGAAGAAATGATGCGTAGGCTTAGGAAAGTGACAAATGTCGGACAATCCAATTACCTTCGATGATGTGCATTCTGCTATAATCCAGCCAGACATATTGTGCTAAATTTCACAAACTGATCTTTCAGGGAGTTTTGTTTATGAGTGAAATCCGCATTGATGCTTTGTTGCCGCAGGAAATGGCGACCCGCGCCGAATATATCGGTGTCCGTAAAGCGGAGATGCCTGCGCTCACGATGTTCTCGCTGGCCGTGCTGGCGGGCGCGTTTATTTCACTGGGCGCAATCTTCGCCACCACGGTCGCCGCGGGGAGCATGTCCATCACTGCGCCGGACGGGACCGCGGTCTTCGCGACCGGCCTGCCGTATGGCCTCGTCCGGTTGCTGACCGGGCTGGTATTTTGCCTCGGCCTGATCCTGGTGGTCGTGGGCGGGGCCGAACTTTTCACCGGCAACAATCTCATCGTCATGGCCTGGGCAAGCGGCAAGGTCACTACGCGCGCCTTGTTGCGGAACTGGATGATCGTTTACCTGGGCAACTTCGTCGGCTCGTTTGGGACGGCAGTGCTGATGTTCTTTACCAGGCAATATACCTTTGGCAGGGACGCTGTCGGCATCACCGCATTGAATACGGCGGTCTCCAAATGCAGCCTGGATTTTGTACAGGCGCTCGCCCTGGGAATTTTGTGCAATGCGCTCGTCTGCATGGCCGTATGGATGACCTTCAGCGCCCGTTCCACGGTTGACAAGATCACAGCGATCATCTTTCCGATCACGGCGTTCGTCGCCGCGGGCTTCGAGCACAGCATTGCCAACATGTACTTTATTCCATATGCCCTGATGGTGAAACTTTTCGACCCGGCCTTTATGGAGAGGGTGGGGGAGAAGATCTCCCACATCGAAAGTCTGACCTGGCAGAACTTTATTCTCAACAATCTTATTCCTGTGACGATTGGAAATATCATCGGCGGCGCGGTGCTGGTTGCCGCCATCTACTGGTCGATATTCCTGCGTCGCAGGGAAGCCTGATTACATCAAGGAGATCCCATGAAAGCCTATGTCCTGATTCGTATTCGTACTGGCGAGGTCAAGGATGTCGTCCGTCAATTGCGGAAGCTCGATCACGTCAAGGAAGCCAACATGACCTTTGGGCCGTACGATGCCGTTGCCGTCATCGAGGCGGAGGATGTAAACAAGATGGGGACATTCCTTGCGACGGCCATCCAGCCGATCCCGGGCGTGACCGAAACGTTAACCTGCCTCGCGGTGGAAATCATCTAAACCATCCCTCGCTCGCGGAATTCGTACGGGCACCAGGAGAAAGATTTTAAATTGAACTTCGCATAGCCAATACAACCACCAAAAACAAACCCTAAACAAACACCCCACAAAAAAACAACTAAAGTAAAATCAACCACGCGCGCCGGCGCGCAAGTTTTGCTTTGCAGAGAAACCCTTATGAAATTCCATTCGACCAAAGGCCTGACTTTCGACGACGTTCTGCTCGTTCCACATCGCTCACCGATTCGATCCCGAAAGGATGTAGACACATCCACGCGCTTGACCGATAAACTTCGGTTACGGATTCCCATTGTCAGCGCGAACATGGATACGGTCACCGAGGCGGGCATGGCAATTGCCATTGCGCGGAGCGGGGGGATAGGCATCCTGCACCGCTTCATGACGATAGACCAGCAGGTGAAGCAGGTAAGACAGGTAAAACGCGCACAGGGCTTTATGGTCGAATTGCCGTATTCGGTTGGAATAGACGCTTCGCTGGCCGAAGCAAAAGAAATGATGACCAGCCATTCGGTGGGAGGGCTGGTCGTGTTGGACAAGAATGGGAAACTGGCGGGGATCCTTACGCAGAGGGACGTGCTCCTAGTGCCCGATTCGGTCACTCAGGTAAAACAGGCCATGACCGGCCTCGATAACCTGATCACAGCGAAGTCGGGTATTACACTCGAAGAAGCGCGCGAGATCTTGTATCAGCATCGGATCGAGAAACTGCCCGTCATAGATGAACAGGGAAATGTGAAAGGATTGATCACGGCGCAGGATGTGGTCAAACCCCGACAAAATCCCGACGCTTCGCTCGACGAAAAAGGACGCTTACTGGTCGGCGCGGCGATCGGAGTGACAGCCAGTGAGATGGAGCGCGCCGCGGCATTACTCGAGGCGGGCGCGGACCTGCTTGTGGTGGATATCGCCCACGGCCACGCGGACCACTGCATCAATATGGTAAAAGAACTTCGCAGACAGTTCCCACTGGCGCAGGTCGTGGCGGGAAACGTCGCCAGCCGCGAGGGGGCGCGGGACCTGGTCGAGGCCGGGGCCAACGCCGTCAAGGTGGGAATCGGCCCGGGGTCCATTTGCACGACGCGCATCGTGACCGGGTTCGGGGTCCCGCAGTTGACCGCGATCATGGATTCTGCCGAGGGCGTGCGCGAGTCGGGCCGCGATGTCCCCGTCATTGCAGACGGCGGCATCAAGACCGCGGGCGATCTCGTCAAGGCACTGGCCGCGGGCGCGGAGACCGTGATGATCGGCGGGCTGTTCGCGGGCACGGATGAGGCGCCCGGCGCGCCGGTGATTCGCGACGGTCAAAAAGTAAAGGTGGTGCGCGGCATGGCCTCGCTGGGCGCGGCGATTGGGCGCCGGGCGGCCGAACGCGGAGAAGACGAAAGCGCCGAGGACGCGGAGGATTGGGCGAAAGTCGTTCCAGAGGGGGTGGAGGCAGTAGTGCAATATCGCGGTACGCTGGGCGAGGTGCTACACCAGTTAATTGGCGGCCTTCGCTCGGGCCTGAGTTACGGCGGCGCGCGCAACATCAGGGAGTTGCAGGAAAACGCGGAGTTCATCGAGATTACCCCTGCTGGTGTCCGCGAGAGCGGTTCGCACGATGTGAAGAGGATTTAATCAAGAAGGCCGGGCAGATACCCGGCCTTCTGCATGGTGGGGGATTATTTGTGCAGGTTTCTTGCCGCGATAAAACTCAGACCCGCCTTCGTTAGATCCCAGGCGGTATGGTTTGCGGCCGCGACCTTCTCGATGAAGTTGCGATGCAGGTTGTCCCAATCGCCGCTCTCGACGACTTCCTTCTTCTCGCGGAAGTATTCGAGGATGTCGGACGGGTGGGACAGGGTCTGCTCGACTTCGGGATCGCCGCCCTCGTGCTTGGCCGCGATGTTCGCCACGTGGTCGGCGATCTCCACCAATTCGGCGCGGCGGTCGTACGGTTGGACGACGATGCTTTTCCACGTCTCGGTGATGTGATGCTCGAAGCGGACGACCTTCTCGAAGCCCAGCGCCTTGCGGAAATCGGCGGTCAATTCCATCGTCTTGTTGTTGACCGAGTTCGACCAGTTGAAGCCGATCAGGGGACTGGTCCCATCATCGCGGCTGAACAGTTTCGCCATGGTCATGATCCACAGCGCGTGATACGGATTGTCCGAGCCGAAGTAGACCGAGATCTTGAACTGAATGTCCACGCCGAGGCGATAGAGAAGGAAGGCCAGCAGGATGGTGCCCGCGTTGAAGTTGAGCACATGTTGGACGCCGTAATTGGTGTAGTAGTAGAGGAATTCGTCCAGCCATTGCAGTGCGTGTTCATTGGGTTGGCCGATTCCGCCGAAGTACCCCGTGATCGTGGCGGGGCCGCCCAGGTGCGGGTTCGAGCCGTCCGTGCCTTTGGTATCCAGCGTCTCGACGAAGGACGCGCCGATGATGTCGAGCGCGGCGACGATGGCGGGCAGGTCGCCATCCGCTTCGGACTCTTTCATGCCGCGCACAGCGATGAATCGTCCGGGGACGAGCGTCTGGTCTGCGATGGCTTTCTCGACCATCGGGCGGATCCACTGGAAGTATTGCAGGGCGGAGACTTCGAGCGTGACCGCGTACCTGTCCTTGAATTTCGTCTTGTCGGCCGCTGCGCCCAGGACCTTTCGGCGGTAGTCCGCGACGGTGATGAATTTTCCGCTGTCGCGTTGCTCGAGCAGCCATTTCAGGTCTCTGGCGGACTCGGGATTGCGCTCCTCCACCAGGCGGAAAAGATTCTCCATCTTGCGCGCCTGCTTGTGCTTGCGGTTGATCTCCGCGGGCGTGCCGTACTTTGCCACAACGGCGAAGAAGTCCTTCATAATCTGTAGATCGGGATCCAGAAGGACCGCGTTGATGGCTTTGAGTTTATCGGACGAGACCTTGAGTAGTTTTTGGGATTCGTTCATGATATTCTCCTTATGGCCTCAAATCGTCCAACATCTTCCTCAGGTCGTCGTATTCCTCGTCGGGCATCCCGAACCAGTTCTCTGCCGCGGGAAACTTCCCGGCGATAACCTCATCGTGATAGGACTTCAAGCCGTTCAGGATGACTTCGCCCGCGTTGCCAAAGACCTTGGCCATCTTGGGTTTGAACTTGGGATACAGCCCGAACATATCGTGGTAGATCAACAACTGGCCGTGCGCGTGCGGCCCCGATCCCAGCGACATGATGATGCATCCCTCGGCGCGTTCGGTGATTAACTGACATAATCTGTCTGGGACGAGTTCCAGCAGGATCATGAACGCGCCTGCATCCTCGAGAGCCTTGGCGTCGTCTACGATTCGCTTCGCCAATGTAGCGGACTTGCCCTGTAAGCGGAAGCCGCCCAGGGCAGAGACCGACTGCGGCGTCAGCCCGAGGTGGCCGATGGCGGGGATGCCCGCATCCACGATGCCTTTGATGCGGGATGCCATCGCCGCGCCGCCCTCCAGTTTGATGGCGTCACATCCCGCCTCGGACATGAAGCGTCCCGCGTTGACGACGGCCGCCTCCACCGATTGCTGGTAGGTCATGTAGGGCATGTCGCCGACCACGAACGCGGTGGGCGCGCCGCGGCGGACAGCCTGCGCGTGGCGGATCATGTCGTCCATTTTGACGGGCAGGGTCGAGTCGTAGCCGAGCATGGTCATGCCGAGGCTGTCGCCGACCAGGATCATCTCGATGCCCGCCTGTTCCTGCAAATAGGCGGTGGGGTAGTCGTAGCAGGTCAGCCAGGTGATCGGCTCCTTTTTGGCGACCTTGTCGAAGAGATACGGCAGGGTGATTTTCTTGCGGGGTTCGGCCATTCTTCCTCCTTGGATGGAATTTGGAATCTGTAATTAGTATATAGAAAAACGCATTACAGTGCAATGGACGAAAATCACGTGTCGAACCTTGCCGAATATGGTATCCTAGAAGCCCCGCCATGAGACATCTGATCCGCATCCGCGCCTTCCTCAGGCCCTACGCCTGGCAGATCTTCGCCACCCTCGTCCTCCTGCTGACCCTGACCGGGCTCAACCTGGTCGTGCCGCGCATCCTTCAGACCGTGATCGACGACGGCCTCCTGCGCCGCGACACGGGCTACCTCGTCCGTTCTGCGCTTCTCCTTCTCGGACTTGGGCTTGCCTCTGCCATTTTGAATCTGGTCCACCGCTACCTCTCGGAGTGGATCGCAGCGCGTGTCGGCTATGACCTGCGCAACCGCATGTACAACCACATCCAGTACCTGCCGTTCACCTATCACGACCACACCCAGTCGGGACAACTCATCAGCCGCTGTATCGAAGACGTGCGCTCCATCGAGCGTTTCGCGGGTTCGGCCATCGCCGAGCTGGTGCGATTTGTTTTTCTCTCGGTCGGCATCGTCGTGGTCATGGTCTCTGCGAATCCCCAGCTGGCTCTCATCGCGCTCCTGCCGATGATTCCCCTCATCCTGATGACCTCCAGTTTCGGGACGAAGATCGGCGCATTATTCTTCGCCGTGGACGCGGCGGTGGGCGAGGTCTCGAACCGCTTACAGGAGAACGTGGTCGGCGTGCAGGTGGTGCGCGCCTTTGCGCGCGAGCCATACGAGACCAAACGCTTCGACGCCGCCAACAGGGACGTGTTCGTCAAATGGGTCAAGGTGATAGACGAATGGTCCAAGATCATGCCCACCAGCAACTGGCTGACGACCCTCGGCATCATCCTCATCCTGTGGTTTGGCGGGCAGATGGTGATGGATGGGACGCTGTCGGTTGGCGCCATCGTGGCGTTCAACGCCTATCTGCTGATGATGGCCGAGCCAGCCCAGGCGCTGACGGGACTGGTCAACGCGGGTGGGGAGGCGGCCGCGGGCGCGCAACGCGTCCTTGAAGTGCTGGATACCAAGCCAGCCATTCAGTCGCCGCGCGAGGCGGTAAAGTTAGAAACATTGCGCGGCGAAGTCGAGTTCCGCGCGGTGGCGCTGAAATATCAGGATGAACGAACCGCCTCGTTGAACGGAATCAATCTGCGGGTCGAGCCGAACCGCATCGTCGCCTTGATCGGGCCGACGGGTTCGGGCAAGACCTCGCTGGTCAATCTCATCCCGCGCTTCTACGATGTGACCGAAGGCGCGGTGCTGGTGGATGGACGCGATGTCCGTGATGCGGATTTGGTCACGTTGAGGCGGCAGATCGGGATCGTCCTGCAAACGTCGCTATTGTTTTCGGATACGATTCAAGCCAACATTGCTTATGGACGACCAGACGCCAGCGAAGGGGAGATCATTGCCGCGGCGCGTGCCGCGCAGGCGCATGAGTTCATTACAGGTTTTCCGAATGGCTACGAGACCATTGTGGGCGAACGCGGCGTGACGCTTTCAGGCGGACAACGCCAGCGCGTGGCGATTGCGCGCGCGTTGTTGATGGACCCGCGCATTCTCATTCTCGATGACTCGCTTTCGAGCGTGGACACGCAGACCGAAAAACTGATTCAAGCCGCGCTGGATAAGTTGATGGAAGGCCGCACCACGTTCGTGATTGCGCATCGTTTGAGCACCGTCCGCCGCGCGGATATGATTCTGGTGATGGATCAGGGCCGCATCGTTCAACAAGGCGCGCATGAGGAATTGCTCATACAGGGCGGGCCGTATAAGGAGATCCACGATTTGCAATTGATTAAGCACGTGAAGTTCGAGGAGGAGATGGAGGAGGTTGTTGGAGAAATGCCAGTGCAGGGACATGCCGAGGAGAGTGACTTGTAGATCGCGCTGAGCGGAGGGATGGTGTTTTTCCGTCCCGCAGACGAAGCGCAATTAGATTATGGCGTCTCGTCTCCGCTTCACTCCGCTTCCCAGAGCTGCACTGGGACTTCGCGACGCGATAGGATAATCTTATGCCATACTATGTTTACATTCTCAAATGTTCAGACGGCTCTTACTATACAGGCCTCGCTGCCGACCTTGAACACCGCCTTCTCGAGCACCAGCAGGGAGTTCATCCTGAAGCCTATACTTACAACCGTCGACCAGTAAAACTCGTATGGCAACAAGTGACTGAGACTTATCCCGAAGCGTTCTCATGGGAACATCGGATAAAAGGCTGGAGCCGTGCCAAGAAAGAGGCCCTTATTCGCGGCGACATTCTCGGAATTCATGAAATTGTGAAAGAGGAGCGCAAACAAAGAGATAGAAACAAAAGCAACTCGCGCTGCGAAGTCCCAGTGTCCTTCTGGGGAGCGGAGGGCCGTGTACTTCGGCCCGCAGACGAAGCGCGGTTTCAAAGTGCGCAACATTGCTTGAAACAGAGGCGTCTCGTCTCCGCTTCGCTCCCCTCGACGCGACGAGAAAGCTGCGATACGCGCTTCGTCTGCGTTCGCCGCAAAGAACGCGGCTCGCTCAGCGCAATACCAAACTACATGACCAAAATCATCCCTCCCTCCTTCATCACCCAGTCCGAGGAACAACTGGACAAGGGCTACGACCCCAAAGTGGCGCGCGGACTGCTGCGCTTCATCGAGCCGTACGCGGGGCAAATGCTGGTGGCCCTGTTCTTTATGATCCTCGTCACCGCCGCGGCGGTCTCGGGGCCGTACTTCGTCAAACTCGCCATTGACGAGGGCATTGCGCGCCGCGATGTACCCGCCCTGCGAAATATCGTCATCGCGTATCTGCTCGTCTCGCTGGCGCAATGGGGCTTCAACTATCTGCGCGTGCGCATCATGTCGCGCGTCGGCCAGCACGTGCTGTACGACGTGCGCACGGCGATGTTTGCCCACCTGCAACGCCTCTCGCTGAGTTTCTACAACCGCTACAGCGTCGGACGCGTCATCACGCGCGTCATCAACGACGTCGGGACCTTGCGGGAGTTCATCACCTGGGCGGTGCTGGCCATCGTCCGCAACCTGCTCGGCATTATCGGCACCCTCATCGCCATGCTCACGCTCAACCTGCGCCTGTCCCTGCTGACCTTCCTCGTCCTGCCGTTCATGGTCTGGGCCACGGTGGCATTCCGCAAGGCGGCGCGGCGCAATTATCGAAAGGTGCGCGCCGCGGTCTCGTGGACCAACTCGGTGCTGGCGGAGAACGTCAACGGGGTGCGCGTGGTGCAGGCGTTTTCACGACAGGGATTCAACTACGCCAACTTCAAGGACTACGTCAACCGCTACTATCTGGAAACGAGCCTGGACGCCGCCAAAACGGCTTCGCTCTTCACCCCGGTCGTGGACGTGCTCGGCGCGGCCGCCACCGCGCTCGTCGTCTACGTGGGCGGGACCGCCGTCCTCGGCGAATCCATCACTGCGGGCGTGTTGATCGCCTTCGTCCTGTACATTGACCGTTTCTTCGAGCCGATCCGCGACCTGAGCCGCCGCTTCGACACGCTGCAGTCCACGATGGCGGGCGGCGAAAGGATACTGGCCTTACTGGATACGCCTGTGGATGTACAGGACGCGCCCGACGCACGCGACCTGCCGACCATCAAAGGCGATGTCCGATTCGAGAATGTTTCGTTTCATTACAACGATGAACTCGCGTCGAGCGGAGCTGATGGTCGAGTAGCGAAGCGTATCGAGACCCAGCGCAGACGAGACGCGGATAACAAAAGCGCTTCGTCTGCAGACGGTGCAAAGAGCGCGCCGCCCTCCGCTCCCCAGAAAGACGCTGGGACTTCGCAGCGCGAGCAATTGATATTGAACAACATTGACCTGCACGTGAACGCGGGAGAGACCGTGGCCCTTGTCGGTGAGACGGGAGCGGGCAAGACCACCATCGTCAAACTGCTGGCGCGCTTCCACGATCCCACGCAGGGACGCGTACTGGTGGACGGTCACGACCTGCGCGCGGTGACTCAGTCCAGCCTGCGGCGGCAGATGGGCATCGTGTTGCAGGACCCGTTCCTGTTCAACGGCACGGTGAAGGAAAATATTCTGTTCGGACGGTTGGAAGCCACGGACGAGGAAGTCGTCGCCGCGGCGGAAGCGGTGGGCGCGCACGGGTTCATCGTCAATTTGCGAAACGGATACGAGACCTCGGTCGAGGAGGGAGGCGCACTGCTGTCCGTCGGGCAGAGACAGTTGATCTCGTTCGCCCGCGCCTTATTGGCGGATCCGCGCATCCTGATTCTCGACGAAGCCACCTCCAGCGTGGACACGCAGACCGAGCAGATCATCCAACGCGCCCTGGCGCGCCTGTTGAAGGGACGCACGGCCTTCGTGATCGCCCATCGTTTGTCCACCATCACGAACGCGGACAAGATCGTGGTGATCGAAGGCGGGGGCATCGCCGAGCAGGGCGCGCACGCCGAACTGCTGGAGCGCCGCGGGATTTACTACGAGTTATATAAAACTGGATTCCAAGAGTAGGGGCGACCCCCTCCGCCCGCTTCGCGGGCACCTCCCCCAAATCCGACGATTCATAGTCAATCCGTAAACCTGATTTCATCGTCGTATTTGGGGGAGGCCGGGAGGGGGTGGTCATTCCAGCGCGCGCAAATTATCTTCCACAATCTTGATATTTGGATGTCCCTCGGGCAGGAAGTGTTTGAATATTCTCAGGGCGCGCTCGAAGGCGGCTTTGGCCCCCGCCAGATCGCCCAGGTCTTCCAGCACCATGCCCAGATTGTTGACGAGCGTGGCTACGTTCGGATGGTCTTCGCCAAGTTGTTTCTCGAAAATCCGCAAGGCGCGCTCGTCTGCGGACCTAGCGCCCATGTAGTCTGCGATGTTATTCAAATAATAACCAAGGTTCCCAAGTAAATTAGCGGCATCCTGTACTTCGTGATTTTCCGCAACCGCGGCCACCGAAAGCACATGTGAACGATACGGTGCGAACCAGGCGAGACTGCCTGTTCGGTCTACCTGGTCATTGGCCTGTTTTGCCAGCGCCGCGAGTTTATCTGCCAACTTCTCGAGCAACTCTTTCGACGCCGCGGCAAGCGTGCGCACATACACGGCCAGCAAGGGATGGATGGTCGGCAATCCATCTGCGGCGCGTAACAGGCCGAGGGCGTTCAGGCGGTATAGGGCCTTGGTCAATGCAGAATCTTCGAGTTCCAAAGTCTCTTTGAAAATCTCCAACGGAATTGGAGTATTTGGCGCGCAATAGCCAGCGATCATAAAAATCTTCTGCTGGGTTTCGTCTTTTACTTCCTGCCACGATAACTGGAATGTAGCCAGCAGGCTTTGCTGATGTTCGGTGGGAGTTGAGATGTCAAGTTCCTTGAACCAGCCCGCCTGCATGGACTCGTGGGAGAGGGTATCTTCAATCGCTTCGAGATATTTTGCAATCGAGATTTTGTTGATGTTGATGTAGTTCGCGGCCAACTCCAAAGCCAGCGGCAGGCCGCCCAATCTATCAGCCAATGATTTCTTTTCTTCTGGCGATTCCTGACTCTCGAGGCTTTTGTCGAGGAATTCCGCGCTTTCGGCCTCGCTGAACAGGCTTAGATCCCAAATTTTCAGCCCCAGAGACTTGGGGAAGTCCTTTCTTCGGGATGTGATCAATACTCGCAAGGACGGACCCTGGAAGCGGCTTAGGACTTCGCCCGATTCCGTTACATCTTCAAAGTTATCCAAGATAATCAAGCGCGGTCCATCAGCCAGCCAGGCCTTCATAACCGCGGCGATCTGTTCCCGCTGGTCGTTGAAGGCTAGTCCCATGTGCGTGCCGCACAGGGATATGCCTGCATCGAGCGTGGCGGGGTCGCGCAAATCTATCAAATGGACTCCGCTGAATTCGTGCCCGTGCCGATAAGCAAATTCCACCGCCAATTGAGTTTTGCCGATGCCGCCCATGCCTGTGATGACTGTCTCCGTAGGTTTGGCACTGAGAAGGTTTTTGGCTAGTTCTGTAATATCCTTTTCGCGGCCCGTGAATAAAGCGTTGCGCGGAAAGGGAACGTACGAGCCGGCAGGGAGTCCGCCTGCTGGTGTCGCTGAATCCAGTTGCAAATCGGGGTAGATTTCTTTTGCAAGTTCCAGCGGCAAAGCAAACGATGGGCGTCCAATCTCATCGTTCTTGATCCCCTTTTGAAGCATTCCAACCACCACGCGCAATTCTTCATCCCAGACCGGCGCGCCGCTGAAGCCATGGGTGATTTGGTCCGAGTCGAGTTGCAGGGTTGGGTGGCTTTTGTCATCGGTTGACCAACCCATGATGGTCCCTGCACCGTTCAGGCCGCGATAGTCAATGGCGGGATAACCAAATATGGAAAAAGAATGCTTTTTACTGGATTGGGAAGATGCAATCGGTAGCGGCGTATGAGCGATTTCTGTGGTTGGCTGAAGGATGGCTAGATCGTATTCAGGCTGTGGGCTGAAGAAGATGACATTAGTTTTGAAGTGTTCGGTTTCTCCTTCGAGCAGGCAATCAATCTGTCGGCTTGGCTGATAATAATCATCAATCACATGCGCGCAAGTCAGGATGATCCCGCCGGGGACGAAGAACCCCGTCCCAAGAATCTGTTTCGATTTTGGGTCCGACTTGATTCCAACGATGCCTTTACGAATATCCATGGGCGTCTCCCCGGAGGATTTTGGAATACTATAGCACAAAAATCACCTGACTGCTTGATGCTTTCAGCAAGGCGGTGGTCGAGTAGCCCCGAGCGCCGCGCTGAGTTTATCGAAGCGTGTAAGTCGAGGGGCGTATCAAGACCGCATCTACAGACATACCTCCTGTGCGTTGGTCTCGATACGGCGGCGCTGGTCGAGTAGCCCGAAGGGCGTATCGAGACCCGCCGCCTACTCGACCAACGGTGTGCCTTTTACTCAAACTCCAAGTGGCCTAAAAATCCCCGAATGGTACAATCGCCGCCATGCGAAAAATCCTGTCCCTGGCATTGCTCCTCGCCGCGTGCGCGGCTTCCCCCCGTTTCGGGGAGACGGGAGGGGGTTCAACACCATCACTGCCCGCGCCCATCGTCACGGTCATCCCTGCCACATTGACGCCGACGGTCACGTCCGTTCCTACGTCCACGCCTACGGTGGAGGGATGGATGTTTCCGTTCACCATCGAGGGCCTGCGCCATCACGAATTCGCGAGTGGAAAAGTCCGCGTAGGCGAGGTACTCGAACAAACCGACGATTACACGCGCTACTCGATTGACTATCCCTCCGACAGCCTGACCATCACGGGTGTGATGCAGGTCCCCGCGCAGGGCGAGCCGCCGTTCCCGGTCATCGTGATGAATCACGGCTATTTCAATCGCGGCGATTTCCTCTCCGGCGACGGCACCGACCGCGCCGCAGAGTATCTCAACCGTCACGGCTATCTCACGCTCTCGCCCGACTACCGCAGTTGGGGCGGCTCGGACGCCGGTCCCAGCCTGTTCTACTCCGGCCTGGCGATTGACGTGATCAACCTGCTGGATGCCATCTCTTCGATTCCGCAGGCGGACCCGAACCGCGTCGGCCTGTGGGGTCACAGCATGGGCGGCGGCGTGACGATGAAAGTCCTGGCGATCCTCGGTGGTCGAGTAGCCCCGAGCGGAGCGAGCGGGCGTATCGAGACCACCGTCCGCGCCGCGGTGCTGTATTCCACGGTCAGCGCGGACCATGCCGACCTGATCACGCGCTGGGGACTGGGTTGCATCGGCGACATCGCCGAGGGCGAACTCTCGCTCGGATGCAACTCATCCGACATCGTCCCGCTCGACCTGCCGCCCGGACTGATCGAGGCCTATCACATCGCGGCCGCCAGCCCCGGCCTGATGCGCCAGATCTCGCCGATTCATCATCTCGACCTCGTGACGGTCCCCGTGCAAATCCATTACGGCACCGCGGACGGGGACTTCATCGGCGGCACGCCCCCGGAGTGGTCGCGGAAACTGTACGATGCCTTCGTTGAGGCGGGACGCGATGCCGAACTCTTCGCCTACGAGGACGAACGTCACTCCTTCGTCGGCGATGCCTGGGTCGCCTTCATGGAACGGTCGGCGCACTTCTTCGACAAATACGTCAAGAATATGCCTTGAAATCAGTCGAATCGTCCTATAATGATGCTGATGTCCAGGAGGCGCCAATGAAATCGCCCAATTACGCTCGCGCGCGGAAGTTATTCGGCGCGATTTCGATAGTCTCATTCAGCATCTTCGTCCTTCTTTTTGTCATTTTGCTGACCCTCGGCCCAATCATTGGGAATGTCTTTTCCTCGATCAATTCATCGCTGAACGGCGGCCCGGGGCCGTCCACGCCGCCATCGTCGAATTCCGACACCGCGGCGCTTGCCACGACGATTGCCCTGGTCTCGTCCCTCGCCACGGCAATCACGTCGTTCGTCGGATTTCTGTCCACACTCATCCTTGGGTGGCGCAAGGAAAAACGCGAAGCCGGGTTGGCGGTATTGGAACGTCAACGGCTGGAAACTGAACTTGAGAAGCAAAAGTTGGAACTGGAACAATTGCGCGGCAAGAAGAAAAAGGATTGACTCTTCACCCTCGGCTGTATGCATAACTTTTCCTCGGTGTGGGGGTATATCCAATCGGTAGTGCTTTAAAGATAATCCTTGTCCGTGAAAAGAGGAACCATGTTATCGAACACTTCCCGTTTGTTGACATATCTTAATGCCTTTCTCTACACTGTCCTGGGCGCAATCCTGTTCGTCCTGCCCGAACAGATGGCGCCTGTCTTCGCCTGGAAGGTGACCGCCTTCATGACCATGACCATCGGCGGCTGGTGTCTCGGCAATGCCTGGCTGGCGTGGATCAGCGCGCGCCGCTGGGAATGGCGCCGCGTCTACACCGCGCTCCTCTATCTGTGGCTCTTCGGCATTCTCGAATCCTGGGTGCTGATCTCTTTCCGCGCTAAGATTCAACTGGCACATCCGATTGCCTGGCTGTATCTGGTCACTCTCGGCGTCAACGCGCTGACGGCCCTGGTCGGCCTCGCGGACTGGTTCAGGATTCGCCCGTCGCACGAACCCTACGCGGAGCGCGTGACGTGGTGGATGAAGGGGGCCGTCGTTGTGTTCGTCCTGCTCGTCGGCTATTTGGGACTCTACGGCGTAGTCGCCCAACTCGACTGGCCCGCCACGCACGGCGAGATCTTCCCGGAGGTCATGTCCCTGTTCACGTTGCGCAGTTTCGGTTACTTCTACACTTGTCTCGCGCTGGCGGCCGTCCCACTGATCTGGGAACGCAGTCAGCGCGTCCTGCTCAACCACGCCGTTTCTGCGTACGGATTGATCATCTTCATTACCTTTGCGGCCTTTGTGTTCATTAGATTGTTTGATTTCGCGGCCCAGCCGGGTGGACTGCTGTATTTCGGCGCGTACCTGATTGTCGGCGTTCCTCTGCTCTTTGTGTTCGCCATGTATCGAAAGATGCTGTAGAATCCCGCCGCCAATTCCTTGACGTCCGCGGGCGACGCGGCTAGAATCCAGCCATCTTATCCAGAAAGGAGGCACGTGACAGCGATGCAAGCCATCATGGTATCCACCAACTGTTCTTCGAGCGCGCCTCCTGGCAGGGTGTCGTAACAGCGACGTAAGTCGCGTATACTTTGTTGCCCCACGAACCGCAGGCGCGTCTCGCCCTGCGGTTTTTGATTCCGCCGCAGGCCGTCGCTCCTGTGGTTTTTGTTTTAAGGTGCATCACACAATGGCTATCAAAGACTTGTTCGACTTCTTCGACGAACTCGACGACGAAGACAGCATCACCGCGTATCTGCAATTCGATGCGCATCGCTCCCGCAACCCGAAGGGACGCCTCCCCAAAAAACTGGAGGCCGAGGAACGGGCCTTCATTGCCGCCCAGGATACTTCGCGCGCCACGTTCCAGTTCACCTACAGGGCGGCGCGCTTCGAGGAGGGCTGGCTGCTTGATTCACTCGGCGGTTTCGCCGAGCACCAATGGATCTCGGATGTCCTGGGCAAAGTCAAAGGCGGAAAGGAGGCCTCGGTCTATCTGTGCCGCGCGGGGAACGCCGTCACCGCGGCGCATCCCGGCGTGACGCTCGTGGCGGCCAAGGTCTATCGTCCGCGCGAACTCCGCAACCTGAAGAACGACCATCGCTACCGCGAGGGCCGCGCCGACCTCGACAGCGAAGGCCGCCAGATCATTGACGACGGCGCCCTGCACGCAATCGCCTCACGCTCCGCTTATGGCGAGGAACTCCGTCACCAGTCGTGGATCGCGTATGAATACACTACCATCGCCACACTGCACGCGGCGGGCGCGGACGTCCCAAAGCCCTACACGATGGCGAACAACGCCATCCTGATGGACTTCATCGGCGAGGCGGGGATGGCCGCGCCGGCGCTGAACGACATCTCCCTCGAGCGGGATCAGGCCAGGGTCCTGTTCGACCGCGCCGTCCGCAATCTGGAGATCATGCTGGCCCACGAGCGCGTCCACGGCGACCTCTCGGCCTACAACATCCTGTTCTGGGACGGCGAGATCACGCTGATTGATTTTCCGCAGGTGGTTTCGCCGAAAAGCAACCGCAACGCGTGGACGATCTTCCAGCGCGACGTGGAACGCGTCTGTGAATACTTCGCCGGGCAGGGCGTTGACTGCAACCCGCACCGCCTCGCGCGCGACCTGTGGACCGCGTGCGGGTATCCTGTGAGGGAGGCCGTTCATCCACGCGACCTGAACCCCGACGACCCGCGCGACCGAAGATTGTGGGAACGGCGGTAGGCTGTGATTGAAACACAGAGGCGGCAGGGCGTATCGACTCTCCGCCTCTGTTGTTTTAACAACAGACTTTACATGGTCTGTAATTTCTGGAGGTCGAGATGGTGTTTATTCGTACCGTTCCGCCTGAAGAAGCAGAGGGGTTGCTGAAGGAGATTTACGACGGCGAACTCAAGGCGCAGGGATATGTTGCCAGCGGGACGCGCACGCTGAGTTTGCGGCCCGAGGCGTTTGCCGCGTGGGAGAATCTCATCAAGACGATTCGTTCCAAAATGCGACTGCGCCGCTACGAACTCGTCACTCTCGCGGCCGCGTCCGCCCTGCATTGCACCTATTGACTGCTCGCCCACGGAGCGGTGCTCCGCAAACAGATCTTCGACGCGGATCAGCTGGCCGCCGTAGCCAGCGACTATCACAACGCGGGCCTCAGCGAGCAGGAAGTGGCCGTCATGGAATTCGCCGAAAAACTCACCCTGCACGCTCATGCCATTCAGAAAGACGATGTGCAGAAATTACGCGAGCACGGCCTGACCGATGAGGAGATTTTGGATGTTGCGCTGGCGGCCGCGGTGCGTAACTTCTGGAGCAAGGTCCAGGATGCGATGGGCACCGAGACCGACATGAAATACCTCGACCTCGAGCCGCAGGTGCGTAAAGCCCTGCAAAAGGGACGTCCCTTCGCGCAGGAAGAGATCTGTCCGTTTTGCTTCGGCACGCACATCATCAAAAAGATTCGCACCGAGGATGGCAGGGAGGAATACTACTGTCCCGCCTGCCACAAGGGCGGCGTGCTCAAACCGAAGAACCGATATTCAGAATCGCAGAAGTCCCAAATTCTCGAACATTACGATCGCTACAAGCCCGAGAAGATCAAAGAAACCTTCGGCGTCAGTCCCGCCACACTGGCGCGCTGGGAAAAGGCGAAGGGTAAAAAGAACAAGAGGAAAATGAAATGAATGGGTCGTTTGGGACGAAGAAAATTACATGCTTTATCTACTGAGTCTGCTGGCAGTGGGAGTCTTGGGATGGTTCAGAGTGCAGAGGGTGTGTTCTCAAACGTGACGCGCCCGTCGCAGATTGTGAGCAGAGGATGGATGCGCAACAGTTCATCTGCAGGCGTCTCGAAGATGTCCTCCGATAGCATCACTACATCCGCAAAATAGCCGACCTTCAACATTCCTTTCTCATGTTCCATGAATTCGGCGTAGGCTGCGTCGCGGGTGTAACCCAGCAAAGCCTGTTCGAGCGTCTGGCTTTGATTTGGGTCGCCCTCCTGCCAGGGACGACGCGTCACCGCGGCGTGGATGCCCGTCAGCGGATTCATCGAGACCACCGACCAGTCCGAGCCGAAGGCGAGACGCGCGCCCGCGTCCCGCAGGCTGGACCAGGCAAAGGAACGCCGCCAGCGCTCCGGGCCGACGCGCGCCGGCCACGGGTCCCAGGCCTGAGTCGGGGAGTGCAGGGGCTGCATGGCCGCGATCACGCCCAGGTCCGCGAAGCGCGGTAAATCCGAATCGCCCACCAGTTCGATGTGCTCGATGCGATGACGGCTGTCGCGCGCGCCGTTTCGCCCGCGCGCCAGCTCGTACGCGTCCAGCACGCGGCGTACGGCGCCGTCGCCCGTGCAATGGACGGCGATCTGCAGGCCGAGGCGGTCGGCCTCCACGGCCAGGTCGGTGAAATGCTCGGGCTCGAAGTTGGCCGTCCCGCGCCAGCCGGGCCGTTCGGCGTAATCATCGAGCAACAGACCTGTAAAGGATTCGATCACGCCGTCCATGAAAAATTTGACCAACCCGCCGCGCACCATGCGCGTGGATCGGGCGCGCATGGCCAGCGCCTCCTGCAACGCGGCGGTCGAGCTTTCAGGCTTCATCGAAAGCGGCACATAGACTCGCAGGAGCATTTCGCCATCGCGTTCGAGGGAGGCGTAGAGACCGAGTTGTTCCAGGTCGCCGTCCATGTTGTGGACGCTGGTCAGGCCGTACGCGGCGGCCATTTGCATAGCCTTGATGAGCAGAGCGCATTTTTCATTTGCAGAAGGCTGGGGGATCAAATCGAAGATCGATTCATAAGCAGGCCACTCGCGCAGTTCGCCCGCGGCGAGACCGTCCGCGTCCATAACGATCTCTCCAAACCCACCAATGGCCTTTCCATGCAACAATCCGCTGCGACGGAGGGCCTCGGTGTTGGCCCAGGCTGTATGCCCATCGTAAGACTCGATCACGAGTGGACGATCTACGATGATCGCGTCGAGGTGCTGGCGGGTCAACGGCTGACCGTCTGGCAAAATGCCATAGACTATGCCATTGCCCTCGACCCATTCTGAATCTGGATGCGCGGCGGCGTAGGAGCGCAGGGTCTCGGTCAACTGTTCCAGTGAACGCACCTCCTGCAATTGGGCTGTACGCAACTCGAGCGCGCCCATCAGCAGGTGAAAGTGACTGTCAATAAAGCCGGGCAGGACAGTCCGTTGGCGCGCAGCGATAACGCGCGTATTGGGTCCGCGAAAAGATACCGCATCCTCGTCACTGCCGACGAAGAGGATGCGGTTGCCGCGAATAGCAATCGCCTCAGCCCGCGGCAGGTCGGGGTCCGCGGTGAAGACGCGGGCATTGTGAATGAGCAGGTCGGCGGGCTCGGGCATTATTCTTCACCATTTCCTTTTCTGCATATATCGAGTAGGGGCACAGCGAGTCTTTCGATCGTCGTGATGACGACAGGATCGCTGTGCCCTATTCATTAATCCGCCGCGACCGCCTCTTCTTCGGGGACTTCCTCCTCCACGCCCACAGCCTCCGCCAGGCCATACTGCGTCTCCAACTGGTGACGGAACTGCTGCGTGTACAGGCGGTAGTAGTGCCCGCGCAGTTTCAGCAACTCGGCGTGCGTGCCCTGCTCCTTGATTCGGCCATCCTCGATGACCAGGATTCTATCTGCCTTGCGAATTGTACTCAGGCGGTGGGCGATGACGAAGGACGTGCGTCCTTTCATCAGGTTTTCCATGCCGCGCTGGATCAGCGCCTCGGTCAGCGTATCCACGGACGAGGTGGCCTCGTCCATGATGAATAACTCAGGCTTCGCCAGCACAGCGCGCGCCAGCGAAATCAACTGCTTCTGTCCCACCGAGAGCAGGACGCCGCCCTCGCCGACTTCCTCGTCGTAGCCTTTCGGTAACAACACAATGAAGTCGTGCGCGCCGGCGATCCTGGCGGCCTCGAGGATGTCGTCGTCGCTGGCATTCAGCCGCCCGTAGCGGACGTTCTCCTTCACCGTCCCGCTGAACAGGTGCGGCGTCTGCAACACCACACCGATGCGCGAGTGGATGCTCTGCAGGGTGTACTCGGTATAGTCGCGTCCGTTGATGCGGATGGCGCCCTCGCGCGGCTCGAAGAAGCGGCACAGCAGGTTGACGATGGTGGACTTCCCGCCGCCGGTCGGGCCGACCAGGGCGATGGTCTCGCCGGGGCGGACGCGCAGGCTGAAGTCCGAGAGGACGCGCTTGCGGTCTTCGTAGTAGAACTCGACGCGGTCGAATTCGATCTCGCCCATCAGGGTCTGGGCCTCCACCGCGCCTGGTCGGTTCTGGACCTCGGGGGCGGTATCCACCACCTTGAAGATTCGCTCGGCCGACGCGATGGAGTGCTGCATCTCGGCGTAGACGCGCGCCAGGTCCTGCACCGGCCACATCATGAAGGTCAGGTACGAGACGAAGGCCTGGATGCCGCCGATGGTCATCAAGCCGATTTGAATTTGCACGCCGCCGTAACCGACGATGAAACCCAGCGCCACGGCCGCAATGATCTGCACGGTGGGCAGGAAGAGCGCCGAGAGCCACGCGGCGCGATAGGAGGCGCGGTACATCGCGCCGGTCAGCACCTGGAACTCTTTCAGGTTCTCGGCCTCGCGTCCCAGCGCCTTGACCACGCGCACGCCCTGGATGTTCTCGTTGTACGCGCCGGTGATCTTCGAGTTGGCGCGGCGCGAGGCGCGGAATTCCACCAGAATCTTCTTGCGGAACTGGATGGCGATGGCGATCAACACCGGGATGATGGTGAGCACGATCAAACCCAGTTTCCAGTTGATGATCATCATGAACGTTGTCGAGGTGATGATGTTCATCACGGCCCAGGTTGTGTCGAGCAGGCCCCAGGTCAGCAGGTCGGCGACGCGGCCCGTATCCGACGTGACGCGCGCCATCAGGCGTCCCACCGCGTTCTGGCTGTAGAACGAGAGCGACAGGTCCTGCAGGTGATTGAACAACAGGCGGCGCAGGTCGTACTGAATGCGCTCGCCGAGCACGCCCGCCAGAAAGATGAACGAGAACACCAGCCCGGCCTGCAGGATGATGAAACTGGCGTACCAAGCGGCCAGGCGCATGATCACGGCGCGGTCGCCGACGGCGATGCCTGTGTCCACGATCTGCTTGTTCAGGTAGGTGAAATACGCGTCCAGCACCGACGTGAACAAGATGGTTACCAGAAAACCGAGCACCCACTTCCAGTGAGGGGCCATCAGCGCCACGATGCGCTTGAAGACCGGCGCGGTCAACTGGCTGGTATATTCTTCCTCTTCGGGTTCGATGAGTTCGTCTGCCATAGTTTATCTCCAGTAGGGGCACAGCGGGTTGTTCAACCGCCGAGACGGGAAACCGTCACGCTGTGCCCCTACGCATTTCAATTCACGCTCGCAATTTCCTGTTCCAATTCCTCGTCAATCCGAGTCTGGATGTCGTAGATGCGGCGGTAGATGCCTTCCCGGGCGAGCAACTCCTCATGCGTGCCCATCTGCACTACTTCGCCCTTGTCCAGCACCAGGATCAGGTCCGCGATCATGACTGATTGGATGCGGTGGGCAATGATGAAGGTGGTTCGGTCTTTCATCAGCGCGTTGAGCGCCTCGCGGATTTCGGCCTCGGTCTCCAGGTCAACTGACGAGGTCGAGTCGTCCAGGATCAGGATGCGCGGATCCTTGAGCAGGGTGCGGGCAATCGCCACGCGTTGCTTCTGTCCGCCGGAGAGCGTCACGCCCTTCTCGCCGACCAGCGTGTCGTAGCCGTCGGGGAACGAGACAATCACATCGTGCACGGCTGCGGCCAGCGCGGCGCGCTCCACGTCCTCCTGCGAGACCTGACGCCCGACGCCGTAGGTGATGTTCTCGCGGATCGAGCGGCTGAACAGGAACGGCTCCTGCTCCACGATGCCGATCTGCCGGCGCAGGTATTCGCGCGGGTAATCCTTCAACTCCACGCTGTCCAGCAGGATACGCCCGCCGGTGTACTCGTAAAAGCGCGGCAGGAGATTGACCAGCGTGGTTTTGCCCGAGCCGGTCGAGCCGAGCAGGGCGATGGCCTGTCCGGGCCTGCAATGGAACGAGATATTCTTCAACACGGCCTGATTGTCCTCGTAGTTGAACGAGACGTTCTCGAAGACCAGGTCGCCGCGCACCGGAACCTTCGGCTGGACCCTGCCTTCGGTGAGCGGTTCGCGGTCCTCCTTGACGATGTCCATCAGGCGCGTGTACGAGACCAGCCCGGTAGAGGTCTGCACGATCATGCGCCCGAGGTTGCGGATCGGCCAGATCAGCCAGGTCAGCAGGCCGACGTACGCGAGGTACGTGCCGACCGTGATGTCGCCGTTGATGGCGAGATTCGCGCCGTACACGTAACCGAAGATCATCTGGAAGCCGAGCACCACGTCCGAGAGCGGCCAAAACAGCGAGTGCATTTTCAACAGCCGCCTGCCGCGCAGGAACTTTTCCCAGTTGTCTTTCTCGAACTTGTTCATCTCGTAACCCTGCCGGGCGAAGGCCTTGACCACGCGCACGCCGGTCAGGTTTTCCTGCAGGGTCGTCGAGAGCACCGCCTCCTGCGCCTGGTATTCCTCGTAGCGCTTGGTGGTCTGCTTGAAGAACCAAACCGAGACAGCCAGGATGAACGGAATGACCACAATCGAGACGAGCGCCAGGCTGACGTTCAATTGCAACAGCGCCGCGAAGTTGATGACGAACAACAGCACGATGCGTCCCACGCCGATAGCCTGTTCGTTGAAGAAGCGGCGCAACGCGTCCACGTCCGAGGTGACGCGCTCGACCAGGTCGCCGGTGGGCGTCTTGCCGTGGTAGGCGAAACTCAGCCGCTGGATGTGATCGAAGAGATAGTCGCGCAGGCGGCGCGTCACACCCTCGGCGGTGTAGGCCGCCAGGCGTCCCGATATATACGAGAACCCACCCTCGAACAGCGCCAGCACGATGAAGCCGACTCCGATGAGGAGCAAGGTCTGGCTGAGGGAACCGAGCAGGCGCTCGCCCTGCGTCAACACATCGTCGGCGAAGTAGCGCAATAAAAGATACATGGCGGTCTTCGCCAGCGCCGAGATCGCCAGCGCGGCGGTCGCGCCGACGTAGGGCAGGCGGTAATCGGTCATCATGCGCCACACACCGGCGATGCGGTTCTTGGTCAGCGCGCGGCGGAAGTCGAAGGGTTGCAGTGAGGATACGGCGGTTGTCATTCTCATTCTCCTGAAAACAGCGACAAAAAAGCCACGGAGCGTTTCGCAAAGCGCATCCGTGGCGTGGGGACAAGACAGGATTGTGACCTAGGGACGGTCAACAGGCGCGCTCCGCGAAGGGAAAAACTTTCCAGCGACATCTGGCGTGATGAAAACGAACAGGTTCACGGGCGCTCTCCTTTCTGTGGAATAACGAACAAGCCGAGTTTATCACGGGAGGGGGAGGGGTGTCAAGAAAAACGAAGAAAACACAGGAACCAGGTTTCTTCGACCCCACAGGGGCGTTCCGCGGGAAACCCGGTTCCTGCATTACACCGTCTGCGCTAAATTGTTGATCCACTTTCGCGTGAAGAAGCGGCGCATGCCCAGACTCCATTTGGTGACCTCCTCGCTCATCACGAACAGATATACCCAGTAGACCGGCAGGTCGAGCACGAACGCCGCAAGGGAGGCCATTGGCACGCCCAGAAGCCAGATGATGATGCCGTCGAGGAACAGGGCGAAGCGCGTGTCTCCGCCGGCGCGGAGGATGGCAACGATGAGCATCGCGTTCATGGAACGCAACCAGAGAAACGAGCAACTGACCATCAAAATACGGCGCGCGTCCTCGATGACGTGCGGCGCGACCTTGTACAACGCGAAGACAAAATCCGACGCCCGGAACGCCAGCGCGCCAACCACCATTCCCGCGGCCATCACGAGTCCCAGCGAGCGCGCCGCGTAGGTGTAGGCCGCGTCCGCTTCGCCCGCGCCGATTCGGTTGCCGACCAGCACCGAGGTCCCGCTCGTGATGGCAAAGAACAGTACCAGCGCCATCTGGTCAATGGTCGCCATGATGTTGATGGAGGCGATGGAGTCCGTACCGATGTGCGCGTAGATCGCGTTATAGGTGGTGATGCCCAGCGACCAGAACAACTCGTTGAGAATCACCGGCAGGACAGGCTTGAAGATGCTGGCGAAGAAGGATGCGTCGAGGCTGGTGAATTCACGCAGGCTGGCCGCGATGGGCGATTTGCGAAGGTAAGTGGTCGCGACCATCGCCACACATTCGACGGCGCGGGCGATCAATCCCGATACTGCCGCGCCGATCACTCCCATCTTCGGCAGGCCGAAGTTTCCGAAGATCAATCCATACGCCAGAAGGATGTTCAAGATCAGCGCCGCGATGCTGACCGTCACCGGCGTCTTGACCTCGCCTGTACTGCGCAGGATGAGCGCGAAACTAAACGAGACCGCGAAAAAGAAATACGCCCACGCGTAAACCCGCAGATATTGACTGCCGAGCGCGATCACGTTCGGGTCTTCCGAATAAATACCCAACACCATCGCGGGAAAGAACTCTGCAAGGATGAAGAACACGCCGGCCGCAGCCAGCGCCAGCATCAGGCACAACCCCAGCACGCGGCGGATGTTGGCCACATCCTTTTTGCCCCATAACTGCGCGGTGAACATGGCCGAGCCGCTCCCCAGCCCGAACAGCACCAGGTTGAGCAGGAAGAAGGTCTGCCCGGCCAGTCCCACCGCCGCGACCGCCGTCTCGCCGTTCTGGCCGATCATCATCGTGCTGACCATGTTCAGCGAAGATGTGATCAGGTTTTGCAGGGCAATCGGCAGGACCAGTTTGAACAACTGCGAAAAATATTCGCGGTCGCGGTAGAAATCCGCGACGCGCTGGATGGGGTAGGGGAGTGGGTTCATTCAGCCTCTCGAAGCCCGCCCATTATACATGACCTTGTAAGTCGCCTTTTTGAGCTTGTATCTTAACAGTTGAGTTCCGCCTTGATCGGAGCCGATGGTCAAGTTGCGAAGCGCATTGAGACCCTGCGGATTCGAACCGCGGTCTGACGCAAATTCTGCGTCACGTCTACGGCCTTCGAGTACGAAGGCCTCCGCTCGACGCGATGTGATCGGATTTTAGCTACGGGATGTAAAAATCGCACACCCCGGCTGAAATCTCACAGCGCGCAACTTCCTCGTCCATCCATAATACGCGGAACTGGGTGCTATCCGTCTTCGGCGTCCAGAAAATCAATGGGGAATAATCGGCAGGTTGCAGGGTGCTCAGGAAGCGGTTGTTACATTCCAAAGGTTGTAAATAGGGTGTCTCCGCCTCCCAGATTTCGATGCGCAGACAGCGCCCCGGCTGGCTGTCGCCGAAGTATTCCTCCCAGCGCCAGCCCTCGAAGAGATTCTGAGTCGCGCCGTTGTTATTCAATCGCTCGAAGGAAAAACCAGAGGCGCTTCGTATCACCGTCGAGCGATTCAGCAGGTAGAAACTGCTAACGTTGTAGAAGACTGTGAAATGGTTCCCGTCGGGATATTTGACCGTCGGCGCGGTGGAGAGGGTTGGCGAGGATGGTACAGATGTAATCGTTGGTGGAACACTGGTAGCAGTCGGCGCGGGAGATTCGGTGTGCGTCGCCGCGGGGGAGGCGGGAATCGCTGTCAGTGTGGGCAGCGGCTCCTCGGTCGCGGTGACCGGCGCGGGTCCCGCGAGAGTGGCGGAGGGGCCGATCACGATCACCGGGCGAGTGGGGGCGGGGCCCTCCGTGAACGCGCCCAGGCCGGTCAGCCATCCAAAGAGAAAGAGCAGGAGGCCGATCAGAATCAGGGTGAAGAAAATCCGCAGGCCGTTATTCTTTTTCGCGGGGCGGATGGGGGGCGGCGCGGCTTTGGCCTGCCGGCGGCGCGCCATCGTGTCCAGCGGAACGGAACTGCGCCGAATGGTAGGCACACCGACCGGGATGGGCGGCAGGGGGACCTTGACGGAGTCCGATTTGCCTGCCAACGCCTTCTTGAGCGCCGACATCAACTCCGCGCCGCTTTGATAGCGTTTGTGCGCGTCCTTGTCCAGCGCCTTGAGGAGCACCGCGTCGACCTCCGCGTTCAATTCGGGGTTGATGGTGTGCGGCGCGGGCGGGGATTGCGTCAGGTGCTGAAGCGCGACGCTGGCCGCGGAGGGGTCGTTGAACGGCGCGACACCGGTCAGCATTTCGAAGAGGATGACGGCGAACGAATACAGATCGGATTGCGGGATGGCGTCGTTCGAGCGGCGCGCCTGCTCAGGTGAAATATAAAGCGGCGTACCGAACGCTTCGCCGTAGGAACGCTCGCTCGTATCCAGCGCGAGGCCGAAGTCGCTTAAAAGGACGCGATTGTCGTTGGCGATGAGGATGTTGGCGGGCTTCACGTCGCGGTGAATCACGCCCTGCTTGTGGGCGTAGTCCAGCGCGCTTGCAACCGCGTCCCCGATGCGCAACACGTCGGGAAGCGGCATCAGTTCCCCGTCCTCCGCGTAGAGCGCGAGGATCGTCGCCAGGTCCTGCCCGTCCACGTACTCCATCACATAATAGTAATAGCCCTCGTGGTCGTCGGCATAATAGATCTGGACGATGTTCTCGTGCCGCCACTTGGCCATCAGGCGCGCCTCCTTGAGGAAGCGTTGTGTGAACGGCGCGCTGTTGCGATAGCGTGTGTCAATCACCTTGATGGCGACAGGACGCTGGAGTTTTACGTCGAGGCCGTAATAGACGCCGGCCATGCCGCCGCGCCCGATCAGGCGCTCGATGCGAAAATTGGCGAGTTGTTGTCCGATGAGCGGGTCGCGGTTCAAATTCGTTTCAGCCTTCGTGAAGGAGTCTGGGTTTCGCGGCTGGCGCGGGTGATGCGCGCGACGTCGCGTACGTACCGATTCAAGCCGGTGGCGTAAGCATCCAGGTAATCCTGTGCGATGAGGTCCGCCAGGTCCTTTCGCCCGATCTCCCGCAGGACGGCTACGTGCGGGCGGAAGTCGCGCAGGTTGATGTGCATTATACCGCCTGCGTCGGTGATGACGCCCCAGGCAAGTTGCTTTTGATTATTGTCGTCTTTGGCGGTGATGAAGCGGGTGAGGGAACTGGTACGCGCCGCCGCGCCCACGTTGGACAGCACCTCGCTTCCTTTGAGCATGTTGTTCAGCACCTCGAACTTTTCGGGGACTTTATCCAGCAGCCGCTGGAGGGGCAGGGGCAGGTGCGCCAGCAGTTTGATCGCGCCGACGCTGGCGCTCTCGCCGCGGCGCGCAATCTCTTTTGCCTTGCTCAAAATCGCGCCGAAACCAGCGAGGGTCGCCAGATACAACTTTTGCAGGTTATCGAATTTTTTATAGAGCGATTCTCGATCCGACGAGGCGCCTTCGTACGCTTCCAACGCCTGGATGGTGCGCGCGTGCAGGCCAAGCAGGTCGAGTTCCACCAATGGAACTTCGACGTTGAGCGGATACAGGCGGTCGCGCGGGACCCTTCGGCTGGCGTCCATGGGAATCAGGATGGAGGGGCCGACGCGGTTGGACTCGTCCAGCGTTTTGCGGATCATCGCGGCCACTGCGGGATTTGGCTTTGCCAGTTTGTCCAACTCGGCGATCAGCGCGGGCGAGGGGCGATAAGTGGCCGCGTGGATGGCGCGGTACAGCACCAGCAGGTCGTTGATGGTCAGGTCCAGCAGGTCGCTGCGCCGTTTGAACATTTTGCGCAGGGACTGGCAGGCCTTGAGGTTGGCATCCTTCGTTTCGGCCGCGGCTTCGGGCGGGACGCGCGGGGCTTTTTGAATCAGCGCCAGGTCCGAGGGACGAAGCGGGAGGGTCAACGTCGTGTAAACGCGGCGGTCTGTCTTTTCCGCGCGCGGCAGGAGACTCAGATAGCGCGCCCACGAGAGCGCCTCGCCGGTCATGATCTCGGCCAGCACCGCGCCCCAGGCGCCGTCGAAGAAGATGTGCGACTGATCGAAGACGAAGGTCTCGCCGGTGTCGAAGATCGTCAGCGCGTGATCGCCGAGGCCGCGTTCGGTCTGCCGCAGTTCGGAGAGGGGCAGGGCGCGGTTGCGCGGGTCAGTGTTGAGCAAAATGGGCGCGAGGCGCAGGCTCCTCAATTCCCCGGCGAGAATCGGATTGAGCCGCCCGCGCAGATTCGCGAGCGCGGCGCGTTGAATCCGCGCCAGCGCGGACAGGTTCGCGGGCGCGGCGGGTTTGGTTGACAGAATCGCGGTCACTTGTGCGCGGGCGGTGAGAACATTCAGCGGTTTGTCCGTGCCCGGCTCGCAGATGGGGAGCAGGAAGTAATTACCGCCATGGATGATTCCAATATTGGCTTGTGCGCGGGTGATGGGCACACGCGTCTCGCCATACGGCCCGGGGTCGAGATAGGCAAGGATGGACAGTTGCTTTTGATAGGCGGGCAAATCCCCTTCGACGGCCGCGTTCAGTTTCTTCGTCCACTCGGCGCGGAGCGAAGCGGGCAAAGTTTTTGTGTTCTGTTTCAGGAACTCGTCGAATTTGCGGCGGCGATAGGCGGGATATGTTTCCTGCGCCGCGTCCGCCTCGCGGCGATAGGGGCGCTCTACCTGCCATTCGTCGTACAGTTTCATAAAGCGCGCCGCGATAGTTGAATTCGATGTTACTTCCACGAGAAGCGACGTAGCGACTCGCTCGTACCATTCGTCGGCAAGCAGGGCGTCGAACTGATGCAGGCAGTTGACCGCCGCCATGACCCAGGCCGTGACGCGGTCCGCGGCGCTGAGCCGAATATCATTGGCGCGCAGGAGCGTATCGAATCCGTGCGTCTCGTTGGCGTGACGCGCCGTGTCCTCGCGCAGGGCATAGTCCACGTAGAATTGCCAGGTGCCTTCGGGGAAGGACGACTCGGGGTCCTTGCCCGCGAGGCGAAGCAAATTCTGATAGCCCCAGATGACGGCCGCGGGTCCCGCCACGAACGCGCCGTACATGGCGCGGTCCCAGATTTGCTCGACGCCCTGAAATAATGCATTGATATCCTGCTGGACTTTCTGCGGCGTGGGCTTGCGCCCGGGCAGGCGCGTCAGCCCGCTCAGGATCATGCCCGGCACGTTTCCAGCCGGGACCACCTGCGCAATCAATTCCACGACCTTGTCTATCTCGGGCAGGGAGAGGCGCGAGAGTTTCCGAATCTCCTGTGTGCGCGCCACCGTGCGCAGGTTGGCGGCGGTCTTCTGCGTTGCCTTGCGGGCGTCGAGGGGTTTATCCATGCGAGGCTGAATTATACAATCAACGCGCGGATTGGTCTCGACACCTGCACTTGCGCCAGGTGCAAGTGTACGACGGAAGAACGCCGTCTACTCGACCAGCGGCGCGAACGGTGGTCGAGTAGCTCCAGGCGTTTTCCCTGGAGCGTATCGAGACCACGTTTGCGGAAAATCTGCCAGTACGTTGGTCTCGGTACGACGGAGGCGCTTCGTCTGCGTGCCGAAGGACACGGCCCTCCGCTCAGCGCGTTGTATTCATTTTTGGACTATCTCTTCTGATTGAAAATCTCATCGTAGGCGATATCTGTCTCGCCGCCGAAGTGGGCGTAACGATTTGTGGTGGCGATGCTTTCGTGCCGCGCCAATTCCTGTGAGAGTTTCAAGTTTCCCCTGGCTAGGTAGGTGATGGTGACGAAGTAATGCCGAAAATCGTGCAGGCGGACGAGGCGGTGATCCACGCCGGCCTCGGTCATGCGGGATTTGACCGCTTTCCACATTCCGCCCGCGCTGATGGGACGGATGCGCTTGCTGGCGCGGATGTCGTGACGGGCGAACAGGGGCTGGGCTACCAGCGGCGTGCGCGAGTTCGGCTCAACAGTCGCCATTTCGTGTAGATAATCTTTCAGGGCCTGGATGGCCCGGTTCGAGAAGCGGATCACGGCCTGTTTGTCGCCTTTGCCGATGATGATGGCGCGCTGTTCCAGCCAGTCAACGTCGCCGCGCTTGAGGGAGCAGGCCTCGGAAATCCGCAGGCCGGTATCCGCCAGGGTCAGGACGAAGGCGCGGTCGCGCAGGTTGGTCAGGTTTTGACCCGGCGAATCCGAATCCCCGCGCAGGGACTCGCAATAGGCGATGACCTGTTCCACGGCCTCGCGGTTGAAGTTGACGATGCGTTTGCCTTGCCTGCGCGTGTAGTGGTCTGTGGCTTCCTTCAGTTCCGTCCAGTTGCCGGACTTGCAGAAGTTGTAGAATTTGAGCACGGCGGTCCTGTAAACGCGCTGTGTGGAAGGGGATTTTTGTTTGAGCGCCGTCAGGAACTTCACGTAGGTCTCGGTTGTGAGTTCCGCGTCTTCGCCCACGATCTTCACGAATTGCGCCAGGCCGTTGCGGTACGCCAGAAGCGTCTTCGGCGAGCGTTCGAGCGTTTCCAGGAAGTGATTGACCGTGGTGATCAGCGCCATATTATCATTCCATCTACTAAAAATTATATCGAATGATAAGGGAATTTGTCAAGGGTACGGGAACTGGAGGCAAAACGACCTCCTCCCCCACCGAGAAAAGACGATGGCTGAATTTAGAAACGAGGAATACTGAGGAAACAAAAGAGGAAACCAACGCGGTGAAATTTCATCTTTTCGCCTTCATCTTTCATCCTTCCGAAAGCCCCCTGCCCCACTTATTGCATGGGCTACGAATTTGAAATCCCCATCCTTATCTGTCAAGGTTATCAAGCAACTTCTGGATCGTAATTGCGCTCGGACTCTCAATCTCCCGGAATATGTAAAGTGCCTTTTGTAATATTTCTCTGGCATCTTCAAGTTTCTCAGTCCGTTCTTTACAAAGGGCAAGGCCCCAGAGAGCATTTGCCTCCGAACTCTTATGACCAATCTCTTGAGCAATAACGATCACTTGGCTATAGTAGTCTCCAGCTTTTGCATAATCGTTCAACATGAAGTACGCAGACCCAAGGTTGCCGAGGTCTGCGCCCTCGCCGCGACGGTCTCCAATTTCACGAGCAATCACTAATGCTTGCTTATGGAACTCTATAGCTTTGCGTACTTCTCCTAAGTTATTATATGCATTCCCAAGATTGCCGAGGTCTGCACTCTCGCTGCGGCGGTCTCCAATTTCACGAGCAATCACTAATGCTTGTTTAAAGAACTCTATTGCTTTGCGCATATCTCCCATTGCGCCTTTACGTCCGCTGATCGCGTAAGCCAACCCCAAGTTGTTTAAAACATCACCTTCGCCGCGGCGGTTACCAATTTTGCGCACAATCACTAATGCCTGCTCAAGGAACTCGATAGCTTTGTGCGTGTCTCCTAAATCCACATACGCATTCCCAAGATTGCCGAGCCAAAGCCCTCCATTTGGCTCATCTCCAATTTCACGAGCAATCACTAATGCTTGTTCAAAGAGCTCTATAGCTTTGCGTACTTCTCCTAAGTCTTTGTATGCAATCCCTAAGGCGCTGAGATGAATCCCCTCGTATTCTTTATTTTCTAATTTTCGTGCGGCAACAATCGCCAATTCCAGCCATTGGATTCTCTGCCTGGGTGTGAGGCGCAAGTCGAGACAATAGGCTGCGGCAGATGGATATTGCATTGCGAAACCTGTAACTTGGGCGGAGGCGTCAATATTTTCCGAAATCCATGCCTGCGCGGAACGGATATGCCCCCATTCCGCATCCAGTAAGCGCAGACCAACTAGAATCTTCTCGCCACCTTGCAAGTACAAAGCATCCGCCACGCTCATAACTTCCCTGTAATGGGCTGCATGTTTCTGGCGCGAGGGTTGCTCTTCCCCATCTTCCATTTGTGAGAGAGCATAATCTGCCAGCAGGTCGTGCAAACCATATCGAGAAGAGATTTCATCATACTCAAGCAGGCTGTAACGCTTCAGCAATCCAAGTAATTTCGTTGTTGCATCTTCCTCCAATTCCCACATGGCCGCGGCCGCGGTCCAGGCAAACGAGGCTGGGAATACGCCCAATATACGCCAGCATCTTTGTTCTTCTTCTGCCAGTTGGCTGTAACTTAGATCGAAGGTCGCCAGCAAATCGGGCTCGCTCGTGAGTTCGGCTTCTTCACGGCTTTTCTTCAACATAGCCAATCGTTTCTTGCGGTCATTGAGTTGGGCCAGGTATTTTTCAATCGGCCAATCTTGGTTGACCTGTAGGAAACTTCCCGCGATGCGCAAAGCCAGGGGCAGGTACGCACACGCCTTTGCCAGTTCTGTCGCTTTCTCCTTGATGCGCGGGCAGAGTTCGAGCAAAAAGGCTTTGGCATCGTCCGCGCTCAACACATCCACGCGGCGGGATTGCAGGCCTGGCACCGTAAACGTCCAGCGCGAGGTGACCAGCATGGCGCAGGTCTCTGGCGGGCGCAAGGGGGCGATTTGTTCTGCAGAACGGGCGTTATCCAGAAAGAGCAAGACTCTCTTTCCATGCAGGGCCGATTGATATGCGGCGGACATATTCGCATCATCCAACGCGCGCAAGTCTGCGGTTGGCTCGAAGGACAGGAGGACGTGACGCATGACATCCGTGGCACTTAATGGTGTGGTTGTGCCTTTCAGGTCCATGAAGATCTGCGCGTCGGGATACTCCTCCGCGATCTCGTGCGCCGCGACCAGTCCCAGCGCGGTCTTGCCGATGCCGCCCATCCCGGTCAAGCCGCTGATGGCCGCGCCTTTGTGGGATTGGAAGTCGTTCTGCAGTTCGTCAATTTGAGTCTTGCGGCCTGTGAAGTCCGCGGGAGGTTGAGGAAGTTGATGAAGGCGAATTAGTTCGCTTTTTTCATCACTTCTGAGATGTTCCGTCTGCCGAACCCATTCTTCATGCTCTTTTTTCCATTTTCGCAGTAAATCGGCAGGAAAGTTGCCGGGGTCACGATCAATTCTTACACTGCAATCCTGACATAACCAGATCCCATTTTCGATACTGGCGCGTTCGGCCTGTGTCTGTGTTGAGTCGTATCGAGGGCCGCCGGGCGCCGCCGCACAAATATGCGCGGCAACACCAATGCTCATGGCCTTTTCGGGGTCGGAATGCGGTCCAGCCGTTGGTTTTCTGCAATCAGGATTCGAACAGATGTAATTGGCGCGCCTGGCGAGAGTTGCAACCACGCGCGCACTGAAATCATCACGACCCTTTGGCCTGCTGTTGCCCGTTTTTTGTTTTGCAGGTGTCATCTTCACCTCTCCCCTGCTCTACTGGGATTACCACTATTGTAGAGAAAAACGGCGCGAAAAGCAAGCCACGTTCTGTTCCAAGCGCCGTCCCCGGCGGCGTGAGCGCCTTTAAAAGTCCCTGCGCCCGGAGCGAGGTCCGGGCGCAGGACAAAATCCACGAACGCAGATACAACCTACCGCACGACCAGCAGCCGCCAATAGTCCTTGTTATTGGACAGGTCCAGGTCGCCGCCGATGGTGCAGGGGGGCGCGTTGGCGTCGGTCACGCGGGCGATGTTCGTGACGTGTTTCCCCGCCTTCGTCGTGACCCTGTAGCGGCATTCGAAGATCCATGTCTCGCCGGGATCCACCAGCCCGTCCAGGTCCGTGTCGCCGCCGGTATAGGTCAGCGGACTGCATTTGTTGTCGGTTACTCTCGGCGTGACCAGAGCCGGGCCGCTGTTGGTGACGGCGTACGTGTAGGTGATGGTGTCTCCCTTGCGCGCAGTTTCGGGACCGGTCTTCTCCACTGCAAGATCGAATTGGATCAGGTTGGGGAAGAGCCGGGTCGTGTGAGAACTCCTGCCGGCCACATAGGTGAGCGGATTGGTGTACACCGGCCGATACCCGTACGGCATATTGATCTCTTTGAAGATGAACGTTCCTTTGCTCAACCAGAGCAGGAGCGGGTCGTCCTGGCTGAAGGTGAACGTCCCGACCACCACGTTGTTCTTGCGGGCTTCGAGCGTGAAGTACGTGTTATCCGGCAGGCCGTAGCGCACACTGCTCTTGTCGTCGCGCCAGCTCCAGTACAGGTAGATTTCCTTGATCAAGGTCAACGGATACAGGGTGAAACTGTCCTGCGCCTGCAGGGTCTGGTCCGCGAACTGGCCGCTAGCCGTGGCGGTGTTGGTCAATTCATGCGAATGCGAGTGACCGCCGGTTTTCGTGGAGGACGACAGGGGATGATCGCTCTCGGGGAACGAGGGTGTATAGGTGCAGGTGAACACCCATGCTTCGCCCGGCTCGAGCAGGTTGTCGCCGTCATCGCCCGATTGGTAGGCGACCGGCGAGCACTTATCGTCGCTTACCGATACACTGCCCAGCGGCGCGTTGCCCGGGTTGGTGACCGTGTAGGTGTACGTGATCGGCTGGTCGCCCTCGGCGATCAGCGGCCCATCCTTGTCCACTTCGATCTGCGGATCGGCGGTTTCGTTGACGAAGGTGCAGGTGACGTGTTCGGCGGGTTCGAGATGAATCTCCGCCGTGCGCGCGCCTGCGTCCGCGGTGCTGTTGGCGTCGTCACACGACAGGCCGGTCAGGACGAAGCCCGGGGCTGGATCCGCTTCGGAGACGGAGTACACTCCCGCGGTCACATCGTTGAACGTGGTACTGCCGCCGTCGTTCAGGCTGAAGTTTCCGAGATCGCCCGTGAAGTCGAACGTGCCCGCCGCGTCGGCCTGTTTGACGATGGTGATCGTCCCGGTGGCGATAACGGTCGTGTCTTCGCTGTCGCTGTTGTTGCCGGTGTCGGGGTCATTTGTATCGGACGCCACGGCGACATGATTCGTCATCGTCCCGCCTTCATTCGGGGTGACGTGAATGGTCACAGTGACCGAATCGCCCGGATTCATCGTGCCGATCTGGCACTCCAACAGTGGGAAGGCAATCACGCACGAGCCTTGCGTGGCGGTTGCAGAGTCGTAGGTCACGCCGGAGGGCAGGGTGTCGCTGACGACGACATTCTCCGCCGCATCCGGGCCGTTGTTCGTCACCGCCACCGTGTAGGTCAGAGGCTGCCCCACAATGACCGGGTCCACATCCTCGCTCTTGGTCACCGACAGGTCGGCGTGCAGATACCGGTTGTAGTAGGTGCAGGTGACATCGTCGCCGCCTTCGAGGCTGATGGTCGCGCCGCCCACAACCGGCGTGACAACCGGGCCGCCCCAAATCGGGATCGGGACACAGCTGATGATGTCAAGGTGCCAGCCATTAGGAACGGTTTCGGTGATTGTGTAATCGCCCGGCGGCAGGTTGCCAAAGGTCTGGCTTTCGCTGAAGTTAAGGTCGAAATCGCCCAGCGATCCGTGGAAGGCGAAGGTGGGATTGTCGCCCACATCGCCGTCAACCGCCTCCTTGACGATGGTGATGCTGCCGACGCAGTCGCTCGCGGCGGCAAGGTTGGCCGCGCCGGGAGAGATGCAACGCAGGCTGAAGTCAACGTTGTTCTGCTGTGTGTCAGTGCCGTCGGGGTAGCGGGACAAGCCAGTCCCTGTCACTGAGCCGTCATCTTCCAGCCCTGTGCCGGAGCCTTCCGTATAGGGCGCACCAGTATCGCCTTCATAACTGACCGCGTCGACCAGCAGGCTGGTGGTCGTGTCGAAGAGACCGACGGCATCCGGCGCGCCGTTCTGGACCAGGTTTGTGTTGGGGGTTACGTCGAGGTCGCAGTTGGGCACGTTCGCCGCGTCCCCGCAGACGACGAAGTAATCTCCTGCGGCCAGGCTGACGGCCGGCAGGTCAATGGTCTCGTAAACGGCCGCGCCGCCGCTGGCGCCGTTGACCAGTTTCAACTGATAGGCATCCAGGTCCACTGCACCGCCGCTGACGTTCTTGATCTCGATGAACTCGGCGGTATCCGTGCTTGCCTGGTCGTAGTCAACCTCGTTGATGACCAGCGCGCCGGCCGAGGGCGCCGTACAGAGGACGGAAGTGTCGGGCTGGAACCCGATGGCGGCCGATGTGTCTACACCGTTGCACAGCCAGGGATCGAAGTCCACGTCGTCACTGGCCGCGTCGCCGGCGCCGCCCGGGTTTGAGGCGTGCGTCGGCCCGCTGGCGCTCCCCCACCAGTTCCGCTCGCCGTCCGCGGTGAAGGTCGCGCTGTAGTGATCGAAGCCGAACAGGTTGCCGGTGATGCTGTTGAGGTTAATGTTCAGGTTCGAGAACGTCGTCCCCGTGCAACTGCCGCTGCATTCGTAGATCTCGACGCCGACGCCCCAGTCCTGGATGAAGTTGTTGGTGGCCGTCAGGTCTATGTCGAACAAGCCGAACCCGGAGTCCGCTTCCAGCCCAATGCCGGAGGCGGTGCCGTCGCCGGTCAGGACATTGTTCGTCACCGTCACCGTCTGGACGGAGGAGGTCAGCGCCTGAATCGTGAACTGCGGACCTTCTGCGTTTGATTCTGGCTCGACTTCATACGGAGAGGGCACGTGGGCCGGGGGCGGCGAATCCACGACGATGCCCCAGAAATACGGCGAGCCGGTCCCCGCGCTCGAAGCGCTGACCGTGTTCCCGTCGTGATTGCCGGGCGTGTCAATTACATAAATGCCCACCTGATTTTCGCTCACGACATTACCGCTGGTATTCGTTGGGCCCGCTCCGTAGAGCAGCATCCCTGTTGAGACCCAACTGAACGGTGTATAGGAATGCCCGCTGACCGTATTATCCTCGATCTCCGCGGTCGCCCCTCCGCTCACCTGGATGCCGTTCTGCGCGATGAAGTTCACTGCCCCGGCCCCTGTCACCGTGTTGTCTGTTACTGTGACGGTCAGGTCCACACCCGTAAGCACCATGCCGTTCTTCTGGTAATCGTTCAGCACGGAGTCGTTGATCGTCAGACTGCGCGGCGTTCCAGTATCAGCAGATGCGAGAATGCCCACGCCATGCTGGCTGCCGCTAATGGGCGTATCGCGGACGTCGAGGATGGCGACGTCGTCAATCATGCCGCCTGCATCCGAGTAACCGATACCCACAAAGCGATAGTTGCTGTTGCCTTTGCCCGCGCCATCCACCGTGAGATGCCGGATCGTAACATTGTCCGTACCATGAACGTACACGATCGGGTAGTTGTTGGCGGAGGTGGTGAAGTACTCGCTCAGCGTAGTGGGACTTTCGATGATGGTCACGCCCTGTCCGCTGCCATTCAAGGTCACGGGCTGCGTGATCTCGACCTGCTCGACGTAGGTGCCCGGCGCCAGATTGACTGTGCTGGCAGTGACCAGATTAACGCCCTCCTGTATTCGTCCGACGCTACCGGTCTGCGGGCTGTCATCGTCCACGTTTAGCACTGAAAAATCGCCCTGGAAGCCGGGGTCGGTGCTTGTGTCGGCGCCGCTGTTCAACCAAGGAGTGTAGTCCACCGGCCCTGTGCTTGCTATGATGTTGTCGCTGGGGCTGAGATCGCCCCACCAGTTGGCAGAGGCGTCCACATGCGCGGCCACATTCCGCAGGGACGCAAAGCTGTTATCCCTCACAGTGACGTTTGTGACGACGCCTGTGGTAACGCCATAGACCAGGATATGCGGCTTGGTGCCGGTGGTCGAAATCTCGTTGTTTTCGAGTGTTACCGTATCCAATTGGACGCCAGGTGTTTCGATGTCCCAACCCAGGAGGTAGATAGCCGCCCTTCCGCTTCCGCTCACATCGTCAATCGAACCGTCGATCACATTTTGCCTGATCGTGATCCCTGATTCATTTCGCCGGGCAACCACCAGGATGGCCGTCCATGAATTGTTGGCATGGATGACATTGCCCTCGAAACTCGAGTCGGAGGCGTTGGTCAATTCCAGGCCGTACGCTACATAGTCTTCCACGATGTTATTTTTCAACGTCCAGTTGGTGTGGTCGCCCAGAGCGCCGTCGTTACCGACCAGGACGGCATTCCATCCCAAGTCATGGAAATAGTTGTCCTGGATGGTGATATTGGAAGTACTGGCTTCCCAGGCCGAGACTCCATTGCCAATGCCAGTATCATCGGAGGTGTAATTTTGTATCTCGAATCCCTGGATCAAGACATCGGAGACCCCGTTGTCGATGAGGAACGCGTCGCCGGGAGACGATCCACCGTCAATCACCGGAGCGCTCGGCCCCGGCCCGGCGCTTGCATCTCCCGGATCTCCCACTATCGTCACCGACTTGTCGATTGTGATGTTTGCTTCATAATAGGTGCCAGCCGCCACGAATACTGTCCCGCCCGGATCCGCCAGATTCACACCGGTTTGGATGGTCTGGACCGCGCAAGGCAATGGTCCTGAACCTCCGGGATAAGGCGCATCTGCTGTGCCATCACATTCGGAGTCGCTACCGTCTGTGCGTACATAAATGGGCGTGGCCGCCAATGCACTGGATGGCGGGAGCGCCAGCGCCAGAACAATGACGACAACGACGACGAACTGCAAAAGCAGAACGCCATTCCCCTGCTTGAAACGAGTTAGGAACGATTTTGTGACCATAACTGACCTCTCCGTGTCACAGAAACCGAGATCCCCGTTCATCGCTGTGCCCCAATAAGCGGGGAAACCTTTCAGATTTGAAAGGCTGATAATATATTACATATTTCGCAGCCAAATGTCAATATGCAATTTGAAAAGGGCTGCGAACTCAAATTGGACACGAAAAGGACGCATTGGTCTTGCAGATTTAGAATATCTGTTCTATAATACCGTTGTGGATGCAATAGCCCGCTTGAAACTGCTTTCTTCCCAGATGGCCTTCGAGCCGGATGCCGAGCATCGCGGCGTGATCGCGCCTCCATCCTGCTTCACGCCCAAGGAAAAAGACCAGGCTTTTGTCCACCCCGCGCAACTCCCCAACGGACAGAAGATCCTGTTGCTCAAGACCCTGCTTTCCTCGGCCTGCGAGCGCGATTGCTTTTACTGCCCGTTCCGCGCGGGGCGCGACTTCCGCCGCGTCACCTTCAAGCCGGATGAATTTGCGAATCTGTTCAGCAAACTGACCCGGTCCGGCGCGGCCGAGGGGGTTTTCCTCAGTTCGGGTTTGGCGGGTGGCGGCGCGCGCACGCAGGATAAACTGCTCGATACGGCGGAGATTCTGCGAAAGAAACACGGCTTCCGCGGTTACATCCATCTCAAGATCATGCCGGGCGCGGAAAGGGACCAAGTTTTCCGTGCCATGCAGTTGGCCGACCGCGTCTCAATCAACCTCGAAGCGCCCAACACGAATCGCCTGGCGCGGCTCGCGCCCCACAAGGTCTTCCTCGAAGAGTTGCTCCATCCGCTCGAATGGGTCGAGGAGATTCGACGCACGCGTCCCGCGCATCTTGGCTGGAACGGTCGCTGGCCTTCGACCGTCACGCAGTTCGTGGCCGGCGGCGCGGACGAAACGGATCTCGAACTTCTCACCACAACAGATTGGCTTCATAAAAACGTCCGCTTGAGGCGCGCTTATTTCTCGGCGTTCCATCCCATTCCCGATACGCCGCTGGAAAACAAGCCCGCCGTCGACCCGTGGCGCGAGCATCGGCTGTATCAAGCCTCTTTCCTATTACGCGATTATGGATTCGACCTCGAAGACCTGCCTTTTACCGCGGACGAAAACCTCCCGCTTCACGCGGACCCGAAACTGGCCTGGGCGCAAACGAACTTGATCCACCGCCCCATCGAGATCAACCGCGCCGAGCGCCGCGACCTGTTGCGCGTTCCGGGCATCGGCCCGAAAGGCGTCGAGGCGATTTTGCGAGCGCGCCGGCAGGGGAAACTGCGCGACTTATCTGCGCTCAGAACACTGGGCATCCTCACCGAGCGCGCCGCTCCCTTTGTTTTGCTGGACGGGCATTCCCCTCCACAACAATTGAATCTGTTCTAAATTCGACTTCGATTGTGTAGAATTTATGTAAATTGGGGGATTTGCGCATCGTGAATTAATCTTCGCCTTAATTTTCATCAGTATAGTTGCGCAACTATTCGCCCAAGGAGGACGCATGGAGTTTTTCGACCGTCTCATCCGCGCATTGACCGAAGTACATCCCCTGCACCCAATGCTGGTGCACTTCCCCATCGGATTGACAGGCGCCGCCGCGTTCTTCATCCTGCTGGCGCTCATCTACAAAAGCAAGGTCCTCGAACAGGCCGCCTTTGCCAATATTGCCCTCGCGACCGTCGCCACACTGGCTGCGGGGGTCACGGGCATCTATGACAATTCGCTCACATACGACGGTGACGCGCCGAATGCGGCGGTCAAGGTGACTCTTGCAACCGTCTTGCTGATACTGACCACCGTCACAGCCGTTGCGCGCTGGCGCAATCCGAATCTATTCGAGAAATCCAGGACAATCTACACGGCGGCATATTTCGTCAGTTTTGGGATCGCGGTCGTGCTTGCCTTTTTAGGCGGCGTCATCCTTTACGGGTTCTAAATTTACAGCCAAAGGAAGTTTACATGTCCACCACTCGCAGCACCCAGATTGTCGTCACAATACTTGTTGTAAGTCTTGCCCTGACAGCCTGCGGAAGCTCCGCTCCCGCAGTGACCGAAGCGTCCGCGCCGACCAAGGCCGCAGTAGAGTCGACCGCTGCACCCACCGACGCGCCGACGGAGCAGGCCGCCATCGAGCCGACCGCGACAACCGCCGCCGCCATCGAGCCGCCCGCGGCCGCCGCGGTCAGTTTTGCCAATGACATTCTCCCAATTCTCGAAAGCCGCTGTCTGAACTGCCACGGCGGGCGCGAGACGAAGGAAGGCTTGAGCGTGGCAAGTTATGGCGCTTTGATGGCGGGGTCCGATAATGGGCCGGTGATTGTCGCAGGCGATGCGGAAAACAGCCTGCTAGTTCAGCAGTTGTTGAACGGCAAAATGCCCAAGCGCGGGCCGAAACTCACACCCGACCAGGTGCAACTGATCGTTGACTGGGTCAGTGCGGGTGCGATGAACAATTAGCAGGGAAACTCCGAGGTCACCGGCCTCGGAGTTTTTCGTATGCCCCTTCCCACGGCCTGCCCAGCCGATGGTTTTCTGAAACCTGGATCTTTCCCAGTTTCTGCGCGGTCTGCGCCGAGACCGTGGCAACCGTACCCCAGTCTTCGTTCAAAACGGCGTTCTTGATCTTCTCGGCGTAATGCGCCGCCCATAACCATTCCATCCTGAATTTATCGGCCTTGACCCAGTAGTCGCGCTTCTCCCACGCGGCGACGGAGGCGTCAATCCCCTCGGCGATGGCGGACAAGGCCAGGGCGATGAACGCGGCCAGGTCGCGCGCGGCAGGCGTCGGTCCGCTTTGTTTCGCCAGTTCGCGGATGGCGAGCACGATGGCCCGGGTCAGTCGCGTGCGGTCTTTTCCGGCGGAATCGGGGTTGATGACGCGGCTCAATTGAATTCTCCTGTCTTCAGTTATCAGGCGCGGGATTATACCGTATCCTCGTTGACGCTCATTCTCCTCTCGCTTATAATCTTGCCGCCAATCAATCGTTACTCGAACTCCGGGGACGTGCTGGAATTGGCAGACAGGCATGACTTAGGATCATGTGCCGCAAGGCGTGAGGGTTCAAGTCCCTCCGTCCCCATAAAATCCAAATCGAGGAAATCACTTTGAAAATAGACAAGACGATTCGCGACGACCACCAGGCCGAACTGGTGGTCGAAATTGAGGCCGAGCGCATGGAAGCGGCCAAACGCCGCGCGGCGCGTAAACTTTCCGAGCGCGGCAAGATCCCCGGCTTTCGCCCGGGCAAGGCGCCCTACGAGATGGTGCGGCGGCATTATGGCGACGAACCCATCGTCGAACAGGCGATAGATTTGCTGGTGGACGAAATCTATCCCGAGGCTTTGAAACAGGCGGAGGTGGAACCCGCCGCGGCGGGCGCGCTGGAAAAGATCGAAAGCGTGGACCCGCCCAAGTTCATCTTCCGCGTGCCCCTGATGCCCACCGTGGACCTCGGCGATTTCGAGAAGATTCGCAAGCCGTATGACTGGGCTGCGCCCGGCGAGGACGAACTCGACAAGGCGCTCGACGACCTGCGCCAGATGTACGGGACGACCGAGACCGTCGAGCGGGCGATCCAGGTTGGCGACTACGTTCTCGTTGACGTAAAAGGCGAGGCCGAAAAAGCCGCCGAGGGCGAAGAACTCGATCTTTCGCGGGACGGGGTGGCGGTGCTCGTCCGAAAAGAGGACCGCGACGACGAATGGCCCTTCCCCGGTTTCGCCCGCGGGTTGATCGGCGTGAAGTCGGGCGAGACGAAGACCGTCAAGCACAAGTTCCCCAAGGACTTCTCGGACGAGAAATTGCAGGGCAAGACCGTCGCTTACACCGCGACCGTCAAGACCGTGCGCGGCGTGACCCTGCCCGAATTGAACGACGACTTCGCCAAAATGGTCGGCCAGAATTTCGAGACCCTCGAGCAATTGAAGGATGTGGTCAGGAAGGAACTCGAGGAGCGTTCCAAAGCCGATTATGACGACGAGTATTTCGCCGAACTGATTGACGCCATCAAAGCCGGGGCGACCATCAAGTACCCGCCGCAGGTGCTGGAACACGAGGGCGAGCATGTTATTGATGATCTTCGCCAAAGGCTGGCCAGCCAGAACATGGACCTGGAGACGTATCTCAAGGTCCGCAACACGACTATGGAGAAATTCATGGAGGAAGAGGTCCGTCCCGTTGCGACGAAACGTCTGGAGCGCGGCCTGATCATGGATGAAATCGCGCGCCATGAAAAGGTCGAGATAGACGAGGCGGCGCTCGGCGAGGAGTTCAACCAGACTTTGAACAATCTCGCAGTCCAGAACGCGGTGGACTTCGACAGGTTGAACAAGAGCGGACGCAGGACGCAGGAACGGTTCAGTCAATTGATCGCCGACGAGTCGGCGGCGCGGCTGATGGCGCGGCGCACGCTCGAGCGCTTGAAAGAGATTGCCACCGGCGAGGCAAAGCCGAAAGCGGAAACAGCCGAAGGCGAAGATAAGCCAAAGAAAGCGGCGGCGGCCTCGAAGTCGAAGAAGGAAGCGCCGCCCAGGGAAAAGAAGGCGGCCGCCAGGAAGTCCTCGGCGAAAAAACCCAGGTAAAGTTCGTCGAAAAAATTAACACGAATCCAACACAACGCGAGTATGATTGCCGAAATTGGAGGTACCATGATTCCCGAATTCAAGAACGTCATCCCGATGGTCATCGAGACGTCCGGCCGCGGCGAGCGCGCTTACGATATTTACTCGTTACTGCTCAAGGAGCGCATCATCTTCCTCGGAACGCCGATTGACGACCAAGTCGCTAATGTAATCGTGGCGCAGCTGCTCTTCCTCAATCACGAAGACCCCGAGCGCGAAATCCGCATGTACATCAACTCACCCGGCGGCGTGATCTACGCGGGCATGGCCATTTACGATACGATGAAGGTCATCTCGAACCCGATCAGCACGACCGCCGTGGGCGTGACCGCGTCATTCGGGACCGTGTTGCTGGCGGCCGGGACGAAGGGCCGTCGCTACGCCCTGCCCCACGCGACCATCCACATGCACCAGCCGCTGGGCGGCGCGCAGGGCCAGGCCACCGATATCGCCATCGCGGCCAAGCAGATCATGCGCCAGAAGGAAATCCTGAACGGCATCCTGGCCGAACATACCGGCCAGACGCTCGAAGTGATCGAGCGTGACACCGACCGCGACTTCTACATGGACGCCAGGCAGGCTGTCGAGTATGGCCTGGTGGATCAGGTGGTGGAAGTACCTGAGAAGGTCAAGTAGTCCGGTAGCTTCATGATTTGCAAGTTGAGTAGTTGGGCCCGTCGAGGAATCGGCGGGCTTTTGATTCTGTGAGGTTATAATCGCGTCAGGAGAGTTGCGATGACTTTTTCAATCGTTGCCTTCGATGAAAAGGAGCAGGCATGGGGGATTGCCGTCGCCTCCAAATTTCCAGCGGTGGGCGCGGTGGTTCCCTGGGCGCAGGCCGGGGCGGGCGCGGTGGCGACGCAATCGTTTGCCAACACGTCCTTCGGTCCGCGCGGGCTGGAGATGATGGCTAAGGGAATGTCCGCCGAAGAGACGCTTGCCAAACTGCTCGAAGACGATCCCGACAAGGACCTTCGGCAAGTCGGGCTGGTGGACGCGCAGGGCCGCGCCGCCACGTTCACGGGTCCCGGTTGTTTCGCCTGGGCTGGCGGTGCGGCCGGACCCGGCTACGCCTGTCAGGGCAATATCCTCGCGGGCGAACTGGTGGTCAAGGCGTTGGAAAAGACCTTCCTCGAAACCGGAGGTGACCTGCCGACTCGCCTGCACGCCGCGCTCCTCGCCGCCGACCGCGCCGGGGGCGACCGCCGCGGTCGCCAAAGCGCGGCCATTTACGTGGTCAAGCCGAAGGGCGGCTATGCGGGCTTCAACGACCGCTGGCTGGATTACCGCGTGGACGATCACGCGGACCCGGTGGCGCGCCTGGGCGAATTGATCGAAATGCATCGTCTGTATTTTGGCAAGAGCGAAGAGAGCGACCGCCTCGAACTCAGCGGGCCTGCATTGGTACAGATGCAGGAAATCGCGAGGCGGCTTGGGTATTGGAGTCCCGAAGGCGACTTCCGCGACGCGTTCTCTGCGTTCATCGGCAACGAGAATTTCGAGGAACGCGCCGATCCCGAAGGTCGCTGGATTGACCGTCCTGTATTCGAATATTTGACGCGAAAATTTGGAAAATAAAGAATGCTTCCTTCCCGCATCAAAGCCCTCATCCTCGACATGGACGGCGTGCTCTGGAAATCGGACGCGCCGATTGGAAACCTCCCGGCGATATTCGACCGTATCCGATCTCGCGGACTCGGGTTTGTCTTTGCCACGAACAACGGCACCAAGACACCGGAGCAGTATGCGCAAAAACTCGCCGAATTCGGTGTGACAGTCGAACCGGCGCAAGTGCTCACGTCTGCACTATGTGTGGCGCACATGCTCGAACGGAAATTTCCTCGCGGGAGCAGGGTGTTCGTCATTGGCGGGGATGGGATTCGCGCCGCCCTCAAGGAAAAGGGATTCGAAATCCTCGCGGTGGAGGGTGCCTTGCAGGCCGACGCCTTCGTCATGGGTATTGATCGCACGATAGACTTCACGAAAATGAGCGAAGCCACCCTGCTTGTGCGCCGCGGTATCCCGTTCTACGCCACCAACCCCGATAAGACCTTCCCCACCCCGCGCGGGGAGATCCCCGGCGCGGGCGCGTGGATCTCGGTCATCACAACCGCCGCAGGCGTTGAACCAATTTACGCGGGCAAGCCATATCCGTATTTGATGGAGATGGCATTGGAAAGATTGGGTACGGAAAAAGGGGAAACCCTCATCGTCGGCGACCGGTTGGAAACCGACATTGTCGCGGGTCAGGTGGTGGGCTGTCCGACCGCGCTCCTGTTAAGCGGAGTCAGTACGGAAGAACAGGCGAAAAGCTGGAAACCGGAACCCAACTTCATAGTCAAGGATCTGGAAGCGCTGGTTGGATGAAATCATGGTCCCTTCGGTTGAAGGGACCATGATTCAGTTACGGTTCAGGCGTCTCTGTCGGAGTTGGCGAGGGGGTCGCTGTCGGCCCGGTTGTCGCGGTTGCAGAGCCGCCGGAGACTTTGATGACCGCGGTCAGAACTGTGCCGAAGGGAGTGTCCGAGTCGTTGAACAAGCGCCAGACGCTGGTGTAGTCGCCCGCGGCGGAGGGCGCGGTGAGCGTGATGGAAATCTCGGCTTGCTGGCCGGGCTCGACAGTTTTTCCGATGGGTGTGGCTGCGCCGCCCATCTGGTTGCCGTAGCCAAAGCCAAGGACATAGGTGGCCGTCCAGGTGCACGTGCCGGTGTTTTGAACTTTCCAGGTCTTTGTGAACGTCTGCCCGGGCGTCATGACAGTTCCGTCAGGTATGGTCACATCGGAGACAAACGCTGAATTGTCACACAAGACCTGGGTGGCGGTCACGCCTGCAATCGGCGTCCCGGCTGTCGGCAAGACAAGCGGCGCGCTCGTCGGTGTGGGTGTGAAAGTCGCGGTCGGCGCGGCCAACGCGGTGGCGGTCAGTTGTGAAGAGAAAGCCTGCACCGCCTGGGTTTGGATTGCACTTACATCAACGGGTGTGACCGTGGGTGTCAACTCGGCGTCCGATGGTCCGCACGCGCTCAACGAGAGCGACAGGATCATCGCAAGTGCAATCGCAGAACGAACTCTGGTATTCATGAAACCTCCAGTCTAATCGAGCGCCAATTATAGTGCAGAATTCTACCGTGATAGAATCACGCGCACGCAATGACTCCTCTCCCATTAATCTACGATTTAGATTTGCCCGCGCTGGCTTCCCTGCTCGAATCGTGGGGACAGCCTGCCTTTCGCGCCCGCCAGATTTGGGAAGGGCTTTTTCGTAACTTTTGGGATGCGCCCGATCGCTTCACCAACCTCCCCGTCCCGCTCCGGACGAAACTGGCCGATTCCCTGCGCTTCGACGCGCTCGAGACAAATACATTCATCGAATCGTCGGATGGACAGACGCGCAAGACCTTGTTCAAACTGCAGGATGGCAAGGTCGTCGAGGCGGTGCTCATGCGCTATGACAGACGCCGCACGCTGTGCATCAGTTCGCAGGCGGGATGCGCCATGGGCTGTGTCTTCTGCGCCACCGGGCAGATGGGTTTCAAGCGCCACCTTTCCAGCGGCGAGATCGTGGCGCAGGTGATGCACTACGCGCGCCTGCTCCACGCCGAGGGACAAACGGTCACCAACGTGGTCGTAATGGGCATGGGCGAACCGTTCCATAATTACGATAACACAATGGCCGCCATTGACCGACTCAACGATCCCGATGGATACAATTTCGGGGCGCGCCGCTTCACCATCTCGACCGTGGGCCTGGTCCCGATGATTCGGCGCTTCGCGGACGAGAATCGCCAGGTCAATCTTGCCATCTCGCTCCATGCCGCGGACGACGATCTGCGCCTGAGCATGTTGCCCGTAAACAAGCGCTACCCCATTGCGGACCTGATGGATGCCTGCCGGTATTACGTCAACAAGACCAGACGTCGAATCACATTCGAATGGGCGTTGATAAACGAGGTCAACGACACGCCCGAGCAGGCGCGCAGGCTCGCCTCCCTGCTGAAGGGATTGTTATGCCACGTCAACGCCATTCCTCTGAATCCGACCAGCGGCTATCGCGGCGCGGCGACCACGCGTCAGCGGGCGCAGGCGTTCAAAGAATCGCTGGAGCAGGCCGGAGTCCCATGCACGATCCGAATGCGGCGCGGGGTTGAGATTCAGGCCGGGTGTGGTCAACTTGTTGGTAATTTTGTGTGATTGCTTTGGTGTTCTAATGGCTACACGAAGTATAATTCCTTCGGTTTCTTGCAAGAACCATTTGTTTGAAGTATAGTCAGTCCGAATTCTTGAAAAAAATGAGGCCTATGTCCACAGAAATCCGATCCTGGCTCGACCGTCCACTCCACCCTGCCCTGCCGGCCATCACACATGAAATCGCGATCTTTGCCGCGCTGATGATCCTCGCCATCGTCACCCGCTTTTACGACCTCGGCGCGCGCGTGATGAGTCACGACGAAAGCCTGCACACGTACTTTTCCTGGCTCCTCTCCCGCGGTCAGGGCTACCAACACAGCCCGATGATGCACGGCCCCGGCCAGTTCCACATGCTGGCGTTGGTGTATTTCCTCTTCGGAGCGGACGATTTTACCTCGCGCATTCCCGCCGCGCTGTTCGGGATCGCGACCGTCTGGATGGCCTGGTACTGGCGGCGTTATCTCGGCAAAGCCGGCGCGTTGATCGCGGCATTCCTGTTGGTCGTCTCCCCTTACATGTTGTATTATTCGCGCTACACCCGCAACGAGTCGTTCGCGGCCTTCTCGGGTGTGCTCATGCTTTATGTCATACTTCGTTACCTGGAAACGGGCAATAAAAAATATATCTTTCTCGTCACCGCCACCCTGCTCCTCCACTTCACCACAAAAGAGACTTCTTTTATTTACGCAGCGCAGGCGTTGCTTTTCCTCGCCATTTATTTCATCGCGCGCGTCACGCGTCAGGCCTGGCCGGGCCGCGAAAGCGATTACAACGTGTTCGTCATCGCGCTGGCAATTGGGATTTTGCTGATCGCCTCCGCCCTCGGAGTTGGGCTGGCCGGCCGCGAAGCAGATATCCTCTCGGCGACGGAGACCGCCGCGCCCGCCGATCCGGGCGCGCTCGCGCCCCTGGCGCCGGAGGAAGGCGGCCCGTCCCTGCCGGTCATATTGAGCGGAATCGGAATCGCGGCGTTGGCGGCGGCCGCCTACTTCCTGCTGCGCGGCTATGGGTGGGACGCCATTCGAGGCGAGCGGTCATTCGACCTTCTCATTATGATGGGCACCATCGTCCTGCCCATGCTTACACCTTTCCTGTTGAAGATATTCAACTGGAAGATTCCCACCGAAGTAGCCGAGGTCAACACACTCACATTGACGGACTTGCTCAGGCTGGGCGCGTTCATCGTTCCAGCCTTCCTGCTTTCCATCTTTATCGGTGTTTTGTGGAATCGGGATGTATGGTGGAAGGCATACCTGCTTTTCTGGAGCGTGTTCACAGTCCTGTTTACAACGGTCTTTACAAATAGCGCAGGCTTTTTCACCGGCATCATCGGATCGCTCGGCTACTGGCTGGTCCAGCAAGGCGTGGAGCGCGGCAGTCAGCCCTGGTATTACTATCTCTTGATTCAAATTCCCATCTATGAATTTCTACCGGCGTTGGGAAGCGCGCTGGCTATCATCGTTGTACTGCGCCGCCGGTTGGGGCGCGCCGGCCCGCCCGTCCAGAATGACGCGGAGCAGGAATCGGTCGAAGCGAACTTTGGCAGTACCACCAACCTGCTCATCTGGTGGTCGCTATCGAGTATCGCGGCATTTACGATTGCAGGGGAAAAGATGCCCTGGCTCACGGTCCACATGGCCTGGCCGATGATCCTGCTGACCGGGTGGGGACTTAACCACGTGATCACCACGACCGACTGGGAGGGGCTGCGCCAGCGGCGTCCGTGGCTCACGCTGGCGGCCATGTTCGTGTTCCTTACCAGCCTGTCCGCCAGCCTGATCGCGTTGAGCGGCCCCACCCCGCCCTTCCAGGGACAGTCGCTCGATCAGTTGCAGGCTACCGGCAACTTCCTCTTACCGGCCCTGGCGGCGGTTGCAAGCGCGGCGGGACTTTACTATCTCTTACGCGACTGGAGTCCCGCTCACGTCACGCGCCTGGTCACGCTGACATTCTTCGCGCTCCTCGCGGTCCTTACGGCGCGCGCCTCGTTCCGCGCCGCGTACGTCAATTACGACAACGCCACCGAATACCTGGTCTACGCCCATGCCGCGACCGGCGTAAAGGAGGTGATGGCGCAGGCCGAGGAAATCTCGCGTCGCACGGCCGGCGGAATGAACGTCGCCATCGCCTATGATGCCAGCGCACCGGACACCGGTGTTTCCTGGCCGATGGTCTGGTATCTGCGCGACTACACCAACCAGCGGTCGTTCGACGTACCGACGCGCTCCCTGCGGGACGCGGTCGTCATCATCGTGGATCAGAAGAATTTCGACAAAATCGAGGCCGCCATCGGCGACGGCTACTATCGTTTCGATTACATCCGCATGTGGTGGCCCAACCAGGATTATTTCAGCCTGAGCACACCGCGCGATCCAAGCCTGCCGTTCGACGAGAATTATTCCTGCCGCGGCCTGCTTGGTTTCTACCGCTGGAACAAGTCCAGGGACTACAGCCCGATCTGCAATGCGCTCACCGACCCGAACATCCGCGCGGGAATCATTGATATCTGGCTGAACCGCGATTACACCCGCTACGCTCAAGCCCTCGGCCGCAGCGACATGACGCTGACCACGTGGCAACCCGCCGACCAGATGCGTCTCTACATCCGCAAGGACGTGGCCTCGCAAATCTGGAACTACGGCGTCGGGCCGTCCGTTTCGTCGCAGGCCGAGGATCCCACCGTGGGCAAGATCGTCGACCTGCCAACCGACATGGTGCTGGACTCGGCCCAGGCCCAGCCCGTATTCCTGAACGCGCCGCGCGGGCTGGCCTTCGCACCGGACGGGACGCTCTACGTGGCCGATTCGCGCAACAACCGCATCCTGCATCTGGACCTGACCGGCGCGGTCCTGCACGAGTGGGGCACATTCGGCGACGCCAACGTGTCTGTCGAATCTGCGCCTATCGGAACCTTCAACGAACCCTGGGGGATCGCGGTCGGGCCCGACGGCTCGGTCTACGTGACCGACACTTGGAACCACCGCGTCCAGAAGTTCACCGCCACCGGCACGCCGCTCACCATGTGGGGACAGTACGGTCTGCCCGGCACAATTGAAGGCTTCTGGGGGCCGCGCGGCGTCGCCGTGGACAGGAACGGCCGCGTCTACGTGGCCGACACCGGCAACAAACGCATCATGGTCTTCGACAAGAACGGCGGCTACCTGACCGAGTTCGGCTCCGCGGGTCTCGACCCCGGTCAATTCGACGAGCCGGTCGGCGTCGCCATCGGCAACGATGGAACCGTGTATGTGACCGACACATGGAATCAACGCGTCCAGAGTTTCATCCCAAGCGCAGACGGCCTGACCTTCACCCCATACCGCCAATGGGACGTGTACGGCTGGTTCGGTCAATCCGTGGACAACAAACCGTTCATCGCGGTCAATGCAGAGAATCACGTCTTCATCACGGACCCCGAAGGATACCGCGTCATGGAATTCACCGACAGCGGCGAACTGGTGCGCGTGTGGGGCGACTACGGCGATACGTTCAACACATTCGGTTTGGCAGCCGGTATTGCCGTGGATGCGGAAGGTCACATCTGGGTAACCGACGCGGCCTTCAACCGCATCATGCGATTCACACTGCCCGGCGCGGAGATCGTCAACCCGCCCATCGAGCCATCCCCCACCGAGGTGTTGCCAATCGAACCGACGCCCACCGGGCCCACACCCGTCGAGCCGACGCCCGGCGTAGAGACGCCTCTCGAACCGACACCGACAGCAACCTCTCCGTAGGACAGATCGAAACCTAACATCATACAGACTCGCCGACAGCGCCAACTGTCGGCGAGCGATTCTTCACGGTGGTATAATCCACCTGCTTTTGCAACAAAGCAAATCATCCCTGCAGGGAGAATCATGAAACTCCACGAGTATCAATCCAAAACGATCTTCGCCAAATACGGCATCCCAATTCCAAGGGGACGAGTGGCGGCTACCGCACAGGAAGCGAGACACATCGCCGAAGAGTTGGGCGGCCGCGTTGTCATTAAATCGCAGGTGCTGGTGGGCGGACGCGGCAAAGCCGGAGGCATCAAGGTCGCGAAAGACCCGGTCGAAGCCGAGCAACTCGCCACTCAGATCCTGTCCATGGAAATCAAGGGACTGCCCGTGCGCAAGGTGCTGGTGGACGAGGCCGCCGCCATCGAACAGGAAATATACCTCGGCATCACCAACGACCGCGCCGCGAAGAAACCCGTCATCATGGTATCCGCCGCGGGGGGAGTCGAGATCGAAGAAGTCGCCGCCACGCATCCCGAGAAGATCATCAAAGTCCACGTGGATCCGCTGCTGGGCCTGCGCGATTACCAGGCGCGCGATATCGCCGCCTCGATTGACTTGCCGCGCGAACTCTGGCGCGACTTCGGCTCGATTCTGTCCGGGCTGTGGCGCTGTTACACCGAGAACGACGCGACGCTGGCCGAGATCAATCCCCTTGTTATCAACAAAAATAAAAAACTGGTCGCGCTCGACGGCAAGATGCTGATTGACGACAACGCCATGTTCCGCCACAGCGACTTGAGCGAGATGCGCGATGTGGACGAAGACGCGCCGGCCGAGATCGAGGCGCGCAAGTACGGCCTTTCGTTCATCAAACTGGACGGCAACATCGGGTGCATGGTCAACGGCGCGGGGCTGGCCATGACCAGCATGGACATCGTCAAATTGTTCGGCGGCGAGCCTGCCAACTTCCTGGATATCGGCGGCGGCGCAGGCTCAGACAAGGTCGCCGCGGCCATGCGCATCATCCTGACCGACCCGAACGTCAAGGCCGTTCTGTTCAACATCTTCGGCGGCATTACCCGCTGTGACGAAGTGGCGCGCGGCATTCTGGATGCGATGGATGAAGTCAAGCCAAAGGTGCCGATGGTGGTGCGCCTGGTCGGGACCAATGCAAAAGAAGGCCGCAAGTTGTTATCCGCGGCCAGGATGATCACCGCCGAGACCCTCGCCGACGCGGCGCAGAAGGCCGTCCAGGCCGCACAGGGAAATTAACCACAAACCGCAGGGGCGGACCTGCATGTCCGCCCAGGGCAACCATACAAGATTGCCCCTGCCAAGGAATCAATTTTATGAGCATTCTCATTGACAAGAACACCCGCCTGCTCGTACAGGGCATCACCGGCAACGAAGGCCTGTTCCACACCACCCAGATGGTCGAATACGGCACGAACGTCGTCGCGGGCGTGACGCCCGGCAAGGGCGGCGAATGGGTGCTGGAGGATAAAATTCCCGTCTTCGATTCGGTGAAACTGGCCGCGGAAGCGACCGGGGCCAACGCCACCGTCATCTTCGTCCCGGCCCGCTTCGCCGCGGACGCCATGTTCGAGGCCGCGGACGCGGGTATCCCGCTCATCGTCTGCATCACCGAGGGCGTCCCGGTGCAGGACATGATGCGCGTCCGCAACTACCTCGACCAGAAACGGGTGCGGCTCGTCGGTCCGAACTGCCCCGGGTTGTTGACCCCGGGCGAATCCAAAGTGGGCATCATCCCCGGCGACATCGCCATTCCCGGCAATGTGGGCGTCGTCTCGCGCTCCGGCACACTGACCTATGAAGTGCTGTACGCCATGAAGAACGTCAAGATCGGCGCGTCCACCTGCGTGGGCATCGGCGGCGACCCCGTCAACGGCACGAATTTCATTGACGTCCTGGACATGTTCGAGCACGACCCCCGCACCGAAAAGGTAGTGATGATCGGCGAGATCGGCGGCACGGACGAAGAGAAGGCGGCCGACTTCATCTCGAAGAAGATGACCAAACCGGTCGTCTCGTTCATCGCCGGGCAGACCGCCCCGCCCGGCAAGCGCATGGGGCACGCCGGGGCCATCATCGAGGGCGGCGCGGGCACCGCGGCCGACAAGGTCAGGGCTTTGGAGGCGGCCGGCGTGCGCGTGGCCAAACACCCCGAAGAGATCGCCACGCTGTTGAAGTAACGCGCTGGGGCACGGCGGTTGGTTGATTCCACAAAACGCCGTCAACCTTCCGCCGTGCCCGCCTAATCCGAATTTAAACACAGAGACGCCCTCGCGGGCGTCTCTACGGTTATAATCCGACTACTTGTGTGCGTCAATGTACTTGACGGCCTCACCGACCGTGGTAATGCCTTGAGCGGCCTCATCCGAGATCTCGGCCCCGAACTTGTCCTCGAAGGCCATGATCAACTCGACCAGGTCAAGCGAATCCGCCTCGAGGTCTTCGCGGAAGCGGGCTTCCATCGTCACCTTGGCCTCGTCCACGCCCAGCAGGTCCACGATGATCTTCTTTACGTCACCGAATGTATCCGACATAATGATCCTCCAGAATTGATTTCTTGGTTACGACTGGCCTATTGTAATCCTGCACGCGAGCGTGTCAAGCCAGCACAGGATGCCCCAATCGGGGAACTCAAACACAGGAACACTGCCTCATGCGAAAAGTTGCGCCAATCGACCGGAGAAAAGCCGACCACATCAAAATCAACTTGGAAAAGGACGTCCGCTCCGCGCTGACGAGCGGACTCGAGAACTATCGCTTCGTCCACGAGGCCCTGCCCGAACTGGACCTGAACCGCGTCGATACGACCCTCAGCCTGTTCGGCAAAACCCTGGCCGCGCCCATCCTGATCAGTTCCATGACCGGCGGGACGGAGGAGGCCGGCGAAATCAACCAGCGGCTGGCAGAGGCCGCACAGGAAGTCGGCGTGGCGATGGGAGTCGGCAGTCAACGCGCCGCGCTCGAAGACCCAAGACAAATCCCCACTTTTTCCGTCACCCGCCTGGTCGCTCCGGGTATCTTGCTGTTTGCCAACCTCGGCGCCGTACAACTCAACTATGGTTACACCATTGACCACTGCCGCCGCGCCGTGGACATGATCCAGGCCGACGCGCTCATCCTTCATCTAAATCCATTGCAGGAGGCGGTTCAGGACGCAGGCGACACCAACTTCGCAGGTCTCGCCAAAAAGATCGAAGAAGTGTGCAAGCAGATCAAGGCGCCTGTCATCGCCAAAGAAGTCGGTTGGGGCATCTCAGAACGGACAGCCAAATTGCTCGCCGATTGCGGCGTCTCCGCCATTGACGTGGCAGGCGCGGGCGGCACGAGTTGGTCGCAGGTCGAAATGCACCGCGCACCCGACAAATTCACGCGCGAACTCGCGGCGACGTTCGTCGGCTGGGGCATCCCCACCGCGGAGTCCATTTTGAATGTCAAGAAGGCCGCGCCCGAAATGACGGTCTTCGCCAGCGGCGGTCTCAAAGATGGACTCGACATCGCCAAGTGCATCGCCCTCGGCGCGACCTTGGGAGGCATGGCAGGTCAATTCTTGAAAGCCGCGGCTTTTTCGACGGAGAAGGCGGTCGAGATGATGAAGCTGACGAAGAGGCAGATTGAGGTGACAATGTTTGCGGCAGGAGTTGAAAGGTTGGAAGGTCTACAAGTCGGCAAGCTGGTCAAACAATAAAATGGTATCATCGCGACATGGATAAAGAAAGACAAGAACAACTTCGCGAACGCTTTCTACGCGACCCACTCCCCCGCCGCCTGGGCGGACTTGCCGCCACGCTTGGACGTATTTCATCTTCTGCCAGAAAATTAACCGACCCCAATATTGTTTTGAATTTATCGGATGAAGCCAAACACCTCATCGAGTGGACAGCAGCCGACACAGAACCAGAAACCGCCGCAGAACTCGTGCAGATGCAAACCATGATTACGCTCTGGCACCGCGCATGGACAGAAGCCAGCCAAAATCCTAAACAGCGACTCTTGCTCTCCGTGCAGGCAAAAGGTTGGTCGGATAAGGCTGTTGATTTTTCGGGATTGGTTTGAGGACGCGAATATACGTCGCGCTTGGCATGAAGGCAGTCACTTGAGAATCGAGAGTCTCCCAAACCCTGCTAAAATCACGCCATGACCTCCTCCATCAAAGCCATCATCTTCGATTTCGGCGGCGTCCTCATCGAGTGGGACCCGCGCAATTTATTTCGCCGATACTTCGACCAGCCTCATCAAATGGAGCAATTCCTGGCAGAAGTGAATTTCGCCCAATGGAACGCCTTGCAAGATAGAGGC
>JBFMCC010000008.1:0-166090 GCA_040754535.1 Chloroflexota bacterium
GGTTCAGTCCGCGCGGGGCGACGCGCGTGGTCAGGATGACCTTCAACGCGCTGTGCGCTCCATGCAGCAGGGCGCGCAGGCATTCATCCAGTTCCGCGTCGGCGATGTCGAAGGTCTCGACGCTGATGAGCGGTTCGATGTTATCCAACAGCAGCACCACCTTCCCCGCCGTGAACTTGTCCAACAGCGCGCTCATCTTCGACGCCGTGCTCGCCTGCGGATTTTTATAGACGGCATCCAGCGCGTTCGCGGCATCGGCGGGCAGGAGTTTGCACAGGTCATAAAACAGATTGGCGAAATTGACGCGGTGACTGCCGCTCTCGCTGAGATAGACGATTCCCTCCACCTTCAGGCTGCCTAGCCCATCTGGAAGTTCGCCCCCCTCCAGACCTTTCAACAGCCTGCACACCATCGCCGTTTTCCCCACCCCTCCGCGCCCGACGATGGTCATCAGCCGTTGCGAGTCATCTTGCAGGAAGTGGACGATTTGTTCCGTTTCGACGAAACGATCTTGAAAATAATTCGGCGCAATGCCAGGGGGAGGATTGATGAACTTCGTTGACTGTTTACTGATTACTTCTTTGGCTGGCTGACGCTCGCGCTCGAGTCCCGCTTCGATGTTGGCTTGGGTTTGTTTTTGCGCGGCTTCGGGATCCGCGACGATTCTTTCTTGAACCTGAATTTGAGATTTCAGTTCTTCGATTTCAGACTGAATACGCTTTGCTTCATCACCCTTCGCGCGTCGTAAATCGCGTTCAGCATCTGACTGTCGGTCTTTTAGTGATTGTAGGACACCTTCGGGTGAATCCATTCCTCGCAGGAACTTACGAAGTTTTGCCAAGCCGTGTTCAAACTCGCCTGTGAAGTCTATCCATTGACGGTTGCCAAGTCCAAAAGGTTGTTCAACCTCCTTATGCAGGCGGATAGGTATCACAGGCTTTTTGTATTTCAACGCCCAAGTCCATTCGTTCTTGGTCATCGAGCCTGGGGATGTGCTGTCCTTGGTCATCACAAATGCCATGCACTTGCATGACTTGATTCCTTCCACGATCTGGTCATCCCAATCACGGGCAGGGTCAATATCCCGTTTATCGAACCAGGCGTTGATATATTTATCCTCGCCGCCTTCCAGTTCGTCAGCAAGTCGGCGCGCAAATTCCAGCGCGTCAGCGACTGAGTAACTGATGAAGCAATGATCGGTCATACTTTCCCTCACGGTTCTTGCACTAATGGGCTTACACTAATTCCAAAAATCTATCTACATCCAGACGCGCTTGTTTCAAAATGTGCGACAAAGTGGAGCGTTTAACTGGACGATGAGCGGGAACGGTAATTTTGAGCAACTCATCTCCAATCCGTTTTTGTAATCGAATGTGACTTCCCCGCTGGCGAACCACCGTCCAGCCGTCGCGCTGTAATGCCCTGATAATTTCCACATACGACAGGCTGGGGACTTTGCTCATAGTTCAATTTCCTGTACCATGGCCTTTTCGTCAAGAATCCAGTCATCTTCAACGGGTTCCAAATACAATTCAATGGCTTCCTGAATATTCTTCAAAGATTCCTCTTTGGTCTCCCCTTCGCTAATGCAGCCTGGCAAAGACGGAACGTAAACGGTGTATCCGCCTTCGTCGCTTTTTTCGAGGACGATTTTGAATCGCATATGAGTTCTCCTAACTGTCTATTATCTATATTGCACCAATTATACCCGCTCACCATCTCTCCCAATGCGCCACCTCCTCCAGTGACCTCCTCCCGCCCTTCCTCGGCGGCGCGGATAACTTCCCCTCCTCCAATGGATATCCAAACGACAACGCGATGCGCAAATGCCATTCGGGTGGGAATCCCAGAATCGAGCGTGCCTTTTCGCCCTCATAAATCGAAGCGGGACAGGAGCCCACGCCCAACTCCCACGCCGCCAGTTGCATGAAGGCCGCGGCCTGACCTGCGTCGAACATGGTCTGGAATTTGGCGGTCGGTTCAGGGGTGATGATGGCGACCGCCAGCGCCGTGCCCGCCAGGTGTCCCGCCCACGAGCCGCACTCCGAGAGCGCCTTCAAAATGGACTTGTCGCGAATCGCGATGAATTGCCAGGTCTGCTCGTTCTTCGACGACTGTGAGCGTCGTCCCGCGTTGAGGATAGCGCGGGTTACTTCATCGGGCAAAGGCTTGTCCTGGAATTTCCGCACCGCGCGCTTCGTGCGAATGGCATCGGATACGTTCATGATCGCCTCTCAATCAATAACGGTGGTCGAGTAGGCGGCGTGGTCTCGATATGTCCTGCGGACTACTCGACCACCGCCGCCGTATCGAGACCACGGGCCGCTCTTCTCTCACAGAGTATAATTCATTCGATGCCCTCACGTCCCTCGTTCCGCCCCTACCTGCTCCAGACCCTCATTCTCCTCCTCCTCGGCTGGGGCGGACTGTTCCTCATCGTCGTTTACACCGAGCCCACCGTCTGGCCGCGCTGGGGTTTCTTCGCACTTTGGTCCATCGGACTCACCGCCCTCGCCCTGCCTGTCCATTATTTTCTCAGCGTGCGTTTTCCTTCGGGAAATCCTTTGCCGCCGCAGACCCTCGTCCGCCAATCGCTGTGGGCGGGCATCTACGGCGCGACCCTGGCCTGGCTTCAACTCGCCCGCCTCAACTCCATCTACACCGTGCTCGGACTGCTCGGCGGCTTCTACGCCATCGAGTATCTGATCGGACTGCGCGAGCGCGCCCAGTGGCACGCGCCCACGATTGACGATGACTGACCTGCGTTCGCTCCCCTCTGTTGAACAATTGATGCAGACGCCGCGCGCCATGGGACTGGTTTCATCTTTTGGTCGCCCGCTGACCCTGCAAGCCGTGCGCGTCTCTCTCGACGAGGTGCGGGCCGCCGTCAAATCGGGCGCGGACTCCCTCCCCGAGCGCGAGGCGTTGATCGCCCGCGCCGAATCCCTGCTGGCCGAATGGACGCGTCCCAGCCTGCATCCCGTCATCAATGCGACGGGCGTGATCCTGCACACGAACCTGGGCCGCGCCCCTCTTTCGAAAGCAACCCTCGCCGCGATGGACGCAGTCTCGCGCGGCTACTCCAATCTGGAATATGATCTCGAAAAGGGACAGCGCGGTTCGCGGCTTGTCCACGCCGAAGCCATCCTGCAAAAACTGACAGGTGCCGAGTCCGCGCTGGTAGTCAATAACAATGCTTCCGCGGTGCTGTTGGTCTTGTCTGCGCTTGCCAGCAAAAAACGCGTGGTCATTCCGCGCTCGCAACTGGTGGAGATCGGCGGCGGATTCCGCGTGCCCGACGTGATGAAACAGTCGGGCGCGAAACTGGTCGAAGTGGGCACGACGAATCGTATCCGCCTGTCCGATTTTGAAGAAGCCTTGCATGAACCGACCGCGCTGGTCTTACGCGCCCATCGCTCGAATTTCAAGATCGTCGGCTTCACAGAAGAACCTGATTTCAAAGATATTATCAAACTCGCTCACAAATCGAGTGTGCCCGTTGTAGACGATCTCGGTTCGGGCGCGTTGCTCGATACGGCCAAGTATGGTCTCGCGCGCGAACCGACTGTTCAAGAATCCCTGGCCGCGGGCGCGGACCTGGTCTGCTTTTCGGGTGATAAACTGCTGGGCGGACCGCAGGCGGGCATCGTCGTCGGCCGCGCGGACTTGATGGCTCGACTCAGGAAGCATCCGCTGGCGCGCGCCCTCCGCGCCGACAAGACCTGTCTCGCGGGAGTCACAGCCACGCTGCTGCATTATCTCAAGGATGAGGCCGTGCGCGAGATTCCCGTCTGGAGGATGATCTCGATGACGCGGGAACAGGCTAAAGTCCGCGCGGAGGCGTGGGCGAAGGAATTGGGTCAGGGCGAAGTGGTCGAGTCCGAATCCACTGTGGGCGGCGGAAGCCTCCCCGAAGAGTCCCTGCCGACGTTTGTATTGTCGCTGAAAGTCAAAAGCCCCGATAAATTCCTCGCGAAACTGCGCGCGCAGAATCCGCCCGTCATCGCGCGAACCGAAAACGATAAAGTCTTGCTCGATCCGCGCACTGTCTTGTCTGAAGAAGATGAGATCTTGCTAACCATTTTGGAACGCGAATTGCGCGAATAAACGAATGACGCGAATGAGGAGGAAAAATGAGCGAGATTGTGATTGTCGAGAAAGAGTTATCGTATCAAATCATGCAGGCGACATTTGAAGTGCACAACACGCTGGGACCTGGATTCCCAGAAGCGATTTACGATGAAGCCATGGCGCGCGAACTGACGGCGCGCGGCATGGCGATAGAGAGACAAAAGCGGGTTGTGGTGGTGTATAAGGGGAAGCCGCTTGGCGAATTTGTCCTTGATTGTGTCATTGAAGGACGTGTCATTCTTGAATATAAAGCGGTTGTTGAGATACTGCGCATCCATGAACAGCAGGCTCTTTCTTATTTGAAGGCCACAGGTTTGCAACTCGCCATTGTGATAAACTTTGGCGCGGAGCGCGTACAATCCAGCCGCGTGGTTTATACCAACAACAAGGCCAAACTTCCCCCGCGTCCACTCGCAACCCGCAACCCACCGCGGCCAAAGTAAATCAAAGCATTCGCGCAATTTGCCCATTCGCGTCATTCGCGTTAAAAATCAGGAGAAAAATGAAATCCGATCTCGACGCCCTCATGCAATCAAAAAATCTGGACGCCCTGCTCGTCCTCGGCAATGCCGAGCACAACCCGCCGATGTATTACTTTACGGGCGGCGGACACGTCAGCGCCGCGGCGCTTGTCAAGAAGCGCGGCGAAGCGCCCATTCTCTTTTACAATGACATGGAGCGCGACGAGGCCGCGAAGACGGGTTTGCAGGCGCGTTCCTTCAGCGATTATCCCTGGCAGGAATATTTCAAGCAGGCGGACGGCGATATGAGCCTGACGGGCGCATTGCGCCTGCAGCACATCCTCGCCGACCTGGGAGTCAAGGGACGCGTCGGCGTATATGGTCACATGGAGGTGAGCGGCGTTCTTGCGATGTTTTCCCATTTCGCGCGCATTGCCCCGGGCGTGGAACTGATCGGCGAAAACGGTATGAACTCTATCTTCATTCGCGCCATGGAGACGAAGGAAGAATCCGAAGTGGAGCGTATCCGCGCCATGGGCAGGATCACCACCGAGGTCGTCGGCCTCGCAGCGGATTACCTCACCAGCCGCGAGGTCCGCGCGGACGAAGTCCTGCTCAAAGAGGACGGGTCGCCTCTCACTATCGGCGATGTCAAACGGAAGATCAATCTGTGGGTGGCCGAGCGCGGCGCGGAACTGCCCGAGGGCTTCATCTTCTCCATCGGCCGCGACGCGGGTGTGCCGCATTCCGCGGGCAATCCCGCGGATTTGATTCGCCTCGGCCAGACCATCATCTTCGATATTTATCCCGCCGAAGCGGGCGGCGGATATTTCTACGATTTCACGCGCACCTGGTGCCTGGGTTACGCTCCGCCCGAGGCGCAGGAATTGTACGACCAGGTGAAGGAGATCTTCGACCGCGTGCTGGACAACTTCGACTTGAACGCCTCATTCAAGGATTACCAGAAGATGACCTGTGAATATTTCGAATCCAAAGGGCACAAGTCGCAACTCAATACGCAAAGCCCGCTGGATGGTTACGTCCACAGCCTCGGCCACGGCGTGGGATTGAACATCCACGAGCGACCGTTCAGCGGCCTGCAAGCGGACGAGGGCCACCGCCTCGCGCCGGGCGTGGTCATCACCTCCGAGCCTGGGCTGTATTATCCCGATAAAGGCATGGGCGTCCGCATCGAGGATACCATCTGGGTGCGTCCCGATGGGAAGATGGAAATCCTGGCCGAGTATCCGTATGACTTTGTTTTGAAGATGAAGAAGTGGAAGAGGTAAGTCGTATTGCGTATTACATGCTACATAACGAATGACAAAGAGGCCTCCATGAGAATTTATCGCATCATCGTTCGGCTTTGTAGTAACGACTTCAGTCGTTCATTAATCAGACGACTAAAGTCGCTACTACTTGGCTCGCCAGTCCCTGATACAATGCTTGCCTCTGAAAATGTCCTTGGCCGCGATTGGGATTCTCCCGCAGAAGACGCGGCCTGGGCACATCTATAATCCATTTACCAACCGCCAAAATCTGATGACCGATCTCAAACCCGCCCGCGTCCTCGCCATCGAAACCTCCTGCGACGAGACCGCCTGCGCCGTGCTCGAAAACGGGCGCGCCCTGCTGGCCTCCGTCGTTGCCTCGCAGATGGACGTGCACGCGCGCTTCGGCGGCGTGTATCCCGAAGTCGCTTCGCGCCAGCACGTGCTCTCGATTGTGCCGATCATCGAGCAGGCGTTGTCGCAGGCGCACATCACCCTCGCGGACGTGGATGCCATCGCGGTCACGCGCGGGCCCGGGCTGGCGGGATCGCTGGTCGTCGGCATGAACGCGGCCAAGGGTCTCGCGCTCGGCGCGGGGATTCCGTTCGTGGGCGTCAACCATTTGGAAGGACACATCTACTCGGCCTGGGTCTACGACGCGGGCGAGACTCCGCCTCCCGCGCCGCAATTTCCATTGCTGGCTTTGCTCGTCTCGGGCGGACACACGGAACTGATTCTGATGTCCGATCATTTGACCTACCAGCGTCTCGGCTCCACACTGGACGACGCGGCGGGCGAGGCCTTCGACAAGGTGGCGCGCCTGCTGGGACTCGGCTACCCCGGCGGTCCCGCCATTCAGCAGGCCGCTGAGGACGGCGATCCGCGCCGCTTCGCGTTCCCGCGCGCCCGCCTCGAAGGGACGTGGAACTTCTCGTTCAGCGGACTCAAGACCGCGGTCCTGCACGAAACGCAGCGTCTTCAAAAAGGCGGCAAGCCCCTGCCCGTCACTGACCTGGCCGCCAGTTTCCAGGCCGCCGTCGTGGATGTTCTGTTCGAGAAGACGATGGCCGCGGCGCGCGAGTTCGGCGCGAAGGAGATTCTCGTGGCGGGCGGCGTCTCGGCCAACCGCGCCTTGCGGCAGGCGTTCAAGTCGCAGACCGAATTTCCCGTGCACATCCCGCGCCTCTCGCTGTGCACCGACAACGCCGCCATGATCGGCGCGGCGGGCTACTTCCGTTACGCGCTCGGCTACACCAGCGGCCTCGAGGAGGACGTCCAGCCCACCTGGCCGCTTTCGTAAACGGGCGAGAGGAATGAGACCTGCGGTCACCTATACACCCACCAACACCTCCACCCCGACTCCCACACCTCAGTTGAGTTGGGTGGAACGGGAATACGCCTACGACACAACCCAGCCCCACGCCGTGGACGAAGTAACCAGTGAACAATCAACCGTATTCAGCGGAACGTACGATGAAAACGGCAACATGACCTGCAGGATGGAGAATGGGGAATGGTTCATTCAAGGTTATAACGAGGAGAATCGTATTGCGAGCGTCTCCCGCTTGGACGGTCCATGCGGAAGCGGGACCCCTACCCTGCCTCCCCCAAATCCGACGATTTATACTTTGAATCCGCACACAAAATATTCCTCGTCGTATTTGGGGGAGGTGTCCGCAGGACGGAGGGGGTCGGCGTGCGCGTGGAGGAGCGCTATCTCATAGGCACCACGCTCACCTCGACGAAAGCCTACTTCCCTTCGACTTCGCTCAGGGCAGGCATGGGTGGACTCTACGAAGTGACCGATGGCGCGGTGAAAAAGTATTACTCCATCGCAGGCCAGACCGTTGCCCTCCGCGACGATTCAGGATTACAATATCTCTTGACCGATCATCTCGGCTCCGTGGTAGCGGTCACCAATGCCAGCGGCACCTTAACATCCCAACAGCGCTACCTCCCCTTTGGCGAAGTGCGGACGATTCCCAATTCACCCATCACGGTGACCGATTTCGGATTCACGGGTCAACGCGCGTTGAATGGCACAGGTTTGAGCGGCACAGGCTTGATGGATTACCGCGCAAGATTCTATTCGCAGGCGCTGGGGAGGTTTATTCAGCCGGATAGTATGATTCCAAGCGCGATCAATCCTCAAGAATTCAATCGTTATAGTTACGTCAATAACGCGCCTATCAATTTTAATGATCCCTCAGGTCATAGCAGGCAAGATGTAATTCGCCAACATAAGAGGGCATATGGATCATCGTGGCATCAATATTCTCGTGGATGGAACAGATATGGGGATAGTGCATTACCTAGCGCGCGTGATAGTTCTTCAATCCCCACGTTCGTAATATTGTTCTGTGGTGTAGGTGATAACCCCAATGGTGCAAACTGCGCACGCCCAGGGGAACCAGACGACAGACTTGCCCCATATCGAAGTTGGGCAGAACAAAATGGATATCAGGTTTTTACTTATGATGTGGACGACTGCGGAACAAAGTCTGCGTGCCTTGATCGAGTCAAATTATTATTGGATGCGCCAGTTAACTTTATTTTCGTTGGGCACAGCGCAGGAGCCGATGTTGCTATTCTTGCGGCAGAGTACCTTGTTAGTGCCGGCAGGCAAAGTGAACTCAATGGCGTTGTTCTGCTAGATCCCACCTTAACAGCAACCGTCAAAGATCGTCCTGAATACGCGGAAAGGGGAGGTTTGACGCCACTGCTAATGGAAGTATTGGCTAAAGGTGGCCGTGTATTTGTTGCAGATGGCATTGGCAGTCGGAGCGATGAAGTGGGGCAACCACCGATAGAAACCTAGCGGTATCTTAATCCTGCTTATAATGCAGCGTTAGCGCCATATTTGGCTAACAACACATACTCCTATTTACCTATTAATGGACAGGATCATTACGCACTTTCGACCGATGTGAATGTACGTCAAACTGCAACTGGATTCGTTTTTCGCCCAAGGTAGAAAATCATGAAACAAAACCTGGCCCTATTTGCACTTTGCTGTCTTCTTTTGGCCGCATGTAATCCGGTCTCTATTCCAGTGGCACTTTCAACACCCGTTCTAACTTCGCCCCCAACCTTAATAGCAATTCCAACACAAAGGGATAGCAAATGCATCTCTCCATTGACAACCTTCGTTTATCCGAATGGAGAAACCACTCTGTTACCCTCTCCACAGGAACCAGTTCTGCCCCCGGCAGATTGGGCAATGATATCGAAGGTAAAATACAATCATCCCGCAAGTCTATCGCTTGAAGTAATTCAATCTCACAACGGATATGATGAATTATGGATTCTGTCCAATAACAATCAAGGAGTGTTCCGCTACCGAACCGACACCCAAGAATGGAGAATTACTCCATCAACCACTCCTAACGCTCCCTTTGCCTTTGGTTCTTTCCTTTTCTTAGATAATAGTCGTTCCGTATGGGCAGCTAGAAGATGGCCTAAGACATTAAGTATAACTGGCGATTTTTCCCTCCTTGTTTATTACAATGAAGCTAGCGATCAATTTGAGCCAGTAACTGACAAAGATGGTCTTCTTCAAGACTCGGATTCGCTGGCGATAGAGGCTCTTGAAGTAAGTCAAAACGGTATATTCTGGATGATAATCAAAGAATTAGACAGCATAAACTTCAAAGAAATATATTACCTCTACAGTTTCGACCCGATTGCGCTAAAAGCAGAGAGGCATTTAACCGGCCCGCAGTTTTCAAGCAATATTGTGATTTCCCCCAATGGCGACATTTTCATGCTGGATTTATCCAGAGGTAAATTGATAGAGTTTCACCCTTCTTCTGGCGAAACCAAAGAGTACGGGATACCAGATCCAGAATTATCGAATCAGTTTTCAGCAACTATCTTTCTTGATAGTAAAAGCCGCTTATGGGTTAATGATATAGGGTGGTTTGATTTTTCTTCAGCAGACCTTTCTCCTCAATGGTTTACTGTAATACGCTCTCCTGTATTTATCGATGTTATAGAAGGTGCCGGAGTGTGGTCGTGGGGCTATCCTGTGTTTACATACGAAAGTTCCGATGCCCTACTATGGTTCTGGTCAAGCAGAGGAACAGGTTGGCTTGATACTCAATATGGAGAGTGGTGTTTATTCACTACTTATCGTAGCCCTGTTCTGGAGGACAGTAGCGGCAGATTATGGATGCTGGCCGACGACACTTTGTATATGAAAAATCGTTAGTAATTCAGGAGATAGATTCTTCCCGACGCGGGATTTCACTAAGTAGCCCTACCTACCCTGCGGAAACAAATTCACCAATCCTTGCTCGCTCGGCGTGGGACTTCGCGAAGCACCCCGCCGAGGGCTGACCGAAGGTCTCAGGCTCGCAAGAGCAGACATCCTAAATCCCGATACGGACGAAGCATTGCAATTGAGAATGTAGCATGGTTCATTCGGGGCTACAACGAGGAGACTTGCGCTCCCGAAGGACATCGGGACGATGTGAGCGAAGTCGAAGTGACCACATCGCCTCCATCTCCCGCTTGGACGGTCCGTGCGGAAGCGGGACCCCCACCCTGCCTCCCCCAAATCCGACGATTTATATCTTGAATCCGCATACAGAATATCTCTCGTCGTATTTGGGGGAGGTGCCCGCCGAAGGTCCCCGGCAGGGGGCGAAGCGGGCGGAGGGGGTCGGCTTAACGCTCACCTCGACTAAAGCCTACTTCGCTTCGGCGAAGTGCGGACGATTCCCGACTCAAATCATTCCTTGCCCTTCGCCGATTTATAACTCAGGAAATACGTCAACGCCGCGATCACAACGCCGATACCCCCGCCGTACGTAAGCAGGTTGGACTCTCCATCCCACGAAACGACTTGCTTGAGGAACAACACGCTCATCACCACGATCACCACGCTGATGAGTTTGTTCTTTAAATCATCGAGATGGTGAATCTCCAACCAGGCGGGCACGGGGGCTGAATCGTCAATGAACAGTTCGTACAATCCCAGCGCGATGATGTAAAGCACCACGCCCAGCAGGAACAGGTCGGCCAGTTCGATGAACGTCACCGCCAGCGATTCGGGCATCCTGCCCTCGATCACGTGCCTGATCTCCACATACGTTTCGTACGCGCCGAAGGCCAGCAGGGTGGTCCCCGCCGCGAAGGCGCTGATCACCGCCAGCAGGACGAGATATCGTGATGCTCCAATTGCAGACCGCATACTTCTTCTCCCGAAAAATTTTCCCCATTATGCCATTAAAAACCCAAACCGCCTGGGCTTGCCCGAGCCGTCGGCGGTTTGTAGAGGAGAATGCACTTGTAATTTTACATGGGCACTTAAATGCTTCCTGAATTTCACTTAAGGGCGGGATTAGAGAATTGCGCTCCGAATTTGCTCCAATGTGACGGGACCCTCGCGCAGGATGACCGGCTCCGCGCCCGTGCAATCTACCACCGTAGAGGCGACCCCTCCGGGCGTCTCGCCTCCATCCAGGACGAGCGGGATGCGTCCGTTTAATTGGGCAAGGACTTCCTCCGCGCGCCGCGCGTTCTCACCGCCTGAGCGGTTCGCGGAAGTGACCGCCATCGGGCCCGCCGCGCGTAACAGCGTCCGCGCCGCGGGGTGGTCGGGCATGCGCACGCCGACCGTGGCAGTGGCAGAGACGGCTTCGGGCAGGTCCGCGCGTTTGGGGACGACGAGGGTCAGGGGTCCGGGCCAGAAGCGGGCGGCGAGTCGTCGCGCCATTTCTGGAACATCCATCGCTACTTTCTCAAGGTCTTCCGCGTCCCAGATCAAAATGGGAATCGCTTTTTCGGGGGGGCGTTCTTTGGCAACGTAGATGGATCCAATTGCTTCTCCATCGTGCGCCAGCGCGCCGAGGCCGTAGACCGTGTCGGTAGGGAAGGCAACCAGCCCGCCGCCGCGCAGGATTTCGAGTGCGAGAGGGACGGCGCGTGGGTCGGTGGCCTGGAGGATTTCTGTTTTCATAACTCATCTTACGCAGTACCGCGAGATTTTGAAGATTAACAATTAAACCTGGCATAACATCGCGTCGAGCGGAGCGAAGCGTAGACGAGACGCAGAACTGGCAAATTGCGCTTCGTCTACGGGACTAGGTCCCTCCGCTCAGCGCGAGCTTCATTTGTCAGGTTAGTTCACAATTCGATCTTGATCAGGCGGTCCTTGCCCGAGAGGTCGCGGTGCAGGCTGATGCGGGCGCGGTCGAAATGGTCGTAAACCAAGGAGAGCGTCTTGAGTCCCTCACCGGCTTCGATCTCCAGCAGGATCATCCCGCCCGGGGCCAGCCAGCGCGGCGCGAGCTTGAGCAGGTGGCGGACGAGGGTGAGCCCGTCGCGTCCGCCGTCGAGGGCGAGGGTGGGCTCGCGTCCGTAGATCGGAAGTCCGTGCAGGGTTTTGGTGGGGATGTACGGGAGGTTGGCGCAGATCAGGTCGAATTGACTCTCGGTGGGCAGGGGATTCGTGTGAGACGGCAGGAGGTCACAGCGCACAAGGTCCATACGCTTGACGACGCGGTGCTTACGGGCGTTCTGTCGGGCGACCTTGAGCGCGGGCAGGGACAGGTCGGTGGCGAGCACGCGCAGGTCGCGGACCTCCACCGCCAGCGAGACGGCGATGCAGCCCGACCCCGTGCCGATGTCAATGGCGCGGCGGCGCGCGGGATGCTGTTGCAACCACGCGATGGCGTGTTCGACCAGTAATTCCGTCTCAGGGCGCGGGATGAGCACGTCGGGCGTCACGATGAATTCGCGGCCGAAGAATTCCCAGCGGCCAAGTACATAGGGCAGGGGTGTGCCCATCGTCAGCTGCAAGAGGGCTTTTTCGGTGGAGTCAATCTGGGCATCGGTGAGACGCGTTTCGAGATGCGCCAGCAGGCGCGTGCGCGGCTTGTTCAGGATGTGCGCGAGCAGGACCTGCGCGTCCAGTTCGGGTGTGTCGGACAGTCCGCGCAAGCGTTCGGCGATGTCGCTCAACAGCCTGCCGACGATCACGGCGAATCTCCCGTGCTTCCAAAGAGCATGCGGTCGAGCAGGGTGCGCTGGAAGATGAGGAAGATGACGACGACGGGGATGGACATGATGATCGCAAGCGAGCCGAGGTAACTCCACGGCTGGGCGCCGCCCGAATACTGACTTTGCACGATGGCGTAGATGGACATGGCCAGCGTGACGTTATCGGCTTTGTCCACGAACAGCCAGCCGAGGGTGAATTCAGAGTAGGCCATGAGGAAGGCAATCAATCCTGCAATCGCAACGGATGGAAGAGCCAGTGGGAGCGCAATGAAAACAAACGAGGTGAAATGACCTGCGCCGTCGAGGAAGGCCGCCTCTTCGATCTCCTTGGGGACGGCCTGGAACGCGGCGCGCATGTTCCAGATGCAGAAGGGCATGGCAAACGCCGCGTACACAATGACCAGCGCCATCAACGTCGTTCGGATTTTCAAGAGGCTGAGAAGAATATATAGCGGCGTCATGAACGCGACTGGTGGAAGAACGGCGGTCAGCAGGATGACGAACAGCCCGGTCTGCCGCGCGGGGAAACGGAAACGCGCGAAGGCGTAGGCCAGGCTCATGCCGAGCAGGATGGCGACCAGCGCCGCGCCGAATGAGACGAGCAGGCTGTTTTTAAGCAGGACCTCGAAATCCACCGACTGATAGGGCTGGTCGAGGACCTTCAGGAACGCGTCGAAGGACCAGACTTTGGGCAGGAGGCGAAACTCAGTGGGGCGTCCGATGAGGGAACCGTCGAAGGCGAGGCGGACGACGCCCCAAATGGGAAGGATGACGAAGAAACCGACCACGACCAGCGCGAGTTGTGTGACGAGTTGACGGAACGGGGAAATCCTACGCATAGGTCACTCCTTCACCTGCCTTGCTCCAGCGGTTGAAAAGCATAACAAAGATCATCAGGCAGACGACGGTGATGATGTTGATGACGGCTGAGACGGCAAAGAGTCCGCCCGGCACGTTGCTATAGCCGACGTTTGGATTGAAGACATTGTAGGACAGTGTCGCAAGCGTGGCGTCCTGGAAGTAGAAGGTCTGGAACAGATAAAACTGGTTGAAGGCGAAGATGCCGCGTACGATCAGGGCGGGAAGGAGGAGAGGCGTCAACAGCGGCCACGTCACGGCGCGGAAGGTCTGCAAGGAGTTGGCCCCGTCAATGGCGGCGGCATCGAAGACGTCTTGAGGGATCGTCTTCAAGCCGGTGCTGGCGGCCAGCATCATGAAAGGAAATCCATACCACATGGCGGGCAGCAGGAAGGCGATCAGCCACAGGCTGGGACTGGTATCCAGATTCTGGACGAAGGCGGCGAAAATGGAGTCTGGCCCGAATTTGTCCGCGGCGAGATAGAGCCAACCCCAATCTGTAATAAAGATATTCAACCACATCTGGGCGCCGATCAATTCGGGAATGGCCCAGGGGAGGATGAACAAGGCCTGCCAGAATCTGCCGAGCCGCACGCCGCGTTGCCAGAGCAGGAGCGCCACTCCGAGGCCGAGTCCGCTTTGGAGCAATACGGAGAGAACTGTCCACATGACGTTGAAGAATAAGATGCTCCAGGTGGAGCCGCCGCTGATGAATTTGAAGACAGGCGCGTAGGAATTCAACCCAGTGAAATTGACCTGATTGGAGCGCGCCTCGATGTCGAAATCCTGGGCGGGAGCCTGGCCTGTCAGTCCCTCCTGAACGGCGCGCCAGATGCCGCCATTGAGGCCGTCGCGCAGGGACGTGGTGTTAAAGTCGGTCATCGAGATCAGAAACTGGAAGATCAGCGGAAAAAGCGTAAGCAGGGCAAAGGCGATCAATCCCGGCACGAGCCAGGGCAATGCGCGGCGCGTGTCGGTTTTCGCGTTGACAGGTGCAGACTTGCGCGCCTGCCACCACTCTTTGACTGAGTCCCACAATGCCAGAATCCCCTCGCCCGCGGAGAGCGCCAGCGGCGCAGTGACGATCAGGATGTATTGTGGCCACTTGGTGCGCCAGAGCAGGAGTACAGCCAGTTCGAGCAACAGCCAGACTCCGAAGGCGCTTTCTTTTTGCCACATGTGTTTGAAGCCGATGACTGCCAGAAAGGCGATGAATGTATCGGCCAGAATGACGAAGGCTGAATTCGAGTCCCACGGCACGGACATGCTCAACCAGTTGAATTGCTGCCACGCAACGAAGCCTGCGTTGGTCACATTCGAGTTAGTCGTCGTGTTCTGGACGGCGGCGAGGGTTACTTTGATTCTTTCAATCGGGTCAGGCCACAAAAACGGATTGGCGATGAAGAAAACAGCGATGGCGAGTACGCCCCAGAATAAAATGTTTCGAATGGTTTTCGTGCGTTGCGATCCGTCCGCGATGGTTTCCCAGTTGGTGTAAAGCCAATCCAGGAGAATCGCGAAGCCGACCGTGCCGTGCAGGAACTTCGAGTCCGCGGCCAGACCAAGCAGGGCGGCGGAGCCGACCAGCCAGCCCATTTGTTTTTTCTTTTTGTATTGCACATAGGCTAGCACCGTGCTCAGGCTGAACAGGGCGGAGAGTCCGTCGAGCATAATTTGACTGGTGTACTTGATGGTCCACGAATGGACGGCGAGCATCAGTCCCCCCATCGGGTTGACGAGGGCCAGCAGGCCCGCGGTCAGCGTGCCGAAGATGGCGGCCTCGGTCCGCCCGGCGCGGAGGTGGTCCTCGGGCAGGGAAGCCGCAGGGCGGGCCGTGATGTCCACGTCCGCAACCAGGGGCTGTTCGGGCAGGCCGAGAAATGCCAGACCGTAAGCGATCTTGGCGAGCGGAGGATGCTCGGGGCGATAGTTCGTATCCAGAAAGCCGCGCCAGTCCGAGGTCCGCATGAGATGCGCAAACTCCTGTCCGGCGCGCAGGTAATCATCCTCGTCGAAGTCAATCGGGAGCAGGGAGGCGGCGCGGACGCGCAGGGTCCAGGCGAGGGCAATGACCAGGAGAACGGCGAGCAGTTTGAGGGGGAGTCGGAGGCGAGCCATAAAAATCAGGGCGACCCGATGAGGCCGCCCGTCTCCTTTTCATTATTCGTCATCGTCGTCCACACCACTGGCGGCCAGGCGGCCCGCTTCGTCACGGGTGGACAGTTCTTCGATGAAGTGGTCAATGTCGCCCGCCATCACGCCGGGCAGGTTATATGATGAAACACCGATGCGGTGGTCGGTGACGCGATTCTGGGGATAGTTGTAAGTGCGGATCTTTTCCGACCGTTCGCCCGTCCCCACCTGCGAGCGGCGCGCCTCCTCCACTTCGGAGCGGCGTTTTTCCTCCTCGATTTCGTACAGGCGGGCGCGCAGGATGGACATGGCGCGCAGTTTGTTTTGCAGTTGCGAGCGTTCGTCCTGGCAGGCCACGACCATGCCTGTAGGTTTGTGATGGATGCGCACGGCGGTGGAGTTCTTCTGCACATTCTGCCCCCCCGCGCCCGAGGAGCGATAGACTTCGATCTCGAGATCGGATTCGGGAATTTCGATTTCGACCTCGTCCACTTCCGCCAGGACGGCCACCGTCGAAGTGGAAGTGTGGATGCGTCCCGACGACTCGGTGACGGGCACGCGCTGGACGCGGTGCACGCCCGATTCGTATTTGAGTTTCGAGAACGCGCCCCTGCCTTTGATCTCGAAGATGATTTCCTTATAGCCGCCGATACCGATCGGGCTTTCGGAGAGGATCTCTGTCTTCCAACCCTGACGGTCCCCGTAACGCGTGTACATGCGGAACAGGTCGGCGGCGAAGAGCGCGGCCTCGTCCCCGCCAGTCCCGGCGCGGATCTCGACGATGACGTTCTTGTCGTCGCGCGGGTCCTTGGGAATGAGCAGGGACTTGATCTCGGACTCGAGCGCCTCGATGCGCGGACCCAGGTCCGCGACTTCGTTCTCCGCCAGCGCGCGCAGTTCCGCGTCCTGCTCGGACTCGAGGAGGGTGCGCGCTTCCTCGAGCGCCTTCAGCGCCTGACGATATTCGCGCGCCTTCTCGACGACGGGTTCGATCTCCAGGCGTTCCTTGTTCAATTCGGCCGCGCGCTGATAATTCCCGCCCGCTTCCAACAATTCCCGTCCGATCTGTTCGTATCGTGATTCGATTCCAGCCAGTTTGTCGAGCATATGATCCTTTTTGTACCGCAGGATCAATCTCGCGGTACGAATGGCGCAAAATAGCGCGGCAATGCCTGCCGCGCTTCGGGATTATACCATCCGCCTCCCGTTCACGGACATTCCTTTGGGAAGGGGCCGATGGTCTGCCTCCTGTAGGGACTTCCCAGGTCGGCGCGGATGCTGAGGTCCTTGAGCAGGGGAAGTTCCATCCCGAAGTATTCGCCGAAAACCAGGCGGAAGGAGTTAACGGGCGTGATTTTTGGATACAATTTTCCTTCGCCGCCGCCCGGCAGGTAGTAGGCGTTCAGGATGTTATAGCGGCGTTCGGAAATCACGAAACCGTGATCGCCCTGCAAAATGATGATGGGTGGAAGGGGACTGTCCTCGATGAGTCGTTGCAGGATGGCAGGGATTCTATCGTTTATGAAGCGGACGTTGTCCAGATACCCCGCGGGCTCGTCGGTCTCCGCGGCAATGTCTATCAACTCCAGTTCTTCGGTCGTCGACCGGAACGATCCATCCGGCAGGAACACGTAAGGGGTGTGCGGCGCGACGATGTGCGCGTAGACGAACTTCGGCCCCGGTTCGGAGGCGAGGCCGGGCAATGTCTCCAGCGTAAACAGGACGCGCTCGTAATGGTCTCGAAAACGCTCCAGTCCCCAGTTCCCTTGCTCGACCGCGCTTCTCAGGATGGTAGTCTCGAGGAAGAGGTACTCGAACGGCTGAATGGACGACGTGAGCGAAGGGCGGCTCTCCTCGCTTTCGAGATACGAATCCGCGCCTTTCAGGTTCACCCACTCGTAGCCCGTATCGAATGCGTAGGTTTTGTATCCCCTGCCTCTCAACTCGCGCATCACACGGTTATCGTGCAGGGATTCGAAAAGAGGCGTAAGGTCCGTATGCTTCGGGTCGGTATTCGGGATGAAATCCCACACGTAATCGATGTTCAATGTGGACGAAAGTGAGAGCAGGGTCCACTTGTAATTGCTTCGACTGCAACTTGCTACATAAAACCCCATATCTTCCAGGTCATCCACGAAGGGGCCGTTATCGAATCCCAGCGCGGCCAGTGTGTCCTGGCGGCTATAACCGTCCAGCACAATATAATAGATGTCGGGATAAGCAGCGCCGGGGGGGCGTTCGCCCGCGACCTCGACGGACTGGAACGAGCGCAACTCGAATTGGTAGGCGGCGATGGAATAGACCGGGTAGATCAGCAGGGCGAGGCTGGCCAGATTCAAAGCCTGGTAGATGCCCGCCGCCGAGTTGATTTTTCCCCGAAGGATCGCAAACGCTCCGACGGCCAGGACGCCGCCGCTCGCCAGACTCGTCAGAATTCCGGGCCCGACCTGCGCCGCTGTCCGGTGGTTTTCGAGAAAACTATAGAGGTGCCCAAAGCTGAAAAAGACCACCAGACCCAGGGCCGTCAATAACGCCGACTTGACCCGGTCCCGCAAAAGGGCAAGGAGCAGGGCGAAAAGGAGCGCGCCGAACAGGATGGAAAACAACAGCGGTCTGGCCGCCACCGCCGGGTCCACCTCCCACTTGTTCTCCGAAAGTAAAAAAGCGACCGGGTAACACCCGATCAGGATCACGAAGAATGGATATTTTGAAAACATGTTGCAGGATAGGGATCGCTAGATGTTGACGACCAGCGACAGCACCCACGAAAGGATCAGGATCACGGAAATGACGATGAAAATGATGCGCGTCGCCAGTTGCTGGCGCGCGGCGCGGTTCATCTTTTTCGGCTGGGCGTCTTTTTTCGTTCGGCTTGCCATTCTTGTTCTACCTTCTATACCAGTCTCTTGACAAAAGCCTCGTTCATGGCGCGTTCCAGTTCCTCGATGGTCACAGGCTTCGAGACGTAGGAGTCCGCTCCCAGTTCCGCCGCCTGATCCATCATCGCGTCCGACGCCTCCGAGGTAAGCATGACCACCGGCATATCCTTGCCTTCGGCGCGGCGGCGCAGGAACTCGAGGAAGTCCAGGCCGCTGACTTCGGGCATGTTGATATCCAGCAGAATCAGGTCCGGCCGCTGACCGGCCAGCAGGGACTGGGCCGCGGTGCGCGCGCCCAGGAAGCCCGTGCTTGTGTAGTTGAGCAACTTCAACATCAACTGCACAGCGCGCGTCATTTCTTCGTCGTCGTCAATAATCCAGACAGATTTCATTCCAGGTGCGCCTTGATCGAATCCGCCACTGCCTGTGTGATGCCGGGCACGGCGGTCAGTTCTTCCAGGTTTGCGGACCTAATCTTATCCACAGACCCGAAATGTTTCAAGAGGCTCTTTCGCCGCGCCGGGCCCACGCCGGGGATGGAATCCAGCGCGGAGGCCATACCCTGCTTCGAGCGCCGCGCCCGGTGGGCGGTGATGCCGAAGCGGTGCGCCTCGTCGCGGATGCGCTGGACGAGATACAGTCCCTGTGAGTGGCGCGGCAGTTTCAGCGAATCCGACTTGTGCGGAAAGAAGATCTCCTCCTCCTGTTTGGCGAGACCGACCACGGGGACTTTGTCCGCCAGCCCCGCGTTTTCCAGGACTTTGACGACGCGGCCCAACTGTCCCTTTCCACCGTCAATGATGATGAGATCGGGCAAACGCGAAAACGACGCATCCACCCTGGACCCCGGGCTGGCCGCGGCCTCCCCGGCCGATTGCCAGCGGCGGAATCGCCGCGTCAACATCTCCTCCATCGAGGCGAAGTCGTCGGGCGCGCCGATGCTCGTGCTGTCAATATTGAACTTGCGATACTGTCCCTTAGCAGGGATGCCCTGCTCGAACACAACCATCGCGCCGACGGTGGCGACTCCCTGTGTGTGCGAGACGTCGTAGCATTCGATGCGGTTTGGCGGCGCAGGCAAATTCAACGCGGATTGCAGTTCCGCCAGCGCCTGCTCCTGCTTGTGCGTGTCCGCCTGCCACTGCGCGCGCAGGGCAGACAGGGTGTCGGCGGCATTCTCCGTCGCCATTTGCACCAGTTCGTGCGTCTGGCCCGTGCGCGGCACGTGGATTTCCACCTTCGCGCCGCCGCGCCGCGAACGCATCCATTCCCCGATGATTTTTGCCTCCTCGATCTCCTGTGGAAGCAGGACCTGCTCCGGGACGCTGGCCGCTTCGGTGTAGAACTGCTTGACGAACTGCTCCATCACCTCGGCGTCGGCGGCGTCCTCGGTCCCTTCGAGGATGAAATATTCGCGGCCGATCAGTTTCCCGCCGCGGATGAAGAAGATCTGCACGCAGGCCTCGCCGTCGGCGCGCGCCAGGGCGAGCACGTCCGAGTCTTTGTAGTCCGATGCGAAGACTACCTTCTGCCGTTCGATGATGCTTTGCATGGCCTTCAACTGATCGCGCAACGCGGCGGCTTTCTCGAAGCGCAGTTCCTCGGATGCCTTGTCCATCTCTGTTTGGAGGCGCGCCACAACGGGCTCGGAATGTCCGCTGAGGAAATCCATCAGGTCGGCAATCATCTGGCGGTATCCCGCCTGGGTGGCCGCGCCGATGCAGGGCGCGGTGCACAGCTTGATGTCAAAGTAAAGACATGCCCGCTTGTCCCCTCCTGTGATCTCGCGGTCGCAGGTCAAATACGGGAAGACGCGGCGAAGCACATCGAGGGTTTGGTAAACGGCCCAGGCGGAGGTATACGGCCCAAAGTAGCGCGCCCCGTCCTCGGTCATATTGCGCGTGACGGTGACTTTGGGGAAGGGTTCGTTCCAGTGGACTTTGATGTAGGGATAGCGTTTGTCGTCCTTGAGTTTGATGTTGTATCTGGGACGATGCCGCTTGATGAGATTCATCTCGAGGATGAGCGCCTCGAGTTCCGAGCCGACCACGATCCACTCGATATCCGCGATCTCGCGCACGAGACGCCGCGTCTTGTTGTCGTGACTGGAGTCTGCATGAAAGTACGAGCGGACGCGGTTCTTCAGGCTGATGGCCTTGCCGACGTAGATGATCGTCCCCTCGGCGTTTTTCATCAGGTAACAACCAGGCTTGGGTGGGAGCGTGGAAAGGATGCCTTCGATGTGCGCGGAAACTTCCATGCCGATATTTTAACACAGCGAAAATCCGCACTTGACTTATCACAGAGGCCATATACAATAAATCAAAAGGAGAATGCCATGAACGTACCAACTAACGCCCCCATGTTTGACAGCGCGCCTCCCGCGCCCGAACCGTTCTATCAGGTCTGGCTCAAGGCAGTCACCAGGCCCAATGAGCAAACCTACGCGGACCTGGCCGGTTCACCAGGCGCCAATCCCAACAAGGCCTACTTATGGCTGGCGCTTTCATATGTCTTTTCGTTCTTTGTGGTCATGCTGGTGTCCTCCGTCTCCACCTCCACGCAATATGGCGGCAGGTTGAGCGATGCGCTTGGTAGTTCTTTAATTGCCCTGATCTGCGCGGCCCCCGTCGGCGCGGTCATCGGCGTGTTGTTTTATGCCATTGAGACTGCCATTGTTCAATGGGTGGCCACACTGTTCAAAGGTACAGGCACTTACAGCCAGTTGATCTATGTGTTCGCGGCTTTTACCGCTCCAATCTCAATTGTTTCGAGCGTGATTTCCCTGTTTTCGCTCATCCCATTCATCGGCCTGTGTTTCTCGGTCGTCAGCATCGGCATTGGCATTTATGCCCTCGTACTCATGGTAATGGCCGTGAAAGGCGTCAACAGATTCGGATGGGGCGAGGCGGCGGGCTCCGTGCTTATTCCTGGCCTCGTGTTCTTCTTCCTGTGCGCCTGCGTCACTATCGGCGTCTTGATGCTGCTCGGTCCCGTCATCGGGGATGTGTTCAGCACCATCAATCAGAGTTTGGGCGGATATTGATGTTGCGGTACCGCAAATCACATAGCATCGGTTCATAGATCGCGGCTGCTTCGAAAGCGAAGAACTTCCCGCAGAATTTCTGTGGGAAGTTCTATTTTTCTTGATAGGGCTGGGGCGTGGATTCGGGCGTCGGTCCCGGCGGCATGACCTGGTCTTCCCCCGGCAGGATGGACATATCGGCCATGTAATAGGCGTGTTCGTAGACCGTTGCCGCGCCTCCCTCGCCGGGCGCGGGCGAGACGCGCTCGTCGCCGTCCAGGTCCACGCCGGAGAGAAGTCTGTCGGCCAGCCCCACCGCATCCACGATGGACTGGCGGAGATTCTCGTCGGGTTCGCCGAGGGCAATGGCGCGCGCCAGATCGCGGAGCTCCACGGCCCATCCTTCGACGTTGGCAATCGAAATCCGCACATGTTCGCCATGCACCAGGATCGCCTCCGAGGCGTCGCCGCTGAACATGGCATATTCGGTGTGCGATATCACTCCGCCGGTGTAGCCGGGGCTGTCCCCGTTCAACAGGAACCCAAAGCCGTCGCCGGGGTCGGCGGTCGTCCCGTCGCCGTCGAGGTCGCCGTATTCGGGATTCTGGCTCCCGACCAGCAGGTTGAAGACCGCCTCGGCTTTTGTCCGCGCCGTGACCTCGTCACCCGCGTCGAAAGCCGCCAGCATTTCGTTGGCGTACTGGTCTATCAGCGCGGCGTCCTTCCACAGTCCATGCACGAGGCCGATCTGCCCCGGCGTGTTGCCGATGGATACCAGCACGTGGCGGACATGGACGAGGGCGCTGGGCGGAATCGCGGAGGAGAAGGCCACGCGCCCGGAGGGATTTGGACTCGGATCGGGACTCGGCTCGAGCGTGATCTCCATGCGGTCGAACAGCGACAACAGGTTGCGGCTTTCGCCGTCCACGTAACTGACCGACCCGTTGCCTGCTTCGTCCAGTGGGAGGACGCCGAGGCTTCGGCGCGTCTCTCCGCCGCCTCCGATCAGCCAGACCTCGTATTGATTCCCCTGCGGCGGAGGCGCAATCCCCTCGACGGAAACGGTCGCGCCGTCCAGCGCGGCGGCCACATCCTGGAAGCGCAATCTTCCGACAGGCGAGGGACCGTTTATCGGAACCTGTTGGATGTCGCCCGGCGTCGCCGTAACGGCTGTATGTCCATGGTCTTCAGCGGAGGGTGTCGCTTCGATGGGCGGGGTCGGGGACGGACGCGTGAGTGACCGGATTCCAAACCCGATCAGCAGGAGCGTCAGGCCAGCGCCGATGGCGGCGGGGATCCAACGCGGACGGCGCGGTGTCCCGGCTTCGGCCGGCGGTTGGAGCCGCGTACTTTGCGGAGGCAGGATGGTGGCGGCTTCGGAAGTCATTCCGAGCACGTTCAGGAAAGCCGCGGTCAATTCACCTGCGTTCTGGTATCGCGCGGCGGGGTCTTTCTGCAGGGCGCGGTCGAGCACGGCCTGTAACTGGGGTGAGATGCCGCGGATGGGCGGCGGCGGTTCGTTGATGACTTTGTTGATGATCTTGAGGGACGTGTCGCCGTCGAACGGGGCCTGTCCCGCGAGCAGTTCGTACAGGATGACGCCCAGGGAGTAAACGTCGGTGCGATAGTCCACGCGGTCGCCGCGCGCCTGTTCGGGACTCATGTAGGCCGGGGTGCCGGTGATGAGCCCGCTGCTGGTCTGGGTGGCGGAATCCATAACGCGCACCAGGCCGAAGTCCGAAAGCATCGGCTCCGCGTCACGCGGCAGGGCCTCGCCGGGACGGATGGGCTGTGTCCGCGAATACAGGAGCACGTTGCCGGGCTTGACGTCGCGATGGACGATGCCCTGCGAGTGGGCGTAATCCAGCGCGCTGGAAAGCATCGGCAGAAGCCGCGCGATCTGCCCGATTGGCACGCGTCCCTGCCGTTCGTGCAGACTGCGCAGATACGCGGAAAGCGACGGCCCGTTGATGTGCTCCATGACGATGAATGGCTGGCCGTCGATCAGATCGAAGTCGAAGACCTGGACGATGTTGGGATGTCGCAGGCTGGCGGCCACGCGCGCTTCGCGCTGGAAGCGTTCGTGCAGGTCGGCGTTGTCTTCGAGGAAGCCGTGCAGGACTTTCACCGCCACCGTGCGCTGAAGGGTGGTATGCGTGCCGCGGTAGACCTCCGCCATTCCCCCGCGGCCGATGCGGTGTTCGATGACGACCTTTCCCAGCGTTTTTCCGATCCAGTCCTGCATGGAAAAAATTATACCTTTTTTCTCCAATTCGCTTTGGATTAAGACGTTTTTGTCATGGCTTGTCTTTCCATCCGTGCCGTCTTCTGGATGGCGTATAATCGGCGAATTGGAGGTCCCTGTGACAGAACCCCTTGAATCCGTCGTCGGCCCGCTCCTGCGCGCCCGCTCGCTCAAACTGGCGACGGCCGAATCCTGCACCGGCGGCCTGATCGCCGACCGCATCACCGACGTGGCAGGCTCGTCCGATTACTTTCTCGGCGGGGTCGTCGTCTACGCTTATGAAGCCAAGGTGGCCCTGATCCACGTCTCGTGGGATACGTTGCGGAAGCACGGCGCGGTCAGCCGCGAGACGGTGATCGAAATGGCGCGCGGCGTGCGCACCGCCCTGGGCGCGGACATCGGCCTGAGCGTGAGCGGAATCGCCGGTCCCGGCGGCGGCCTGCCGGACAAACCGGTCGGCACCACCTGGATCGGGCTTTCCGCCAACGACGGCGATTGGGCGCGCAAATTCATCTGGGACGGCGACCGCCGCGCCAACAAACAGTTATCCGCAGACGCCGCGTTACAAATGCTGGTGGATTACCTGAACGGCAACCTCGAATGAAAGTCGTCGTCATCGTCTCCGCCAACGCCGAGTGGCGGGTCGTCAAGGAACTTTATCCTGATCTCGTCCTTCAGCAGTCTCCACTTGGTGAATTCGCCAACCTGGCGCTTGACGACTGGCGCGTGACACTCTTCCACGGCGGCTGGGGCAAAGTCTCGGCGGCAGCATCCGCTCAATATGTCATTGATCATTTCCAGCCTGACCTGCTCGTCAACCTGGGTACATGCGGAGGCTTCGCCGGTCGAATCGAAACGGGGACGGTCATCCTTGTCGAGCGCGCCCTGATCTATGACATCATCGAGCAAATGGGCGACGCGGCGGGAGCGATTGCGCATTACACGACCGAGATCGACCTCTCGTGGTTGGACAACAGGCCGCAGGCCGCGGACAACGCGGATGGTGGTCCGTCGTCCGTGATCCGCGGCCTGTTGGTCTCCGCCGACCGCGACATCCTCGCCGCGGATATCCCCATGCTGATCGAGAAATACGGCGCGGTCGCGGCGGATTGGGAGTCGGGCGCCATCGCCTGGACGGCAAAGAGGAACGGGACGCGCTGTCTCATCCTGCGCGGCGTCTCGGACCTGGTCGGCGATGGAGGCGGCGAAGCCTACGGCAATCTCGAACTCTTCCACGAACGCACGAAGACCGTGATGAGGGGTTTGTTCGAACAATTGCCTGAATGGTTGAAAAAGTCAGTGGTCAAATCTGATTAACGGTTAGGAGACAGAACATGAGAAAGTTTAGACAAGTTATCTTTCGGGTGATCGCGGCTGTGTGCCTCATCGCGGGTGGAATTTTGGTGGTGCGCTTCGCGCAGGCCTTCCTTGCACCCGACGCGCCTGCCGAACAGCCCGTCACGCGCATCAAGTTGACTGGTTTGCTGGCCGATCCCTCGGCCGAGATCTCGGGCATGGACTGGTATGGCGACTATCTCGTCATGTTGCCGCAATATCCAGATCAATTAGCCGAATCGGGAGACGGTTTCGTTTTCGCGCTTCCCAAAGCTGATATTCTGGCCTATTTGGATGGACAGAACACACAACCGCTCGAACCCATCGTAGTTCCCCTCGAAGCGCCTGGATTGAGAGAGAAGATCCTCGAATACGAAGGCTTCGAATCCATCGGCTTTCTGGGCGACCGCGCCTACCTGACCATCGAAGCCGGGGAAGACGAACACATGATGGGTTACCTCGTCTCCGGCCTCATGGCGCCCGATTTGAGCAAACTGACGATTGACACCGACCGCCTCACGCTGATCCCCTCGCAGACGGAAATGGACAACAAGGCAGACGAAGCGATCATCGTGTTGGAAGACCGCATCATCACCCTCTACGAAGCCAACGGCGCGGCGATTAACCCCCAGCCTGTGGCGCACGTCTTCAGCCTGGACCTTCAACCGCAGGCGACTCTCCCCGCCCCCGCCCTCGAATATCGCCTGACCGACGCAACCTCCGTCTCGCATGGAAACCGCTTCTGGGTCGTCAATATTTTCTTTTTCTACAAGGACGGCAACCTGAAACCCGCCTCCGACCCGTTGACGGAGACTTTTGGCAAAGGCCCGACGCATGCCTTCTTCTATGCAGTCGAGCGCCTCGTGGAGATGGAGTATTCGGAGTCGGGCGTGACCCTGACCGACACGCCTCCCGTTCAACTGTCACTGCCCTCGTTACTCACGCGTAACTGGGAAGGTCTGGTCCTGCTGGACGAACGCGGCTTCCTGTTGATGACGGATAAATTTCCCGTGACGATGCTTGCCTTTGTGCCGATGCCGTAACGCAGCAGGCTGAATCATCTGCCTGTCGCTTCTTTCAGCCGCTCGCACAGCACGCGGATGACGGCCAGGCTCACGTCCGGGCGGTCGCGCAGGAGCGCCTCGAAACTCTTCTGGTCGATGCACAGCGCACACACATTTCCAGCGGCGACGAGCGAGGCGATGCGCGGCTCGCGGCTGATCAGCGCCATTTCACCGACATAATCGCCCGCGCCCCGCCGAGCGACCTCCGTTTCCTCGCCTCCCTTGATCGAGATCACGCGCACCTCTCCCGACGTGATGATATACATCATGTCGCCTGCGTCCCCCTGCTCTGCGATTAACGCGCCGTCTGTGAACGCCTCCTCCTGTGCAATCGCGGCCAGTTGCTTCAGGTCGGTCGGCGCGAGGTTGGCAAACAACGGCACGCGTTTGAAGAACAGGATGCGCTCCATGATCGAAAGGGCGGCAAGATTTTCCATGGCTGATACTCCAAGTTTGTGAGCGGCAAAAGCGGCGCAATCGCGGACCCAAGCGTCCTCGTCCGCCAGCAGGCGCGGCCAATCGGGCGGGCCCGCGTCCGCGCGCTCCTCTTCCCATAGACGCAGCAAGGGCTGGACAACCCCGCGCCACCTGGCGCTGATCGACTCCAACGCTTCAATGGCGTCCGCGCGGCGGCTGTCTTTGCGCGTTTGCAGATTCTCGATGGCGGTGCTCATCGCCTCGCGGTCGCCGATCAGGCCGATGGCGCGCAGGGCGCGAATGCCGTGTTCACGGGACTTATCGTGCAGGGATTCGACCAGGAGATCCACCGCGTCATTCCCGACCTTTGGGCGGACTCCGCGCATCAGGGCATCGTACTCCACCGCGCGGGCGACCGCCGCACGCGCGAATTCGAGGATGGGCTTCGCGGTCGGCGCTGGCAGGCGTTCGAGCGCGAGCAATGCGCCTTCGGACGATTCCTCTTCCTGCAACGCGGCAAGGACAGAATCCACGACCGCCTCGCCGACTTCTCCCAGCAATTGCGCGGCCGTCTCGCGGACGGATGGATCTTTCAGCGCTTCGAGCAGACAGGGCAGTGAGCCGCGTGAGTCGATCCGAGCCAGGGAGGTGAGGATGGCGCGCTTGAAACTGTGTTCCAGATGCTCGTCGCGGATTTCGTTGGCGAGAAAGTCAAAGGCTTCCCTGTCGCCCCATTCGCCCAGGGCGGCGATTGCGTGCAGGCGGTCGTAGGATTCGCCAAGCACCGCCGTGTAGCGCAGGAAAGTCTTCGCTTTGGTTGTAACATCTCCCTCGCTCCCGGCCCCTTTCCCGCCGGGAGAGGGGAATCTGAGAATCACGGCCGCGGCGCGCGTGCTGACTTTGGCGTCTTCGTCTTCGAGCAGGGGGGTGAGAAAGACTGTCAGGCCGCGCGGGGAGTTGGACAGGGCCGAGATGGCGGAAACAGCCTCGAAACGCACCTCGGGCTCGGGGTCCGAAAGGGAGGCGGCGATGTCCAGTAGCGCGTGAGTCGCTTTCGCGTGGGATAGGGCTTTGATGCACGCGGCGCGTACGAGGGTATCCGAATCGCCCAATCCTTCCATCAGCGCGCCCGTCGATTCGGGCAGGGTGAGGTGGCCGAGGATCTCAGCCGAGACGCGGCGGATGACGGGATCGGGATCGCGGAGTCCGTTGAGCGCCGTGCGGACCGCGGCGGCGTCCTGATGAAACCCGCCGAAGGGCTGTTCCTCGGCGAAGAAGAGATGGGGGCGGCCTGCCCGCAAGGCTTCGATGAGGGCGTGGTTGTAACCGCGCCGCGCCCGAACGACGGCGACTGTGCAGGCCGCGGCGGCGAAGAAACCGATGAGATAGAGTTGCTGGGGAGCGAGTGTTCGCTCCCCGACGATGAGGAGCCCGCCCGCGATGAACGTGCCCGCCTGCTCAGGGACGCCGCCGAGGAAGGCGCGCACCTGGTCGCGTTTTTCGGGCGGCACAGCGTTGAACATGGTCTGCCAGGCGGGGTCGGCGATGCCTGAAAGCCAGAGCATTTGCACGAAGCGAAAGGCGGCGGCGACCACGAAGATCGGAGCGAGGGCAAGACTCCCAAAACCGATCAGGTAGATGACGGGAAATGCAAGGATGCAAGTCATGATGCCGAAGTGCGCGAAGAGTCGGTTGGCGAGAAAGAGGGAAACGAGGAACGCCGCGCCGGTACTCAGGCCGTTGAAGAGACCAAGAAACGAGGCCAGCGCCTCTTCGCCGGTAAATCGTTCGGTCGCGGCGCGCGAGAACGGGAGCGCGATGGAGAAATAAAGGATGGAAAAGAGGACCGTGGAGACGGATATCCACGCCATGAGTTGGGAGCCGCGCACGTATTGAAAGCCGCGCTGCATCTCCTGGATCAGTGCGGGCGGTCTGCGCCGCGGTTTCCGTTCGGGCGCGGATGCGGCCTGACCGCGCGTCAGCAACGCGCGGCTGGACAGGGACGCCAGCAGGAGCGCAGCCACCCAGACGAGGAGCAGGTTCTCCGTGCCGATGAGGCTGACCAGCGCGCCTGTGGCGAATCCGCCGACGACCTGTCCCAGAATACGGGAGGCATTGAACAGGGGAAACAATCGTTTGGCCTGTCGGGTATCGCACACCGCGCCTGCCATGCCCCAGATCACAATGGTGATGAGCGAGTTGAGCACTTCCTTGCCGAGCCACAACGCGGGATACAGCCAGTTAAATCCTGCCAGCAGGGCAATGCGCGCGCCAATGAGCATGGCCGCGACGAGGAGAGGCGCGGCCGTGTACACAACGCGGCGCGGGATGCGTCCCAGCGCGGCGGTCACCCCGAAGGACATGAGCATGTTGGTAATGCCCAGTCCCAGGAACATGTAGGGCAGGTATTCCACGCCGAAGCGCGCGAAGAAGAGCGCTTCGATGCCCGTCCCACCCATGGCCGCACCCAGCGCGGTGAAGAGCATGACGCCGATGACCAGCGAGGCCGTACGGCCTTCTCCCTGCCTGATGGACAGGAATTGCGCGAGACGGGTCGTCATCTTGGCAAGGACATAGTATCCGCGCTGGGTGGCTGTTTCCATCAGGCCTTTCAAACTGGACAAGATGGCTCTGATTATATCAGCGAGGATATTGCAGGTTAAAAGCTGGAACGCTGTTGCGCGTTAGATGACTTCCCCGATCCGCTGGAAGGCGATTTCGAAAATCCGCCCGTAATTGGAGGTAGCCTCCGCCAGAAAGTCCTTGAAGGAGACGACGGCGGAATGATCCGCCTTGTCCGAAATGGCGCGGATGCAAAGCAGTGGTATCCCGTTGACCTCGCAGACGTGCGCGATGGCGGCGGATTCCATGTCCGTGCACAGGGCTTGATGAGTATCCCAGAGCGCACGGGCTTTATCAGTTTCGCTGATGAACTGGTCGCCGCTGAGGACGCGGCCCGTATAGGTTTTGGGGAAGTGACCGTTGAGAGGGACGAGTTCGATGCCCCGGGCGATGTCCATTGCCGCTTGAGCGAGTCCCGCGTGCGCGTGGAACGCCTGCTGGGATCGGAATCGCATCTGCCCTGTGCCGTCATCCATGACGATATCGAATAACAGTTCGCCGGGCTTCATGCCCCAATTGGTGAGGTCGAAGTCGTGCTGGATGAATTCCGTGGCAATGACCAGGTCGCCCACTTCCAGCCGCGGGTCGAGCGCGCCCGAAGCGCCCATGTTGAAGAGCACGTCCACGCCGAAATAATCCATCATCTGCTGTGCGGCAATCGCGGCGTTGACCTTGCCCGGGTCGCAGCGGGTCAGGTAGATGTCGTGTCCGTGCGACCTGCCGTGCCAGAAGGCGCGCCCGCCTTTTTCATGGCATTCCAGGTCCTGGACGATGCCCCGAATGGGGACGAGTTCCTGGTCCATCGCGCCGATCACACCGATTTTCATGGGGAGTCCTTGTGGACGATTTATTGCGTGCAAATCCGAACCGTGGATTCGACGTTGTTGAACCACCTGTAGCGCGTTTCGACGAGCACGACGAACTCGTTGTCGGCGATGGGCTCATAGTCCTGAAACCTGTTTTTTGTGTCAGGGTCGTTTACAAGCGAATTCCAGGTGACCGCATCGTGGACAGTCCAACTCTTTTTGATTCCGTCAGCGACCGCGATAGCCTGACCGTTTTCATCGCGCAAGGCTATCCCTTCGTGTACGGTCACCTTGTAGGTGATGTGTTTGCGTCGTATCGGCCAGAGGCAAATCCCGTTCCACGAATACTGGCAGGGAAACCAGTACATGTCCTTCCATCGCACGACTGTCTGGCCGGATGGCGCGGGGCACTCCGATTCGACACTATTGATCGAGTTGGGGGAAGTCATCATGACAGAAAAGACCGCCGCCAGGACAAAAGATACATATTTGTAAATCAGCCCGTTTGCTTTTATTCGTCGCATTGTGTTCCTGTAAGGTGAGGCGGATTATAGATTAATCCGCAACGAAAGTGAAGTTTGAATCTTAATCAAAACTAAGTGTTTTCACATTCGGCTTTGTCAAGTCAAGTCTCTGCCAGGTGCCGCATGGTCAAAAAAGAAATCGGATGTCATTTTGACATCCGATTCCCTGTTCACTTGCCCAGTCTTGCCCTCTCCTCCGCCGCCACGCTGTCTTCCAGTTTCTTGAACAACGGGGCTGGCTGAGTCAGCCTCTGTCCCGGTGGTAATTCGCTGGGTCTCCACTGGTAGGGCGGGATGCCATCCCGTCCCACGGCGCGGTAGCGCAATACCGTATGCACGCCAAGCGAGTCCCTGACAGCTTCGGTGTACTGCTCGCCAAACAGTGAAGTATTGTAGCCGAGGAAGGAGTGCAATCTCTCGCAGGTGAAGGGCAGGAAGGGGGAGAACAAAACCTTGAGTGAGTCGATGGCGCGCAGGGCGGTGTAGATGGTCTTGGCCGCGCCGTCCTTGTCGGTCTTGACCGCGCTCCACGGGGCGTTGACGTCGAGGTAAACGTTCACGGCGGTGGCGAGTTTCATCGCTTCGCCCAACGCCATGCGCAGGCGCACGGCTTCGAGTTCCGCGCCGACGGTGTCGAATCCGTTTTCGATGACGGCGAGCAGGTCCAGGTCCGCGCGGCGAAGCGCACCTTCATCCACATTGGGGACGTGCCCTTCCCAGTGTTTGTACGCGAACGAAAGGACGCGGTTGGCGAGGTTGCCCCACGTCGCCACCAGTTCGTTGTTGTTGCGCGCCACGAATTCGGCCCAATCCCAGTCGCTGTCCTTGTTCTCGGGCATGTTGACTGTCAGGTAGTAGCGCAGGGCGTCGGGGTCGTAGCGCGCCAGGGCATCGCGTCCCCACACGGCCCAATTGCGTGAGCCGCTGATCTTCTGGCTTTCGAGATTCATGAACTGGTTGGCGGGCACGTCGTAGGGCAGGGTCAGCGGGACTTCCTCGCCTGCAAAGATGTCCATGAACGCGCCGCCCGCGCCCATGAGTTGCGCGGGCCACTGGGAACAGTGGAAGAAGATGTTGTCCTTGCCGATGAAGTAGAACTGGCGCGCCCCGGGATTTGCCCACCACTCACGCCACGCGTCGTTCCGACCCGAAACCTGCGCCCACTCGATGGCGGCGGAGAGGTAGCCGATGACCGCCTCGAACCACACGTAGAGTTTCTTCGTTTCCCAACCCGCCTCCTGCACAGGGACGGGGATGCCCCATTCGAGGTCGCGCGTGATGGAGCGCGGTTTAAGTCCCTCGGATTCGATCTTCGCCAGCGACTCGCCCAGCACGGTGTCGCGCATGTGGTCGGCGCGAGCCTGCAGGAACTTCCTGACGTCGGGTTCGAGTTTCGAGAGGTCGAGGTAAAAATGCTCGGTCTCGCGTAATTCGAGTCTGCCGTCGCCCGTCTTTGCGCGCGGATGTATCAGCTTTTCGGGTTCGAGAACGTTGCCGCAGTTGTCGCATTGATCGGAGCGTGCGCCCTCGAAGCCGCAGATGTAGCATGTCCCTTCGACGTAACGGTCGGGCAGGAAGCGATTCGCGGCAGGGGAATACCACTGTTTGGAAGTTTGCCTAAACACATAGCCGTTTCTCTGCAACGCAAGGAAGATCGCTTGTGATACCTTGAAATGGTTTTCGGTGTGTGTCGTGGTAAAGAGATCGTACGAGATGCCGAATCCCTTGAACAATTCAAGAAATCCCTCGTGAAATTTCTTGTAGACCTCCTCGACGGGCTTTCCCTCCTTGTCCGCCGCGATGGTGATGGGCGTGCCGTGCGAGTCCGTGCCGCTGACCATGAGGACGTTGTTCCCTTTCAAGCGATGGTAGCGCGCGACGATGTCACCGGGCAGGTGGGACCCAGTGATGTTGCCCACGTGGATTTCGGCGTTCGCATAGGGCCAGGCAATGGCAATGAGGATGTTTTCGGACATTCTTGCCTCCGGGAAAATATTGCTTGTAGGGGCGGACCTGTACGTCCGCCCGGGGCAGACACGCAGATCTGCCCAATCCAGGACGGACACGTTGGTCCGCCCCTACGATTCAAATAAAAAGGCTGTCCGCACACATGGACAGCCCGTATCGTTCAGGTACAGTATCCTAACGTGCTATCCAGGCGCGGCTCGACATCTCCATTTTCATGGCCATGGTCATTGTCACCGTTGTGCCGGAGCGGGCGTTCATAGGGGCAATTTTAGGCGGAGGGGGAGGGTTTGTCAATGGACTCTTCCCTCTACATGTTACAAATATTCCTTCAACTCCCTTGCCCGTCTCGGATGCCTCAGGCGTCTTAATGCGCGGCCCTCGATCTGGCGGATGCGCTCGCGCGTCAATCCGAACTTCCGTCCCACCTCCTCCAGCGTGTACATGTGACCGTCGTCCAGGCCGAAGCGCAGGCGCAGGACGCGCGCCTCCCTCGGCGCAAGCGACGACAACACTTCCTCGAGTTTCTCTTTCAGCATGGACTGATAGGCGCTTTGCATCGGCGTGGGGCTGAACTCGTCCTCGATGAATTGCCCGAGCTCGGTCTCCTCGTCGTCGCCGACGGGACTTTCCAGCGAGAGCGGCATCCATGAGACTTTCATGATCCATTGCAATTTGCGGACGGGTATCCCAAGCGCGGCGGCGGTTTCCTCGACGGTCGGCTGTCGCCCCAATTTCTGCTCCAGGTCGTGATTGGTTTTATATAACTGGCGGATGCGGTCCGTCATGTGTACGGGGATGCGGATGGTGCGCGCCTGGTCGGCGATGGCGCGCGTGATCGTCTGGCGAATCCACCAGGTGGCGTAGGTGGAGAAGCGGAAGCCGCGTTTGTAATCGTATTTTTCCACGGCCTTCATCAGGCCGAGATTACCCTCCTGGATGAGGTCGAGGAACGCCACGCCGTGTCCCATGTAGCGTTTGGCGATGCTCACCACCAGCCGCGTGTTGGCTTTGATGAGGTGCTCGCGCGCCTGTTGCGCGTCTTCGATGAGCGGGTCCAGTTTGCGACGCATGGCGGAGGATTTGTGCCCCGCCAGGCTCTGGTATTTCTTGCGGGCGGCGCGTCCCTTTTCGATGCGAATTGCAATGGCCAGTTCCTCCTCCATCGAGAGCAGGGGCACGCGCGACATCTCTTTGAGATACAGGCCGACGGGGTCTTCTCCGAAGCTCGGATCGTCGCGGGGCGGGATTTCGCCGAATGGAACGGAATCAGCCGCGGGGGAGTCCGGGGCGGAGTCTTCGTCGGGATCGAGCACATCCACGCCGCGTCGCCGTAGCGCTTCGAGCAGGATCGCAAGTCGTTCGGCGTCGCGCGAAGCGTCCGGGTGAGTCTCCATCAGGTCGTCGGTGGTCAGGTAGCCCTGCACGCTGGCTCGTTCGAGCAGTGTGTCGAGCGCGACCTGGTGACGTTTCTGGCGGGCGGCAGGAGCCACGGCAGTCTCCGCGGGTTAATTTTTGAGCAGGTCTTTGAGAACTGAGAAGGGAGAATCGCCTTCGTCGGCGCGGTGGCCGCAATCCTTCAGGTTGAGATTTTGGCCGCAGACGGGACACAGGCCCTTGCAATCGGGCTGGCAGATGGGGCCGATGGGGACCTGGAGCAGGGCGTCGTCGCGGACGAGCGGCGCGAGGTCGAGTTGCATGCTTTCCGGGAGAATTAATTCCGAATCGGTCTCGGACTTTTTGCTGAACGCGTACACCTCGGTCATATCCCAGCGGACGGTCTGTTCGAACGGTCGCAGGCAGCGGGCGCACTCGAGGTCTAGTTCGGCTTCGAATTGCGCGGTGACGAGCAGTCCCTGCTGGGTGCGGCCGATGTGGACGGCGCCGCGGAAATGACGTAAATCCAGATCATCCGCGACCTGGATTTTTTCGTAGTCGAAGGGGAATTCGTGTGTGTATCCGACTTCCTGGCTGACAATGAAGCCGACATTCAGCCGGAGCGGTTTTCGGGGATTGGTCATGGCGGGAATCCGCCTTGCGAGGGTGTGCCGATTGTAGCACGCGCAAATGGCAGCGTCAAGGATTTTGCGTGTAATCAACCCCTCTTATCTCCACTTCGACCCTCCATGGCAGGGGAGAGAAGGAGAGTGAAGCGGCGGGAGGATTGACAGGAGTCAAACCCTCCGATCCACCACGTACCTTGCCAGCCCCTCCAGCGCCTCGCGTTCCACAGAGACCTCAAACGGGGTCAGCATTTCAAGGGCGCGCTCGATGGCCTGCGCGGCTTCCTCAGTGGCCTGCTGGATGGCCCGACTGGCGCGGATGGATTCGACCAGCCGTTCCATGCGTTCCTGGTTCCCCCAGCCGCCTTCCTTGAGCAGGCGCACATCGTCGTCTTCAGGATGGGATTCGGCGTAGTAGATCGCGGGCAGGGTGACCAGTCCCTGCAGGAGGTCCGAGCCGACAGGCTTGCCGATGGCGGACTGCTCGCCGGTGAAGTCGAGCACATCGTCCATGATCTGGAAGGCCATGCCGAGTTCGTAACCGAAGCGGCGCATGGACTCGACCACGGCCTCGTCCACGGGGCTGACCATGGCCGCGGCCCGTGCGGCCATTTCGAACAGGGAGGCGGTCTTGGCGTAGATGCGCTGGGTGTAATTCTCGCGGCTGATCAATCCGCGGCTGGTGAACATCTGGGTCAGTTCGCCGTTGACGATGGTGGCAAGCGTTTCTGCAAACAGGCGCATGAGGGGCAGGTGGTCGGTCTCCGCGGCCAGTTTGGCAGCGCGGGCGAAGAGGAAGTCGCCGGTCAACACGGTGGCCGCGGCGGACCAGCGCGCGTTCAAGGTGGGCATGCCGCGCCTCAGCAACGCGCCGTCAATCAGGTCGTCATGGACCAATGTTGCGGTATGCAACAGTTCCACGGCCGCGCCGAGGGTGACGAGTTTATCCTGCGGCGCACCAAGCATATTGCCCACCAGCAGTCCCACCGTGGGGCGGACGCGTTTGCCGCCCGCCTTCAGCAGGTGTTCCAGCGCGGCGCGCAGGTCGGGGTGGCTTTCGTCCGCCTGTGCGCGCATTCGCTCTTCGACGAGTTTGATTTGTTCCTGAACGGGTGAAAGAAAGGTGACCGTGCTCAAATCAGTCTCCCCATGCGAAGAGGCGCGCCGCATTTTCTGTGGTCGTGGTGGCGACCTCCGCAGGGCTTTTGGAATGGATTTCTGCAATTTTATCAGCAATATGGCCTACAAAGGCAGGTTCGTTGCGCTGACCCCGATGGGGGACGGGGGCGAGGAACGGCGCGTCGGTTTCGATCAACAGCCGCCCCAACGGCAGCTGGCGGACGATCTGCCGCTTCTGTTCGGCATTCCTGTACGTGACGGGGCCTGTCACGCCGATATAAAAATTCATGGCGACGGCTTTCTGCGCGGTTTCGAGACTGCCGTTGAATGAATGGAGCACGCCGGGCCTCTCTGCGAGTGGATGATTCTGCGCGGTCAGGTCGGCGTGCCAGGCGGCGAGGATTTCCATCAAGTCTATGGAAGCCTGCCCGAACCACGCGTCGTTCTCTTCGCGCATGTGGATGACGACGGGCTTGTTCACCTCTTGCGCCAGATGGAGTTGCTGTTTGAGGATTTCGCGTTGGCGAGCGCGTTTCGCTTCTTCCTTGACCCAGTAATAATCGAGGCCGATTTCGCCGACGGCGACGATCTTGCCCTCACCCTGTGTCCCTCTCCCGCCGGGAGAGGGGTAGGGGTGAGGGAGAGTCAATCCGCGCAGATTGTCGGCTGAGTCATTTTCCCATTTATCCAGTTCTGTTGGATGAAACCCGATGGCCGCGAACAGCATGGAGTGCGACTCGGCCAGTTCGACGGCGGCCAGGCTGGAGGTCCAATCGAGAGACGGGATGAGGATGCGCGTGAGGCCCGCGTCAACGGCGCGCTGGATCACCGCCTCGCGGTCGGAGTCGAACTTGTCGAAGTCAAGATGACAATGAGTGTCAGTCAGCATGTCGGCAGGTTAAAAATTTGGCAGGTTGGAGTTTCAAGTATTCCAACCTGCCAGCAGGCAACCATTATTTTATTCCTGCAACCTTCAAGCCATCCTGCAAAATGGCCTGGACTTTGTCCTTGTGGCGCGTCTCGCAATAGACGCGCATGATCGGTTCGGTGCCGCTGAAACGGATGAGCATCCAACCACCGTCTTCGAGGCGGAATTGGAAGCCGTCCACTGTGACCAGTTCGGTCACCTTCAAGCCGCCGAGGGCCGCGGGTTTGGCGTCGAGGATCATCTTCTCGCGCGCGGCGCGGTCGCCGCTGAAGGCCGAGTCAACGCGGTCGTAGAAGTATTCACCGCCGACTTTCTCGAAGAGCATCGTGAGCAGTTCGGTTGGTTTCTTTCCCGTTTTGACCATGAAGTCGAGCATGTACAGGCCGGCGAGAATCCCGTCGCGTTCGGGGACGTTGCCGCGGAAGGCGTAGCCGCCCGATTCTTCGCCGCCGATGAGCGCGTTTGTCTCCGTCATCTTCGGCGCGACGTATTTGAATCCCACACCTGTTTCGTGGACGGGAACGCCGTAGAGTTCGCCCAGTTTGTTGAGCATGTTCGTGGTCGAGAGGGTCTTGACAATATCGCCGCGCTCGCCGCGGATTTCGAGCAGGTAATATGCCAGCAGGGCATACACGCGCAGTTGATTGATGAATTGCCCGTTCTCGTCGCCGATACCGCAGCGGTCCGCGTCGCCGTCAGTGATGAGCAAAACGTCGGCCTTGTTCTCGACCGTTGCGCGCAGTCCCACGTCAATGTTCGGCTGGATGGGTTCGGGGCGCTTCATTTCGGGGAAGGACGGGTTGCGCGTGTTGTGGATTTCGATGACGCGCGTCTTTCCGCCCGCGAGCAGCCGCGGGAAATAACCCGCGCCGTTGCCCCACATTACGTCCACCATCACAGTCAGCCCAGCGTCTTTGATGGGTTGCAGATCGATCAGGCCGTCGCGCATCAGATGCTCGATGTAGGGAGTCGCTGCGTCGAATTTGACGATCTCTCCCGCCGCGCTTGCCTCGGAATACGTTTTACGTTTCACGTCTTTAATATCGTCAGGGATTCCCACCTCGATTTCTTTCAATCCCTCAGGATCAATTGCCCCTCCGGTCTGGTTGCGGACCTTGAAGCCGTTGTCGGTGGGCGGATTGTGACTCGCGGTGATGTTTACCGCGCCCGCGGCTTTTTTGTCCACCACCGCGTAGGCAATGACCGGGGTGGGTGTCGCGCCGTCGGTCAGATAGACCCGAAAGCCGTTGCCCGCCAGCACCTCGGCGGCCGCGGCGGCGAAATGTTCGCTCCCGAAGCGCTTGTCGTGCCCGACGACGATCCATTGACCGTTTTTGCCATGCTTAAGAAGATAACTTGCGAAACCCTGCGCGGCGCGGCGGACGTTGTCGAATGTGTAATCCTCGGCGATGACGCCTCTCCAGCCGTCTGTGCCGAATTTGATTTTGTATGCCATGTCTGCTCCCAATTGTTTAATATGTATGGTTGGATTATAACAAAGATGGTTTAATTGATTATGCTTAGGTTCGCTTTACACTTCTTTTAGATCGTCATCGTAATAGTGCTTTGGCATGAAGGACAAGGTTTTTGGTCGGATCTTGGGCTTTACCCCTAAGAAGTATTCGGCCTCAACCTTTTTTGAAAACTGAATGATAGATTGTTTGTCGGAAAATAATCCTATATGTTGAATAACGTTGTTTATTAAGTTGAATACCAGATTGTCTGTGAAGAGAAGATCCTCAACTGTTATATGATCTCTTTTGCCTTCATGGACAAAATCGCACCTTTTGCCATAAAGTTCAATAATTCGTTTGGCGTAGTTTTCAATTCTCCAAAACCCTACCCAACCTAAAAATGCCTCAGCCCTTTTTGGAAATTCGTCAGAAAATCTTTCATTCTTCTCGTGGAATAACGATTCAAGTGCAATCATATTCCACAAAAAACTTTGAGCAATGTCATTTGACCCTAATCCTTGGCCGATTAATATTGAGGCTCTTTCAATGCTTTCACGCCAAGACTTCGATACATGTATGTCACCCCTTAACACCTTTAATAATTTGGCAAAAAAGCCGTCTCTTTGGAATCTTAACCAATTACCGTGTAAAGCCAGGTTTTCTAAATTCCCTGTAACTTGACCGGATATTCGTGTCCTTTCACCATTTGTTTCATAAAGAAATTCTTGCACCCTCTTTGTTTGTCCCTCGCCTTGAATGGTTGGATATGGACCCAACTTTCGCTTTCCGTACCCCAATTGAGATAAAGTTAGGATAGCCAGCTCATTTCTTACCAGTTTTCGGCAAAAAGCAAGCACTTCTTCTGGAGAGCCAGAATACCAAGCAATGGCATAGGTATCCGCGACATTGAAGAAATCTCTGTAGTGTGCACTTCTCTTTTCCAGCTCTGCAAGTCTCTCTTTGAAGCCAAATCTCTTTCTGACTCTCCTTAATTTATCTTTGCTGATCAGTATTACCTTGTTAATTTGAAATTCATTCTTAACCGCCTTGGTAAGTATTACCCCCGAGACTGGCGTAATATAAATCCATTTTCCAAATGCCTTGGATTTTTTGAGAATTTCTTGGTAATCTTTGGATTTCATAGTCTAATTTTACAGTAAAAGGCATTTGCGATGGTCAGTCAATTTGCTTCAAAGCATTAATCTCGTTGCTACCTCGCCCGGCCAGTTCTACGACCATATCGCCCAGCCGGTCCACCGCGCGCTCGATGGGCAGGTTCCATGCCGCGGCGTTCAAGCGGATGAAATTATAGAACTGATTGGTGGGGGAGAAGAGATAGCCCGGTGTGAACGTGATGCCGCCCTGCAAGGCAAGCGAGTAGAGTTCGAGCGAGTCCACGTTCTCGGGCAACTGCACCCACAACACGTATCCCCCCGAGGGACGCGTGACGCGGGTTCCAGAGGGGAAGGTGCGCGTCACAGCCTGCGAGAGTATGGCCACGTTGCTGGCGTATTCGCGTCGGATGCGCCGCAGTTGATGGTCGTAGCCGCCGCTTTCCATGAAATGGGAGATGACCAGTTGCGGAAGCGTGGCTGTCGCGGCGCTCAAGGTGAATTTCAGCCATTCCACTGCATTCTTGTATCGCCCGGGCGCGACCCAGCCCACGCGCAGTGACGGGCTGATGTCCTTCGAGAACGAGGAGCACAGCATGACCAGTCCTTTTTTGTCGAAGGCTTTGGTCACGAGCGGGCGCTTTTCCGTGAAATAGATTTCGCCCGAAACGTCGTTGTCAATCAACGGGATGTCGTAACGCGCCAACAGTTCGACCAGTTCCTTCTTTTTCTCGTCGGGAATGCAACTGCCGAGCGGATTGCTGAAGTTCGAGATGGTCAGCACGGCCTTGATGGGATTGTGTTCGATGGCAAATTGCAGGGCGTCCAGGCTGATGCCCTCGCGCGGGTTGGTCGGGATTTCCAGCGCCCTCAGGCCGTTGACTTCCAGAAGTTGCAGCGTGCCGAAATACATCGGCGACTCGATGGCCACGATGTCGCCGGGCTTGCAGACCGCGTGCAGGCACAGGTCAATCGCCTCGGTGCCCCCCGATGTGATGACGATATCGCTCGGCGATAACTGGCACCCGCTGTTTACCGCATGCCTGGCAATCTGAATCCGCAGGGCCTCCACACCCGGCGGCAGTTGATATTGATGAGTCCCCTTACTGGCTTTGCGCGCCATCCCCGCCATGATGCGGTTCATGCGCTGGGTGGGGAGCAGTTCCAGGTTGGGCATGGCCGCGCCGAGTTGCGCCAGGCCCGGGTTAAGTGTGTCGCGCATGACCATCATTACCAGGTCGTGCAGGTTGACGTGGCTGGGGTCTAGGCTTGGCGAACTGCTCTCGGGTTCGGGGAAATGGACGGTTGTCGGCCTGCAGACATAATATCCCGATTGCGGACGCGCTTCGATCAAACCGCGGCTTTCGAGTAACAAGTAGGCTTGCAGGACCGAACTGATGCTCACCCCTTTTTGCAGGCTCAGTTGGCGCACGGAGGGGATGCGGTCTTCGGGACGATACGTCCCTTTCTCGATCAGTTGCTTGATCTGGCTTGCGATCTGTTCGTACCGGAAAGATTCTCGCCTTCGGGTTTTCTGCTTGGGCATCCTGCTCCCTCGAAAAAGGTAATACAGTTGTCTGTCTTTTTGACCAGCACAGTTGATTATATCAGGAATTGTTATGGTTACAATTTGATTTGAGTGCATCTGTATTTATTTTTGATTCCGGGGAAAATATAAATGAGCCTGTCAGTTTTTAATCGAAAGGAAGGATGCCATGAATCTGGATCGCGAGCCGAAAACGAGACATAGCCTTCACATCTGTTGCGGCAAAGTCCATCACCTCGACGGAATAGAGCCCGGCATGACCGTTACCTGCGATCAGGGCATCGTATGGTTGACCGAGTCCAATGACCGGCAGGATTACATGCTCAAGCCGGGCCACAGCATGGTCATCCGCCAGCGCGGCGAGGTGGTGATCGAGGCGCTGCGCGACGCCACGCTGAGCATCATCTATCCAAACTAGAGTGTGCAAACGGGGGCAACCCCCTCCGAATTGGGGCTTCGGGACGGACATCCCGGAGCCCTTCTGTTTTCAAGAGGGTATAATCACATCACTTATGTCCGAACGAATCTATCTCGACTACGCGGCCACCACGCCCGTGGACCCGCGCGTCCTCGATGCGATGGCGCCCTACTTCACCGCCTCTTTCGGGAACCCTTCGTCTGTTCACCGTTATGGACAGGTTGCCGAGGCCGCGGTCGAATCCGCGCGCGAGACGGTCGCGTCCGTGTTGAATTGCCGTCCCGAGGAAATCGTCTTCACCTCCTGCGGCTCCGAATCCGATAATCTTGCCCTGCGCGGCGCGATGCTCGCGGGACGAAAGAACGGCCGCACCTGGCTGTTGACCTCACGCGCCGAACATCACGCAGTCAGCAAGACAGCCGAACAACTGGAAAAGTATTTCGACATTCATGTCGAATGGCTTCCCGTGGACGCGCATGGGATGATCGCGCCCGATGCCATGCGCGCCGCGGCCTGTGACGCGACTGCGCTGGCCTCGGTCATGCTTGCCAACAACGAAATCGGCACGATCAACCCCATCGCGGAATTGGCCGCCATTTGCCGCGAGCGCGGCATCCTCTTCCACACCGACGCGGTTCAGGCCGCGGCCTACCTCGACGTGGACGTGCAGAACCTCGGCGTGGATATGCTTTCCCTCGGCGCGCACAAACTCTATGGTCCGAAGGGAATCGGCGCGTTGTACGTCCGCAAGGGGACGCAACTGGTTCCCCATCTCACTGGCGGTGGGCAGGAATTCGGTCTGCGCGCGGGGACGCAGAACGTGCCATACATCGTCGGCTTTGCGGAAGCGCTGCGGCTGGCAAAAGAAGAACGCGAACAACGCGTGTCCCGCGTCAAGCCGTTGCGAGACCAAATCATTGGCCGCGTGCTCGAGGAGATCCCCGATTCGAAACTCACTGGTCATCCTGAAAAGCGTTTACCGAATCACGCCTCGTTTGTCTTCAAAGATGTGGACGGCAACCTGCTCCTGCAACTGCTCGACGCGGCGGGCTTTGCGTGCTCATCCGGCTCGGCCTGCAAGACGGGAAATCCAGAACCAAGCGAAGTGATCACATCCCTCGGCCTCGCGCGCGAGTGGGCGCTCGGCTCCCTGCGCGTGACACTCGGCGTGAACACCTCCGCCGGGGAGATCGAGTCCTTTTTGAACGCTCTCCCATCCCTGGTCGAGAAAGCCCGCCGCCTCTCGGCCAGTTAGACCATTCGGACCATTTAGACGAATGACCAAAGTAGTCGTTGCCATGTCCGGCGGAGTCGATTCCTCCGTCGCCGCGGCCCTGCTCAAGCAACAGGGCTATGAAGTTGTCGGCATGATGCTCCGCCTATGGTCCGAGCCGGGCAAGGAGGATTCCAACCGTTGTTGCACGCCCGACTCGATGGCGCAGGCGCGACGCGTCGCCGCCAGACTGGATATCCCCTTTTATGTCATTGACGCCAAAGATGTTTTTCGCAAAACCGTCGTGGATTATTTTCTGGACGGATACGCCTCGGGCGCGACCCCCAACCCGTGTCTCGTTTGTAATCGTTCCATCCGCTGGGAGTTTCTCCTCAACCACGCCCTCGCGCTCGGAGCGGAATATATGGCAACGGGACATTACGCCAGACGCTGGACGACGAACGACGGGCGGCATCATCTTTCGCGCGCGGTGGATTCTTCCAAAGATCAGTCGTATGTCCTCCATGTGCTGACGCAGGAAAAACTGCAACGCGCTTTGTTCCCGGTTGGCGATTATCCTAAAGCAGAGGTTCGCCGACTCGCCGAATCGTTCGGCCTGCCGACCGCCTCGCGCAAGGATAGTCAGGACTTGTGCTTCCTCGCAGGCGACGACTATCGGAATTTTCTTGCGCGCAACGCGCCGCAGATCAATAGGCCGGGGTCAATTATCAATCGCAAGGGAGAGGTGCTCGGCCAGCACAATGGACTGGCGAATTACACCATCGGTCAGCGCAAGGGATTGGGAATTGCCTCGGCCGTTCCGCTTTATGTGCTTGGAAAAGACGCGGCGGCCAACGCGCTGATCGTTGGAATAGAAGATGAACTTGGCACGCGCGAGTTGACTGCCCGGGATGTTAACTGGGTCGGCGGGGAGGCGCCGCGCGCTCCGTTTCGCGCCGAGGTGAAGATCCGCTATACGGCGCGGCCCGTTTTGGCGGAGGTGACGCCTCTAAACGGCGGACAGGCCCGGGTCCAATTTGATGCGCCTGCGCGGGACGCGACGCCGGGTCAGGCTGCGGTTTTCTATGTCGAGGACGAAGTCCTCGGCGGCGGGATCATCGTCTAAGGGCTGCGTGTAGCCAGAATGACGTATTTCAATCCTTTGTAAATCTTTTCGTGGATTGTGAACAAGGCTGGTCACGGATGACTGTTCCCACTCTTCTCTTTGCTCTCCTTCTCGCCCTGCTCATCGGCGCGCTCTTCCACTTGTGGCGCGGCGGTGGCGGCGGGAAACTGCTCCTGTATCTTGTGTTGAGCGTGCTTGGCTTCGCGGCGGGACATTTCCTCGCGGTCTGGCGCGGCTGGTCGCTCCTGCGCGTCGGCTCGCTGGAGGCCGGGGTGGCGGGGCTTGGCAGTCTGCTGTTCCTGGCTGTCGGCGAATGGCTGAGCATGGTCAATGTGACGCCGCCGGATGATTCTCAGGTATAATCGCCGTCTGCAACTCACGGAGAAACCATGGATTTCGTAACCTATCTGATTGACTTGTTCCTTCACCTCGACGAATACCTGGCCCAGATCATCAGCCAGTACGGCGTGTGGACGTATGCCATCCTGTTCTTTGTCATTTTCATGGAAACGGGTTTCGTCGTCACGCCCTTCCTGCCGGGTGATTCGCTGCTCTTCGCGGCGGGGACGTTTGCCGCGCTCGGTTCACTCAACGTATGGCTTCTCGCGTTCCTGTTGATGACGGCCGCCGTCCTGGGCGATACCGTCAATTACTGGATCGGTCACTATCTCGGCGACCGCGCCTACAACATCAAGTGGATCAAGAAAGAATACCTCGATAAGACCCACACTTTCTTCGAGAAGCACGGCGGCAAGACCATCTTCCTGGCGCGCTTCGTCCCCATCGTGCGCACCTTCGCGCCGTTCGTGGCGGGCATCGGCCGCATGTCTTATGGATTCTTCTTCCGCTGGAACGTCATCGGCGGAATCACCTGGGTGGCGTTGTTCACGTTCGCAGGCTACTTCTTTGGCAACATTCCATTCATCAAACGCAACTTCGAGTTTGTCATCATTGCCATTATCCTGGTCTCCGTCCTGCCGATGGTGTACGAATGGTTGAAGGCGCGGCGCGAAGGCAGGCGGGCAAAAGCCGAGGCGTAAATGCGGCGGGTCGAAAGACCCGCCGATTGTTTTCATCCATGAGGTGGCTGACCGTTCTTTTCGCGGCGTTCATTGTTGCCGTCATCGTCCTGGCGGACATGGGGCATTTGCCGTCGTTCCTGCGCGTTTATGAAAGAATCCCTTATGGAGACAAGGTCGGACATTTTGTCCTGATCGGGATTCTCGGTTTTCTCGCGGTTTCGACCTCAATACAGGCGCTTCCACATCGGGACCCGAAACGGGTGGCCGTTATCGCGGCCTTGATCCTTGCCCTGGTCTTCACCGTCGAAGAGGCCTCGCAGGGACCCATCGCCGGCCGCGACGCCTCGTGGATGGATTTGTTTGCCAACTACGCGGGGATTTCGGCTTTTTCGTTCCTTGCCTACAGAATGAAAAAGTAGGGGCGAGTCACCGACTCGCCCCAGACTGTCGTGAGATTACGGCGCCAGCCGCAGACGGCCCTCTGCGTTGCTGACCACCGCCTGCTGATTCCATAACATTGGATAATATTGCACCGTCGCCCACAGCGGCGCCATGTCGTCGTAGTGCGGATGATAGGCATGCCCCGACTGTCCCGTAGTGTGGACAGTCACCGAGTTACGCAGGTCGCCCAGGTCCACGATCATGCGCATGGACGGGAGCCAGTCCACCTCGAAGCCTACACCCACATCCCAGCCTGTGGCATTAACGATGCTCTGACCGCCGCCTGTTTCGAACGGGCCGCGGTTGAACAGCGACTCGATGGGGCCGATGCCCGATTCGCCCAGTGTTCCATTACGGAAAGTGACCGTATGCAGTTCGCCCCAGCGCGGCCATTTGGCGGGGTCTTTGCCGTATTCCTTCTCCAGTTGTTCCACGCTTTCGACCAGCGAGGCGATGTAGATATCGTCGCGGGTTTCGACGACTTCGGCGGAATCTTTATCGTCCCAGAAGAAATCAGCGGGCGATTCGATCAGGCGGCGCATCACTTCGAAATTCCTGTCACCGCCGGACGCGGCGTAGCGTTCGGGCAGATCGTCATTGAGTGTATTTTGTACGAGGTTCCACCAGAACCATTGATAGACCGCCGCGGCCTGCGAGTCTGCCGTGCTTTGGGTATCCCAGTTCAGCATCAGGTCGAGCGCGTAGGCCTGGTTGGGGGTATCGGCTTTGAAATCAACCTCGTCCCAGACGGGCAGGAGCGCCTGCGCGCCCAAATCGGCCGAGTCGCCCTGCATGGACTGGATGTAGGCGATGTCGATCTTGCCGGGCGCGGACTCGATCATGTCCACGATGCGCTGGGCGCGGAAGCCGTAATCCCAGTCCGCGGTGATGAGGTAGGGATATTCGCGCGAGTGGACCTGGGTGTTGGCCGTGACGATATAGCCCTCTCCGGGATTGAACGTGTAGGGTAATTCCTCGAAGGGGATGAAGCCCGTCCATTCGTATTCGTCCGTCCAGCCGGGGACGGGGAAGCGTCCATCGCCACCGGCGCGAATGGGGATGTCGCCGGGCATCTGGTAGCCGATGTTGCCGTCCACGTCCGCGTACAGCAGGTTCTGTGCGGGCACGTGGAAGTCTCGCGCCGCCTCGCGGAAGTCATCCCAGTTTTCGGCCCTGTTGAAACCCCAGATGGCTTCGAACGGCGAGGAGGGTGTGAGCGCGGTCCATGCCAGCGCGATGACGTACTGTTCGGGCAGTTCGACACCAGCGCGCTCGCGGAAAGGTTCGAACTCCTTGTCCTTCGGGTCGCCAACGTCCTTGACCGGGCCGTAGGTGTCTGAAATGACCGGGCCGTGGCGCGTGGAACGAATGGTGATCTCCACCGGCTCCCCGCCGACAACCTCGATTGTTTCCGTGCGCGTCTCGAAGTCCACCCATTCGCCGTTGACCTCGTACTGGTTCGGGTTTTCAGGATTGACTCGTTCGATGAACAAATCCATCACGTCGGGGCCGACGTTGGTCATGCCCCAGGCGATTCGGTCGTTGTGGCCAATGATTACGCCGGGTACGCCCGCGAACGAGAAGCCCGCCACGTTGATCGAGCAGGCATCGCTTTGAGGCATGCATTGTAAATCCACCTGATACCAGATGGAAGGCATCTGACTGCTGAGGTGCGGGTCATTGGCGAACAGGGGCATGCCCGTGCTTGTGAGTGTTCCAGAAACGACCCACGAGTTGGAGCCGACTCCGTCGCCCAGCGGGCCGAGGAGTCCTTCCAGCAGGGAAACGTTCCGTTCAACGGAATCAAATGAAATGTCGGAAAGAATCGAGAGGTCGGCTGAGGCAGAGGGGCCGCCCGCGCCGTCCCCGATCTTGTTGACGATGACGGGATGGTCGTCGGGATAAGGCGGAAAGAGTTGATCCACCTGTTCGGGCGTGAGGGTCTTGAGCAACACCGCGCGCTCGATCTCGTCGCCCATGTTGCCGCGCAGGTCCCAGGCCATAGCCTTGCCCCAGGTGAGGCTGTTGACCGGGGTCCACGGCTCGACTTTGTAATCGGGGCTGAGCAAACCGAGGATGCCGTATTCGAGGCTGAGCGCGGTGCCGTTGTGGTCTTTCAGGTAGGCGTTCACGCCGTCGGTGTAAGCCTGCAAAATGGCTTTCGACTCGGGTCCCATCTGTTCCCATTCGGCCTCGGCGGTGACGCGCCAGCCGAGCGTGCGCAGGAAGGCGTCCGTCTCCACCTGGCTCTCGCCGAACATCTCCGAGAGCGTTCCCGAGCCGATGTGCCGCCACGTGTCCATCTGCCAGAAACGTTCCTGCGCGTGGACATAACCCTGCGCGAAGAACAGGTCGTGCTGGGTTGCCGCGTAGATGTGCGGAATGCCCATGGAATCGCGAATCACATCCACAGGGCCGTCCAGCCCTTCGACCTGAATCTCCCCGTCAATTTGCGGATAGGATTTGGGCGCGGTCGTCTTGACCCACAGATTCCCACCCACAGGAACAAGAATAGCGAGCGCGAGAAGGACGCTGACGGTGATCGTCAGCCCGCGGCGAAATTTGGACATGTCTCCTCCGGTTTCGGAAATGATTTTCAGACACCACAGGCGTTAACCCTGAATGGGTTGCAAAAGTTTCATCGAGCCCAACCGAGTATAATTCCATTCATGGATTCGATAAAGCGGAATGACTGGCCTTCGTTGTTGCTGCTGACGGCGTTGACCTTCGGCGCCATTGTGCGCTTCATCCCCTTGACCCTGAGCGGGTTCCCGTTAAACGACGGAGGCATGTTCCTCGTCATGACCCGCGACCTGCGCGCCAGCGGATTCCTGCTCCCTGCGTTTACGCAATACAACCAGATTGACATTCCCTTTGCGTATCCGCCGTTCGGATTCTACGTTGCAGGCTTTTTATCTTCGCTTGGCCTCTCCGACCTGGCGGTGTTCCATTGGCTGCCTGCCATCGTCAACACCGGTTCGATTCTGGCGTTCTATTTTCTGGCGCGGCAGATGTTGGATTCGCGCCTGCGCGCCGCGCTGGCGACCGTGTTCTACGCGCTGGCACCGGGCGCGTTCGGCTGGCAGGTGATGGGCGGCGGAATCACGCGCGCCTTTGGTGTGCTGTTCATGTTGCTCGCCGTCCGCTTCACGCACCGGCTGTTCACGCGTCCCGCGCGCGGGACGGTTCTCCTCTCCGCGATGTTTTGCAGTCTGGCCGTGTTGAGTCACCCTGAGACGGCCCTGCACACCGCGATTGCCTGTGCGCTCTTTTGGCTGTTCTTCGGGCGGACGAAGGCTGGTGTATTGAATGCCGCGCTGGTCGCGGTGGGCGTGATCCTGCTGACTGCTCCCTGGTGGGGGACGGTCATCGCGCGGCACGGGTTCGGGCCTTTTCAATCTGTCTTGAATACGGGCAAGCACGATTTCACGGCTTTACAGGTTTTCCTCTCGCTGGGATTCAGCGGTGAGGTGTTCTTCCCTCTGATCTCCGCCTTGGGTGTGCTGGGGCTGGTCGTTCAACTGACGCGGCGCGGATTTCTCCTGCCGTTGTGGATTCTGGTCACGTTTTCGGCTGAGCCGCGCGGCGGAGGCGTGGCGTTGATTCCGCTGGCGATGCTGGCAGGGATCGGCTTTCATGAGGTTGTCGCGTTTGCATTGGCGCGGAGCCGCGAAGAACAAAGCCTCTTTGATCTGCGCGCAGTGCGAAATACTTTTCTCGGCATGACAATCTATATGCTGTTGGGCGCGAGCGTGTTCGGCCTGCAACTGGTCAACACCAGCCTGACGGCGGGCGACCGCGCCGCGATGGCATGGGTCAATGAGAACCTGCCCGCTGACGGCAGTTTCGTGTTGATCACGGGCCGCGAGTTTTCGATGACCGATCCATTGCAGGAGTGGTTCCCCGCGTTGACGGGCCAGCGCAGTCAAAGCACGTTGCAGGGATACGAGTGGCTGCTGGGGAATCAATTCTTCCCGCGCTATCAATCGCTGGTGGACCTCCAGCATTGCGGCGACATCGCCTGTGTGGAAGATTGGTCGGCGCAGACGGGATTGGACTACGATTATCTGCTGGTCAAAATCCTTCCCGAGGGAGCGGACCTGGCTTATTCAACGGCGAGCCTGCTCAGGTCCGCGCGTGAGGCGGATTCGCTGACGGTCGTCTACGAATCCAAATCGCTGGTTATTTTTCAAAAAGTGAAATAAAGCAGGAACCTGGTTTCCTCACTAAACCAGGTTCCCGCCATTGTTTATTTTACAATCCCCAAAAACCTCTGATACCAATACCACAACACGTCCGCGGTGGGCTTGCCGTGGATCGAGGCCGATTTGTCCTGCAAGATGGCGGGCGGGTAGTAGCCGCGGCTGATTACGCCGTACACCCACGGCCGCGAGTTGACCGCGCTCATCAGCGCTTCGTAAATATCGGCCTGCAATTGCAGGTTGAGGCCTGCGCCGGGCCGGTCGGGGTGGGGCTGGTCGAGCGCGGGCCATTGCGGGCAGTCGTTGCCGATGGGCAGGCAGTTGGCGCCCGCGCCCGAAATGGACGCGTAGCCGAAGGCCAGATATACCGGCTTGGTCACCAGCGATTGGAGCGGCGCCACGCCGTTGTCCATCAGGGAGGCGGCCGCGGCGGCGAGTTCCTCTTTCGTCGGATTCTGCGATTCGCTCAAATTGCCCGCGATGAGCAGATAGATGCCGTCCGTGTTGCTGAGGAAGGCGGGCGTTGACAGGTTCGGCGCGGTGTATGGAAGCGCCCACAGGACCTGCCCGCGGAAGTGGGCGCGGACTTCGGCCAGGACGGCCTGCCAGCGCGCCTCCGCATCGCTCGGGACCCCGGAGCCGCTTCCGTTTGCGAGCGTTCCGTTCGGCAGGGCGGGACCCAGCCAATCGCCGCCGAGGATCAGCGCCTGCGCGTTGGTCTGCGCGGCCAGGTCGGCGTAGTTGACCGCGAAGGCGCGGTAATGATCGAACCAGAGATTCCACCAGGCCAGGTCGCGCGGGGCGGTGTTCCACCACTCCGCCGCGCTGGAGGGGAAGTGCGCCTGCGGGAAGACCGCCGTGTTCAGGTTGAGCGCGCGCGCCTGGCTGACCATGGCGGTCGTTTCGATCCACAATGGGTCCGCGGCGGGAACGGGATTGAAGACCAGCGGCTGGGCGCGTTGATATGTCCACGAAGGGGTGAAGACCACCCAATTCGAACCGATGCCCTGAATGTTTTGCAGCGCCAGCGCAGTATACGAAGACCAGTTCGGCTGGAAATAAGATTGCATTTCCACGCCCGTCCAGAAGGTCCCGGCGCGCGCCGTGACCGGCGTACTGACCAGCGTGGTCGGCCCGCTGATGGTCAGCCAGGCCCAGCCGGTGACGGTGTCCTGTATGTCCTCCTCGAAGAGCGCGGTAGCCACCTGGCGTCCGGGCGGGGAAGCGCCCATCGTTGCCACGTCGTCGGCCGAACCGCACTGTCCGTTGCGGCAGTAGCGATATCCGAAACTGCCCAGGATGTTGAGCGGGCTGAATAGTTTGAAGACCCATTGGTTGTTACCCAGCGGCCACATGGGCAAGGGCTCGGTCCAGCCGTACGGGTTGAACTGAATGTAAATGATGTCGCCCGCGGGCGTGTTGGGCGGCACGGTTACTTCGAACAGGATGGGCGCGGACGGCCCGGTCTGCCACGATTCCACGCGGTCTTCGAGCGAAATCCCGGCGGCGGGGACGATGACCTGCCGCACCTGATACTCGCCGTTTTCTTTGTGCTCGGCGTTCCAGAAGCCGTCGCCGAGCGTGTACTTGTAGCGTAAATCTGCGCCGACGGGCAGTTGCAGGGTCAGGGAGTATGTGTGCTCTCCTGTTTTCAGCATGACCGGCATGCGGTCGGCCACGGAACTCAGTCCGCCTCTCAGGTCCGCGAAGGAATTGCCTAACTGAAAGAGGTTCCCCGCGATGCGGATGGGCGCGCCGTCCACCGTGTTATTCGGCACCCGCACGGTAAAGGTCACGTTGGCAAGCGGCGCGGGCCTCATGCGCACGTCCACAGGCGTGTTTAGCCCGTCCGCCACGGACGCGCCTTGCTGGAATGTGGTGTACATGCCGTCCATGGCGTAGCCCACGACGGTGTGCACGCCGACGGGCAGTCCCTGCAGGTTGAAGCGTCCGGCCGAATCGGTAAAGGATTGGATGCCTCCCGCGCTGACGAGGATGTTCGGCAGGGGCGCGCCGTTATCTGGATTGAGGGCCTGTCCCTGCACCCCGCCGATCTGACCGGCGAAAGGCCGGTCCGCCCAGCCCGCCACGATGTCCGCGGTCTCGGCCGGGCCGGTGACGTAATACAGGCGATAGCGGATGGGTGTTTGGAAGGCGGTGTATTCCTGCACGGCCCCGCCCGACATGCGCACATAGCGATATTTGACCACCGCGCCGGTTGCCAGCGGCAGGGTGACGGTATAGGTCAACAGGTCGCGCGCCTGCATCGGGAAGTTGACCGGGTTGAGCGCCAGGCCGGTGACCTCGTCGAGCAGGCTGATGGCGAGCGTCTCGTTGGGGGCGAGCGGCGCGGGGATGAGGACGCGGAAGGTCACCTGCGCCTGGGGCAGGGGCGTGGGCGTAGGAACGACGACCTCGGTCGGCTGGCTGGGAAGTTCGATGTCGGGAAGATCGAACAGGGATAGCGTGCAAGCCGGTGTGACCAGCAGCGCGGCGGCCAGGATCAGGGCGACGGTTTTTTGCGAATGAAAACGCTTCTTCATATCCTCTCCTCCGGCGGGGAATCAGGCCGACTGTTGTTTCTTCCTGCCCGCGTACGCGAGGAAGCTTAAACCGATACTGACGAAATACAAAAGGCTCATGGGAAGCATGACCAGCGCCATGTTGACCGGGTCCACGGTGGGGGTGATGGCCGCGGCCAGGATCGAGATGATCACAATGGCAAGTTTCCATTGCTGTGCAAGCACCTGCGGTTTCACGAGGCCGATTCTCGTCAGAATGTAGATGACCAGCGGAAACTCGAAGGCGATTCCCAGCCAGAACATGATGCCGGTGACGAAGTTGAAATAGGAGGCCGGGCGCAGTTCGGCCTGGATGCCCATAAAGTTGAGCAGGAACGGCAAAGCGGTAGGGAGCAGAACGAAATACGCAAAGGCCATGCCGCCGAGGAAAAGGATCGCGGCGAGGGGAATGCCGACCAGCGAGTCGCGCCGTTCCTTTTTGGTCAGGCCGGGCACGGCGAAGAGCCAGAACATGAAGGCAATGAACGGCAGGGCCGCGGCGACCCCGGCCAGCAGGGCGACGCGCATGAACACCCCGATGGACTCGGTCACCTCGATGGCTTTGAGCTCGCTTAACCCTCCGACCGGCTGGGCGAGAAATTCGATCAGCCTCTGCGTGAAGGCAAAGGAAATGAAGACCGCGCCCGCCAGCCACGCGAGCGAATACAACAGGTATTTGCGGAGGTCTTCGACGTGCGCCCATAGCGCCTGGCGGACTTCCTTATTCTGGATCGCCGATGCAAGCACGTCGCTGAGCGGGTGCTCCTCGGGTTCGGTATTCAACGTCTTCACGAGCCAGGCGATACCGCGAAAGGGAGCCGAGAACACCCAGTAGACGAGGAGGAAGGGAAATGTAATAACCCGCCAGAGGACTTTGAAAAATCTACGCATCGGTCGTTTTCTTTGGGTGCGATGAGGCTTTCTTCGCGGGGGATTTCTTTTTCGCGCCGGCGGACCTCCCGGCGTCGGCCGCTTTGGAGGGACTCACGGGCGGGGCGGAATTAAACGGCTGACTGCCCGGAGGCGCGATGGCGTTTTCCATGGCGGAATCTGGCGGGAGGTCCGGCTTGAGCGAGGCGGAGGCGGCTTCACTCATCGTCCGGCGTACCTCGGCTTCGGCCAGGTTGGCTTCGCGCATCAACCGGTTGGGCAGGTGGCTCAGTTCGCGCGAGGTCTCGCGAGCCACGCGCCACCATTCGGACGAGACGATCTTATTGAGCCACGCGCCGACCGTCCGCCCGGCTTTTTGCATGTCTTTGGGGCCGAGCAGGATCAGGGCGATAATGAAGATGAAAAATAACTCGGTCGGGCCGATGCCAAGGATTTCCATTAACCTTTTTTCTCCAATGCCGCCCCCAGGGATTGCTGGATCTCGTGCTGGTGGTCGGCGAGACTGCCCAGCACGCCGTTGACGAAGCGCGGGGCGCTGTCGGAGCCGAACTGTTTGGCGAGTTCCACCGCTTCATTGATGGCGACCTTGACGGGCGTCTCGCGTTGGAACGTAACCTCCCACAAAGCGATGCGCAGGATGTTTCGGTCAACGGCCGCGATCTGGTCGAGCGGCCATTCGGGGGCGTATCTTGCGATCAATTCGTCGAGTTCTTTGGTGAGGGGGAGTACGCCGAAGACGATCTGGCGGGCGAACTCGGCCAGGTCCTCGGCCAGCGGCGTCTCCGCCAGCCTGGCCTGGAAGGCCTCCGCCGCGGGATGCTGCGCCAGATCGACTTCGTAAAGTACTTGCAGGGCGATGCCGCGCGCCCTGGTGCGGGATTTCATGCGGGTCAGGCCTCTGGGACTTCCTCGAAGTCTATGTCTTCGATGTGGATGTCTATCTGGCCGATGTCCATGCCGACCATTTCCTGCACGGCGCGCGCCACCTGCTTCTGCATGTTGCGGCTGACCTCGCGGATGTTGACGTCCTGTTTCAAGACGACATACAGGTCGGCGAAGACGGTGTTTTCGTGCACCTCGATTCGGACCCCATCCCCGATCCCGCGGCGGAACAGGCGGTTGACTCCGCCCGAGACGGGCGCCATGCGGCTGACGCCAGGCACGCTCAGGGCCGCCAGCCGCGCAATGGTGACGAGCACGTCGGGCGATACGGTGGTCTTGCCGGGGGTGTCGTTTTTGGTCATGATGCTCCTTACTTCGGTTCGATATTGGCAGGGGGGACCGGCGGAGTGATGCCGACCGGTTTCCGCGCGCCGCGCAATATGAAAGTGGCGATGATTGCCGAGCCGATAACCATAACGAATTCTATCAGTGATGCGACAATGATGAGATCGGGATCCACAATGCCGGCTACGACCCCGATGCAAAATGCCAACGGCAGCGGCAACACCAGAACGACGCCGGCCAGCCTCACTTGATTGCCTTCGGCTGAATACCCTTTTCCGGCAGCCCATGCGCCAGCCTTGCCTGTAATGGCAAGATACAGTCCCGTGCCAAAAAGCAATAGTTCCACAATGAGTAACATGTCGGCCTCCGTTTGTGAATTGTTTGAAGTTTACTGTGAATGACTGCGAGTCGGTGAAGCGGGAGTCACATCATCGCCATGCCGCCGTCCACGCCCAGCACCTGGCCGGTGATGTACGCGGCCTGGTCGGAGGCGAGGAAGGCCGCGGCGTAAGCGACCTCTTCGGGCGCGCCTTTGCGTCCCAGCGGGACAAGTTTGAGCGCGGCCTCCAGCGTTTCTGGGGACATCGCGTCGAGGATTTCCGTATCCACGAAGCCGGGCGCCAGCGCGTTGACCGTGATGTTGCGTGACGCCACCTCGCGCGCCAGCGCCTTGGTGAAGGCGATCTGTCCGCCTTTCGAGGCGGAATAATTCGTCTGGCCCGGGTTGCCCATCTGGCCTGCCACCGAAGCCATGTTGACGATGCGTCCGTAGCGCTTGCGCATCATGTGCTTGACGGCGGCCTTCGAGCAATTGAAGGTGCTCTTGAGGTTGGTGTCTATCACCGCGTCCCAATCCGCCTCGGACATCATCATAATCAACGTATCCTTGGTGATGCCCGCGTTGTTGACGAGAATGTGCAGGTCGCCGAAGGTCTCCACCGCAAACTTGATGAGCGCCTCGGCCTGCTTGAAATCCGAGACGTCCGCCTGGAACGCGGCTGCTTTTCCGCCATTCGCCTGGACGGCCTTGACCACCTCGTCCGCGGCCGTGGAGGACTTGTTGTAATTGATGACCACGGCCGCGCCGCGGCGGGCGAACTCGAGGGCAACCGCGCGCCCGATGCCGCGCGAGGCCCCGGTCACAACGGCAACGCGGTCTTTCAACGATAAATCAGTCACGGCGTTTCTCCTCGCTAAGAATTATACATCATGCGGTAGGGGCACAGCGGGCGATTCTCGATTCACAGCCGCCAATCTACCGCTGCGCCCTTACTGTTTTCAACCCCACTCCCAGCGCCAGCCCGCCGCCCAGCGCGATGACTGCGGCCCACAGGAACGCGTCCTGCCAGAAGCGCAGGGGGAAGAGGCGGATGAGCGTGTCCGAATACAGGAACAGCCACGAATCGCCCTCGAAGAACAGGGTGTGAAATCCGCTGAAGAATGCCCAGAACAGGTCCGGGGACAGGAACATGCCGGCCGCCACGATGACGCCGATCAGCGCGGCCAGCGCGACCATCAGCCAGCCGCCCCGCCTCAAGCCTTGACGAAAAGCCGGGAGCCAGTCCCCGCGCCAGGCCCACAGCCCGAGCGCGGCCAGGACGAGGACCGCGGCGTAGAACGCGGCCAGCGCGCCGCGCGTCACAGATTTGACATCGTCCATGTGACTGAGTTCGCGTTCGTTGAAGAGCGGACTGCTGTCCTCGAATTGCAGAGCGCCGAGGTACGAGATGTCCGCATCGTTGACCAGGTATTCCACCGCGAACTTCGACCAGTGCAGGCGGTCTTGCAGTGTGAAACCATATTCATCGGGCGGGAAGCCCGGCATACGATACTCGATCTGCGGAAAGACCGGCGTGAGCAGGAGCCGCAGGGCGAGACCGATCAGGAAGATCGGTGTGAGGAGAGTGGTGAGGATAGAGAGGAAGGAAGAGAGGCGAGAGTTCATGAATTACTGCTCCCGCCGCCGTCTCGGCGGCGAAGTGTGAGCGCCGCGGACGGCGCTCGGAGCGGATTATCGCAATGCATCCAAATCGCCGGTCAAAAAGAAGTTGATGACCAGGCTGTTGGTGATCCACTCGATGGGCGCGAGGTCGTCGGTGAAGACCTGCGCCGTCTCGTAGCCGGGCTGGAGGTTGGCAAACGCGGACTGCACCGCCTGCAACAATATCGGCGGCGTGGATGGGTCGTCTTTCAAGGCCAGCAGGTTGGCGGCCAAATCTTCGGGCCGTGTGGGTTGCATGGTTGCGTACAAGATCGAATTCAGCGTACCGGGGATGTCCATCACGTGGACGGTTGGAAAGACAGAGGCCATCGTCGTGGCGAGGCCGTCAATCAGGCGGCGGTCGCCGGGAGCGCGGCCCACGTTGATGGTCAGCGCCCCGCGCGGGGTCAGGTGGGAGGCGGCGATCTCGAAGAACTCGCGCGTCGTCAGGTGCGGAGGGATGTACGGCGGGCGGTACGCGTCCACGGCAATGATGTCGTATTGCTCGCGGCTGTGCTCGAGTCCCCAGCGCCCGTCGGCGACGATCACGTTCAAATTGGGCATGGTCATGCCGAAATATTCGCGCCCGACCTCGACGATCTTCGGGTCGATCTCGATGCCGTCAATCGGAATAGGGCCGAACGCGGCAGTGACCTGCCGGGCGGTGGTGCCCGCCGCCAGTCCGATGATGGCGACGCGCTGGATGTCCGCCTGCGATTGGGAGGGATTGAAAAACGGTCCGACGAGGAAATGCTCCCACGGGCCGCCGTAGAAGAGCGTGTCGGGATGATAGATGGAGTGGATGCCCTGACCGTCGTTCAGGCGTAGGAGGGTGAAGCCGTTGACCTGTTGCACCTGAATGTAGTTGTAAGCCGATTCGGTCTCGTAGACCTGCCCGGGCGAATCCTTGACGTGGAAATCGCCGACGGCCATGAAGATGAGAAGAATAATCAACGCGGCAGAAAAGAGAAAGCCTTTCCGCCGGGCGCGGCTCATGAAGAGACCGATGACGGCCATGAGCAAAATGAATGCTCCAAAGAAAAGAATGGTGCGGCTGGTGCCGATGAGCGGAAACAAAACCAGCGTGGGCAGGAACGCGCCCAGCACCGAGCCAACCGTGGACAGCGCGTAGAGATTCCCCGAAACGTTGCCAGCCTTGTGCGTGTCGTCGAGGCTGATGCGGATGGCGAAGGGCGAGGCCATTGCCAGCAACGTGACAGGCACGCTAAACAAAATGAGCGTGCCGAGAAACGCGACTGCCAGCACGCCGAGGTCGAGGGACTCAAATGCGGCCGCGGATGCCAGCAGGACGGGATGTGCAACGACGGGCACGAGTCCGAGTGTCACACCGCCCCAGGCCAGGACGGTGAACATAGCTTCGGGATGAGGGAAGCGGTCGGCGCGGCGGCCGCCGAGGGTATAGCCGATGGCAAAGTAGATGAGGATCAAGCCGATGATGACTGCCCAGACTAAATTGATGTTGCCAAAACGCATTTGCAGGAGACGCGAAGCGCCGAACTCGGCGGCGAGGGTGGTCATGCCTGCGGAAAAGACGGTAAAGTAGATGTAGCGGCGCATGGGGCTGATTATACCTGCCGGGCGGGAACAGTTTCACCTCAGGTCTAATTTTGGTAAACTTGGCATCATGAACAAGAAACCAAAACGCTGGGAACTGGCCGGGAGCATCGGCGACCTGAGCGTGCGCCTCGGGTACGATATTCGCGATATCTGGATGGCCGGTTATTCCGACGAGCAGATCAACGATGTGCTCATCGGCGAATACACACTCGATGAATTGTGGAAGATGGAGCCGCTCGGCAACGACCGCACGCCAGCGGGACAGGAGATTCTCAGAGGAAAGCGCAAGGCTTGACGATTCTTCACGCGGCGGCTAAAATCACGTCCGCAGGTGAAACCGCCTCCGCTTGGAGGCGACTTTTTTGCCTGTTGAATGGAAACGAACATGCCCGATCCCGCTCCCGTCCCCGCCGAAGAGACCGAGTCCCCGCAGGTTGTGAACGTCACGCAGAGCGACGTCAATTCGGTGCAGGCCGAACTCGTCCGTATCAGTCAGGGAAGCGCCAGTAACGTGCAGGCCGAAGAAGTGGAATTGCACTTGAGCCTGGCCGGACAGGTGAAGGCAACGCAAGTCACCTCCTACGAGAGCGGACTGGGCGCGGTGCAGGCGGACGAGGTCCGCGTGACCAGCGGAGGCATCGGAGCGGCGCGTGCCGAGACGGTCCACGTGCAGGGGCTGGCGGGCGCGGTCGCGGCGAACACGGTCCAGGTGGAGAATTCCTACGTGGGCGCGGTGGCAGGCCGTGATGTCCGCGGGGAGCGGATCGAGTCGCTGGTCCTGCTCGCGGGACGCGTCGAGGGCGAAGTCCACACCGTTGTGGATACGCGCGGCGCCATCCTGGCCGGTCTGATGGGCGGGTTGTTCGCGGGGCTGATCCTGCTGGTGGGCAGGATCGCGTTCCGCCGTAAATAGTCAATCCCCGGCGCTTCGGCGCTGGTGGAAATTTTTTGCAGAGCGAAGGTAACTTGTACGGCCGACTTAAGTCGGCAGACGGGTGAGAGGCGCTCGAGGATGGAAAAGATGGAGAAAGTTGTATTGAAGGCAACCCGGCGCGACGTGACCGGCAAGCAGGTGAAGGCCATGCGCCGCGGCGGGCAGCTGCCGGGCGTGCTGTACGGACGCCGCATCGAGAAACCGGTTGCGATTACGCTGGACGCACATTCGGCGTCGCTGGCGCTTTCGCGCGTGACCTCGTCCAGTCTCGTGACAATCGAATTGGATGGGAAGGAATTCCCGGCGCTGGTGCGCGAGCGGCAGCGCGATTTCCTGAAGAATCGCCTCCTGCATGTGGACTTTCTGGCGGTCTCACTGGACGAGAAACTGCGCGCCACCGTCCGCGTCGAACTGAGCGGCACGTCGTTGGCTGTGAAGGATTACAGCGCGATCCTGGTCAACGGCCTGACCCAACTGGAAGTGGAATGTCTCCCGGCCGACCTGCCCGAGCGCATCGTGGTGGATATTTCACCGCTCGCTAAGATTGGCGACGGCATCCACGTGCGCGACCTTGTCTTCTCAGAGAAGATCAGGGTGTTGAGCGATCCCGACGATATGATCGTGAACGCGACGGCCCCGGCCAAGGAAGAAGAGGTGGTGGCCGAGGTGGTGCCGGGCGTGGTCGAGGAGCCCGAGGTGATCGAGAAGGGCAAGAAGGAAGAGGAAGTGCCCGAGGAAGAAGGTAAGAAGGAAAAGGAATAAATCCTTTGCAAACGACAGCGGCGTCCGCGAGGATGCCGCTGTTTTTGTTTACGCGGACTCCAGAGTCTCCCGACTTTGGAAACGCATCAGCCAACGTCTGGAGACGTTGGACTCCGTTATGACGATAGGGCGTTGATGAAATCCACCGTCATGCGCGCGGTAGCGCCCCAGAGCAGTTCGCCATCGTAGGGATGGTAAAAGATCACACTGCGGTTTCGTCCGGGCAGGGTGAACTCCCAGCGGTTGGACTTTTCCGCCAGCCACGCCAGCGGCATGGTGAAGATGCGCGCCACCTCCTCGCTGGCGGGACGGAAGACGGCCGGCCAGCGGATCGCGCCCACGACCGGCGTGACGCGGTAATACGAAATCGTGACCATCTCGTTCAGCCGTCCCAGCACGCGCACCTCGCGCGGCGAAAGGCCGATCTCCTCCTCGGCTTCGCGCAGGGCGGTCTCCTCCGGCGTGGCCTCGCCGTCGTCGCACGCGCCGCCGGGAAAGGAGACCTGTCCCTTGTGCGATTCGACTCGGTTCGTTCGGCGGGTGAAGAGGATGTGCCATTCGTCCGCGTGCCAGACCAACGGCACGAGCACCGCGGCGCACTTGAGCGAATCGGCGGGCGCGTCGGTCTCGGCGTAACCGTCGCTGGAACGCGATTCGCGCGCGGCGCGCAGGCGGGCTGCGATTTCGTCTTCGGTCGGGGTTTTCATTTCATCACAGGGAGACGTATAATGATTTCGGTCTTCGCGGCGGCTAACTTTCTGCGCGGACGGGACTTCCGCAGAAGGCACATTCGGCGGTTGCCTCGTCCAGCCATTCGACTTCGTCCGGGCGAACGGGCGCGCCGCAGCCGGGACAATGCGTGGGAAGGACGGGTTTCTTCGCCGGGCCGCCGGCGGCGATGCCTCTTTGAGGCAGGTTGGCGCGCAGGACATCGTTGATTTCCGCCGCTTCGGCGGTCAGGCCGCGCGTGCTGAGTTCGTCCACGGCGCGCTGACCGAATGCCTGCATCCGCTCGAAGCGTCCCTGCGAGGCGAACAGGGTCAGGCCGCGGCGCAGGTGGGCGACGCCGATTTTCGTCTGCCCGCTGAGGATGGCGGCGCGTCCCGCTTGCATGTACAAAGACGGCGCGTGTTGCGGGAAATTTCCCTCGGCGCGCTGGGCCAGGTCCGCGAAAGCCGCCGCTGCGGCGGCGTAATCGCCCGCGGCCATCAACTGGTTGGCGCGCTGGAGCGCGGGAGGAATGTTGGGAGTCAGCGCCCGCCGCAGCGCGCGGCGCATGGGACGGAAGGCTCTTCGGCGCATCAGATCATCTCCTTGTTGGATTGTTTTTATTCGGACGGTCCTTCCTGCTTTTCCGCGCCGACCTCGGCCAGCAATTCCTTGCCGCGCGGGTCGTCGCTCAACGTGATCTTGCGGCCAAAGATGAGAAAGCCGGTGTGAGCCACCATGCGATCCGTAGGGCGCAGGCGGCGCGGTTCGGGCTTGAAGTAACGCAGGAGGATCTCGCAGACTTCGAGAAAGGCAAAGTGCTCGCGGCGCAGGGCGTGGAGCAGTTCCTCGACTTGATTCACGGTCGGGACGAGACTGCACAGGAACCCGCCCGGCTTTAGGGCGGCGCGTACCTGTCCGATGTAATCGAAGGGATTCGGCACGTCGAGGAAGAAGGCGTCCGCGTCGGTTTCGTCGAAGCCCTGGGCGATATCGCGCAGTTTGAAGTCCACGCGCGATTCGAGCCCAAGGCGCGAAACGTTCTTGCGTGCCAGGTTTTGCATGTCGGGGCGGATCTCGTACGACGCGACGCGTCCCTCCGCGCCGACAGCGTGCGCCAGGGCGATGGTCATCGAGCCTGATCCGCTGCCCGCCTCCATCACGCGCTGACCGGGACCGACGCCCATGGTGATGAGAATGTAACCGATGTCTTTCGGGTACATGATCTGGGTGGTGCGCGGCAGTTCGTTGAGGATGTCTGCCAGCGAGGGTTGGAGCAGGAAGAACGGCGCGCCCATGTGGCTGAAGACCTGGCTGCCCCAGGGCTTGCCGATCAAATCGCCGTGCTTGACGACCCCGCGATGCGTTTGCAATTCTCCGTCTTCGGTGAGGGTGAGAATGAAGTGTTTGTGACGCAAGCCGACCAGTTGGATGAGGTCTCCGGCGGAGGCGTGCGTGGAGGATTTCTGCCAGGCCATAGCGTTATCTTATCACACGGCCGCGGCGTCCCGCGCCCGGGACGCTTCATCGGACGCCCGTTTGCGCAATTGGTGATTGAAGACGGGCAGGAAGACAACGATTGCAAGGATCATGACGAAGAGGAGTCCCATCCCTCCCAGCGCCATGAAGATTCCGAAGAAGTCTATCTCGCGGGTGACCGCGTTCAACGCGATGCGCATGCCGCCGGCCACAATCGAGATGGCCGCGCCGTTCCACAGGCCGTGGATCGCGATGCCGAGGGCGTAGGCCCCAATCAACGGGAGGTGGCGTCGACTCAGCCCCGCCCGCGCCACGCCCCAGCCGATCAGCCCGGAGGCCGCGATGTGCATCAGCCCGCTGGCGGAGCGGGTGAGGAAAGTGACGCCCCAGGACTGGTCGGGCGAGAAGGTCGCGAACATGGATTCCACGACGGCAAAGCCCGCGCCGCACAAGGCCCCCAGCGCGAATCCCTGCGCGGGCGTGCGCAGGCGGTCGGCTCCCAGCCAGACACCGATGGATTTGACGGGTTCTTCGATCAGCGGCGTCAGGATGGAAAAATAGAACAGCGCGCCGAACAGGACCAGCGGGTTGTTCAGGAGTGGACCAAGCAGGATTACGATTTGTTCCAGGTTGGAGGCGCGCTCAAGCCGCTGCACGAGCGACAGGGCCGCGTCGTATGCCTGCGGGTTCAGGGCGAGATACACTCCGATGCCGAGGATTAACAACGCGACGAGGAAAATCTCGATGATGGCCGACAGGATCGGGCTAAGCGTCATCCCGCTTGCGAACGCGCCCCACGCATGCTGGTGCGAGCCGAGTTCGATTCCCGCGGCCGCGACCCGAATAAAAACATAAATGGGAAGTAAAACGCCCAGCGCCTGCAATACGGGAATGGCCCAGAGCGCGATCTCGTTGTTGAACAGGGCGGTGGCAAGAATCAGAATGCCGATCCACGCGATGGGCAGGAGAATCCATTCCCACCATCTCAGCCCGCGCAGGGTGAGGGTGGATTGCGGCCTGCCAAGCAGGTGACGTACGCTGAGAACGACTGCGGGAACCAGCAGGCCTCCAATTGTGACCAGGCTGGAAGCAAGCAGGCTTATCTGGATGGGATCGGTCAGAACGCCCTCGCCTGCGAACACGGCAGGATCTACCAGGACAAAGAGCCAGAGCGCCGCGCCGATACACAGCGCGCCGAGCGCCAGCACCGAGCCGCTGATAGCCAGGATGTACGAGCGCAAACGATAGCCGCGGTCGGACGATTCCATGTCAGCGCTCCTCGATGAGCACGGTGATGAGTTTATCGCCCGGCGGCAGGTAAACGCCCTGTTGCGGGTCGCGCGGCGTCAACTGCGCCAGCACGTCCATGCCGCTCAACACGCGGCCGAACACGGTATATCCGCCGCCGTCCAGATGCGGCGCGGCGTCGTACGTGATGAAGAACTGGCTGCCGTTCGTATCAATGCCCGAATTGGCCATGCCCACCACGCCGGGGCCGTCGAACTTCAGGCCCGCCTCGGTCTCGTTGACGATGAAATAACCGGGATTGCCCGCGCCGGTGCCGCTCGGATCCCCGGTCTGCGCCACGAAGCCGGGCAGGACCCGGTGCCAGGTGATGTTGTCGAACCAGCCGCGCCGCGCCAGGAACACGAAACTGTTCACCGTGAAGGGTGCCTTGTCCGCGTATAACTCGATCACCACGTCGCCCTTCTCGGTTTTCAGCGTGGCGATGTACTGCCTGGCCGCGTCGATCTCGAACGGCGGACAGGATGAGAACTGCCGCTCGCCGAGCGCGATCAGGCCGACGACGCGGTCGAGGGAAACATAATCGGTGGGACCGCTGTAGATCTGACCGTTGATGAGCAGGAAGGGAAGCACGGGGATGCCCGCCGCGATTCCATCGTCCGCGGCTTTCTGGACCCTGGCCTGGATCGCGGCGCTATCGAAGTCGGATTCGAACCGGGCCGAATCCAGCCCGAGTTCCGCGGCCCGCGCGTGGACCCATGCCTCGAACTCTGCCGGCGCGAGATTCACCCAATCCGCCTGCCGCTGGAAGAGCAGGTCGTGCATGTCCCAGAATTTGTCCTGCAACCCGGCGGCCTCGGCGGCCTGCGCGGCCAGCAGGCCCTTATCGAACTGGTCCGGGTAGGGGAAGGCGCGATAGACAAAGCGCACCTGCCCGGCGTGTTCTTTGATCAGCCAGTCGCGCAGGGGCAGGTAGTTGCAATCCGCGCACTGGAAGTCGTCGTAGATGGTGATGGTGACCGGCGCGTCGGCGGGACCGAGAATCCAGTCTGTGGAGGAAGGGGGCGGGAATAACGACGGGTCGTCCGGCGCGGGCGTCGGCTCGGCCGCGACGACCGTGCAGGCAGGCTGTGTGGGGACGGGTGAGGCAAACGCCTGAGGCGGCAGAGTGGACAGGGGCGGATTCGTTGATTGTCCGCCGCAGGCCGCGATCAGAAAAATGATCGGCGCAAGTGTGAATGACACATGAATCAAAGGGCGCATGAAAATTTCCTTTATCGAGTCTGGCCGATTGTCTGCAACAATTCCTCGAACGAGGACATCCCGGCGATGGTGTTGACGAACTCTGCCAGCGAGGCGCTTTGCTCGCGCAGGGTGCGCACCGCCGGGCCGACCGGGTCTTCGCCGGCCGGGCCGCCGGGCACGTCCGCGTAAGCGCCGTAGAAGGCGAAGTAGGCCTGGTTGAGTTTGCGGATGGCGTAGCCGTTGTCCCAGAAGAACTGACGGCGCTGTTCCATATAGGCTTCGGCCTCCTCGATCTTTCCCGCCGCGAGCAATTCGTCCACGCGGACGCGGGTGGTGTGCATCTCGGCGCGGAAGTCGAAGGGCGCGTCGTCGGGCCGGGGGCGGCCGTTCGGAAGCGCGGCCAGGCCGGGGTCCGGGAAGGAGGCGGTCATCAGTTCGGGATAGAAACGCGCCAGCACGAGCGGTCCGATTTCGTTTTCCACGATGGAGGCGGTCGTCTCGTTCATCGTGCGCAGTTCGGGCGTGGCGCCGTAGTTCATGCCGAGCGGACGCAGGGTGAGGTAGTTGTGCGTCCATTCGTGCGCGATGACGCCGGTCGTCCAGCGCAGGTCGGCGGTGCGCAGGATCATGGTAGGGTAGACGCCCAGGCCGCCGATGGGCACGACCAGGGTGGAGACGTCCAGTTCTGTGGCCACCTGGGCTTCGAGGTGTTCCTGTTGTTCCACGCTCAGGTCGGGCAGGACGGTGATGTTGGCGGTCTGTTCGATGCGGCCGCGCGGTGAGATGATGAGCGCCATCGGCAGCGGCGTGACGCGATACAGCACGGGCGGCATGGGCTGACCGCCGAGGGTGAGGCCCTGTTCGGCGAGGATGGCGGATACCTGTTCCTGCAAAACGGATTCGGCCAGCGGCGCAAGTTTGGACTGGCGTGCGTAGAACGCCTCGAGTTCGGCGCGCAGGTGGGCGGAGGCGGATAGTTTATCTTCGACTGCCGGGTCGGAGTAGAGCAGGCTCAATCGAGCCTCGGCAATCAGGATGGCGCGCGTGAGGCGCAGGTATTCGACGACGGCCCGTTTTTGTTCGACGCGGTCCATGTAGAACGGCAGGCCCAGCGCCCCCTGCTGGAGTTTGATCCATACGGCCTGGGCAGTCCAGGAGGTGTATTCGAATTCGATGGGACGGGTGAAGGCGCGGGCGCGGTCTATTTCATCGCCGATGAGGGGAGAGTCGCTGCCGGTGGACATGACGAGGATAAAAAGATATGTCGCCAGGGCAATGCAGCGTTGGATGCGCAGGAACATGGTTGGGATTATAACAAAGCAGGGACGAGGCGGCGCTCGTCCCTGCCGGGTCCCTTCCCTCAAGGGGGGTCATTTGCTTCTCAGATATTCGTCAATGGCGCGGGCGGCTTTGCGTCCGCCGACCATGGCGGTGACGACCAGGTCCGGCCCGGTGACGCAGTCGCCGCCGGAGAATACGCCTTCGCGCGTGGTCGCGCCGGTTTGTTTGTCCTTGACGGTGATCAGGCCCCAGTCATGGACTTCGAGATTTGGCGTGGTCTTTCCGATGATCGGGTCGGGCCAGTAACCCAGGGCCAGCACGGCCGTGTCGCAGGCGACGCTGAAGTTCGAGCCTTCGATGGGAACGGGTTTGCGGCGGCCTTTTGCATCGGGTTCGCCGAGTTTCATTTCGAGACATTCGACCGCGGCCAGTTTGCCGTCCTCGCCAGCGATGAACTTGACGGGCTGGGTGAGGAAGCGGTATTTGGCGCCCTCGTCTTTCGCCATCTGGCGGTCCTTCTTTCCGCCTGGCATTTCCTTTTCGGTTCTTCGATAAAGGCAGGTCACCTCCTCCGCGCCGAGGCGCAGGGCGGTTCGCAGGCAATCGGAGGCGGTGTCGCCGCCGCCGATGACCGCCACGCGCTTGCCGATTTCGAGCGGGGCGCGCATATCTGGCGGGAGCAGGCCGGGGTCCACGTTGCCGCGGATGAGGAAGTCGGTGGCCTCGTAGACGCCGGGCAGGTCGGTGCCGGGCGTGTCCTCCATCTTTGCGTCGATCTCCGAACCGACGCCGATGAAGACCGCCTCGAAGCCCTCGGCGAACAGGTCGTCAATGGACTTGTCTTTTCCGATGTAGGTGTTGGGAACGAATTGGATCCCAGCGCGTTCGAACTCCTCCCATTTTTCATCCATCACGTCCTTGGGGAGTTTGAAGTTGGGGATGCCGTAAACCAGGAGTCCGCCCGGCGCGGGCTTGGACTCGAAGATGGCCGCTTCGTGGCCGAAGCGCACCAACTGCTCGGCGCATGCGAGTCCCGCCGGGCCCGCGCCGATGATGGCGATCTTCTTCCCCGTCGGTGCGCCCAGCGGAATGACGTAACCCTGCGAACGGCGCTGGTAATCCACTGCAAAGGTTTCCAGTTCGCCGCACAGGACGGGGGTATGATGCTTATTGAGGACGCAGGAACCCTGGCAGAGTTGTTCGTGCGGGCAGACCCGTCCGCAGATTTCGGGCAGGGAACTGGTCTGATGATATAAGTTGGCGGCCTCGGCGAAGCGTCCCTGCTCGATGAGCCACATGGCGGATGGGATGTCGTTGTGCGTGGGGCAGGCGAGCATGCACGGCGCGGGGTCGGGGCAATGGATGCAACGAGCCGCCTCGACCATGGCGCGCGCCGCGTCGAACTCGATGACGACGTCGTCGAAATCGCAGGTGCGTTCCTGCGGCGGGCGCAGGGTCAGGTCGAAGAACGGCATGTTGGCGCGTTCTTTGCGGTCTATGGATAGAAATTCGCTCGGGACTGCCTGCATAAGATTTCTCCTCACGGAAATCGCTAAAAGCCTTGCGTGATGATACCGTTTCCAAATCCTGCCTTGAAGGCCAGTATGTCACCAAACTGGACGACAATCGTCACAATTTCGATCCGGATTGCAGGCGATGGAACGGCCTCGAAATGCGCAGATTTTGTGGAGGCAGGGTAAGATTCCCGTAAATCCTCGCTCTAAAATCTTGTTTTTCGGAGCCGCTGGAGTAGAATCGTTCACTGGCGGGGCAGGGCTCCGCGGAGGAAAATTAAATGCAACGGATCATTGAATTCCTGAAGAGGAACCGAAAGATTTTAATCCCGGCGGGGATCGCGGCCGTTTTGCTGGTCGCCTTCCTTGCCATGCGCGGCAACAACGCGGACACCGGGCAATACCAGACCGTCGTAGTGGAACGCGGCGAACTGGTCGCCTCGGTGGGCGCGACCGGCACGGTGCGCGCCAAGCAGACGGCCATCCTGGCCTGGCAGACGAACGGCACCGTGGAGAGCGTCAAAGTGGACGTGGGCGATGCGGTCGCGGCGGACGAAGAGCTGGCCGCGCTGGCCCCGGCCTCCGTCTCGCAGACGATTATTTCGGCGCGTGCCGAACTGGTCAGCGCGCAGAAGGCATTGGAGGACCTGCTCGAATCGGACACTGCCCGCGCCCAGGCGTTGATCGCGCTGGACGATGCGCAGGAACGCTACGATAAAGCCCTCGATTACCGCGAATCGCTCAACGAGAAGATCACTTACGAGGAAGTGGTCATTGATACGATCATGACGCCCGGCGGACCGGTGCGCGTGCCGCGGCTCAAGACCTATAAATATTTTGCCGATGAAGAGACGATTGCCGACGCGGACGCGGACCTGGCGCTGGCCAAAGCCCAGTTGGACGATGCCCAGCGCGCCTACGACCGCGTGAAGGACGGTCCCAACCCCGACGACGTGGCGGCCGCGCAGGCGCGCGTCGACGCGGCGCAGGCCACGTTGAACATGGCGCGCATCGTCGCTCCCTTCGGCGGGACGGTGACCGAGGCGAATCCCCTGCCCGGCGACCAGGTCTCGGCGGGCGTCACCGCCTTCCGCGTGGATAACCTGTCCAGCCTGCTGGTGGATGTGGAGATCTCGGAAGTGGACATCAACAGCATCGCCGTGGGCCAGCCGGTCACGTTGACGTTCGACGCGGTTCTCGGCGCGGAATATCACGGGGAGATCGTGAAGGTCGCCCAGGCGGGCAGTATTGAGCAGGGCGTGGTGAACTTCACGGTGACGGTGGAACTCACCGACTCGGACGAACAGGTGAAGCCCGGCATGACCGCCGCGGTCACAATCGTGGTCAAGGAATTGCAGGACGTGGTGCTGATCCCAAATCGCGCCGTCCGTTTGGTGGACGGGAAAAAGGTGGTGTACCTGTTGAAAGACGGCCAGCCCGTCATGGTCGAGGTGCGGCTCGGGTCTTCGTCCGAGACGATGAGCGTTTTGGCCGGTGGCGACGTGGAGGTGGGTGATTTGATCATCCTGAATCCGCCCGCCCAGTTCGAGCCGGGCGGCGGCCCGGGCGGCGGAGGCCCGTTCTAAATGTCCCAGGCAGATTATGTCATCGAAGCGCACGACCTCACCAAGATATACCAAATGGGTGAGGTGGAAGTCCAAGCTCTGCGCGGTGTCTCGATCAAGATCGAGCGCGGCGAGGTGGTGGCAATCATGGGACCATCCGGGTCGGGCAAGTCCACAATGATGAACACGCTGGGTTGTCTCGACCGTCCCACCTCCGGCGAGTATTATCTCGACGGCGAGTCGGTCGCCCAGATGACGGACGACCAGCTGGCGCGCGTGCGCAATCGGAAAGTGGGATTTGTCTTCCAAAGCTTCAACCTGCTTTCCCGGCAGACGGCGCTTTTTAACGTTGAATTGCCTCTGCGATACGCGGGCCTGGCGCAGGGACGTCGCGCGCGCGCGGAAGAGGCCTTGCGCGCAGTCGGCCTGGAAGACCGCATGTTGCATCGTCCGACGGAACTTTCGGGCGGCCAGCAGCAGCGGGTTGCGATTGCGCGGGCGATCGTCAATGCCCCGGCCATCATCATGGCCGATGAACCGACCGGCAACCTGGATAGCAAAGTGGGCCGGGAAATCATGTCTTTGTTGCTCAACTTGAACAAGGAGCGCGGCACCACGCTGATCATCGTCACGCACGATCCGACCATCGCCGAGCAGACCCGGCGCATCATCCGCTTGCGAGATGGATTGCTGGACGAAGCGGGCAATGGCGGCCAGGGAGCCGGCGTAGGCGAAAAGAGGAAGCAATGAACCTGTCCCAGGCGTTCCTCGAGGCGCTCGAAAGTCTCAACTCGAATAAGCTTCGCTCCGGCCTGACGGTGCTGGGCATTGTCATCGGTGTGGCGGCGGTGATCGCCATGCTGGCGGTCGGCACCGGCGCGCAGGACAGCATCACCGGTTCGATCAGCGGCATCGGCACGAACCTGCTTTTTGTGTTCCGCGGCGGCCTCGATGAATCGGTGCGCAATCCGAAGTCGTTGACGTTGCAGGACGCCGAGGCCATCTCCGATCCCTTCGCCGCGCCGCACGTGCAGATCGTCGCCCCGATTTTGCAGGACAATTTCCTCGTTGGCGCGGCGGGAGAGACAACGACGGCCTCGGTCTCGGGCGTGACGCCGGAGTATTTTCCGCTGCGAAATTACGAGGTGACCGAGGGTGAAATCCTCACCGAGGAGCACCTGCTCGGACGCGCCTCGGTGGCGTTGATCGGACCCGAGACCGCCGACTCCCTGTTTGGCCGTCACGAGGGGCTGGTTGGCGAGCAAATAACCATCGAAGGCCAGCCTTTCCGCATCATCGGTGTGCTGGCATCCAAGGGCGGCGGTATGTTCGGTTCGGAGGACAATAGCGTGATAATTCCGTTCTCCACCGCGCAGGCGCGCCTCATCCAGCGCCGCACGCGTGACCAGGTGGATATGTTGCTCATTCAGGTAGTGGATTCGGAATCCGTTCCGCAGGCGATTGACGAGGTCAGTTCTATTTTGCGGACGCGTCATCGTACCGAGGTCGGCGCGGACGATTTCACTATCTTCAGCCAGCAGGACTTCCTGTCCACGGCGGCCACCATCACCAGCGTGTTGACGATCTTCCTCGGCGGCATCGCCGCGATCTCGCTTCTCGTCGGCGGCATCGGCATCATGAACATCATGCTGGTCTCGGTCACAGAGCGGACGCGCGAGATCGGCCTGCGCAAGGCGCTGGGCGCGCGCAAACGCGACATCCTCACCCAGTTCCTGACCGAATCGTCTCTCTTGAGCCTGTTCGGCGGGATTATCGGCATCCTGTTTGGATGGCTGATCGCTTTCATCGTCGAGAAGGTGGCGCTGGCCTCCGGGACCCCGTTCTATCCCCGCGTCGGGCTGGATGCGATCCTCCTGGCGACCATCTTCTCGGCGGCAGTCGGCCTGTTCTTCGGCATCTATCCCGCCAACCGCGCCGCCAGCCTCGAGCCGGTCGAGGCATTGAGATACGAGTAAAGTGCAATATTTACACAACGGCCTCCCGATTCAGGGAGGCCGTTGTGAATCTGATCAACCGGGAAGTTACTGCGGCGTGAAGGTGAAGACTTCCGACCAGGCGCTCGGGCCGTTGGTGCCGTTGGCCTTGACCCGCCAGTAAAGCAGGGTGTTGGCAGGGAGATTGGTGGTGGGCACGTAGGTGGACGAAGTAACGGTCTTGTTCAGGATCAGCGGCGAGAAGTCGGGTTCCCTGGAGATTTGGATCGTATAGCTGGTGGCGCCGGCTGTATCAATCCAGTCGAAGGTCGGCCGCAGGGTGGACACCGCTCCCCAGGGCGTGATCAAGCCCGGCGGGAGCAAGGCGGTGCGGAAATACCGCACGGCAGACCAGGTGGAGACTTCATCCAATGTGTTGACCGACCGCACGCGCCAGTAATATTTGGTGTTGGAACTTAGATTGAGCGGGGGCTCGTAGTCGGAATCGGTCACATCGTTGAGCGCGGTGACAATGTCTACAACGGGCGACGAGAAGTCGCTGTCGTTGTCCACCTCCAATTCGTAGTTCTTGAATGTGACGCCGCTCGGAACCGTTGAATTGTTCCAGTTGAGAAGCGGGGTGTAGTCGGTAGTGAGGGCGTTCGAGGCCGGGGAGGCCAGGACGGGCACACTGGGCGGATTGGGGGTGGTGAAGGAATTACCGGCCACCCAGTCGCTTGGACCGTTTGCGCTGTTGGAGCGAACGCGCCAGTACACCGGGACGCCCCCAGGCAGGTCCACGACGGGTGTGTAGGTGGGGCCTGAGGCGGTCTTGTTGACGGTTGGCGAGGCGTAGGTGCTGTTCTTCGAAACCTGGATGGTGTAGTTGGTAGCCCCGCTCACCGCGGTCCATGTAAATGTGGGGCGAAGGTTGAACAGCGGTCCGGTCACGTCATTCAGGACCGGCGGCAGGATGGCGGCGCGGAAGTAGCGGCTTGCAGGCCAAACCGATTTTTCACCGATGGTATTTACAGCCCGCACGCGCCAGTAGAATTTCGTGTTTGTCGCCAGGTCGGTCGGCACAGTGAACTCGGAGTTGGTGGTGTCGGTGCCGGTGGTCATCTCGTCGACTTCGGGGGAGGAGAAATCGCTGTTGTTATCCACCTGAACCTGATAGTAATCCAGCGCCGCGCCGCCTGTCGGGATGGTCGAAGCGTTCCAATTCAGGTAGGGTGTGTAATCGAGCGTCAGGTAATTGTTCGCCGGGGAGACCAAGACCGGTGCGGATGGTGGGTTGGGACTTGTGAAGGGATTGCCTGTCGTCCAGGCGCTCGGCCCGTTGGCGCCGTTGATCTGGACGCGCCACCACAGGGGTGTGTTGGCGGGCAGGCTGACCGTGGGGGTGTAGGTCGAATTTGTCGCCTTGGTGTTGAGGACGAACTGAGTGAACGTATCGTTCTTGGAGACTTGGATGGTGTAATTCGTAAAACTGCCCACCGCGTCGTCCCAGTCGAAGGTGGGGCGCAGACTGTCAGCCGTCACCGGAGAGAGTACGGGGGCGGAAATGATGGTGCGGAAGTAGCGGCTGGTAGACCAGAGCGAAGTGTGGTCGTTCTGGTTCACAGAGCGCACGCGCCAGTAATATTTGGTGTTGCCAGCGAGGGCTGGAGAGACAGCGAACTGGGAATCGGTGATATTGTTCAGGGCGGTCGTACCGCTCTCCTCGGGCGAGGAAAAGTCGCTGTTGTTGTCCACCTGTACTTCATAGTACTTGAAGGAGGGCGCGCCAGCCGGCACGGTCGAGTCGTTCCAGTCCAACACCGGCGTAAAACTGGTCAACAGGGCGTTGTTAGCCGGAGAGGACAGGGTGGGGACGGAGGGAGGGTTTGGCGTGGTAAAGGTGCGGTAAGGAGTCCAGTCGCTTGCTCCGCTGGCGGCATTGGTTCGGACACGCCAGTACATCATCGTGTTTGCGGGCAGGGCGGCTGTGGGCGTGTAGGTGGACGCGGCCGAGGTGGTGTTGACGGTCGGGGATGTGAACGCGGCATTCTTCGCGATCTGGATGGTGTAATTGTTCGCCGCGGCGATGTCGGTCCAATCGAAGGTGGGACGCAGGTCGGAGGGCGTGATTCCATCGGCCGGTGTGAGCAGGGTGGGCACCAGCGGGGAGGTCTTCAGGACCCGGCTCGCCGTCCAAGTGCTGTATTCGCCCGCGCCGTTGAAAGCGCGCACGCGCCAGTAGTAAGTGTCGTTGGGCGCGAGGGCGGGTGAGACGTCCAGTTGCGTCGTGTTGACGTCGGTGACGCTGGTGTCGTCCATGACCAGGGACGAGAAGCCGCTGTCCTCGGCTGCCTGCACGTGGTAATAGCCGAAGGTCTCGCCGGTGGGTACGGTGGATGCGTTCCAGTCGAGGGTAGGCGTGTAATCGCCGGTGAGCGCGTTGTTGGCCGGAGAAACCAGAGCCGGCATACTCGGCGGGTTGGGGCTGGCAAAGGAATTGCCATTCGTCCAGTCGCTGGGACCGTTTGCCGCATTCGCCTTCACCCGCCAGTAGATCGTCTGGTCGGCGGGCAGGTCCACTACGGGAGTGTAAGATACGCTGGAGCCGCCGCTTACGGTGGCATTGACCGATGGCGCGGAGAAGTCGCTGTTCTTCGAGGCCTGGATCGTGTAGCTCGTGGCGCCGCTGACGATATTCCACGTAAATGTCGGGCGCAGATGCATCACAGGCACGGCGACATTGTTGACCACCGGCGGGAGGACCGCCGTGCGGAAGTAGCGGCTGGTGGACCAGGCTGAATAATGGTCTTCACTACTCAACACCCCGACGGAGCGCACGCGCCAGTAATATTTGGCGTTGGGAGTCAGGGCGGACGCGATCTGATACTGCGAGTCGTTGATGTCGTTGAGCGTAGTCGTGTAGGTATCCGGCGAGGTGAAGCCGCTGTTGTCGTCCAACTGCACTTCGTATTGCTTGAACGTCACTCCGGAGGGGCCGGTGGAGTTGTTCCAATTCAGGAGCGGGGTGTAGTCCGTGGTCAGGCTGTTATTGGCCGGGGAAGTCAGGGAGGGCACGCTCGGAGGATTGGGGATACGGACCGTCAGTACGGTTGACCAGTCGCTTGGGCCGTTTGTTCCGTTCCCTTTGACGCGCCAGTAATACGTCGCGCCGGCGGTCAGGTTCACCGCTGACGTGTACGTCGAAGTGGTCGCGGTTTTATTGATTGCCAGCGGCGAGAACGATGGATTGAGGGAAACTTGAATGGTGTAGTTGGTAATCGGACTGGGGATGTCGGTCCAGTCGAACGTCGGGCGGTTGCTGGACGCCAGGGCGTTGTCGGCGGGCGAGAGCAGGTCGGGAGGAGCCATCAGTGTGCGGAAGGAGCGGGTGGCGGACCAGTTGCTGGCACTGCCGGTGCCGGTCACGGCGCGCACGCGCCAGTACAAGGTGAGATTGGGCCCCAGGTCGGCCCCGGGAGTGTAATCGGACGAGGCGCTGATATCATCCAGCACGATGGCAGTGAAGGTGTTATTGGTCGAGAGTTGGATCTGGTAATGGTCCGGCGCGGGAGTCGAATCGCTCCAATCCAGCAGGGGCGTGTAAGTGGTGACCAGGGCATTGTTGGCCGGGGAGACCAGAGCAGGGGCCGAGGGTGTATTACTGCAAGCGTAGACCTGCACGTCGTCCAGGTAATATCCGCCGGTGTTGAGGCTGATGAAGCCTCCCAGGACGGCGTCGGTTCCCATGCGCCAGCGGAAGCGCACGCTTTGACCGGCCAGGCCGCTCAGTTCGTAACGCGAACTGACGTAACCGTGGCTGACCCACACGAACGCCTCGCGTCCCTCCAGCGGATTCGGTTCTCCATCGCCCGCAACCCCCTGGTTTTCGATGATATCGTTGTAGTTCTGTCCGGCGCTATACACGACCTGCGAGGCGGGATCGGCAACGTCGGTCCAGTTCGTTCCGCCGTCGGTCGAATACTCCAGGACGACGCCGTCCCAGTTCGGGTCGTCCAAGTCGTACGCGTGCTTGAAATGCAGGTAGACCGGGTCGCCGCTTGGGATTGCCACGTCGGTGTTCATCATGGCGAATGAGTCGTTATAGGAATATTCGCCGGGGTCCCGGCTTGGTACGCCGTCGGCGTAATCGTTGGCCCATAAAGAGGAAGTGCCGCTGGCGGCATATTCCGTATTCAGGAACCAGTTGTCCACACTGGTCGGAGGGACAAGGTCGGGATGATCGATCCCGCCGGTCGTCCAGCCGCCCAGGCCGCCTTCGAAGTCCTCGTAATAAATGGGGGCGTTCGGCGAATCGGTGGCCGCACACATCGGCGCTTCGGGATTGAAATTGACCACCGGCTCCAGGTTCATCTGCACGGCGTTCGTGGCGTCGCGCACTTCCTGGCAGTCGGCCAGGGTGATACCGTTTGTACCCTCCAGATTCAAACAGGCCTGGTAAAGGGCGTTGTATAGGTCCAGGTAGTCCGAGCCGGATGTGAGCAGGTTGGCCTGCGCCTCATAGTATATGGCAAGGGTCTTGTCCCAGCCCAAAGCGGTGACGGTCTGGCTGTTGAACGTACCGCCGTCCACCATCAGGTAAACGGCCTTGTTGTTCACGCCGCTGTTCGTGTGCACGCCGCCGTTGTCGTTGGTTGACGGGCCTGAATAGTAATAGGCGCTGGTCATCATATCCGGGTCGCCAAACGCGGTCGGCGACTTCATGTTGCGGATCCCGCCCAGGCCTGTGGCGTCTTCGCCGATGATCCACAGGACGTCTGCTGAATCGTTGCCGGCGCCGTTGGTCTGGTCCACGGCCTCCCCCCACAGGTCCGAGAAGGATTCGTTGATCGCGCCGGACTGGTAATAGTAGAACAGGCCGGATTCGTACTGTGTCACGCCGTGGGTGTATTCGTGCGCCACCACGTCGTCCGCGTTCGTGAACGAATAGTAGTCCCCGAATACCAGCTGGTTTCCATTCCAATACGCATTGCCGTAGTCGTCTCCGGCGTGGACGGTGGAGATGATGGTCATGCCGGCGTTGTTTATGCTGTTGCGGCCATGCATGTCGTAATACAGTTCGTAAGCATCGTATGCGTACTCGTGGGCTTTTTTCGCCTCGGCGTCTCCGGCCGCGCAGGCCAGGTCGGTCTCGTCGCAGATCAGCGTGCCGGGCAGGAGGGACTCGTCGGGCGAGCCGTCCGGGAGCGCCGCGTTGTTCAAAGTATATGTTTCGAGAGATGGGAGGGGTGGGACGAATAGCGGAGCGGCCGAGGGTGCAGAGTCGCCGCCCTGCGCCGGGCGCGCCTGCAATCCTGCGCTCGACCAGGCGGTGTCTATCTGGTTGAAATGTAAAACGACGCGGCCGTTCGTTGCATCCACCAGCACCAGTTCGCGCACCGGCGCGGAGTCCGCGCTCACTTCCATGCGCCAGACTAGCGCCGCCGGGCGGTCGCTGGGTTTCAGCAGGCGTTCGTCGTAGATCCAGAGTTCGGGAGCGGTGGCCGCCAGACTCGCCTCGGGCAGGCCGTGGGCGCGGGCAATGACGGGCAGCGCCCAGGCCGCGGCCTGTTCGGCCGAGATTTGCGGTTGTGTCGAAAGCGAGAGCGACGGCGCGATCTCGCCGCTCATCGCAAGCAGGTAGCCTTCACCGGTAAGGTTTACGTTCAACTCCCCGCCCAGCACCGGAATCCCCCGGTATACCTGTTGATACTTGACAGTCTGCTGCCTGGCGGGAATCGCGCTCGTTTTCGCGACGGTCAATTCCGTGGACGGATTCTGCAGGCCGAATTCCGGGCCGTAGACCTCGACCGCCGCGCTGGCGACGGTTTCGGGTCCCGCGCCGAGTGCGGAGACGCCCGCAAGCGCGATGGGGTTGGAGGGGTCCGCGCCCAGAAAAGTCAATTTGCCGGTCTCGGCCGAATATCCGCGGCGTTCCCCATCGCCGCCCTCCTGTAACGCTAATGAAGAATCGCTGTTGGCCAGCACGGGCATGGGCTGCGCTGTGCTAAAGAGGACGGGCAAACCAATCAGGAAAGCCAGCAGGATATTCAAGCCACGGAATTGTCGATTCATGGTTTCGCTCCAGACGGAATACACTTTCTCGACGGGAGAAAGGTGGTTTATACAATTTCAGTATAACCAATTCGGGAGGAGTGTCAATGTAATACCACCCCTACAAAAGTGTTAAATCATTTTCCAATGACTGTCGGCCTCTTAACTTTTGTAAAGTGTTTGTAAAGTCGTGCGGGTATTGGCACTGAAATGAAAGAGACTGTTTGTCGAGAGGGTGGACAAACGTCAGCGACATGGCGTGCAGGGCGGGACGCGCCGGGCCTTCGGTCGCGCGGGACCCGTAAACTGAATCCGCCAGAAGGGGATGACCCAGCGCCGCGGCGTGGGCACGGATCTGGTGCGTCCGTCCCGTTTCGGGGATCGCTTCGAGCAGGCAGGCGCCGGCGAATCGCTCGAGGACGCGGAAGTGTGTTGCGGCGGGCCTGCCGTTTCTGGAATCCACGACGGTGCGATGCTTGTGTCCCACATTGACGCGCAGGGGATGGCGCGCGGTGTGCTCATCCCATTTGGGATTGCCCTCCACGATGGCGTGATACACCTTGCAGACTTCGTGGTGTTCGAACTGGCGGTTCAACTCTTGGTGCGCCTCGGCCGTGCGCGCAAAGACCATCACGCCGCTGGTGATCTTGTCGAGGCGGTGAACGACCCAGATTTTCCCATAGTCCGCTTCGAGCATTTTTACCAGGTAGGGCGCGTCCTGTTCCCAGCCATCAGGCAGGACGGGCAGGCCTGCAGGTTTGCCCAAGACCAGGATTGCATCGTCGAGGTGGAGGATATCCATCAAAGGAATTTAACCACAGTTTCTAAAAAGCGACAGTCACCCGTGAGGCGACTGTCGCTTGGGTCGCTTTCGAGAGCCGACCTATTTGCTGGCGAACGAGTAGCGGAATCCCGCGTAGATGGCCAGCGCGTAGAACACCAAATCCATGAACTCGAATGCGGCGAAAAAGAGGTCAACCGTTCCGACGGGATCGAGGATCATGGACAGGAACACATTGAAGAGAGTCACGCCGCGCATTTCGGCGATGACGCCGCCGTAGAAGAACAGGTTGCCGAGCAGGCATCCGATCAGCGCCAGGGCCGCGCCCATGATCCCGAACAGGATCGAGTTGCCCCGCCCGAACTTCTGGATGGCAATCCCGACCAGAAAGCCGACCCCGATGGACATCCAGCCGATCTGGTATTTGGTGAAGTAGGTGACCGCGCCCCAGATGACCGCGCCGACCAGCATGGCGACGCCGCCCGCGATCAGGCCGAGGAGCAGATTGGGCGATTTATTCTCGAAGGGATCGGTGCTGGCGGTGGGTGATACAGGTTGGTTGTTCATTTGCATCCTCCGGGTATTTTGTTGGAGGCCGCGGATGCGAACCTCATCCCAATCATACAAGGTTTATGTGTGGGTGCAATCCGCCGTTCTCCCTATTAACTGCTCGCGCCGCTGTAGCGTTTGACGCCCGCTTTCCAGACCCGCGATGCGACCCATAAACTGGCGGCGCCGATGAGAATGAAAAGCAGGACGCGCGCCAGGTCGAGGTCGCCGCGCAGGGCCTGGAGGGGAATCGTCGTCGCCACCGCGATGGGGATGAGATAGGTCACGATGACGCGCAGCCAGACGGGATAGACCGTCACCGGGTAGCGGCCCGCGTCGAGCAGGGCTTGCAGGATGGTCACGTTGTTGTCGAACTTGGTAAACCAGAAGGTGAAGGCAATCAGCACGATCCACAGGCTGTAAATGACGATCGTCCCTGAAACGGTCAGTAGGATGAAGGTCAGGATGCTGAACGGCGTGGTGGTGTCGCCTGCCATGTTGATGCCGACGACGATCAAAATGAATGCCAGCACCAGGTCCCAAATCCGCCAGACGGTGATGCGCGAAAACGTGACCAGGAAAAGGCTGTTGACGGGTTGCAGGAGGGAATAATCCAGCGAGCCGTCGCGTACGCTCTGATTGAATCTTTCAGTGTTAGGCCAGATCAGCGCGGCCATCAACGTATTGACGAGACGAAACACGCCCAGCAACGCGATCAACTCGCCCGGACCCCAACCGCCGAGTGTTTCCGTGTTGTTGAAGATGATGCTCAAGCCGAGCAGTTCCCAGCCGAGCCACATCAGGTTGAGGAGGATGTTAACGACCGTATCGGCGCGATACGCCAGCGACATCTGGATGTTGACCTTAATGAAGGTGGAGAGTAATTTCAAGTAACGCATGTTATGCTCCCACCGCCGAATAACGCTTCACGCCCTCGCGCCAAACCCAATTGAACAGGAAAATGGAGATCACCAGCCAGACGGTCCCGATGACAAAGCCATGGACGATCTCTGCCGTGGTAAGTTTCCCGAGAATCAATTGGATCGGATAGTACATGGACAACTGGAATGGCAGATATTTGGCGATCTCCTGGATGATGGTCGGCATGAGTTTCAGTGGGACGAATTGCCCTGAGAACAGCAGAAAGACTGCGAAATAGAATTCGCTGATGGACCATACGCGCGTGGTCCAGAACGCGACGGATGTAATTGCGCCCGAGAGCAGAAAGGCGACGAAGAATCCGAGGATCATGGCTGGAATGGAGAGGGCGATGCCCTGCCAGGTCACGCCGCTGAAATCGGGTTTGAAGAGAAAGAACAGGAGGATCCAAACGGGAATGAGTCCCATGATGGTCAGCGCTTTGAAGGCGATGTTATTGACCAGTGTGTTCGTCAGCATCGGGTGGATGGGGCGAATCAACTCGCTCGAAAGCGAGCCGTCCTGCACTTTGTAGGCAAAGATGTGCAGGGTGATGTTGCTAGTGATCTGGTCCACGATCAGCAGGGTCATGTAGTAGGTGATGAAGTCATTGGCCGTGAATCCGTTCACCGTCCCTTTGTTGTGGGCGATGCTGGTCCACACGGCGAGATAGATGACGGGCGACACCAGCCAGTACAGCAGGTACATGATCAGGTTGGCGCGGTACTGCCATTGTTCAGCCCAGTTGACCTGCCAGAGGCGTTGGAAGATTTTTAGCATACATTGCCTTTTCATCGTCCTGAGCGGAGCGAAGCGGAGACGAAGGACGGGTTTGTGTAATAAGACGCTTCGTCTGCGCTCGCCTGTTGGCCCGCTCCGCTCAGCGCATCTATTGGTTAAACGCCTGCTCGATGACCGACTCGATGGACGGGTCGGCGATGGTGATGTCGTGGATGGGGAGGTCGGCCAGAAGTCCAGAGGTGACGCGGGTGACGTCTTCCGCGCGGACTTGTATATAGCGCTTCTCCGCGTCCTCTTCATTCGGGACCTCGGTCCCGTATCGGCTCAAGTCGTGCGTTTCCGCGTCCGACAGCAGGACGCCGATCAACTTGAACGGCGCGACCTTGCGCGAGAGGTCGGCGAGACCGCCGTCGTATTTCAACTGGCCGTGATGGATGATGATGACGCGTTCGCACAGCGCGGTGACGTCGGCCATGTAGTGACTGGTGAGCAGGATGGTCGCGCCCGTGCGTTTGTTGTACTCGCGCAGGAACTCGCGGATGCGCGCCTGCCCCGTGATGTCAAGACCGATGGTCGGCTCGTCGAGGAACAGGACTTTGGGACGATGGAGCAGTCCTGCCGCCAGTTCGCATTTCATCCGCTCGCCGAGCGAGAGGTTGCGGACGGGCTTCTTCATCAGCGGCTCGAGTTCGAGCAGTTCGTCCAGTTGCTTGTAAGTCTGTTTGTATTCGTCGTCGGGCAGGCGGTAGATGGCCTGGTTGAGCAGGAACGAGTCCGCCGCGGGGATGTCCCACGAGAGGCGGTTGCGCTGACCCATGACGAGGGTCATCGCGCGCAAATATTCGGGCTTGAGTTGCCAGGGCGTAAAGCCGAGCACGTGCGCCGTTCCGCTGGTGGGGTGGAGCAGGCCCGAGAGCATCTTGAGTGTTGTGGTCTTGCCTGCGCCGTTTGGCCCGAGAAAGCCGACGATCTCTCCGGGCTCGATGCGGAAACTGACCTGTTGGACGGCTTTCACGTCCTTGTATTTGCGTTTGAAGAAACTGCGCACGGCCGCGCCGAAGCCGCCTTCGCGTTCGGGCACTTTATACGTCTTGCTCAGTTGTTCGACGAGGATGGTTTCAGTGGACATAAAGTCAATCGCTCCTGGTGGGAGCGATTGTATCATTTTTAGAACAAAGGTGCTAGAGAGATTTTTCCAGCCAGCGCAGGGACAGCTACCAAAAGCCTGCTCTGAGCGCCGTCCGCGGCGCTTGCCACTGGCATAAACGCCGCCGCCCGCAGGACGCTTTGCAAGGAACGGCGGCGAGAGCCGTCAAGATTTCAGAACGAATTTACTTATTTTCCTTTTGCTACAAACTCCGCGGACAGGATGTTCTTCGCGTCCTTGGTGTAATAAAAGGCGTACGTATCGCCTTCTTCGATGATGTTGAGCAGTTCCTCGTCCACATCCTCAAAGTTGACCTTGCCGACGCGCAGTTCGTACTCTTCCACCGTGCGATAGGAGTCGGAACCGCCTGCCGTTTTGTACGATTCCCTTTTTTCCACCTTCACGAAATTGACCTTGCCTTCCACCTTCTGCACGGACATGTCCAGTTTACTGAAGGCCATTCTAAACGAACCGAACGCCAGCAGTCCCAGGAAGAGCCAGGGAAGGCCAACCCCAAGGCCAAGACCAATTATGTCATCGGTGGTGATGTGCGAGAAGGAAAGACCTCGCCCTAGCGCGCTGGAGAGGACGCCGTATGAAACGCCAAGCGCGATCAGGATGAAGACAACCCCCGCGCCGACGAGAATATTCTTGGCCCCTCGTTCGCCTTCGTCAATTTTCTTCTGCTGTTTGGGCGAGAGCCTGCCGTTGCGGTTGGCGTGCAGGTCGCCTTCGTCGAACTCGAAGAATCGTTGCAGCGGAATGTCGGACATGGCATTCTCCTTTGGCTGTACATTTCTAATGGTTTTTCTCTTTCACCTTGCTCATCGCATACTCCGCCAGTGCGGTGATGGTCAGTGACGGATTGACTCCAGGATTGGCAGGCATGACGGAACCGTCTACGACGTACAGACCGGGATAATTGAAGACCTGATAGTTCAAGTCTATCACACCCTCCGAGTCGTCGCGGCCGAAGGGAACACCGCCCATCAGGTGCGCGGTGGTGGGGAAGTTGAACAGGCTGTCGGTGAAGGCCGCGTGCGCGCTGCCGTCCACCTTCTCCGCGAACGAGCGCGTGACCACGCTGGCGAGTTTGAGTTCCTCGGCGGTGTGTTCCTTCTCGGGGCGGATCACCAGACCTCTGCGGCCAAAGGTGAAGAAACTGCGGCCGAGGCGGATGCGCGTCAGGTTCTCCTCGGTCTGCATGACGAGCAGGATGGTGATGCGGCGCGCCCAATTGGCGAAGAATTTGTCGTTGAGGAAATCAATCGGGCGGCGGACGATCTCCCAGAGCGTTTTCAGGATGCGCACAGGGACGCTCCGCGCGCCTTCGATCAGCGGGGCGGTCATCACGCGGATGAAGGAGGAGCCTTCGGAATAACGGACGGGTTCGACGCGCGTCACCTCGTCCGCGCTGAAGATGGAGGTGATGGCGATGCCTCTCGAGTAGTCCACGTCTTTGCCGCGCGCGATGACGCCGAGGATGTTCTCGCTGTTGGTGCGGACGCGGTTGCCGAGAGTCTGTGAGATGCGGCTGAGGGACTTGGTCACATTACGACAGCGGAAAAGTAGTTCGAGCGTGCCGAGCGCCCCCGCGGCGACGATCACGTTTCGGGCGCGGACCCGGCGCGGGGTCCCGCTCAGAAGCGCTGTCGAGCGCTGATAGGTCACCTCATAGCGCGCCCCGTCCGCCTGTCCCGCGGGAAGCGGTTGGATGTCCCGCACCTTCACTTCAGGGATGATCTGCGCGCCCTGTTTCTCCGCGAAGTAAAGATAATTCTTGACCAGCGTGTTCTTGGCATTGTAGCGGCAGCCGACCATGCATCCGCCGCAAAAGTTACAGCCCGTGCGCGGCGGGCCCTTGCCGCCGAAAAAAGGATCGGGGACGGTTTCGTTTTCGACTCCAAAATAAACGCCGACGGGCAGCGGCTCGAAAGACTCGCCGCGGCCGAGTTCCCCGGCGATTTGTTTGCAGACCTCGTCGGCCTTGAACAGGCGCGGGTTGCGCGTCACGCCGAGCATGCGGCGGGCGGTTTCGTAGTGGGGCTGGAGTTCCTTTTTCCAGTCGTTCAGGTGCTTCCACGACGGCGCGGCAAACAGGCGGTCATCCGGCTCGATCAACACGTTGCCGTACATGAGACTTCCGCCGCCCACGCCGCTGCCGTGCAGGGCGAGCAGGCCGTTCATAAAGGTCATCTCGAAGATGCCGAAGAACCGCAACGCGGGAAGCCAGAGATATTTGGGAAGATTCCAGTTGGTTTTGGGAAAGTCTTTGTCCTCGAATCGTTTGCCGCGTTCGAGGATGAGAACCGAGTAGCCCTTCTCGGTCAGCCGCATGGCTGAGACCGACCCCCCGAACCCCGAGCCGACGATCACGTAATCGTGGACCTGCTCCATAGGCGCCCTCCGCGACGAATTAAGACGATTATAACAAAACGCCGCCTTCGGAGTACAATTGATTTTGCCCCCCGTTTTGTGATACAGTATGCATAAAGAATCACAGAGAGGCGTTCCATGAAGGCCACAAAGATTCTACAGGGCGAGCAGATAATCATCGAAAAATTCCTGGCCGCCTTTGCGCTGGGCACCACCTCCGCCGCGCAGAACAGGCCCGTGAAGTCGGGTTTTTTCATCTACGCCGCCAACTTCATCAATGGGTTCATCGAGGGGAGTTACTTCAAGAAGGAAGCGGCGCTCTTGAAGTCGCTGGAGGAGAACGGACTGACCGCCGAGCACGGACCGCTCGCGGCGATGTTCAACGAGATCGAGCAAAGCCGCGACCTGAGCCGCGACATCCTGTCCGCGGCGCGGCAGTGGCAGGAGGGCGACGCGGACGGCCGCAACGACCTCATCTGGGCGGCCAGCACCTACACCTCCGTCCTGCGCCAGCACATTGACCGCGCCCGCAGTATGATCTTTCCACTGGCCGAGCAATTGATTTCAATTGACGACCAGTACAAGATCGCCGAGGCGTTCAATCACATTGTCTTCGAGGGGAGCGAGGTCAAGCCCACGGAGCAGTACGAGAAGATTATCGTCGAATTGCAGAATGAGGCGGATGAGTGGAAATGAGTAGCAAATGTCATTGCGAGGAAGCCCGAAGGGCTGACGAAGCAATCTCCTGTTCCCTGGGAGAGGGGATTATTTTGCTCACTACGACAGGTTATGAATAAAATTCATCCAGCAAATCCTTCCATTCGGGATTCATGGCGTTTATCAAAGCCATTTTTGTTTGGCGCGAACCACCTTTGATTTGTTTTTCGCGGGCAATGGCGGTTCTGATATCACTGCCAGATTCAACATACACAAGTTTGGTTATGTTGTATTTTCTAGTAAACGCTCCACCCTTGCCCGATTTGTGCTCTGTCACTCTGCGATAAAGGTTGTTCGTGACGCCCGTATAGAGAACTTTGTTATGGGCGTTGGTCATGATGTAGACGAAATACTGTTTTTCAGTCATCCAGCGCCTTCCGTGTCATGGCGAGGAGCGTTTGTCGCGACGAGGCAGTCTCCTCGAAACAGGGGATTGCTTCGTCGCTGCGCTCCTCGCAATGACATCCTTCGGGTGTGCTGTGCGAAGATGTGCCCGCCCACGAAGCAGGCATTAGTCGTGCGGGCGAATGACATCAGGAATATTGGGTTGCCAGGCCTCGTAGTGATGGTCGCACAGCCAGCGGTAATCGCCGGTGTAGGTTGCGACGCGGTGGAGCCCGAGTTTTGCTTGAGTGGGGTCAACTTCGTTGAGGAAACGATGCAGGGCAAGGATGCCAGAGCGTTCGGGCCCGCTGAGCATTTGACCAGGTTGCATACCGCGATCAGGTGTTTCTATTTTGGCGGGGAGTTTTCCGATGATGGCGCCAGCCAAACTCAATTGGTCGGCGATGCCCCACGTTTCGGTGGTTTTGGGACCGAAGAATGTGTTGATAGCAGGCTCGGCGATGGGAGCGACGGTGGCAAGCACTTTCAGCGCAAAATTTGCGTAGGGCGCAACCTGTTTGACCCATTCATGTTGGATGTTTATCGGGTAAACGCCTTTATCCTTTTCGATGACGGGGTGTTGACAGCCTTCCGCCTCACACCAGAGTTGAAGTTCCATCGGACGTGAAAACAGTTGCTGTAGCGGGAGGTGGGCCTCGCGTGAGCGGAAGGTAAAGAGGCGTGGGCCATTCTTGGCTTCGTCGGATATGGCGTTCATCAAAGCCATAAAGTAGTTGGCAATGCGGCTTTCCCAACCGACAAGCCGATTCTCAATGGCTTGTAGTTGCTTTTCGATCTTGGTGTCTTCGAAACCAAACAGCAATTCTGCGATGGAGTGTTTTCTGGAACACTCCTGACAACGCGCGGTCATGTCGCCATCCGCCAGCCACTGACGCAAGGCATGGATGTTGAATCTTCCTTTACATGGCTGATCATCAATGACTTCTGGGCAGGGAACCATGAAACGATAACGTCCCTCCAGGCCAGGCCAATTATCGTCAATCAATTTTTGTAACGTGTGTTGGAGGACGTTCATGAAGTATTCGGGCCAATCCGCCTGGGCATAAACGTGGAACTCGCGCCCGCGCTTTTCCAGCATGGCTTGACCATGTGACTTGTGATCGAGGAACATGCCTTTTTGCCAGTGGAGATGATGCTTGCCATCTTCGACAGAATAATCGTGCGTGCGGACGATCATCCACGGGACGAGGCCGGGCGGGTCTTCTTCCATGGCGCAGATCATGGCGATACGGCGCAGGTTGGCGGGCGGATTGTCTTCGGGCAGCCAGGGCAGGTCGGGGCGGACTTGGGGGACGTGTTGGGCAACGAGGCTGGCGTGACGGTCTTCGGGCAGGCGATAGGAAACGTCGTATTTTTCCATCAGGCGCAGGAAGAAGGGATAGAGGTCGGGCGTATAGCGGGGTTCATCCTTGAATTGATGATCGTGCCAGACTTCGTACAAATGTTTGTCGGGGAGGATGCCTTCGCTTTCGGCGGTGGCGCGGTCTTCGAGGACGAAGCCGATGGCTTTGGTGAGCCATTCGGGTTTCAGGATGACGTCGTCGCGCAGTTTTTCGTCGTCAGAGTAGTGGACGATGTAGCCGAGGTCGTGCATCAGGTGGGCGAGGGTCTCGGTGTCGATTCCGCTCAAGCCGCGTGCGGCGCAGACTCCGCTAAAGGTCCCGAAAGAGATGCGCGGTTCGGGGCGGGCGAGCAGTTCGTCGCGGGCGGCTTTCCAGTCGCGGTTGAAGCCCATCCCCATTTGTTCGAGTTTGGAGGCGTGTTCGGCGATGACTTTTTTCAACTCGGCGATGCCGACCATCTCGCCTGTGGCGGGATCGGGGACGAGGCTGTCCACTTCGTGAAAGCCGACGATCATGTCGCCGTATTGCTGTTTGAAGACGGGCTGGTCAATGCGCGCGATGCGCTCGCCCGTTTTGCAGTGCGTGGAGACGATGATGACGCGCGCGTCGTCGCCGACCCGCAGGCGGATCATGTTCAGCCAGTCTTCGACCTGACCCTGCTGGACGCCGCGGCGCGGCTCCCAGACCAGCAGGTAGAGCGAACGCTTGCTGAAGAAGAACTGGTGCGTGACGCGGTAGACGTCCTGCCCGCCGAAATCCCAGGCGTTGAGTTGGATTTCGACCCCGTCTTTTTGGGGATGCGGCAGGCGCAGTCCGTGAATGTCAATTTCGACGCCGTGCGTGGTGGGTTCATGTTCCTGCGGGGCTGCGCCTGCCTTGCCTTTCAACGCTTTGAGCAGGGTGGTCTTGCCGACGTTGCCTTCGCCGACCAGCACGAGTTTGGCTTCGTAGAGCGGCTCGGCGTTTTGTTCGAGACTGCGGAGATAGGCAAAGAGCGGTTCATAATTTTTCCCACGTTCACAAGCGTTGTATGCGCTTTGCAGGGCGGGGTTGAGGGGGTTATCGTCGAGGTCGAGTCGTTCCAAATGCTCAAGTTGGGCGAGGGAGGGGGGAAGGTCTGTGAGGTGGTTATTTTTGGCATCAATCCTTTCGAGATTGGTTAGATTTCCAAGTTCATTGGGTAGAATGGCAATCTTGTTTATACCTATATCAAATAATCTTAATTTCTTTAAAACCCCAATTCCTTTTGGAATCGTCCTTATATCATTGCTATATAGCCATAATATTTCCAAGTTAACTAGTGATAGTAAGATAGGTGAAAATTCAAAACTTGGATTTCCCTGTATTTCAAGATGTTTCAAATTCTCTAATTTTTCGAATTCTGGTGGTAGTTCGGTCAGTTGGTTGTCGGAGAGAATCAGTCTGGTCAACTGCGTGAGTTGCCCCAGCGAGTCTGGCAGGGCGGTCAGTTGGTTGTTGGAGAGATCCAGTTCTGTCAACTGCGTGAGTTGTCCGAGCGAGTCTGGCAGGGTGGTCAGTTGATTGCGCGAGAGATCCAGGTTTGTCACCTGCGTGAGTTGTCCCAGAGAGTCTGGCAGGGTTGTCAGTTGGTTGTTGGAGAGAATCAGTTCGGTCAACTGGGTGAGTTGTCCCAGCGAGGGTGGCAGGGTCGTCAGTTGGTTGTTGGAGAGATTCAGGGAGGTCAACTGGGTGAGTTGACCGATTGATTCTGGTAATTCGGTTAACTCCATGCTGTGGAGGTCAAGTTCCGTTGCGCGCGATTGCAGGGCTTGTTGGATTTTTTGTTCGGCTTGTTGGTAGGCTTTATCTTTTGCCATGAGTTATCTGCCTATGGGGGAGAGACCGTCCACGAATATAACCACGAATACTCGAACGGCGACGGCGCGCGTTCGCCGAAGGTTCGCGGTTGAAATTCGTGGGTGATTGGCGTGCATGGATTCTATTTTACACAAGATAGCAAAACCCCGAAGCGTTTACGCAAGACTTCGGAGTTTTCATTGGCTTACGCCTTCACGACTTCAACCGAGTTGACCCACAGTTCGTACTCGCTCAAGTCCACTTTGTCGTTCCACGAGATGCCGTATCCGCCCGCGTCCACTTTGACTTGCTTGAAAAAGACTTCGTTTTCCAGAGGCTGGAACGGCTCGAATTTTTCGATCAGCGGTTTGCAGTTGTAGATTTTGTCAATGCCGTTGGCGAATTGGACGAGGAGTTTTCTTTCGTCCAACGGCTGTACGGATAAAATTTTTGGGGATTTCGTTTGCATGTGCTCCCGCAAGGGATGGCCAGGTTCGTTGCGGCGTTCTTCGATGATGGACAAGTCCATCAGGTCGCGGCGAAGGTTCTCGTCGAGGATGATCTTTTGAAGCACGGCGCGCTTTTCTTCAACGGGCAGAACCTTGAAAGCCGTCCAAAAGACTTCTGCGGTGGCTTGGGTTGTGGTCATTGGGTTGCTCTTTCTGTCAACGGTATTTTACCGCTAATTGAACTGTTGTCTCTTCGATCTTCTTTTCTGCCAGGAGGTAGGCTGGGTCGTGGAGCATGGTGGGTTAACCCCTCCCTGCCTCCCCCAAGGGGGAGGGGAATGAGAAGTTGGGATAAAAAGGGGTGGGTCATTTAAGGTATTTTACTACGTTGGTGACGTTGGGTTTATAATTGAAGCCATGACAAAGCGCGTCAAATCCCTGATGGCGAAGTTGAAAAGCGGGCTGGCTGAATTGTACGGTCCGCGCTTGAAGGCCGTGATTTTGTTCGGCTCCTACGCTCGCGGGGACTACGACGAGAACTCCGATTTGGATGTATTGATCGTGCTGGATACGTACAAAAGCCGCTGGGATGAATTAGTCCGCTCGGCGGAATTGGCGAGCGAGCTGTCGCTGGAATACAACGTGACCATCAGCCGCACGATCATGTCGGAAGAGCAATGGAAGAAGGACGACTTGCCCATGCTGGCGAACGTCCGCGCGGAGGGAATCCCTGCATGAAGGAAACCACGCGTCAATTATTAGACCGCGCGGCGGATGCCATCGAGGCCGCGGATATTCTGCTGACCAACGACAAGGCCGACTTTGCCGCAGGTCGCGCTTATTACGCCATGTTTTATACGGCAGAGGCACTACTCAGCGAAAAAGGATTCAAATTTGGCAAGCATGGCAATGTTATCGCGGCGTACGGTCAACATTTTGCCAGGACAAAAGAACTGGATCCGAAGTTTCACCGCTGGTTACTTACTTCGTTCGACCAGAGACAAATCGGGGATTACGCCTTCGATCCGAACGTGGAAAAAGACGTGGTCGTTCAAATGATCTTCCAGGCGCGGGAATTTTTAGAGGCTGCGAAGAAGTATTTGGGGGCATAGGCGCGCCGCGTTAACGGGAGGTTGGGAGGTGTGTTATTCCACCACAACCTTATTCTTGTAAAACGTAATCGAGACCTCCGCGTCTCCGCGCAGGTTGAACTGTCCCACGAACTTTTCGCCGCCCACCCAGGCGACGTAAACGTACCAGCCCGCAGGCACTTTGACGGTCATGCTCCCGCTGACCGGGTATTCGCGGATCACGGTCAGGCCGTCCCGCGTCGTGCCCTGCAGCGACACGTACACGTCGCCTCTGGCCTGGTTGGACAGTTTGACCTTCCCTTCCGGGGCTCCAGCGGGGACCGTGCCCCAGGAAAGCGGGACCAGTTCCTTCGTCGGCGTGGGCGCGATTCCCCATGACGCACCGGGGATGTAGAGCACCTGCCCGACGTAGAGAACGTTGATGTTCCAGACCTGCGGGTTGGCCGCCCACAACTGGCTGACGGTCACCCCGAAGCGGCTGGCGATTCCCGAGAATGTGTCGCCGGGCTGGACGATGTAAGTTCCTGTGGAAGTGGGCGGGGGATAGGGAGTAGGCGTGACGGGGACCGCGCCGCTGAGGCCGGGCACGATCAGGGACTGGCCTGTGTGCAACGTAGTGCTGATGCCCGGGTTGGCGGCCAGAATGGCCGAGACGGTCGTGCCGCAGCGCGCGGCAATCGAATCCAGCGTCTCGCCCGCCTCGACGATATACGTCCCGCCGCAGACTCCCCCGGCCTGCGCGTTGCCGGGAATGGCAAGCGACGCCAGCACGAACAGGGCGAATACGGCGACTCGAGCGAAAATTGTGCGGGACACGGTCCACCTCCTTTGTGGAAAGCACCAAATCCTTTGGGATGATGATAAGCCAAAAAGAGGGGAAATGCAATTGCAACCCCCTCCCAGCCTCCCCTCGCGAAGCATCCTGCAAGGGCAAATCCGACGATTCAACCGTAAAATGCGCACGCCAAATTTCATCATCGGATTTGGGGGCACCCTTCGGGTGTGCTGCGCGAAGGTGCCCCAAAGGGGCGGTGGGGGTCAGGGGCGGTCAATACTGATAAAACCCTCTCCCCGTCTTCCTCCCCAAATATCCTGCGTCCACCATCTTCCGCAGCAGATAGGCGGGGCGGTACTTGTCCTCGCCCAGGTCGCGTTGCAGGACTTCCATCACGAACAGCACCACGTCCAGCCCGATCAAGTCCGCCAGCGCCAGCGGACCCATGGGATGGTTCATGCCGAGTTTCATCACCGAATCAATCGCTTCGGGCGTTCCGACCCCCTCCTGCAAGGCGAAGACCGCCTCGTTGATCATCGGACACAGGATGCGGTTCGAGATAAACCCGGGCGAGTCGTTGGCCTCGACAGGCTCCTTGCCCATCGCTTTGCAAACTTCCACTGTCGTTCTGGTCGTCTCGTCGGACGTGCCGAGTCCGCGGATGACCTCCACCAGTTTCATCAGCGGCACGGGATTCATGAAATGCATCCCGATGACCTTGTCGGGTCGCTTCGTGGCCGCGGCAATTTTGGTGATCGAGATGGACGAGGTATTGCTGGCGAGGATCACACCCGCGCGCGCGGCTGCGTCCATCTCGCGGAAGATCTTGAATTTCAAGTCGGGGTTCTCGGTCGCGGCCTCGACGACCAAATCGGCCTTGCCCATTGTGCGCATATCGCCGACGAATCGGATCGCGTCTGCGGCGGACTTCTGCTCGGCGGTGATGGTCCCCTTTTCGAGCAGTTTGGCGGTGGACTTCCCGATGGTGGCCTTCGCCTTTTCGAGCGCGGCAGGCATCACGTCCATGCACGAGACGGTGTAACCCGACGTCGCCGCGACCTGTGCGATTCCGTTCCCCATCGTCCCCGCGCCGACTACGAAGATGTGGTTAATTGTCATATTGACTCCTTATCGCGCTGAGCGGAGGGACGGTGTCCTTCCGTCCCGAAGACGAAGCGCGTTTTGTGTAGGGCAAATTAACTCTTCTTTTCCTTCCACGCCTTATACACATCCATGATCTGCTGAATGTGATCGGGGATGTGCCGCGCGTAAATATTCAGCCACTTCTCGAACGTGTACGGCTCGCTGTATTCGGGGTGCGCCACCGCGTGCGAGAAGACCTCCTCGGGCAGGGACTTGAGCAGGCGATAGGTGGTCGCCCGCGCCAATCGGATGATCTCCAGCGCGTCGTCCATGCTCTGCGACTGGTAATCCAGCGCGCCCGCCCATTTGGCCTCGTCGTAGCCCATCAGCGTCGTGCCAGGCTCGACGATTAGCTTGCGGACGCGCAGCGCGGCCATGGACTCGCTGTCGCCCATGTGCACCACGATCTCGTGCACCGACCAGTCCTCGGGCGAGGGCTTGAACTCCCACGCCTCGCGCGGGACTTCGGCCAGCGCGGCTTTCAACAACTCGAATCCGCGCCCGTAGCGTTCGATCTTCTCGTTGCGTTCTTCGTTCGTCATTTTGTCTCCTGGTCACATAGTCGCATGGTCACTTGAAGGAGCTGGATCTCGATTTCCGCAAGTATGCGATGAAGGCGTTAATGGACTTTTTTGTTGTTGTAGCCATGTCGTAAACCCGCTGAAAATCTTGCGAGTTGACATATTTCTATCGAGAGCGAGGCAGATTTCAGATTGGACCTCGCTGGCAGATCGCCTCGAATATTTTAAGAAGTGGATGAATTCGGTGTCAGATCCGTCATCAAATCCTTCGGCGATATTATGCATGATCGAACCGGCTGCTCCCTGAATTTGGTCACGCAGGCGTTAGTCTTTTGCGAAGCCGCCTTTCTCGGTCAAGTCATAGACGAGGTTTGCCAATTCCCGCGCCTGTTGCCACGCACGGATATCCTCGAGCTTCTCGATCTTCATTGTTTACCTCCTGCCAATGTGCGACTATCCGACCAATTGACCACGGGACCAACCGACTATTCGACTTCCACCGCCATCGCCACCGCCTCGCCGCCTCCGAGACACAAAGTCGCGATGCCGCGCTTCAGGCCGCGATCCTTCAAAGCGTAGATCAAAGTCGTCAACACACGCGCGCCGCTCGCGCCGAGCGGATGTCCAAGCGCGATTGCCCCGCCGTTCACGTTGACCCTGCTCCAGTCCCAGCCCTGATCGGCGAGAGCGCGGCCGTCTGCCAAAACCTGCGCGGCGAAGGCTTCGTTGATCTCGATCAAGTCCACATCGGCCAGGGTCCAGCCGACCTTCTTCAGCAGTTTCGGCATGGCGTGGGCGGGCGCGGCGAACAGATATTTCGGTTCGACCGCGGCCTGGGCATATCCAACGATGCGCGCCAACGGTTTGTGTCCGTGCTTTTCCGCATACGCGCGGCTGGCGACGATCACCGCGGCCGCGCCGTCGTTCATGGACGAGGCGTTGCCCGCGGTCACTTTGCCGTCGGGTTTGAAGGCGGGCTTCAACTTCGCCAGCGACTCCAGCGACGTATCCTTGCGCGGACCCTCGTCGTTTTCCACGACGACGACTTCGCCCTTGCGCCCGGGGATTTCCACGGGGACGATCTCGGCCTTGAACTTTCCCGCCTCCTGCGCCGCGACCGCCTTCTGATGACTCTCGAAGGCGAACTTGTCCATCGCCTCGCGCGTGACTTCATATTCGTCCGCGATGAATTCGGCGGCCATGCCCATGATCCAGTTCTCGAACGGGTCCCACAGGCCGTCGTTGAGCAGGCCGTCGGTCAGCGTCTGGTTGCCGAACTTCAACTCGCCCGAACGTCCCGTGACCAGGTAGGGTACGCGGCTCATGGATTCGAATCCGCCCGCGACGAACAGGTCCGCGTCCCCGGCGCGGACAGCCTGCGCGGCGTACATGGCGGCCTTCAACCCCGAACCGCAGACCTTGTTGACCGTCGTCGCGCCGATGGCGGCGGGCACGCCTCCCAGGATGGCGGCCTGGCGCGCGGGCGCCTGTCCCAGCCCGGCCTGCACCACGCATCCCATCAGGACTTCCTCGATGTCGTTTGGATCGATACCCGCCCGTTCCACTGCCGCTTTGACGGCAACCGCCCCCAGTTTCGGCGCGGGGATTCCGCTCAACGCGCCCTGGAATTTTCCACTCGGCGTGCGCACCGCGGAAAGGATGACTGCTTCGTTCTCGCTCATGGTTGCTCCTTGTAGAACAAACTTAAGTTTGTTCTACATTATAGCCCCGCCTTGCATCGTGACAAAGTAACGAATGTAATTTTTTCAGGTACGGAAACCAGGTTTCCCGGCGAAACCTGGTTTTTGGATCATTCCAAATGTTTCGTCGCCTCGCGCCGACTCAGCGGATGCAGGTCGGTGACTTTGACGAATTTCTTTACTGCCTGCGGATTTGTCCGTGCATATTGCCTCAGCGCCCAGCCGATGGCCTTGTTGATGAAGAATTCCTTCGAGCCGAGGTTCTCGCGGATGATGTCGCACAGCAGGTCGAAATCCGTCTCTTCCTTATAGCCGAGTTGAAACAGGATGCACGTGCGCCTCAGCCAGAAGTTATCCGATTTGCGCCACTTGACGACGTATTTTTCGCGCACCTTTGGGAAGCGGTGAAAATGGACTCCGACAATCTCGCCCGCGAGGGAATCCACCGTGTCCCACCATGATTTAGTAACGAGCAAATATTCGATGGTCGTGATGAATTCGTGCGGAATGGCCTCGGCGAGACGGCCCAGCAGACCGATCGCAGCGTATTGATATTCCCGTTGCGGCAAATTCCAAAGGTCGAGCAGGATTGGCTTGAGTTCAACTGGGAAAGGGAGACCGTGTTTTTCGTAGAATTGCTTTTGCAACTCGCGGCGTTCGGGCGTTTTGATGCCCAGATATTCGAACTGGTCGCGCATGTACTTCTTCATCGGCGCGGCCTGCGCGGGGTCTGCGTGTCCCTCGAAGAGGGATTTGAGAGGGATGATGTAAGGATGCATGGTCTCTCCTTAGCCACGAAAACAGAAACCCGCTCTGCGAAAAGATACGGGTTTCGGTTTCATTACTTTGATTATTTTGGGGTGTCGGGCATAGGTGAAGGTTGCAATGGATCTTTGCGGACTCTCCGGCGAGTCCCTGCCCTCGCGGAAATCAGGGAACGCAGTGCCCTGTTTACCGATTCCGCATCTGGGAAATACTTGCGAACGTCGGGCTCGATAATCACCGCGCCTTCTTCCAATCTGAAATTCTGGACAACCGTTGTGCCGTCTTTCTTATGGATTGTAACGGAATGCCCCTCGGCATAGGCCGCGGCGTGCCTTCCGCGCGCGCCGCGGCTGAAATCGTACTCTGCGCGCATTTCCGAGATTTTCTTTTTGGGTTTAGATGATTTGTTGCTCATACTGTCTTTGTTCGTTTGGAGTTGCCTTTCGACAACTAATGAGGCGTATCCTGCCTTCTCGTTCTGTGTAGATGATGGTCAGGATTCTGCCGCTGGCCGAGGTGCCGATGTCAACGAAACGTTCTTCGTTTTCGGAATGGTCGGGGTCGTCTATGGTGATCGCAAATGGGTCGCCAAAAACCGATTTGGCCTCCTCGAAGCGGATATGATGCTTCTTGAAGTTCATATCGGCTTTCTCCTCGTCCCATTCAAATCGTAATGTCACTGCAACCACTCCTCGCAAGGAGTCTACCCCACCTGACCACTTTTTTCAATGCCGCACCTTGCTCACGGCGTCGGCGTATCCTTTGGATCATACGGCTGGACGAATTGCGCCAGCCATTGACCATTCCCTTCGTCGGTCACGGACGAATACGGCGTCATGATGTGAATCCACGTCCGCCCGGGGCGCAGGACGACGGGATCATCCTGCCCATCCACGAAATGGATCGGCCTCAGCAGGCCGTTCTGCTTTTCCCATTCGCGATTGACCGTGGACCAGTAGATTTTGAAAACCTGTCCATCGCGAAACAGCCAGGCGAACCCGCGCTGTCCCATGCTCAGGTCAATGTCGAATTGCAGGTGACGCACGCGGTTATGTTCTGCGAACATGACGATCACATTCTCGAAGGCCAGTTGTCTTTCTGTCAATCTTTCAGTTGCCGCGACGAGAGTCCCTGTGCCGTCGGCGAGGTCGGTCCAGCGTAAGTGGGTCTGCGAGATTGGGTCGTACCGCCACGCGGACTGGCTGTACGCGTGATAGAAGACCGCGATGTCCGTCGCGGGTTGCCCGCCCTCAGGAACAGAATCCGAAAACAGGTTGCCCGCATAATTGACGGGTTGCCGCGGGTTCACGTTTCCCTCGGCCAGTTCGCGCAGGTGCGTCACGGTCAATAGCGCGCTGTTTGGGGTGGTCGCGTCCACGCCGAAGATGAGTTCACAACCGTTGAGTTGTTCGCCGATGCCGCGTCCCGCGCCCGCGTAGACGAGGCAACTGTTGGGGAACATCTCGTTGATGTGAGCGTAGGTCAGCCGCCCGGAGCGAATCGGGCCGACGTATGCTTCGTTCGGGATATACCAGCCGGGCGGCGTGCCGGTCACCGCGGGGGTGGGGGTGGGACTCGGCGCTTCGGACAGGATCAGGCCTGCATCCCAGAAGGAGGCGGTGGCTTCGGCGAGAATGGGACGCGTCTCGCCGGTCGCGAGGTCGGCATCTGAGTCGCGGTCGTCATCGTCCACATTGGGTTGCGTGAATTCGTATCCTTCCGGCTTGATAAATTGGATGATGGACTCGACAGTTGGCGCGTCGAATGCATAATAGCCATTGGAGTCGGTGGTCGCCTCGGCCAGGACCTCACGGCCCGCCGCGTTGAGCAGGCGGAGGCACACGCCGCCGACGCCGACCTCCCAATCGTCGGCGCGGCCGTTCGCGTTCTCGTCCAGCCAGACGCGGTTCCCGATCCATTCACCCCGCGGACGGATGATTTCCTCGCGCACTTCGCATCCGCCCGTGACGTTTGGAATCTGCCGCGGCGCGCCGCCGTAGAAGACACCCATGAAACGCGTCGTGCCTTCGCCGATGAAGAGTTCGAAGACCCAGGGCGCGAAGCCCGGCCCGGCCTGCGGACGCGCCGTGACGGGCATGTTGCTGATGGAGACGAGCACCGCCGGCAGGCTCAGCCACGAAGGGTCTTGCACGGCGCGCCCGGTGAGCGGATTGACGCCGGGCGGGAAATCTTCGAGTTCGATGCCGAAGTTGACGGGCGCGAGGCGCGGCTGAGGGGTGGGAGTCTCTGTGGGTGGCGGAGTTGATGTGGCAAGCGTTGGTGTTGACCCATCTACTGTCCCCGCGGGAGTAGAAGCATTTGCGGATTGACAGGCGTACAGAAAAACAAGGATCGAGATGCCAGCCAGGAGTCTCTTGCCCATGCCTGAATTATACGCCCATGACATAGGTAATTCATCGCGTCGAGCGGAGGCTTTCGCGTTCGTCGAAAGCCGTAGACGAGACGCGATGTTTCCAGGCAAACTGCGCTTCGTCTTCGGTCCTTCGCTTGGCTCAGGACCTCCGCTCAGCGCGTCGGGGTCATTTCACTTCGCGCCGGGCGGCTGGACGAATCGCACCTGCCACACGCCGGGTGAGGTCTCTTCCACGGTTGTATCGGGTGTGAGCACTGTGACCCAGGTGTGCCCGGGCCGCAGGGCGATGGGGTATCCGTCCTGGTCGAGAAACTGAATCGGGTGACGGCGCCCGGAGGATTTTTCACCTTCGTCCAGCAGGGTGCTCCAGAAAATGTCATATTTCTGTCCATCGCGGAACAGGATGGCGCGCCCGGTCAGATTGGCTTCGAGATGGATGTCCAGGTTCGTCGGCGAGACGACATCGTGCGTGGTGAACAGCAGGACAATGTTCTCGAAGTGCAACTGCCGCCCGGTCAGGCGGTCCACTTCGGCATGCAGGATGCCCGCGTTGCCCTTTGTCGAATCGTCCACGTAGCGATGCCACGATTGGTAAAGCGGATCGTAAGCCCAGCCCGATTGATGCTGCCACGCAAAGTACAATTTGATCTGCAATGCAGGCAGGCCGGGTGCCGCGGGCGGAGTCTCATCGTAAATGTTGCTCACATAATTGAAGTCCGAGCCCTGCTCGCGGGCGTGGTCTTCGGCGATGGCGATCATGCGGTCGCGTTCTAGCATGTACCCGCCGCCGCTGATGAGATGCTCCACGAAGGCGCACTTCGGCAGGTGGACGAGCACTTCCTCCGAAGCGTAGGCATAGATCAGACACGACTTCTCGTAGAACGCGGCGAGGTCGGCGTAGATGAGCCGCCCCGAGCGCACCGGTCCGACCCAGGCGCGCGGCACGGATTCGGGTTCAGGCGTGGGAAGTTTCGGAGGGGGAATCAGCCCCGCGTCCAGGGACAGATCGTCCGCGTCCAGCACGGACGTTTGGCCTGTCCTGCCTGTGGACGCGTCCGCGTCGCTGTCGGTTTGATCGTCGTCCGCGTCCTGCGCGGTGAACGTCCAGCCGCGCGGCTTGACGAACTCGATGACGTATTCACCCGGCAGGGCATTGAATCCGTAAAAACCGTTCGAGTCGCTGGTGGTCTGCTGGACGGTTTCGCCTGTGGCCGCGTCCAGCAAATTGACGCACACGCCGCCCACGCCCACTTCCCAGGCCTCGTACTGACCGTTCGCGTTCTTGTCCAGCCAGACGCGGTTGCCGAGGATGATGCCCGTCCGCGTGAAAGGTTCGCCGCGAACAATACAGTCGCCGGTTAGAGGAACTTCGGGCGTGGGGTATTCTCCATAGAAGACAGTCAGGAAGCGCGTGGCGCCCTCGGTGATGTATATTTCGTAGACGAAGGGCGCGAAGGAAAGTCCCGCCTGCGGACGCGCCGTGGCTGGAAAATGGGAAATGGAGATCAACAGCGCGGGGATGTCGAGCAGGCCGGGGTCTTCGACCGCCAGGCCGGTCAACGGGTTGACCGCCGCGGGGAATTCGGGCAGGGGAGTCTTCGACGGTGTGGGGCTGGGGAGCGCCGCCGTCGGCGTGCTGGACTCCGTCGGCGTTTGCACGGGGACGCCGGTTGATGGCGCGCAACTGGCGAGAAGGATCGTCGAAAGCAGAAAGCACAATAGAGGATATTTCATCGTTTCGTTCACACCACGGAGAACACAGAGCCCACAGAGATTCGCTTTAATTTCTCCGTGCTCTCTGTGTGCTCTGTGGTGAAGATGTTCACCCCGTTTTTTGATCCCAGGCGGCTTTGATGCGATGATATGTCTGCTGGACAGCCTCCGGCAGGACGCGCGTCTCGGCCAGCGTGGACATGAAGTTCGTGTCGCCCGTCCAGCGCGGGACGATGTGCAGGTGCACGTGCTCGGGCACGCCCGCGCCCGCCGCCTCGCCGATGTTCGCCCCGAGGTTGAAGGCTTGCGGATGGTATACCTTCTTCAAAATGACCATCGCCTGAGAAGTGAGTTCCATCATCTCGGCGCGCGTCTCGGCATCCAGCAGTTCGAGCGAGGGCTGGTGCTCCACCGGCGCGACCATGAGGTGTCCGCTCGTGTAGGGATACAGGTTGAGCATGACGAAGGCGCGCCGACCGCGCGTCACGATCAGGTTCTCGGCGCTGTCTTCCTTTGCGAGAGCAATGCAAAAGATACAGCCGTCCGCTTTTTCGTGTTCTTCGATGTATTTCATGCGCCAGGGTGACCAGAGTCGTTTCATGGTGGGATGGGAGGATTTTAGCAGAGAAGCGAGTTTCGGGCTATGCTTCTATCATGCGATGATTGTGGGGAGAGAATGTGCAATTCGGTTGCAGGTAGAATCGGGCTCACGCCGCCGGGAGGGGCGGCGCGTCGAGGAGGTTTCCTCCGCGCTGGAGATGATGCAGGGAGTTATCCCGCATCGCGATATTATCGTTTGAATTTCAGGGGGAATCGTTCAGGGTGTTGCAGGGCCTCGAGCTCGATATCAATGTCGAGGTCAGGCCAGTGAAAATCGTCATCGTTTTCTTGAAAGTTGAAGATTTGTTCCAGTTTCGCGCCGCGGAAATCAGGATAGTTATCGAACGCGACGAAATATTCCCCCGCGCGAGTCAACAACCAAAAGCCGTCTCGCTCGATATTGGTGATTTGGGCTTTCTCAAGAAGTGAAGTGCTTGTGCCAGGCATCTCTGAATTGCTCCTCGCGTTCCTCAACGATCCGCTGGATTTCGTGCAGTTCGTGCTGTTTTAAGCCGCGAAAATCGGACAAGGCGACAAAGGGCTCCAGCCAGAACTTTGCTTTTCCATTTGGCGTTTGAACATGAACGTGCATTCTTGACTCTTCCAGGCTGTTGAAATAGAACCGAAAGGACCCTTGTCGGTGGATGGTTGGAGACATCGGAGCAATTATAGCAGATTCGTCTTCATCGCTTGTGTTTCCAATTCCCATTGACAGCCACATCTGCCTAAAGTATCCTCGCGCCCGATGAGTCAGCCCACGCTCTTCGCCTCCGTCCAATGGACGGTGACGGCCCTCACCCGCCACCTGCGCGGCGTGCTCGAATCCGACCCCGCGTTGCAGGATGTGTGGGTGACGGGTGAAATCTCCAATCTCTCGCGGCCCACATCGGGCCATCTTTATTTCACCCTTAAAGATGCGGGCGCGTCCCTGCGCTGTGTGATGTGGAAGACCGACGCGGCGCGCATGAAACTCGCCTTGCAGGACGGTCTCGCCGTCGAGGCGCACGGCCGCATCACAATTTACGAACCCGCGGGGCAGTATCAACTCGTCGCCGACCTCATCCGTCCCACCGGGGAGGGTGCGCTGTACCAGGAGTTCCTGCGCCTGAAGGCCGTGCTCGAAGCCGAGGGGCTGTTCGACCCCGAACGCAAACGTCCCATCCCCGAACTGCCGCGCAGGATTGGCATCGTCACCTCTCCCTCAGGCGCGGCGTTGCGCGACATGCTCGACACGATTCGACGGCGCTATCCCCTGGCGGATGTCGTCCTCGCGCCCTCTCCCGTTCAGGGAGTCGACGCACCTGCCGCGCTCGTGGCTGGCCTGCGCGGCCTGAACCGCCTCGTCCGCCCGGACGTGATCCTGCTGGCGCGCGGCGGCGGTTCGATTGAAGATTTATGGGCCTTCAACGACGAACTCGTCGTGCGCGCCGTGGCCGAGTCCGAAGCGCCTGTCATTTCGGGAGTCGGTCACGAGACGGATTTCACGCTGTGCGATTTCGCCGCCGACCTGCGCGCGCCGACTCCCACCGCCGCGGCCGAACTGGCGACGCCCATCACCCTCATCGACCTTTCAGCGGGACTTGCCAATTATCAGTCCCGAATCGCGAATGCAATCGTCTCTCTGATTAATCAAAATCAAATCGAAGTATCGAATCTCGAAACCCGCCTGCGTTATTTCTCCCCCGCCCGCCGCATCCAAACCGACCGCCAGCGGCTCGACGATCTCGCCCGCCGCGCGTTGACGGGACTGGTCCATCGCGCCGCGCTCGAATCGACGCGGCTCAAGGGACTGGCGCGGCGGCTGGAGGCGCTCAGTCCGCTGGCGGTGCTCGAACGCGGCTACGCGCTCGTCACGCGCGCAGCGGACGGGGGTTTAGTCACACGCGTGGCGGAGGCGCGCGCGGGCGCGTCCCTGCGCGTGCGCGTCAGCGACGGTCAATTCGGTGTAACGGTCGCCAAGCCTAAATCCGTGGAGGAAGCGTGAGTAAATCGCCTGCACCCAAACCTGTCGGGGAGTTATCCTACGAGGCGGCGTTCGCCGAACTCGAGTCCATCGTCGCTGTGCTCGAGGAGGGCGGCAAGCCGCTGGAAGAATCCATGAAACTGTTCGAGCGCGCCCAGTCGCTGGCGAAGCGCTGTTCCGAATTGCTCGAAGAGGCCGATCTCAAAGTGCGCCAGTTGAGCGGGGAGGAACTGACCGGGTTCGAAGGTGAAGAATGAGTTTCTTGAAGATCTTCGAGAATGAAATCCTGATCGGCGCGCTGGCCGCGTGGGGTCTGGCGCAACTGTTGAAACCGCCGATGGAATACCTGCGCACGGGCAAATGGAACTGGGCCGCGATTGCCAACGCGGGCGGCATGCCCAGTTCGCATTCGGCGCTGGTGGTGGGTGCGACGCTCGGCGTGGGCCTGTATCAGGGATTCGATTCGCCGCTCTTCGCGCTGGCCTTTGCCTTCACGATGATCGTGATCTACGATGCCGCCAACGTGCGCCATCAGGCGGGCATGCAGGCGCAGAAGATCAACGTCATCGTGAATGAACTGCTTTCGGGGCATCCCATTTCGGAGAAGGATTTGCGCGAGGTGCTCGGCCACACCTGGCTGGAGGTCATCGGCGGCATCCTGCTCGGCCTGCTGGTGGCGACGATTAGTTGGATGATCATTCGATAGATTTTTAACGCGAATAGCGCGAAGTGGGCGAACTGCGCGAATCTTTTATTGGATTTAACGCAAAGGCGCGGAGCCGCAAAGAGGAATTAAACTCGGTGCCTTGGCGGCTTTGCGTTGAAGGTCCTGGCTTAACGCGAATAGCGCGAAGTGGACGAACTGCGCGAATCTTTTATTGGACTCAACGCAAAGGCGCGGAGTCGCAAAGGGAAATTAAATCTCGGCGTCCTGGCGACTTTGCGTTGAAGGTCTTGATTTAACGCGAATCGCGCGAAGCGGGCGAATAGCGCGAATCTTTTATTGGATTTAACGCAAAGGCGCGGAGCCGCAAAGAGGAATTAAGGCTCGGTGTCTTGGCGGCTTTGCGTTGAAGGTCTTGACTTAACGCGAATAGCGCGAAGTGGACGAACTGCGCGAATCTTTGATTGGGCTTAACGCGAAGGCGCGGAGTCGCAAAGAGAAATTAAATCTCGGCGTCTTGGCGACTTTGCGTTGAAGTTCTTGGCTTAACGCGAATCGCGCGAAGCGGGCGAATAGCGCGAATGTTTTTATTTTGTTAGTCGGCGGCGGAGGGCGGAGGTCAGCGCGTGGACTTCTGGAACTCGCAGCGCGAAGACAATCATTCCATAGACGATTCCCCCGATGAGCACGCCGCCCAGCACGACGATCCAGCGGTTCAGACCCCCCGCGGCCTGACTCCACCAAATAAGCGCGAGACTCATCCCCAGCGCCGCAACGGACGCGGCCGCGAACCCGCGCAGAAGATTCCTCCCCTCGATTCCTTTCAATCTGACGCGCATCACGATGAACAGAGTCGCCGCCTCCAGCGCGGTGGCAAGGGAGTTCGCCAGCGCCAGCCCGCCGTGCGGCATCCAGCCGGTCTGCGCGAACCATTTCGAAAACGTAAAACTGAAGACGACGTTCAAAATCATTGCCACCGTGCCGATGAGCACAGGCGTCTTCGTATCTTGTTGCGCGTAAAACGCACGCGTCAACACTTCCATGATCGAGTGACCGACCAGTCCCGCCGCGTACCACAGGAGCGGCCACGCGACCAGTTGCAGGGCGCGCTCGTCGAACTGGCCGCGCTGATAGAGGAGTCCCACCAGCGGCTCGCGTAAAAGGATCAGTCCCAGCGAGGCGGGGAGCGCGAGCAGAATCACCCCGCGCAGGGACGCGGCCAGCGAGGCGCGCATCTCGTCCGTTTGGCCGAGCGCGTGCTGCGCGGAAAAGGTCGGCATGGCGGCAATCGCCACGGACTGCGCGATGGCGGCCTGCGCCATGAGCATGAGCGAGAAGCCGTAATACAGTCCTGTCACACTGCCCGCGCTCATCTGCGAGGCCAGCCAGGTGTTGACCCAGAAATTCAATTGCACGACCGCAACGCCAAGCAAGCGCGGGCCCATGAGGAGGATGACTTGGCGGACGGAGGGGTTGTCGAGGTCGAGGCCCACCCCCTTCGAGGGGAAACCCCAAAGGGGTGCTTCGCGAAGGGGCAAGGGGTGAGGGGTGACTTTAAGCAACGATGGAACTTGTAAAAGTAGATAAAACACCGCGCCGATGACCACACCCCAGGCGAGTCCGTAGATTCCCATCGAGGGCGCGAGGACGACCGCGCCGAAGATGATTCCGAGTTGATACATGGCAGGAGTCAACGCGGGGACGAGGAAGATTTGGTGCGCGTTGAGGATGCCCACGACCAGTCCGCCCAGGCCGAAGAGCACGGCCGAGATCAATTGAATGCGGAGCAGGGAGGCTGTCAGCGCGAAGAGATGCGGGTCCGTGGAAAAGCCCGGGGCGAGCAGGTAACGGACGATCTGCGGGGCGAATATCGCCGCGAAAACGGCCAGCAGGCTGAGGGTCAGTGTGACCGCGTTGGCAATGGACGCGGCCAGCCGCCAGGCGGAGTCCGTTTCACATTTGGCGAGGAATCCAGTGAAGGTCGGGATGAAAGCCGAGCCGAGCGCGCCGCCCGCCACGAGCAGGAAGAGAGTCTCGGAGACGCGGTTGGCGGCGAGGAAGGCGTCCAGTTCGGGCGAGGCGCCGAAGGCGCGCGCCACGAGGATACTGCGCGCCAGCCCGGCCAGTTGCCCGAGGACGATGGCAAGCATGACCGTGCCCGCGGCGCGGGCGATCTGGCGGTTGGCCGTCATACGGGAGGGGGTCACGAAGAGGGATTATACATCAGGGCTATGTTGGCAGAGAAAAGCCCTGGTTGTACACTTTGTTGTTTTCCCCCACCCTTGACACTGCAAGTTATCGGTACCTGCGCTGGAGCGGGGTGGATAAATGTTCGGGAGCAAGATTCGCTCCGTCTGTGGATAATGCTAGTTGAGGCGCAGAATCCCCTCGAGCGAGGGCGAAGCCCCCGCCCGTCCGGTGCAAACGATGTTGGGCAACGCGATTCATGCTGTTGCATCCAGGTTAAGGCAACCAAGCTAACACTTTCTTACCAGGAAAGTGTATAGAGCCACTAACTTCTAGCAAGGGTCGGTCTCGGAAACCATCTAGGGAGATTATTACTGTACTATAACTACTCCCTTCTTGAGTTTGGCAGGCAATAAATTTTTGGTCAGGAGACCAGATAGGATTTGAGCAATTTTCAACCCCAGTCCGAACAATCTTTATATCCTGATTCGTGCGTAATTCAACTAGGTGCCATGCATTATCTATGCGTGCAAGATGATATTGCCCATCTGGTGAAATAACCAGGAAACTATAATTACCATAAAACGAATAGGGGGCAATTACCCCATTTTTTAAATCAGTTGCATCTAGCCATTGGTACCCATCATCTTCACTATTGAAATAATTAAAAACTAAGGTTGAACCCCATTTTCCCACGATATTGAGTCCTTGTGGAAAATCTTGCTGTATAGACCCATCCACGCTCACCACAAACGTGTGATTGGGTTCTACCGGGTCAAGTCCTTCGACCATATCTGGCATGTCCCCGATATAACCACTGTAAACCAGAGTTGTATCGTCAATCCATATGGGTAGCCCAACTTTTGCACATATGTTACTGAATCCCCCCGGATTTGAAACATACGTTGCGCATCGAGCTTCAAATAGGATGGTGTTCTCTTTTGTTAACAAATCAAACAGGTATATATTATCCCATCTAGCATAAGTATAATATTTGTTATCTGGCGAGAAAGATCCAATACCGCCTTCGATAGGTAAGTTTTGCTGTTCGCCGGTGGTAAGGTCAACAAGCCTGTTTCCTAGAATTAAAAAGTGATTATCTGCCGAGAGGGTGTAAGGGTACCTCCCATCAAGGGTAAATGATCCTTCTTCACATGGAATCCCTGTCCATAGAGGTTGTGCAGTTGCCATTCCCTCTCGATACTCCAGAATCGACAAAAGCCCATTTTCACAGGGTCCCAGGATTATCAACCTGCCAATCAGAGTGGGCTTTGTGATCCCGGAACAGGCCGTTATTCCAGAAAGTAAAACCGATGCTAGAAGGATCAGGTTTCGAAGTATTGGCCGCCAATCTGTTGACATAATGCCTCGCCAATTGCCTAAATCATGAAAAACAGGTTATACAATTCTTTTCGTTAATTGCCCAACGAGACTGTCGAAAAGCCTTTGTCTGGGTTTTCGTTAGGGGCAAGTCATCCATATCATAATCATATCGCTATTTACAGATTGATTTTGCTCCATTTTCTACTTTTTCGACAGTTTCAACGGTTTGCGTGATACCACTTCATGTCACAGGCCTACGCTGGGGCGGGCGATCTGACAATTGGCGGAGGAGGAGGTCACGATGCTATGAATCGTCTGCGTCAATTAAGATGACTTTTATGGGGACAGCAGGAAAATGGCGCTTAAGTCTTTCGATATCATAGACAAGTTGTTCACCGTAGGAGACCCCACTCGACATTTGCCGCTGCAATCCATGGCAAGGAACAATTTCCAGGCCAACGTCGCATTTGTTCTCGTTGAAGAAATATTGAAATTTAGCAAGATCGTAAAACATAAACGCATACTTGCCGAACTGAACCTCAACAAGCAACTTCCGCTTTACGAAATCAATTTGCTTGAAAGCGCCAGGAATCGCAATACTACTGTTGGGTATCTGGATTATGTAAGTGTCTCTTAATTCAGTGTATCCCCTGGCATTAAAAGAAACTTCAAATTGCTTGTTCATGTCTATGGGGGAATATAATGCCTTCCCCATCTTTGTCTTCTCTTTACTGATTTTTGTTCGACGGGCCTTTATCCCTGCAATTATTTCATAAATTTCATTTGTTTCCTGTGGATACTGAACTTGCATAATTTCGGATCCGCCAAGGTGGGAATATTCGTAGACTACTTTCATTGCGCAGAATCCCCTTTCTCAGATGCCTCGTGTTTGCTCAACAAATTAGGTTGGTAGTATATATTGCCAAGCCGAACTTTCGTTGGGGGTATGTTTTCAGACGGCGCACTAGCATCGTAAACAGGACGATCCATTGGACGCGTTTGGAGTTTACCTATTTCTGCTAGTTTTATTCGCTTTTTAGTAATTTCGATGTATTTCGGTAGTAGTTCTGCCCCTATTGCCTTTCGGCTGTGGATGAGGGCGGCGATTGCAGTTGTGCCTGTTCCAATAAAAGGGTCCAATACCCAATCTCCAGGATTGGTCATTGATACTACTAAACGTTCTATGAGTTCCACAGGGAATTGGCAAGGGTGCTCGGTTTTTTCAACGTGATTTGCTTTGACATTGGGTATATCCCAAACATCACTTGGATTCTTGCCAAGTGGATTGCCTGAAAGTTCCCCTTTTCGTGGACCCTTGAAATATTTTTTCTGAGGATATTTTTGTGGTATGCGAACTGGATCCAAATTAAAAGTGTATTCATTACCTTTCGTAAACCACAAAATCACTTCATAGCGTCCAGAAAAACGGCGCGAGGCGTGAAGACCGTGCCCATAGTGCCACACAATCCTGTTTCGCAGACGTAGACCAAGCTCCTCGAATAACGGATAGAGTTTGATGTCGAGAGGAATAATCACGCCATTGTCTACATAATTCCCTACCTGCCAACAAATGCTGCCATTTGGGTGTAACACTCGATTGCATTCTCGGATCACTCTCTTTTGTTGATCGAGATATGTTTCGAGACTCAATCGTTTTTCGTATTCTTTTCCAAGATTGTAAGGGGGAGAGGTGACTATTAATTTGGCAGTTTCATTAGGAATAGTTGGCAACAAATCTAAACAGTCGCCTTCATATAAAACGAAGTCGGCATCTTTCCTGAACGAGGAGGAAATTTTGATCTCGGCCATACAACTATATTGCGGTCAGTATAGCATAAATCCAATAGCTAAGAAATATTGTAGCCCTTGAGCCCAACGAGGTTCATGTACTTCCGCCCAGGCAGGTTGTGAATAAGACGCTCCCAATCCTCGATCGGGACAAGTTTGCCGCGCGGCGTCTCTTTCAACTCGTACAACTTGAAGCCCAGGTCGGTCAACTCCTGCAAATAGGAGGGCGCGTCGCCGCCCGCGTCGCGGAGTCCCTTGGGCCAGAACTCGGTCATCAGGATCACACGCTCGGAACGGTGCAGGGTCTGGCGCAGTCCGCGCAGGGCCATTTGCTCGTATCCCTGCACGTCGGCTTTCACAAAATTGACCTGCTGGATTCTAAGCGCCTCGAGTTGCGCGTCCAGCGGTCCGCTCTCGACTTCGATGCCCTCCCAGTTCTGTCCGCTATTGGCGTACAGGCGGTTATCGGCCTTGTTCTCTGGATTCTGAAACAGCAGGCGTGCGCCGTGCTCCGCGGCCGCGGCCATGTTCAGCGCGTCGGCGCGCGGACCGTCGGCGCGGCGGTTCTCGGCAATGTTGCGTTCGAGGAAGGCGAAGGTCTGCGGCCGCGGCTCGACCGACACGATGCGTCCGTTCGCGTTCAGGCTGTGCATGGCCAGCGCGGTGTACAGTCCCACGTTCGCGCCGATGTCCACGAGGACCATGTCCGCGCGGCAGTGTTTCTGGAAGAAATACAGTTCGCTCGGCTCGTACACGCGCAACGCCACCGCGCCCGAAAGCACGGGGTCTTCGGGGTCGAGGTACACGCGCGCAGGTCCGACTCGAGTCACGCGCGGGATGATGCGCAGGAGGATGGCGTTGGTCAGCACGCGCAGAGGCCGCGGCTTCAGCACTTCCGTGTAGATGAATTGTGCAAGCGACATGGCGAAGACATTATATCAACACAAATCCCGAACAAATTTGCTATAATTGCACCGTTCAGACTTCGGAAGTCTCTGTGATTATGGAGAGTGTCTAAAAGGATGGGCTAAGGAAAGCTCACCACAGAGAACACGGAGTCCACAGAGAATCTTCAGAGAGATTTTCTCCGTGATCTCTGCGCGCTCCGTGGTGAAATCGTTTGGCAAGCCCACGCAATTAGACACTCCTTGATTATGACTGCGAGGCCGCCGTGAAAAAACCAATTACACCCATCAGCCGCAAGTCCGTTCTATTGATCTTACTGTTGACGATGGCCTGCACGCCGCCCGCCACGCAAACGCCTGCGGACGACGCGACAGGCACCCCCTCCGGTGCGACCGAGACGCCCGCGCCGGGTATCGAGACCCTGCCGGTCCACGTCGGGTACGGGGCGCGCGGTCCGTGGTTCGAAATCTATTTCACCGATCCCGCCAACCCGGCCGCCTCGCAGGAATCGGGTGGGATCGAGACGCCGCTTATCGCCGCCATTGATTCTGCCAGGCTCAGCGTGGACGTTGCCATCTACAGCCTGAGTCTGCGCGAATTGGGCAATGCCCTCCTGCGCGCCCGCGACCGCGGCGTGCAGGTGCGCATCGTCATGGAAAGCGACAACCGCGACCGCACCGTGCCCGTCGCGCTGATCGAGGCGGGCCTGCCGATTCTGGGCGACCGCCGCGAGGGGCTGATGCACGACAAGTTCGTGGTCATTGACCGCTCCGAGGTCTGGACCGGCTCGCTGAACTTCACCACGACCGGCGCGTACAACGACAACAATAATCTCATCCGCATCCAATCGGTGAAGGTGGCCGAGAACTATACCAAAGAGTTCGAAGAGATGTTCTTGGACGACAAGTTCGGCGGCGACATCGTGCCCGAAACCCCGAATCCCATCGTGACCCTTGACGGCACCCGCGTCGAAGTCTATTTCTCGCCCGACGACGGCGCGGCCCAGCCCGTCCGCGAACTGCTGGAGGGCGCGGCGGACAGCATCTACTTCCTGGCGTATTCCTTCACCGCGGACGAACTGGCTGAAGCGATCCACGCCCGCGCCGCCGAAGGCGTGACCGTGGCCGGGGTCATGGAGGAAGCGCAGGTCCAGTCCAACGAGGGGACGGAATTCGACGCCTTCGTGCAGGCCGGGCTGGACGTGCGGCTGGATGGCAACGACGGCCAGATGCACCACAAGGTCATCATCATTGACGAATCCATTGTTGTCACCGGCTCATATAACTTCACGGCCAGCGCCGAAAACCGCAACGACGAGAACATCGTCATCTTTTTCAGCCCGGAGATCGCCGCGCTCTACCTGGAGGAATTCGAGCGCGTGTTCGCACAGGCGCAGGAGCCGTAGGTTCATTTTCTTACCGCGAAATTTGCGAAGACGAATTCCTTCGCGCCCGCAAGGATTTCGTCGCGTTCTTTGTATCTTCGCGGTTCAACCACCCGTAACTTTTTCGTCTCTCCACCGACTAATGGGATGAAGCCAATCCAAAATAGGAGAGATGAAAATGAAACAAAATTCCCGCTTCGTGTTCCTGTCCGTCCTGATGCTGGCCGCGCTGGCCTTGAGCGCCTGCGGTCCGGCGCTTTCCGCGTCCTCGGGCGGTGGCAAAGTGGAAGCCTCCATGGTCGAATTCACCGGCCAGATCGAGGCCATGAACGGCGACCAGTGGACTGTCAACGGCCAGGTCATCACCGTGGATCCCTCCGTCGTGAGCGACGGTCCGTTCGCGGTGGGCGACACGGTCAAGGTCGAGGCGCGGGTCGCGGCCGACGGAACGCTGTCCGTTACCGGTGTGGAATCGCCCTCCAGCAGTGACAACAGCAACGACTCCAACTCCAACGACGATGACATGGACGACGACATGGAGGACGACGACTCCAACAGCAACGACGCCAACTCGAACGACGACGACATGGAGGACGACGACTCCAACAGCAACGATGCCAACTCCAATGACGACGATGACAGCAACGATGATGACAGCAACAGCAACGATGACGACGACGAGGACGATGACAGCAACAGCAATGGCGATGACGACGATGATGAGGACGATGACGACGCAGACGATGACGACAGCAACGACAATAGCAGCAACAGCAATGGCGGTTGATCCTCGCCTCTTCTAGGCACACACAGAGGTTCGTCTGGAGCGAAAGATGCCTCCAGACGAACCGTGTTCGGGCGGTAACGTGGATTATCCATGATTAAGTCACAGCATGTTTTACGGTTTCTCCCTTTGATCCTGCTGGCGCTGTTCGTCGCCGGCATGGCGTTGATTCAATTTGCCTCACCCGACCTGCCCGATAACGACGGTTTCTATCACATCAAACTTGCGCTTCTCATGCGCACCGATGGACTGAAACCGGAGTTCCCCTGGCTTCCGTTGAGCATTCTCAATCCCGCCGAATTCTACGACCATCACTTTCTTTTCCATGTCGCGCTGATCCCGTTTACCTTTGGCGATTTGAGGCTGGGTGCAAAATGGGCGGCAGCCATATTTGCCAGCCTCGCCTTTCTTGTGATCTGGTTTTTATTCCATCGCCAAAAGGTCCCTTTTGCGTGGTTGTGGTCGCTGGCCCTGCTGGGTATTTCGGACGCGTTCCTGTACCGTATGAGCGTGACGCGCGCGCAATCGCTGTCGCTGGCTGTCCTTGCACTTGCATTGGCATGGCTGGTCGAAGGCAAACACAAGCACCTTGGCGTGCTGTCCTTTGTTTATGTCTGGCTGTACGATGCCTTTCCCCTCATGATCGCACTGACCGTCCTGCACCTGGTTGCCGTGGCGTTGATCGAGCATCGTCTCGAATTTCGTCCATTGCTGTACGTCGCCGCTGGAATTGCTTTGGGACTGGTCATCAATCCATACTTTCCCGAGAACATTATTTTTTCCTATCATCACATGCTGCCAAAACTGACCGACGCGACCTCCGTGCGGGTCGGCAACGAGTGGTATCCGTACGAGACGAAACAACTCCTGGAAAACTCGCTCCCCGCGCTGGCTGCATTTGCCGGCGGCGCGTTGGCGCTGGGTCTCTCTGCCAGAAAAATGGACGTGCGCACCGCGCTGAGTTTCCTTGCCGCCCTCCTGTTTGGCCTCATGCTCTTTCAGGCGCGGCGCTTCGTGGAATACTTTCCGCCGTTCGCGCTGATCTTCGCGGCGTTTGCCTGGACGCCGATCCTCGCCTCCCAATCTTTCGATCAGACTCGAGGCGTGCCCGATTCTATTCCCTCGACCGGTCCCCGCTACAATCGGTTCGCCGGTGTACTACTTTCAGCGCTGGTCGCCGCCGGTATGGTCGTGTCCATCCCGCGGGCGCGCGAAGCAATCGACCGGTCCAAGCCCTATGACTTATATTCGGACGCCTCCGCGTGGCTCGAGCATAATACGCCTGAAGGTGAGCGCGTCTTTCAGACCGATTGGGACGACTTCCCTCGCTTGTTTTTTTACAACACGCATAACACTTATTTGATCGGGCTCGACCCGACTTACATGCAACTCTATGACCCCGCTTTGTATGACCTGTGGGTTGACATTACCCAGGGCAGGGTGGAGCGCCCCTCACGCCTGATCGCCGGCGCGTTCGGATCGCGTTACGTACACACCGACCTGAGGCATGAAGGGTTCTTGCGCGTTGCGGAAAACGACCCCGGTTTGCTCGAAGTCTATCGTGACGACCAGGCTGTGATTTTTGAGGTGATCGTGCAGCCTTAAGTGCCGTAGCGTGCAATGTTATACTTGTCCCGTCTTCTGGAAGGATTATGCACCGAATCTCTCGTTGGGAGCGTCGCGCAGACCATGCTTGAATTCACGGAATCCGCCGCGCTGGGCGGTTTGAAGGAACTGGATTCGCGGGCCATCGGCGCGCTCTATGACCGTTATTACCCTGAGGTCTATCGTTACGTACGCTATCGTCTCAACGACGAGGCCCTCGCGGAGGATATCGCCAGCGAGGTGTTCGTGCGTTTGCTGGAAGCCGTTCAGGGGAAGCGCGGACCGCGGACGAACGTCAAGGGCTGGCTGCTGGGCACCGCCTCCCACATCGTAACCGACCACTTGCGGCGTTCGTATCACCGTCCCACCGAGGCGCTCGACGAAAACATGCTCGATCCGCTGGCCCTGCGCCCCGAAGATTTTGAGCGGCGCGAACAGCAGCAGCGCGTACGCGGCGCTCTCAAGAATCTGACCGACGAACAACAGCACGTCCTCGCCCTGCGTTTTGGCGAGGGACACTCGCTCGAAGAGACCGCGTTGCTGATGAACAAGAATGTCAATGCCGTAAAAGCCCTGCAATTCCGCGCCCTGGCCGCGCTCCAGCGCGGGATTGGGGAGGCCGTCCATGACTGAGAAATTATTCGACCCGCTCGAAGTCTGTTTGCAAGCCCTGGAACGAGGCGAGGACGTCGAAACCGCCCTGCGCCGCTATCCCGATCTCGCGGCGGAACTGCGCCCGCTCCTGGAATCCTCGCGTCACGCGCGGACCCTGGCCGCGTTCGAGGTCCCCGAGGGGGCCGTGCGCCGCGGCCGCGCCCGCCTGCTCCAGCGCGCCGCCGAACTGCGCGAAGCGAAACGCGCCCCGCGGCGGTCGTTTCTGTTTACTTTCCGTCCGCTGGCTGTGACGTTGATGCTGGTCCTCTTCTTCCTGGGCGGCACCGGCCTGGTGCGCGCCTCCTCCGGCGCCCTGCCCGGCGACAACCTTTACCCGGTCAAGCGCAGTTGGGAAGACCTGCAACTTCTGTTTGTAACTGACGAGGTCGAGCGCGAAGGCCTCGAACTTGAATACGAGAACGAACGTCTCGAAGAGATCCACGAACTGCTGGCGCGCGGCCGCACGGAAGAAGTGGCCTTCTCCGGGTACGTGATCGCGGTCCACGACGGGCAGTTGAACGTGGGCGGGTTGCCTGTCCACATTGCCGGCGCGGCGTTGCCCGTCCAACCGGTGACGACGGGCGCGGCCGTGACGGTCAGCGGGACGACCCGGCCCGACGGCGCGATCCAGGCCAGCCAGGTATCCTTCCTCCCCCCGGGCGCGGTCATTCCAACCGTGGAACCCGAGGAGTTCGAGCCGGAAGACTCCGAAGAGGCGGACGAGGAAACGCCCCAGCCTGAATCCAATGACCAGGAGGAGCCGGATTCACCGTCCACACCCGAAGCGCCCGAAGAGGAGGATCTCGAGGAGGGGCGGCTGGAGGGCGTCATCGAATTGATGCAGGGCGGACTCTGGCTGGTGGACGGCCGCCCGGTGGACATCAGTGGCGCGCGGATCATCGGTACGCCCGTCGTCGGCGCGACTGTTCGCATCGAGGGCTATTACACGGCCGATGGAAGATTCGTCGCCACAAGGATCGAGGTGCTCGCAGACGACTCCAGCGACGGGAATACCGGCGACGACGAGAACAGCAATGAAGAGAACAGCAACAACACCGACGACAATACCAGCAACGACAACGACAATACTAACGACGACGCCGATAACGACAATGACAACGACAACGATAACACGAATGACGATAACGACAACGATTAACCCAACGGGCGCACCGGACGGTGCGCCCATTTTGTTTAACCTTGTTACTGTGCATAAAAGGGGATATGATTTGCCCAACTTATCGCGCGGAGGCTTGACATGCTCGACACCCAGGGACAATTCTTTCTCGGACGAATCTACGAAGATCCTGCCAAGAACAAGTTATCGAATAAGGCTTTGCTTTACGATCCCGCAGACCTGACCACGCACGGCGTGGTGACCGGCATGACCGGCTCGGGCAAGACCGGCATGTGCGTCGGATTGCTCGAAGAGGCCGCGTTGGAGGGCATCCCCGCCATCGTCATTGACCCGAAGGGTGACCTGACCAACCTTCTGCTCCACTTCCCCGAATTTGCGCCGCAGGATTTCCAGCCGTGGCTGGACGCGGACGCGGTGCGCCGCGAAGGCAAGACCCTCGAAGCGGCCGCGAAGGAAACGGCTGAAATGTGGAAGAAGGGACTCGCAGAGTGGGGCATTGATCGCGAGCGGATGATCGCCCTCAAGAACGCGGCCGAGTTTGCGATCTATACCCCGGGCTCCGACGCGGGCATCCCGGTCAGTGTGTTGTCGTCGCTGGCCGCGCCGTCCATTCCCTGGGAGGGCAACCGCGAGGTCCTGCGTGAACGCATTGCCAGCACATCCACCGCCATCCTCGGCCTCGTCGGCATGCAGGACATCGATCCGCTTCGCTCGCGCGAACACATCTTGCTCTCGAATGTTTTCGAGGCGGCCTGGAGTCAGGGCAAGGACCTCAACCTGACCGAACTCATCCTGCAAACGCAGAACCCGCCCTTCGACAAACTCGGCGCGTTCCCGCTCGAATCGTTCTTCCCCGCCAAAGAGCGCATGGAACTTGCCATGTTGCTCAATAACATCCTGGCCGCGCCCGCCTTCGAGACCTGGCGCGAGGGACAGGACCTCGACATCGCCTCCATCCTGTGGAACGCGGACGGCAAGCCGCGCCATTCGGTTTTTTATCTCGCCCACCTGAACGACCCCGAGCGCATGTTCTTCGTCACGCTCCTGCTCTCGGCCATCGAAACCTGGATGCGCACGCAAAGCGGATCCACCACCCTGCGCGCTCTCGTTTACATGGACGAGATTTTCGGCTATCTTCCCCCGATCTCCAATCCGCCTTCCAAACAGCCCATGTTGCGCATGCTCAAACAGGCGCGCGCCTTCGGCATCGGCCTCCTGCTCGCCACGCAGAATCCCGTGGACGTGGATTACAAGGCCCTCTCTAACGCGGGCACCTGGGTCATCGGCAAACTGCAAACCGACCAGGATAAACAACGCCTGCTCGACGGACTCGAGGGCGCGGCGGGCGGCCTGGACCGCGCAAAAATGGACAAACTCATCTCCGGACTTGGCAAGCGCGCCTTCGTGATGCACAACGTCCACGAAAAAGCGCCCGTCGTGTTCCAGACTCGCTTTGCGATGAACTACCTGGCCGGGCCGTTGACGCGGGCGCAGATTCCCGCGTTGAATGAGTTGGCCGGGGCTAAAGCGACTCGCACCGCCGCGCCGCGTCCCGCCTCTGCACCTGCCGCCTCCTTCGACGTTCCGCCTGTTCCCGTTGTGGCGGCCGCCGTCAATCGTCCGCCCACCGACGGGAGCGCCACGCGGCCATCCGTTCCCTCCGGAGTCGCTGAATACTTCCTGCCGATGACTCACAGTCTCAGTGAGGCGTTCTCGGCTTCGGGTAAACCCATGCCATCGGGCGCGGTACAGAAGGGCGTGTTGTATCGCTCTGCATTGATCGGCTCCGCGCAGGTACGCTTCCTCGACCGCAAACTGGGCGTGGATGCGGACGTCCAGCGCGCGGTGCTCGTCGAAAGTCCAGACCGACGCGGCGTTGTCCGCTGGGAGGACTTCCCGTATAACGGTCCCTCGCTCGACAAAGTGGAAGGTAGTCCCGCGCCGGACGCGCGCTTCGATACCCTCGATGCCCCGCTCGGCGACGCCAAACTGGTCAATGCCTTGCAGAAGGATTTCGCCGATTGGGTCTATCGCACGACGGCGGTCAAGGCGCGCGCCAATGAAATGCTCAAGGTCTATGGCGGGCCGGACGTATCACAGGCGGATTTCATGAAGGCCTGCGCCGACGCCGCCCGCGAAGGCCGCGACGCGGAGATCGAAAAGGTCACCGCGCAGATCGAGCGCAGGATCGCAACCTTGCAGGACAAGTTGTATCGCGAGGAACGCGAACTGCGCCAGGACGAAGCCGAACTCAGCCAGCGCAAAATGGAAGAGATGGGCACGCATGCCGAGAATGTGTTCAGCCTGTTCACCGGCAGCCGCAGTACGCGCAGGCTGTCCTCCTCGCTGACCAAGCGCCGTCTTACCGAGCAGGCCAAGGCCGACGTGGACGAGTCGCTCGAGGCCATCGAACAGATGAAAAAGGAACTGGGCCAGCTCGAACGCGAGCGCCAGACGGTCGTGGACGAGGTCAACGCGCGCTGGGGCGACGTGGTCAATCAGATTACCGAAGTGACCGTCAATCCCAAGAAGACGGATGTCTACGTCAACCTGTTCGGCGTGGCCTGGGCGCCGTACTACCTCGTCGAGGTCAATGGGCAGACTCTTGAATTGCCTGCCTTTGGTGCGGAGTAAGCCCGGCTGGTTGAGTAGTCCTGAGCGGAGCGCAGCGAAGTCGAAGGACGTATCGAAACCAGCCTTGTAAGGATTTCCCTCTCCCACCAGTCAAAGTGACAGTCGTCGGTAAGATGACTGTCACTTTCTTTCAATCGAGGTTCCTTTGAGCATCCTTCAAATCGTACTGGCTGTCCTTGTGTGGGGAGTGATTCACTCCATCATGGCCTCCCTGCCATTCAAAAACTGGTTGATCGGCGCTTTTGGCAAGACCATGGCGCGCGGCTACCGCCTGTTCTACAATGCCTTCTCGCTCATCACGTTTCTACCCATCCTCTGGCTGGTTGTTATCCTGCCTGACGCGCCATTCTATTCCGTCCCCGCGCCGTGGTCGTACCTCATGCTCGCCGGGCAGGGACTGTCCGCGCTGATGCTGGTCGTCGGCGTGTTGCAAACGGACACGCTCTCCTTCGTCGGGCTGAGGCAGTTGTTCGAAGAGGAGAAGCCGTCCCTGCTCGTTACACATGGACTGTATCGCCTCGTCCGTCATCCGTTGTATACGGCTGGACTTTTGTTCCTCTGGCTGACCCCCAACGTGAGCCTGAATTCATTTACGCTTTATGTCTCTGCAACCATTTATATTCTGATCGGCGCTTATTTTGAAGAACGAAAACTCCTGCGCGAATTCGGTCAAGCCTATGCTGATTACAAGTCAAAGACACCGATGCTGATACCGGGGATGAAGTTTTAGTGGCATATAGTTTTTTCAATGGGGAACTTCATCATTTCTTCGGTCGTCTCTCATTTGCCGCTCATTCGAGCGGGTATAATCTAACCCATGTCCGCCTACGCGTATTCATATTCCCCTGCGCCTCAGCCGCGGCCCTCAACTACCATGCGCCTGCTGGCGGTCGGCCTGGGCGGACTGGCGTTATTCTTCGGATTCCTCATCGTCTGGACTCTCGGTTATCAGTTGATCTATGCCGGGCGCATCTTCCCCGGCGTGACCGTGGCGGGCGTGGACATCTCTGGTTTGAATCCAGCCGAGGCCGCGGTCAAACTCAACCAGACGCTCTCTTTCCCAATTAATGGCAAAGTGATCTTGCGCGACGGCGGTAGGATTTGGGTCGTCTCGCCCGCGGAACTCGGCATGGTGTTCGATGCATCCTCCAGCGCGCAGGCGGCCTATCGTCTGGGCCGAAGCGGAGGCCTGTTCGGCGCGCTGACCGGCCAGATCCGCGCCCGCTCGCAGGGACAGGACGTGTCCCCGGTCATCGTCCTCGACCAGCGCGTGGCCTACGCGTATTTACAGTCTCTCTCTTCACAGATCAATCAACCTGTTGTGGAAGCCAGTCTTCGCCTGGACGGCACCAATGTCATTGCCGAGCCCGGGCAGGTCGGCCGCGTCCTCGATGTGGACGCCACCATTCTTTACCTGACCGCGCAGTTGCAGACCTTCCGCGACGGCGAAGTCCCGCTGGTGATTCACGAACAGGCGCCGCAGGTCATGGACGTCTCTGCGCAGGCGGATATGGCGCGGCAGATTCTGTCCGAGCCCCTGCGCATCGTCGTGCCGAACGCGGCGGAAGGCGACCCCGGGCCGTGGTTCTTCGAGCCGCCGGTGCTTGCCAACCTGCTGGTCGTCCAGCGCGTGGACAATGGCGGACGGGTCCAGTACCAGTTGCAGCTCGACCCCGCGCTGTTCCGCCAGTCCCTGATGAACATTGCCGCCGAAGTGGACCGCCTGCCGGAGAACGCCCGTTTCTATTTCGACGATCCGACCGCGCAACTGGTGCTGATTGAGTCTGCCAAGGTCGGCCGCGTTACCGACATCGAGGCCAGCATTGCCGCCATCAACGAAGCGATCCAACGCGGCGAGCATACCGTCCCGCTGGTGGTGACCGAAGCCCAGCCCGCGGTCAACGATGCCGCCACAGCCGAATCGCTGGGCATTACTCAACTGGTCAGTACACAGACTTCGTACTTCTATGGCTCGAGCGCCGAACGCATCCAGAACATCCAGACCGCGGCGGCGCGCTTTCACGGCGTGTTCGTTGCTCCGGGCGAAACATTCTCGATGGGACAGGTGATGGGCGACGTGAGCCTGGAGAACGGCTTTGCCGAGGCGCTCATCATTTACGGCGGCCGTACCATCAAGGGCGTGGGTGGCGGCGTGTGCCAGGTCAGTACCACGCTGTTCCGCACGGTATTCTTTGGCGGTTATCCAATTGTAGAGCGCGTGCCGCACGCCTACCGCGTCACATATTACGAGATGGTCGCAAGCGGCGAGCGCGATTCAAAACTGGCCGGGATGGACGCCACCGTGTATTTCCCGCTGGTGGATTTCAAATTCACCAACGACATGCCCTATTGGATTTTGATGGAGACCTACGTGGATCCCGGCGCGCGCACCCTGACCTGGAAGTTCTACTCGACTTCCGACGGTCGCACGGTAACATGGGAAACGACCGGCCCGCAGAACGTCGTCAATGCGCCCGACTCCTCCTTCGTCGAAAACCCCGATCTCAAGAAAAATGAGATCAAACAGGTGGATTGGGCCGCCGACGGCGCGGACGTGGTCGTCACGCGCACGGTCTGGCGGAACGGCGCGGTGCTGTTCCAGGACGAGATCAAGACGCACTACGAGCCCTGGCAGGCTGTCTGTGAATTCGGCCCGGGCACGGAGGATCCCGAAAAGACGGCCAAACGAAAGGGCCTCTGCAGTTCACCGAATTAGCATGGTATACTACCCGCCTATAAAATTATGGAGATGACATGGTCAGCACCGAATTACTCGAAATCCTGCGTTGCCCGAATTGTGTGCGCGAGAGAAATGGAATGCTCACCCTGTATAAGGATTCCTGGCTGATTTGTCAGGACTGCGACCGGAAATATCCGATCCTCGACGACATCCCGGTCATGTTGATCGAAGAGGGCGACAAGTGGGTTAAAACCTCGAAAGACCAGTTGCCCGTTCCGCCCCCGGAGCGTTAACCCGCCGTGCCTGCCCTGGATGACCTGCTGGCTGAACTGACCAGCGGAGACGAATCGCGCGCCGAAGCCGCGGTGCCCGCCCTCGCAAAACTTGGCGCACAGGCCGTTGTAGCGCTGGCCCGCCTGCTCGACTCGCCCGACGCGGATTCGCGCTGGTGGGCGGTGCGCGCCCTCGCCTCGCATCCAGACCTGGACGTTGACCTGCTCCTGCGCGCCCTGGCCGACGCGGCCCCCGAAGTGCGGCAGGCCGCGGCGCTGGGGTTGTGCGGTCACCCGCACGAAAGCGCGATCCAGCCTCTCGTCCGCGCGTTGAGCGATGCGGACAGCCTCGCGGCGGACCTGGCCGCGAAAGCCCTGGTCGCCGTCGGACGCCCGGCGGTGGAATCCCTTATCGAGGTCCAGAAGGACGCGAACATGTCCGCCCGCATTCTTTCGATGCGCGCCCTCGCCGAAATTGCCGATCCGCGCGCCGTCCCGGTCATGATGTCGGCCATCGAGGGCGAGTCATCCATGCTGTATCATTGGGCCGAAGTCGGGCTGGAACGGCTGGGCCTGAACATGGTCTATCTCAAACCCGAGTAACGAATGGTTCAAATCCGAATTCCGAAAATAACGTTCAAAAGACCGACTCCCCGGCAGATGATCTTCTGGGGTGTCATCCTCGCGCTGGGGATCGCGGGACTCTTCTTCACCCGCGGGATCGTCCGGTGCTGGACGCTGACCTCCCTGCCGGGCGTCCCGCCCTCCGATTGCCAGACGACCGGCCCGAATCCTCTTGGGACGCCGCAGGTGGACCCGCAGGGGACGCCGATTGCGACGCCCACTGCGGTGATCGCCGCGCCGGAGAGCGAGTTGCCGCCCGCGTGGGACGGCGGGAGCCGCGTCAACATCCTGCTCATCGGCCTGGATTATCGCGACTGGCAGAAGGGCGAATACCCGCGCTCCGACACGATGATCCTGCTTACGATTGATCCGATCACAAAAACTGGAGGCATGCTCTCGATCCCGCGCGACATGTGGGTCAACGTCCCCGGCTTCGGATACGACAAGATCAACACGGCCTATTATCTGGGCGCGGCCTATAAACTGCCCGGCGGCGGCCCGGCGCTTGCCATGAAGACCGTGGAGCAGTTCCTGGGCGTGCCGGTGCATTACTATGGCCAGATCGATTTCGTCGCCTTCGAGGACTTGATCAACAAGATCGGCGGGGTTGACGTGTACGTCAAGGAAAGGATGGTGCTCGACCCGATCGGTTCGGGCAAGGACCACTCTGTGCTGACGCCCGGCTGGCGTCATCTGAACGGCTGGAAGACTCTGGCCTACGTGCGAAGCCGCAAGACCTCCGGCGGCGATGTGGACCGCGCCGAGCGGCAGCAACAGGTCATCTTCGCCATCCGCGACAAGGTGCTCGATCCTGAGAATTTCTCGAACATGGTGGCGAGCGCTCCCTATATCTACCGGAGCATTTCCTACGGCATCCATACGAATCTGTCTTTCGAGGATGCGATGGAGTTATTCATCCTTGTGCAACAGGTGCCGCGCGAGAACATCAAGACGGGCATCATTGATTACACAATGGTGAACCTGGACCAGACTCCGGACGGGCTGTCCATCTTCAAGCCCATTTCGGACAAGATCCGCGTCCTGCGCGACGAGATTTTCACCTCCACCGGCGCGGTCAGCCCGATGGCCTCCGGCGACCCGCTCGTTTTGGCCAAGGAAGACGCGGCGCGCATCCGCGTGCTCAACGGATCGGTCTCGGCCGGGTTGGACCAGCGCACGGCCGGTTTCCTCGTCTCGCAGGGATTGAACGTGACCGAAATCGGCAGTGCCGACCGCGCCTATGACCGGACGACGATTGTGTTGTACTCGCCCAAGATGTACACGCTGGAATATATGATTGCCCTGTTTGGGGTCAGCAGCGGACACCAGATCATCATTAACCCCGATCCCGCCGCGACAGTGGATGTGGAAATCCGCATCGGCAACGACTGGATCAACAACACGATCATCCCTCCGGGATGATCCTCTCGTAAATGTTCACAGCCGCAGTATGGTCTGCGGCTGTTTTTTTTTATGGCTGTTGGAATGTCAGCGAGAGACTGCCGAGGAAGGCCGTGCCGCCCTCGCCCGAACAAACCGGCGCGCTCAAGTCGGTCAGCGGGGAACCGCCGGAAGCCAATTGCAGGGCATACACCGTGCTTGCTGCCATCTGAAAATCGGCGTAGCCGTTGCCGAGGTCGGGTTTGAGGCCGGTGAAGAAATGTTCCTCGCCGCCTTCCCAGGTGACGACGATTTCCACACCGGGCAACTGGCGGCGGCGCGCGTCCAGCACAGTGATTTGCAACAACCCCTCCGGCAGAGCCGCGTCGCAGAGACTCTCCTGTTCGACGAGCACGAACGGCGCGCCAAGCGTGGCGGTCGGGGTGTGGGTGGGGCGCGGCGTCGGGGTGTTGATGACCAGCGGCGTGCGCGTGCTTTGAGGGATGGAAATCGCGGTCGTTTCAGTGCCGGTGACATCGGGCGGCGCGGTCGTGACGGTCGCGCCCGCGGAGACAGCGACCGGCGCGGTGGAGGCGGGCAGGCTTCCCTGCAGGGCGGATGCCAGTTGCGCCACCTGCTGGACTGTTTCGAATGGTTCGCCCGCCCCGAGCATTCGTTGCGCCTGGGCGCTCAACGCCTGGACCGGGTCCGGGTCGCCGATTAATGCGAGGCGCGCCTGCGCCCGCGGCAGGTCGCCGGAGGAGGCGTAGGCGGCCGCGATGGCGGCGCGGTAGTCGTCCTTGAAGTCGGCGCGCAACGCGGAGGGGACCGAGTCCACCACGCGCGCCGGGGAGACGATCCACGCGTAGGCCAATCCGAGCGCAAGCCCGGCGATCAGGGGCAGGAGCCAGTCTCCGAATAACCGTCTCATGGCGCGGCCGCTCCGGGCTGATAGGTGCGCATGGCTTGGACCAGGTCTTCGAGCAGGATCAATTCCGTTGGGCTGAATCCGTTCTCCCGTCCGAATTGAAGCGCAGGCGCGGCAATCTCGGCCGGCGGCTGGCTTCCAAAGATCGCGAGTCGGCGCGCGGCCAGTTCGGCGTCGCCCTCGCTTTGGTATGCTTCCGCGACCATCAAAACATAGTCGGCCCGATAGTCGGCGCGCAGTGTATCGGGAGTTAAGTCAACGTATTGAATCGGATCGATGCCCCAGCCATAGAGGAGACCGAGGCCGATGCCCATGGCGAGAGCGAGAAGGATGTTGACCCAGCGAGGCATGCGGTTATTTTGCCACAGGTACGAAGTGATGGGAGGGGACAATATCCGGGCAGGCTGACGGCGGCGCCCGGAGACGCGTGCGTACCGTTGCTGTCTTTCGACCCTGGCGGGGTTGGCATGGTTCCGCCGCGCCGGGCCTGCCCGGACGACGGCTAGCATACCTGATGTGAGGGGCTGTGTCAACACGTTCACGCGCGGGAAGGTGTAAAATAGCGTCATTGACCAACCACTCTGCGGAAAACCATCCATGCCCAACTCAACTTTGCGAATCCTTCCTGCCGCCCTGCGCGAGCCAAACGTCATCAAGTTGAAGACGCACTTGATGGGCGCGATCCTGCCCGCGTTGCAGAAGATGCCCGTCTCCCAGCAAAACCGCCGCGTGGTCCGCGAAATGCTGGAATCCGCGCTCGGACAAGTCAAGGTCACCATCCCGGCGGATGTGCGCCAGCAGGTGCTGGACAGCGCTCTGGCCGATATCGTCGGTTACGGCCCGTTGGAATTGTTGCTGGCCGATGGAGATACCAGCGAGATCATGGTCAATGGACCGAAACTGGTCTTCGTGGAGCGCGGCGGTGAGTTGCTGGAAACGGACGTGGAATTCGAGGATAACGACCACGTCCTGCGCATCATTGACCGCATGCTCAATCCGCTCGGCCGCCGCGTGGACTACGACAACCCCACCGCGGACGCGCGCCTGCCCGACGGGTCACGCGTGAACGTGGCCATCCCGCCCGTCGCGGTGGACGGACCGCACATCTCCATCCGCAAATTTCTCTCGACCAAGATGGACATGGACGACCTGCTGGCGCTCGAGTCGCTGACGCCGTACATGGTCACGTTTCTCGAGGCGTGTGTGCGGGCGCGGCTGAACATTCTCATCACGGGCAACACCAGTTCAGGCAAGACCACCCTGCTGAATATCCTTTCAAGTTACATCCCCAATCACGAGCGGATCGTCACCATCGAGGACGCGGTGGAACTGAATCTCAAACAGCGTCACGTGGTGCGCATGGAGACCAAACTGCCCGGCGTGGACGGCGTCGGCGCGGTCACGGTGCGCGATCTGGTGCGGAACGCCCTGCGCATGCGGCCCGACCGCCTCGTGGTGGGCGAGGTGCGCGGCGGCGAGGCGCTGGACATGTTGCAGGCCATGAACACCGGTCACAGCGGTTCGATCACCACGCTCCACGCCAATTCGCCGCGCGACGCCATTGCGCGCATCGAGACCATGTCCATGATGGCCGGGCTGGACTTGCCGATCATTGCCATTCGCCGGCAGATATCTTCTGCCATCAATCTCATCGTCCATCAGACGCGCCTGCAGGACGGCTCGCGCAAGACCACCCAGATCACCGAAGTGGGCGGCATGGAAGGCGATGTGGTCGTGTTGACCGACATCTTCAAGTTCGAACAGACCGGCATCGGCGAAGGAGGCAAGGTGCTGGGCCAGCTCAAACCGACCGGCATTCGTCCCCTTTTCAGCCCAAAGCTGGAGGTGGCGGGCTTCAAACTGGGCGGCGAAATCTTCGGCGCGGGGATGTGATCATTTCGCCAGTAAGCCCCTTACTAATTTCCTTCTCGTGATATAATTTTCCCGCGCAAGCAAGACTTATCCATTCGGAGGTGCATCCATGGAAATCGTTACCAAAGAGTTCAAGCACTGTAACGTAGTCTCCGTCAAAGGCCGCGTAGACAGTTCCACCGCCCCGCAGTTCAGCCAGGCGCTGGAGGCAATGAACAAGAACGGTCAATACAAACTCGTGATCGACATGGCTGGCCTCGAGTACATGTCCAGTGCGGGGTTCCGCGCCCTGCTGGCCGCCCAGCGCGCCTGCAAGCGTTACAATCGCGGCGAGGTGGTGCTGGCCTCCGTCCCAGCCCGTATCAGGGAAGCGCTGGAACTGGCCGGTTTCACTGAGTTGTTCAAGACCTTCGACGATTCGCTGTCCGCCGTTGGTCATTTCTAGTTCGAGGATCTTCCAACGATGATTGGGGAGGCCGCCTCCAACCGCTTGCGAGGCGGCCTTTGATTGCCCTCCTCCGTCCATGACCAGTACGCGCAAAGCCACCTACAGTTCCGATTACGCCAACCTGGAAAGCATCCGCGACCTGGTGGCGCAGGCCGCCCGCGAAGCCGGCATGGACGAGGCGGAAACCTATCACGTCCAGCTGGCCGCGGACGAGGCCGCCTCGAACATCATCGAACACGCCTACGAAGGCCGCGCCGACGGGCAGTTCGAACTCGAGTGTGAGGTGGAGGGGAACAAGGTCACGATCGTCCTGCACGACCACGGCAAAGTCTTTGACATTACCAGGGTCCGCAAGCCGAACGTGAAAGGCAAACTGTCCGAGCGCGAGATCGGGGGGTTGGGGGTCTATCTCATCCAGAAACTTATGGACGAGGTGTATTTCGAATCTTCGGCCGAATCAGGGAATACACTCACGATGGTGAAGCGCGGCAAGAGGGGATCATGAGCGCGGCCGTCCGTTCTCCCGATTCGTCCGAATGGCGCAGGCTTGCAGGACTGGGGGAACAACTGGTCAGCGCCACTTCACTCTCCGCACAACACGACCGTATTTTGAACATGGCCAGCCGTCTCGTGGACGGCGAGGTAAACGTGTGGTTGGACGAGGGTCTCTTCCGCCTGCCGGGCTGGGACGAAGCGCCGTTGTTCCCGGCGAAACCGCCCCTCGACGGGCTGCGGGAGGCCGTTGAAAGAGGCCGCACCTGCGTTCGAGGCGCCGATTCCGCCTCGGCGCCGTGGGTGGCGCTGCCCATCGAGGACCAGGACATCGTCCTCGGGGCGTTGCAGGTCACCCGTCCGGATGGAAGCGAATTCACGCCCGCTGAACTGGATCTGCTCGAAGGTCTGGCCAGCATCGCCGCGGTCGGCTTGTACGCGTCGCATCGCGCCGCGGTCGAGCGCCTCCGTCTCGACCAGTTGAACCTGGTACGCCAGGTGGCGGCCGAGATTGTCAACGTGCTCGACCTCGACGAATTGGCGCGCCGCGTGGCCGAACAGATTCAGAAGACGTTCCACTTCTATTACGTCGCCATCTTTACGCTCAGGCCCGGCGATTCCCTCCTCCGTTTCCGGGCCAGCGCCACCGCGCGCCGCAAGGGACGCAGGAAGGCATCCATCCCGTTGGAGGTCCAGATCGGGCAGGGGCTGATCGGCGAGGCCGCGGAGACGGGCGAACGGCTCGTCGCGGATGACGTGCGGGCCGACCCGCGCTACCGATTCATTGACAGCCTGCCCGAGACGCGCTCCGAAGTCGTCCTGCCGCTGAAGGTCAAGGACCGCATTCTGGGCGTTTTAGACGTTCAGAGCGATCAGGCCGCCGCGTTCCATCCGAACGACCTGCTGATCCTGGAGACCCTGGCCGACGCAATCGCCCGCGCGGTCGAAGCCGCGCGCTTGTACAGCGACTTGCGCCGCCGCGCCGACCAACTGGCCCTGATCGCCGAAGTCAGCGACAGCGTAACCTCCACCCTCGACCTGACCAAATTGATGCGCGAGGCCGCCGCGCTGATTCATGTCAAGTTCGGCTATCCGTTCGTGCATTTGTTTACCGTCCATCCGAACCGCCGGACCATCCAATACGAGGCGGGCAGCGGCAAACGCAGTAAGAAACTGGAAGGATACACTCTGCAGTTGGACGAGCCGCAGGGAATCATCCCGTGGGTGGCGCGCAATGCCCAGAGCGTGCTCGCCAACGATGTCACCCGGGACGAACGCTATCGTCCTTCCCCGCTTCCGCCGAAGAACATCCGCTCGGAGTTGTGCGTCCCGCTCATCTTCAACGAACGCGTCGTCGGCCTGCTCGACATCCAGAGCGAGCGCGTCAACGCCTTCGACGAAGACGACCGGATGATCTTCGAGGCCGTGGCCGACAACATCGCCGCCGCGATCCATAACGCCGACCTGTATCGGTCCGAGCAATGGCGGCGGCAGGTGGCGGACAGCCTGCGCGAGGTGGCGGGCCTCCTCTCGGCCAACGCAAGCGTGGACGAAGTGCTCGATTCCATCCTGACCGAATTGGAACGCAACCTGCCCAGCGAAGCCGCTGCCGTCTGGCTGTTGGATGAGGGCGAGTTGTATCCCGCCGCGGTGCACGGTTGCTGTGACCTGTCCGAGTTGGAGGAGGCCCGCAACGCCTCGGCGGATGCGGCCGTCAGTATGCTCAGTTCCCTGCTGTCGGAGACTCCCGTCATTCGCAAACCGTCCGACGCCGTTGGCCCGGCGGGGTTGGCCGGGGGATTCCCGCAAAACTATTCGTCCATTGCCGTGCCCCTGCGCGTGGGTGACCAGCCGGTCGGCGTGCTCACCCTCGCACATTCCATGCCGGGCCGTTACGGTCACGAAGCGCAGGCCATGACCACCACCTTCGCCAGTTACGCCGCGGTCGCCATCGAGAACGCGCGCCTGTACGACCAGGCCCAGGAACAGGCTTATGCCTCGGCCGCGCTGTTGCAGATCGCGCAGGCCGTCGTCAGCCTGAACGAACTGAACGAGATTCTCGGCGCCATTGTCCGTATCATGCCCATCCTGGTGGGCGTCCAGCGCGCCGCGCTCTACCTCTGGCAAAACGAGAAATTCCGCGCGGTTGACAGTTACGGGTTCGATGAAGCCGCCGGGAAAACGCTGGTCGAACGCGAATTCAAGCGCGGCGACTTTCCTTTGATGGACATCGCCCGCGACGACCTCCGCACGGTGATCGTTCCCCTGCGGCCGAAAGACCTCCCCGCCCGCTGGCCGCGTCTCGCTTCTCTCGCGGACGAGGAACTGGATTCCGCGTTACGCGGCGACCAGCCCCTGCTGATTGCCGTCCCGCTTGCGATCAAGAGCGACCTCTACGGCGTTCTGCTGGTCCAGGAAGCCCCCGGCGGACGCCGCTTCCGCGCCCGCCGCCTCGAGATCATCAACGGCATTGCCCAGCAGGCCGCGCTGGCGATTCAAAACGACCTGCTCCAAAAAGAGATGTTCGTGCGCGAACGTCTCGAAACCGAGGTGCAGCTCGCCCGCCAGATCCAGCAGACCTTCATCCCCGAGACCCTTCCCACACATCCCGAATGGGAACTGGCCGCGCGTTGGCGGACGGCGCGGCAGGTGGGCGGCGATTTTTACGACGTGTTCGAACTGCCCAGCCAGCGCCTCGGCCTGTTCATCGCGGACGTATCCGACAAGGGCATGCCCGCCGCACTGTTCATGGCGTTGACGCGCACCCTCGTCCGCGCCGCCGTGATCGAGACCACCTCGCCCGCCGCGGCACTGCGCCGCGTCAACGACCTGCTGGTACCCGACACACGCCAGGGCATGTTCGTCACCGCGGTGTACGCGGTGCTGGATCTCAAGACGGGTGAACTGACGTACGCCAATGCGGGGCACAATCCGCCCTTCTGGGTGAGAAAAGACACGGTCGAAAAATTGACCCGCACCGGGGTCGCGCTGGGCGCGGCGGAAGAGTCCCGCATGGACGAGCGCGTCATCCGTCTTGAACCCGGCGACAGCGTGTTCTTCTATACAGATGGCCTCACCGAGGCCTTCAATCCAGAAGACGACATGTTTGGCGAGGAACGCCTGTTGCGCGTCCTGGGTTGGGAGACCGCCGCCTCCGCCGAGTCCATGCTGGGCGCGGTCGAAACCGCCCTCGACGAATTCGTGGGCGATTTCCCCGCCTCCGACGATTTGACCATGCTGGCCGTGCGGCGCGTCTCCGCTTCGTAGTCGAATTTACAGACATTTTACATCCCTGCCATATTCCCCTAACTCGCACAATCTACAATCACGGCATCACAACCAAGGAGGTTGACCGATGAACAAGATCGTGATGCTGTTCAAAAAGACCCTGCTCGCGGCGCTCGCCGCCGCGCTGACCTTGGCGGCTGTCCCCGCCGCGACCGTCTTCGCGGCCGGCGCGCAGGATCCGACCACCCCGCCCACCGGGCAGGTTTCGGATGAACGCCTCGAGCAGGCGTGGGAACGCGCCCAGGCGCGCCATGAACGGGTCGGCTCTTTCCTCGACCGCTCGGACGATATGATCGCCCGTCTCGAAGAATGGCTTGCCAAAATGAAGGAACAGGGCAAGGACACGTCCGCTGTGGAGGCGGCCCTGGCGGATTTCGAAGACGCGCTGGAAGAGGTCAAGCCGATCTATGAAAGCGCCAGCGAGATCGTCGCCGCACACGCGGGCTTCGACGTCGACGGCAAGGTGACCGACGCCGCTCAGGCCCAGCAGACCCTGAAGGATTTGCACGCCAAGTCTCAGGAGGCCAAAGAGGCCATGGATGGCGCGGGGAAGGCCCTGCGCGAGGCCGTCAAGGCCTTCCGCGAAGCCAACGGTTCCGCCCGTCCCAAGACGGCGCCCGGAGACAGCGGGCTCTAGATTTCCCTTCGAGAAACCGGAACGACAGCCGTACAGGACGTGCGGCTGTCGTCTCGCGCTTTTCGCCGCCCTTTGACTTTCCCCGCACTTCGCTTAGAATCACGGCAGTCAATCCAGAAAAAGCGAGGTGCCATGTTTACGTCGGAAGGCAAGAAACTGATCTATACCGAAAATGCCCCCAAAGCCATCGGCCCGTATTCACAGGCGGTGCAGACGGACGTGCTGGTCTTCACTGCAGGACAGATCGGCCTCGACCCGGCCGTGATGGAGATCGTGCCGGGTGGTATCGAGGCCCAGACGCGGCAGGTGCTGACCAACCTCAAGCACGTGCTCGAAGCCGCCGATTCGGGTCTTAACTACGTGGTCAAGACGACCGTCTTCCTGCAATCCATGAGCGATTTCCCGGCCATGAACAGCGTGTATGCGGAATTCTTCCCAGAGAATCCACCGGCCCGCAGCACGGTCGCGGTGGCGGCACTGCCCAAGGGCGCGCTGGTGGAGATCGAGGCGGTGGCCCTGCTGGCTCCCGCCCGCGGCGATTGAGCGGAAAATAGATAGAGTGTAGGGAAGTCAATGTCCGGTGAACTTGTCTTGCTTGTGGACGACGAACCGTCCATCGTGCAACTGGCGCAGATGTACCTCGAGCGCGAGGGGTTCCGCGTGCGGTCCGCCGCGGACGGGGAAAAGGCTCTCGAAGAGGCGGCGCGCCTGCGTCCCGCGCTGATCGTGCTGGACGTGATGTTGCCGGGCCTGGACGGGTTCGAAGTCTGCCGCCGCCTGCGGACACGCAACGATCCCGTCTCGATCATCATGTTGACCGCCCGCGACGAGGACGTGGACAAAATCCTGGGGCTCGAACTTGGAGCGGACGATTACCTGACCAAGCCGTTCAACCCGCGCGAACTGGTGGCGCGCGTGAAGGCCATCCTGCGCCGCGGGGAACGGAACTCCCGCGCCGATTCGACCCCGGTCCGCCTCGGCGACCTGACCATTGATCCCGCCAGCCGCGAAGTCCGCGTTGCGGATCGGACCCTCGACCTGCGCACCCAGGAATTCGAGTTACTGCTCACCCTGGCCGAACAGCGCGGCCGCGTCCTGACCCGCGAACAGCTGCTCCAGCAAGCCTGGGGCTTCGACTTCTACGGACAGACCCGCACGGTGGACGTGCACATCGCGCACCTGCGCAAGAAACTGGAGGGCAGTTCGGCGCGCATCGAAACCGTGACCGGGGTGGGCTACAAACTCGTCGCTGTTCCAACCGGCGACTCTCTCCCGCGGGGAGATGGGAAACGGAGGTGAGGGTGTTGTCCTCCCTCCGCTCGCGATTGTGGCTGAGTTATGCCCTGCTCATCGTCACGGCCCTGGCGGTCGTGGCGTTTGTGTTGGTATTCTATCTGATTCGCAATCCGTTCCTGTACCGCCAGACGCTCGAGCGCGTGCGGGCGGCCGAAACACTTTTGCTTAACAGCCCTGCCGATTTTCTGGGTTCCGACAAACGCGGCCAGTTGACGCGCACGGCGGAACTGTTCGATGTGCGCGTGGTCGTCTTCCGCGCGGACGGGAGGGTGCTGGCCGATACGCGCCCGTCCGCCGCGGAGTTGTCGGTGCCGCGCGAGACCGTTCTCTCCCGTTCCGTGCCTACCGTCCGCGACGCGGACGGCGGTCTCTGGGTGTATTCGCTGAGCGATCTGCCGGGCGGCGAAAAATTACTGGTCGCCGCGCCGCGGCCGAAGTCGGCCGGGCTGGCGGTGCTCCGGGACGAACTGCTCGCCCCGTTCATCCAGGGCGGGGTGATCGCCCTGCTCCTGTCCCTGCTGGCGGCGTTCCTGATCTCGCGCTGGGTGGCTGACCCGTTGCAGGAGATGCTGGCCGCGGCGCGGCGTATGCCTTCGGATGTGGCGAAGCCGGTCGAAGCGCGCGGCCCGCGCGAGGTCCAGGAAGTGATGCGGGCGTTCAACGCCATGATGGTGCGCGTCCAGTCCAGCCAGCGCTCCCAGCGCGAGTTCGTCGCCAACGTCTCGCACGAGTTGAAGACGCCGCTTACCTCGGTGCAGGGCTTCGCACAGGCGATTTTGGACGGTACTGCCGGTTCACCGGATGAACGGCAACGCGCGGCGGAGGTGATCTATAACGAGGCCGGTCGGATGCACCGCATGGTGCTCGACCTGCTCGACCTGGCGCGGCTGGAGGCGGGCACGGCCGATTTGAAAATGGGCGCCGTGGATATGACGGTCCTGCTGAACGGCATTGCCGAGAAATTCGCTCCCCTGGCGCAACGCGCGGGAATTCGGCTGGAGGTGCAGGCCGGCGGCCTGCCGCGCATGACGGGCGACGGTGACCGTCTGGCGCAGGTGTTCACCAATCTTGTGGATAACGCCCTGAAGTTCACGCCGCCCGGCGGCCTGGTGACGTTACAGGCGCGGCTGGCGGAGGGACAGATGGAATGCCTGGTGAGCGATTCAGGGAAAGGCATTTCAGCGGAGGCCCTGCCGCTGATCTTCGACCGGTTCTACCAGGCGGATGCCTCGCGGGCGCGCGCCGACCGCGGCGGGGCCGGGCTGGGGCTGGCGATTGTCCGCGAGATTATCCAGGCGCATGGTGGTAGAATTAGCGTCCGCAGTCAGGTGGGGCGGGGCACGGTCTTCACGGTGCGCCTGCCGCTTGCACAGCCCGACGCATCCACGCTGACCGCCCGCAGGCAGTAAGTGCGGGCGCCGGCCTGACACGGACAATCATGCCCAAGGTTTCCATCATCGTCCCATGTTACAATGAACAACGGTTTATCGGCGCGACTCTGAATGCGATTTATACCCAGACGTTTCCCCGCGCCGACATGGAAGTTGTGATTGCCGACTCCCATTCGACGGATTCCACCCGCGAGGTGATCGCGGACTTCCAGCGCAGCCACCCGGACCTGGCCCTGACTCTCGTGGACAATGACCGCCGCGCCATCCCGTCCGCGCTCAACCGCGCCCTTGAGGCGGCGCGCGGCGGCATCGTCGTCCGCATGGACGCGCACTCCACGCCCTATCCCGATTATGTCGAAAACAGCGTACGCGCTCTCGAAGAGGGCCGCGGCGATAACGTGGGCGGCGTCTGGGAGATCCGCCCCGGCGGGCGCGGCTGGATGGCCGAATCCATCGCGGCCGCGGCGGCGCATCCGCTTGGGGCCGGGGACGCAGGCTATCGTTTGAATTCCGCGGCCGGGCCGAAGGACACGGTCCCGTTCGGCGCGTTCCGCCGTTCGCTGGTCGAGAGAATCGGCGGGTACGATGAGTCCCTCCTGTCCAATGAAGATTACGAGTTCAACGCCCGCGTGCGCGCTTCGGGAGGGGTGGTGTGGCTGGAGCCGTCCATCCGCTCGGTCTATTATGCGCGCGGCTCGCTCGGTGCGCTGGCGCGCCAGTACGGGCGTTATGGTTTTTGGAAATTACAGATGCTCAGGCGTTACCCGTTCACATTGCGCTGGCGGCAGGCCCTGCCGCCGCTTTTCGTAGCCAGCATCCTCGCTCTGGCGGCGCTGTCGTTTTTGGATATCGTACGCGCCGCGCTCATTCTCGAACTCGGCATATACCTGTCTGTTTTGCTGACAGCCGGGTTGTTGGCTTCGGTTCGACAACGAAAGTTTTTCCTGGTTCCGGGATTGCCGCTTGCGATTCTTGTCATGCACGTCGCCTGGGGCGGCGGCTTTCTCTGGAGCCTGATCACCGCGTTTCGGAAATGATGAATGGCTGACATTGCGACCCGGCCGGCGGGACTCCGGCTTCGACCCAGTGAGCACCGTACCCTGCTTCTCATCGGCGACCTGATCGCCTCGATCCTTGCGCTTGTGGGGGCGGTGTATTCGTGGCTGGGCTACTCCTGGTATAACCTGATCGCCAGCGGGGTGTCGCCTGAAAAGGCCTTGAGGGTTTTCCCCAATCTCAAGATTCCCTTCTGGTTCTACCTGATGCCGATCATCTGGCTGATGCTGTTGATCGAGTTGTACGATCCACACAACGCCTCCAGCAGAAGAAGGACCCTGCGCGGCGTGGCAATTGCCGCCTTTGTGGGATTCGTTGGATACTCGCTGGTCTTTATTACGAACAGGGAGCCGACTTCCCTGCCGCGTATCGGCGTCGGTTCGTTCCTCCTGCTCGGTTCATTACTGACCCTGATCTGGCGTTTTATCTACATCCGCCTGTACAAGACCACGGGGATGACGCGTCGCGTACTGGTGGTCGGCGCGGGCAAGGCGGGGAAAACACTGGTTCAGGTTTACAAGAAACTCGGCACACCGCCGTTTCGTCTCATCGGCTTTGTGGACGACGACCAGAACAAGATAGGTCAAGTCGTCGAGGATTTCCCGGTGCTGGGGGCCAGCAACGACCTGTTGAGAATCGTGGAAAGCGCCAGGATATCGGACGTGGTCGTGGCCATCATGGGTGAAATGCGCGGGAGTACGTTCCAGACCATCCTGGATATCCAGGAAAGCGGCATCGAGGTGACGCGCATGCCGACCATTTACGAGGAGATGATCGGGCGCGTGCCCATCCATCACCTCGAATCCGATTGGATCATCCGTTCCTTTGTGGACGAGGCGCGCGCCAACGGTTTCTACGAACTCGGAAAACGTTTTCTCGATATCCTGGGGGGGCTGCTGTTCGGGGCTTTCTTCCTGCTGGTCTCGCCGTTGATCGCGCTTTCCACATTGATCGACAGCGGCCTGCCGATTCTGTACACGCAGAAACGTCTCGGCAAAAGCGGGCGTGAGTTCCGCATCTACAAGTTCCGCACCATGTGGCAGAATGCCGAGGCCGACGGTCAGGCCCGCCTCGCTGTGGAGAACGATCCGCGCATTACGCGCGTGGGAAGGTTTCTCCGCAAGACCCGCCTCGATGAACTGCCTCAATTTATCAATGTCCTGCGCGGCGACATGAGCCTGGTTGGGCCGCGCGCCGAGCGCCGCGAACTGGTGGAAGGGTTCCAGAAGAAGATTCCCTTCTACCGCGCCCGCCTCCTCGTCCGTCCCGGCTTGACCGGCTGGGCGCAGATCAACTACGGTTACGCCGCCTCGGTGGAGGACACCGTCGTCAAACTCGAATACGATCTCTACTATATCAAGCATCGCAACCTGTCGATGGATTTTTCCATCCTGTTACGCACGGTCGGCACGGTTCTGCGAAGCCGCGGAAGGTGAGGATGACCAGATATCTCGTCACCGGCGGCGCGGGCTTTATCGGTTCGCACATTGTTCGCGCCCTCCTGGAACGCGGCGCGGAGGTGCGCGTGCTGGACAACTTCTCGACCGGCAAGCGCGAAAACCTGGACGGCCTGACGGGGCGTCTCGAAGTCCTCGAAGGCGACCTGCGCGACGGGTCCCGCGTGACCGAGGCGGTGCGCGGCGTCGAGGTCGTTTTCCACGAAGCAGCCTTTGTCTCCGCGCCTCAGTCCATGGAGGAGCCTGCCGCCTGTTTCGATGTCAACGTGACGGGCACGGCATTGCTGTTCGAGGCCGCGCGCAGGGCGGGAGTCCGCCGCGTGGTGGTCGCCTCCAGCGCCGCCGTCTACGGTGATTCGGACGCCTTGCCCCTCGTCGAGGAAACGTCATTGCGTCCGCTTTCGCCCTACGCTGCCTCCAAGCGCGTGGACGAGATCTATGCCCAGCTCTACACCGGCTCTTTCGGTTTGGACGTGGCCGCGTTGCGTTACTTCAACGTCTATGGCCCTCGCCAGCGGCCCGACTCGATGTACGCCGCGGCCGTGCCCATCTTCATCCGCCGATTGCTGGATGGCAAACCGATAACCATCTTTGGAGATGGCGGGCAGACCCGCGACCTGATTGCGGTGCGCGACGTGGTGCGCGCCAACCTGATCGCCGCCGAACATCCTGCCGCGCCCGGGCAGGTCTTCAACATCTGCACGGGTCGGGAGACGCGGATTATGGACCTGGTGGAGGTGTTGCAGGAACTGTTCCCGTCCGCGTCCGCGCCTGTTTTTGCCGAACCGCGCCCGGGCGATATCTATCTCTCCCTCGGCTCTCCGCAAAAAGCCGTTGACCTGCTCGGATTCCGCGCCGAGACCCCGCTGATGGACGGACTCTGGGAAACCGTCGAGTGGATGCGCAGGAATTAGCCTGCGTGGATTTTTATCACCGGCCATGCTTTCCGATAAGACCCGACACATTCGCAATCGTTTCGTCCTGCTCGGCGACCTGGCGTTGATCGTCATCTCCGTGCTGGGCAGTTTCTTCCTGCGCCTGGATGTGAGCGCGATATCTTTCTATTTTCCCGCCATGCTGGTCATGTCGGTGGTGGCGCTGCTCGTCAAGGTTCCTATCTATTATTTCTTTGGACTGTATCGCCGCCTGTGGGTGTATGCCAGCACCAGTGAATTGAAACTGATTGCCGCCGCGGTGACGACCGGCTCGGTCCTCACCAGCGCCGTCATGGGCATTGTCCTGCTGGCGGCAAACAGCGAGGAAGTCACGCTGGGTATGCCGCGTTCTGCGCTGGGCATCGACTGGCTCCTCTCCCTGGTACTCATCGGCGGATCGCGTTTTGCTTTCCGTATTTTGGCCGAGCAGTCGGGTGGGTATCGGGATGCGAAAGGCAAGCGCGTTGTCATCATCGGCGCGGGGGACGCGGGCGCTTTGGTAGTGCGCGAACTCCAGAGGTCCTCGCAACTCAACCTGATCCCGGTCGGCTTCCTCGACGACGATCCTGCCAAGCAGCGCCACGAGATTTACGGTGTGCGCGTCATTGGCAAGATTGCCGACTTGTCCAACGTGCTCGACGCGCGCCGCGCCGACGAGGTCATCATCGCCATCCCGTCCGCGCCGGGCAGCGTGGTGCGCCGTGTTACGGACGTTTGCCGTCAGAAGGGCATCCCTTCGCGCACCATGCCCGGCATCTACGAACTGCTTGGCGGCAGGGTCAGCGTCAGCCGATTGCGCGAGGTGGACATCACCGACCTCCTGCGCCGCGACCCGGTTCGCGTCAACGACGAGATCGTCGGCCAGGCGCTCGAGGGCAAACGCGTGCTGGTCACCGGCGCGGGCGGTTCGATTGGCCGCGAACTGTGCCGCCAGATCGCGCGGCGCGGCCCCAGCCAACTGGTTCTGCTCGGTCACGGCGAGAACAGCATCTTCGAAATCTTCCTCGAACTGCGCGAAGACTATCCCGACCTTACCCTCCTGCCCGTCATCGCCGATGTCCGCGACCGCGAGCGCATAGCCTCGGTCTTTGCCGCGCATCGGCCGCAGGTCGTCTTCCACGCCGCGGCGCACAAACACGTTCCGTTGATGGAGGCGAACGCGGTCGAGGCGGTGACCAACAACGTAATCGGCACCCAGGTCATGGTCGAGGCGGCCGCGGCGAATGGAGTCGAGCGCTTCGTCTTGATCTCCACCGATAAAGCTGTCCAGCCCGCGAACGTGTACGGCGCGACCAAGCGTCTCGCCGAAATGCTCGTGCTCGACGCGGCGCGTTCCGCACAACTTCCATTCAGCGTCGTGCGCTTTGGCAACGTGCTCGGGAGCCGCGGCTCCATCATTCCGCTTTTCAAGGCACAGATCGCGCGCGGCGGCCCGCTCACCATCACGCATCCCGACATGCGCCGATTTTTCATGACCATTCCCGAAGCCGTGTATCTCGTTTTGCAGGCGGCTTCGATGGGGCGGGGCGGCGAGACCTTCGTGCTCAACATGGGCGAGCCGATTCGCATCCTCGACCTGGCCGAAGATTTGATTCGACTCTCCGGGCTCGAGCCCGGCCGCGATATTGACATCACTTTTACGGGAACCCGCCCCGGCGAGAAACTGACCGAGGAACTCTGGGACGCCGGGACTCCGCTGGACCGCACGCCTCATCCCGACATCTTTCGCCTCGCTTCTTCCGAGACGTTGGGCGGGCGCGCGCTTCGAGAGGCCGTGGACTCACTCCAGGCCGCCTGCCATCGCGCTGACGCCGAGGCTATCTTCCGCACCTTGACCGCGTCCGTGCCCGGCGCTTCGATTCGCGGCCACGAAACCCCGTCCATGCTCGACACTGCGTCGCTCATCTAGCCATGCCCGAAGTCTCTTTTGCCGAGTGGCAATCGTTTGTCAAGGTGCATCCCGACTTGCATCTTTTACAGACCGCGGAATGGGGCGAGTTGAAGTCCGCGTTTGGATGGGAGCCTGTGCGTGTCATTGCTGGAGAACTTGGCGCGCAAATCCTGTTTCGCAAGTTGCCGTTTGGTCTGACGATTGGATATATTCCGAAAACGGACAGCGGGCAGTGGACGAGGGACAGTAACATCTGGCGCGAAATAGACATGGCATGTAAAAAACGCCGCGCCGTTTTTTGCAAACTGGAACTGGACATGTGGGAGTCCTCCCTCACCCCTCGCCCCTCTCCCGGCGGGAGAGGGGTTGGGGTGAGGGTCAGTCCCCACAACATCCAGCCTCCCCGCACCCTTATCGTTGACCTTCGCGGAACGGAAGACGACATCCTGGCGCGCATGAAACAGAAGACGCGTTACAACATCCGCCTCGCCGAAAAGAAAGGAGTCACCGTCCGCGCCTGGGACGACCTCCCCGCGTTCCACAAGATGATGCTGGTCACGGGCGGACGCGATAATTTTGGAGTCCACTCGCTCGAATATTATCGCCGCGCTTACGAATTATTTCATCCGACGGACATGTGCGAATTGCTGGCCGCGGAATACGAGAGCAAGCCTCTCGCCGCATTGATGGTCTTCGCGCACGGACAGCGCGCCTGGTATGTCTATGGCGCGTCCAATGATGAAGAGCGCAACCGTATGCCGACGTATCTCCTGCAATGGGAAGCCATGCGCTGGGCGCGCTCCAAAGGCGCAGAGGAGTATGATTTGTGGGGTGTCCCTGATGAAGAGGAAGAAGTGCTGGAAGCCAATTTCGAGTCCCGGCGGGATGGGCTGTGGGGCGTCTATCGCTTCAAGCGCGGGTTTGGAGGGGATCTGAAGCGCGCGATACACGCGCACGACAGAGTTTACATGCCATGGCTGTATCGTTTATATTTGTGGCGTTACGGCAGCGTTACGGAGTGACGAAGCCTACTTGCCTTGCTCGGATTTTTGCTCCCCCTCACCGGTCTGCGCGCTGGGGGCGGTCCTGGCGCCAAAGAAGGCCTGGAGCACTGCTCCGATGATGGGCGCAGCGACCACCGCGATGAGCGCCGCCACCCACAGGTTCAATCCAAACGCCCAGTACAGAATCAGCGCGATGACAACAGCCAGCCACATGCTTTGTCCCATGGTGAACCTCCTCGAGAAACGGAAACCCTCGCAAACAGTATAGCACGTTGAGACCTCCCAATGCAATCTCCCTGGAATCAACTCATCGCTTCACTCCCCAACCCTCACTTCCTCCAAACCTACGAATGGGGGCAGGTGAAGGCCAAATATGGCTGGACACCGCTTTATGCCGTTTGGGGCGCGAACGGTGAGTTCAAAGTCGAAAGCGATTATGAAAACCTTTCCTCTTTCGTCTTTCCCGCCGCCGCGGCCGCGCTGATTCTAAAAAAGACCGTCCCGATTCGCGGCTTCGCGGCGAAACTCTCCATTCTCTACGCGCCGAAGGGTCCGTTGCTGGATTGGAGCAACGCCTCACTTCGAGCGCGTGTGCTGGGTGACTTGCAATCCCTGGCGAGGCGGCAGGGCGCGATCTTCCTGAAACTCGATCCCGATGTTGTTCTGGGAACGGGCGTCCCAGGCGCGGAGGATGCGACGGAAAACGCCAACGGACAGGCAGTGGTCTCCGAATTGAAGGGCAGGGGCTGGGTCTTCTCCTCGGATCAAATCCAATTCAAGAACACGGTTCTGATTGACTTGTCTGCTTCCGAAGAAGAGATGCTGGCGCGCATGAAGCAGAAGACGCGCTACAACATCCGCCTCGCCGAGAAGAAGGGCGTCGTGATGCGCATAGGCAATACGGAGGATTTGCCGATTCTCCACAAGATGTATGCTGAGACATCCATCCGCGATGGTTTTGTCATCCGCGATGAAAATTATTATCTGACCGTTTGGAAGATGTTCATGCAATCCGGCGTTGAAACGTTTGAACGTTTGAACATTCCAGTCTGCCAACCATTAATCGCCGAAGTGGAGGGACAACCTGTCGCCGCGCTCTTTCTTTTCATGTTTGCGGGGCGCGCTTACTACGTCTATGGGATGTCGCGAGAGGTGCACCGCGAGAAAATGCCGACCTATCTTTTACAATGGGAAGCCATGAAGCGGGCAAAAGCCGCGGGCTGCACAGTCTATGATCTGTGGGGCGCGCCCGAGGAATTTAATGAAAGCGACTCGCTGTGGGGCGTCTATCGCTTCAAGGAGGGACTCGGCGGGCGCGTTGTCCGCACCCTTGGCGCGTGGGACTTCGCTCCGAACAAATTCTGGTACCAGATGTATGCCGAGGTCATGCCGCGCGTGCTGGACATCATGCGCTCGCGCGGACGGGCGCAAACGCGCCGGGCATTGGAGTAGAAACCATGAAAATCTCTTCTCTCACCCTCAATCACCTCCGCATGCCGCTCGTCTCGCCGTTTGAAACTTCCTTTGGACGGCAGAGCGAGCGCGACTGCATCCTCGTCACTCTCCACGCCGACGGCCTGACAGGCTACGGCGAATGTGTGGCGGACCGCGCCCCGGGCTACTCGTACGAGACCAGCGGCACGGCTTGGCATGTTCTTAAGGGTTTCATCGCGCCTCTGATTTTGGGACAAGATATTGCCGACGCGCTCGACTTCCAGCGCCGCGTGGACGGCATCCGCGGGCACAACCTCGCCAGGGCGGGCGTCGAGATGGCGATCTGGGATATGCTCGGCAAGCGCGAGGGAAAGTCCCTGCGCGAACTCTTCGGCGGCGCGCGGACCAAAGTCGAGGTGGGAGTCTCGGTCGGGCTGCAGGAGTCGCCCGAGGTCCTGGTGCGAACCGTGACCGATTATGTCAAGGCAGGCTACGCGCGCGTCAAGTTGAAGATCAAGCCGGGCCGCGACGTGGGCGACGCTTCCGCTGTCCGCCGCGCCTTTCCCGATTTGCGTTTACAGGTGGATGCGAACTCGGCCTACTCACTCGAATCGGCGGAGGCGCTCAAGCCGCTGGACGATTTGAATTTGCTCCTCATCGAACAACCGCTTTTCGAGGACGACATCTGGGATCATCACAAACTGCAAAAGCGATTCCGCACGCCAATCTGCCTCGACGAGAGCATTGTCTCGCCGCGCCACGCACGCTACGCGCTGGAGATGCAGGCCTGCCGCATCATCAACATCAAGGCCGGGCGGCTTGGCGGATTGAGTCAGGCGCTGGCCGTCCACGCCATGTGTCGCGACGCGGGCGTGCCCGTCTGGTGCGGCGGGATGCTCGAAACGGGCGTCGGCCGCGCCTCCAACCTGGCGCTGGCGTCCCTGCCCGGCTTCAGCCTGCCGGGCGACGTCTCCGCCTCTGACCGCTATTACGCGCTGGACATCACCGAGGAGCGATTCGTCCTGAACGCCGATAGTACAATTGACGTTCCCTCCGCGCCCGGGCTTGGCGTTAAAATCAACCAATCTGCTTTGAAAAAGTTCACGGTTGATGAGGTCAGCCTGAAGCCCGAATGATCCGCGCACGACTCCATCGTTTTTTGCCTCTCGTTTTCTGCACTCTCTTTCTCGCCTCGGCCTGCCTGCCGACGCCGAACTTGTTCGGCGCGCCGCCGCCCGCACCCACCAGCAGGCCTGCCACAGCCGCGCTTCCACCGCCTACGTCCGCGCCGACACTCACCTCCGTGCCGGGGCTCACTTCCACGCCTCTGCCGCTGACTCTATGGATTAGCGAATCACTACCGCCCATCCTGCGCGCCGAGGCCGAGGCGTGGGGGATTCCCATCGCTGCCGATCCCGATTCCGCCGCGCTGGTGCTCGACGCCGCGCTCCAGCCTCATTCTGTCAATGCTCAATGGATCTATGCCCTCGTCGCGCCCTTCCCGACTGTTGCCGACGGCGTGACTCTGGACGAATTGAAGCAAGCGTGGGGCGGCGCTTCTGCCGGATCCCTCGACAGGCTCGGGACAGCGCCCTTCGCCGGGCGGCCGTTATGGATGGCGGACTCCACCCTCGCCGCGTTCAGCGCGCTGTGGGGCGCGCCCGCCCCGGGATCCGTGCGGACCGCGCCCGCGGACGAACTGCTCGACGCGGCCTGGAACGACATGCCCTCCTGGGCGATCATCCCATTCGAAGAGATCGAGCCGCGCTGGAAAGTCTTGACCGTGGATGGACAGTCTCCCATCCGCAAAGACTTCAAAGACTGGGACTATCCCCTGCAAGTCACCTTTTCCCTCACGCGCTTTCAACTCGCCGACCCTCAACCTGCCAACCTTCCAACCTTCGAACTTTCACCCACCAACCGCGATCCCTCCAAACTCACCACCGTCATCCTGACCGGCGTCACCGCGCTGGTGCGCGCCACGGCCTATACGATGAATGTCAAAGGCGTGCTCTATCCCGGCGAGGCCATCCGCGACTGGATGCGCGAGGCCGATATTGCCCATATCAGCAATGAGATCCCATTTTATGGCGGCTGCCCGGAACCCGACCCCGGCCAGGACGCGCTCGTCTTCTGCAGTAACCCGCGTTACATTGACCTGCTGACCGACCTCGGCGCCGACGTGGTGGAACTGACCGGCAACCACTTCGCGGATTACGGCGCGAATGCCATGTTCGAGACGCTCGCGCTCTACAACGAAAAAGGGATTCCGTATTACGGCGGCGGCGCGGACGCAGAGGACGCCCGCAAGCCGTTGCTGCTGGAGGTCAACGGCAACAAGATCGCTTTCATCGGATGCAACCGGCCCGACACCGGGGCGTTTCCCACTGCAACGGATACCCGTCCCGGCGCGGCGGGCTGTGATTACGAATACATGACAGCCCGGGTCAAATCATTGCGCGAACAGGGGTATCTTCCCATCGTCACATTTCAATATGTGGAGACGGACGTGCCCCAGCCCTTCGAACAGCAGGTGCAGGACTTCCGCCTGATGGCCGAGGCCGGCGCGGTGATCGTCAATGGTAGTCAGGCGCACCTGCCGCAGGTGATGGAATTCTACGAGGGCGCGTTCATTCACTATGGCCTGGGCAATCTCTTCTTCGACCAGATGGGATTGCCCGGTGCGGGCAGTCCAAAACAGCGCGAGTTTCTCGACCGTCACGTCTTTTATAATGGTCGTTATCTCGGCGTCGAACTGCTCACGACCCTGCTCGAAGACTTTGCGCGTCCGCGCCCGATGATTCCCGAGGAGCGCGCCGCCTTCCTCGATTTCTATTTCACCGAAAGCGACTGGTCGTCCGCGCTCACCACCTATCCCTAAAAAACCTGGATTCCATGAAGCCTTCAACGCGCATATTCGTCATAATATTTTGTGCCCTGTGGTTTTTCTCGGCCTGCGCGCCGCAGGTTGACGTAACCGAGACTCCCGTCCCGTCCGCCGCGCCAACGGCCACCTCCACGCCTGCGCCGTTGACTTTATGGCTGGGCCCGTCCCTGCCGCCCGTCCTGCGCGCCGAGGCCGATGGGTGGGGAATTCCCATTGCCGCCGATCCCGCCCTCGCCAGCCTGCACTTCGACGCAGTTGGCCCTCAGTCATCAGTCGTAAATCCACCAATCTTAAATCCACCAATCGTAAATCGTAAATCGGACTGGATCTACGCCCTGGTCGCGCCCTTCCCGACCGTGACCGACGGTGTGACTCTGGACGAATTGAAGCAAGCGTGGGGCGGCGCTTCTGCCGGATCCCTCGACAGGCTCGGGACAGCGCTCTTCGCCGGGCGGCCGTTATGGATGGCGGACTCCACCCTCGCCGCGTTCAGCGCGCTGTGGGGCGAACCCGCCCCGGGGTCCGTGCAGACCGCGCCTGCGGGCGACCTGCTCGATGCGGCCTGGAACGACATGCCCTCCTGGGCGATTATCCCATTCGAAGAGATTCAGCCGCGTTGGAAAGTCCTGATGATAGATGACCAGTCTCCCCTCCACAAGGACTTTGACGCATCTACATATCCTCTGCAAATTACCTTTGCTCTTACTCAAGCCCAACCCTTCGACGTTGCTCAGGGCGAGCCTTCCAACCTGCCAACCTTCAACCTTACGTCCACCAACCGCGACCCATCCAAACTCACCACCGTCATCCTGACCGGCGTCACCGCGCTGGTGCGCGGCACGGCATACATCATGGAAAATAAGGGAATCACCTATCCCGGCCAGCATATCCGCGACCTTCTGCGCGGCGCGGACATTACTCACATCAGCAACGAGGTCCCGTTTTTCGACCGCTGTCCGTTTCCCAATCCAAATTATCAAGGCTTTATCTTTTGCAGTGACACCCGCTACATCGAATTGTTCGAGGATGTCGGCGCGGACGTGATCGAACTGACCGGCGACCACTTCGACAATTACGGCTATCAAGCCATGCTGGATACCACCGCGCTGTACCGCGAAAAGGGGATGCTGTATTACGGCGGCGGCGATAATTTGGAGGATGCGAGGAAGCCGCTGGTGATCGAAAACAACGGCAACAAGATTGCCTTCATCGGCTGTAACTCGAAGCCCGACGAGTTCTATCCCAAAGCGACCGACTCGCGCCCCGGTCCCGCGCCCTGTGACCGCGCTTACATGGTTGACCAGATTCGATCACTGACCGCCGAAGGATACCTGGTCATTGCAACCTTCCAGCATTACGAGAATTATTCCGCCTCTCCCAATGTGCTTGCGCCCGCGGACTTTCACATGATGGCCGAGGCGGGCGCGGTCGTGGTCAGTGGCAGTCAAGCGCATTATCCGCAAAGCATGGGGTTTTACGATACCGACTCGTTTATCCATTACGGCCTCGGCAACCTGTTCTTCGATCAGATGTATTACAACCTGCCCGACGGCACTGTCACGGATAATACGCGTCTCGAATTTCTCGACCGCCACGTGTTCTACGACGGCCGTTATCTGGGCGTGGAAATTTTCACCAATGTGTTGGAGGACTTCGCCAGCCCGCGCCCGATGACCCTCTCCGAGCGCGCCGGGTTTCTCTCGGAATACTTTTATTACAGCGGCTGGATTGGCTTGACGCCCACCCCCGTGCCCTCACCTACCTTGACCCTTACCCCGCTTGCCATCCCGACCTTCGCGGGCACCCCGCAGTGGACTCCCCCGCCCACTCCACAGCCGACTCTTACTCCCGAGCCGTGATTGCTCTGAGTTTTGTTTCCCATTTGACAGATTTGAACAGCGACAAGTCAAACTCGCCGAGACGCTGCGCCCCCAGTCGTTTCACTTCATCCATGACTTTTTTCAAATCCTGCCGCAGACCTTCCACGTCCACGCCGCGACAGGTTTCAGGCCATTGATTGAGCCACTTCATGCATCGTCCATACACCTTGACCGCCCCCGCGTAATTCCCGCGCCGCACATGCAGATACACCACCGCGGCCTGCAAAATGCCGCGATACAGGTCGCGCACCGCGCCCGTCTCCTCGCGCCAGGCCAGTTCAAGCGCCTCGTGCGCCTCGAAGTATTGACCCTTGGCAAAAAGGCGCAACCCTTCCTCCGCCTGTGGATGTAATAAACCGTCACAATCGTGAATATCTATCATGCAGGTAGTGTATCAGACAGACAGCGGACAAGGTTGTTGGTTTTCGCATAAAGCAACTTCGATTAAGAATATTTGGTATCGACAGTAAGATTGTTTACCGGTTTGTCATTGAGACACATATCGTGTAAATCCAAAATACAGTCAAAGACGTAAACAAGATTCTCGTTATATACTTTGCCTCGAGGATAGGGAAATAGGTTTTTGGTCTTGTAGAGTATTGGTTGTAGCCAAGTGAATGCTCTAATTCTTTAGCTACTTTTGCAAAATGCGTTGTCATCATACTAGCGCGCTCTTGATAATTCCAGAATACCAATGTAATTAGCAGACCTCCTATTTTTGCAGATTGAATAGCGTAGGGCGTGAATCTATTGTCGTTGTTGAAAGCGATGACAATGATGCCTGCTATGACCGCAAAGTAAATCGTAAAAATAGCAAATCGCAGATTGCTATAATGACGATAATTTTGGCTGGCATCTACATATTCCTGGCTTAGGTCAGCCTGAGAACGCTTTTGCTTTTGTTTATCCATTCCAATGCATTCCTTTTCGAGTTTTTCACATATACTTGTCATGCGGTTGACAAAGGCTTGGTACTTTATTTCCCGCCTTTGATCGCCTCCAGTTGTTTCCAAAAATCTTCGTCGAGTGGTAATCTCAGATGGTGAAATAATGAGCGCGCAAATCCGTCTAAGCCAGGAAATAAAGTAGCAGAAGTTATATTCATCTCCCTTAAATCATCTAGTGCAGTGTTGTGGCTTCCTCGCGGAATGATAATTTTCATGATGCTTACTTCAGAAGAAAGATATCCGAGTTTCCTCGGTTCTGTTGTTGTTAGTGTTTCCTCTTTTTGCTCTTGAAAGCTCTTGATGGATATATCGAAAGTCTCGGCAAGGTTTGTTTCAAAAGGCGAAGTAACATTACCTGGTACTATGAATAATCCGTTTTGAATAGATAGACGCTCATGGAGGCGATTGGGCTCAACATGGAATACTAGATTTAGATTTTTCCTGCCATGTAGGTAATCTTCTACAATGCTGACCAACTTTTCATTTGTGTCAAAAATATTTTCATCTTTGGCTCTGGCACCCAGACCTATCTTACTGCGTATTGCTTTTTCTAGCTTAGTGAGATTGATTGCCCAGACCGCGGCGTCTCCCGATGCTTTTTCTATTGCAAAAAATGCGCCTACATAAAAAGAGTGGGAAAAATCAAGTAAACGAGTTGGGCCGCCGTAATGTTGAATTAAAGCCAGCCAATCTAACCATTGATTTTCTTTGGGGGGATCATTAATATAATGATGGGCGCGCCTCTGGAATTGTTTAAGTATTAATGCCTCTCTTCTCAAGAGAAGCTTGTAAGGATACCCGAATTGACTTGCGCCCCTGTGCAAGGATGTATCTAATCCCCAGGATGCATCAGCTTGCCCTCGAAATGCCCAATAGATCATATAGCGACCCAAGGCCCGAGCTGTTTCCCAAGAGTCTGGTCTGATGATCTTAAACATATTTCTCCTACACTGAATGGGTGGACGGTATATGATTATGGCGTCTGTATGCGTAATTGTATCTCTAACGGTATACAACTTCAACTTTTTCCATGCGGGCAGTATATCAGACAGAACCGCCTCCAGATCCGCGTAAATCCGCGTAATCCGTGGCTAAAAACGCATTCAGCCGGGTGGTAAAATTCAATTGTCATGCGCCAATTCTTCTCCAGCCGCGGCTGGGTTTTAATTTTCTCCCTGCTTGCTCTGCTCACTCTGCTGGCTTTGGCCGCCGAACTGCGCGACGTTAACTTCCTGCCCGGCCAGCCTCTCTCCAGCGGCGAGACGCAGTCCATTCAAACCTCCGTCGAGGGGCTGGTGGAGAGCCTCGCCAGCGAGACGTCCTGGCGGCAGGCTGTTTTCTGGATTCTCGCTTTCTTCCTTCTGCTCTTCATCTTCTCCCTTTTATCTCCCGAAGCCCGCAAGCGCGCCCTGCGGATGCTGATCCGTTTCGCATTCTTCGCCTGGGCGATCTTCTTCCTGGTCAAAAACCGCACCCTGCTCGGCATCCTCGCCCCGTTCGGGGAGGGCCTCGGCGGCGACAGTTCGCCGTCAGCCGAATCGATTGGCCCGCCGCCCGCGTTCACCCCGCCCGACATTCCCGATGGTTGGATGTACTGGATCAGCCTCGCGGTCCTGCTGGGACTGCTTGCCCTCGTACGGATTCTGGGACGCCGACTGCGCCCGCTTCTCTTTCGGACCCCGGAGCGGGTCCCGCTCGATGAACTGGCCGCGGCCGCCCGCGCCTCCCTCGACGACCTGTCCGCGGGCCGCGACTGGGACGACGTGGTCATGTCTTGTTACGTCCGCATGAATGAGGCCGTGAACCGCAAACGCGGACTGCTCCGCGCCGACGACATGACGCCCGCCGAGTTCGCCGCGCGCCTCGAGGGCGCGGGCCTGCCCGCCGACCCGGTGCGGCGGCTGACGCGCTTGTTCGAGTCCGCTCGCTACGGCGCTCGCCGCGCCACGACTCGCGAGACCGATGAAGCAGTCTCCTGCCTGACCGCGATCCTGCATTTCTGCGGGGAGGCGGCATGAATCGCCGAGGCTGGTTGTTGCTGGGCGTGCTGTCCATTCTCGCTGTCATGGCCTTTGCCCTGCGGGACGTGATCGAGCGCGACGTTATCGTGCCGCTGGCCTATCTCTGGTGGCTGGTTGACCTTCTTTATCATTCCTTTCCGCAACTGACTTTGTGGGTCGTCCTCGTCGTTGGCGTGTTCCTGATCGCCGTCGGCAGTTTTACAATCGACAGGATTCAAGTTGGCGGCCGCGAGGAAAAGAAAAAAGCCGTCAGGGGTCCGGTGGAAGACCTGGCAGTGTGGCTGATTCGGAACCGCCGCGGGAATTATTTCAAATGGGTGGTGGCGCGGCGGCTGGGAGTGCTGTCCCGCGAGATTCGGCTTCACGAGGCGCGGCGGACCGCTCACCTGGCAGAGGACGCGCCGGCCGGGGATTGGAATCCGCCTCGCGAGGTGGACGCCTACCTCGAGTCCGGGCTGAACGGCTCGTTCGCCGATTATCCGCGTCCGCGCTGGCCGTGGCAGAGTCCAGAGAAGACGCCGCTGGATTTGAATCCCGAAGAGGCCGTCGAATTTTTGGAATCGGAATTGGAGACCGCGCATGATCGCAGACATCCATGAAGTTTCGTCGCTGGGCCAGAAAGTGATAGCGGAGGTGGAGCGCGCCGTGGTGGGCAAGCGCCCGCTTCTGGAAATGGTGATGGCCTCGGCGCTGGCGGGCGGACACGTGTTGCTGGAGGATTTCCCCGGCCTGGGCAAGACGCTGGCGGCGCGCAGTTTTGCCGCCGCGCTGGGGCTGGAATTCAAGCGCATTCAATTTACGCCCGATCTTCTGCCCGCCGACATCACTGGCGGCTATATCTTCAATCGCACGAAGAACAAATTCGAGTTGCGAAAAGGGCCGATCTTCGCAAACATCATCCTCGCAGACGAGATCAACCGCGCCTCGCCCAAGACCCAGTCTGCGTTGCTGGAGGCCATGCAGGAGGGCCAGGTGACTCTGGAGGGCGAGACCCTGCGCCTGCCCGAACCGTTCCTGGTGCTAGCCACGCAAAACCCGATCGAATACGAAGGCACATTCCCTCTGCCCGAAGCCCAGCTCGACCGCTTCATGCTCAAGGTGACGGTCGGTTATCCAACCGTCGAGGAGGAGCGCGAGATTTTGCAACGCCGCCGCGAACGCAGGCGCGACGAGGTGGTGCTTCGCAAAGTGACGAACGCGAAGCAAATTCTGGAGATGCGCGCCGTCGTCGAAGGCGTGCATGTGGACCGCGACCTCGAAAATTACATTGCCATGCTCGTCCACGCCACGCGCGAGGACCGCCGCGTGGCGGTCGGGTCCAGTCCGCGCGCCTCGCTGGCTTTTCTCAAGATGGCGCGCGCCCACGCCGCGCTGGAAGGCCGCGATTTCGTCCTGCCCGATGACGTGAAGCGCTTTGCCGTGCCCGTGCTCAGTCACCGCCTGATCCTCCAGCCCGAATACTGGATGTCGAGCCAGGTCAACGGCGAGGTGATCTCCGACGTGTTGCGCAAGACACCCGTACCCGTCATTCGTTAGCCCGCCGTTCGCCGTACTACAATGCGGTATTGAACCGCGAAGCGGTGAAGAACGCGAAGAAACCCCTTTGCGGTGAAGAGTCAAACTGATGTCCCGTTCCATCTTCCTCGGCTTGCTGGTCTATCTCCTACTTTTGTGGGGGCTGGCCTCCGTGCGCGGGGAATTGCTGGCCCTGACCGCTCCACTTGTATTATTCCTGTTGATCGGTTTCTGGCGCGCGCCGCACGAGATGAAACTCGACATTCAGCGGACTCTCAGCGCCGAGCGCGTTGCCCCCGGTGCGCCGGTGACCGTGACGCTGACGGTCACGAATCGCGGCGCGACCCTGGACGAAGTCCTGCTCGAGGACGTTCTGCCTCCGCCTCTTTCCGTGACCGACGGCTCGAACCGTCATCTGGTCCATCTGCCTGCTGGCAAATCCGCCGCATGGACGTATACGGTGAGCGGTCCGCGCGGCTATTATCCGCTGGCCGAAGTCCGCGCGGAGGCAAGTGACCTGTTCGGCCTGTCGCGCCGCGAGGGGGTCCTCGAGACGAGCGGGCAATTATTCATCCTGCCGCCCATCCTGCGCTTGCGACACATCCCCATCCGTCCGCGGCGGACGCGCGTCTACGCGGGCTCGATTCCCGCGCGGGCAGGCGGCGCGGGCGTGGATTTCTTCGGCGTGCGCGAGTACCGCGACGGCGATTCGCCGCGCGCCATCAACTGGCGCGTCAGCGCGCGCCATACGCAGGCGTTGTTTGCCAACGAGTATGAGCAGGAGCGCGTCTCCGATGTGGGCATCGTGCTCGACGGCCGCGAGCGCACCAATCATTTCGGCGGCGGGCGTTCCCTGTTCGAGCATTCGGTGTCCGCCGCGGCCGCGCTGGCAGATGCCTTTCTCAATCAGGGCAACCGCGTCGGTCTTTTGCTTTATTCCAATTATTTGCAATGGACATTGCCCGGCTACGGCAAACTCCAGCGCGAACGAATTTTACACACCCTCTCACAGGCGCACGCCGGGCCGAGTCAGGTCTTTGCCGACCTCGATCACATCCCCACAAAACTCTTTTCGGCGCAGTCGCAGATCGTGGTGGTCAGTCCGTTGACAGCGGACGACCTCGAAGTGCTGATCCAACTGCGGGCGCGCGGCTACCAGGTAATGGTCGTCAGCCCGGACCCGGTCTCGTTCGAACTGCAAAACCTGCGTCCCCGCGCAGAGGTCGCGCTGGCGGCGCGGGTCGTGCGGCTGGAACGGGATTTGCTCCTGCGGCGACTTCAGCGCGCCGGCATCCGCATCCTCGATTGGAACGTGCTCCAGCCATTCGACCAGGCCATGCGGCGCATGACGGGACGCTGGCACGCGGGAGGGGCGGGATGGTGACGACGCGCTTCGCGTTGTTCTTCTGCCTGCTTGGGGCGGCCCTGAGCCTCGCATGGGGATATTTCGACGTTGGTTTGCAGGGAGCTGTCCGCTGGCTGATCGGTCTCGGCGCGCTGTGGGCTTTTGCGCTCGTTCGCCGCTGGTCGTGGTTTTCCGCGCCTGGATTCTTTGCCTCGCTGGCGGCTGCCGCGGCGGGATTGTGGCTCGGCCTCGCGCCCGGCTGGATGCTGGCCGGCGCGCTCTTTGCCCTGCTCGTCTGGGATTTGACCGATTTCGAGCGCCGCCTGCGCCTCGCCGCCGAAGGCGATGACGTGAATGGACTGGCGCGCGTTCACCTTACGCGCCTCAGCCTCGTAGCCCTGATCGGCTTCGCGTTGGCCTCGATTGCCATGATCGTCCGCGTGCAGTTTTCGTTCGAGTGGGCCGCGCTGATGGTGCTGGTCGCGGCGCTGGGACTCAGTCAACTCATCGGCTGGATGCGGCGTGGTCAAAGGTAGCCAGCCACTCGTCCGCTCGACGCGGGGATTTCAAGTGGATCAGTTGCAGATGGGAATGTTCGGGAAGCCTTAATAATTGGGGAGTCTCGCGCTTCCGCCGCCAGTACGTTTTGAACAGCCAGCGATACAGCGACTCATCCGACCACAATTTGAAATGCCACCACAGTTTCTCGCGATTGCCGTTCCATAACATCTCGCCGGTCAGGCCGCGTCGGAACGTGCGCACGGTCAGCCGCCAGAAGACGAGGGGGAAGGAATAATCCAGCCAGACGACCGCCTCGGCGCGCGGCCAGACCACGTCGCGCGCTACGTGATAATTGCCTGCAACTACCCAGGACCCTGAACTGGTCGCCGTTTCGACGCGGGCGCAGAACTCTTCCAGCGGCGCGGGAGTCCAGTTTGGTCCCCAGTGCAGGGCGTCCAGTTCCACGAAGTCGAGGCCGAAGCGCTCCGCGATCTTTTGCGCTAGTGTCGATTTGCCCGAGCTGGTCGTCCCAACGACGACGAGGCGGTGATAAGGGAATACGTCGGTCATGGTCTGATTTATTTCCAGTTGGCAGATTGTAAATGAGAATACGACCAATTTGTGATACGATTCGGAAAATCTTCACAACCCTGAGACAGTATGTTCGACCTTCCCGATTCTGAAATCCTGCCGCTTTCCAAAGAACACGTCTTCTATACCTGGTCGGCCCAGGCAAAGGTGAATCCCATCGTGGTCAAGCGCGCCGAGGGCGTATATTTCTGGGACGTAGAGGGCAAACGCTACCTCGATTTCAACTCGATGACCATGTGCGTCAACATCGGGCATGGCAACCGGCGCGTGATCAAAGCCATGCAGGAACAGGCCGCCGAACTGCCTTACGCCGCGCCCGGTATGACGACGAAGATTCGCGCTCTCGCAAGCAGGGCCGTGGCGGATGTGACTCCGGGCGGAAAACTCAGCAAGGTCCTGTTCACGCTCGGCGGGGCGGACGCCAATGAGAACGCCATCAAACTGGCGCGCGGCTACACCGGGCGCTTCAAGGTCCTGACCCGTTATCGTTCCTACCACGGCGCGACCATGGGCGCCATGGCCGCCACCGGCGACCCGCGCCGCCAGATGTGGGAACCGGGCACGATGCCGGGCGTGGTGCATTTTCTCGACCCGTATCGCTATCGCTCCACGTTCCATCGCACCAATCCCGATATTCCCGAAGAAGAGTTCGCACGAGATTACGTCAACCATCTCGAAGAGGTCATTCAATACGAGGGGCCGGAGACCATCGCCGCGATCCTGATCGAGTCGGTCACCGGCACGAACGGGATCATCATCCCGCCCGAAGGCTACATGCAGGGAGTCCGCGCCCTGTGCGACAAGTATGGCATCGCGATGATCGCCGACGAGGTGATGAGCGGATTCGGGCGCACGGGCAAATGGTTCGCGGTGGATCACTGGGACGTCGTGCCCGACATGATGACGATGGCCAAGGGACTTACCTCGGCCTACGCGCCGCTCGGCGCGGTCGCCATGAGACCCGAGGTGGCCGCGGCCTTCGATGAGCGCGTCTTTGAATCCGGGCTGACGTACACCTCGCACCCGGTCTCGCTGGCGGCGGCGGCGGCAAACATCGAAGTGATGAAGGACGAACGGCTTGTCGAGCGCGCGGCAGGCCTGGGTCCGGTATTGAAGCGCATGTTGACCGACCTCGGCGAGGCGCATCCGTCCGTCGGCGAAGTTCGTTCGATTGGATTGTTTGGCATTATCGAGTTGGTGAAAGACAGGAAGACGAAAGAACCAACGGCGCCGTGGAATGGAACCAGCCCGGAGATGACCGCCTTCCGAAAGCATTGCCTGGAGCACGGACTGTTTCTATACACCCACTGGCACACTGCGTTGATCATCCCGCCGTTGATCGTGACGGAGGATCAATTGCGGGAGGGATTTGAAGTCCTGGACGCGGCGTTGAAGGTCACAGACCGGGCGGTGAGGCGGCCATGAATCCGACGTACGCCGCCTGGTTGTCAATTTCGGGCGCTATTGCGATATTGGTCGCCGGTTTCGCATGGCGGCGCAGGCCAGCGCCCGGCGCGGGCTCGCTGGCGGCGCTCATGCTGGCAATGTCGGTATGGACGCTGACGTACGCCGTATTCTGGCTGGTGACGCTCCCCTCGGCGAAGTTTTTCTGGTTGAATTTAACCTACTTTGGAGTTGTGTTCGTCCCGGTCATATTCTTTGTTTTCGTGCTCGAATATACCGGTCATGCGCACTGGTTGTCGCGCCGGGCGGTCGGGTACCTGCTGGTCCCGCCGGTTCTCACCCTGTTGTTCCTGTGGACGGACCCCCTGCACGGCCTGTTCTTCGCGGGACTGCGCCGGCCGGAGGATAGCGTGCTGATGCAGGGCGGGCCGTGGTTCTGGTTGAACGTGGTCTACTCGTATGGCCTGGTAGCCGTTGGCTTCATAATGATCCTGCGGAAGTTTGTGACGACAATCGGGATATATCGTAACCAGGCAGGGATTATCCTCATTGGCGCCCTCCTGCCGTGGATCGGAAACGCGCTTGCCCTGACCGAAGCGAGTCCATTGCCCGACCTGGATTTGACCCCTCTCCTGTTCACCGGCACCGGAATCCTGTTCGCGCAGGGGCTTTTCGGTTATCGCATCCTCGACCTGATTCCCGTTTCACGCGATACGCTGATCGAGACGATGGACGAAGGTATTCTGGTGCTGGACCTGCAGGGACGCGTGGTGGACATCAACCCGGCCGCCATGGCTTACGCCGACCGCGGCGCGGCCTCGCCCATCGGCAAGCCGGTGCGGGAGTTGTATTCAGCCTGGGGAAAATTCATAAAAAAATATTCGACCATATTCGAAGCGCACGACGAGATCGTCCTGAACGGCAATCCGCCCCGCCATTTGGACGTGCGCATCAAACCGCTCCACGACCTGCTGGGAAGGGTCACCGGCCGCCTCGTCACCTGGCGGGACATCACTGAACAAAAGATCACGGAACAACAGCTTCGCAAGTTCCTGCTCGCCGTGGAACACAGCCCGACCTCCATCGTGATTACGGACGCGGAGGGCGTGATCGAATATGTCAACCCGCAATTCAACGAGTTGACCGGTTTCACCGCGGAGGATGCAATCGGGAACACCATGCGCATTCTCAAATCGGGGGAGACGCAAAGCGAGGTCTACGAGGATCTGTGGACGACCATCAAGTCCGGGCGGGAATGGCAGGGTGAATTGCTCAACCGCAGGAAGACGGGCGACCTCTACTGGGAATCCACCCACATATCCCCCGTGCTGGATGAACAGGGCGTCATCACTCATTTCATCGCGATCAAAGAAGACATCACGAAACGGAGGCGGAACGACGCCGAAATGCGCGCTACAAACACCCGCCTGGAGATCAACATTGCGGAAATCCAGCACCTGCACGCACAGTTGCGGGAGGAAGCCATCCGCGACAGCCTGACGCGCCTGTTCAACCGCCGCTACATGGAAGAGACGCTCGAACGCGAACTCTCGCGGGCCGCCCGCGAGGGGCATCCGCTCAGCCTGGTGATGATCGACGTGGATGACTTCAAATACATCAACGATCACTTTGGCCATCGCGCCGGGGACGCCGTTTTGCAGACGCTCGGTACGTTACTGCTCGAAAACACGCGAGTCAGCGACGTGGCCTGCCGCTACGGCGGCGACGAAATGCTGGTCGTCATGCCGACCGCCTCTCTCGCTGATGCGCTCCAGCGCGCCCACGAACTACGCTCGGCCTTCTCCGTGCTTGGTTTTACCTTTGGCGAAGTGACCCACTCCACCACGCTCTCGCTCGGAGTGGCCTCCTTTCCCGAACACGGCAGGAACACTGCCGAATTGCTCGGCGCGGCGGACAGGGCCCTGTATGTGGCCAAAGCAAAGCGAAATGCAGTCTGCGGGTTCGATCCTGAAAGCATGACCCGCCATCCCGGCCAGCCCTCGGCCATTTCGTAGGGATATCGCTTTCAGTTTCGACGGACGGAAGGGGCGGATAGTAATAATCCGACGGACGATGTCGTCTCATTAATCTGGAAAGCAAACTCACGAAACTGGTGTGGAAAACATGTCATCGAATGGAAATGCAAAACACGTAAAAGTCCTGGTCCTGGGATCGGGGCCGGCAGGGTATGCCGCGGCGCTCTACGCGGCGCGCGCGGAGTTGAAACCCCTTGTGCTGACCGGACTCCAACTGGGCGGCCAGGCCGCGTTGACCTATACCATCGAAAACTATCCCGGCTTCCCCGAGGGGGTGGGCGGCGCGCAACTTGGAGAATTGTTCCAGAAACAGGCCGAGCACTTCGGCGCGCAAACCGAGTTCGACATTGCCAACGAAGTGGACCTCTCACGGCGGCCGTATAAGGTCAAGACGGACAACGGCGAGTACCTGGCCGACTCGCTGATCGTTAGCACGGGGGCCAGCCCGAACCATCTCAACGTCCCGGGCGAGACCGAGTTGACCGGGCGCGGCGTCTCGTATTGCGCCACCTGCGACGGCTGGTTCTTCAAGGATAAGAAGGTGGTCATCGTCGGCGGCGGGGACAGCGCCATCGAGGAGGGACTCTTCATCACGCGCTACGCCTCGTCCGTGACCATCGTCCACCGCCGCGACGAACTGCGGGCCAGTCCGCTGTTGCAGAAACGCGCCAGGGAGCACCCCAAGATCAACTTTATCTGGAACACCGTTGTGACGGAGGTTCTCGGAAACGAGAAACTCGAGGCCTTGCGCTTGAAGAACGTGAGGACGGGCGAAGAGGCCATCTTTGAGACCGACGGCCTGTTCATCTTTATCGGCCATACACCCAACACGCAGATTTTCAAAGGCCAGCTGGAGATGGACAACCTTGGTTACATCAAGGTCAACCAGATGATGGAGACCAGCGTGCCCGGCGTCTACGCGGCGGGCGAGGCGGCCGATCCGCACTTCCGCCAGGTGATTACCTCGGCGGGGATGGGCGCGGCCGCGGCCATTCAGGCCACGCGGTTCCTCGAATCCGAGGAACATTGACAAGAATCAAAGCGACTTCCACCGAAGCAATCAGGGAAGTCGCTTTTGTTTCGTACCCTTCAAATGTGACCCTCAAAATATGACAAAATGAACTATTTTTTGTCGAAACAATCGGATAGAATCGGTACAAAATCGCAACATTGGAGGATTGATGGGTAACAAGATTTCCATTATCGGCGCCGGTATGACCGGGGCGACTACCGCCCACTGGCTGGCCGAGCGCGAACTGGCGGACCTCGTCCTTGTGGATGTGGTCGAGGGTATGCCGCAGGGCAAGGGGCTCGACATGCTCGAAGCCATGCCGATCATCGGCAGGGATGTCGAGATCGTCGGCTCGAACGATTACGCCGCCACCAAAGGCTCGGACATCATTGTCATCACGGCGGGCCTGCCGCGCAAGCCGGGCATGTCCCGCGATGACCTGCTGACGGCCAACGCCGAGATCGTCGGCAAAGCCGCCACCGAGACGTTGAAGCACTCGCCCGACGCCATCTATATCGTGCTGACCAACCCGCTCGACACCATGGCCTATTTGACGATGAAACTGACCGGACTGCCGCGCGAGCGCGTGGTCGGCCAGGCGGGGATCCTCGATTCGGCGCGGATGCGGGCCTTCGTCGCGCTCGAAACGGGCGTCAGCGTCGAGAACATCGCCTGTTACGTCCTCGGCGGCCACGGGGATGAGATGGTCCCGTTGACGCGCCATTCCAACGTCGCGGGCGTGCCCCTGCGCGATTATCTTCCCGCCGACAAACTCGAAGCCATCGTCAACCGCACGCGCAAGGGCGGCGGCGAGATCGTCAACCTGCTCAAGACGGGCTCGGCATTCTACGCACCGTCCGCGGCCGTGGCACAGATGGCCGAGGCCATTCTCAAGGACAAGCACCTCATCGTCCCGTGCGCGGCGTACATGCAGGGCGAATACGGCCTGAAGGATATGTTCTTCGGCGTGCCCGTCATGCTCGGGCGCAAGGGGGTCGAGAAGGTCATCGAATACAGCCTCGACGCGGAGGAAAAAGCCGCGTTCGAAAAATCGGCCGCGGCCGTCAAGGAAGTCCATGACGCACTGCGGAATCTGGTGAAACTATAAACCCCTTGAGGGCACAGCGGACTGGTAAACCAACCACATGACGAGTTGATCCGCTGTGCCTTATAATTTTGGAGGTTCCCATGATTTTGCACGATAAGATTTCAGCCCAACTCCCCGCCTGGCGCGAGCGGATCAAATCCCTCGCCAAGGAACACGCCGAGGTCGTGGTGGACCAGGTCACGGTCGGACAGATCGTGGGCGGGATGCGCGACATCAAGTCCCTGCTGACCGACGTCTCCTTCGTGGACCCCGCAGAGGGCATCCGTTTTCGCGGCCTGTCCATCTCCGAAGTGCTGGCCGCGCTCCCCAAACCCGACGGCGCGGAGATGCCGTACGTCGGCGGCCTGTATTATCTGCTGATGGTCGGCGAAGTGCCCACCAAGGAACAGGCCGAAGCGGTGGAAGCGGAATGGATTCGGCGCTGTCACGTACCCCAGCACGTCTTCGACATGCTTCGCGCCATGCCCAAGGGCACTCACCCCATGACCCTGTTCGTGCTTGCCATTCAATCGCTGGAGACCCAGTCTGAATTCGCGCGCAAGTACCAGGAGGGGATGAAGAAAGACGAATACTGGATTCCCGCGCTGGAGGATTCGCTCAACCTGACCGCCGAACTGCCGGTCGTGGCCGCGTTCATCTACAACCTGAAATATCGCGACGGCAAACAACCCGAACTCGATCCCAATCTGGACTACGGCGCGAACTTCGCCAAAATGATTGGCGTGAAGGACCAGAAGGGTTACGCCGACCTGGCGCGCCTGTATTTCATCCTGCACTCGGACCACGAGTCGGGCAACGTCAGCGCGCACGCCACGCACCTGGTGGGCTCCTCGCTGGCGGATATCTACTACGCGTTCTCGGCAGGCATGTGCGGACTGGCCGGTCCCCTGCACGGACTCGCCAACCAGGAATGTCTCGGTTGGCTGTTGGACGTCCACAAGAAATTCGGCGGGGTGCCCGCGCGCGACGACCTGTACAAGTTTGCCTGGGACACGCTCAACAGCGGCAAGGTCATCCCGGGCTACGGTCACGCGGTCCTTCGCGTGCCCGATCCGCGCTTCACGGCGCAGATGGAGTTTGCAAAGAAGCACTTCCCGCAGGATGACCTGGTCCGCCTCGCGGACATGGTCTTCGATGTCGTGCCCACGGTCCTCAAAGAACAGGGCAAGGCCAAGAACCCCGCGCCCAACGTGGACGCCATCAGCGGCACGCTCCAGCACTACTATGGCGTGCGCGAGTTCGATTTCTACACGGTGCTGTTCGGCGTCGGCCGCGCCCTCGGCGTGACGGCCAACTACGTGTGGGCGCGCGCTCTGGGCCAGCCCATCGAGCGGCCCAAGTCGCTGACCACGAAGATGCTGGAAGACGCCGTGCAAAAGGCGCTCCAGCCCGCGTAACTCAACCGAATCAAAACCTCCCGAAGCGTTGAACTTCGGGAGGTTTGCTTTTCAGGATTTCATGCCCGGGTGATCGTCGCTTGCCAGGTCGAACTTGACCAGCCGCACGACTCGGACTTTATCCCGTAGATACCAGGGGACCATCTGCCGGGCGTGCTCGGCGTTTTCCGCCTCCACGATGGCCCAGCCCGTGTGGTCGTTGTCCTTGCAGCCCCACTCGAAGTGGTGCAGGTAACCTGCCGCATGCAAGTCATGCAGCACCTGATCACATTTCTCGACCGGGTGAGGCGACTCGATCAAATAACGGTTCATTTTCTTTACCCTGTTTACCAATAAATCCGCGAAGTTGGCGGCTACTTTCTTCCCATCGCCGAAATAGCCTGCATGAGCACATTCGCCACCAGTTCGCCCGATTGGGCGCGGTGCGGCGATTGTCCCATCGGCCCGCCGGAGACGAGGGCCGAGATGGCCGCCTGCATGTTGTCCTGTCCCTGCTGTTTGGCGCCCAGAAAGGCCATGCCTGCATTGAGCAGGGCCCCGACATCGTTCGAGTCCAGTTTCTCGCCTCTGGTCAGGTCCATGATGGCGTCCAGCGCGCCCCCACCCTGACTGCCCTGTCCCGCCGGCGCGCCGCCGCCGAGCAGGGACTGCACCAGCATCATGGCGTTGTTGGGCGTGACGCTCTGTCCCTCGAACTGCCGGGCGGCCTGCGCCAGTCCCTGCGAATAGGCTTTGGCCGAGCCGCTCGTCCCGTGCACGGCGAGATACTGACTTGCATGCGCCAGTTGCTGTGACGGCGGCGCGCCAGCCTTGCTGGACAACGCCTGTGTGATCATGTCGAAGATCTGAACCATGTTATCGCCATGATTCTGGTTATACGCGTCGGCCTGGTTCAACGCGCCCCGGTTGGCCGCCAGCGCCTGCGTGGCCATGTTGAACAATGAGGCCAGGTCCATTCCCTGCGAAGGCTTGGCCGGCCGGGACGTTTGTGCCGGGCGCCGGGGCGCTTTTTTGATTTGTTTCTTTTCCATAAGTATGATTCCTTTCTGCTGTATTGTATCAAATTTAGTAGGAAATCAACCAGCGCATTCTCTCTCGAATCAAATCCGCGCTGGGAATGACGGAGTTCATCAGGCCGGTGTTGTAGGGAATCGGCGTGTCGGGCGCCGCGAGTCTTTGCAAGGGCGCGTCGAGGTGCTCGAAGATTTCGGATGAAATGGTTGCCATGATCTCGCCTGCGAATCCGCCTGTCAATGTATCCTCGTGAACGATAAGACATTTGCCTGTCTTCTTCACCGAATCCAAAACCATCTCTTTATCCCACGGAACTACCGTCCGCAAATCTATGACCTCGACTCCTGCTGTCTCCTGCGCGGCTTCGAGGACGGGATAGGCCATCGCGCCCCACGTGACGACGGTCAGCGCGTCACCCTCGGACTTGAGGCTGGCGCGGCCGAACGGGAGCATATACTCGTCCCCGGGCCACGGCGCGCGGGCGTGAGCCGTATCCAGCAGGGCGCGGTGCTCGAAGAAGAAGGTTGGGTCTTCGCCGCGCAGGGCGGAGCGAAGAAGTCCCGCGGCGTCGGCCGCGTTGGACGGAAAAGCCAGCCGCCAGCCGAGTGTGTGAGCGTAAATCGCCTCGCCTGTCACCGAATGCCACGGATCGCCCGTTTTCTTTCCAAAACCCACGGGGATTCGCACCACCATCGGCGCGCGGAATTTTCCCGCCGTCCTCCACCGAATTGTGCCAATGTCGTTGATTTGTTCCGTGGCTGGGTCGGCATATTTTCTGAACTGGATTTCGGGCACGGGGAGCAGACCCGCGAGCGCGAGTCCCGCCGCGCTGCCCATGATGCCCTCCTCGGAAAGCGACGTGTCGAACACGCGCGCTTCGCCGAATTTCGCCTGCATGTGCGCGGTCGCGCCGTGGACTCCGCCCTTCGCGCCCACGTCCTCGCCGAAGACAAGGATACGCGGATTTGCCTGCACCTCGGATTCGAGCGTCCGCCGCACAGCTTCGATGAGGTTGATTCTGGAGCCGCTCGCGCTGAGCGGAGCGACCGCAGGGAGCGAAGTCGAAGCGCGGGGCGAAAACAAATGCTCGGTAACGGTAGCAGGCTCGGGGTCCGCGTTGTGAAGCGCCGCATCAGCCGCCGCGCGGACTTTTTTGGCAACGTCCGCTTCCAGCGTTTTCCAATCCAGATCGAGCAGGAATTTCCTCAAACGAGTCAGCGGGTCAAGTTTCCCCTCTTTCCTTCTTTCCTCTTTCGTCTTGTACGACTGGTCGTCAATGAACGTGTGTCCCATGATGCGCACGACCTTGACGTGGAGCAGACACGGCCTGCCCGCGCGGACATACTCAATGGCCTGCGCGATCTTCGCCGCGGCATCTTTGGGGTCTGTGCCGTCAGTCTCGATGATTTTGAGATTCTTGAACGACCTGAGGTTTTCCGAAAGATGCGCGCCGGGCGTTTGCAGATGTGAACGGACGGAAATTGCGAAAGAGTTGTCTTCGATGAAGAATAGGTAGGGCAGGCCGCGCGTGGTGACGATATTGAGCGCGGCCCAAAAACCGTTCGATGCGGTGGAGCCTTCGCCACCGCACGCCACCGCGATGGCGCCACGCCACTCTTTTTGCCTGAGTGTTTTGACGTGATATTCGATGGCCTGCGCCCAACCCGCGGCGGGCGTGTATTGCGCGCCCACATCGCCGGAGGAGGGGAGGATGGTCACTCCCCCCTTCCCATCTTGGGAAGGGGGGACGGGAGGGTTAGGTCTCATCGAAAACACGACTCCCACATCGCGGCCCTCGGAGGGGGAGCCCGACTTGGCGAAGTCTGCCGCGAAGGCTTCCTGTGGATTCAGCCCTGCGGTGAGCATGAGCGGACGCGAACGATAGTAAACCGCCGCGGCGTCATGTGGATGGGTGAGTTGCAGGCCGAGCAGAATCTGCGCGAGTTCGTGTCCCTTGGCAGAGAATTGATAGGCCACCTTGCCCTGCGGCGCGAGTTCCTGTTCCTCGAGCTCGTCCATCAGGCGCGAGGTCAGCAGGAGGTGGGCCACGCGCAGCCAGTCTGTTTGGTGCGGTTTTGTTGTCGGACGCGTTAGGGTCTTCCGAATGGTCTTCTTGCGCATGGGCGAATTGTTGGCGTGGGATTGCTTCAGGTGACCAGCGTGCTCTGCTCGATGTTCTCCATCCGCCCGTAGAGAATCTCTTCGTTGATTTCCAGGTTGTTGATGAGACTGAGCGCGGTGATCACCCCGTCGCCGATGTGCTCGCCCTCGGTCTCGCCGTATTCGACCTCCAGCACCACGTTGTCGGCGCGCATGTCGTTGGCCGCGCCTCTCGGGTCCTGCCAGGTGCCCATGGCGCTGAGTTCGGTGGTGGCCTTCATGAAATCCAGCGCGTCGGACTTCATGCGCGGCACAGTGAGGGTCAGAAGTTCGCGCTGGACGCGATGGAAGTGGGTGTTCGTGCTTTCGTCACCAAAGAGCAGGCCGTAGAGCATGTCTTTTGCGAGTTGGAGCAGGTCATTCCCCGTCGCCGAGCGAAACGAATCGGCGATCAGATCCGTGCCTTTGGGCGGCGTGTCCGCCGAAAGGAATTTTTCCTGAATCAACCTGTCCCTGCTATATCCCTTGTATCGTTTCACAAACTCGTCGAGTTTTGTTTGATCAAGATGCAGTCTCGTCACGCGTTCGGCGCGTTCCGCGCGTCTGCGGTTTTCTTCTTCCTTGAAATGCTTACGGTCCATTTCCTCGAGGCTGTGCGCGTCCAGTGTCAGGCGGACGATCTGCTCGATCAGCCAGTCCCGATCCTGTGAAGCCAGATAGGCGCGCAATTTTTCCTCGAACTGCGGGACGAATTCCCTGTTGATTTGCCGCACAATCACGTCAATGTTGGACATGCCAGCCTCCTGATGGAACGCCGAATTCTGGAGAGAATTTGTGGGATTATACCCTTACGCGCCTTACGCGGTCCCCAAAAAAGGAACTCCGACCAATGCGGAGTTCCTTGAGGTCGTGCTTTGGTCAGTCAGCCCCGTTACGCGGGAAGGTTCACCACCTCATCAAGGAAGGTCACCTCAGGCGGACCCTTCACGCCTGCGCGCTGGGTGGCCTCGCGAAATTCCTGTGACTGGAACATCTGCATGGCCCTGGCCTTGTCGGCGTAATCACCAAGCACGAACACCTCATTGGGACTCTCAGCTTTGCTGAACGCGTGCACACCCATCGAACCAAAGTTCTTGCGCAACCCTGCGGCCTCCTCGAAAACGGGTTTCCATTTGGCGAGGTCTTCAACGGTAAAACGGACGAGTACGTGGATCATGGCGGGTTCTCCTTTTGCGGATAAAGTTTGTCGCAATTATATCCCTTTAATGGTCGTTTCCCAATCGCAACTTAACCGCTGTATAATCATGTCAGATATTGAAACTGGAGTTTCCATGACTTCCCAGAATAATCGCAACCCCGGCACGCCCCTCGACCTGGACTGGGTGATGGGCGCGCACGTCAACAAGAGCGCGGTTGAACGCCGCATCGAGACCCTGCAAAAGCGCCGAACGGTTAAAAAGGAATGGCAGGCCGCGTGGCTGTTGCGCGCCGTCACTTGCATTGACCTGACGACTCTCGGCGGCGACGACACGCCCGGCCGCGTTCACCGCCTGTGCGCCAAGGCCAGACAGCCGATTCGCCCCGACATGCTCGACCGCCTCGGCCTGGACGGGGAGCGGATTCACGTGGGCGCGGTGTGCGTGTATCCTAATCGGGTGAGGGACGCGGTTGAGGCGCTTCGAGGCACGGACATCCCCGTGGCCTCCGTTGCGACAGGTTTCCCCGCCGGACAGACTCCCCTGCCCCAGCGCATCCAGGAGATCGAGCAAGCCGTGGAAGCGGGCGCGCGTGAAATTGACGTAGTCATCGCCCGCAACTACGTGCTGACTGGCGATTGGAAATCCCTTTACGATGAACTCAAACAATTCCGCGAGGCCTGCGGCGATGCGCACATGAAGACGATTTTGGCGACTGGCGATTTGGGAACATTGAAGCAGGTCTATCAAGCCAGTCTTGTGGCGATGATGGCAGGCTCGGACTTCATCAAGACTTCGACGGGCAAGGAATCGGTCAATGCCACGCTGGAAGTCAGTCTCGTCATGACGCGCGCCATCCGCGAATATCTCGATCGCTTCGGCTATAAGATCGGCTTCAAGCCCGCGGGCGGGATCAGTTCCGCCAAGCAGGCCATGGCGTGGCAATCGCTGATGAAGGAAGAACTCGGCGACGAATGGCTGAAGAATGATCTGTTCCGCTTCGGCGCAAGCAGTTTGCTGACCGACTTGGAGCGGCAGTTATATCACTTCATCACCGGTCACTACGCCGCCAAACATCACATGCCGATGGGATAAAAGAATTAACCGCAAAGCACGCTAAGAACGCGAAGAAAGGAAAATACAATGACCGAACAAATTATCGTTTCAAATCCAAAAATTATGATGGGGCAGCCTGTTGTTTCAGGAACCCGAATCACCGTTGACTTGATTCTCGAAAAACTTTCGGCAGGCGAAACGATTGAGCAGTTGTTACAGGCTCACCCGCGCTTGACAAGAGAAGGCATTCAGGCCGCGTTGAATTTTGCGCGTGAAGCCTTGCGCGCTGACGTGGTTTATCCCATCTACGAGTCTGTCTGATGAAAATTCTCGCTGACGAAAGCGTGGATGGCGGCGTTGTCCAGCGTTTGAGACGCGATGGGCATGATGTTGCCTATGTCGCGGAAATGTCCCCTGGGATCATGGATGAAGAAGTGTTGACCCTGGCGGCTGACGAAAGTACCCTTCTCCTGACCGCCGACAAAGACTTTGGCGAACTAATCTTCCGCCAGGGATATGTCAAGCGCGGGATTGTCTTGTATCGTCTCGCGGGACTTTCCGCTCAGGAAAAAGCGGAGATTATTTCACTGACGATTTCAGCGCATGGAAGTGAATTGCTTTCGGCGTTTAGTGTGATTACCGAAAAGGCTGTGAGAGTTCGAAGAGTTTGATTTGGAGCGACAGTTGTATCACTTCCTCACAGGTCACTACGCCGCGAAACATCACATGCCGATGGGATAGTTGCATAATTCGAGTGCCAATTGAGCGCAAACGTTTTCTCATCAAGGAGCGTCAAAATGAATGAAGATAAAGCAGGCTATGAATGGAAATCAATTACTGATCTACCTGATGATTGGGAAAAACTCCAAAACAACGAGTTATATTCTCTCGCCAATGTTTGGAGGGAACAACATGCTCAATTAACAGAATCGCGCTCTGTAAAAGATTTCAATGAACGCCTTTTGCGAGAATGGTCAATTGAAACGGGTATTCTTGAACGTCTTTACACGATAGATCGTGGCGTAACTCAATTGCTCATTGAACAAGGAATTGACGCAGCTCTTATTCCTGATGGAGCAACCAATATTCCAGTTACCGAATTAGTTGCAGTGATTAAAGATCATCATGAAGCCATGGAAGGTTTGTTTGATTTTGTTGGCAAGCGTAGACAATTATCTTTAACTTATATTCGCCAATTACATCAGGTTATTACTCGCAACCAAAAGCATGTTGAAGGACGAGATCAATTTGGGAATGTTGTTCTAATGGAAATTCAACGTGGACAGTGGAAACAATGGCCAAATAATCCAACACGACCTGATGGCTTGGTACACGAATATTGCCCTCCGATTCATGTGCAAGCCGAAATGGAAAAAATGGTTGATTTATTTAACAAGCACCATGATATTCCCCCCGAAATCAATGCTGCGTGGCTACACCACAGATTTACACAAATACATCCTTTTCAAGATGGAAACGGTAGAGTGGCAAGGGCATTGGCTACACTTGTATTCTTGCAAGAGGGATGGTTTCCGCTGGTGATAAATCGCGATCAACGCGGCGAATATATTAAAGCATTAGAATCGTCTGATGTTGGAGATTTGACATCCCTTGTTGTTTTATTTGGACAGAATGCAAAGCGCGCATTCTCGCGTGCTTTGACACTTTCAGAAGATGTTCTGCAAGATGGAAGGGCGTTACCTGCTGTAGTAGATGGGATTGTAGACCTCTATCAATCGCGCAGACAAGAAACCGAGAAGGCTTTCCTTGAAGTAGAAAAATTGGCAGTGGATTTGGTTGACACTGCTGAAAAAATGCTGACCGAACTTTCGGGAACTCTCCAGGAGAAGTTCTCGCGAGTCGCGTCTCCCCCTTTGCTTAGAGTCGCAAAGAGCAGACATTACAATGAGTTTTACTACACAATGCAAATAATTGAAGTTGCTAGAGAACTCGATTATTGGGCAAATGTATCCAGAAAACGTCTTTGGATACGCCTGCACCTTTTTGACCAGTTTAGTGAACAAAAAGCACAAATTGTTTTTTCCTTCCATTATTTGGGCAAAGTAAATAGAGGCATTATGGTTTCGACGGGTTTCATCTTCTTTCCTGAAAATAAGCCTGGAAACCAAAAAGAAGAAGATAATGTCGAGCCGCAGTTTGGCGAGACTCATCGTGTTTGTAGCGAGCCTTTCTATTTTTCCTATAAAGATTCTGCTAGAAACGGCGGGCTGAAAGAAAGTTACAAGAAATGGCTGAACGATTGTCTGACGGTTGGATTGGCCGAGTGGGCAAGACGGTTGTAACGACCTGAAAGATTCCATCCGATGCCCAATCATCACTCCCCACTCCCCCGCATGAACTCCCGTCCGCCGCGGCGCGCAAACAATGACCAGCGGATCGCTTCGCGAAACGGATTAGCGGATACAGCGTCCATCATCCGCTTATCCGTTTGAAATCCGTTGGTCACTACGCCGCGAAACATCACATGCCGATGGGATGATAGGAAGAGAAAAAAATTTCTTCTACTTTTGAAAGGAGATCAAAATGACAAAATGGGAATACAAAACGATAGTTCGAGAACGTGGTTGGGATAAGGATAAGACTACTCCCAAAGCTGCATGGAGTGCTGCGACTAATTGGAATGTTGATATTGATAAAACTCTGAAGGAACTTGGCGAAGAAGGATGGGAGCTGGTCGCAGTCACTTCGAGATCAAATTATCTTGGCGGTTTCAGGGAAGGATCCAATTGGGTTAATTACATGGGTGATTATGCTGGATTTACTAGCCACGAAACTTGGGTATTCAAACGACCAAAATAATCTCGATTGTTACTTGCAGAGCCCGTTTGCAGCTATTGATATTTGGAGCAAAATATGTCAACCCTCCTCGACCTCTTCAAAACCATGGAATACGGACCCGCCCCTGAGTCTCCTGCTGCGGTGAATGCGTGGCTGGAGGAGCATGGACGGAAGTTCGGGCAGTTCATCAACAACGAATGGGTGACGCCGAATGCGGCGAAATACTATTCGTCGTACAACCCGTCTACGGGGAAGTTGCTGGCGGAGACGGCGCAGGCGGAGAAGAAGGACGTTGACGCAGCGCTTGCCGCGGCGCGGACAGCCTTCGAGACGTGGAGCCAGACTCCAGGCGTGATGCGGGCGCGGTACATGTACGCCATCGCGCGCAACGTCCAGAAGCACGCGCGCTTGCTGTCGGTGCTCGAGAGCATGGACAATGGCAAGCCGATCCGCGAGTCGCGGGATGTGGATGTGCCGCTGTTGGCGCGTCACTTTTACTATTACGCGGGTTGGGCGCAACTCATGGAAACCGAACTGCGCGACTACCAGCCCGTCGGCGTGATCGGGCAGATCATCCCGTGGAACTTCCCATTGATGATGCTGGCGTGGAAGATCGCGCCCGCCATCGCGATGGGCAACACGGTGGTACTCAAACCCGCGTCGTACACGCGGCTGAGCGCGCTGTTGTTCGCGGAGGTCGTCGCCGAGGCGGGACTACCGCCAGGCGTGGTCAACATTATCACGGGCAGTGGCAAGGCGGGCGAGATGATCGTCACGCACCCCGACGTGGACAAGATCGCCTTCACGGGTTCCACCGAGATCGGGCGCACGCTGCGTCAACTCACGGCGGGGACGGGGAAGAAGATCTCGCTCGAGTTGGGGGGCAAGGGTCCCGTTGTGGTGTTCGAAGATGCCGATTTGGACGCGGCCGTTGAGGGCGTGGTGGATGCGATCTGGTT
>JBFMCC010000009.1:0-38217 GCA_040754535.1 Chloroflexota bacterium
CGACGGCGCAACAAGACCTGCCGCCGCGTCATCGCAGTATCCGCGCGGTCTTCGATCATTTTTGGAATCTGCTCCCGCCCGAAGAACGGATCGTCTTTCAAAAGCAAGCCGTCTTTCGCGGCGGATTTACGCGCGAGGCGTTCGAAGCCATCACGGGCGCGGATCTCTCCATGCTGGCGCGCTTCGTGGACAAGTCCGCCTTCCACTTCAGCGAAAACGGACGCTACCGCCGCCACTCGCTGATGGTTCAATACGGGACGCTGCGCCTGCGCGAAAACGACGCGCTCTGCGCGCAAGTCCGCGAGACGCACGCGCGCTATTTCAGCAAATTCGTCAAACAGTTGGAAAAAGAATTCATCGGCGGACAGCCGCAAAAAGCCATGCCCCTCTTTTTAGCCGACCTACCCAACATCCGCCTTGCGTGGGAGTGGGCGGTTGAGAATCGCGAGGCAGGTGTGTTCAATGATATGGCTGATTCTGTGATGCAGGGGTTTGACCTGGCTTGCCTTTACCGCGAAGAAATGGAAATGGCGGAAAAGGCTGTCGAGTCCTTGTCGCATTTGCCGAAGCCCCTTGCCCAAGATGTAACCGTTGCAAAAGGAAGAACCGAGGGTTTGGTGGGAGCGTCCCTTTTTCGCACAGGGGAATATGCGCGCTCGATGGAGTGGTGCGAGAAATCCCTGAACACATTGAAAAAAAGCCGCCCGCACATCGCGTACGCGCACACGCTCGTCTACGCGGGCGCGGCGGCGTTTGGGTTGGGCGATCTCGAAAAAGTCATCGAATATTGGGGGCAAGCCGTTCATGAATATCGCGCCGCCAAGTCCAGGTGGGGCGACATGGTTTCCACGTCCAATCTTTCTGAGGCATTGATTGCCGTAGGAAGGCTGGAAGAGGCAAAGTCCAACGCCGAATATGGTCTTGCGCTTGCACGTGAAATGAACAACCTCGAACAGATTGGCGGGGCAAGTACAAATCTGGCAAACTGGGCAATTGAAGAGGGCAGGTTCGAGGAGGCGACTCGATACGCGGAGGAGGCGCTTCGCTCCCACCAGCAGGTCGGTCACGACGCGCACATCGCCAACTCGCTGGCGGTGTTGGCAAAGATCGCGTTCAAGCAGAAGAATCACGTCGAAGCGCGCCGCCTGCTGGAGGAAAGTATCGGAATATTGAAGCGTGTGGGGAATAAACTTTATCTGGAGCAACGAACGCGGGAATTGGACGAAGTGGCCGCCGCCCAAGGCGAGTCTTCATAAGCGCCTCCCGTCATTGAAAAAGTTGGCGATTGGTTGTATAGTATTGGCAGGGACGAGGCCGCCCTGCGACGGACAGCGTCTTGTCCCACTTCGGGAGGGTCTTGTCGCCGAAGCCAGTCTTTGACCATCCGTTGCCCCGGAAAGGAGAAAACCATGGCTGACTGGAATTTCCATCAGAGCGGGAATCACCGCTATTACAGTCAGGCGGCGGGGAATCTATACCAGGCCGCCGAGATCCTCAAAGCCATCCCCGACATTCCCGGACTCACATATTACGTGGTGGACACACCCGATGGGACCCTGGGGCGGGACATGAACGGGTTCTACACGGAAGCCCCGATCAAAACCAGGGACATCGCCGCCGAGGCGAGGCAGGAAAAATCGGATGCGGTCGAGTGTTCCAGCCTCACGGAGTTCGGGAATATGTTCCAAAACCAGGTCGCCGTCGCGCAGATCATTCGAATGGGCCAATATGCCCGCCTCGTCCTTCTCATGAAATGCGGAAACTGTAACTACGAGTCGCCGGTGGAGACCCAGGCGGGTCCGTTCACCAGGGAATGTTACTATTGCGGAGTTGAAAATCAGTGCCATCGCGCTTCGATCAACGTCGTCTCGGAAAGCGGCGCGATTGAAATATAAGCAAAATTTCCGCTTTCGCGGAGTCCGAAGTCTCCGGACTTCGGCGCAAAATCTGGAGATTTTGCAGTCCAAACTGGAGTCAGACAATCTTCCTTCGGAGGGACAATGGCGGCCATTTTGATCTTGGGAGGGTATGGCGCGACGGGGCGCCTGCTCGCAAAACATCTCCTCACACAAACGGATGCAAATATCGTCCTGGCGGGCCGCAATCTGGACAAGGCGCGGGCACTATCGGACGCGCTGGACAGTCCGCGCGTTTCGATTCGACGGGTGGACGCCTCCGACGAGACCGGCCTGCGCGCGGCGCTTCAAGATTCGACCCTGTGCCTGGTCGCCGCGCCGACGACGCACCACGCCCAGACCGTTGTCCGCGCCTGCCTCGCCGCGGGCGTGGACTATCTCGATGTGCAATTTTCCTCGGCCAAACTCAGATCGCTGTACGCGGCCGAGGAGGAGATCAAGAAGGCAGGCCTGTGCTTCGTCACCGAGGCAGGCTATCATCCTGGTCTGCCCGCCGCCATGGTGCAATATGCCGCGGGTAAATTGGACGTCATCGAAAGCGCGGTCACGGCGGGCTACTTGAACGTCGGCCCCACCCTGCCCTACACCGAAGCCGTGGACGAGTTGATGGAAGCGTTCATCAACTTCGAAGCGCAGGTTTACAAGGACGGCGCGTGGACGAATCCCAAACAGTGGGCTATGACCAGGTTCGATTTCGGCGCAGGGATCGGAGTCCACACCTGCTATTCGATGTACTTCGAGGAATTGCGCCGCCTGCCGGAAATGTATCCTTCGCTGAAGAACGTCGGCTTTTACATCTCAGGCTCGAACTGGATCGCCGACCTGCTCATCACGCCCATCGTCATGCTGGGACTCAAACTCGCGCCCAAGCGCGGACTGCGTCCGCTGGGGAAGTTGATGTGGTGGGGCATGCGGCAGTCCCCGCCGCCGTACCAGGTGGCAATCGCCGTCGAGGCGAAGGGGCTGAAAAACGGCGCCCGGGCCAAAGTCTTCGCGCGAGTCGCTCATTCCGACGGCTACGAGTTGACCGCCATTCCCGTTGTCGCTTATCTGAAGCAATACCTGGACGGCTCCGCCAGAAAGCCCGGCCTGCACATGATGGGACAACTTGCCAGGCCAATGTGCCTGTTCGAGGACATGGAAAGGATGGGAGCGGACATCGCGACCTTCGAGGAATAGACATGGCCGACCAACCGAACATCATCCTCGGCCCGATCATCGGCGGGCTGTCGCATCGCGGCGTCATACTTTGGGCGCGCGCCGACGGCCCGTCCACGCTGTACGCCTGGCTTGCGAGCGATGAGAATCTCAGCGATGCAAAGCAAATGGGAAAAGCGGAGTTGACCGACGCAACAGGCTTTGCGGGCGCAATCCCGATTGACGGCCTCGAAGCGGAGAGAGTCTATTATTTCGCCCTCTCGCTGGATACAGAAAGCAAACCACCCGATGATGCCTTTGAGTCCTTCCGAACCTTCCCGCCGCCGGGCAAAGCCGTGTCGTTCCGCTTCGCGTTCGGCTCGTGTTTTCGCCCGGAGCACCGCCTGCCGGGCCGCGCCTTCAGGCACATGCTTAGAAACCAGCCAAATCTCGATTTCATGATTCTCGAAGGCGACCAGATCTACGCCGACGAGTGGAAGCACAACGGACTCGGCTACGTGGCGCTGACCGTGGACGATTACCGCGCCGTGTACCTGCATACGTGGTCCAATTCATATTTCCGCGAACTGCTGGCGCGCACGCCCGTCTTCATGACCCTCGACGACCACGAAGTGGACAACGACTGGCACTGGCACGACCGCGAGCACACCATCGCGGACATTCCCGCGTACACTCGGTTTACCCGCCTCGTCAACGGACTCTCGAAAGAGGAACGACGCCTGACGGCCCAGCGCGTGCAAGACGCCCTGCAGGTCTATCGGGAACATCAGGGGATGCACGCGCCCGCGTTCAGCCTGCCGCAAAGACAGAATAACGGAAGCCTGCGATTCGTCGCGGACGATGCGGGGTCGCTGGCGTACTCGTTCTATTTCGGCGCGGCCGCGTTTTATGTCATGGACACGCGCACCCAGCGCCTGCGCAACCGGCAGGAGCAGATCGTATTGGGCGATGCGCAATGGCGGGCGTTCGAAGCGTGGCTGTTGGCCGTCAAAGATGATTTTCCGCTCAAGTTCATCGTCACTTCGTCGGCCGTGTTGTTCGAGTTCTGGGGCGACATCGTCAAGGACCGCTGGCCCGGATTCCCCGAAGAGCGCGAGCGCCTCCTGCGCCTCCTCGCGGACAACGAGATTTCGGGCGTCTACTTTCTGGCAGGCGACCTGCACGAGGCGCACGCCGTGTCTGCGGAGCTGTGCGGGCCGGACGGGCATACCCTCCCCATCTGGGAATTCAGTTCCACGCCCTTCGAGCAAAAAACAAATTACGTCGCCCGCCTGCTGAAACGCAAAACGCACAGTTCGGCCGTATGTAATTCCAAAATTTATTATTCGATAGACCGCATCAACTACGGCATCGTGGAAGTCGAGTTCGGCGCGGGCCAAACGGAGGTCCGCTTCGATTTGTTTTACAACGAGCGCGGACGATGGAAGGTGAGGAAGGTCAAGACGCGGCTCTAATTCGTTGGTCTCGATATGACGGCGATGGTCGAGTAGCCCGAAGGGCGTATCGAGACCCGCCGCCTACTCGACCGACGGTGCGGTTCTGTGACTAGAGACTCTTAATCGATCACCTCGCGATCGCTCTTCCATCCGACACGTTTCACTTCCCCTGATTCCCCCAGCAGAGTCGGCAATAACGACGCAAGCGCGCCAGCATCGCCCGACGTATAGAACTGGACGCGCCCGTGCGCTTCGTTTGGATTCTTCATCCCGTTCGCCTCGAGCAGACGCCCGGCCTGCCGCGCCACCGAGGGGGCGGGGTCTATCACCCGCACAGACTCGCCCACGATCCGCTGGATGAGCGGAATCACGAACGGATAGTGGGTACAGCCCAGCACGACCGTGTCGATCCCTTTGTCGAGCATGGGTAGGAGCGCGTCTTCCAAAATCCTGCGCGTCTCACTGCCATCCAAATTCCCCTGCTCGATTTGCTGGACGAGACCGGGGCAGGTACTTTGCAGTAACTCCACACCATTTGCAAACCGTTCGACCACGGACGCGTACAACGCGCCCTGAAAGGTCGCGGGCGTGGCCAGCACGCCGACCTTGCCGCTGTGCGTATGCTCCGCGGCGGGCTTGACCGCAGGCTCCATGCCGACAAACGGCACGTCCGGGAACGTCTTTCGTAAATACTGCAACGCGGCCGCGGAGGCGGTATTGCAGGCAACCACAATCAACTTTGCGCCTCGAGCCAGCAGAAACCTTGTGATCCCCTCCGAAAAACCTTGAATCTGCTCCATCGGCCGCGGCCCGTACGGGACATGTCCCTGGTCGCCGAAGTAGATCACCTCTTCGGCGGGCATCTGCGCGCGCATGGCGCGCAGCACCGACAGGCCGCCCACACCTGAATCGAATACGCCGATGGGATTGTCTTGCTTTTCAGGGGACATGCAGGGATGATAAGACGTAACGAATAAAACGTAAAGTGCGTGCCAATTGCGCTTTACCGATGATTTCCCGCCGCCTCGACAAACGACTTGAACAAATTACGGATCGCTTCCTGATCCGTTATCCATTCGGGATGCCATTGTACGGCCAGCCCAAAGGGATGGTCAGGCAATTCCACACCTTCGATCAAGCCGTCGGGGGCAAAGGCGGCGGCTTTCAGGCCGGGGGCCAAGTCTTTGATTCCCTGATGATGCAGACTATTTACCTGTAAAACAGGCTCGCCGAGGATCTCTGCCAGGCGCGTGCCTTCGTCCACGCGGACGGGATGGGCGAGGAACGTGCGCGGCCGGTCGTGGCGGTCGTGTTCGAGGGCGTCGGGATGCTGGTCGAGGATGTGGGTATACAGCGTCCCGCCCAGCGCCACGTTGACCACCTGCAGTCCGCGGCAGATGCCGAAGAACGGCTTGCCCTCGTCCGCGGCGGCGCGCAGGAGTGGCAGTTCGATGGCGTCGCGCTCGGCATCGGTATCCACGGTCGGATGCGGCTCGCCGCCGAAGTGCTCGATGCCGATGTCCGCGCCGCCGGAGAACAGGATTCCGTCGAGGCAGGCGAAGAGTCCGCGCCAGTTGGGTTCGGGCAGTTCGGGCGGAATCAGCACCGGGGTCCCGCCCGCTTCGATGACCGCGTCCACGTAGGCGCGCAGGATTTGGACGGCGGGCAGGGACTCGGTCATCTGGGCGATGCGGGCGGTGATTCCAATCAGGGGGACACGCATAGGAATTCTTTCTTTGAACCGCGAAGCACACCAAAGACGCCAAGATTTCTTATTTTTTTGCCCTTCGCGCACTTTGCGTTCTTCGCGGTTAAATCAAAAGACCCCAAAGGCTCAAACCTCCGGGGTCTCCCTGTTCGAACTAGTCGAATTTCTGCTTGAGGCGGGCGGACTTGCCGGTGCGCTCGCGCATAAAATACAACTGGGCGCGGCGGACGACGTTGTGCCGCTCGACCACGACCTTGTCGATGCGCGGGGAGCGGAGCAGGAAGGTGCGCTCGACGCCGATGCCGTTGCTGGCCACGCGGCGGACGGTGAACGAGGATTCGTTGCCGCCCTTGCGCAGGCGGATCACGGTGCCCTTGAATTCCTGGATGCGCTCGCGGTCGCCTTCTTTGATCTTGACGTGCACGCTGACGGTGTCGCCGGGGCGCAGTTCGGGGATGTTCTGGTTTTTCGAGGCCTCAACGGCCTTCATCAAGTCGGTCATTTTCTTTCATCCTTGCTGTTGTTTTTCTGGAACGCGACGGCGGATTATAGCACGCGTTTTCGGGTTTCACAAGGCCAGTTTCGCCAGATGCCATCACCACGGAGAGCACAGAGCACACGGGGATTTTTTAAAGGTCTTTCTCCGTGATCTCTGTGGTTAAATCCGCCCCCGCGAGCCTCAATCGTATTCCCTGACGACCAGCACGGCATTGTGGCCGCCGAAACCGAAGGCGTTGCTGACAGCAACCTTGATTTTCGCCTCACACGCCGCGTTGGGAATGTAATCCAGGTCCAGTTCGGGATCGGGCGTCTCGTAGTGGATGGTCGGCGGGAGGAGACCCTCGCGCACGGCCTGCACGCAGAAGATCGCCTCCAGCGCGCCGGTCGCGCCCATCATGTGCCCGGTCATGGATTTGGTGGACGAAACGGGAATCTTATACGCCAAATCGCCGAATGCCGATTTGATGGCGCGCGTCTCGGACAAGTCATTCAGCGACGTGCCTGTGCCGTGGGCGCTGATATAACCGACCTCGTCCGCGTCGACGCGGGCCGAATCCAGCGCGGCGCGGATAGCGGCCGCGCCTCCCGCGCCCTGCTCGTGCGGCGCGGTGACGTGAAACGCGTCCGCGGTGGAGCCATAGCCTGCCAGTTCCGCCAGGATGTCCGCGCCGCGCGCCTTCGCGTGGCTCTCGCGTTCCAGCACCAGCACCGCCGCGCCCTCGCCAATCGTAAACCCGTCGCGGTTCTTGTCGAACGGCTGGGGGACGCGCGAGGCTTCGTCGTTGCGGCGGGTCATCGCGCCCAGGCGGTCGAAGGAGGCGACGGCCGTCCTGGTGACCACCGCTTCCGACGCGCCGGCGAGGGCCGCGTCGATCATGCCGCTTCGGAGCATCATCAACGCCACACCGATCCCATCCGCGCCGGAGGCGCAGGCCGAAGCCAGGGAGAACGACGGGCCTCTGAGACCATAATCAATGGCGATCATGCCCGAGGCGCCGTTCGGCATCAACATGGGAATCGTGAACGGTCCGACGCGCCGCGGGTTGTCGTTGTGAATCGTGAGGATGGCCGTTTCGAGCGAGGCCATGCCCCCGATGGCGGCTGAAACGATCACACCGATGCGCCCGGCGTTTCCCTCCGTCACCTGGAGTCCCGACGATTCAACCGCCTCTTTCGCCGCGGCCACCGCCAACTGCTCGAAGCGGTCGCGGCGGCGGGCCTCTTTCACGTCCATGTACTTCTCCGCCTCGAAACCCTTCACCTCACAGGCGATCTTCACCTGCAAATCGGACGGGTCGAACAGCGTGATCGGCCCCACCCCCGAAACGCCGTTGGTTACATTCTTCCACGTCTCCGCCACTGAAAGCCCCAGCGGGTTGACCGTGCCCATGCCGGTCACAACGATGCGCTCCATGCGTCCTCCTCGTTTTGAAAAACGGCCTCGCGGCCGTCATCCCTGAAACTTATAACCCGCGCCGGTCAGAATCGCAACGACAGGATCGGGAAGGGAGTTCAACGTCTCCTCCAGCGCGCGCCAGACCAGCGCCGAGGTCGGCTCAACATACAACCCTCGCCGTTTCAGTTCGTCACGCCCCGGCAGGATCGATGCTTCATCAACCGCGATGAATTTCCCTCCGCTCGATTCGACCGCCTGCAGGACCGCCTCGGCGCGCAGCGGCGAACGGACGCGCACGCCCTCGGCCAGAGTCGGCGCTTCGGTCACCCATTGCAGACCCTGCGGCCCCATCTGCGACAGGGCGAACAGCGGCGCGCAGGCCGCGGCCTGGACACCGATCATGCGCGGCGCGTCCCGCGTGACCCCGGCCTGCTTCAGCGCCAGGAAGCCCCTCCACGCCCCGAGCAGGAGTCCACCCTGCCCGGCAGGGACGATCACCGCGCCCGGCGCGCGCCCCAACTGCTCGACGATTTCGTACGCGACCGTAGCATAGCCGGGCAAATTGAACGGCAGATACGCGTGGCTGGCATAGACCGCGCCCGCGTCTGCCGCGCGGCGCACCGCCTCAGCCGCGTTCGAGCGCGGCCCGGGCACGGGAATCAACTCCGCGCCGTACTCTTCGATCTGTTTTCGCTTCGGGCCCGAGGCGGATTCGGGAGCGTAGATGCGCGCCCGAATCTCAGCGCGGACCGCGTAAGCCGCGAAGGACGCGCCCGCGTTGCCCGACGAATCTTCCACGGCCTCGGTCACGTCGCGCGATTTCAAAAACGCAACCAGGGTCGCCGTGCCGCGATCCTTGAAGGAGCCGCTGGGATTGTCATATTCGCATTTGAAGAAGACCTCGCGTTTGAAGACTTTGGCGGAAACCAGCGGGGTGTTCCCCTCGCCCAGTGAAACGGGAGCAACCTCACCTTGAGCGGAGCCGAAGGGAAATCCAAATGAGGAGGCGTAACGCCAGATGCCCGGCTGGGACTCATCCAGCGCGCCGAAGGTCAGCGGCGCGGCGAAGTCGTACAGTCCTCCACAGGCGGGACAGCGATAAGGCGCGCCGGTCTCAGGGTATGGCCGTCTGCAATTCAGGCACTTGACTTCCAAGTCATTCCCCCGGCTTCGGAATATATTCGCCTTCCACCCATTCTTCGCCCGTCGGGCTGACTTCTTTTTTCCAGACGGGGACGATCTCTTTCAGGCGGTCAATGCCGTAGCGCGCCGCGTCGAACACGCCGGTATCGCGGTGCGCGGCGGTGCAGGCGATGAGCACGGTGGGCGTTTTGGGATACAGCCTGCCGACGCGCTGGATGATGGCAATGCCCTCGACGGTCGGCCATTTCTGGCGAATCTCGTCCGCGACCTGTTTCATCTTGGCCTCGGCCATCGGGACGTAAGCCTCGTATTCGAGATAGGAGGTCTCGTGCGCCTCACCGCGCGAGGTGACGCCGCGCACCATGCCTGTGAAAATGGCCGCCGCGCCGGTGCTCGGCAGGGTAATCTGCGCGAGCAGGGAGTCGAGGTCGAGTTCTTCCTCGGTGATGGAAAAGATAGTTGGAAGGTTGGAGGTTGAAGGTTGAAGGTGGGGCATGGGAATCCGATATTTGTTATTCGGGATTCGGGAATCGCGGTCAATCCAAAATCTGCTCCGAGCGCCGTCCCCGGCGCTCGAAACCCAGCATGGTCGCCGCCGGGGACGGCGGCTTGAGCACAGACTTACCCGCCGGAGACCGGCGGGAACATGGCGATCTCCGCGCCCGCGGGAAGGACGGCCTCGTCGAAGGCGTACTCGCGGTTGATGGTGGCGAGCACGGTTTTCATGGAGTGTTCGAGATCGGGATGCTCGCGCGCGACCTGCTCTTTGAGGTCCTGCACGGTTGCGGACTCGGGCAGGTCAATTTCGATGAATTTCGCGCCGCCGGCGCGCTCGCGCAGGGTGGCAAACAATAAGACTTTTACGCGGTTCATATTATCACTCCGGTACTGCGAGATTTATCTCGCATCTACGAGGCGACATGAATGTCGCGGTACTGCATTAAATCCATACGTCGTTTTCGGCTGTCATTTCATTGACGACATCACCCGTGTTAACTGTACCTGCGGGTTCGATCAACAAAATGTGACACTCCTCTTCTGCGACGGGTTTGTGCTCCACGCCCTTCGGCACGACGAACAATTCTCCCGCGCGAAGCGTGACCTTTCCATCGCGGAAGTGAATGTCGAGAGCGCCCTGCACGACGAGGAACAATTCGTCCGTTTCGGGGTGGTCGTGCCAGACGAACTCGCCCTGCACTTTGGCGAGTTTGATGTGGTAGTCGTTCAGGCGTGAGATGATCTTCGGCGACCAGTGCTCATCGAACAAGTTGAACTTGTCTTTCAGGTTTACGGCTTGAAATTCCATGATTGCCTCAACTTACATCGCGCTGAGCGAAGCTGGTGGTCGAGTAGCGGAGCGTATCGAGACCCAGCGGAGACGAAGCGCATTTCGCTTGGAAATTTTGCGTCTCGTCTGCGGCTTCACCTGCGCCTGCGCCAAGTGTCGGCAGACCCGAAAGCCTCCGCTCCCCAGTAGAACGCTGGGACTGCGCGACGCGAGGATAGGTCAGGTAACCACATCCCCGCTCTGCCCGCCGTGCTTTTCGACCAGCCGAATATTCTGAATCCGCATGGTCTTCTCGGCGGACTTGGCCATGTCGTAGACCGTGAGCGCGGCGACGGAGACGGCGGTGAGCGCCTCCATCTCGACGCCCGTCTTGCCGGTCACTTTGGCGGTGGCCGTGATGACCACGCCGGGCAGGGATTCGTCCAGCGCGAGATCCACGTCCACCTGGGTGAGCGTAAGGGGATGACATAACGGGATCAGGTCCGAGGTCCGTTTGGCGGCGGTGATGCCCGCGATCTGCGCCACGGTCAGCACGTCGCCTTTCTTGATTTGTCCCGCGCGGATCAGGTCGAAGGTCGCCCGCGTCATGTGGACTTCGCCCTTCGCCACGGCGACGCGCTCCGTGTCGGGCTTCGATCCGACGTCCACCATGCGGGCGCGGCCCGTTTCGTCGAGATGGGTCAGTTTGGACATGGGAGGAATTATACCCGCGTGTCATTGCGAGGAGGGCTGCGGGTCGAGTAGTGCGGAGCACGTATCGAGACCCAGCCCGACGAAGCAATCTCTTCCAATGTGCGACTCGCTTCCGCCGCTGGTTTCGATACAGCCGCTTCGCGGCCACTCAACCAGCGGCCCGGCGGAATGTTATAATTTCCCCGCCATGGTCACGCCCATCCAGCCGAATTACACCGTCAGCCTGCCCGAGTACGAGGGGCCGCTGGCGCTTTTGCTCGACCTGATCGAGCGCGCCGAACTGGACATCACGAAGGTGTCGCTGGCGCAGGTGACCGACCAGTATCTCGCGCACGTGCACGCCATGCAGGGCGTCAGCGCGGACGAGATCTCGTCGTTCCTGGTGATCGCGGCCAGGTTGATCCAGATCAAATCGGAGGCGCTCCTGCCGCGTCCGCCCGAACGAGCGGCGGGCGAGGAGGACCCGGGCGAGGACCTGGCCCGTCAGTTGCGCATCTACAAGCGCTTCAAGGATATCGCCAACTGGCTGGAGAAACGCGAAGCGGCTCACCTGCGGACTTACCTGCGGGTCGCGCCGCCGCCGAAAGTGGAAGGCAAGCTCGACCTGAGCGGAATCACGCTGGCCGACCTGCTCGAGGCGGCCGAGGCGATCCTGGCCGAGGGGCGCGATAAGCAGTCGCTGGGGACGGTCATCGCCGCGCCGAGAATCACCATCCGCGAGAAAATTGATTTGATCGCCAAACGCATGCGCGCGGACCGCGCCGCGACCTTCCGCGGCCTGCTGGGCGAGAAGCCCACGCGGCTGGAGGTGGTGGTGACGTTCCTCGCCCTGCTGGAACTGGTGAAGCGTTACCGCGTCCGCGCCGAACAGGAGGCGTTGTTCAGCGAGATCCAGATCGAGCCGCTGGAGGAGTTCGGCGAGGACGAGGAGTTCGAGTTGGAGTTCGAGTGAATAGAATTCGAAGGGAGTCTAAAATGTTATATTTTTCTATTAGGAATGATCTGAATTTCGTCATCGAGTTCAAAAATACTCTTATCAGAATGCGAACAATCGAGGAGAAAGCAAAGAAGAGAATTAGCAAGGATCAAAGAAGTTACCTGACAAGAGATAGTTGGCTGAAAGACGTTCTGGCTGAATCTCAAAAATCAGAAGGCTATAGAGATTTGAGAGAAGAATATACAAAGATGCTCAGGAAAGCCATAGAACTAGCCGATAAATTTATGGTTTCACACAGAGCAAAAATTCAGAGTACGCCAGTTGAAGGAAATATATATTTTGAGGGATCATATTTTGAATCCATCTTAAGCCCGCCTACAAGTTTCGCTGATTTAGATACTCCAACATACGATGCGATCAATCAAGTAATAGGATGCCTTGAAAGACAAGCAAGTGAGGAGTTCACCAAGTTAATAAATCCTCTATATTGGCTCAAGGAAATCGCGGTTTTTGTTATTAAGCTGCCATACACCTTACTAAAGTTATCTGAGTTCGATGTGAAAATTCTACAAGAGCACCTTATTGGAAAAATTCTTCAATTTATCTATGTGCTTTTGCTAATTTGGGCTCTGCTTAAATTAGGAGTTGATATCGCAAACGTCAAAATCGGAATTTAACGCTTCCTGCGCTATTTATCAAACACTTTACAAGTAATTGCATGCCCAACCGCCTCTCCCAAACCACCTCCCCCTACCTCCTCCAACACGCGCACAACCCTGTTGACTGGTATCCCTGGGGCGAAGAAGCGCTTACCAAAGCCAGGGCCGAGGACAAGCCCATCTTCCTCAGCATCGGCTACGCGGCCTGTCACTGGTGCCACGTGATGGCGCACGAGTCCTTCGAGGACTCCGAAACGGCCGCGCTGATGAACGCGCACTTCGTCAACATCAAGGTGGACCGCGAGGAACGTCCCGATCTGGACGGGATCTACATGCAGGCCGTGCAAGCCATGACGGGTTCAGGCGGCTGGCCGATGTCGGTCTTCCTGACGCCCGACCTGCGTCCGTTTTACGCGGGGACCTATTTCCCTCCCGCGCCGCGCTATAACATGCCGTCTTTCAAGGATGTGTTGAACGGCGTCGCCCGCGCCTGGCGCGAAGAACGCGGTGAGATCACGCGCGTTGGCGGACAGGTGACACAGCATTTGCAGGCCGCACTGTCTGCCGCGAGTAACACCCTCGCGCTAACATCTGAACATCTTGGTGCCATTGCAAACAAACTGGTCGAATCCTATGATTGGGGCTACGGCGGCTGGGGCTCCGCGCCCAAATTCCCTCAGCCGATGACGATTGAGTTCCTACTCGCACGAGCCGCGCAACACCGCACCACAGAGAACACAGAGAGCACGGAGAGTCAAAAAGGCTCTGTGAACTCTGTGGTCTCCGTGGTGAACCCAAAAGAATTGGACGCCGCTCTCCATGCCCTCAAGACCATGGCGCGCGGCGGCATGTACGACGTGGTCGGCGGCGGCTTCGCCCGCTACAGCACCGACAATTTCTGGCGCGTCCCGCACTTCGAGAAGATGCTCTACGACAACGCCCAACTCGCCCGCGCCTATCTGCGCGCCTGGCAGATCACGGGCGAGTCCTTCTTCCGCCGCGTCACCGAAGAAACCCTGGATTTCGTCGCCCGCGAGATGACTCATCCCGACGGCGGCTTCTACTCCTCGCTCGACGCCGACTCCGAAGGCGAAGAGGGAAAATTCTACGTTTGGACTGCGGACGAACTGCGCGCCGCGCTGGATTCCGATTATGACTTCTTCGCCGCGGCCTATGGCGTGACCGAACGCGGCAACTGGGAGGGCAGGACTGTCCTCCAGCGCGCCCTCGATGACTCCACCCTCGCCGCCCGCTTCAAGATCGACGTTGAGGCTGTCCCTGTTGAATTGGCCGAGTGCCATTCCAGACTGGTCGCCGTCCGCGGCGGACGCGTCCGCCCCGCGACGGATGACAAGGTCCTCACCGCCTGGAATGGATTGATGCTGGGGACGTTTGCGGAGGCGGCGCGAGTGCTGACATCTGACAACGCGGGCGAGGAGACTGCTTCGCTCTCTAGCAATGACACTTACTATAAAATGGCTACACGCAACGCCGAGTTCTTGCTGTCTGCTCTGCGACCAAAAGGACAACTTCGCCGGTCGTGGAGGGATGGCAAAGCGACCGACGAGGTCTTCCTCGAAGACTACGCCGCGCTGATTCTCGGACTGCTTGAACTGTATCAGACCGACTTCGAGGACAAGTGGTTCGCGTCCGCGCTGGAACTGGCAGACGAAATGATCGCGCGCTTTCGCGATCCCGCGGGCGGCTTCTTCGACACGCCCTCCGACGGCGAGACCCTGCTCCTCCGACCGAAGGATTTGCAGGACAATGCCGCGCCCTCCGGCAACGCACTGGCCTGCGAGGCCCTGCTCAAACTGGCCGCGTTCACAGATAACGGTGAATATCGCGATTTGGCAGAGAAGTCACTTGCTCTTGTGGGTGAATATGCCCTGAAATATCCGCTGGCGTTCGCGCGCTGGCTGTCCGCGGCGGAGTTCGCGCTGGGACCGGTGAAACAGGTCGCGGTTGTGGCCGAGGCGGGGCTGGAGTCGGCGCGGGAGTTGGTGGACGCGGTTCGGGCGGGATTCAGGCCGAACGTCGTGATCGCCGCGAGTTCATATCCGCCGGGCAAAGACGCGCCTCCCCTCCTGCGCGACCGTCCGCTCGTAAATGGAAGGTCCGCCGCGTACGTCTGCGAGGGGTTCGTCTGCAAACAGCCCGTGACGAGCGCGGAGGCGTTGCGCGCGCTGCTTGGCTAGAGTTCTTTTGCAAAACCGAGAGGCTGATAATTCGAGAAGTTCGGGAACACCTGCTCGACCTGCGGATCGAGCAGGTGTTTTTGCAGAAGTTCGCCCAACACGGAGCGGAAGTCGGTGGTGATGGCGAGGTCGCCGGGAGACGCCAGTTGTTCGGGTGCAAGCCCGGGCCACTGACCATAGACCCTGCCGCCGTTCAGCGATTTGCCCATGAGCAACATCAGGTTGCCGTGGCCGTGATCCGTGCCCGCGCTGGCATTTTCGGCGGCGCGCCGCCCAAACTCGGACATGGTGACGACTGTGATGTTTTTCATGCTTTCGCCCATGTCCTGATAGAACGCCGAGAGCGACGCGCCCAGGTCGGCGAGCAGCGCGGGCATCTGACCGTCCAGCTGACCCTGCGCGTTGTGCGTGTCCCAGCCGCCCAGGTCCACCGCGGCGACCTCGAGGCCGATTTCGGCCTTGATCAACTGCGCCGTCTGTTTGAGCGATTCGCCGAATTCCGATTCGGGATAGACCGCGTTATTGGACGGGACGTATTCGCCCGAGGCCGCGCTTTCGAGCATGGAAATGGCGTCCATCGTGAAGGCCGCGTTGTCGTCCAGGCTGGAACCGTTGGCGTACATCTCCATGAGGGCGGCCTGGAACTGTTCGAGTTCGGGAGACTGCCGCCTGCCGCCGAGGTGAAAATCCGCGATGGATTTGAGCGCAATGGAGGGGATCGGTCCGCGCAGGGACGAAGGCAATAGTGTGCCGAATCCGACGGCGCGAAAGGGCGAGCCGTTTTGCCAGGCGGCCAGTTCGAGATGACGCGCCAGCCAGCCGGTGGGGATCTGTTTCTCGCCCGGCGTGCCGCGCTCCATGTAATCCATGGCGTCGAAGTGGGAATGCGACGGGTCGGGTGAACCTGTGGCGTGGACCACGGCCAGGCAGTCGTCGTCCCACACGTCTTTCAGCGGGCGCAGGGACGGATGCAGGCTGAAGAAACCGTCTAGGTCAATGGCGCTGTCGTCTCCGTTCGTCGGTTCGGGAATGCCGAGACTCGGACGCAGGTCGTAGTAATTCGGATCGCCGTGCGGAATGACGGTGTTCAACCCATCCATGCCGCCGCGTAGAAAGACGCACACAAGTACGTTGGCGCGCGGCGCCTGTCCCTGCGGGGAGAGGACGGCGAAGCGCGGCAGGAGGCGCGCCGGTCGCACCGGCGCGAGCATCCAGGCGGTCAGCGCGGGGGTGGCGGATTTGAGAACATCGCGGCGGGAGAGGGTGGTCATCGGTCATCTCCTAAAGTCATCGAATCTGAAAATGAGGCGCGGCGAGCAGGAGGGCGGCCAGGGGCGCGAGCGCATCGTCCAACGAATAACCTGCAAGCGCCTCCAGCAGATACTGGCGCGGGACCCCGGTCAGCGCACCGCCCAGCAGGCGCAGACTCAGCGCGTCGAGGGCCGCTTCGACCGTCGCCGCGCCCGAGGCGAGGGAGGGTAGGTCAACTTGTGTGTCGCGCAGCGCGCCGGTCACCAGCCCGAGGGCGAAGTTCCAGCGCGCCAGCAGGTCGTTGGAATTCAGCCAGGCCGCCCCGGCTTCGGGATAGCCATTGGGCGCGGGCCAGAAGAAGGGCCGCTGGCCCATCTGGGTGAGCAGGTAGAGGATGGCCCTGTCCGCCTCCGTTTCGGCGGAAGTTTGCCGGAGCGCCGAGACGACGAAATCGAACGGCCGTTTGAGCTTGCCTCCCAGTGAAGCGCGGAATTCCTCAGAATGTAAAATTTCGCCCATCACCTTGACCAGATCGCCGTCGGTCTGCGCGAACGCCGCGGCGGCGCGCTCAACCAGCGAGGCGGGCGGCTGGTCGGACACGAATCGAATCACAAGTTTGGTCGCAATGTAACGCGCCGTGGCGGGATGAACTGCCAGCATTTCGATCAATTGCTCGCCGTCCCGAATCCCCTGCCCCGCGGGGAAAACGACGCCGAGGATGGTCTTTTCGCCGTCGTCGTGGATGCGCGCGTCGAAGAAGAATTCGCCAGTCCTGCGCCGCACCGTCCAGCCGGTCAGCGCGCGGGCGGCCTCCTCGACATCCGTCTGGGTGTACCCGCCGTCCACGCCCAGGGTATGCAGTTCCATCAACTCACGCGCGTAATTTTCGTTCGGCCCGTCCTTCGTGCTGGCGGCGTTGTCCAGATAGACCAGCATGGCGGGGCTGTGCGCCGACGCCGAAAGCAGGTCGCGGAATTTGCCGAGGGCGTGCGGGCGGATCACCTCGCGGTCGTCGGCCGTTTTCAGGATGCGATCCTGGTTCTTTCCAATGTAGATGTTGAAGTGATCCGTCCAGAAGTGGACCATCTGCTCGTAGAGTCCGCGGCGCGAATAGACCGCGCGCAGGAGGGCGGCCGTCATCAATTCGGTGGCGGGCTGGCCGCGCTTTTCCAGTTCGGCCAGTTCGGGCGCGGACATTTCGAGCGTGGACAAACCGGCGAGCCGCACCCCGACCTCGGGATCGTCCACCGCTTCCCAGGCCAGTTGCTCGTCTATGAAGTTGTCCAGCCCGATCTGGCTGGCGCGCTCGACCTCTTCGGGGCGCGGCCCGAAGGTGATGCGCGTCAGCGCGGCAAAGGTCAGCGGATCGGGCGAATCGACGGTCGGGACCGGGCTTGGGGTGGCGAGGACGTCCGCAGCGCGGGAACAGCCCCACAACCCGGAAGCGGCGGCAACGAAGCCGGTCAGTTTGAGAAAGTCGCGGCGGGAGAGTTTCGTGTCCATGCCCGCAGTGTATCCACAGCGAATTGTCCCCCGATTAAGGGATTGTAAAATCCCTGTAAAACGAAAACGGAGCGGATGATCCGCTCCGAGTTCCGTTATTTTTCTTTTGGAGGTTCCTGGGGTTCCTCTTCCTTTTTGCCGCCCAGGCCCTCGCGGAAGTTGCGAATTCCCTGACCGAGTTCGCTGGCAATCTTGCCGATGCGGCCCGGGCCGAACAAGAGCAGGATGATGAGAAGGATGAGGATCCATTCGGCTCCGCGCGGTAGTCCAAACATGAGACGCTCCTTTTTCGATTTCGGTTTTATCCTACCACAATCGCCCCAAACCGGCTATGCCTTCCTGCCCCAGATGAGGCCTTCGATGAAGCGTCCGATGCGGCGCAGAATCGAGCGGACGCGGCCGAGGGTGCGATACCGGCTGAGGTTGACCTTCGGATGGGCAGGCAGGGGCCCGGTCCACTGCGCGGCCAGCGCGCCCCAGGTGAGTCCCGCGCCGAAGCCGACCAGCACAATGTTATCGCCCGGCTTGATTTGTCCCTTCTCGACCGCTTCCACCGCGGCAATCGGAATGGACGCGGTGGAGGTATTACCGTAGCGATCCACATTGACGACGAATCGCTCGATGGGCAGTTTCAGGCCGCGCGCCGCCGCGTCGATGATGCGGAAGTTGGCCTGGTGCGGGACAATCCACTGGACCTGTTCCACTTCCAGTCCGGCCGCGTCGAGGGCTTCTCTGGTCGCGGAGGCCATCACCTTGGTGGCGAAACGAAAGACCTCCTTGCCATCCATGTGGATGTAATGCTTGCCTTCGTGAACTGTCGCCTCGGTGGCAGGATAACGACTGCCTCCGCCGGGCAATGAAAGCAGGTCGCCGCCGGAGCCGTCCGAGTGCATGACTGCCGAAAGGACGCCGCCGGGTTCCTCGCTGGCCTGCAACACGAACGCGCCCGCCCCATCTCCGAACAGGATGCAGGTGTTGCGGTCCTCCCAGTTGACGAAGCGCGAGAGCGTCTCTGTACCGATGACCAGCGCGGTCTTGATCGAGCCGCTGCGGATGGCCTGCGCGGCCATGTTGATGCCATAGATAAAACCCGAGCACGCGGCTAGCAGGTCGAACGCGCCGGCTTTGGTTGCGCCGAGCTGGTCCTGGATGAGGCAGGCCGTCGCAGGGAAAATATACTCGGGCGTGGACGTCGAGCAGATGATCAGGTCAATATCCGTTGGGCGGACTCCCGCCACGGCCAGCGCCTTGAGCGAGGCTGCCACTCCCAGCGTAGACGGGAACTCCGTGTCGCGCGCGATGCGCCGTTCGCGGATGCCGGTGCGGTCGCGAATCCACTCGTCGCTGGTTTCGACGATTTTGGCGAGGTCGTCGTTTGTCAGAACGGGTTCCGGTACGGCCATCCCCCAGCCTGTGATGTGCGCGTATGGCATACCTCTCTCCTTACTTGCCGCGGACGCGGGCACGCGGAGAGGCGTTTTGTCTCAGCGGTGTCTGCGCCCGGCGGGAATCCTTGTTACGAAAAGCGGCTCAGAATGAGCGTTGCGTTGTGCCCGCCGAAGCCAAACGAATTCGACATGACGTGGATCGGATGGGCCTTGCGCGCCTGGTTGGGGACGTAATCCAGGTCGCACAACGGATCGGGCGTCTCGTAATTGATGGTGGGCGGAAGCGTATCCGTTTCCAACACCCTGGCGCATACCACCGCCTCCAGCGAACCCGACGCGCCGAGCAGATGGCCGGTCATGGATTTGGTGGACGAAACAGGGATGTTATAAGCCTGCTCTCCAAAGACGGTCTTGATGGCGGCGGTCTCGCTCTTGTCGTTCAGCTGCGTGGACGTGCCGTGCGCGTTGATGTAGCCGATGTCTTCGGGCTTCAGCCCGGCATCCTTGAGCGCCAGGCTCATGGAAATCGCCGCGCCCGCGCCGTTCTCGGCCGGGGCGGAGATGTGATGCGCGTCGTCCGTGGTGCCGTAGCCCGTGAATTCACAGATGATCTTCGCGCCGCGCGCCTGGGCGTATTCCAGCGATTCCAGAATGACGATGGCCGCGCCCTCGCCCATCAGGAATCCGTCGCGGTCCTTATCGAACGGACGCGAGGCGCGCGTCGGCGCGTCGTTGCGGGTGGATAGGGCGCCGATCACATTCATGCCCGCCATCGCCACCGGGACAATGGCCGCCTCCGAGGCTCCGGCGATCATCGCGTCGGCCGCGCCGCGGCGGATCATCTCCGCCGCCTCGCCGAGGGTGTTCGTGCCGGTGGCGCAGGCGGTGGCCAGCGCCATGTTGGGTCCGCGCGCGCCGATGGCAATGGCGATCACGCCCGCCGCGCCGTCCGAAATCATCATGGGAATCAAGAACGGGCTGACGCGGTCAGGGCCGCGCTCGCGCATCACATCCACCTGTTCGAGCAGGGTGGAAATGCCGCCGATACCGGAGCCGATCAGAATCCCCACACGGTCGCGGTTCGTTTCGTCAATGCTCAGCCCGGCCTGTTGCATGGCCTCTTTCGTCGCGGCCATGGCAAACTGGGTGAAGCGGTCCATTTTGCGGGTCTCGCGCGCGCCGAACATTGGCGCTGCGTCGAACCCCTTTACTTCCGCGGCAAACTTCGTCTTGTGCGCGCCGGCGTCGAAATGCGTGATGGGCGCCGCGCCCGATTTCCCCGCCACCAACGCGTCCCAGGTCTCTTCCACGGTGTTGCCGACCGGGCTTACCGCGCCCAGGCCGGTCACCACAACTCGTTTTCTCATCGGGGGACTCCTGTAAACATCGCAGGACAAGGCCCAGCCTGCCCAGCGCAATTTGGAGTTAAAACACGACCGGGCGAAAAGGGACGCGCCCGGTCAGGATTTCATGACATCCAGCAATTGACGGATATGCAGGCGGTCGTGCTCGGCCGTGAAAGCGACCAGTTCGAGCAGGGAGGTCGGGCCGAAGATGGCGTGGCGGCACTTTCGGGACCACTGGGCCGGGTCCAGGCCATTGAGGGTTTCCAGCGTCTGGAGGCGGGCGCGGGTGAACTCGCACAACGCAGATTCGCCGTCTTGTTCGATATAGCCGCGTTCGCCAGCCCAGCCGTCCGTGTCGACGCCAGGGATGAAGGGATCGCTTTCCCCGAGAATCAGTTCATAGCGCGGGTGATCCACTTCGCGCTCGGAGTCGCGCAGGTGGCACAGGATTTCGGTCACGCACCACGCGTCCGCGGCGGGACGGCGCGTCCATGCCTGGCGCGGGAAATCGGCGAGCAATGTCCGCAACGCGGCGGGCGTGGATAAAAGCAGGGGCGGGAGAGCGGCCGGGGAGGCGAAAACAGGCTCGAGCGCGGAAAGATCCGTTTGTTCCAGCCAGGGGCGCAAGTCCCTCAGAGTCCCGCGGCCGGTTGACTCGAAGCCGCTTGTAAAGGTCTCCCCCACCCAATAGGTCGCCAGGCCGAGTTGTTTCGCGGGAATCAGGTCCTGCTCGACATCGTTGCCCACCATCAACACCGGGCCCTCGGGCCAGCCCAGGCGCGCCAGAAATTCGGTGTAATACGCGGGCTGGGGTTTGGCAAAATGGAACGTTTCGTAGGATGAGATCAGCGCGAACGGATATGTTTCGGGAGGCAGGCCGGCCCAGCGCAGGCGGTGCTCGATGGCCTTGCGCGGAAAAAGAGGACTGGTGGCAATCGCCACGCGCCAGCCTTGCGCGAACGCCCATTCCACGAATGGGACGGCCTCGGGGCGCGGCGCTGTTTTGGAGGCAAGGGTGGCAAAGACCTCGTCGTAGAACTGCTCGAGCACGGGCGCGAGTTCGTCGGCGTCGAGGCCGAGCGCGGGATAGAATTCCGCAGCGAAGGCGTCTCGCAGTGTTTTGGTCGGGTCCAGGTTGGCAATCATCCGCCGCGTGCCCGTCATCAAAGCGGACAGCATGGCCTCCGGCTTCACGTACGCCGCCAGGTGTTTCGAAAGCGCCTGCGAATAAGCAGGGATGAATGACTCAATGTTGTTATCCAACAGAGTGCCGTCGAGATCGAGCAGTAACGTGAGCGTCATTCTTTGATCTGGAAATTAAAGGGGAGGGCGTGACATTGTCCACAGCCGACGTGCGGCTCGGCCACGGCGCGCTTCGTCTTGTCGCAGTAGGCGGCGACCTGCACGCGGCGCTGGAAGAGAGCCGTCAGCGGGCGCGTCACCGTCCCGCGCAATTGCAGGAATTCGCAGGCGTTGGCCAGCATGATGGACGGCACCGGGCAGGTTTTGCACAGGTCGCGCGCCCAGCGCTCGCCGGAGGCCTTGAGCAGGCGGCATTCCTCCTGCGTACGTCCGCGATAATAATCGCCGTAGAAGTATTTACATTCCCTGCCAGCCGGTGTTTTCATGGGATTAAATGATCGCAGGTTGAAGAGAATCTTGACTGCATCTCACTCGCGGGCACGATTTTCACCGCGAAGAAAAAAAGACCGCGAAGTCCCTTGAGTCCGCGAAGGGAATTTCTTCGCGGTTGCAAAGATTCCTTCGCGCACTTCGCGTCTTCGCGGTTCATTTTCCAGCATTCATTGAGAGCGCACAAATCATGAAGTTACCAGACCCTTCAACCTGCGAAATTCTTACACGCGGGTGACGTATTCGCCTGTGCGCGTGTCCACGCGGATGGTATCGCCGACTTTGACGAACTGCGGGCACTGGACTTCGAGCCCGGTCTCGGTCTTGACCTTTTTGTTGACGCCGGTGGCGGTGTCGCCGCGCACGGCCACATCGGCCTCGACCACTTTCAAGTCCACCGAGGTGGGAAATTCCACATCCAGCGGCTCGCCCTTGTAGAAGGTCAGTTTGACCTCCAGGCCTTCTTTCAGGTAGAGGGCGTCGTCGCCGAGAACGTCGCTTTTGATGGCGGGCTGTTCGAAGGTCTCGTTGTCCATGAAGTGGTAGAACTCGCCGTCGCGGTAGAGATACGAGACGTTGTGGAAGTCGAGGCGCACATCCTGGATGGTCTGGCCCGAGTTGAAGGTGCGCTCTATGTTGGCCCCGGTGAACATGTTGCGCGCCTTGATGCGGATGGAGGCGTTGCCGCGCCCGGTCTTGTTGTGGCTGTATTCCAGCACCTTGTAAAGCGTGCCGTCGAGTTCGAAGGTCACGCCTTTGCGAAGATCGTTGACATCTATCATTTCTTTCCTCTTTCGTGAAATTGCAAACGGGGGGATTATAGCCCATGCCCGCAGGCGTCGCAAGGCTAATGCCCGGCATCCTCCTCGCGCAGGAGATGCACCGCATGTTCCAGCGCGGGCGCGACCACCTGCAGGTTTTCCAGCGCGCCTTTTGGACTGCCGGGCAGGTTGATGATGAGCGTCCGTTTGCGGATGCCCGTCACCGAGCGCGAGAGCATGGCGTGGGGCGTTTTGGCGAGGCTGGCGGCGCGCATGGCCTCCGCCAGGCCGGGCGCCTCGCGTTCGATCACGTCGCGCGTGGCCTCGGGGGTGACGTCGCGAGGGGCAAAGCCCGTCCCACCGGTGGAGAGAATCACATCCAGGTCGCCGCGGTCGGCCCAGGCGGCCAGCGTGGCGCGGATCAGCCTTCGGTCATCGGCTACGACCTCGGTCGCGTAGACCTCCCATCCCTGTGCGCGGACGAAATCTGCCAGTGCGGGGCCGGAGGCGTCCGGGCGCTCGCCCCGCGAGGAGCGATCCGACACGGTCAGAATGCCGAAACGCAGGGTCATTGCAGTTCTTTCCCGAATATTCGATTGGTGGGAGTCATCTCCTGCCAGCCGCGTCGTTCATAAAACTCGGCCGCCTCCCCATTCTCGCGCTCGACGAGCAAATAACATTTGAGACAGCCCCTGGCGCGCAGGCGGGTCTCGACTTCGCCGATTAAACGGGAGCCAATTCCCTGTCCGCGAAAGGAAGCGGCCACAGCGAAATGGTAGATCATGCCGCGGCGGCCGTCGAATCCGCCGATGACCGAACCAACGATGGCGTCGTCTACTTCCGCCACGAGGAACAGGTCGGGGTCGCGCTCCAGTTTCTTTTCGATCTCGGCCGGGGTATCCGAACGTCCCACGTGCATCCCCTTTTCGATGGACGACCAGAACTGCACGACCGTCTCGTAATCATCGGGATAACGAAACTGGCGGATGCGGACCTCGTCCATGTTTATTTGTTGTTTTTGAGGATGGCGATCAGGTCGTCGGGCATGAACGGCTTGAGCAGGAATTCGTCCGCGCCGCGGTCGCGGCATTCCTGTTCGACGTTCAGCCCGGAGGTCATCACCACGCGCACGCGGTTCCCTTCCTCCCCCTCCGCCTCGCGCAGGGATTTCAGTACGTCCAGGCCGTTCTGATCCGAAAGATGCACGTCCATCAGCAGGACATCGGGCCGTTCGCGCCGCACGGCATCGACCACATCCGCATCGGAATCCAACGAGACCACCTCAAAGCCCTCCATTTTTAGAAGGGTCTTCAACAGGGAGACCATCGTTGCATCATCTTCGGCGAGCAGGACCTTTAACATTCTTTTTTTCTTTCTTCGACGTGGATTTTCTTGCCTGTTTCTCGTCCGGCTTTTTGGCGTGCCCGTTGACTTTTTCGAGCGAGGCGGCCAGCACCTCGTCCACGGTTTCGGCAAAGACGAATTTCATGGATTGCTTGACTTCATCCGGTACGTCGTCCAGATCGACTTCATTGCGCTTCGGCAGGATGACCGTCTTCAGGCCGTTGCGGTGCGCGGCCAGGACCTTTTCCTTGATCCCGCCCACCGGCAGGACCTGCCCCCGCAGGGTGATCTCGCCGGTCATTCCCACCGCCGGTTTGACCTTGCGCCCGGAGACCAGCGACACGAGCGCGGTCGCTATGGTCACGCCGGCGGAGGGACCGTCTTTTGGCGTCGCGCCGGCCGGGATGTGCAGGTGGATGTCGGCCTTATCGAAGAATGTGGGTTCGAGTCCCAGCCCTTTCGCCCGCGAGCGGACGAAGGAGAGCGCGGCGCGCGCCGACTCTTGCATCACGTTGCCGACCGAGCCGGTCACCTGGAAGCCCTTGCCGCCGGGCATCTGCGTGGCTTCGATGAAGAGGATGTCACCGCCGAAGGAGGTCCACGCCAGGCCGGGCACCACGCCGGGGATGGCCGTGCGCTGGTTGATCTCCTCCGGGCCGAGGAAGATCGGGTGCTCGAGGAACTCCTCGATCAGTTCGGGCGTCACCTCGAATTTCGCGCCCTTCCCTTCGGCGATGCGCGTCCCCGCCTTGCGGCAGACCGCGCCGATCTTGCGCTCCAGGTTGCGGACGCCCGCCTCGCGTGTGTAACCCTGTATGATCTTCTGCAACGCCTCGTCCGAGAAGGTCACTTCGTCCGGGCGCAGGCCGTTCTCGCGGATCTGGCGCGGGATCAGGTAGCCGCGGGCGATGGCGATCTTCTCGCGTTCGGTGTAACCCGAAAGAAAAATGACCTCCATGCGGTCGCGCAGGGGCCCGGGCACGGTCTCCAGCGTGTTGGCGGTCGTGATGAAGAAGACCTGCGAAAGGTCAATCGGCACTTCCAGATAATTATCGCGGAATTCGATGTTCTGTTCGGGGTCGAGCACTTCGAGCAGGGCCGAGGCCGGGTCGCCGTGGAAATCGAAGACCAGTTTATCGATTTCGTCCAGCATGAAGACCGGGTTGCGCGTTTCCACGCGGCGCAGGGCCTGCAGGATGCGTCCCGGCATTGCTCCAATGTAGGTGCGGCGATGACCGCGGACTTCGGCCTCGTCGCGCATCCCACCCAGCGACATGCGCGTGAACTTGCGTCCCATGGCGCGGGCGATGGACTGTCCCAGCGAGGTCTTGCCCACGCCGGGCGGCCCGACGAAGCAGAGGATCACGCCCTCGCGCTCGCGGCGAATCATGTCCTCGGATTCGGGCTTGATCTCATCCTTGCGGTCCAGGCGCAGTTTGCGGATCGCGAGGAATTCCAGAATACGATCCTTGATGTCCTCCAGCCCGTAATGATCCTTGTTCAAGACCTCGCGGGCGTGATTGATATCCAGGTTGTCCGCGGTGAAGGCCGACCACGGAAGAGACACGAGCCAGTCCAGGTAGGTGCGGATGACGCCGTATTCGGCCGCGGCAGTCGGAAGGCGCGACAGACGCTCCAGTTCGCGGCGGGCCTGCTTTTCTGCCTCCTCGGGCATCTTCGCGGCCTCGATCTTTTTACGAAATTCCTCCACCTCGACGGCCTGTTCGTCGCGTTCACCCAGTTCCTTCTGGATGGCCTTCATCTGCTCGCGCAGAAAGTATTCGCGCTGGACCTTCTCGATCTCGCCGCGCGCCTCGTTCTGGATCTTCTGGCCAAGGGTCAACACCTCGGCCTCGCGCACGAGCAGGCCGATCAGTTTGCGTAATTTCTCGGTAACCGAATTGATCTCCAGGATTTCCTGTGCGTCGCTCAGGTCGATGCGCTGGAAATTGGCGATGGTGTACACGGTGGGCAGCGGCTCTTCCATCGAAATGATGGAATTGGCCAGTTCCTCCGGGAAGGAGGGGATCAATTGCGTAATCTGCTGGAATTGATCGCGGGCGTTGCGCGCCAGCGCGTCGATCTCCAACCCCGTTTCCAGAGTCTCGGGCGCGAGTTCGATTCTGGCTCTCAAGTATGGTTCTTCGGCCACGAACTCGCCCAAACGGAAGCGATCCATGCCCTGCACCAGCAGTCGGATGGTTCCATCCGGCGCGCGCAACAGGCGGTGGACGGTGGCAATCGTCCCGACGCGATACAGGTCAGCCGGGCCGGGCTGGTCCAGTTCCGGGTTGCGAGCCGCCACCAGTCCCACCAGTTTTGTGTCGCCGGACATCACGTCGTCCACCAGTTTGATCGAACGCGGCTGTCCCACCGTCAACGGGACGGCAGTCTGCGGGTAGACGACTACGCCGCGCAACGGCAGGATGGGCAGGATATCGGGATACTTCGGTGTATCGTCCACGCGCGGCGCCTCGGCCGGCGGCAGGGACTCGTCGCCCTTTTTGGAGGCGCGCGAGAACAAGGCCGGCAGGAACATTTCCATCAACGAGAAATCGTTCTCGCCCAGCCAGTCGAAGAAATCGGAGGCATTGGTCTGCCAGCGGGAAGCAGCCATCTTACTTCGATTTGATCCTGATCTGGCTCGGTTTCGATTTTGGCAGCACGACGGTCAGAAATCCGTCGCGGTACTCGGCCCGCGCCTCGTCGGCGTTGACCGAGCCGGGCAACCCGACCGCGCTGGCGAACTTTCCAAAACGGATTTCCATCTGGTGGTAGGCGCGGCGCTCCGGGACGTCCGGCCTGATTCCGCTCACGAACAGGGTGTCGTCCTGCAGAGCCACCTCGAAGTCCTGTTCACGCATCCCGGCCACTTCCACCCGCACCACCACTTCGGTTTCTGTTTCGTAAACATCGGTCGGCGGACTCCAGACGGTGGACCCCACCTGCACCTGCCAGCCCACTGCATGTAGAATCTCGCGCCGGCGTTCCGCCTGAGATTCGGTCTTACGGATAACCGTGACCATGACTTACTCCTTCCGAAATCAACCCGATAAACGTCTTTCTCAGGAAGCCAACGCGGCCCTGGCGGACGCCAACACTTCCTCGTAGTTCGGTTCGTCGCCGAGCGCCGCCATGTAAGCCGCGTATATCACCTTGTCGTTGCGATCCACCACAAAGACGGCCCGGCGCAGGGTGCGGCGTTCCTTGATCAATACGCCGTATTTCTCGCCGAATTCCGCGTTCATATGGTCTGAAAGCGTCTTCACCTGATCCACACCCGCCGCTCCGCACCAGCGTTTCTGGGCATAGGGCAGGTCCGTGCTGATCACCTCGATCACGACATCCGCATCGAGCGCGGCGGCCTCCTGGTTGAAACGCCGCGTTTCACGGTCACATACGTCCGTATCCAGCGAGGGCACTGCGGCAATAATGCGCACTTTGCCCGCTGTGTCTGCCAGGCCGCGCACCGTCGTCCAATCCACCGCGTGGACAGTGAAGTCCGGTGCGGTCTGTCCAATTTCGATGTCATCGCCAATGACCGTGGCGTCTTTACCGCCGACTTTTATCAAGCCAAACCGCTCTTTCGCCATAAGGGAAATCTCCTTAACCAATATTACTTTCACAGGCGCCCCCGGCGGGATTCGAACCCACAACCAACAGCTTAGAAGGCTGGTGCTCTATCCGTTGAGCTACGGGGGCAATTCACATCACTGCACGGGTCTTAATCCTTTGTATACTCTCTGCCCGGTCAGGGTGGTCAGGATGGTTGCCGCCGGGCGATTCAAGCGAGTCCCAAAATCTTCGGCGCTCATTGGCTGATTGCCATTCACCAGCAATAGACGGAAGACCGCCTCCACCAGCGCGGTATGCTCAGTGACGAAATCGGGCTGGCGCGCACAATGACTCATCAGCGTGTGCTGGATCCCGTCCACGACCTTCACTTCGGCCGTTTCGGGATCAACCCAGTCAATGGATTGGCCCTCTTCCACATTCGCAAAGATCTCCTGATGCTCCACACACAGCAGGGAACGCAGGTACACCTTCCAATCGCGGTCGTTTTGCTGCCACCAATCGAAGTCAATATGAAAGGGCGTTTTGATGTTCGGCTTCAGCAGGCTCATATCGTCTCACTCGTCGAGGCGGTAATGCAGGTCGCCAACGTGGATGAATTCGGGGCTGCCCGCCAGCACACTGAGCAGAGGCGCAGGGGGGGTGCGGCGCACGATGTTCAACGCGGCATACAATTCCTGGGCATGGACATGTCCCTGTGGATTTAATCCCACCAGCAGGCGGACCAGCATTTTGACCGTCTCCTGAAATGGCTGATGCTTCTTCGTAATCTGATCCCGCACCTGATCCACCGCCGCGGGATCGGGAACGAAAACCACCATCCGTTCATTGAACTCGACCGAGATCTGCTGTTTCAGCAGAGCAAAGACCAGCCCCCCGTCCGCGCCGACGATGACGGTGCGCACCCAGTCGCGCGTGGCGCGCCGCGTGAGCGCCTCCACCTTGACCTCCCCGGGCTGATCGCCGCGTGAGATACGGACCAGCCCTCCGGGCACCAGGTCGTTGGCCTTGTACCAGTCGCCCAGGCCGTACACATATCCATGCCTGCGAACCACCCAGGCCGGCATCTTCTTGCCGGTCCTTGCGTCCACCAGGGTGAATCGGACGCGCGGCGATTCGTAAGCGGTCGGGAAGAGTGAATGCGCCCGCCCGGAGACCGGCAGTGTTCCCGCCCGCCAGTGCGGATACAGCAGGCTGACGGTCACATCCTTGACATCGTCCTGCGCCGGCAGATTGCTGAGTTCATCGTCCAGCTGCGCCTCGAAAGAAAGCATCTGATTCGTCAAAGCCGCGTGGTCATGCGGAATTTCAACATATTGCAAAGCCGCAGGAACCCGGCGCACCCCCTCGGGTTCCAACCGCTGGAGGCACCACAGCACCTGTCCGGCCGGACCGACTTCGTCGAAGCGGCCGTCTTCCTGTAAGGCATAATTCAGGGAAAATGCGGCCAGTTTGGGGTTGACACCCGCCGGTAATTCCACATCTTTCATCAAAGCCTCGGTGGGAAGCGGATCGCCGGCTGCAATGTCGAGAACAGCCTCGGCAAGATTGAGATGACCCGCGTTCACATCGAGGAGCAACGCCTTTGGAAACCACCTTCCGGCAATTCGCACAAGGTTATCGTCGGCAAACAGCGCGGCCTCGAGCCGCTTCTCCAGATCGGCGCCGTTATCGCGGGTAATGGCGTCGGGGTCCAGGCTGGCGGCGGCATCTTCCTGCACAGGGGTTTGGTTCAGGGAATGATCGGCAAGCCCGCCTGCAAGCAGGCGGTTTACGCCGTCTTCCATTTCGACGTTCAACACGTCAAATGTCCCCAATTGAGGGTTGACGCCTGCGCGCGTTCCAGTCACGCGGCCGCGGACCCAGTTGAGCGCGGGAAAGACCACTTCATCGCCTTCTCGATACGATTCCCGCGGAAGATAGACCCGGCCACGCCCCTGCCGCTTGGCCGCGGTCGATTCCTGTTCGACGCGTATGCGCTCCTTAATCAAAACGCCGGTCAGCTCGCGCGCGGTAAGCGGCGTCTCGTTTTCGAACAAATGCGTGTGCAGAAACTCGATGTCTTTCTTTGTGATCTGAAGGGTCTGCCAGTAATCGGCAGAGAACAACGAGGCGTTTGCCATAGAGTCCTTGTACGCGTGTAATTGCATCCTGCCTGTGCAGGCGGCGCAACAATTATACCTTACCTGCTTCGTCCTCACACCGTTTCAGGACGAACATCACCACGCGGAGTGTCGTTCATCCGCGCTTCCCTTGACGGTGATGGACGGGCGGATTATACTACTATTCGTACGAATAATCTGATTAATCATATCTTTACCATGTTGCGTATTACACCCACTTTCAAGATAAGTTCCGAGTTCCTGCGCTATCTCGCCGCCCAGAAGAATTCCAAGGGCAGCCTTCCGGCACTGACCGAGTTGAGCCGCGAGATGGGCATCAGCGTTGCCACACTGAGGGAACAGCTCGAAGTGGCGCGGGCGCTCGGGTTGGTCGAGGTCAGGCCGCGGACGGGCACGCGGCGGCTGGCGTACACATTTACCCCGGCCGTCAGGCAAAGCCTGGCTTACGCGCTGGCGCTGAACGACGAACATTTCCAGAAATATTCCGAACTGCGAAACCACATCGAAACGGCCTATTGGGACGAGGCCGTCCGATTGCTGTCGGACGAGGATAAGCAGGAACTCCAGGCCCTGATCAAGCGCGCCTTCGAGAAACTGAATCTCACCCCCATACAGATCCCTCACGAGGAACACCGCAAATTACATCTCACCATCTACAGCCGCCTGAACAATCCGTTCGTCACCGGCCTGCTCGAGGCATACTGGGATGCATACGAAGCCGTGGGACTGAATGTTTTCACCGGCGGGTATGATTATTTGCAGGAAGTATGGCAATATCACAAGAAGATGGTCGATTCGATTTGCAGAGGCAACTATGAGGCCGGGCGCAGGGCATTGGTCGAACACGTGGACCTGATCGCCCAGCGCCCCGCTTCCGGAAAATAACACGACGAGGAGTCTCATGTCAAAGAAAATTGTCAACGATTTTTCGATCACGGTCGGCACGGTGAACGGCTCGGGGTCGTCCACGGCCAACAACACTATTCTGCGCGCCCTGTTCAAGATGGGGATTCCCGTCTCGGGCAAGAACCTGTTCCCCTCGAACATCCAGGGACTGCCGACCTGGTACACGATCCGCGTGAACAAGGACGGATTCGTCGCCCGCCGCGAAGAGAACGAGATCGTGATCGCCATGAATCCCAATTCGTTCGCGCGGGACCTCGAATCGGTCCAGCCCGGTGGGGCCTTCTTCTACGCTGACGACATCAAACTGCACATCCCTCGCGAGGACATTGCCGTCTATCCCATGCCCGTCAAGCAGATCATCCGCGAACAGACCGCGGTGCCGTCCAACTTGCGCGACCTGGTGGCCAACATGGTGTACGTGGGCGTGCTGGCACAGATGATCGGCATTGACATGAGCAGGATCGAAGCCGCGCTCTCCTTCCATTTCAAAGGTAAGGAAAAGCCCATTGCCTTGAACCTCAATACGGTCAGGGCGGGGGCGGAATGGGCGAAAGCCAACCTCGTCAAGAAGGATCCGTACTTCGTCGAACCGATGAACAAGACCGACGGGATGATCATGGCCGACGGAAACACCGCCGCGGCCATCGGCTCCATCTACGGCGGCATGCAATTCGCGGGCTGGTACCCGATCACGCCCGCCTCATCCCTGGCCGAGGCGCTCAACGACTACCTCCCCATCCTGCGCAAACGCGATGACGGAAAGCACACCTACGCGGTCGTGCAGGCAGAGGACGAACTGGCCGCGCTGGGTATGGCAATCGGAGCAGGCTGGGCGGGACTGCGTTCCATGACCTCCACTTCCGGGCCGGGACTGAGCCTGATGACCGAATTTGCGGGGCTGGCGTATTACGCCGAAGTACCCGTCGTCATCTGGGACGTCCAGCGCATCGGCCCGTCCACGGGTTTGCCCACCCGCACATCACAGGGCGACCTGACCTTCACCGCCATCATCGGCCACGGCGATTCCCATTCGGTGATCCTGCTGCCCGGCGGCGCGGACGAGTGCTTCGAGTTCGGCTGGCGCGCCTTCGACCTGGCAGAACGACTACAGACGCCCGTTTTTGTGTTGAGCGATCTCGACATGGGCATGAATCAATGGATGAGCAAGCCCTTCCAATACCCCGATACGCCAATGGACCGCGGCAAGGTCCTCTGGGAAGCGGACCTGGAAAACCTCAAGGGCAATTGGGGCCGCTATCTCGATAAAGACGGCGACGGTATTCCATATCGCACCATCCCGGGGAGCACGCATCCCGCCTCTGCGTATTTCACGCGGGGTACCGGTCACGATGAACAGGCGCGCTACAGCGAAGACGCGACAGTCTACTTCAGGAACATGGAACGCCTGAAAAAGAAGAACGAGACCGCCAGGCAATACGTCCCGAAGCCGGTCGTCCGCGAGAGCCGCGGGGCGAAGATCGGGATCATCGCCTACGGCTCGACGGAGTCCGCCGTCGAGGAAGCCCGCGCCCAAATGGCGGAGGCAGGCCTCAAGTCCAGCCTGATGCGGGTGCGCGCCATTCCCTTTACACAGGAAGTCAAAGGGTTCATCGAAAAATACGAGCAGGTGATGGTCGTCGAAATGAACCGCGACGGGCAAATGCATCAACTGCTTTGCATGGAATATCCACAACTCGCGGCGAAGCTTCGCCCGGTCGCCTACCAGGACGGCATGCCCGCCTCGGCTCGCTGGATTCGGGAGGGCATCCTGAAGTTCGCCAAACCGCAACAGTCTTCCGCTTCGAGAAAAATGGGAGCGGCCAAAAAGGGCGCGTCGAAGAAGACCGCCGTAAAGAAGGGAGCGAAAAAATGACCGAAACACTTCCCATGGCCGGTGCGCCGGCGCAGGTAAACCTGGTGGGCTTGAGCAAGAAAGATTATGGCGGCGCGCCCAGCACGCTTTGCCAGGGCTGCGGCCACAACTCGATCTCCAGCCAGATCATATCGGCCTGCTACGAAATGGACGTGCGCCCGGAAGATGTGCTCAAGTTCAGCGGCATCGGCTGTTCGAGCAAATCGCCGACCTATTTCCTGAACCGCTCGTTCGGCTTCAACGGCCTGCACGGACGCATGCCCTCGGTGGCGACCGGCGCCCTGTTCGCGGATACGCACCTGCGCGGCATCGGCGTTTCGGGCGACGGCGACTCGGCCAGCATCGGCATGGGCCAGTTCAAGCACATCATCCGCCGCAACGTGGATATGGTGTACATCGTCGAAAACAACGGCGTGTACGGCCTGACCAAAGGCCAGTTCTCGGCCACGGCCGAGGTGGGACTGGAACTCAAGAAACAGGGCGTCAACCAGTACATGCCCATTGACATCGCCATGGAGGCCATCGCCTCGAACGCCACCTTTGTGGCGCGTTCGTTCGCGGGCAACCCGAAACAGGTCAAGGAACTGATCAAGGCGGCCATCGCGCACCACGGCATTGCCGTGCTCGATATCATCAGCCCCTGCGTCACCTTCAACAACCAGGAAAACGCCTATCACTCCTATACCTGGGGCAAGGACCACGAGGCGCCCCTGCACGAACTTTCGTTCATCCCCGCCCGCGACGAGATCATGATCGAAGACATCGAACCGGGCGAGACCCGCGAGGTGACCCTGCACGACGGCTCGATGATCGTCCTCAAGAATTTAGAGAAGGACTACAACCCCACGCATCGCTGGGAAGCCTTGAAGATGCTGGAAGAAGCCCAGCGTAACAACTGGCTGGTGACCGGCCTGATCTACGTCGAACCCGCCAAGCCGAGTTTCACGGACACCTACAACCTCGTGGACGCGCCGCTCAACCGCCTCACCGAAGCGGACCTGAGGCCTGCCCCCGAGACGATGGCCAAAGTCAACGCTTTGATGTTTTAGACCCCGCCCTCACTCCCGCCCCTCTCCCCGCTTCGACTGCGCCTGCGGCTCCGCTCGGCGCGAGGGAGAGGGGTTTTCAATATGATCGAAATAACTCCCTCCATACACATTGACGAACGCGAAGTCCAATTCGAGTTCGTGCGCGCAAGCGGTCCCGGCGGACAAAACGTCAATAAAGTCGCGACGGCCGTCCAGCTGCGGTTCGACGTGCGCGCCTCGTCCCTGCCTGCGGAGGTCAAAGCGCGGCTGGTCAAACTCGGCGGTTCACGCGTGACCGAGGACGGGATTCTCGTCATCGAAGCCCGCCGCCATCGGACACAGGACGCCAATCGCGCCGACGCCCTGGCGCGGCTTGCGGAACTCGTTCGAAAGGCGGCGGTCAGGCCAAAGACGCGCCGAAGGACGAGACCCACCCAGGCCGCGAAAGAGGAGAGGTTAAAAGCCAAAAAGCAAAGGGCGGTCATCAAAAAGTCGCGGCAAGGCAGGCTGCCTGACTGAAAAAAAAACAGCGCCAAAGAGAGGGGACGATCATTATTACATTGATGGGGCGGGCAACCCAACATTGCATTTGAACGGGGGTGACAATCAACAGTTGCCAATCTCCCGATATTCCCGGATAATGAATTGCAATACATTTTCGTCAAACAAACCGGAAAGGAGAGGCAATGCCGTCAAGCGACACAATCTATGCCTTCTTCGTGCGCGCGGAGGAGAGGTCTGTAGCCGTCATGATAGATACGTCCTCCGACGAAAAATGGCAAAACAATATTCGGCGGGCGGTTAACAACCCGAATGCAGAAGTCGTTCTCGTCCGCGAAGGCGAGTGGGAGGCGCCCAAACTCAAATCCGTGGAGCAGGGCGCGGAGGTCTGCGTCGAGGGCATCCAAAAATATTTCAGCGCGAACAAACTGCGTCCCATGTCGCAGGGCGATTTCGCCCGCGAACATTTGGGGGACATGAAAAGCGCGATGACCGGCCTGATGGTCATCCTCATCAGTCACAACTGAAAGGAAATTTCATATGGCTACAGCAACTGAGACGAAGAGCGGCTTTATCGCGTATCTGGATGGAGTCCTCGAAAATCCCGATTTGCTCAAAGAGGCGCGCGCATTGCTGCTTCTGAAAGTCTGCCAGGCGGCGTTGATCTTCCGCCCGGAGGTGTTCGAGCACTTCTGGCCGAAACTCTCCGCCCAAAGCGGAAGCCTGAATGTCAACCAGCAAAATGAAGTGACCGCCATGGGCGCCGCCAAACCAAGTAAAAAAGCCTCGCATCCGAAAATCGTGCAGGAGGCGATGGATGCCGCCGAAAAAGCCCTGAGCATGGCGGATTCCAACGCGGCGGAGGCGAGTCGCATCCTGACCGAGGCGGAGGAACGCGTTAACAAAGGTTTCTGGCCCCTTGGAAAGGAACCCGCCCGCGTCGCGCTGATCGAGGCATGGATGAAAGTGGATCGCAGTAAATGCATCGCTTCGCTCAACAGGGTTTCGGCCTCCACGCAGCGGATGGTGCTCCAGCGGCTCCACAAGCTCGGAGCCCTTTCCACCCAGGAGTGGGACCTGGCGAATCGGTCCACCCAGCTGGGAACAGTCAACGGAGTCGTCCAGGAGATTCTGGACCAGGACGAACCGGTCCTGCACTTGAGCCAGCCGCTGGCGCAACAGGTCGGTCAATATCTTCTAAAAAACGACGCCTTTGCCGTCGTACCCGGCCAGGCGTCCTCGGATTCGAAGCGCGAAAAGGGGATCATTCGGTACATCAGGATGGTCAAATGCGTGAACGCGGAATCGGCGGATTCCGCGGAGGCGTTGATGGAGATGCTGGTCAACGAGGGCGCGGCCACAAACGCCTACGCCGACGACTGGAGCAAGCGCTTCCTGGAGTTCCGGCAGCTCGTGAATGTGTGGGCCACGTTCCCAGTGCACCGCGAAAAGGCGCAGAGGTTCCTCGAAACGAAACTGCCCGCCCATCTGCGTGAGTTTGCCGTGGCCGAATGGCACGGCTCGATCGTCAACACCCCGGCCGAGGCCGAGGCGGCCTTCCAGGAAATCAACAAACGCCCGGTGGATTGCGCCCCGCGCCAGGTCTGGTTCCTGATCACGCTGGTCAGGCGCGGACTGGAGGAGACAGCCCTCAGGCTGGCCCAGTCCTCGGTCCAGCCCAAGAACGTGGAGGGACGCGTCCGCCGCGCTCTTGTGGCAACCGCACCGGATAAGGCCGCCGCGCTCTTCAAGGCAACAGACTTCGAGGGCGACATCGTCGGCCAGTTCCTCCTCATGCAGTCCGTCCCGGAGCGCGTCGAGTTCCTGCGCGAGAAGACAAATCATGGAAAGGACGGGTTGCCCGCCCAGATGTGGGGCAACACGAACATCATGTCCATGTTGAGCATGTTGAGCGCGCTCACTGGCGACAAAAAAGGCAAGCAGGAATCCCTGCCAGAGTTCAGCCCGAATGTCCAGATGCGGCTCTACAGCAAACAGGACAAGCCCGAAGACCAGTTCGCCAAATTCATCAACATGCACGGCTACGCGTTCTGGGGCGCGGACGAATTGGATCCCAAACTGCTGGAGGCGCTGGTGGCATGGGACGAGGGCCATCCCGACGAGATCCAATCGCTGATGAAAAAGATGTGGGAGGCGATCAAACCCGACCAGACCACGCTCACCACCGACCTGCTCCGCAACAACACCTTTGAACGGTGCCAGGGCGTCATGTCGGCGCATCCCAAATCCTTTACAGACCTCTTTGTCCAGCACGTGAAGCGTGAGATCGTGGACAAAGCCATCGTCACCGTTCAGGGAACCACACAGTACACTTTCTCCTTGAAGCCGCTCGTCCTGTTCCTCAACTGTGTGCTCGCGGCGCAGAAGGTTGCCCGCTTTTCATCCGGGAAATGCGGCGAGTTGATCGCGCACGCGGTCAATTCTTACGATACCACCAGCGAACTGATGATGGCCGCCGCAGAACTCTACACTTCCGATAAAGGTCTGGATGCCTTGAAACCGCCCGCGAGATTAAGAAACGCAACGCAGTTGAAAGACTGGCAGTTTGGGGTCGTCCAGGCCTCCATGAATCAACTGCTGATGCGGATGATCGCGAACCAGTAAGCAGAAGCGCGGCAGTTTATCTGCTTTCGGCCCGGGCCAAACAAAAAAACGCCTCGCACGGTGGATCGCCGTGCGAGGCATTTTAACTTCGTCCTTTCACACTCCCTGAAGAATGTACGCGCCGACCGCGATGCAGGCAAGCCCCAGAAACGCCCACTGGATGCCCGCGCTCAGATCCTTGAACGCCTTCAGCACCTCGGCGAACTGTTTCAGGGTCTCGGCGATATCCTTCAGTTCTATCGCGCGATTCTGAGGTATGGCCGTGACCTCGGTCTTCTTGAATTGTTCCTTCACCGCCATAGCCAGCCCAGCCAGGAAAGCGATCACGCCAATTACAACGAGAATCCAGCCGATGATGTTCATTTGAGTGCTCCTTTCTATCATCCATTATACATCCCATGTCAAGCGCGTTTGGGAATCGCTTATAGCCCCGACGCCGCGAGGCGGTCAAGGTATAATTTCCGTCCGTGCACAAACACAACCTCGCGGGTCTCATGGCCGGACTGGGCGCGGCGTCCATCTGGGGCGGCATGTACGTCGTCAGCAAAGTCGTGCTGGAGGTCGTCCCGCCCTTCGCGTTGCTCACCAGCCGTCTCGTGCTGGGGATCCTCGCGCTGGGCGTGGCGATCGCCATGCGCCCGCGCACCTCGATGACAAGGCAACAGGCCTGGCAGATTTTCCTCGTCGGCGTGGTGGGATATGGGATCTCGCTCGGATTCCAATTCGTCGGCACGAAACTCTCCACCGCCTCCATCGGTTCGCTCGTGACCTCGGCCACGCCCGCGTTCATCCTGCTGTTCGCCCCGCCCCTGCTCCGCGAAAAGACGACGCCGCGCGGGGTCATCGCGTTGATTATCTCGACGCTCGGCGTGATCGCAGTCATTGACCCGCGCACCGCCGAACTCTCGCCCACGCTGTTCTGGGGTAACCTGTCCTTGCTGGCCGCGGCGCTGACGTGGGCGCTTTATTCGGTGCTGGTCCGCAGGGTCACGCGCGAAGCGGACGTGGTCGCCTCCACGGCGCTCATGCTGGCGGGAGGCGTCCCCTCCAGTTTACTGCTCGGCGCTTTCGAGGTTCGGTCGCAGGGAATCGGGGAAATTACCCTCGGCATCGTGGGCGGCATCCTCTTCCTCGGCATCGTCTCCACCGCCATCGCCATGTTCTTGTGGAATTACGCCTTTGCCGAACTCCCCGCGGCGGTGGCGTCGCTTACCTTCTTCGCACAGCCCGTCGTCGGGACGATCCTCGGCGCGCTGTTCCTCGGCGAGGAAATCACGTACCTGTTCCTTTTCGGAGGCCTGTTGATCGCCGTCGGACTGGTGATCGCCGG
>JBFMCC010000010.1:0-4081 GCA_040754535.1 Chloroflexota bacterium
TGCGGCGAAGAACGTGGGTTTAGGTGCACTGCCACAGAAGCCATTGGGCGCTGAAAAGTGCCCATTTTTCTTAAAATTTGCCTTTTTTAATGCTTGACATGGAACGGATGTTCGTGTTATTATTTACTAGAACAAATAAGCGAAAAATGTTCGGGAGTGTGTGAAATGATGATGGCACGCAAAAGCAAAGGCTTGAGCGAACGGCACATGAAGATCCTCAAATTCCTGGCGGAATATTGGGAAAACTATGGCCGTCCCCCATCCATCCGCGAGATCGGCGAAAAAGCCGACATCTCCTCGACCTCCGTGGTCAATTATTACCTCGAGCAACTGGAAAAGATGGGCTATATCGAGCGCGAAGACCGCGTCTCGCGCGGCCTGAAACTGACCAACAAGATGGACGAATTCCTCCAGAAGACCAAGGACCTGTTCACCATCCCGGTCATCGGCCGCATCTTCGCCAGCGAACCGGTCCCGGTCCCCGCTTCCGACTTCAACCCGTACGACGCGGAAGAGAGCGTCGAGATCGCCCGCAGCCTGCTTCCCGTGCGCGATACCCGCGACCTCTTCGCCCTCGAGGTGCAGGGCGACTCGATGATAGACGCCATGGTCAATAACGGCGACATCGTCGTCATGCGCAGGGTGAACAGCAACGCCGAAGCCAAGAACGGCGACATGGTGGCGGTCTGGCTGCCGGAGCGCGATGAGACCACTCTCAAGTATTTTTACAAGGAGAGCAACCGTTACCGCCTCCAGCCCGCCAACCCGACCATGTCCCCCATCTACGTGGATAAACGCGAAGAACTGCAGATCAAAGGCAAAGTGGTCATGGTCATCCGCAACGTCGAGTCTGTGGCGGCTTAATCACCTGCCAGCAAAAGAATCAAAAAGACGGCCCGCTTGAGCCGTCTTTTTGATTGCGAATCAAGAAAGAAATCAGGCGAGTTCGACGACCGCGCCGGCTTCCTCGAGTTTCTTCTTGGCATCCGTCGCGGCGTCCTTGCCCGCGCCGGACAAAACCTTCGAGCCGGCCGTCTCGGCCATGGTCTTGGCCTCGCCCAGGCCGAGGTTGGTCAATTGGCGGATGACCTTGATGACCTCGATCTTCTTGGGCCCGGCGTCCTTGATGACCACGTCGAATTCGGTCTTCTCTTCGACCGGTTCGGCGGCCGCCGCGCCGCCCGCAACCGCGGCTACCGCCACCGGGGCGGCCGCAGAGACGCCCCATTTCTCTTCGAGCATCTTGACGAGTTCCGCAGCCTCGAGCACGCTGAGTTCGCTCAGGGATTCAACCAGTTTTTCCAGATTAGCAGCCATTGTTACATAACTCCTTACTTGTGAGTGGATAGATCAGACGACGTTAGTTGTAATTTCATCAGGCCGCGGCGGGTTTGTCCGCGTAAGCCTTGAGCACAGCGGCCAGCGAGCGGGCCGGTTCCGCCAGGGTGCGGACCAGTTTACCGGCCGGGGCCTGCAATACGCCGAGCAGTCGCGCCCGCGTGACGGGCAGCGGCGGCAGGTCGGCCAGGGCTTTGACTTGGGCGGCGTTGAGCGCCTGCGCGCCCATGAAGCCGCCTTTTACTTTGGCGAACTCCATGCCTTTAATGACCTCGGTCAGCGCCTTGGCAGTCGCCGCGGCGTCGGAAAAGGCAAAGCCAATGGCCGTGCTCTTCTCGAACAGGTCCTGCGGGACCGTCATGCCTTTCGCTTCGAAAGCCCGTTTTGCCAGCGTGTTCTTGACAACGTGGAATTCACCACCGGCCTCGCGGATTTTGGCGCGGATCGCATCCATCGCCTGCATCGTTGCGCCCGTGTATTCCAGCAGGATCACGGCCTGGCTTCGGCCCAGCCAGTCCTGATACTGGGCCAGCACTTCGTCCTTGCGCTGTTTCGAAATAGCCAAAAGAAAATCACCTCCTTTCGACAAAAAGTCTTTGCCACACGCTTCGCGAGGCAAAGACTTTCTGCAACCCCCGGGAGGGGAATCGGCTCGTGCGAGCCGGTGTTTGCATCGGTCTCCGCCTGAGCAGGATATTAAGCCCTGCACGCGACTTGCGTCCGCAGGGCACCCGCCGTCATTGGCGAAGTGGCTGGCTGAGTTATGCGAATATTTCTACTCGCCTGCCTCCATGGAAAGGGCCAGGTTCGGGTCGACCTTGACGCCCGGACCCATCGTCGTCGTGACCGTAATGCGCTTGATGTAGACGCCTTTGGCGCCCGCCGGCCGCGACTTGTTCAGCGCGTCCATCAGCGCTGCGAAATTGGTGTGAAGTTTATCTGCGTCGAACGAAGCCTTGCCAATCGAGACGTGAATGTTCGCCGTCTTGTCGAGGCGGAACTCCACACGGCCGGCCTTGGCCTCCTGGATTGCCCGCGAGAGATCACCGGGGTTGACCACCGTCCCCGCCTTGGGATTCGGCATCAGTCCGCGCGGACCGAGCACGCGGCCCAGGCGTCCGACCCTGCCCATCATGTCCGGGGTCGCGATCGCCACGTCGAAATCCAGCGCGCCGCCCTCGATCTTCTTCAACGTTTCGTCGTCATCCGCGACCAGGTCCGCCCCGGCCGCGCGGGCATTGGCCGCGCCGTCGCCCTGGGCAAACACCAGCACGCGGACGGTCTTGCCCAGGCCGTACGGCAGGACGACCACATCGCGCACCTGCTGGTCCGCCATGCGCGGGTCGAGCCCGGTGCGCATGTGCACTTCGACTGTGGAATCGAATTTCGTCGTGCTGGTCTCGCGCACCAGCGCCATCGCCTCCTGCGGCGAATAGAGTTTTTCTTGATTCACTTTGGCCGCGGCGGCCAGATATTTCTTTCCGTGTTTGGTCATGGTTTCCTCCGTGGTTCAAGCGGACCGCTTCACGGCGGCCCTCCCACAAATTAATCTGTGACGGTCAGCCCCATACTGCGGGCCGTGCCTTCGATCTGGCGCATGGCGCCTTCGATGTCGATCGCGTTCAGGTCTTTCATCTTCGATTCCGCGATCTCCTTCACCTGCGCACGCGTCACCTTGCCGACCTTGTCCTTGTTCGGCACGCCCGAGCCTTTCTCCACGCCCGCCGCCTTCCGCAACAGGACAGCCGCAGGCGGGGTCTTCAGGACGAACGTGAACGAGCCGTCGGTATAGACCGTGATCTCGGCCGGGAGCACCTCGCCCGTCCGGTTCGACGTGCGGGCATTGTACTCCTTGCAGAACTGCATGATGTTGATGCCGTGACCTGCCAGCGCCGGGCCGATGGGCGGCGCTGGGTTGGCCTTACCGGCCTCGATTTGCAGGCGAACGATTGCTTTCAGTTTCTTTGCCATATCTGCTCCTTGTGGTTTTAGCGGGTCTTATGGGAGACCCTCCCACGTATCAAGCCGGTGTCCTGGACAATGTCGAAGAGTCCGGCCTGTTACCGTCGAATTTATGCTTTCTCCACCTGGAGAAAGTCCAACTCCACCGGCGTCTCGCGCCCGAAGAAGTTGACCATCACGCGCACCTTCGTGCGCTCCATGTCGATCTCCGCCACGATGCCGCGGAAATCGTTGAACGGACCATCCACAATGCGCACCCGTTCGCCCATCTTGAACGAGACCTTCACCGTCGGGGCTTCCGCCTCCATGCGCTTGACGATCTGCGCCACTTCCTCCGGGCGGAGCGGCGTCGGCAGGTTACCCATGCCGACGAAACCGGTCACGCCGGGCGTGTTGCGCACGACGTACCACGATTCCTCCGTCAAAACCATGTTCACCAGCACATAGCCGGGGAAAATGTGGCGTTCCACGGTGCGGCGCTTGCCGTCGCGCACTTCCACTTCCTCCTGCGTCGGCACCACCACGTCGAAGATCTTGTTCTTCATGCCCATGGTTTCGATGCGCTGTTCGAGATTGTGGCGAACCTTATTCTCGTAGCCCGAATAGCAATGAATGACGTACCAGGCCGGGCCTTCCTCAGTCGAGGCCGCCTCCGCCGCGGACACAGGCGCGGGTTCGGCCACCGGTTCCGGCTCCGAAACGACCGGCTCGTCCGCTGGCGGCTCGACCTGAACCACGACCTCAACCGGTTTTTCGGCGGGCGCTTCCGCTTCTCCCGCAG
>JBFMCC010000011.1:0-4617 GCA_040754535.1 Chloroflexota bacterium
TGGGTGCCGCTGGTCGTTCTATCGAGGTCTCCGCGGGGGGTGGGGGGTCTTCGAGCATGTTTTCTCTCCCGTATGTAAGTTCAAGCTCATCACCACTTCTGATACCGTTGCTTTCAATAGTACTATGTCTTGATAGAATTCGTCGTGTACGACGAAGCGTCATATCGTAGCGTGGAGAAAGTTCCGACAAATTCTCCGGAGGCAATCTAAACTTGTTTATTGCCCAGCCAATTATTTGCTCGATTGTTAATCTTGTGGGTATGTCTATTGATTTTCTCTCTGTACCACTAATGAGCGTTACAGTTACAATTGACTTATCGTCACGAAACTGCCTTTGAGATGTCGAATCGGCCATATGCTTTCGCCTCCACGCATAGGTACTTGGGTCTCTATCTTCCACCGATCTATGTCTAATGATATAACAAATACGAAGAAATGTAAACCTGCTTTTCCGACTCGAGATAAGTATAAGGTCCCTCACCTTTATCGAAGTGAATAAAGGAATCCACATATGCCACTTAATCAATATGATGCAATCATCATCGGCGGCGGGCACAACGGACTTGTTGCTGCGGCTTACTTGGCTCGCGCAGGCAGGAAGGTGGTCGTGCTCGAACGCCGACCCATCGTTGGCGGCGCGGCAGTGACCGAAGAAATTTTCCCCGGCTACAAGTTCACCGAGTTCTCGTACGTGGTGAGTCTCTTGCGCCCGGAGATCATCCGTGATTTGGAACTGCCCAAGCATGGATTGAAGATTCTTCCGTTGCCAAGCACATTTACTCCCATGGAAAATGGAGATTATCTCGCCGCATGGGATGACCACGACCTGACCCGCCGCGAAATCTATCGTCACTCGCCAAAGGATGCGGAGGCATACGACGAATATGCCCGCGTCATGGCGCGTGCGGCGAAGGCGATCAAGCCCATCATCAATTTGATCCCGCCCGACCCGACTTCACTTCATCCGCGCGACTTGTTCAATCTGCTCAAAGTCGGTCAATACGCGGCGTCGCTCTCCGAAAAAGAACTGTACATGATCGCCAAACTCGCCACGCAATCGTCAGCGGATTTGCTCGAAGAGTGGTTCGAGACCGACGCGCTCAAAGGGACAAAAGCCGCCAGCGGGATCATCGGTACGTTCCTTGGTCCGCGCTCGCCGGGGACGGCGTATGTGCTGCTGCATCACTACATGGGCGAAATTGACGGCGCGTTTCGGGCGTGGGGCTTTGCCAAGAACGGCTCAGGCGGAGTCAGCGGCTCGATCTTTAACGCCGCGAAAGCGCTTGGGGTGGAGGTCAGAGTCAATAGCGCGGTGAAGCAGGTCAAGGTCAAGAACGGACGCGCAGTGGGCGTCGTCTTAGAGAACGGCGATGAGATCGAGTCCAAAGTCGTGATGTCCGCCGCCGACCCGAAGCGGACGTTCCTCCAGTTTGTCGAGGGTAAATATTTTCCCGATGGTTTTGTCACCGCCATTCAAAACTTCCGCACACGCGGCTCGTCGGGCAAGGTCAACATCGCGTTGAGCAAACTGCCGAACTTCACTGCATTGCCTTATAAGGGAAATGGCGCCGACTCGGTTCTGCATCGCGGCGCGGTTTCCATCAGCCCGAGCGTTGATTACATCGAGCGCGCCTACGACGACGCCAAGTATGGGCAGATCTCGAAGCGACCGTATCTCGACATGATCTTCCCCTCGATGATAGACCCCGACATGGCGCCGCCCGGGGGGCATGTGATGTCTTGCTTCGTGCAATACGCGCCGTACGATCTCGAAGGCGGATGGAATGATGAAAAGCGAAACCAACTCGGCGAAGCGGTGATCTCGACCATCGAGCAATACGCGCCGAACATTCGCGACTGCATCGTGGGCATGCAGGTCATCTCGCCCAAAGACATCGAAGCCATTGCAGGCATCACAGGCGGAAATATTTTTCATGGCGAGTTGCTACTGCATCAAATTTTCTTTTTGCGCCCCGTGCCGGGATGGGCGGACTTCCGCACCCCGCTCAAAGGCTACTACTTCGGCGCAAGCGGCGCACACCCCGGCGGCGGCGTGATGGGCGCGGCGGGGATGTTGGCGGCAAAAGAAATGCTGAAGGATGGGATGCTATGAGCAGGTATGACGCCCTCATCATCGGCGCGGGACACAATGGCTTGGTTGCCGCGGCGTATCTTGCCAAACAGGGCAAAAAGGTTCTCGTTCTCGAGCGCCGCGCCATCGTCGGCGGCTCGGTGGTGACAGAATCCTTCGGCGACGGTTTCACCGTCGATTCGGTCTTCACAGGCGGCAACTTCCGCCCCGACATTATCAAGGATTTGAAACTGCCGCTTCCCACCGTCAAAGAGAAGCCTGCTCTTGTTTCCCTGCAGCCTGATGGAAGTCATCTCGTCCTTGACGCTGACCCCGCCAAAGCCGCCGAGTCCATCAAACGCTTCTCCGAAAAGGACGCGGCGCGCTGGCCTGAATTTGTCCGTTTTATGAATAAGGCCGCGTATATCCTCGATGTCGCATATTCCACCATCATGCCGCGCTTGCCGAAAAATTTCAATTTCAGTGAAGGCTACGGCCTGCTCGAATTGGGTCTCGAACTCCGCCTCGCGGGCCGCAGGGACATGCTCAATTTCATCCGCGCCCTGCCGATGACTGCGCAGGAACTGGTGGAGGAGTATTTTGAATCCGAAGTCGTCAAAGCCGCAATTGCTTCGGTGGCGATTCACGGCTCCACGCTTGGACCGATGTCCGCGGGGACGGGCTACACCCTCATCCACAACTGGCTCAACCGAGGCGGGCTGGCGCATGTCAACGTTGGCAAGGCGGGGGAGATTACGTCCGCGCTGGCAAATGCTGTGAAATCGTTTGGCGGTGAAATCCGCGTCAATGCGGAAGTGGCAAGCATCAAGATTGAAAATCAAATCGCCAGAGGTGTCGTGTTGGCGAACGGCGAAGAGATTCCCGCGAACATCGTTCTCTCCTCCGCCGACCCGAAACACACCCTGCTCACACTCGTCGGTCCGCGCGAGTTGCCGCCTGAATTCGTCTGGAAAGTCCAATCCATCAAAATGCGCGGTTCGGTGGCGAAGGTGCATCTGCTCACCGATGGCAAACACGGCATTCCCGAAGGGACTCTTGTCATTGCTCCTTCCATCAAATATCTCGAAAAAGCCTACGACGCCGCAAAGTATGGAGAGATTTCGGAAAAGCCATATCTCGAAGTGACGACGGTGGGAAATGTGGTTTCAATCCATTTCCAATTTGCTCCGTATACGTTGAAGAAAAGCAGTTGGCAGGTTGAAAGTTCAAAGGTTGAAAAGTTGGCAGTTGATACGCTTTCAGAGCATTTCGTAAATCTGAAATCGTCAATCGTAAATTCAAAGACCATCACACCCCAAGACCTAGAGTTCACCTACGGCCTCACCGAAGGCGATCTCAATCACGGGCAATTGATGCTCGACCAGTTCCTGCTCATGCGCCCGATACCGGGCTGGTCCAATCACAAGACACCGATTGATAATTTATATTTATGTGGAAGCGGTGTCCATGGCGGAGGGGGAGTCAGCGGCGCGGCGGGACGGAACGTGGTGAAGGCGTTGAAGTAAAAACTGTAGGTCACGCGTGATGCGTGACCTACTTTCTTTTGTCAATACACTTCTGGCACAAACGTCTGGTCTGAGATGGGCGGGCGGACGTAGCCGATATCGTCCTGGCGCGGCGGGAGTTTCATCGGCTCGGGAGTCAGGTCTTCGTAGGGGATCAGGCTCAGGAGGTGCGCCATGCAATTGAGGCGGGCGCGCTTCTTATCGTCGGAGTGGACGACGTACCACGGCGACTGTTTGGTATCCGTGTATTTGAACATATCGTCCTTGGCGCGCGAGTACTCCACCCAGCGCGAGCGGGATTCCAAATCCATGGGGCTCAACTTCCAGCGTTTGGTCGGATCGTCAATGCGGGCCTGGAAGCGGCGTTCCTGCTCCTCGTCGCTGACCGAGAACCAGTACTTGATGAGGATGATGCCCGACCGCACGAGCATCCGCTCGAATTCAGGACAGGAGCGCATGAACTCGCCGTATTCCTCGTCGGTGCAAAAGCCCATCACGCGTTCCACACCTGCGCGGTTGTACCAGGACCGGTCGAAGAGCACCATTTCGCCCGCCGCAGGCAGGTGGGAGACATAGCGCTGGAAATACCATTGGGTCTTCTCGCGCTCGGTGGGAGCGGGCAGGGCGGCCACGCGGCAGATGCGCGGGTTCAGGCATTCGGTGATGCGCTTGATGACGCCTCCCTTCCCGGCCGCGTCCCTGCCTTCAAAGATGACCACCACCTTCAGGTTTTTGAACTTGACCCATTCCTGTAATTTCACTAATTCGAGCTGGAGTTCGCTCAGTTTTTTCAGGTATTCCCTGTTTCCAAGTTTTCCACGCGCGTCTTCTGGATTGGACCGGTTTTGCCCGCTGGATGCGGCGGCGGTCTTCCCGTCTTTCGACTTGTCTTTTTTCTTCTTTTTGGACATGGCGGGCTCCCTTGGCTTCTCAGGATCGGGGTTGTCAGCAGCGGAAAATGGAAGGCTTATGAATCATTATAGGGAAGAATCCGCCATTGTCAACTCGTGTATGACCGGT
>JBFMCC010000012.1:0-42655 GCA_040754535.1 Chloroflexota bacterium
TGTATAACATCCTGCGGCGCAGTCTGCCGACGGTATAAGGAAACGGCTTCCGAGGGCGGCTTATTATTTTCCAGACCCAAGATGAAACCGCAGACGTTTATGGCCGACAGTTTCTAGGATGACTCCGTAACTTTCCCATACCGCTATTGAAGCAATACTCTGACCATCAATATCTGCGTCTATCAATCTCACTCACTATGTGAAAAGACATCGATCATCCTCTGCCTGACCAGGTCTGGATCGGGATAGAGGCATACTGAGACATTTGGCTGGCCGCCTGCAACGAGGATGGTCTGCCCGGTCGTGTTGCCCTCCTCTGTGATCACATCCAGGGAGAGGGATTGGAATCCACATAATTCAGGGTCGGCCATGATCACAGCGGCCAATAGATCCCAAATTTCCGTGACCTCCATCCCATATTCATTGAACGAGATGTCATAAAGGCTGGCCGCATAACTTGCCGTTTTATCGCCCACACGCCAAAGGCGTGTATCTTCGATATTTATAGTCACCTGGTCTGTTGCGTCCAATGGAACCAGGTAGAGATCGAGTTCGGAATTAAATACTTCTTTAGCCGCCTGCGGGTCGGCATAGATATTCCACTCTGCCACATTGTTGTGAGAATCGGGTGTTAGATCCCTGATATTACCGGGAACGTACACCGCGCCGCCCATGATATAGACCGCGTCAATATTCTCTCGTATACCAGAATCGAGCCGCAGGGCCTGTGCCAAATTGGTAGCCGGGCCGCTCATGAAAATCGTTACCGGCACATCGCTTTGATTAATGGATGTAACCATCAATTCGGGGGCGCCGGTGGCGAGGTATACTCTGTCTTCGTTCGGTAAGGAGATACCCCAGAAATTATCGCTGAATTGGCGCATCCAATCCGGGAAAGCATTGCCAGCGGATAATGGCGCGTCCTGGCCTGCTCCGAGTGGAATACCGCTGAGACCGAGGTCGTCGAGCAGGCGCCCGATGTGCTGGGCATATACCTCAGGATGAGCTTCGCCATAGGATATCGTAATTGCCTCGACCTCCACAGACGGGTGCGCAAGCAGGTAAAGCAGGGCTGCGGTGCCATCCAGGCTGCCGTCATCGTCATAGAACACCATCAGCTTATCCTCCTGGGTTTCGGCTGTTTCGGCCCCTGCAGGATCCAAGCCAATCCATTGCCTGACTTCTGGTATAACGATCAGGGCGGCCAGAACACCAATGATCGAGAAAACCGAAACTATGATCTGAAAAGCCTCGGCCTTTTTTTCCCTTTTGTCCATCATTTCACCTCGCCAAACATACAGATTGCTTGAAGAAATTGCATTCAGAATATTATCGTGTAGCCCAACGGTTTGCGCCGCCTGCTTACTGGGATAGGGTGGCGCAATCAACCGTGGATAGGGTCACCTCAATCTTGCCCAAGTCTCGCGTTTCGTTTTCTACAATGCCTATGGTAGGTGACACAAATGGAGGTATTGAAAATGCGTTGGACGCATCACCAAAATATAAACTATAGCCCCCCGGATCAATATTATCGAAAAATACCCGACTCTCTGTATCTGTCACGGCTTTTGCTACAAAAGAAAATTTCAGGCTTTGACTATGAATCACAATGAGCGAGATGGTATGTCCACTGCCCATGAGCGTAGTAAGAGACTGTCCCTGAGGACCGATTGCTACGATACAGGAAATTTGCGCGGAAACACTGCCCTTGCCCCGTAATGGAGTAGGAAACGGCGTCGTTGCTGGAGTTCCAGTAGGCTCGGGCGTAAAAGTTGTTGTGGATGTTGGAGTGTTAGGCGCTGGGGCGAAGGCGTTGGAACATGAACCCAGGAACAACGAAACTGTGATGGAAAGGAAAACAAAAACTCTGGTTTTCATTTCATCCTTCTTCTTATGCGTATCGACGGACTTGCCGTTTGCGGACTCACGAATCGCGTTTGCACAGCATCTCTTTGGAAGTGACACTGCTGTTTATCGGTGGGCCGCCCGATTCATCCTGTTATTGCCCAAGATTCTTGTTTGAGCAGGGCAAAAAGTAGTAACCATCTTGCGATACCCGGATAATTCGGTGCGGGCCGAATGTTTGGTTGGCAAAGAAAATCTTGAGGTTTATCTCTTGCACAGCGCCAGAGTCTTTCGTCTTATTATCCCTGCCCTTTCCCTTTTGCATATGCTTCATCAACTGTTTTTCATAGTAATCCTTGGCCCTCTCGTTGAGATCAGTCCGCATTTGCTCCCTGGCTTGCTTAAGTCGCTCTCTTTCCTCGTCAGTTGCAGGAGCGGCAACCCTTTCAACCGTGACCGATATCACTCGTTGTTCGGCGTAATCGGTAACGATACATTCCAGCAGGGCGTAGTACACATCATCGGCGGAGCCATTTAGAATTGGGATCCGTTTAACCTTGTCGCCCCATATGGCCTGGCGGGAGTCATTTGTGGCTTCCAATTTCTGACGCGCTTTGTCAGGCGGCGTAATAAGGAGTTCGGCAAGTAGGGAACGAAGCTGAACTACTTTGTTCCGTGCCTCAGGGTCAAGCGATTCTTCCAAGCCTTGAGTTCGTTTGACATTCATTGATTCTCCTTCAAAATGAAGTGTGCGGGCTTAAAGGGTAACACCTGCCAAAGCATCCATTTCGGGAAGTTCTCGGTGAAAACGATTAACTGCCTCTACCGTACGAAGCCATTCGTAAAACAAACTCTTCATGCTTACAATAATTACGCCAGCATTTTGCATACGGGCCAGCCCAATTTTATGTCCAGATTCTGGTGAGCCCACTGCATCCTCAACTACAATAACGCGGTATCCCCTTTCCAGCAGCCCTATAGCCGAATGTGTAATACAAACATCTGTTTCAAGACCAATAAGAATGGCAGTTTTTCGCCTGGTTTGTTCTACAGCAGCAAATATATCGGGTTGGTCGGCAAGCCCGAATACCATTTTGTTGTATATTGGCATATTGGGCGGCAAGATTTGAGTAAGTTTATCGGCTAATGGTTGTTTTGTGAGTTCTTCGGCAGTGATGATGATCGGTATCTGCCTCCATTGGGAAAGTCTGACTATCCAGCATATTTTGTTTAGTAAACGCTCATTTTCTTGAATTGGTAATTTATTCAAGAATGCGTTTTGTACATCAACGACTACAAGCAGCGAGTCGTTAGCGACAAGCAGGGAGTGTGAATTATTTTTCATGTACATCACCTTTACGACAATTGCACCTGCCCAACGAGACTGTCGAAAAACAACGTATCCCTATTTACAGATTGATCTTGTTCCATTTTTTACTCTTTCGACATTTTCAACGGCAGGCGTTGTACCACTTCGTGGCACAAGCCTGTGCCGCGGAAGGGGGCGGGAAAGGCTGTCTGTGTGCGGAGGATCAAATGGGGGGATGAAAAAATGTCTCCTTTCAAAGCCATTTTTCCTGGACATCAGCCTGTTTTCATTTCGCGGCCCCCTCACCCCTTGACGCTGCTACTCATCGGTGGGTGACACAATCTTCAGACCATTCATGTTTCAAGGTTTCAAAGCCCAAATAAGCAAACAGCCTGGAAATAATTCATCATTAAGTTTCATGGGTATATCGAGAACCGCTATGGTCTTACTTCCATTCATCTCCATACCGATAAGATAATCATCAACGCTAGTATGATAATTTGGAAAGAAAACGGGTTCCTGGCCTTCGACTATTTCCCAGTGATGATCTGGCCCAAGTTCTTCTTGAACAAAGGGATGTAAATCTGTAACGATCAAATTGCCGCCCGGACGCAAAACGCGCACAAATTCTCTAAAGGGGGTTTCAAGGTTTTCCACATGCGCCAACGCTAATGCACAGATGACAAGATCAAAGGTGTTGTCTGAATACGATAATGCCGTCAGGTCTTCCAGTCGAAAATCAAGCGTCAACCCATTAAGACTTGCCTTTTCCTTCGCCCTGGACAGCATTTTTTCATTGAAATCGATTGCGGAAACGTGCTTTCCCTGTTGGGCGAGATAAATGGCGTGACGCCCTGTTCCTGTCGCGGCATCAAGCACATTCTCAAATTCGATTGTACGGAGTAGGGACCGAACAACCATCTCTTCAATTGGAATCAATGGATTGTTGAACGTATCGTAGAAACTACTCCAAAAATCGTAGGTTCTCATCAACTTATTCGATTTCATATTTATTATTGTCAGAGATAATTTTGTGCCGCCCAACACTTCGATTTGGATGTCGGGCGGCACAAGATTAGAGATAATACGTCATCCTTTGCAAATGTGTGGCCGGGTCTGTGTGCTGGACGTACACGCCGGGCGGGACATTCAGGCTGATGGGGGCGTAGTTGAGGATGGCTTTCACCCCTGCCTTCACCAATTGATCTGCCACGTCCTGCGCGGACGCGGCAGGGACGGTCAGCATGGCGACTTTAATCCCCGCCTCGCGGATCCTTTCCACCATGCCCGCGGTGTCTTCGACCACGAATTCCCCAACCTTGTTTCCGATCTTCGCCGGGTCATTGTCGAAGACCATGGCAATACGAAAACCGCGGTTTCTAAACCCCTGATAACGGCCAAGGGCGTGGCCCACGTCGCCCGCGCCCACCAGCGCCACGTCCCAAATGCGGTCCACTTTGAGGATCTCGCGCAGTTTATCCATCAAGAACGGAATGGAGTAGCCCGTGCCCTGCTTGCCGAATTCCCCGAACTGGGAAATATCCTTGCGGATCTGGGCGGCGGAAATGCCCACCCGGTCGCCCAATTCCTGCGAAGACGTTGTTTGCAGGCCGTTTTCCGCCATTCGTTGCAGAGCGCGCAAATAGATCGGCAGGCGTCCGATGATGATATCCGGGATTTTGTCTGCGTTCATGGAGTGTGCCCTCACCTTTACTGGATTTGCCTGTAAATCTACCACAAATCCTTGTTTTGTACAATTCCCCACAAGCGCGGCACAAATACTGCACAAATACCGCACAATCCCGGCAATCTCCGAAGCAGTTCGGAATTAGGGCGAATCGAGTGGACGACAGGTAGTGAGTTGCCCGAAGACGAGAGCGCAATCCGCCCACTGGCCATCGAATTCGACCGCCACATGCACGAAGCCGACCAACTCATCGTAGTCGCTGACCGTCAGTTGACGGGATTCGCTGACCATCGTCTCGACCGGACGGAGCGCGGCCAGGTGCATTTCGCGCGATGTCCGGGCGTCCACTTCCGTGCCGCGCGTGTCGAGCCAGAACTGGATCGTATTATCCAGATTAATGATCGGCTCGCGCATGGACAGGTTATTCACGTCGTCCGAAATCGCGCCTGCAACGATCATCGGGATGCAGACCACCAGGAACAGTGAAATCCGCCCGAAGGCTGTGGTCGAGAACACGGCCTGCTCGACGAGGGGCGTCTGGATGACCGCTGTTATGCCCAGGAAAATTGTGATCCAGATGAAGAGCACGGCGCCGCGCGAGGGAAGGTTTTCGTACAAGGTGTAATGGAGCATCGGCGCCAGGTCGGGATCCAGGAGCGACATGAGACGCGGCGCAAGCCAGAAGGGAATCAGCACCGCGAACACGGCGAAAAGCAGGCCGGCGATCAGCCAGAAAAGCAGGCCCAGCAGGGGCTTCTCGAGGCGCGCGGCCAGCCAGCCGGCCAGTCCGCCGACGAGCATGAAGAGCAACGCGCCGCTCAGTTTGATCCAGGGAAAACTCGCGTGGTGTTGCCACAGCAGGTAACCGTCATAACCGAACAGGGCCACTGCAAAGGCGAGACTGGCCACCAGGCCGTATGTCAGCCCGTAGCGGTATTTCCTTGCGGAAATCTCCCGGGTTCTATCCGTGGTTGAAAGCATGTCCATTGAGAATCCTAACGAATGGCTTCGATTGAGAGGCTGTAAGCGACGTATTCCGTCCCGGCGGGAGGGGGGCTGGGCTGAATCCGCAGGCTGTACGTATTGCTGCCGTACAGGCTCAAGATCAGGCGCGCGGGCGTTCCGCAGGCCGTGTCTGCCCAGCGTTGCAGGACGCTGTTCGCGCCCCAGAGTTCGAGGGTGGGCGTCCCCGCGCCGGTGCACGCCAGGACGACATCCACCTGGACGGTCTCGTCGGCCGCGCCGAACGTCTTGAATTGAATCCAATCTTCGGCGTCCCCTTCGGGAGCCGACACGGCGCTGGAATAGATCAGTGAGCGCGGGCCGGAGCGGAGGAACTCCACGCTCGCCGCGGGACTTTGGGCTGAGTCGCCGTCGAGCGGGGCGGGCGCCGCCGTCGGCGTGGACGCGGCCGCGGCTTCGGTCGGTTCCGAGGTCGCGGCCGATGCGGCTGTCCCGGCAGTGACCGCGGTCGAGGTTGCCGCGTTTGCGGCCTCGATGACCGGCACATCCGGCGCGCCCTGCGTCTGGACGTAAGTTGCCGCCACCCAGCCCTTCCCGTCCGCGCCGCCTTCGTAGACGATCTGCCACCACGTCTTGCTGGCATCCGTTCCGATGATCTGCACTTTGGTAAAGATGGTTAGCGTGCCCAGCATCGTCGCGGTGGCGGAGGGCGCGCTGCGCACGTTGACCTGTGTGGTGGTCGTTCCTTCCACTGGGGCAACGGTGGGTGCAATCGTTGGCGGCAGCGGCGTGGATGTTGGTGGAGGCGTCCAGGTGGGTGGCAGGGTGGCGGTGATGATGAAGAGCGTCGGCGTGGCAGGCATCTGCGGTTCCACACTCAAGTCACATCCGCTAATCAGGGCGAACAGCAGGGCAAGAAGAAAATTGGAAACGTACCGGGAAGTCTTGTTTGACACAGTCCCTATTGTACCCAAGAACAGAGGAAAAAAATAACACCGCTCATCGCGGTGTATCAGGTACCCCCGGACAGACTCGAACTGTCCTCTTCGGCTCCGGAGGCCGACGCTCTGTCCACTGAGCTACGGGGGCGGGCGAAAAGATTTTACCACATTGAAGAAATGTAACCTGTAAGGGCGAGTCTCCGTGTTGGCAAGAATCCTTTGCCTGCACACAATCAGTCAAACAAAGGTACGAAGCCTACCAGCACGACTCGCCCCTGCGCCTTGTTACACCCTCACCTGCGGACTGAGCGCGGCCAGTTCGGCGCGCAGTTTTTCGATGATGGCCGCATTGCCAGACTCATCGCCGTGTTTGGAGAATTGTTCCTTCTTGTGTGCCAGTTCGCCACAGACTTGATAGAAGCGCGAGGCAGCACGTCCGCTCAGGAAGGCAAAGGATGAACCGAACGGTGAAGAAGCCTTTCTCATTTGTGCAGCGGTGATTCGTCCAGCCGCCACTTCCTCCTGTAAATGCTTGGGCAGGAGTTTTCCTTCGCGCGTGATCATCCATATCACAAAGATCAGCATAAAGAACCAGCCGCTCCAATCCAGCAAAGTGCCGAAGGCCAGGCCGCCCAGATCACGGGTGAATCCGGCTAACGTATTGTGGAAGGAATGGGTGAAGATTGCCACGCCCAGTCCGGCCAGCGGCGCGATGATCTTAACCAGGACATTTTTGCTTTGGCGGGCGAGCGCAAACCCGATGCCGGTGAAGGCCGTGTAGAACGGGTGCTGCCAGCCGACCAGGATGATGCGCACAAAGACGAGGAACCAGAATCCCTGCCAGCCGCCCTCGGCAAATCCGTAATTGTAGATGTAGTAGGAATTTTCAACTGCGGCGAATCCGAGCGCCGAGATACCGGCGTAGATCATGCCATCCAGGATGGAGTCAAATTCCCTGCGGAAGAGCAGGAAGACGATCAACACCGCCAGCCCCTTCAGGCACTCTTCCACAATGGGGGCAATGATCGAGCCGGTCGCCAGGTTGGTGGCGCCCTCGGAGCCAGTGAACATATACACGCCAATCCCAAGGGCAGTATTGATGATGAAAGCCCCACCGGCCGCGATCACTACTCCCCAGATGAATGTTGCACCAAGCAGGATGGCAGGTTCCTTTTCGTAGCGGTCAAGCCAATACAGGAACCAGGCGAACAGGAACGCTGAACCAAAGCCAAAAATGATCGCGCCAATTGCTGCCATTGTATTTCTCCTCTTTTGACGTATGACCGCGGGCCAATCGATCCTCCGCCCGCGGGGTTGACTTATTTTACCGATTCTGGACTAAAAATCAAGCGGGTTCTTTCCACGCGCGCTGATTCGGGCGGGATGCCCAGCGCGTCGAGCACTTCCTCGGGACGACCGGTCGCGCCTTCGCGGGCGGTGAGGCGCATGAACAAACGCCTCGGCCCGGACCCGTTGATGGGCGCGGCCTCGAGTGACTCGATCAGCGGCCTCAAATCATAGGCTTTGCCGCGGCGTTCGCGCGGCAGGGACTCGGCTTCCATAACGGCGGCCAGCTTTTGGTCCAGGGATGATTCGTCGAAGTTGTTGGGCAGGGTCGCTTCGTATTCCGCGGCCAGCAGCCGAGTCTGCAACGGTGCGGCGCGCTCGTCCACCCGTTCCACTTTGAGGATGCCAATCCCGGACGGTACAGCGGCCTGCAATCGCTCGGGCAGTGTGTTGAGATCGGGCTCGTCTTGAATCCAAAAGTCGGCCATTTCGCAGCGCGATGAAAAGCCAAGCGGGAGGGCGGAGGCGAGTTGGATTTTGGGCTGGGGATGAAAGCCCTGACTGTAGGCCAGGTTGAGCCCGGCGCGGCGGGCGGCGCGTTCCCAGATGGTGTGCAGGTCGAGATGACCGGTGTATCGCAGCGCGCCGGTCTTGGAGAAGGTGACGCGGATGCGCATCAGCGTTTGACGGGGGATTTGAACCGCCTGCGGATGTTGGCCGCGTGATGGCGATAGTGTTCGATCGTGTAGCGCGCCACGCGGGCGAAGAGTGTGTTCTCGTTGAGCTGCTCCTCGCTCAATTCCCTGACCGCATCGTAGACCGCGTCGAAGGCGTGGATTTCGAGCGCCACGAGTTCCTTGAAGGGGGTGCCCCTGTATTTGCGGATTGCCCATTCATTCGCTTCATATTCGGAGAGCAGGGGGGACTCGAAATCGGGATAGCCAAATTCCTCGAGGAAGGTATCGAATTCGTCCTGTGTCTTGCAAGGCGGCAGGACCTCGCCGCGCTGGATTTCGCGCAAGCGGTCGGCGAGGTAGTGCTCGCGGACCATGATGTGGGCGAGGATATCGCGCGCAGACCAGTGGCCCGAGACGCCGCCGATGCCGAGGCGGTGCGCGCCGACGTAATTGAGGGCGTGTTCCCAGTTCTCGCGTTCGTTTTGCAAGCGGACGAGCAGTTGCGACTTTCTCATCAGTCTCCCACCATTGGCAGGCCTTCGAGACCGGGGCTTGTCTCTCCGCCCAAGGCGGACTGCTCGCTGATTACTGACAACTGATGGCTGGTTCTCTTCGGGCTTTTCACGTCGGGACATTTCCAGCCTTCGCCGGGGTGGTCGCGGCGCAGGTTCGCGAAGGTGGGCAGGATGCCGCAGGCGAAGCAGTTCAGGCGGCAGTCCACGCGGATCTGGCCTTCGAGGCTCTGGCGGAAATCCTGGAAGAGGAAGTTCTTGCGCACGGCCGCGGTGATGTGATCCCAGGGGAAGATTTCGTCGGTGCGGCGCGGGCGATGAGTGTAGAACGCGGGGTCGAGTCCGTGTTCGGCGAAGGCTTGCATCCACGCGTCGTATTTCATCTGGTCGCCCCAGGCGTCGAACTTCGCGCCGCGCTTCCACGCGCTGTGGACCACTTCGGCCATCTTCCTGTCGCCGCGCGATAAAAAGGCTTCGAGGAGGGTGTCTTCGGGCGCGGTCCACGAGAGTTTGATGTTCTTGTCCCGCAGTTCGCGTTTGAGCAGGGCCTGTTTCGCCAGCACCTGTTCGCGCGTGTCGCAAGCCACCCACTGGAAGGGCGTCTGCGATTTGGGCACGAAGGTGCTCACGCCCGCGTGCAGTTTGGCCTTCATGCCGATCACTTTGCGTCCCTCGGCGATGACGCGCTTGCACAGGTCCGCGATGGCCTGCACGTCCTCGAGCGTTTCGCTGGGATGGCCGATCATGAAATACAGTTTGATGGTCGTCCAGCCGCGCGCGTAGATTTCGCGCGTGGTGTTGAGGATGTCCTCGTCGGGGATGAACTTGTTGATGATGCGGCGCATGCGTTCGGTGGCGGCTTCGGGCGCGAGTGTGAAGCCCGAACCGCGGCGGTCGCGCAATTTGTCCATCAGGTCAATCGAAACCGATTCGATTCGCAGGGAGGGCAGGGACACGGTGAGATGCCTGTCCTTGAATTTCTCGCCGATGGCCGTAACCAGTTCCACGACGTGGGTGTAATCGGAGGAGGATAAGGACAGCAGGGCCAGTTCCTCGAAGCCCGTGGAGCGGATGGCCTCCTCCGCCGCGGCAACGACCTCGTCCACGCTTCGTTCGCGGACCGGGCGCGTGATCATGCCCGCATGGCAGAACCTGCACCCGCGCGTGCACCCGCGCATGATCTCCACCGACACGCGGTTGTGGACGATCTCGACGTTGGGCACGACGAATTTGGTGGGCGGGGGCGGAAGTTTTGCAACCAGCCGCTTGACGACGGGGTTGGGAATGCCCTCGGTTAGAGTCTCTACATGTGAGACAGTGCCGTCGTCCATGTAATGGGTTTCATAGAGGCTTGGCACATATACGCCGGGGATTTTGGCAAGCGCCAGTAACATGTCATTGCGAGTGACCCGCGAAGCGGGGAGCGAAGCAATCTCCTCATCGCCGCGGAGATTGCTTCGTCGCTGCGCTCCTCGCAATGACGGTTTGTATTTTTGAATCACATTAATAATATCGTGAATGACTTCCTCCCCCTCGCCGATGACGAACGCGTCCATGAAGGCGTGCATCGGTTCGGGGTTCATCACCGAATGTCCGCCGGCGATGACGATGGGATGAGTATCGTCGCGGTCCGCAGCGCGGACGGGGATGTCCGCCAGGTCGAGCACGTTGAGCGCGTTGGTGTAGAGGGTTTCATAAGGGAGGGTAAACCCGATGAGGTCGAAGCAGGCCAGGGGTCGTTTCGATTCGAGCGCGTAGAGCGGGATGTCGTATGCGCGCATCAGGGCTTCCATGTCCACCCAGGGCGCGTAGGCGCGTTCTGCCAGCGCGTCGTCGCGCTGATTGACTTGGTCGTAGAGAATCTTCAGGCCGACGTTCGATACGCCGATGTCGTAGATGTCGGGGAAGACGAAGGCCACGCGCGTTCGAACCGAATCCCAGTCCTTGACCGTGATGTTGTATTCCCCGCCCACGTAGCGGCCGGGCTTTTGAACCTTTAAGAGAATCGATTCGAGACAAGCCTCGATCTGTTCAGGAGTCAGCATGTTGGAGATTATACCTGATAAGACTTGTCTGATTGGCCGGTGTGGAATGAGTGTGAGGAAGCCGCGCGGATTCACACAAATAACAAAACTGTAAGGATTGTTTAACCCAAATGGGTTAACCGTCAGATTGCCTGCTTGGCTTAGAATGATTTTCGGAAAAGGAGTTATTTATGAAGAGGATTCTGATTGCAACTCTCGCACTGGCATTGACGGCATGCAGCGCGGTTGTTACCGTCCAGCCGACACCGGTACCGCCGACTGCGCAGGTGGTCATCGCGACTGTGCTGGTTACCGCGGTTCCTACCGACGCGCCGCCGACCGCCATCCCGACAGCGACGCCCCTTCCCACCGATACGCCAGAGCCCACGCCGACCGAGGAACCGACGGAAGCGGCGCCGACCGAACCCCCCGCGGCGGGCGGTCCGCTCACGATTGATCCCGCGCTGGGGGGCGGACTGTTCACCAGCATGAGCGCATCGAGCGACGCGTTCTCGCTTCGCTGTCTGCCGAAGGAGATCACGTTCACAGTGGCCACCGCGGACCCGTATGTCGTCAATGTATATCTTTACTACCGCATCGAGGACCGCCAGGGCACTTACATCACCGAGTGGAAGAACGGCGGCCTCATGGATCCGCAGGAGCAGGGCGTGTTCACCCGTGTGTTCAGCGGCGAGGACATTCACCCCGACCTGCGCAAGCACCTGGCCTGGTTCGATGTTCAGTTCATTGGTGTAAACAAATCGGATGAGGTGGTCGGGCGCAGTGAAAAGATCGTCCAGTTGATCACGTACACGATTGACTGCCAGTAGTGGTTTGCTGTAGAAACGTTAAGACCGCGGACGACAACTCGCCCGCGGTCTTTTGTTCGTCTCTGCTACGCGTCGTTATCCGACGGCTTTGCGAGCGGCCATGGCCTCACGCCCGAACAGCCACAGCGCCCCCAGGCCAAAGAAGATGACCAGCAGGTTGAACAGCCAGCCGACGAAGGGCAGGGCGATCAGCACCGCGACGATGACAACGCCCACGACCAGCGGCCAGACCTTGTGTTCGGCCAGCGCCGGGTTGAAGCGGCCCAAAATCCATTTGCCGCCGGCCCAGCCGACCATGATCTTCGTCAGGAAGGCGGTCGCGAGCACGAAGGCAAGGATCAGCGCGAAGATTGCCAGGATGCCCACCCAGACTATCGTGCCGCTTACACTGCCGAGTGTGAAGAACCCGAATACGACCGCGCCGAGGATGGTCACGAATATGCCCAACAGCAACACGAACCAGAAGGCGGCCCATGCCACCACGCCCCATCCCAGGCTTGGCCACGGCTTGCCCTGAAGTGCTGCCATCGCGCCCTGCATGAATTTCGGCGCCAGCCAGGCGAGCAGGAATCCGAACAGGAGCAGGGTGACGATATTGCGGAGCAGGTCGAGGCTCCAGCTGGCGGCCCTTTGCGCCGGGGTGGGTGGGGCCTCGAAAACTTCTTCGTCAATCTGCGGCACGGTGCGGGTCACTTCACCGCCGACCACGCCGGTCGGAATGGATATGTCTTTGTAACTGGTATAGTCCAGGTTTCCCGCGATGCTGGCGCCATCGTCCACCGTCAGGCCGGGCTGGACGCTCGGAATCGTGACGGGGACGTTGGTCATATACATGTTGAGAGGCGGCGAGGATTCGGTATCTTCGGTCACATCCACGTAGGCCGTTACGTCGCCGCCGAAAGAGCCGCGCAGTTCAAGGGCGGCTGTCCCGGCCAGCACATCTCCGGCCACGTCCCCGGCCAGCAGGGCCTGCGCGCTGCCGACGACCAGTTCTCCGCCGACGGTCGAGCCGGCCTCCGTCTCCAGGCTTGCGCCCGCGGCAATCAAGTCATCGCCGATGCTGGCATTGCCGCCCAGCACCAATGCCGCCCCGGCGATACGGGCATCGTCGGTGACGACGCCGTTGATGACGATCACCTGCCCGGCCGCCATCAGGTCGCCTTCCACCGTGCCGTTGATGGTGATGACCGCGCCGGTCGCGACCACATCGCCCTTCACGGTTCCGTCGAGGGTGAAGTTTTCGGCCGCGACATACAGGTCGTCGTTGATCACCTCGCCTGCGGCGATGACGACGTCTCCGCCCGTGCGGCCATCGAAGGCGCGGGCCGGGCCCGCCATCGCGAGCGTCAGCAGGGCGAACAGGGCGAAGACGGTCAGAAACTTGTGCGTGCGATTCATTGCATTCTCCTTGTTATTTGAAATTAAAAAAAGACCTTGCGCTACCCCTGTTTACGTCCAGGGCAGGGCAAGGTCGCGAGGACTTTGGACGAGGTTCGTTCATAGCGGTGCGCGGAATCGCTTGGTGATCTCGGCCTTCAAAACCTTGATCGCTTCTTTGTGATCGTTGGCCTGCGCCAGGTCGAGCGGGAGCCTGCCGTCTGCGCTTTTGGCGTGCAGGTCGGCGCCCGCCAGAATGAGCGCATGGATCATTTCGACGTCGCCGTTCTCGGACGCGGCGTGGAGCGGGGTGAATCCCCCGGTCTCGCGGACGTTTGGGTTGGCTCCGTTTTTCAGGAGCAACTGCACGATTTCAAGATGTCCCCCGGCCGCGGCGGATTGCAGAGGCGTGACGTTGAGTCCGTTGCGGGAAGGGGAGTTGACCATCGCCCCGGCTTTGATGAGATATTCGGCGGTCTCGAATTGACCGAAGAAGCAGGCCAGGCCGAGCGGCTGGAAGCCGTCGTCGGCGTATGCGTTGACCAGTTCCGGTTGGTGCGCCAGCAGGCGGATGACGTGAGTGGTTTTGCCGAGGGCGGCAGCCTCGAAGATGGTGAGGATAACGGCTTTCCCCGCAAGGTACTCGGCCATCTCCGCCTTGCGGTGATAAACGGCGACTAGGACCGGGCTGAGACTTTTCTCCCTGGCGTGAATCAGGCCGGGGTCCGATTCGAGGCGTTTCTTCACCTCGCCGAAATCGCCCTTTTTGATGGCAGTGAAGAAATCGGTTGTCATCGCCGCTGATTTTATCGCACTTTGCCGTGTTGCAGATAGTGACATTTGTATACACAAGAGACCTTATCCCCGCATAATTGGTGTAAAATTCTTTTAACACTTGTGAAGGAGTCTTACCCATGCGCAGTCTTTTCAAGAAGCGCCAGAATAAATTCATTCAATTGATTCACGATCAGGCCGCCCTGACTCTGGAGGGCATGGACGCGTTGAGCAAATACCTGGTTACGCTCGATCCCGAGGCTTCCGCCCTGCTTACCTCCAAGGAAAAGGAGGCGGACGAGGTCCGCCGTATTTTTATCGACGAACTGAACCGTACTTTCATCACGCCCTTCGACCGCGAGGACCTCTTTGCCCTCTCGCGGACGATTGACGACGTGCTGGACTACGGTTACAGCACGGTCAGCGAGATGGAAATCCTGAAGGTGGAACCGACCACCTACATGCAACGGATGGCCTCCCTGTTGCGCGACGCGGCCTACGAACTCCTGCTGGCGGTGGACCGCATGGAAAACCATCCCGGCGTCTCCAACGAGCATGCCCAGCGCGCCAAGGCGCTTGAGAACCGCGTGGAGGGAGTCTACCGCGAGGCGCTGGCCGACCTGTTTGGCGGGGCGGAGGACATCCAGCACGTGGTGAGGATGTTGAAACTGCGCGAGGTGTACCGTCATTTGAGCAATGCGGCCGACCGCGGCGATGAAGCGGCCAACGTCATTGCCGACATCGTCGTGAAGATCGCGTAACGGACGGGGATCGCGCTCATGTCTGTGATCATCCTGGTCGTCATCGGCCTGTCCCTGCTGTTCGACTTCCTGAACGGGATCCACGACTCCAGTAATGTGGTTGCCACCATGCTCTCCTCGCGGGCGCTTTCGCCGCGCCTCGCGCTGGGGATCACCGCGCTCGCCAATTTCTTCGGGCCTTTCATTTTTGGCGTTGCGGTGGCCACGACCATCGGCCACGAGATCGTCGCGGCGGAGGCGATCAACCAGGAGGTCCTGCTCGCGGCGCTGGTCAGCGCAATCGGCTGGAATCTCCTGACGTGGTACCTGGGTTTTCCCAGCAGTTCCTCCCATGCACTGATCGGCGGGTTCATCGGCGCGGTGGTCATGGGCGCGGGCTGGCAGGCCATTCAATTGGCGGGGTTCGAAAAAATCCTGATCGCACTGTTCACCTCCCCGATCATCGGCTTCCTGGTCGGTTACCTGATTCTCAGGGTGACGCTGATTCTGTCGTGGACCGCGACGCCGCGCATCAATCATTTCTTCCGTCGAAGCCAGGTGGTCACTGCGCTGGCGTTGGCGCTCAGCCATGGCACCAACGACGCGCAGAAGACCATGGGCATCATCACTCTTGCGCTGGTGATCGGCGGAAACCTGACGGCGTTTTATGTGCCATTGTGGGTCGTCTTTGCCTGCGCGCTGATGATCGGTCTTGGGACCGCGTTGGGCGGCTGGCGTTTGATCCGCACCCTGGGCGGCAAGTTCTACAAAATCCGCCCCGTGGACGGATTTGCGTCGCAGTTTGCCTCGGCGGCGGTCATCCTGGCGGCTTCCCTCTTCGGCGGGCCGGTCAGCACCACCCAGGTGGTGAGTTCGGCCATCATGGGGGTCGGCGCGGCGGAACGGCCGAACAAGGTGCGCTGGGGCGTGGCGCAGGAGATTGTCACCGCCTGGATCATGACCATCCCGGCCACGGCGCTGGCGGCGGCCGGCGTCTACGCCCTCCTTGTCCGCCTCCTGCCCTGACCCTCGGCCGATTCGGACCTCGTTGTGAATTGCCTGAAACGTCGCGCAGGGTGAATACCGCGCGGAGTTGATCAAATATTGGTGCACATCGCGTTTGAGAGAGTCGTCGGCTCATGTCCCCAATCGTCATCATTCTAATCGCCCTAGCCTTCATCTTTAGTTTCCTGAACGGGATGCACGACTCCAGGAATGTGGTCTCCACCCTGATCTCGTCGCGGGCGTACTCGCCGCACACGGCGCTGGGCGTGACCGCGCTGGCCGAGTTCTCCGGGCCGTTCCTCTTCGGCGCGGCGGTCGCTCAGACCATCGGCCGCGGTATCGTCGAGACTGCGGCCGTCGACGAACGGGTCCTCACAGCCGCGCTGGCCGGCGCGATCCTGTGGAGTCTGGTCACCTGGCTGGTCAGGCTCCCGAGCAGTTCCTCCCATGCCCTGGTCGGCGGTCTTCTCGGCGCGGCCTCGATGCGGGCCGGGGCGCAGGCCGTTCGGGCTGACGGGTTGTTGAGAATCCTGAATTTCCTGTTCGTCTCTCCCATCGTCGGTTTCGTTCTTGCATTCATCCTGTTTAGATTCATCATGGCCCTGAGCCGAAATGCCACCCCGCGCATCAACTGGTTTTTCAAGCGCGCCCAAATTGTCACCGCCCTTGCCCTGGGGTTAAGTCATGGGAGCAACGATGGGCAAAAGAGCATGGGAATCGTCACGCTGGCGCTGGTAACGGGTGGATATTTGTCGACCTTTGTCGTCCCGACCTGGGTGGTCGCGGTCTGCGCTTTCGCTCTCGCGCTTGGCACCATTGTGGGGGGCTGGCGGCTGACCCATTCGGTAGGGGGGATTTTCATTTACAAGATCCGCCCGGTGGATGGATTTGCCTCACAGGTGATGTCTGCCATGGTAATCCTCACCGCCTCTCTGTTCGGCGGACCGGTGAGCGCCACCCAGGTCATCAATTCGACCATTATGGGAATCGGCGCGGCCGAGAGGGCCAACAAGGTCCGCTGGGGGCTGGTTCAGGAAATCATTATCGCCTGGATATTGACCATCCCGGCGACGACGTTCATCTCCGCGGCTCTCTACCTCCTCCTGGTTCGCTTCCTTCCCTGACCGTAGATTGGAGCGGCGGCCCTCACCGGGACGATTACGGGCAGATTTGGGTTTCGTGAAATTGTTGACAAAACCCCCTTTTTAATATTGAATAGGACAAAATAGCCTGCAACCGAACCCTTCCCGCAGCGTCAGTGTTCCTTCTTGCAAGTGAATAACTCGTAGGAAAGGAGAATGCAAGCCTATCGCCCAACCCCCAATCTGCCTTTCTTCTTCGCCCAAAGTACGTCTATCATTTCATGAGGAGTGCAACAATGGCTAAGAAAGAAATGTCGCGTGATGAGATCATCAAGCAGGACATGAAGGATCTCCACAAGTTGGGTTATGCCCAACAGTTGTTCCGTGAGATGGGCGGGTTCTCGAATTTCGCCATCTCGTTCTCCATTATTTCCATCCTGACCGGCGCCATCCTGCTCTTCGGCTACGGTCTGGGCTTCGCCGGTCCGATCATCAATACCTATGGCTGGCCGCTTGTTTCCTTCTTTGTGCTGTGCATTGCCGCCTCCATGGCAGAACTGGCCTCCGCCTATCCCACAGCCGGAGGTCTTTATTTTTGGGCGCACCGTCTCGGCGGCTTCAAGTGGGCGTGGGTGACGGCCTGGTTCAACATGCTCGGCCAGATCATGATCACGGCCGGCATTGACTACGCCGCCGCTGTTTACATCGCGGGCGCGATCAATCGCCTGTTTGGCACCCAGATTGATACCGTCAGCACCAGTTCAGTGGTCGTGGTGATGATTATTATAATGATCCCGCAGGTGCTGATCAACATCTTCGGCATCAAACTGACGGCGAAGTTGAACGATTTCAGTGTGTACTGGCACATTGGCGGCGTTGCCATCATGGCCTTCCTGTTGATCGCCTTTGGCAAAGTCTCGCAACCGTTCAGTTTCCTGTTCCAGGGCGCAGTGAATACGGACCTGACCTCGTTCACCTCCTTTGCGGCGGGCACTTTCAGTTTCGATTCGATCATGATGAAAGCGTTGGGCCCATTGTACGCGGGCGGCGGCATCGCGCTGGCCTTCGTGCTCGGCCTGTTGCAGGCGCAGTGGACGTATACCGGCTACGACGCCTCCGCGCATGTGGCAGAAGAGACGGTCATGGCGCGCTTGAACAGCGCCTGGGGTGTGTTCCTCTCGGTGGCTGTCTCGTTCGTGGTCGGCTACTTCATGCTGATTGTTTTGACCCTGCACATCCCCGACATCGCCGCAACGATTGATGTGGCCAACTCCCCGGCTGTGCTGTACATCGTCTATTCGAACTTCGATAACGTGGTCTTCGGCCACATCATCGCCGTCATCATTGGTGTTGCGATGTGGCTGTGCGGACTCTCGTCCATCACCAGCATGAGCCGCATGTGGTTCGCCTTCGCGCGTGATGGCGGAATGCCTGGCCACCAACTGATCAGCCAGGTGCATCACAAGTGGCGCACGCCGATGTGGTCCATCCTCATCACCTCTGTCCTCGCTGTGCTGTTGACCATCTACTCGGCGGTCTATTCTGTGATCGTGGCAGTCAGCACCACCGCGCTGTATCTTGCCTATGCCATTCCGATCTACCTGAATGCCCGCAACAAAATGCAAAAGAAGGGCGAGTATGCCACGCCGGAGACCGCGCCGTGGAGCCTCAAGAATTGGGGTCCGATTCTGAACTGGCTCTCGGTGGCCTGGATCATCTTCATCACTATCCTGTTCTCGATCCCGCCGAACGAACTGGCAGGCTGGTCCATTGTCACCCTTGGGGTGTTCATGGTGCTTTACTGGCAGTTGGACGCCAAGAAGCGCTTCACCGGCCCCAAGGCGCACGCGGAAGAGGAACTACGCGCCATCGAAGCCGAAATGGCCAAGGGCGACGACTGATCCTTTCCTCTCTAAACCCACCAACAAACCGGACCTCCCGACAACTGACGGGAGGTCCGTTCATTTGCGCGGCGCGCGCCCTACTGTGAGGACAACTCCACCAATTGCCCGACGTCTACCACGCCGTTGAACCCGGCGGGATCGCCCTTGCGCGAAACGGCCTTCTCGCCGCCCGCGTACCATCGCAGTAATTGGATGAACCAGTAACACAAATCCGACTCATCCCTCCCGGCCCAATCCAGCAATTCGGCGATGGACAGGTAATCCACTCGCGCGATCTCCACAGGGTCGAATTGGACGCGAGCGGGATCCACCGTCCCTGTGAAGAGGAGGCTGATTTCGTTGTCGTTCGGTCCGTAGTTCAGGCGGAAGCGAAGACGCGGGGTCAGTGTCACATCTCGAAGGCCGAGTTCCTCCCAAAGTCCGCGTCGAGCCGCATTGACGTAATCCTCGCCTGCTTTGACATGTTCCGATACCGAACAGTCCCATAGGGAGGGATATTGTTTGCGGTCCGCGCTCCGCTGTTGGATTAGCATCCTTCCATCGGCAGTGAACAGGAAAACGTGGACGCCGCGATGCCACAGTCCCTGTGCGTGGACAGCGGAACGCGCCGCCTGCCCAATCACTTCGTCCTGTTCGTTGATTACGTCGAATTGCTCTTCCATTAGTCATTATCCTGTCAAAAGTCAAAGGTCAAAAGTCTCGCGACCTTTGACCTTCGAACTTTGACTGATGTTTTGAATTTTCGATTTACTTCTCGAACAACACCTTCACATCCACCACATGGACGACGCCGTCGAAGTTCGGGATGTTGCCTTTGCGCATCATCGCCTTCTCGCCGTCGGGGTCGCCGAGGCAGGAGACGATAATGTCGCCCGCTTCAACGTCCTCTTTTTCGGTGTAGCCGTTCGTGGTGACGATGGTCTGGATGCCCGCGGCCTTGGAGGCCTTCACGCCGTTCTTGGAATCCTCCACGACCATGACTTCCTCAGGCTTCAACCCGAGTTTCGAGAGCGCCAGGTTGTAGATTTCGGGATCGGGCTTTTTGTTCTGGACCACGTCGCCCGCCAGCACCAGGTCGAATTTGATATCCGACAGGATTTTCTCAGTGATGGCTTTGGCGGCCTGCTCGTTGGACGTGGTGCAGACCGCGATCTGCAGGCCCGCCTCCATCGCCTCTTTCATGAACCTGTGGATGCCCGGGCGGAGGGGGAGTTTGCCCGTCTCGATCAATTCCACGAACAGCGCGGTCTTGCGCTTGTGCATGGACTTGACCAGTTCGTCCAGTTCCTCGGCGGGGATCGGCTTGCTGAATCCTTTGGTCTGGGCGTGGTGCTTCATGCGTTCCTTCCCGCCCGCGATCTGGAGCAGTTCGTGGTAGTAGTCCACGCTCCACTCGTCGGTGAAGCCGAATTCCTTGAAGGTCATGTTGAACGAGACGCGGTGACCATCGCGCTCGGTGTCGATGATCACGCCGTCCTGGTCGAAAAACACGGCTTTGATTGGTGACATGTGTGCCTCCATCTCTTTATCCCGTCATTGCGAGCGAGCACTGGTCGAGTAGTGCGAAGCACGTATCGAGACCAAGCAAGCGAAGCAATCTCCTCATTTGCGCGGAGATTGCTTTGGGTGATCTCGGTACAGCGGACGAACACCGCCTACTCGACCACCCTCGCAATGACGAAACGATAGTTATTTCTTCACTCCAAAAAACTCCAACATCGTATCCACGAACAGCTCGTTCTCTTCCTTCGTGCCGATCGTCACGCGGAACCAGCCATCGCTTCCGTACTTCTTGCTCTCGCCGCGCAGGATGATGCCCTTGGTCTCGGCGTAGGCCAGCGCTTCCTTGCCGGTCTTGCCCGTCGCGCCGCAGTCGAACAGGATGTAGTTCGCCTTGGACGGGAAGATCACGAAGCCGGGAATCACGCTCAACGACTCGGTGATGAAGTCCACCGCATCGTTGTTGAACTTGACGCGCTCCGCCAGCCCTTCCTGGTCTTCGAAGGCCGCCAGCGCCGCCCACATGGGAATCGTCCCAACGTTCCAGGGGAGAAGCGAGCCGGAGATCTGGTCAATGACCGGCTTGGCCGCCAGCGCGTATCCGAAGCGCATCCCCGCGAGACCGTACGCCTTCGAGAGTGTGCGCGTGATGATCACGTTCTCGTACTTCTTGGTCAACGCCACCTGCGACATCTTGAGTCCCGCGTACTCGACGTAGGCCTCGTCGATCACGAAGGGGATACCCGTCTCGGCGATGGCGATGAAATGTTTCGCGTCCATGAAGTTGCCGGTCGGGTTGTTCGGGTTGGCGACCACGATGATCTTGGTCTTGTCGGTGATGGCCTTGAGGATTCCATCTGGATCGTAATGGAGGTAGCTGTCCTTGTAGATCATCGGCACGTTGACCATGGTTGCGCCCAGCAACTTCCCGCGCAATCCGTAGATGCCGAAGCACGGCGTGTGCTGGATGACCTCATCCTGCTGGGGGATGATGAACATGCGGAAGATGTTATCGTACACTTCGCTGGAACCGTTGCCGATCATCACATTGTACGGCCCGTCGAGGCCGTTCATCTCGGCGATCTTGGTGCGGACGACAAGTCCCTGGTCGGGGTAGCGGTTCGCCATCTTCGAGTACTTCACCATCGTCTCGAGCACCTTTTGGGACGGGGAAAGCGGATTCTCGTTCGACATCATGCGGTGCAGTTTCGGGTCGCGCCACGCCTTCTCGATATGGTCCGAGATGTACATTGGGATGCCCTTCACCCACGGGGCGTAGTATTCTTCGATTTTCTTCGTCATTGTTTTCTCCTTGTGTCGAGTTTGTGTACCCGTCTACGCTTTTCCGGCCGACTCCAACATATCGATCCAGTGCATCACCGCCTTGCGGGTCGCGTCGCGGACGGCCACGTCGATCTTGCCGGGATCGTACTCGTCGCGGTGGGCGGTGATGTATTCGAACTTCGTGTCGATCAGCGTGTGCTTCAACTCGGTGGAGACGTTGAACTTCGCTCCGCCCGCCGCCAGCAGTTTCTTGATGTAGTCTTCGGGCAGGCCCGTGCCGCCATGGACGACCAGCGGTGTCTTGATGCCGTTTCCGTTCAACATCTTGTGGATGGTTGCCATGCGCTCGAAATCCACCTTCGGATTCTTGGTCTTGTACACGCCGTGCGCCGTGCCGATGGCCGGGGCGAAGATGTCCAGCCCCGTGCGCTCGACGAATTCCACGGACTGCTTCGGATTCGCCAACTGCGCCTCGTCTTCCGCGACCTTGACCTGGTCCTCCACACCGCTGACGGTCCCCAGTTCGCCCTCGACCGAGATGTTACCCACGCTGTGGCAGTAGTCCACCACTTCCTTCGTCTGGCGGATGTTCTCCTCGAAGGCCTGTTTGGAGGCGTCGATCATGATGTTGGTATAGCCTGCGTCCGCGCATTTTTTGCAGTAGTCGATCTCGGTGCAATGGTCGAGGTGCAGGCACACGGGAATCGGCGCGGACTCGGCCAGCGTGCGATAGATTGCCACCATCATGTTCGTGCCGAGGAATTTCGACGGCTTCACGGATGTTTGGACGATCACAGGCGCTTTCTTCTCGACGGCGGCTTCTATCACCGCCTCGAACTGAAGCAGGTCTGTGATGTTGAACGCGCCGACGGCGTAGCCGTTCCTGGCGGCTTCAACCATGATCTCTTTTGCATTTACGATGGACATAGTTACTCCTTTTGTTGGTTGTGTCTCGGTGGTCGAGTAGCCCCGAATGCTCTTTGAGGGGCATATCGAGACCACCACTTTCAAGGGGAGAGTTGTTTAATTGTTGATCGTTGGTCTCGATACGGCCTCGGAGTACTTCGACCTACTCGACCAACGGAGTACTTTTGAAATTCGTTGTTTATCCTTTCTTCTTTCTCTTCGTTGTTGTCTTTCCTCCCGTCACATCCTTCAACCACTGTTCCCAGCGGAAATCCGTCACATGCTGGCGGAGACGCCCAAACCACAAATCCGCGTAGCCCTGGAAGTCCTCCTCCAGTTTCGAGATTCCCGTTTGAGTCGTGCCCCACATTGCCTCGTGCAACTCGGACATCGGCTCCATCAGCCTCAGGCGGGCAAAATGCTTCGGGGTGACCTCGCCAAAATACTCGTGGAGGAAGAGGCGCTGTTGGTCTTCGGTCAGGCGGTGGTGGTGGGAGAAATTCCCGAGGTCGAAGAAAATGTCGCCCATGCCGGCGTATTCCCAATCCAGCAGGCGCAGTTCGCCGATCTCGCCCGGTACTTCCTCGTCCAGCCAGTTCAAATTCAATAGATCGTCGTGACAGGGGGTGGGGATGTACGGGTCTTTCAAGAGCGCGGTCTCCACCTCGCGCTTCTTCTGCATGATCCAATCCCAGTCGAAGGGGAACTTGCAATTGTTTGCCTGCGACGTCTTCGTCAGCATCTCCACGCGGCGGAAGACGTTGAACTCGCCTTTGAGTTCCGGCGCGTGGCGGTGGAACAGGCGGATCTTGCCCGCCACGCGCGCCAAATTGTGCGGCTTGACGATCTCCTCGGGCATGACGCGTTTGCCGTTGATGAAACGCGTGACGATGTAACCTTCGGGTTCGATGAAGAAAACGACTTCGGGCGCGATCCCCAGTTCGCCCGCGGCCTTGTTCGCGGCATACTCGACGTCGCGCTTGATTCCCAACTTGTCGGTATCCGCGCCCGCCAGACGGATGACGTATGACTTGCCATCGGCGTCTATCTTGAAGTTCAGGTTGGTGATGCCGCCGCTGAGGGGCGTTTTCTTGATGTTCTTCGACTCGGCAAGGAATGGGACTTTCGCGATGGCTTTGTCAATGGCAAGATCGGGCATGAGGTTTATGTCTCCTTTGGTTGAATTTTTGAACCGCGAAATTCAAGCCGCCCCGCCTGCGAAATGAATTTCGCGGCATATCTTCACGCTCGGATTCTTTCGCCCTTCGGATCCCACAGCGGGGAGGCGACCACCTCCGCCGCCATCTGCTCGCCGAAGAATTCGATGGTCAATTTCGTGCCGACCTTGCTGTATTCCATCGGCACGTACGCGTACGCGAGACTCTTCTTCACCGAGTAACCATACCCGCCCGCCGCGACCCATCCGATGATCTGCTCGCCCGCGCGGACGGGTTCCTTGCCGAGGGCAATGGTGCGGTCATCGGCGATGCTCATGCAGACCAGTTTGCGCGTCAGGCCTTTCTTCTTCGCTTCCACCAGGGCGTCCTTGCCGATGAAGTCGGACTTGTCCAGTTTCACCGCGAAACCGAGACCCGCCTCGTACGGATTGTAGTCGGGGCTGATCTCACTGCTCCAGTAACGGTAGCCTTTTTCGAGCCTCAGGGTGTCAATGGCTTTGTAACCTGCGGCCACCATCCCTTCGGGGACGCCCGCTTCCCAGAGGGTATCCCACAGACGGACGCCGTACTCCATCGGGCAGTAGAACTCCCAGCCGAGCTCGCCCACGTAAGTCACGCGCGAAGCGAGCGCGGGGACATCGCCCACGTTGATGTATTTCGCGGTCATGTACGGGAAGCCCGCGTTCGACACGTCGTCGGTCGTGACCTTTTCCAGGATCTTGCGCGCCTTCGGTCCCCACATGCCAATGCACGCGTATTGCGAGCCAACGTCCTCGATGGTGACGCTTCCATCATCGGGCATGTTCAGCGACAACCATGACGAATCATGCTGACCGAAAGCGGTTCCCGTTATGATGAGGAATTTTTCCTCGCCCAAACGCGTGACGGTAAAATCGCACTCGATCCCGCCGCGTTTGTTGAGGCATTGGGTGTAGACGACCGAGCCGATGGGCTGGTCAATCTCGTTGGCGCAGACGTAGTTGAGGAATTTCAGCGCGCCCGCGCCGCGCACTTCGAACTTGTTGAACGAGGTCTCGTCGAACAGGCCCGCGTGCTCGCGTGTCATCAAATGCTCGTGGCCGATGGCGCGGCTCCAGGCATGACGCGCCCAGCCGCGCGGCTCGTGACCGTGATCCGCTTTCTCCTCGTAGATGTTGAACCAGTTCGGGCGTTCCCAACCGAACTTCTCACCGAAGGAACAGCGCAGGTCGCGCAATCGGAAATAGGTGGGGGAGAGGCGCTGTCCGCGGCGGGAGATGCGCTCCTCGCCGGGGTAGTGGATGTCATAATATTGCGTGTACGTTTCGATGGTGCGCGCCGCGGTGTAGTCGAGGTTGTTGTAGTTCGGGCCGAAGCGGCGCACGTCGAGTCTCCATACGTCCCATTCTGGATGGCCGTCAATGATCCACTCGGCCATCACCTTGCCGATGCCGCCCGCGCCCGCAAGCCCGTGCGCGCAGAAGGCGCAGGCCACCCAGAATCCCTTGACCGATGTTGGACCCAGCAGGAATTCGCCGTCGGGCGTGAAGCCTTCGGGGCCGTTGAGCAGTTTCACGATCTCCGCGTTTTCCACGGCGGGCACGCGGCGGATGGAGTTTTCCATCAACGGGGCGAAGCGGTCCCAATCGGGCGCGAGCAGTTGATATTTGAAGTCCCGCGGGATGCCGTTCATGCCGAAGGTCGCGGGCTGGCGTTCGTATCCGCCCGTGACCAGGCCGCCGACCTCCTCGCGCCAGTAGACCAGCAGGTCGGGATCGCGCAGGTTCGGGAACGTGTGCGTGACGCCTTCGATGGGCTTGGTCATGATGTACAAGTGCGCCATCGGGATGACGGGCAGGTCGAGGCCGACCATCTTTCCGACTTCGCGTCCCCACATGCCCGCGGCGTTCACCACGACCTCGGTCTGGATCGTCCCCTTGTCTGTCACTACCTCGTGGACGCGTCCGTTCCTCAAATTGATCTTTTCGACGTTTGTGTCTGCGAAAATTTTCGCGCCGAATTTCTTCGCGCCTGCCGCGAGCGCGTTGGTGAGTCCCGTCGGGTCAATGGAACCGTCGTTGGGGGTGTAAGCCGCGGCAACCACGCCGGTGATGTCCATCAGCGTGAACATAGCCTGTGCTTCTTTGGGCGTAATCAACTCCATCGGCACGCCGAACGAGCGCGCCATCCCGACGAGACGTTTGGTTTCTTCCAATCGCTCGTGCGAGGAAGCGAGGCGTAATCCACCCACTTCGCGCCAGGAGGTGTCCACGCCGGTCTCTTCTTTCAGGCGGCGATACAGGTCGGTGCTGTAGTGCATCATGCGCGTCAGGTTCGCGTCCGAGCGCATCTGGCCGACGAGTCCCGCCGAGTGCCAGGTGGAGCCTGCCGTCAATTCGTGGCGCTCGACCAGTACCACGTCCTTCCAACCCATTTGAGCCATATGGTAGGCGATGCTTGCGCCTCCCACCCCGCCGCCGATGATGACGGCCTGCGCGTGTTTTGGTAGTTCTGCCATGATTAGTCTCCTGGTCTGATAGTCTTATACTCTGATGGTCGTTCGTTTCCGTCATTGCGAGCGATGGTCGAGCAAGCGTGTTCTTCGCCGTACACTTGCACCGCACTGCGTTTGGTGCAGTGCTGATGTCGAGACTGGAGCGAAGCAATCTCCTCACCGAACTGAGATTGCTTCGTCGGGCCGGGGTCTCGATACACAAACTACGCTACTCGACCACCGACCCTTTCCGCAATGACGACCGTACGTTTTGAAAATATAAAGGTATTCCCTTTCGGCAATACCTTTGAAGTCAAATCATTTCTGCCAGACCGAGCCCGGCCGCGCCATCTCGGCTACGATATCGAACGAGGAGATGACGCCCAGCGGGAAGGCCTCCGGGTCGCTGTCGTCCACAACGACGAGGCGATGGTGATGGTTCTGGATCATTTTCTCCGCGGCTTCGCGCAGGCTGGCGTGGATGTCAATCGTCAACGGCGCGTGCATCACGTCGCGGACGGTTAGTTTTTCGTCAATCCCATTTTTGACGAAGGGCAGGAGACTTCGTCCGCTCACCACGCCGAGGACTTTCCCTTTCGCGTCCACGACCAGCACGGACCTCCAGCCTGCCTGCGTCATCGTGCGCGCGGCAGACACGATGGGCGTCTTGCCGCGGCAGACGAGGATCGCGTCGGACATCACGTCGCCCACCGTCTCGCGGCTCGGCTTCTCCTCCTGCGCCAGGCTGGCGACGAAGTCGGAGAGGGAAATGACGCCCACAGGTTTGCCTTTTTCGGTGACGAGCAGGCGGCTGACATCCTTTTCGATCAACCGGTGAACGACCTCGGACAGCGGTAAATTCGCCTCCACCGAATCGACCGGGTGGGACATCAGGTCCGCCGCGGTCAGTTTTCGCATCGCGGCGAGGCTTTCTTCGTCGGACGACAGCCATTCCCCGGCCAACAGGTCGAAATCAGAGATGATTCCCAGGACGCGCCCGTCCCGATCGGTGACGATCAGGGCGTGGACGTGGTGCTGGTTCAGCAACGCCGCGACCTGGCCCAGGGTGGAGTCCGGGTGACAGGTCAGCAGGCCGGGATGCATCAGGTCACGGACGAGCTTGGTCATGCCAGTCTCCTTCGTTAGTGGACTTCATCCACATCTTTGTACCATTTGACGCGGTCACCGACGCGAGCGCGCAGTTTCCAGGCGAGGGATTTGGGTTCCTGGTCGAGACGCGCCAGGGCCTCATTCACCTGTGATTCCACTTTGTTTTTTTGCTCGGCGGTTAATTGAGGGTAGGTATGCGCAAGACGGCGGACCTTGTCGAGATTCATTGTGGTGGTGCGCCACAGTCCCCAATCCGCCGCGCACAGGGCGGCGACGCGCTTGATGTTGATGGTTTCCTTGTCAATATCGCCCAAGGGGTGTTCGAGCAGGAGCATGATGGTGTCTATGATGTCCTTTTCGTTGATCTGGACGATCTGCATTTTTTCCAACAGGAGTTCGGCCAGCGGGATGGTGGGGGAGTCGGTCTCGAGGCGGTCCTTCCAGTAGATCGCGTGACAGAAATCCAGTTTTTCGTAAAAGATGTCCACGTGCAGGCCCGCTTCGGGTTTGTCGTAGATTGCCCGTTCGCCTTCGGAAACGATGAAGACTTCGCGATTTTCCTGATAGCCCAGCCCCGCCATCATCTCCTGAATCGGTTTGACCTGGCGGCGGTAGGCGGCGAAGTCAATGTCGGTATATGCGCGGCCCAGGGCGGCCTGCAAATGTCCGTTGTTGGGACAGTGCATTTGAAAAGCCAGCGACCCGATGACCCGCAGCAGGACTCCGGCATCGTCACTGGCCTTGAGGATGCGTTTCAATTCGTTTTCGAACTTATCGCGCTCGGCCTGATTTTGTTCACCCATCCCAATGGGACTATTCGCCATACATTGCTCCTGTGCAAGGGATCAGGAACTCGCCAGATGATTATCTTTTCTCCCATTGCTTTGCGGGAGATTGTTCACTGCTTATATTATAATGAAAAACACAAAAACTTGCAAATTTCTTCAGATTCTTATATAATGAATTATCGAAGCAGTCAATTCCACTCATATACCTGAGACTCAACTTAATGAGCAAACCTCTCATTCCTGCCCAGCGGCGAGAGCGTATCCAGGAATATCTGGCAGTTCACCAAATCGTCCGGACGGCCGATCTTTGTGAAATGCTGGATACGTCCGAGGCGACGGTCCGCCGCGACCTGGAATGGATGGAGCAGGAGGGGATTCTGGAACGTACACACGGGGGCGCGATTCTCAATCAACGCATGACCTTCGAATCCGAATACTTGCAGAGGGCGCAGAAGAACCCCGAAGAGAAACGCAACATCGGCGCTTTGGCGGCCTCGTTGCTCGAAGATGGGGACATTGTCTTCATCAACAGCGGCACGACCACCACCCAGGTGATTTGCAATATTCGCAGGGACGCGGGAATCTCCGTGTTCACCAACAACCTTTACGCCGCGTTGGAAGCGGGGGATGCGGGATTTCACAACTACCTGATCGGCGGAGAGTTCCAGCCGCGTTCCAATTCGCTGGCGGGTCGCTTCGCCATCGAGAACCTGAGGCAGGTCTACGCCAACAAGGCCATCATCGGCGTGGACGGGATCAGCCTGAAGCACGGATGCACCGTCCCCTCCAATGCGGAGGCGGAGGTGGTGCGCCTGATGATCGAACGCACCAAGGGAAAGATCATCATCGTTGCGGATCACAGCAAATGGGGGGTGGTGTCCAACTTTCAAATTGCGGGCATTGACGAGATTGACCAGCTCGTCACCGACGAGGCCATCGATTCGTCGGCGCTCGAATCGCTGACGGAGCACGGCGTCGAGAGCCTGATCGCCGCGCCCAATTCTGTCAAAGCCTGACGACGCGTTTGCGTCCCGTCGGGCTTTTATTTGGAGAAACCCTGATGAAGTTCTTCTCGAAGAAATCCAGCAAGAAGCCCACCCGCCTGTTCTTTGCCACCGACCTGCACGGTTCGGAACGGACGTACCGCAAGTTCATCAACGCGGGAAAGTTCTACGAGGCGGACGTCATCGTGATGGGCGGGGATATTCAGGGCAAATTGCTCATCCCGATCATCGAGGAGGGCAATGGTCATTATCGTGCAACCGTGCAGGGACGCGTGGAGCACATGACCACGCAGGATGAGTTGACGGGACTCACCGCGCGGCTCGATACTCTTGGCTTCTATTACAAGATCATGGACGAGGATGAATTCCGCGCCGTCTCCGCGGACCCGCAGGCGGTTGACCGCCTGTTCCACGCAGAAGCGCGGCAAAAACTATCGCGCTGGGTGGACCTGGCGGAGGAACGGCTCAGCGGTACGGGTATCAAGTGCTTCGTCACGGGCGGTAACGACGACGAGTGGGACGTGTTATCGGCATTGAAGCGCGAGGGCGCGCAATCGCTCGTCGCCTGCGAAAATGAAATGGTGATGGTGGACGATGACCACTCGATGATTTCGATTGGCATCAGCACGCCGACGCCGTGGAAGACCCCGCGCGAGGTCTCGGAGGAGGAACTCGGCAGGATGATCGAAGAGATGGCGGGCAAGGTGCCCGACATGAATAAAGCCATCTTCAACTTCCACGACCCGCCAAAGGACTCGACGCTGGATACCTGTCCCATGCTGGACTGGACGAAGGACCCGCCGGAGCAGATCGTCCAGGGCGGGCAACCCGTCATGCACGGGGCAGGCTCGAGGTCCGTGCGCGACGCGATTGAAAAGTATAAGCCGATGCTCGGACTGCACGGTCACATCCACGAGTCGCAGTCCGTGGCGAAGATCGGGCGCACCACGTGCATCAATCCGGGCAGTGAGTATGGAGAGGGAATTTTACGCGGCTGCCTGGTGAATTTTGTGGACGGCGGGATTGTGGGGTATCAAATGACGAGCGGATGATTATTCAAATCCATTTCAGGAGGCAGGCATGGCGTGAGTCTCGTTTGATGCTTCGTTCGCTGGCTGAAACTATTTTCAACCCAAAGGAGAAATGCAATGGCTACTGCTACGGCAAAACCTGAAGTCTTTACCCGAAAAGCCTCGGGCCTGGTGCGTGTCATGTCTCCGTTCTCGGCCTTCGTCTACAACATCTTGACGATGGGCCTGATCTTCCCGTGGACGTACCTGTGGGCGCCGGGCGCGCTGCCCGGCGGCAAACTGGTGTGGGGCATTTTGCTGGCGATGATCATTGAAATTCCCATCGCGTTTGTTTACGTGTGGCTCTCGACCGCCCTGCCGCGTTCCGGCGGCGATTACGTGTTCCAAAGCCGCGTGTTCGGCGGCGGCACGGCCTTCACGGTGGTGATGTCGGGCTACGTGATCTGGATCCTGCAATGGGTGGCGCTTTCGGGCTGGCTGCTTTCGTATCTTGGATTCGCTCCGCTGTTCCTCGGGCTGGGCGCGACCACGGGAAGCGCGGCCATGTCCAATCTCGGTATCTGGTTCACCACCTCGACAGGCATCATCATCACGAGCATCCTGAACGCGTTTGTAGCCGCGCTCATCCTCATCAGCGGATTCAAGAACTACGTCCGCTTCCAGAATGTGATGATTGTCGGCACGCTCCTCGCTTTCCTGACCATGCTGGTGGTACTGTTCACCGCCAACCCGGCCACTTCGATGGCGCGCATGGACTCGTTCGCGCTGGCGATCAGCGGCGTGGAGAATTTCGTGCAGACCGCGATTGACGCCTCGGTGGCCGCGGGGATTGACCTGAACCCGCCGTTCAGTCTGATCGCCACCCTGCTGGTCGCTCCCATCGCGTGGACGTCCTTGCAGTGGGCGACCTATTCCGCCCAGCAGAACGGCGAGATCAAGAACGCGCGCTCCTTCAACAGCCAGATGTTCATCATCGTCGGCTCGTTGATCTTTACGGGCGTCCTGCTTGCCCTGTTGGCCTGGGCGCTGGAGAAAGCCGTTGGGACAGAGTTCCTCTACGTTGCCGGCGCGGGCTACTGGGCGCTGTTGGAAGAAGCGAAGATCGCCGGCTTCTATCTGTGGCCGAACATGATCTCGGTCGCCCTCACGGCTAGTCCGTTGGTGGTCATCATCATCGGCATCGGTTACATCCTCAACTCGCACCAGATCGTGCATAACTGCTACATCGGCATGACGCGCGTCATGGTTGCCATGTCGCTCGACCGCCTGCTCCCCGAATGGGTCAGCAAGGTGGACGAGAAACGCCACACTCCGGCCAATGCCCACTGGGTGTATTTCATTGCCAGCATCCCCGTGATCCTGGTCTACAATCTGTGGGGCGCGTGGTATGGCTTGACCCTGGGCGTGACCTTCGCCTGCGGTTATGTGTTCGTTGTCACCTGCCTGGCCGGCGCGCTTCTGCCGTACCGCGCCAAGGATGTGTATGAGGCTTCGCCCGGCGCAAAGTACAAATTGGGTGGTATCCCGCTGGTGACCATCCTCGGCGCGATCGGGTTCGTACTCGGCGGCGCGATGCTGATCATGTTCATGTTCTACTCGCAGTTGGGGCTGACGAGCACACTGGCCTACACCGTTGTGTTCGGCGTCCTGGCCGTCTCGTGGATCTGGTACATGCTCGCCAAGAACGCGCAGAAGTCCAGGGGCATCAACGTGGATTACGCGTTCAAGGAGATCCCGCCCGAGTAAGTCGGTTTGTATTTTTGTAGACCCTAAAGGTTTCAAAACCTTTAGGGTCTACAAATGACTGGAGTATGTTATGCCGATCATTGACGATGTTGTTGCAAAGATTCAAGATTGGGAGGGGAAGAAAATCTCCGTCCAACCGCTTTCGGGCGGGTTGACGAACACCAACTACAAAGTGGAAGTGGACGGGACGCCGTACTTTGTCCGCGTGCCGGGCGCAAGCACCGAACTGCTCGCGGTGGATCGCGCCAACGAAGTTCACAACTCGAAGGCCGCGGCTGAGGCGGGCGTCGCGCCGAAGGTCTTGTATCACCTGCCCGAATTCAACGTGATGGTGCTGGAATTTTTGACGGGGAAAACCATGTCGAAGGAATCATTGTCCGCGCCCGGTATGCCGACGCGCATGGCGCAGGCCATCAAGAAATTGCACGGGGGCTCTCGCTTCCTCCTGGACTTCAACATGTTCCGCCTCACGGAATATTATCTCAAGATTTGCAGTGACCGCGACATCCGCATGCCCGACGGCTACCTTGACCGAATGCCGACGGTGGCGCGCATCGAACAAGCGATGTCCGTCAAACCGCTGGCGACTGTCCCATGCAACAACGACCTGCTGGCAGAAAATTACATAGACGATGGCAAGCAATTATGGCTCATTGATTACGAATACAGCGGTAACAACGACCCGACCTTCGAGTTGGGTAACACCTGCCAGGAAATGCAGTTCAACGAGGAGCAGATTCGCGAAGTTTGCGCGGCGTATTTCGGCGAAGCGACATCGTCCATGATTGCACGCATGAAGTTGAACATGATCATGTCCGATGTGGGCTGGGGACTGTGGGCAGCGATTCAGGCGAAGATATCGAAGATTGATTTCGATTTTTGGGGTTGGGCGATTGAGAGGTGGGGACGCGCTGTCGAGAAAATGGATTCGGCAGAGTTTTCCACCTGGTTGGAAGAAGTTCAAGCATCGTAGAAACGCGGAGGAACCATGAAAGACCAGGCAGAAATTGTAATCATCGGCGGAGGGATTGTGGGAGCGCAGGTGGCCTATCACCTTGCGAAGATGGGGAAGAAGGACATTGTTCTCGTGGAAAAGGGCGAGATTGCCAGCGGCGAGTCGTCGCACGCGGCGGGACTCGTCACGCAGTTCGCCACGTCGCAGACGATGCTGAAGTTCCGCATGTACAGCATCGAGTTGTACAGCGAGTTGGGGTTGTTCGATCACGTCGGGAGTCTGCGCGTCGCTTCGACAAAAGAATCGCTCAAGGACTTGGAGCGGAGCGTCAGCCGAGCGAAAGCATTGGGGCTGGAGTGCGAGGTCATCGGGCCGGATGAAGCGGTGAAGCACATGCCGCAGATCACGGACAAGGAACTCTACGGCGCGATCTACCTGCCGCGCGACGGGCAACTCGATCCGTATACCACCACAACCAGCATGGTTAATTTCGCGAAACAACTCGGCGTGACCGTTTACACCAACACGCGCGTGACGGGCATCAAACTGTCAGCGAAGGGGGAGGTCAAAGAGGTGGTGACAGACAAGGGGTCGATTCGATGCGAACTCGTCGTCAACGCCGCGGGGCTGTGGGCGCCGCGCATCGCCGCGATGGCGGGTCTGCATTTCCCGACGACTCCAGTGGATCATCAACACATCGCATTGAAGGCCGTCCCAGGTCACGAGTTCGATTCCAAAACGCCGTGCCTGCGCGATCCTGAAAATCTCGTTTACATGCGGCAGGAACAGGGCGGACTGGTCATCGGCGGTTACGAACCCAATCCGCTTCAGCGTTGGATTGACGGCGTGCCGTGGGAGCATGGCGGGACGACTCTCCCGTCCGACATGGATCGCTTCGAGCAATTGCTCGAGGGCGCGATCCGACGGTTGCCGTTTCTCGACCAGGCGGGGATCATCACGCTGGTCTGTCATCCCGGCGCGTACACGCCCGATTGCCAGCCGATTCTCGGACCGATGGCAGGCGTGCGCGGCATGTGGATGGCGGCGGGCTTTTCGCTCAACGGTTACGGCGGCGCGGGCGGCGTTGGAAAATTATTGGCTGAGTGGATCATCGGCGGCGAGCCAACGATGGATGTGTATCAATACAAGGCGACGCGCTTCAGCAACTATTACGCCGATCCGCAATATGCCTGCGAACGGACGCGTGAGTGCGTGAAGTATTATTACCGTCTGCGTTTCCCTCACGACGAGTTCGAGTGGGCGCGCCCGCACCGCGTCAGCCCCGTCTATCACCGTTTGCAGGAGATGGGCGCGGTCTTCGGCGAGAAGTTCGGCTGGGAGCGCGTCAACTACTTTGACCCTGGCAAGCCCTCGCGTCGAATGGGCGAGGATCAGCGCAATTGGGGCGGCTGGGTCAAGCCGCCGTTCTTCGACCGCGTCGGGCAGGAACACATCGCCACGCGCGAACGCGTCTGCCTTTATGACCTGACGCCGTTCAGCAAGATCGAAGTGACTGGAAAGGGCGCGCTGGCATTGTTGAACCGCGTGGCAGACGGCGAGATGGATAAACCCATCGGCAGCGCAACGTACACGCAGTTCTGCAACCCGAACGGCGGCGTCGAAGCAGATGTTACCGTGACGCGTCTCGGCGCGGACCGATTCTGGGTCATCACGGGCGCGGCCTTCATCGGCAACGACAAGTCGTGGCTCGAGATGCATGTGGACGAAAAGGACGGCGAGGTCACGATTCGTGACATCACCGAAGAATGGGCGTGTCTGCCGATCTGGGGACCAAAGGCGCGCGATTTGTTGCAGAAAGTGACAAGTGACGACGTGTCGAATAAGACGCATCCGTATTTGATGACGCGGCAGATTTCCATCAATGGGGCGATGGTGTATGCCCAGCGCGTCAGTTACGCGGGCGAACTGGGATGGGAACTTTATGTCCCATACAACCGCGCCACGATGATCTGGGATATGCTCCTCGAGGCAGGCAAGGAATTTGGAATCGAGGTCGGCGGTTACAAAGTACTGGACGCGCTTCGTCTCGAAAAAGGTTATCGCTACTACACCGTTGACGTGACTCAACTCGAAACGCCGTTCGAGGGCGGCCTCGGCTTCTGCGTGGACTTAAACAAGAAAGATTTCATCGGCAAGGCCGCGCTGGTCAAGCAGAAGGCTGAAGGCGTCAAACGAAAACTCTGCACGCTTGTCGTGGACGGAAACGAGTTCACGCAAATCTACGGCGGCGAGGCCATCTACCACGAAGGCAAGGTCCTCACCCGCGTCCGCAGCGGCGGATGGGGCTACACGCTGAAGAAAAACATCCTGTATGCGTACCTGCCCATCGAACTCGCCAAGGTCGGCAATCGCTTCGAGGCCGAACTCATCGAAGGCCGCAAGATGGTGGAGGTGACTCCAACCGTGTTGTTCGATCCGAAAGGCGAGAGATTGAGAGCGTGATGTCAAACGGTAATTGGCGATTGGTGATTGCCGTTTACCGATCACCGACCACACGACCATTCGACCATCAGACTACGAGACCACATGACTACTGACTACATCGGCTTTGGAATGCTCACCCATGTCTCCATCATGGTGATTGACCGCCTGCCTCGCCGCAATACCGGGGCAATCGTGAAAGAGGTCAATGAATTCGTGTTCGACGACGCGGCCATCGTCGCCTGTCTTCTGCGGCAGTGGGGCATGGCGTCCGGCATGATCGGCACGGCCGTCGGGGACGATCCGCGCGGGCACGCCCTGGCGCGTCAATTGGCGGAATGGGGTGTCAGGGGAAAAGTCCGCTTTACGAAGGATTACAAGACACCCGTCGAAGTGGACGTTTCGGATAGCCGCGGGGCGCGCACGTATTTCTGGCAGCGCTCGCCCCAGATCCTGGGCACGCTGGATACCGCCGATCTCTCCCTGCTGAAAGGCTCCAAACTGCTCTACGTGGACTGGTACGACGGCGACCACATCCTCAGAGCCATCCAGGAGGCGAACCGTTTGGGAGTGCCAGTGTTTCTTAATATAGAGCACGGGCACGAGCATCCCCATATCCTGAAGAAGTTTGCCGGTCACACGGCGATCTGTCAGGCGGTCACCGATGCGGCGCAACTGGGCAAGAAAAAGGATTTGCTTCAGACTGCGCGCAAGTTGCTCAACAGCGGCATCGAGACCGCCCTGATCACCATGGCCGCCGATGGATGTCTCGCGGCGCGAGGGGAGGAGGCCGTCCGCGTCCATGCTCCCAGGGTCAAGGCTGTGGACGCCTGCGGGGCCGGGGCAACGTTCTCGGCGGGCTTTGTCTACGGCCATTTGAACGGCTGGGACCTGGAGGAGTCGGCGCGCTTCGCCACGGCGGCCGCCTCGTTGAAAGTGACCCGCGCCGGGCTTGAGATGTATCCTGTCGAACAGATCCTTCCGGTCGCCGCCAAACTCCGAGTGGAGCACATGGCGTTCAGGGAAAATCGATTCCACAAGGTGCTCAAAACGTCTTCCGGTCCGCGGCGGGGCGTTAAAAAGACAGCCTCGCGCCGAAATGGAAAAGGCAAACTTTAGAGGAAGAAAAGGAATCAATCCATGGAATTCGCCACCCTTCTTTCACAGGAACATGTAGAACGCATCCACGAGGCCTCGCTGGAGGTCCTCGAAAACGTCGGCCTGCTGGTGCGCAACGAGAAGGCGCGCGCCATCTTCGACAAACACGGTTGTAAAGTTGACTCTGAGACTCAGATCGTCAAGTTCCCGCGCGCGGTGGTGGAGAAATACCGCAGGATGCTCCCGCCGAAGTTCACCTTCCGCGGACGCGACCCGAAGTTCGACCGCACCATCCCCGACGACAGGCCGATCCTCGTCACGGGCAGTTCCGCGCCCGACATCATCGACCCGCTCACGGGTCGCGAACGACGCGCCCGCTCCGACGATATCGCCCGCATCGCGCATCTCGTCAACGAACTGCCCGCGTACGATGTCTTCTCCGTCTCCACGCTCGCGGACGACGCGCCAGAGGGACAGTTCACGCTGGCGCGACTGTATCCCGCGCTCAAATATTGCCTCAAACCCATCCGCTCCACGACGAAGGACATGGAAGACGCGCAGGCGGTGATGAAAATGCTCTATGCCATCGCGGGGAGCGAGGCCGCGTACATGGAGCGACCGTTCGTCACGCATCATTATTGTCCCGTTGTCTCGCCGCTGACGATGGATCATCTCTCCACCGAAGCCATCATGTATTTCAGCGAGAAGGGACTACCCGTCTATCCGAGCATCGTGCCGAACGCCGGGTTGACCTCGCCCATGTCCATGGCGGGGACGCTGGCGCAGGGCAACGCGGAATTCCTCGCCGCGGCCGTCCTCATGCAGATGTGCCGCGAGGGGACGCCGACGATTTACGCCTCGCTTCCAACGGTGGCAGATATGAGAACGGGCGCGTACGCCTCGGGCGGAATCGAGTGCGGCATGTTGCACATGGCCTTCGCCCAGATGGCGCGCTTTTATAACGTGCCGTGCGGCGGCTACGTTGGATTGACCAATTCCAAGGTCAACGACGCGCAATCGGGTTACGAGACCGGCATGTCCATTGTTGCGGGCCTGCTCGGCGGCGCGGACATGTTCAACACGGGCGGCCTGCTCGACGCGCTCAAAGCCTTCGATTTCGCCAAGGCCGTGATCGACGACGAGATTTTCCAGATGCTCAAACGCATGCAGCGCGGCATCACCTTCAGCGAGGAGGAACTTGCCCTGAATGTGATCGCGGAGGCCAAGCCGGGCGGCTCGTTCATGATGAGTCCGCATACGGCCAAAAGGATGAAGTCCGAGGCCCTGCTCACCAAACTCGCGGACCGCGACGCGCGCACCATCTGGGAAAAGAAAGGTTCGCTGGACACGCACGCGCACGCCATGCAACGCGCCAACGAAATCTTTGCCAAGGCGAGCGCCGCCGTCTTTTCCGAGGAAGTTGAATCCCGCATCCGCGCCGAATTCCCCAATCTCATCGCGGGAATACTGGAAGCGCCGAAATAACTCTGATTCGTCATTGCGAGCCGCGAAGCGGCGAAGCAATCTCCTCATCATACGGGGATTGCTTTGCCGGGAAGAACACCCTCCTCGCAATGACGGAAGGACAGGAACCCTCCATGAAACTCTTCTTCGCCACCGACGTGCACGGCTCCGAAATCTGCTGGAAGAAATTCATCAGCGCCGCGAAATTTTACGAGGCGGATACCCTCATCCTCGGCGGCGACATGACCGGCAAGGCAATCGTCCCGATCATCGCGCAGGGCGGCGAAAAATACAAAGTCACCCTGCTCGAGCAGGAATCCATCCTCGAGGGCAAAGAGGCAGTGGATAAAATGGCCGCGACCATCCAGAACCGCGGCTACTATCCCTACGTGACCACGCCCGATGAAGTGAACGAAATCTCCTCCACGCCGGGCCGTTCCGACGCGCTCTTTCTGGACCAGGTGATGGCTACCGTTCAAAGATGGATGGACTACGCCGACGCCAGACTCGCGGGGACGGGCATCCGCTGTTTCGTCTGCCCGGGCAACGACGACGTCTTCGAGATCGACGCGGCCATCGCGGCGTCCAAGACGGTGCGGAGCGTGGAGGGCCAGGTCATCGAGCTGGACGAGCATCACGAGATGGTCAGTTCGGGGTGGTCGAATCCCACGCCGTGGAACACGCATCGCGAGGAACCCGAAGATAAATTGCTGGCGCGCATCGAGGCGGTCATTGCCAAAGCGAAGAATCCTTCCAACGCGGTTTTCAATCTGCATCCGCCGCCCTATGGGAGCGGCCTTGATGAAGCGCCCGAACTCACCAAGGATTTACGCCCCGCGTACGCAGGCCGTTCGCTGATCCCGGTGGGCAGTAAGTCGGTGATGGCAGTCATTGATAAATACCAACCCCTGCTCGGCCTGCATGGGCACATCCACGAGGGCAAGGGCACGCGTAAATACAAGAAGACGCTGTGCATCAACCCCGGCAGTATGTACGAGCAGGGTATCCTGCACGGCGCGGTTGTGGAACTTCAACCGAAGAAAATCGGCATGTATGTTTTGACCACAGGGTAGGGCGGGATTAATCTCGTCTTACGTAGAGAGGAGGCTGCCTATAAGTTCTTGCCTGTTAAGACGCGGATACTTTTGCCTTCCATTTGCCTCCCCTGAGTCGGGAGGAAGCAAGCCAATCTTGCAAAGGAGATTCAGATGAGCCAAGTATCTTTATTCGTCCGCAAGGCAAGCGGACTTGTCCGGGCCTGGTCGGTGTTCGACGCGTTCATTTACGCCACCTTCTCCATCAACCTGATCACGCTCGGCCTGTTCATTTTCTCATACTGCTGGTACTTCGGCGGCAGTCTCGGCACGGCGGTGGTGGTGGGCGCGGCGTTCACCATCTTTGAAGTCATTGTGTATGCCAGCCTGATCTCGGCCATGCCGCGCGCCGGCGGCGACTACGTCTGGCAGAGCCGTATTCTCGGCCGCGGCATCGGGTTCCTGCTCAGCGTCACGGGCTGGTGGTTCATCCTGTGGCTGTGGGTGCCGCTCTACGGCCAAATGCTGGCCTACGAGTTCCTCACCCCCATGTCCGCCCTGCTCGGCTCGCCGCAGACCGCCTTGTGGTTCACCACCACGAGCGAGGGCCAGCTGGTCAGCATGTTGCTGGTGTGCGCGGTCGTGTTCGTCTACATTGCGGTCGGCATGAAGTGGTATGCCCGCGTGCAGAAGTTCTGCTTCTACCTCGGCATGGTCGGCCTCATCATGGTCTTCGGCCTGCTTCTGTTCGGTAACAAGGACGCCTTCATCGCCGGGCTGAACGCCAACCTGCCCGCGCTGTACGGCCTCCCCGCCGCGGACTATTATGCCGATACCCTCGCCGCCGGGCAGGCCGCAGGCGCCAGTTTCGGTCCGCTTGGCATGATCGCGCTGGGCGCTTCGATGGCCATGGTGCCCATGATGACCTTCTTCAACCTGTGGCCGAACTGGGGTTCGACCCTCTATGGCGAGGTACGCGGCGCCACCGATTACAAGCGCAACTTCTGGGGTATGGCCTGGGCCATCATCGTGACCACCGTCCTCGCGCTCGTCTTTTTTGCCCTGATTGACAAGACCATGGGCTGGGATTTCTACATCAACGCCAACGGCGCGTTCTGGAGCAACGTCTTCTATGGGACGGACGTTCCCATCCCGGTCTGGCCCTACCCGGTGCAGTTCGCCACCTTCCTGACCTCGAGCCGCTTCCTGCAAACCCTGATCGTTCTCTTGGTCGGGATGTGGTGGTTCGGCTGGTCGGGGACGGTATTCCTCTCCTCGACGCGCGTCATCTTCGCCGCCGCGTTCGACCGCATGTTGCCCGAATGGGTCTCGACCATCGAGCCGCGCACCAAGACGCCCATCAACGCCCTGCTGTTGATGGTGATTCCGTCGGTGATCATCTCGATTCTCTACGCGTATAACATCTTCAGTTTCAAGTCCATCGTGCTGGACGCGACGCTGGTGATCGCCGTCACCTTCTTTGGGACGACGCTGGCCGCCATCCTGCTCCCATGGCGGCAGAAGGAAGTCTTCGACGGTTCGCCGGTGGCCAAGTACAGCCTGCCCTCGTGGCTGAACTGGATCATCATGGCGCTCTTCGTCGTCGGCGCGGGCTACCTGGTCTACCTGACGTATGACTATGCCATGCAAGTCTTTGCCCAGTGGGGCGACCAGACCGGCCTCACGCAGGCCATGATCGCGCTCATCGCCCTGCTCAGCCTGCTGAACATTGGCGTACTGGTCTACGTGGCGGTGTTCGTCGGGCGCAAGATGCTCGCCGGGGAAAACATCCCGCTGGTGACCGCGGCCGGGCTGGTCTTCTTCGCCTTCCTGGACTGGCTGCTGGTCGTCTGGTTCTGGGATCCGGGCTACCTGTACGGCATCGGCTGGCAGAACAGCACCTCGATGGTGTTCATGATCATCATGTACGCGCTGGCTGCGGCCATCTACTATGGGTTCAACGCCTACCGCAAGGGCCAGGGCATCGACGTGGACAAGGTCTACAAGGAGATTCCGGTCGAGTGATCCTGGAGGCAACCTTCGGGTGACAATGAGGGGTAGTTGCAGGCGACCCTGTCGCATTGCAACTACCCCTCTCTTCAAGCGGAAATGCAATGACGGCTGAAATTCAAAAGGAGGCCGTTTCTCCGCTCCGTGTGCCAATTGACCCTGAGAAATTATGATGCTAAAATGTTAATGTTTTTTAATGCACTTAACCGGCGAGCCTGCGCGCATCCGAATCGGCAAGCGAAATTTATCTGCCAGGAAACACGATAATCCCATATTAACCCAATGGAAATTTCCTGTTAATGATGCGCGACGCGATTTGGGCTATATTCGGTCTCGACCATGGTCAAATTCAGGAAGACAGGAGGTGTCGGGGCGCGTTACTGCAGGTAGAATTGTGTTCGTTACTTGAAATTCCAAAAGGAGATAAGGAGAGATATGCGTACCAACAAGTTCGTCTTCCAGTTGTTCAGCTTGTTCGTGATCGCGGCCACCCTGTTGACGGCCTGCGGCGGCACTCCCACCGAGGTGCCTCCGGTCGAAACCGAACCCCCGGCGGCAACCGAGCCCCCGGCGGCGACCGAGCCTCCCGCGGCCGATCCCATGGCGGACCTGATTGCCGCCGCGCAGGCCGAAGGCACACTGACCACCATCGCCCTTCCGCACGACTGGTGCAACTATGGCGAGGTCATCGAAATCTTCAAGGCCAAGTATGGCATCGAGGTCAATGAACTCGATCCGAACGCCGGCTCGGGCGATGAAATCGAAGCGGTGAAGGCCAACAAGGATAATCCCGGGCCGCAGGCACCGGATGTGATCGATGTCGGCTTCGGCTTCGGCCCGCAATTAGTTTCCGAGGGCATCACCCAGCCTTATAAGGTCTCGACCTGGGACACCATCCCCGACAACGTGAAAGATGCTGATGGCTATTGGTATGGCGATTACTATGGCGTGCTGGCCTTGCAGACCAATTCCGATGTCGTCGAGAATCCGCCCGACGAGTGGGCCGATCTGCTCGACCCGCAGTACGAAGGGCAGGTGGCCCTGGCCGGTGACCCGCGCTCATCGAACCAGGCCATTCAGTCGGTCTTTGTCACGGCGCTGATCAATGGCGGTTCGTTGGATGATGCCGCCCCCGGCCTGGACTTCTGGGCCGATGTCGTGGCCGAAGGCAACTTCGTCCCCGTGATTTCGACCGACGGCACGTTCGCTCGCGGTGAAACACCCATCACCGTCCAGTGGGATTACCTGGCCCTGGCCGATCGCGATGTCTTCGGCGATAACCCCACCACGGTGATCACCGTCCCGTCAGACGCAGTTTGGGGTGGTGTCTATCTGCAGGGTATCAGCGCTTACGCGCCGCACCCGAACGCGGCCAAGTTGTGGATGGAATTCCTCTACTCCGATGAGGGCCAGCTGTTGTGGCTCAAGGGCTACTGCCACCCAATTCGCTATAACGACCTGTCTGCCCGCGGAGTCATCCCCGAGGAATTGGCCGCCGCCCTGCCGCCTGCCGAGCTGTACGCCAAGGCGATCTTCCCGACGCTGGACCAGCTTTCCGCGGCGCGCGAACTGATCACCACCCAGTGGGACACGGTCGTCGGTGTTGACGTTCAATCCGGCGAGTAGTCTCTCCGGCATGTGAGTCACAGAATGAGAGCACCCGGTAAACCGCTTC
>JBFMCC010000013.1:0-5205 GCA_040754535.1 Chloroflexota bacterium
TCGCGCAATTCGGTCGTCAACGCGTTGGCGGACATGCGCCACTCCCAGTTGCCGCCCAATCGTGACGGGAAGTTCATGCGTCCCTCGCCGCCGATATTCAACACATCCTGCATGGGCGCAAAGGCAAAGACCGCGGTCGAGGCCCACGCGGCGCGGATCAAATCCCAGGCAAAATCACTCCCATCTACACCCAGATAGCGGCGCGCAAAGTCGCGCTCATGCTCCGGCGCGGACGCATACCAACCGAGCGCCGTATCGTTATCGTGAGTCCCGGTGTAAACCACGCAGTTCTGTGGATAGTTATGCGGCAGGAAGGGGTTTTCGGGCTCGGTAAAACCGAATTGCAGAATCTTCATGCCGGGGAATTGAAACTGCTCGCGCAGGGCGATGACGTCTTCCGTAATCAGGCCCAGGTCTTCGGCCAATATCGGCAGGCCCGTACCGGCCACAGCCGAGGTGTTGCCCAAGGCATTATCCAGCGCGGCGAACAGGTCCGCGCCGGGGCCGGGGGCCCAGCGTCCCTGCTCGGCGGTGGGACTCCCGAACGGCACTTCCCAGTACCCGGCAAAGCCGCGGAAGTGATCCAGGCGCACGATGTCCACCTGCGCGAGGATGGCGTGGAAGCGGGCGATCCACCACGCGTAGCCGGTCGCTTTGTGCGCGTCCCAGCGGTAGAGCGGATTGCCCCACAACTGGCCGGTCGGCGAGAAGTAATCGGGCGGGACGCCGGCCACCACCGTGGGCAGGCATTCTTCGTCGAGGTGGAACAATTCGGGGTTCGCCCACACATCCGCGCTGTCGTATGCCACGAAGATGGGGATATCGCCGATGATCTGGACGCCGCACTGGTTGGCGTGGGCGCGCAAGGCCCGCCATTGTCGGAAGAAGAGGAATTGATAGAACGAGAAGCGCGTAACCGCCTCTGCAAGTTCGAGGCGCGCTTTTTCGAGCGCTTTCGCTTTGCGCTGGCGCAGGGACTTCGGCCAGCCTTCCCAGGAACCGCCGCCGCGTGATTCCTTGATCGCCATGAAGAGGGCGTAATCGTCCAGCCAGGAGGAGTTCTCGGCGCAAAAATGATCGTATTCCGCGCGCACCGGCTCGGGGTCCGAGGTGAAGCGGGAGTAGGCGCGTTCGAGCAGGTTCAACTTCCAGCCAATGACGCGGCCATAATCCACGCGGTCATCCGGGAATTGCGTCCGTTCAATGAGATCGTTCGAATGCAGGAATCCGTCGCGCAGGAGATAGTCGGGACTGATCAAATAGGGATTGCCCGCGAAGGCCGAGAAACATTGATAGGGCGAGTCGCCGAAGCCGGTGGGGCCGAGCGGAAGGACCTGCCAGAGGGCGCATCCGCTGTCGGCGAGAAAATCCACGAAACGATAGGCCTCGGGTCCGAGGTCGCCGATGCCGTACGGCCCGGGCAGGCTGGTGGGGTGCAGGAGGAGGCCGGAGGCGCGGGGGAATTTCATGGCTTTTCACTCACCACAGAGATCACGAAGTCCATAGAGAATTGGGAAACTGATTCACGCAACTTTACACACAGCAATTACGCTTCGTCTGCGGGACGAAAGCCACCGTCCCTCCGCTCAGCGCGATCTCTCTTACAAAATCTTGCGGCGGATTTAGCCTTTTTCGAGGAGGGATAAATATAAATCGAAATACTGAACCGCGGAACGGTTCCAGGAGAAGTCTTTGGACATGCCGGCTTTCTGGAGGTCGAGCCAGCGCGCCCGGTCGGAGTAGGCCGCCAGCGCCTTGAGCAGGCCCGAACGGAACGAGACCGGCGAGGCCTTCTTGAACAGGAAACCGGTCTTCTCCGTGACCGTGTCCACCAGCCCGCCGGCGGCGCGCACCACGGGCACACAGCCGTAACGCATGGCGACCATCTGCGAGAGGCCGCAGGGCTCGTAGCGCGACGGCATGAGGAAGATATCCGCGCCGGCGTAGATCATGCGCGCCAGCGCGGGATCGAAGCGCGTTTCCGCGCGGACGCGGTCGGGCAGGTCGGCTTGCAGACTGCGGGCGGCTTCCTCCAGTTTCGCATCGCCCGCGCCGAGGATGACTACCTGCCAGGGAATGTCTGTGATTCTGCGCAGGAGCGGCGGGATCAGGTCAACGCCCTTTTGCGGATCCATGCGCGAGACGACGCCCAGCAGGGGTGAGCCCGGGTCGGTGGGCAGGCCGAGTTTTTCCTGAAGGGCGACCTTGTTCTTCTCGCGAATCATCGGGTTTTCGAGCGTGTACTGGAACGGAATGTTCGTATCGGTGGCGGGATTATAGGAGGCCGCGTCGATGCCGTTCAGGATGCCGTGCAATACTTCCCTGCGGCGATGCAGGAAATCCTGCAGGCCGCAGCCGAATTCAGGTGTGAGCACTTCTTTGGCGTAGGTCGGCGAGACCGGCACGATCTTATCGGCGGCGTACAGTCCCAGCGGAAGCGGCATGGCGCGCGCCCAGTCGGGCAGGTCGGACTGGGCGATCTCCAAACCGTACGACTCAAGGATGGCGGCCGCGTCCGGTCCCATGAAGGGAAGGTTGTGCAGGGTCAGGACGGAGGCCGCGGACGACTCACCCTTCCAGCGCTTGAGCATCAACGCGTAAACGGCCAGCGCGGTGTGCCAGTCATTGGCGTGGATGACGTTGGGCTGCCAGTTGATGTGACGCGGCAGTTCGAGCGCGGCCAGCGAGAAGAAGGCGTACTTTTCCGCGTCCAAAGCGGGATTTGAAGAATACACCGTTCCGCTGGCTTTGATGGGCGGGCCGTCAATTAAGTAAACCGTCAACCCGTCCAGGTTCGTTTCAGAGACCTGCACGTCCACATCGCCGCCGGCGCGCGGCAGGGAGAAGATGGCAACGGGGCGCGCGTCAGCCTTGATGACCGCGTGATGCGGCAGGACCAGCCTCACGTCCAGCGCGATCTCCTCGCCGGTCATGTCGGGCGGGAGTTTCATCAACGCGCGCGGCAGCGCGGCGCCGACATCACCCAGTCCCCCAACCTTGACAAAGGGATCTGCCTCTGCGATGAGAAAAAGCACATTGACGGGTTTGGGCATCCCGCCTATTTTACCTTAGAAAGAAAATGGTATACTGCCCTCACCTTGATTCGGAGGGCACACATGTCTGGTTTTCTCGAACGACTGCAAAGCGGCGAGATCCTCGTCTCCGACGGCGCGACCGGCACGAACCTGCAAAAAGTCGGGCTGACCGGTGGCGCGATCCCCGAAGGCTGGGTGCTCGACCAACCCGCGAAAATCCTGGCGCTGGCGCAATCTTTCGTGGACGCGGGCTCGGACATCATCCTGACCTGCACCTTCGGCGGGACGCGCCTGCGGATGCGCGAATCCCCGCTGGCGCAAAAAGTGGAAGAGATCAATCGCCGCGCCGCGGAACTGGCGCGGGAGGTGGCCTCGAAGCGCACCGGCGTGCTCGTCGGCGGTTCGCTCGGACCGACGGGGCTGTTGCTGAAACCCTATGGGCCGATGACCTACGAAGAGGCAGCGGCGACCTACGAAGAACAAGTTCGCGGACTGATCGCGGGCGGCGTTGACCTGCTCGTCATCGAAACGCATTTCGCCCTCGACGAAGCCAAAGCCGCGCTGGAGGGCGCGCGCCGCGTCACCGATTTGCCCGCGGTGGTCTCGTTTGGTTACGACCGCCCGACGCGCACGATGATGGGCGTCAAGCCTTCGGATGTGGCCAGGACCTTCCTGCCGCTGGGCGCGGCTGCCATTGGCGCGAACTGCGGCACGACACTGGAGAACATGGAACTCATCCTCGGCGAATACAAGGTCGCCGCGCCGGACGCGTTCCTGTGGGTCAAGCCCAACGCGGGCATGCCCGAAATGGGCGACGACGGGCAGGCCGTTTACAAGGTCACGCCGGAGGGGATGGGAGAGTTCGCGAAGAAATACGTTGCCGCGGGCGCGCGGATCGTGGGCGGATGCTGCGGCTCCACCCCCGAACACGTGGCCGCAATCGTGAAAGCAGTAAAAGGATAAGGCTCTGTTGCACGGATGTCATTGCGAGCGATGGTCAAGCAGCCCGTGTACTTCGGGCATATCGAGACCGAGCGAAGCAATCTCCGTGCCTGCCAGCAAACTGTTTCGTCGGCTTGAGGATAACAAAAAAGACCTGGTTTTTTTTTCGGAAACCAGGTCTTTGCTTTTCTATTCGAGATACTCGCGGATCTGCGCCAGCAGGTTCTGAATCTCGTCCCGTTCGCTGACCGCCTGGGCCAGGGACGCCCTGAAATCGTCCTTTTCTTCATCGGACACAGTTTCCAGCAGGCGCTCGATGCGCGCGATCTGGGCCACCTTGTGGTCCAGTTTCGTTTGCAGGCGGTCGCGATAGCCGACGTAGAAATCGTGTTCCTGGAGAGGCGGAAGGGGCGCGGTCACGCCGCGCTTCAACAAATCGGCGACCGTTTGAAGGAAACTATCGAGGTCAATGGGTTTCTCGATGAAACGGGTCGCGCCGATGCTGGTGGCAAAAGCCTTGTCCTCCGGCGCGACGTAGGTCGCCGACAGGAAGATCACGGGAATGTTGCGCGTCTCGGGGTTGATCCGCAGGCGATGGACAAGATTGAAGCCGTCCATCTTGGGCATCAGGATGTCGGTAATGACCAGCGCCGGGCGTTCCTTTTTGATGGCCTCCAGCGCCTCGTGCCCATTGACCGCCGTAACCACGCGATATCCCTTGAACTTCAGTGTGGCGTCCAGAAGTTTCAGGGTATCGGGAATATCTTCCACGATGAGCAGGGGTGCTTGAGGCGCGGCCATGTCTCTATTGTAGCCTTTTTCAGTGGATTGTATAGGGTGAGGGAAGTTCTGAGACGATTTTCTCAAAATCACCGATGGGGCAGTCAAGAAATACTATCGCGAAGCACCCTTTAGGACTCCATCGCAGGCCAGACCCCTCGACAGGCTCACATCGTCCCGATGTCCTTCGGGAGGGCGGCGCCGTTGCCCTCCGCGACGATTCAGGATTACAATATCTGCTGACCGACCATGCTTCGACAGGCTCAGCACAGGCCTGGGCTCTGTGGTAGCGGTCACCAATGCCAGCGGCACCTTAACATCCCAACAGAGATATTTGCCCTTCGGCGAAGCGCGGACGATTCCCGATTCCCCGATCACGATTACCGACTTTGGATTCACAGGTCAACGCGACTTGAATGGCACAGGCTTGATGGATTACCGCGCAAGA
>JBFMCC010000014.1:0-20556 GCA_040754535.1 Chloroflexota bacterium
TTTCCATCTCGGTGCCCGGGCGGTACGCGCACACAGCCGCGGGCCTGTGCCGCGTGGAGGACTGGAAGAATACTTTATTGTTGTTACATACCGCGCTGGCGCGCATGACGCCGGCGTTATTGAAACTTTAGAGGTGATGAATGAATGGCCTGATTGCTCTTCTCGGTTCGGGCGAGTACCTGCCCGTGATGGACGAAGTGGACCGATACCTGCTCGCCAATTCGAGCGCGGACGGGCGCACCCCGCGCGTCGTCTGCCTGCCGACCGCGGCGGGACAGGAGGGGAACGAGTCGGTGGAACGCTGGTCGCGTATGGGACGCGATCACTTCCAGCGCCTCGGCGCGGACGTCAGCGCGACGCGCGTCATTGACCGCGCCTCCGCCGACGACCCGCAGTGGGAAACCGTGCTCGAGTCCGCGGACCTGATCTATTTTTCGGGCGGCAGTCCGGTATACCTGCTGGAGACGATGAAAGACAGCCGCGCCTGGGCCGCGGCGCAACGGGCATGGGCGCGCGGCGCGGCCTACGCGGGCTGTTCCGCGGGCGCGATGATTCTGGGCCAGTTCGTGCCCGACATCCGCCGAATGGGGCTGTCCAACCTGAAAGGCTTCGGCATCCTGCCCGCCCGTTTCATCATCCCGCATTTCGATTCCATTCCCGCCGTTTGGAGGCCGTTCATTTTAGCCCTGCGCCAGAAGCTGAAAAATGACGAGTGGATGCTGGGGCTGGACGAGGATACCGCGCTGGTCGGCCGGCTGGGCGGGACGTGGCGCGTGATGGGACGGCAGACCGTTTCCGTCATCACAAAACAAGCTACGCAGGTTTACAAATCAGGCGACGAAGTTCCGTTGCAGACAAGGAAACCATGAAGGCATTGTTGAAATCCCTCACTGAGGCATTCGGTCCATCGGGTTACGAAAAAAACATCCGTGAGATTGTCGCGAAAGAGGTCGAGCCTCTCGCCGACGAAGTCCGCGTGGACGCCTTGGGCAACCTGATCGTCCGCAAGGGGCGAGCGGGCAGGAATGGCAGGCGCGTGATGCTGGCCGCTCATCTCGATGAGATCGGCCTGATGGTCTCGCACGTGGACGAGAACGGCTTCGTCCGTTTCAGCGGCATCGGATATCTGTTCGCGACCCAGGTCGTCGGCAGCCGCGTGCGATTTCTGAACGGCGCGAGCGGCGTAATCGGCATCGAGAATCAGTTCGAGGAGCGCCCTTCCAGACCTTCGCCCGATAAATTCTTCATTGACGTGGGCGCGGCGGGCCGCAGCGACTGTCCCGTGAAAGTGGGCGACGTGGCCGCGTTCGAACGATCCTTCCTCGATCTGGGCGGGCGGCTGGTGGCCAAGTCCATGGACAACCGCGTCGGCGTGCTGATGGCTGTCGAAGCGTTGCGCAGACTCGGGTCCGGCCCGAACGAGGTGACCGCGGTCTTCACCGTGCAGGAGGAGGTCGGCTCGCGCGGCGCGGGACCCGCGGCCTTCGGCCTGGACCCGGAGATTGGCCTGGCCCTCGAGGTCACGCCTGCCACCGATACGCCCAAATCCACGGCGCGTAACAAAATCGTGCTGGGCAAAGGCCCGGCCATCAAGGTCAAGGACGCGGGCATGATCGCCGATCCGCGCGTGGTGGATTGGATGCGGCGCGCGGCGGAGAAGGCGCGCATCCCATATCAGCTCGAAGTGCTCGAGGGCGGCTCCACGGACGCGCGCTCCATCCAACTCAATCGCGGCGGCGCGCTGGCCGGGGCTTTGTCAGTGCCTGTGCGGTATGTCCATTCCTCATCTGAAATGATCGACTTTGACGACCTGCAAAATTCGATCAAACTGCTCGTTGCGCTCCTGCGCTCACCGATTCAGTTGTAAAGATTTTAAGAAATGAAAGAACAGGCTCCCGTTTTGGGAGCCTGTTCGTGTTTCTTTTTCTATCCCGGAGTTTCCTCCTCTTTCTTCTTGCCCATGCCTGCCATCAACAGGGCCGCGCCCGCGCCGAGCGCGAACGCGCCGGCCGAACCGGGCGAGGAGAAATGGGTCAGGGCGATGAGCAGGCCGAAGAAGCCCAGTGCCAGGGCGATCTGCAACTCCCAGCCGGCCTTGTTATAGGCGTCCAGCACGAAACGCCCGAGCGCGAACCCGGCTACGAGAAAGCCGAGTGCGCGCAGAAGGAAGCCGAGGAAACCGAAGATTTCGTAAACGATCGTGGGCATAAGTCTCTCCTTTTTGGAATGGGATGGAAAAATTTACAGCCAGGCCCACAGCATCCAGCAGGCGATCATCACTGCGCCGATCCCGAAGCGGGCGGCGAAGGACGCACCCCAGCCGATCATGTAGACCCGGGCCGATTCAAACGCCAGCCTGCGGTCGCGCAGACGCCAGAACTCCGCGCCGAACAACGCAAGCGGCGCGGCGACCAGACCGATGAGAGGAGTGAACACGAGACTGAGAATCAGACTCGCCGCGTAACTGACTGCGATGGAACTCCACGGAATCTGGTGGCCGCGCATCTTGGAGGCGATGATGATGTTGTCCACCACGTTGCCGCCCAGCATCAGCAGGGTGATGAGCGCGAACAACGTCCAGTCCACCCAGTTCATCTGTTCGATCGTGGCCTGCAGGACGGCATAGACCAGCGCGGCCAGCCACATGACCGTCAAGCCGGGGAAGACGGGAACGATCAACCCGAACAACCCGACCAGCATGAAGAACAGGGTCAGGGTTTGCAGGCCGACCTGGTAGAGCCAGAGGATGAATTCGGGATTCACGTATCGTTCCGTGGGTGGAAGGTTACGGCTTGATTATATCAACACCGCCCATCCACGGACGGAGCACCTCGGGCACAACGATGGAACCGTCAGCCTGCTGATAGTTTTCCATGACGGCGATCAACGTGCGCGGCAGTCCGAGCCCCGAACCGTTCAGCGTGTGGACGAGGCGCGTCTTGCCGCCGTCCGCGGGGCGGTACTTGATGTTGGCACGCCGCGCCTGGAAGTCGGTTACGTTCGAGACCGAGGAGACTTCCAGCCATTCGTCACAGCCGGGAGCCCATAACTCCAGGTCGTACGTGAGCGTCGAGCCGAAGCCGATGTCGCCGGTGCACAGCATTTTGACGCGGTAGGGAATCTCCAGCCGGGCGCACGTTTCCTCCGCATCCTTCAGCATTTTCTGATGAATGGCCTCCGAATCTTCGGGCTTGCAGTAGGCATACATCTCGACCTTGTCGAACTGGTGACCGCGTTTGATGCCGCGCACGTCGCGGCCCGCGCTCATCTTCTCGCGGCGGAAACAGGGCGTGTATGCGGTGTAGAGCCGCGGCAGGCTGGCCTCGTCGAGGATCTCGTCCATGTGCAGGCCGGTGAGCGGAATCTCGGCGGTCGGTACGAAGTAATAATCCTCCTCGTGATCCTTGTAGAGATTGTCCGCAAACTTGGGCAGTTGCCCCGCGCCATAGACTGTGGCGGTGCGCACCATAAACGGCAGGTACTGTTCGCGGTAGCCCTGGCGGATGTGCAGGTCGAGCATCCACGCGATCAATGCGCGTTGCAGGCGCGCCCCCGCGCCGCTCAACACGTAGAAGCGCGAGCCGGTCAACTTGGTGCCGCGCTCGAAGTCAATGATGCCGAGCGTAGGCCCGAGGTCCCAGTGCGGCTTCGGCGCGAAGTCGAATTTGCGCGGCTCGCCCACCGTCTTGATGACCGGGTTCTCGCTGTCGTCTTTGCCGTAGGGTGTGCGCGGGTCGGGGATGTTCGGCAGGGTGGACATGACCGCATTGAGTTCGGCCTCCACCGCTTCTACTTCCTTGTCGAGCGCGGTGATTTTGTCGCCGACGACGCGCATCGCCTCGATCCTGGACTGGCGGTCTGCCGCGTCTTTCATTTTGCCGATTTCCTTCGAGACGGCGTTGCGCTCCGCCTTGAGCGCTTCCACTTCGGCGAGCAGGGCGCGGCGTTTTTCGTCCAATTGCAGGACGGAATCCACCGGCGCGGGATTATCCTGCCGGTCGCGCAATGCCTTGCGGACCACGTCCGGCGTCTCGCGGATGAGATTGATGTCGAGCATGTTGCACCTCCGTGTGCAGGCAGACGATGGACGATAAACCATAGGCCACTCTGTGGTCCGCTGTCTGTTGTCCATGGTCCAGAAATAGAATACGCCCCCGGTCCTTGCAGGACGAGGGGCGTCTCGTGGTGCCACCTGCTTTTGCACCTCTCCCATCCCCTCCGCCCTTCGGGCTCCTTCCCTTCCCTCTCCCATTGGGAGAGGGAAGGGAAGGCAGGGTGGGGTTAGGTGAGGAGCCTCGGGCTTGCGCGCTAACGGGCGCTCCCGTCCCTCTTACTGAAGCGCAATTTAGCAAATTGCGCCACACCTGCGAGGGCGAGAAGGCAGAGGGGATTTCGCTATCTGGCGGGTCACTTCACACTTGTCGGTCGAGTAAGGCGAGCGTCCTGTTCGCCTGTATCGAGACCCCAGTGACTCTCTGGACCGTTGCCTAACTACTTGTCTCTGCGCGGTCTGTTGCGGTGATTATACGCGGCCGGAGATAAATGTCAATCCTGATCGCACATCTGGGGAGAGATACGAACATTATGCCAAATGTGGTATATTCTGCGTGGGAGCGTCCCATGAACGAACGCATTTTGATCATCGAAGACGATCAGGCCATTCTGAAACTCCTCCAGCGCGGGCTGGCCTACGAAGGCTACACGGTGGATACCGCCACCGAGGGCCGTACCGGGCTGATCCTGGCGCGCGACCATACCCCCGATTTGGTGATATTGGATTGGATGCTGCCGGGCATGGACGGGCTGGAAGTATGTCACCGCCTGCGGACGGCCAGCGGAAGTGTCCCGATCTTGATGCTGACCGCCAAGGACACCGTGCAGGATCGCGTCCAGGGACTGGATGCCGGGGCCGACGACTACATGGTCAAACCGTTCAACCTGGACGAATTACTGGCGCGCGTGCGCGCCCTCCTGCGCCGGACCCAGCCCGAACGCGTGCCGTTGCTGAAATTCGCGGACCTCACCCTCGACACCGGTTCCCGCCAGGCGACGCGCGGCAGTCGTCTCATCTCGCTGACCGCCAAGGAATACGAACTGCTCGAACTTTTCCTGCGCCATCCCAAACAGGTGCTTACCCGCGAGGTCATTTTCGACCGCGTCTGGGGTTACGATTTCGGCGGCGAGAGCAATGTGCTCGAAGTGTACGTGCGTTACCTGCGCCAGAAACTCGAAGAGGGCGGCGAGGCGCGGCTCATCCACACTGTGCGCGGCGTCGGCTATGTGATGCGCGAAAACCCCTAGGCGGTGTTCGTGTCCCTGCGCGACCGCCTAACATTGGTACAATTGATTCTCGTGGGGGCCATCCTCGTTTTCGTCAGCGTCATTGCCTACACTGCCATTACCGTTCTGCTTTACAACTACGTTGACGACCTGCTGGCGCGCACAGCGGACCAGATTGTGACCGAGATCCAGGTCAGTTCGGAGGGGGAACTGGGCCGCCTGCCCGAACTTTCCCTCGAACTGACTGCCAACGTCTACGTCCAGGTTCGAGACCGCGACCGGGAGCTTGTCTCCTCCTCCCCCGGCATCGCCAGCATGATGGAACCCCTCGACCCGGTCGGGCTGGAACTGCCCCATCCCGTCTATCGCGAATCCACCGTGGACAGTATCCACCTGCGCGTCCTCACCGTCCCGCTGGTCTCGGGCACGCGCGATGTCGGCAAACTCCAGGTCGCCGCCAGTTTGAACGTGGTGGACACGGCCCGCGGCGACCTGCTCTCCGTGCTGGCCTTCATGACCATGCTCAGCGTCATCGTGGCGGGCCTCGCTTCGCGCTGGACCCTGGGCCGCGAACTGGCCCCGTTGCGCGTCATCACCGACGCGGCCGACCAGGTCAACCGCGCCGACGACCTGTCCCGCCGCATCCCCTACGACGGCGATCCCGAAAACGAGATCGGGCAGTTGGTCACTGCCTTCAACCAGACGTTCGAACGACTCGAGGTGTTGTTCACCTCTCAACAGCGATTCATCGCGGACGTGAGCCACGAATTGCGCACGCCGTTGACCGTCATCAAAGGCAACGTGGACCTGATGCGCCGCATGAGGTCGCTCGATGAAGAATCCCTCACCAGCATCGACCAGGAAGCCAGCCGCATGACGCGCATGGTCACCGACCTGCTCCTGCTCGCCAAGGCCGAGGCGGGCCAGTTGCCGCTGACGAAATCCAACATCGAACTGGACGCGCTCCTGCTGGAGGTCTTTCAGGAAATGCGCGTGCTCGCGGGGAACAAAGTCCACATCAAAGTCAACGAGATCGACCAGATCCAATTGCATGCCGACCGCGACCGCTTGAAACAGGTGTTATTGAACCTGATCGCCAATGCCATTCAATACACACCACAGGGCGGCGAGGTGTTTCTCAGCCTGGCGCGGGTGGGCGAACAGGCGCGGCTGATCGTCCGTGATACCGGTCCCGGCATCCCATCCGAAGACTTGCCCTATATTTTCGAACGTTTTTACCGCGCGGAAAAATCCCGAACGCGCGCCTCCACCGGCGGTTTCGGATTGGGACTTTCCATCGCGCACTGGATCGTGGACCAACACGGGGGACGAATCGAAGTCCGTTCGCAGGAGGGGAAAGGTACAACGTTCGCTATCTGGCTGCCGTTGACGGTCGAGCCCCAAAAAGTCAATGGTTGAAAGTTACCCTGCGGCATCAAGGTAAATTGAGCCGCGACCTTGCCTGACGACAGAGACCGGCCCCATATTTCTTGTGCCATTCCTCCAGCATCGCGCTGGAGGAATTTCCCTGTTGGGCGTCTGAGTAAATCGGCGCGCCGTAATACACGTAGCGTTTCGTCTGCGCCGACCAGGCCCATTCGGCGCGGCCGATCACGCCAATGCCGCCGTTATAACCTGCCAGCGCCAGACGCGGGTCGCCGCGCGCTGCCTCGAACGAACGGCGTAAATATGCCAGTCCGCGCAGGGCGTTGGTGTCGGGGTCATAAGGACTGTCTGTTGAGAGGAAGTGGAAGGGCATCACCTGGAAGAGCCCCATCGCGCCGGCGTGTGAACGGGCGCGCGGGTCGCCGCAGGATTCGATCTGCATGACAACCGCGGCCAGGTTCGGGTCCAGGCCGGAGGCGGCCGCCCACTCGATGATCTTTTCGCCCCAGAAGTGGACTTCCGGTGTGAAGATGGGAGAGAGTCCGCTCTCGGTGGAGGAGGGAGTGTAGTTGATTTCTACCGGCCCGGCCCCGGCGGGCTGACCATAGACAAAGGCTGTAAGCAGAATCCCGAATAATAAAACCGCCAGCGGCGGGAGCATAAAACCAGACAAACAGCCGCTGCCTGTGCTGGCAGCGGCTGTCTGCCGATGCGGGGATTGGGTTGTGCGAGCGCGGGGCATAGGTTACCTTTCACAAAGCGGGTTCGGGAACCCGGCTCGAAAATGTATTAAGTTGGCGGGGAGAGAAAATCTCTGTTCAGGTCTTTGATGCGTCTTACTGTTCGCGCGAAGGATCGTAGAAGCCGATCGATTTTTGCTGAGGCTGGGCGGTGTAGTTCAAGTTGTGATAGGTTGGCTCGGCCCGGTTGGAATTGAAGGTGGCCTGGGTCATCGGCTTGGCGGCCGGGCGGCCCAGCGAAGAAGCCGGGCGCAGGACGGCGTTGCTGACGGCCGGGGAACGCTGTTGTGTGGTCTGAACGGGGCGATAGTTACGCTGGTTATCCTGGCTGAACAGGCGCTCGCCCGCCACCGAGAACGTGCCGATGATCAGCACGCGAATCAGCCAGACCATGACGGCCACAAAGACCGGGACAGCCTTGGTGAGGGTGGCGTTGCTGACGACCACGCCGCCGCCAAGACTGCTGTTGTTGACGATGGCGACCGAGACGCCCCACCAGGTGAGGGTGGCGTTCATTGCCGCGGCCAGGAGCCACGCGCCGAACAGGTACCAGACTTCGGCGGGCTCGTCCGCGCCCTGCTCGGGGGTGAACATGCGCGCGATGCCGGCGAAGTCAATGCCGCAGAAGGCAATGGCAAGGATGGTAGCCCAGCGGATACCGGCGAATTTCAAATCGCCGAGCACGTCATTGAGAGCAAACTCGGTGGTGCTGTAGTTGAACAATTCGAACGCCAGCAGGGCGCCGACGATCATGACGCCCCAGGCGGCGCCGCGGCTGAGTCTGCGTCCGCGCGTGAAACTGCGGAACAGCGCTCCCAGTCCGTCGCCGGGTTTGTACTTGTAGGCAGTGTTCATCTCGACCTCCTTGTCGAAATCAACCGAACGGATTAGAAAATTTGTTCTATAACTGTGCGGGAATTATAGAACAAATTTTCTGTTTGTCAAGGATATTGGGGCGCTTTCTAGTGTCTACTTTGCAGTATAATGTGGCTACATTGAAGGAGTAGAGATGAAAGAGATGACCGTTGGTACCCGTGAATTGAAGAATAAACTGAGCGAATACCTGCGCCGCGTAAAAGCCGGTCAGACCATCGTTGTGACGGAACGCGGCAAGGCCATCGGGCAGATCATGCCCGTCGGTGTGACCATGGAAGAACGGATGAAAGCTTTAATGGCATCGGGTTTTCTGGAATGGAGCGGGAAGAAACTAAAGCCGCATAAACCGACCGTCGTCAACCGCGGCCCGAGACTGGCATCCGACATTGTCTCGGAGGGACGGAATGTTGACTATCTACCTTGATACCAGCGTTCTGCTGAAACGGTATCTCAAGGAAGCAAGGGCGGAAGAGACCCGGCAATTCCTTGAAGAGGCGGATGAAATTGCCACGGGTGTGATCACGCGTGTGGAAATAGCCTCTGCGCTGGCGCGGTTGGCCTTTTTATCTTCGATCACGGCTGAAGAGGCAGAAAAAATATGGACTGAATTCTCGGACGACTGGACAATCATCACCCGCCTGCAGGTCATATCAGAGGTGATTGAACGGACGGCGTCTCTGGCGCGGCAATATCGCCTGCGCGGCTACGATGCCGTTCACCTTGCCAGCGCATTATTGTGGAAGGAAAAAATGAGTCTGCCTGTGACCCTCGCCACCTTTGACCGTGAGCTATGGATGGCAGGAAAAAAATCCAGTATGGATATGTGGCCGGAAGATTTGGACGTATAATCAAGTCATCCTCTCGGTGGGATTCCCTACATGAACGAAAAACTTCCTCTCAGGGTATTTCTCTGCCACACCAAAGCAGAGAAGTCCGTATGGGGCGCTTGACATGGCCGGGAATGTCTGGGAATGGGTGATGGATTGGTATGATTCAAACTACTATGCCAACTCGATTTCGACAAACCCACAGGGACCGGCCAGCGGCCAATATCGCGCTGTGCGAGGTGGCTCATGGGACTACAATGTGAGCGGCACCCGCTCTGCGTATCGGTATGGGGGCGATCCAGCCAGTTCCCTCAACGGTCGTGGTTTTCGTTGTGCGCTCTCGAAATGATCCTGTGCTTCTGTATCCTGCGCTTCTAATTTTCTGAATCATACTGAAAACAAAACGAGACAATCATTTTAATTTAGGATGACTGTCTCGTAATAGAACCTGGGGAAATACTATCCCGCTGTTACCTTCGGCGATGGGTTCGCCATTTCCTGCTTCACCGCGTGATATAGATTCTCCGCTTTCAATTCGTTCAACGCGTAGCACGGCGCTTTGAGATGATTCGCGAGTTGTTGCGCCAGCCCCTGATCGAAGGCGGCGTGCTCCATGTTGATGACCACGCTCCTCGTCTCGGAATCCGCGATCAGGTCCGCGAAGCGATACGATTCCTCCTGCGGCGGCAGGGCGCCAATGGACACGTTTCCCGCGCCGTCGGTCAGGACGATCAACAGCGGCTCCACATCCGGGTGGATAATCTTTTCCTGGTGTAATATGTCGGAGGCCAGCAGGAGTCCCGCGGATAGCGGCGTCTTCCCGCCAACGGGGATATCCATCAGCGCGCGCTTGGCAAGTTGGACGGAGTTGGTGGGCGGCAGGACCAGGGTGGCGCGGTCTTTCTGGAAGACGATCAGACCGACTCGGTCCCGACGCTGGTATGCATCCGTTAAAAGGGACAGGATCGCGCCTTTCGTCGCGTTCATGCGCTCCGCAACGGCCATGGACCACGAGGCGTCCACCACGAAGAGGACGAGGTTCGCCACGCGCTTGACGCGCACTTTGCGTTGCAGGTCGCCCTTCTCGATGGCGAAGGCGAGACGTTTACGTTTTTCGGCGCGTTTCTTCTGGTGCGGCGCGGCGGCGCGGAAGGTGGCATCGAAGGCGATGTCGTCGGTCTTGTTCCCGGCCGGCCGCGCCTTGATGTAGCGTCCGTGTTTGCGCTCGGTCTTGGTCAACGACCGGCGTCCCGCATGCTTGCGGGTTAATTTATCGAGCGGGGTGTTTAACTTTCGAGGCTGGAAGGTCTCGCCCACCTTGACCTTTTGCCCGCCCTCCCACCAGTTGGCGCTGGCGTTGTCGAACACGTCCTGTTTGTGCGGCTCGGGCTGGCCCTGTTGCGGACCTTCCTCTTTCTCATCTTCGAGTTTTAAGTTTTTTTTTCCTCGGGCCTGCCCTGCTGGGACTCGGATTGTTCCTCAGCCTCCGCAGGCATGGATTGACCCGCGAGTTGCTCGATGCGTTCCTGCAATTGTTCGGTGGTCATCTCAGCCTGTTGGAAGGGCGTCCGCTTGATGCGGTGGGGCAGGGCCAGTTCAGCGGCGAGGGCAATATCGTGATCGTTGATCTTCGTCCGCCCCTCGAAGGCGGCCTGGGCGCGCGCGGCTTTCAGGATGACGAGGTCGGCGCGGTGGCCGTCCACGTTGAGCGAGGCGGTCAGCGCCGCGATGGAGAGCAGGTCGCGGCTGGTGTGCGTGACCTGGTCAACGAGTTCACGGGCGCGCTCGATCTGATGCGAGAGTTCTTCTTCCTTTGGCATCCATTCCTTGCGGAAGAGCTCGGGGTCGCGTTCGAAGGCGATGTTGCGTTCCATGATGCTGACGCGCTCGCGCGCCTCGCGAATGCCGACGATGTCCACCGAGAGGGCGAAGCGGTCCAGCAGCTGCGGGCGCAGTTCGCCTTCCTCGGGATTCATCGTCCCGACGAGGATGAAGCGGGCGGGATGCGCGAACGAGATGCCCTCGCGCTCGACGGTGTTGACGCCCATCGCCGCGGAGTCCAGCAAAACGTCCACGACGTGATCGTCGAGGAGATTCACTTCGTCAATGTAGAGAAGTCCGCGGTTGGCGGAGGCGAGTACGCCGGGCTCGAAGTGGCGTTCGCCCTTCTGGATGGCCTGCTCGATGTCCAGCGTGCCGACCACGCGGTCTTCGGTCGCGGAGACGGGCAGGTTGACGAAGGAGGTCTTTCGTTTATGCGAGGGCAGTTTCTCGCCCGAGGCGGCGCGCTCCTTGCATTCGGTGCACCAGGTGGCGGGCTTGTCGGGGTCGCACCCGAAGCGGCAGTCGTTGACCACTTTGACGCCGGGCAGAAGCGCGGCCAGGGCGCGCGCCGCCGTGGACTTGGCCGTGCCGCGCTCGCCGCGGATCAGCACGCCGCCGATGCGTGTATCAACGGCGTTGAGTACCAGGGCGCGTCGCATGCGCTCCTGTCCGACGATTGCAGTAAATGGGTAGATGGCTGGCATAGATGACTCCGCCCCGCATTATACTCCATCGCAGGCGGCCTCGAAACGCGCCGAGCCTCCGAGGGTTGCGGACTTGTGATTTTACCTTTATAATGCCCCTTACATTTTTCTAACCGGAGTCAAGTCAATGGAACAGAATGAAGCCCTGACCGGGCAGGGGGCCGCTGGACACCTGCAGGGAGACCAGGTCGAGAACAACACGCAAAGCATGGAATCACTCCTGGAAGAATCCACCAGCGTCGAGATGCCTCAGGCGGGTGAGATCCGCCAGGGAACGATTGCCAGCATTACCCCGACCCAGATCCTTGTCAGCATCGGCGCCAAATCAGAGGGCGTCATCTCGGGCCGCGATCTGGAAACCATCTCGGCCGAGGAACGCGAGGCGCTGAAGGTCGGCCAGCAGATCCCGGTCTACGTCGTAAACCCTGAAGATGCGAACGGCAACGTGGTGCTCTCCTTCAAACGCGCCCAGGAGCAGATGACCTGGGAGAATATCGAGCGCATGTTGTCCAACGAGGAAGTCATTGACAGCAAAGTCACCGGCTTCAATAAAGGCGGATTGATCGTCACCGTCGGCGGACTGCGCGGCTTCGTGCCTGCCTCACAGATCGGCGCGGCCCGCCGCGCCCAGGCCGTCGGCGATACCCCCGAACAGCGCTGGCAGAAAATGGTCGGCGACCCCATCTCCGTCCGCATCCTAGAAGTGGACCGCGAACGCCGCCGACTGATCCTCTCCGAGCGCGCCGCCAGCAGTGAGTCGCGCCAGTCGCTCAAGGAACGCGTCATCTCCGAACTGGAGGTCGGCAAGGTCTATACCGGCCGCGTCACCAGCCTGGCCGAATTCGGCGCCTTCGTCAACATCAACGGCGCGGACGGCCTCGTCCACCTCTCCGAACTATCCTGGGATCGCGTCCAGCATCCCAACGAGGTCCTGGAAGTGGGACAGGAGGTCAAGGTCAAGGTCATCAACGTGGACATCGAGAAGAGGCGTATCGGCCTGTCCCTGCGCGCTTTGGCTGAAGATCCCTGGAGCAGCAAGGTCGAGAAATACAGCGTCGGGCAACTGGTCGAGGGCGCCATCACGCGCCTGACCAAGTTCGGCGCGTTCGCCCGCATCGAGGGCGATGTAGAGGGCCTCATCCATATCTCCGAACTGAGCGACCACCGCATCGAGCATCCGAAGGAAGTCCTGCACGAGGGCGACATCAAGACCCTGCGCATCATCCGCATCGACCACGACCAGCACCGCATCGGCCTCAGCCTGAAGAAAGTCGATTCGGGCGCGTTTGCCGATAAAGACTTCAAGATGTTGCTGACCGGGAAGCAGTCGGACGACGGCGAGACTCCAATGATGGATGAGGTCGTCCCCGTAGAGGAACCTCCTGCTGACGAGGCTCCCCCGGCCGAGCCCGAAGCCTGATTCAGAGAGCGCACCACACGGTGCGCTCTTTTCCCCATGCTGATCATCGATTCCCACGAAGACATCGCCTACAACATGCTCGAATTCGGACGGGATTATCTCCGCCCCGTAGCCGAAACGCGCCGCCTCGAGTCAGGCTCGTTCGCGCAACGCGACAACGGTGACACCCTGCTGGGCTGGGACGCCTACCAGCGCGGCCGCGTGGCGGTCGTATTCTCCACCTTGTTTGCCGCGCCCGCCCGCCAGAAAGTCTACGAATGGGAAACGCTGGTCTATCCAGATGGCGACGCGGAGGCGGCGCACCGACTCTATCGCGCCCAGGTTGACCTGTATCATCGCCTCGCCGGTGAACACCCGAATCGCTTCCGCCTCGTCGCCTCGCGCGCGGACCTGGAAGCGGTCACCGCGCACTGGGACTCCTCCCCGGCCGGCGAGCATCCCATCGGCCTGGTGTTCCTGATGGAAGGCGCCGAAGGCATCCGCAGTCCTGCGGAACTGGCGGAGTGGTACGACCTCGGCCTGCGTCAAATCGGACTGGCCTGGGCCGGCACGCGTTTCTGCGGCGGGACGAAAGAGCCCGGCCCGCTCACCGACGAAGGCCGCGCCCTTCTCAAAGCCATGGCCGATTTCCACTTCACTCTCGACCTCAGCCATATGGACGAACCCGCCGCGCTGGAATGTCTCGATATTTATCCCGGCCCGATTATCGCCTCGCACGTCAATTGCCTGGCATTACTGCCCGGCTATGCAACGAACCGCCACTTCTCCGACCGTGTTTTGCGCGGATTGATCGAACGCGGCGGCGTGATCGGTGTGGTGCCGCTCAACAGTTTCCTCAAGGTCGGCTGGCTTCGCAAGAGTGGGAGCCGCCGCGAGGAAGTCCCGCTGTCCGTGCTGGCCGATCACATTGACCACATCTGCCAGTTGGCCGGCGACGTCCGCCACGCGGGCATCGGCACGGACTTCGACGGCGGCTTCGGGCTGCAATCCGTCCCGCCGGAGATAGATACCATCGCCGACCTGCATAAACTCGCCGATTTCCTCCGGCCGCGCGGTTATTCTGAATCTGATATCGAGGCTGTGCTGGGGGGGAACTGGCTGAACCATTTGAAAGAGAATCTCCCCGCATGAGTCACCGTTTTGCTTCTGAACCTTCCCCGACCCAGGGCCTGCCCTCGCGCGCGCGCGCCCGTTTTGGGATGATCGTTACGCTGGTCGGATTTTTTATCTTCCTGGTCGGGGCCAAACCCGGCTGGCTGGGCCTGGACCGCACGCCGGTCGTCGGCTTCGTGCAGATCGCCGTGTTCCTGTTCGGCCTGGGGCTGATCTGCATCGGCGGCTATTTCGGTCTGGCCGCGCTCTGGCGCGGACGCGCCCGCTCGATCGTGGCCGACATCGGCGTCAGGCTCGTGGCGACCGGTTACGTGATCTCCGTGTTCACGGGAATGGCGGACATTTTCGGCATGGGCACCCAGTCCCTGCCCAGGGTGCCTTACTTCGGTCCCTGGCAGGCGGTCGGCGTGGTGGCCGGGCAGGTGGTCATCGCCGTCGGTTTCCTGATGTTCATCCCGTTTACGAAGTTTCAGGCAGGCGAGCCGGTTAAATAGTCCTGGCGCAAGCGTGATCTCTGCGGCGTCCTCGGCGCAAGATTCGCCGCCGGGGACGGCGGCTTGAGCGAGTTTCGCACCAGAAACTAAATGGCGATCCAGCCGCGTCGCACGCCCTGCCGCACCGCCTCGGTGCGGTTGGTCACTCCCAGCTTTGTATAAATCGAAGATACGTGAAATTTGACCGTGTGCTCGCTGATGCCGAGCGCAACGGCGATCTGTTTGTTTGCCAGCCCCTGCGAAAGTAATCCCAGCACCTCGATCTCACGTTCGCTCAGGGAAGGGGATTCGGATTCCTCGCGCGACTCGGAGCGTCCGTTGAGCAGATGCGCCGCGCTGACGACCAGTCCCTCCGACAGGGCATGGATGGCGGCCAGCAGTTCTTCGCGAGACGTCTCCAGAGGCAGAATGCCCCACGCCCCGCGCCGGCGCATCAGCGTCTGGACCGTCGAGGGGTCGTCCGTTAAAAGCAGAAACGCGGCCCCTTGAACGGGACCCGTTTCGAGGTCGGACAGGGACGCGGAGGCCGAGGCGTAGATGACCACCTCGGCCTCCGCGTCGTTTAAGTCGGGAGAGTCCAGCCGATTCGCTTCGCCGATGATCTCCACTTCGGAATCTGCCAGGAGGGCGCGCAGTCCGAGGCGCAGGGCGGGGATGGGCGCGATCAGCAGGACGCGGGTCAAATTACTTCCTCTCGCCGACGGTCACTTTCAACGTCTGCGGCTGACCGCCGCGCAGGATGTCCACGTCGGTCTTTTTGCCGACTGTCTCGCTGGTGAGCGCGGCGAATAAATCGTCCGCATCGTGCAGGGATTGGTTGTTGACCTTCGTGAGAATGTCGCCGACCAGCAGGCCGCCTTTTTCTGCCGGGCCGTCTTTTTCGAGCCAGAGCACGAGCAGGCCTGTTTCGACCGGCTGTGTGCGCACGCCGAGGTAGCCGCGCTTGACCGTGCCATGCTTTTCGAGCGAGTCGGCAATGACCCACGCCACACCGACGGGAATGGTGAGCGCCGCGCCGCGCGTCAGGCCGGAGGTGTTCAGGCCGAGCACTTCGCCCGCGGCGTTGATGAGCGGTCCGCCGGAGAAGCCGGGGTATGGCGTGGCCTCGGTTTGCAGGTATTGTTCGAGCAGGCCGCCGCGCGCCGTGCGCGCCGGGCCGCCGATGGCTGTGACGATGCCGAACGACGCCTGGACACCGGCCTCGGACGGACGGCCGAGCGCCAGGACGATCTGGCCGACGCGCGCCGGGTCTTTGGCGGTGTTCGCGGGCGCGAGGACTTTTTCGCCCAGGCGAAGCAGGGCGAGGTCGCTGCCGGGGTCGCGCCCGGCCACGGTTGCGGCGACGCGTTTTCCGTCGGGTAGGCCGACGCGGATGTCCTCGTCGCGCGTGACAACGTGGTCGGCGGTCAGCACCAGGTCGGCGGCGTAGGCGATTCCGCTGGCGGGATAGCGTTTGCGCGCGTCCACGAGCAGGGTGGAGGCGGAGGCGGCTTCGACCGCGGCGGCCAGTCCATCAGAAAATGCGGAAAGAGATTTTGCGTCACTCATTTGATGCTCCTTATATCACGGTTCGATGGGGAGCATTGTAAGAGTTGCGTCTGAGTTCCACATCGGGGAAATGGGGAGGCGGCGGGCTGGCCGTTTGGGGGAGGTGATTGGATTAGAATAAGAACCATGTCGAGGCGTCCGCGAGGAAGCGTACGATTCATTCTGATTGGTCTTGCCGTGTTGGCCGGGCTTTTCCTGTATATCTTCTGGGATCTACCTTCAATTGACGGACTCGCCGAAAGCCTGAATCGCCCCAGCCTGCGAATCACGGATCGCAATGGCAGGTTGCTTTACGACATCCTCCCGCAGGAAAGCGGGCGGAATATCGTCCTTTCTTTCGAGAACATCCCGCAGTGTATGAAGGATGCCGCCATTGCAGTGGAGGATAGGAATTTTTACAGCAACCCGGGCGTGGATTTGGAGGGAATTCTGCGCGCGTTTTGGATTAATCTCAAAGGCGGCGAAACGGTGGCAGGTGGGAGCACGATCACACAGCAGGTAGTGCGCACCCTGCTGTTCACACAGGAAGAACGCACGGAACGAACCTTGCGGCGAAAGTTGCGCGAAGCCGTCCTTGCCTGGCAATTGACGCGCAAATACTCGAAGGATGAAATCCTCGCGCTGTATCTCAATCAAACCTATTACGGCGGCATGGCCTATGGTGTGGAGGCCGCGGCGCAGACTTATTTCGGCAAGCCCGCCTCCGACCTGCTCTTGCCCGAATGTGCCCTGCTGGCCGGTCTGCCGCAAACGCCCGGCCTGTACAATCCCTTTACGAATCCTGACCTTGCTTTGGAGCGTCAGCGCATCGTGCTTGGCCTGATGGAGAAGCAGGGATACATCACGAGCCAGCAGCGCCTCGAGGCCGAGAACGCGCCTTTGAGTTATAACGCCGCGCCGTATCCCATCGAAGCGCCGCATTTCATCTGGCTGATCGAAGATCAACTCGACACTTTGTTTCTGAACGGAGAGTTGGATCAGAGACAGAGCCTGGTCGTCCGCACCACGCTCGATCTTGACATGCAGCATCTTGCGGAAGAACAGGTTGCGCGTCACATTGAGGCGTTCAGGCCGAAGAGCGGGGAGATCGGTCGCAATGTCAACAACGCCGCGCTGGTCGCGCTGGAGCCGAACACGGGCGAGATCCTAGCCCTCGTCGGCAGTGCGGATTATTTCGACGCCTCGATCTTCGGCGCGCTGAACATGGCGGCCTCGCCGCGGCAGACGGGTTCCGCGTTCAAGCCGATCATTTACGCCTCCGCCTTGGACCCAAACCGGGCGCGCCCGTGGACGGCGGCCGCGTCCATTTTGGATGTTTCCACTACCTTCATCACGCACGATGGTTCGCCATACATCCCGGTCAATTATGACCGCCGCGAGCATGGATACGTTTCGGTGCGCGAAGCGCTAGCTTCCTCGTTGAATATCCCTGCAGTGAAGACGTTAGAGGAAGTTCAAATCGAGAATGCGCTTAATCTTGCGACTCGCCTGGGAATCACATCCTTGCAGGAGCCGCAACAATACGACCTGTCCCTGGCGCTGGGCGGCGGTGAGGTCAGCCTGCTGGAACTTTCGACAGCGTTCGCCGCGTTCGCGAATGAAGGGATTTACACAGGCCATTCTTCGATTCTGGATATCCGCGATGCAGATGGGAATCTCCTTTATACAGAGGAGAGGCCGTCACCTGTCCAGGTCATTGACCCGCGCGTCGCGTGGCTCATCAGTGACATTCTCAGCGACGACGGGGCCCGTTTCACAGGTTTTGGGATGAACAGCACGTTGAAGATAGATCGCACGGCTGCGGTCAAAACGGGCACGACCACGAACTTCCACGATAACTGGACAATAGGATACACTCCTGACTTGTTGGTCGGTGTTTGGGTGGGGAACAGCAATTACGAGGCCATGCACAGCGTCACAGGGTTGACCGGCGCGGCGCCCATCTGGCACGATACCATCCGCGCCCTCCTGCAGGGACGTCCCGATAGACCGTTTGACCGGCCAGAAGGATTGATTCAAGTGGAAGTGTGCGACCTGTCTGGCTTACTGCCGACACCTGCCTGTCCGCACACGCGCGTGGAATGGTTCATCGAAGGGACGGAACCGACCCAGCCCGATAATTTCTATCAGCAAATCTGGATCGACCCGTGGACGAATTCCATTGCGACGGAGTCCACGCCGACGGAACGCCGCCAATTGATCACTGTTCTGGATTTGCCTGTCGAGGCACACGACTGGGCGCGATCACAGGGCCTGCCTTTGTTGGCGGATTATGCAAGCGGCGTGGTGAATTCGGGAAGCGCAAATCAACTCGTTTTGATTTCCCCGACTGTAAATACGACTTATCGCATTGATCCCAATTTCGATCTTTCTGTCCAGCAATTATCAGTCGAGGCTTTGGCAGGACAGGGGTTTGTGCAAGTTGAAATTTGGATGGACGGGAGTTTGCTGGCCTTGTTTTCGGACGCGCCGTATCAAACATGGTGGACGTTGTCCGCGGGGGAACATCAATTCTGGGTGGAGGGCGTAACGGCAGATGGCGCGAGGTTAAAGAGTGAAACGGTTTGGATTACGGTGGTTGGTAATCCATGAAATGGTGGTGACGCCTGTCGTAGATAAACAATTAAACCTGACATATCATCGCGTCGAGCGGAGGCTTTCGTGTTTGCCGAAAGCCGTAGACGAGACGAAGCGCCGCGTGGAAACCTGCGCTTCGTCTCCATTTCACTCCGCTCAGTGCGAAGGTCGAATCAAAATATATAAGACTACAAAACCCGTTAATTCAGCCTAACGGCTATCGCACCGTAAACCGACTGCCCGCGCCGCGCCCGCCGACATCGGGGAAGTAGAATTCGGACGCGGTCGGCGGAATGACCCTGAAAGTCCCTGCGGTGCTGGCGCGAACGAGATAGGTGTAAACATAGGTGCCTGCGGGTAGATAATCCGAGGAGAGCACCACCTTCTCATCGCGCAATTCGACGTGGGTGAAGTACCACCAGCCCCAGCCGCGCTCTTTGTAATCCTGAAGCGTGTAAACGCTCGGCACCAGTGTGTCGGTGGCGAGGGTGGAATCGATCACCTCCATGCCTGCAGGCAGGGGGTCGTTAATCACCACATAGTGAACCGCCTCGGGAACGACGATGGTCAGCCTCACCTTGACCAGTTCGCCGCGTTCGATCTCGGTGATGGGCGTCTTGGGGTCGTCCAGTGTGAAGTACTCGCGCGAGAGACTCATGCCCTGGTCCAGCGGCTGGATTTCCTCCACTGGCAGGGTGGCGCTCAGATAGGCCGTGTAGTACAGATTGCCTGCGCCGCGTCCGCGCGCGAAGACGAGATAGTTGGCTTTGTCTTTCAATAACTTTTCCAACTCGATCTGCAGTTTGACCGTCTCGGTTAAATTCTCCCTGTTCGCTTCGCCCTGCTGGATCGATTCGCCGTTCAAGCCGACGGCGTATTTGTAATCCGTTTCATACTCTTTCGACGCGACCAGCCAGTTGGTCAACGCGATGAGCGACCAGGTGGTCTCCTGCGTGGAGTACCAGTGTCCGCTTTCGCGGTGCGCCATCAACCAGCGGACGGCGTTGGCGGTGATCGGATTTTGCGGGTCCAACTGGATGAACGCGTTCAACACGATGGCCGTCGTACGCGTGTCGCTGTTCCAGTTCCAGTAGTCTTTGTAGGCCTCCTCCCAGTGCGCGCCCGCGGCCGACATAACGGCGGCAGACTCGATGTCCGAGAGAAGCGTGGGGATGCGTGCGTCCTCGGGGTCCAGCAGGTGCATCGCCTGCGCGAGATAGGCTTTCCCGAACAATCCCAGCGCAACCCGATGCGCGAAGATGAAATTGGTCTGTCCCGCGCCAAGCTGGTCGGCGCGCGCCAGCACGTACAGCATGAACGCGTGGCGGTTATAGTCCGAAGTCGAAGCGTTACGCCGCAAGTCGGGCATGTGTTCTTTCAGGTACTCGACTCCTTTGGCGAGCACGCTGGCGGAAATGGGATACCCAGACTCCTTCGCCTCCAGCAGGCCATAGACGACGTACGCGGTGGTCTGCGGGTCGCTCTTGTCGCCGTCCCACCAGCTCCAGCCGCCGTCGTAGAGTTGCTGTGCGTAAATTCTTTGCAACGCGGCATAGACCTGTTCATCCAGATTCGCTTGCATGGGCGAGGGGATGCCAGCCGCGTTCAGGGCGCGTGTCGTGATGACGTTGGCGAGGAAGCCTGAGAGAGCGTTTTAAAAAGTGGTCGAGTAAGATTGGAGAATGACCAAATTCAACCAAACCTACCCGACCGATCTCAAGTATACCGAATGGCAACAGATTTCGGAGTTTTTTCCAAGTTTCCAAA
>JBFMCC010000015.1:0-25819 GCA_040754535.1 Chloroflexota bacterium
GAGGCAATGGCGATGAAAGCGGACGAGTCCACGAATTCGCCGACGAGCGTGCTCCCGATGGTGCGAGTCCACAACCAGCGGCCCGCGGTGATGATCTTCATTTTGGCGAGAACGAACGAGTTCGAGAACTCGCCCAACCAATACGCCGCGAGACTTGCCAGCACGATGCCGCCCGTGCTCATCCCGCCGAGGATGGCGGAATAGGCCGCGTCGCCCGCGTAGCCCTGCCACGTGGCTTCTCCGGGCAGGCGCTGGACGATCCAGAAAACGAAAGCGGACAACGCGAGGATGGCGAACCCCGTCCAGATGACGCGCCGCGACCTCCTGTAACCGTAGACCTCGGTGAGGATGTCGCCGAAGATGTAACTGACGGGAAAGAGAATCGTCCCCGCGTCGAACGCAAAGGCGAGGCCGAAGAGGCTGAAGCCGAGGTCAATGATCTTCGCCGAAGAGGCGATGTTGCTAACGATAAGCACCGCAACGAAGGCGGCCATGATGAGGTCGAAATACCTGTATTGACGCATGGATATGCTCGCGGCGTATATTATACAAACAAAAACGCCCGGTGAACGGACTGGTTCGCCGGGCGTTCACTCAAGGGGCTATCGCTTCCTACGCGCGGTCTTCGCAGACTTCGGCTTCTTGACGGGCGTCCGCTTCGCGGCCGCCTTCGGCTTCCTCACCGCGGCCACGCGGTGCTTGAGCGCCATGTGCGCCGCGGCGAGACGGGCAATCGGTACGCGGAACGGGGAACACGAGACGTAGTTGTTCCCGATCAGGTGGCACCACTCGATGGAGTCGGGGTCGCCGCCGTGCTCGCCGCAGATGCCCACTTCGAGGTCCGGGCGGGTCTTGCGGCCTTCGTCCACAGCCCATTTCATCAACATACCCACGCCGTCTCGGTCCAGCGTCTGGAAGGGATTCTTCGGCAGGATGCCCTGCTCCACATAGGTGACGAGGAAGTTGCGCTCCGCGTCGTCACGCGAGTAACCGAAGGTCATCTGCGTCAGGTCGTTGGTGCCGAAGGAGAAGAACTGCGCCAGTTTGGCAACTTCCGCCGCAGTGACTGCGGCGCGCGGGATTTCGATCATCGTCCCAAACTTGTACGCGAACTTGACCTTCTTCTCGTGCATCACCGTCGAGGCGATTCTTTCCAGACGAGGCTGAATCCACTCCAATTCCTTGACCGTGCCCGTCAGCGGAATCATCACTTCGGGATGAACTTTGACCCCGCGCAGGGTGCAGTCCGCGGCGGCCTCGAAGATGGCGCGCACCTGCATCTCGACGATCTCGGGCATGGCGATACTCAAGCGGACGCCGCGCAGACCCATCATCGGGTTCGATTCGTGCATGGACTTGATGGAGGCCAGCAGTTTTTCCTTGTCCGCCAATCCAGCCGTCTCGCCCTTGACGCGCATCGTGATGACTTCTTCGAGCAGTTTTTCTTCGTCGGGCATGAACTCGTGCAGGGGCGGGTCGATCAGGCGGATGATGACGGGGTAGCCGTCCATCGCCTCGAACAGGCCGTCGAAGTCCTTGCGCTGATAGGGCAGTAACTTGTTCAGCGCGGCGGTGCGTCCCTCACTGGTCTCGGAGAGGATCATGTCCTGGACGATGGGCAAACGCTCGGGTTCGAAGAACATGTGCTCGGTCCGGCAAAGACCGATGCCCTTCGCCCCGTACGAGCGGGCGCGGCGCGCGTCCTTCGGGTAATCTGCATTGGCCCAGACCTGCAGTCGGGCGATTTTGTCCGCCCAGCCGAGCAGGGTCAGCAAGTCGGTTTGTTCTTCGAGCGAGGGCGCGGTCATTGGGATTTTGCCCATGAACACTTCACCCGTCGCTCCATCCACCGACATCCACTCGCCCTCGGCAATCGTCCGCTCGCCGATGGTCATCTGGCGCTTTTCCATGTCGATCTTGAGCGCGGACGCGCCGACCACCGCGGGGATGCCGAATTGACGCGCCACCACCGCCGCGTGGGAGGTCGCGCCGCCTTCGCTGGTGAGGATGCCCTTCGAGGCGATCATGCCGTGAACGTCGTCGGGCTTGGTGAACGGGCGCACCATGATGACATCCTGCTTGGATTCCTTCGCCATCTTCTCGGCGGTGTCCGCATCGAAATAGATCTGGCCGACGGCCGCGCCGGGCGAGGCGTTGACTCCCTTGGCGATCACCTCGGACTTTTTGCGGGCCGCGTCGTCGAACTGCGGATGGAGGAGCGTATCCACATCCGCGGGAGCGATGCGGCGCACCGCGTCCTCTTTGGAGATAAGCCCCTCGTTCGCCATGGCGACGGCAATCGAGACTGCGGCCTTCGCGGTCCGCTTGCCGTTGCGAGTTTGAAGCATCCACAACTTGCCGCGCTCGATGGTGAACTCCACGTCCTGCATGTCCTTGTAATGCTTCTCGAGGCGGGACGTGATCTTCATGAACTCTTCGTAGGCCTTCGGCATCTGATTGGCGAGATTCTCGATGGGATCCGCGTTGCGGATGCCCGCCACCACGTCCTCGCCCTGCGCGTTGAGCAGGTACTCGCCCATCATCTTCTTCTCGCCCGTGGACGGGTTGCGCGTGAACGCCACGCCCGTGCCCGAGTCGAAGCCCATGTTGCCGAAGACCATCGTCACGATGTTGACCGCTGTGCCCAGGTCGTCGGGGATGTTGGTAGCCTTGCGGTAGTCAATGGCGCGCTTGCCCATCCACGATTCGAACACGGCCTTGGTCGCCAGTTCGAGTTGTTTGTACACGTCCTGCGGGAAATCCTCTCCGATGGCCTTTTTGTACACATCCTTGAAAATGCCGACCAGCGCCTTCCAGTCCCCCGCGGTCATTTCGGTGTCGAGTTTGTAACCGCGCTCTTCCTTGTATTCCGCCATCGGATGCTCGAACACCTCGTCGTCGAGGCCGAAGACGGTCGTTCCGAACATCTCGATCAGGCGGCGATACGAATCCCAGGCGAAGCGCGGGTCGTTGCTGAGATTCGCCAGTCCCTCCACCACCACATCGTTCAGGCCGATATTGAGGATGGTATTCATCATGCCGGGCATGGAGAACTTCGCGCCCGAACGACACGACACCAGCAGGGGGGTCGACGCGTCGCCAAACTTCTTGCCTGTCTTCTTCTCCACCCGCTTCATGGCCGCCCGCATCTGATTCCATTGACCGGAAGGGAACTTGCCTGCCTTGCGGAATTCGTTGCACGCCTCGGTGGTGACCGTGAACCCGGGCGGGACAGGCACGCCCGCGCGGGTCATATCGAACAGGCCCGCGCCCTTGCCTCCCAGCAGGGCGCGCACCGCCTCCCACGATCCGCCCACAGCCCTCTCGGCTTCGGCAACCTCGTCGAATAAGTAAACCCATTTCTTCATAATGGCCTCCAGTTACAAACAGATCGCAAAATTCGGCAAACCGCCGATGAAGTTTACCACATGCCCAAGTGGATAAGAACCGCCCGCAGACGCTTAATGTAATTCATCCTCGGGTTACATCCATCACCGATTCGGACAAATCGAACCATTTCTGTAAACCAACTGCAAAGTATAACTCCGCACGATTGGATGATAATAGCGGCAGAGAACTTCCTATGCCTTTCAAAATACTCGTTATAGACGACGACGTTGCCATGACCGAGTTGTTCAGCATGTTGCTGCAAACTCACGGTTTCGAGGTATTTGTCGCAAACAACGGCTCCGAGGGCCTGAACGTCATGCACACCAAAAAGCCCCAGGCGGTCATCCTGGACCTGATGATGCCCGACATGGACGGACGCATGGTATGCAGGGCCATCCGCGACTTCAGCAACGTACCCATCCTGATCCTCTCCGCACTGGACGATCCCGAACTGGTCGCGAGCGTGCTGGACAGCGGCGCGGATGATTACCTCGTCAAGCCCGTCACCAGCGGGATGCTGATCGCGCGCATCAACCGCATCCTCAAACGGACCGGCGGCCTGATCCTGCCATCCGAGCCGCCGACCTCCCCCCTGCGCGCTTCCGCCGCCACCTGAAATGCAAGACGACCCGCCGGGTCGTCTTTGGTTTTCTAACCCGGAAACCTTTTCAAGGCATCCGCGACGGCGGCGGGATCCTCCATCATCGGCATATGGCCGAGTCCCGCCAATTCGAACAGGTCCGCCGAGGGGACGAGCGCTTTGACCTCGCGGGCGCGTTCGATGGGAATCAAGACATCCGCATCGCCGTGGATGAGCAGGATGGGACATTCCAAATTGGATAGAGCCGAAGTCAGCGTCTCGCGTTCCGCCATCGCCTTCAGGGAACCGATCACACCGGCGGGCTTCTGTCTGCCCATCAAAGCGCGGACATAGGCTTGCACGCGCGCATCCGCGGAGAGTTTTGGGGTCATTGCATCCACTACCGAGGCAATCCCCGTCTCGGCCACCTGCTTTGCCGCGGCATAACGTCCCTCTTTGCGTTCGGGCGTGTCCGCTACCGCCTGCGAAGAGACCAGCGCCAAACCGAGCAGTCTTTCGGGATAAGCGCGGGCGAAAGCCAGTGTGATGTATCCGCCCATCGAATGGCCTGCCACAAACGCTTTTTTGATTTTCAGATGATCGAGAAGCGCGGCCAGATCGGCGGCAAGATCGTCCATGGCGTAGGCCGCGTCGGACGCGGCGCTCTCGCCAAGTCCGCGCACATCGGGCAGGATCAGGTCGAAGTCCCGCGCGAGAAGCGAGGCGGTTTCGTCCCACGTCGAATGGTCGAGCGGGTAGCCGTGGATCAGAACCAGCGGCGCGCCGCTTCCGCGTCGGTCATAGGCGAGGACCAGGCCGCCGTGCACGAATGATTGCATGGTCATCTCCAGTTCACGTTGACTTTTAACTTGCTTCCGAGTTTGGAATAATAGTGCACGAAGCCGTGTTCGCGGCCGAATTCGTGGACGCGGCGGGTGATGTCCACGTCGGCCTTGCAATACTCGGCCACCTTGTCCAGTTCGCCGCTGCGGAACCAGGCTACGCTTTGCAGGCCGTCGGCGGTCTTCGTCGTCCCGAGTGTGGCTTTGGCCAGCGAGTCGAGGCTGACGCGGAAATTCAGGACCTGGAAAATGTCGGCCAGCATGTCGGTCGTGCGAATGGCGCGGAAGTTCTCCTGCGGCGCGTACGGTTTCAGCACTTCGTAATCGAAACGTATCAGGTTGAAGCCGACGACGCGGTCGGCGGATTTGAGTTCGGCCACGAGGGTGGGCGCATCGGATTCCCAGTAGACGGCAAAATCGTTCCGTTCGGTTGACCACGTGACGCCGCAGGCGAGGCGCAGGTTGGGTATGCCTGCGCGGCCGCCCACTTCGTCGAAGGTCTTCTGGGTTTCGAGATCGAAATAGACGAGATTCATAAGTTCACCTTTTAACATCCAAAGTCTGGAGACTTTGGACTCCGTCTGCATTACTTTTCAGGATTCTCTTCCAGCCATTTCCTTCCGAACGCAACCGCCTCCCCGCGTGTGGACACTTTGCCCATGGCTTGCGCCTCGCGCACGGCTTCGAGCACCTGCCCCACGCGCGGACCGGGCTGGAGGCCGAGTTCACGGATCATGTCGTTTCCATCCACCAAGCGCGGCGGAGCGACAACCTCCTCGGGTCGTTCCCAGTAATTCTCGAGGAAGACGCGGCAGACATCGAGGCAGGCGGCCCAGGTTTCCTGAGAGAGATTCTGGCCGTGCGTAGCTCGCAGGTCGGCCAGCGCCAGCAGGACCAGGTCCACGCCCGCCGCGCCGCTGTCGCGGAAGAAGCGGTAGATGGCGCGCCGCGAGGGATACTTCTTCCCGCCCGCCATTCGGCTGGTGTGGTAGTGGAGGCGCATGTGATTCTTGATGACGACCGCCACGCGCTCGATCTCGTCATTGCTCAAATGCAGAGCGCGGGCGCGTGCGGATGCCGCCCGCGCGCCGAGTTCGTCGTGCCCCAGAAAGCGGACGCGCCCTCCCTCCTCCACCGTGCGCGTGGACGGCTTGGCGACATCGTGATACAGCGCGGTGAAAAAGAGCAGGCCGCGCGGGGAACGGTCCGCGTTGAGCGCGGTGGACAGGTGCGCGGCGAACTGTTCGCGGTAACGTCCCAGCCGCAGCACAACCAGACCCGTAAACAGGTCGCCCGTGGATTCGGGGTCGTAGCCGACGGCCAGCGCGGCCAGCACATCTTCGAGCGCGGCCAGCACTTGCAATGTGTGCTCCCAGACATCGTGAACGTGCGGCGCGGGCTGTTCCACTCCTTTGAGCGCGGGCAGTTCGGGCAGGAGATGGGGCAGGACGCCAAGCAACTCAAGCGCGCGCAGCGAGGCCGCAGGTTGCGGACCCTCGAGGATGCGGAAGAGTTCGTCGCGCAGGCGCTCGGGCGAGACGCGCGGCAGGAGCGGCGCGGCGGCGCGCATGGCCTTGCGCGTCCCGGCCTCGATCGTGAACCCGAAGGCGGCCGCGAGGCGCACTCCGCGCAGAATGCGGACAGGGTCATCGGAGAACGAAGTCGGCAGGCAGGCGCGCAGACGTTTGGCGCGCAGGTCGGCCGCGCCGCCCAGCGGGTCAAGCAGGGACATCGTCCGCAGGTCGAGCGCCATGGCGTTCACGGTAAAGTCGCGGCCTTGCAGATCGACATCGAGAGTGTCGCCGCGATAGGTGGCAAAATCCAGCAGGTCGCGCGAACCGTCCTTGTTGGTCACGATGACGCGGCCCGTGTCGCGCTCCTCGTCGAGGGGAAAGAAATCCGCCTTAAGTTTATCCGCCACGCGGCGGGCAGTACGGATGCCGTCGGCGGGCAGGACGAAGTCCAGGTCATGATTGACGCGTCCCAGCAACGCGTCGCGCACCGATCCGCCCACGAGGTACAACTCACGGTCGGGCAGGATGGCGCGGACTTTGTCCACAAGAGGGGAAAGATTGATGAGAGAGGATGGTTGCATGAAGACGATTTCAGGATTCTCTTTGGGGCGGGCGGCGGCCGCGGCCTGGCGCGCCTGCTCCGGGGTCCCGCCCTGACCGACGATCTGGCCGCGCACGCGTGCGACCCAGCGTCCCGCGTACGGGGAGTGATCCTCTTCGCCTGGTGGAGGTCCGCCCTGGATCATGGTGAATGGTCAGGAAGGATGATACTTTTCCAGGTCAACAACGCCGATGAAGGGCAGGTTGCGATAGTATTCATCGAGGTCGAGGCCGTAGCCGAAGACGAACTTGTTGGGAATGGTGAAGCCGCGGTAGTGAATGGGGACGACGGTCTCGCGTCGTTCCGCCTTGTCGAGCAACGCGCAGACCTTGAGACTCTTCGGCTGGCGCGTCTCGAGCAGTTCGAGTACTGAGGCAATCGTGTGGCCGCTGTCAATGATGTCTTCGACGAGCAGGACGTGCTTGTCCTTGATGTTGGTCATCAGGTCCATCGTCAGGCGGACATTGCCATTTGACTCGCGCGCCCCCGCGCCATAGGACGAGATCGCCATGAAGTCGAGCATGTGCGGGACAGTGATGTGACGCATCAAATCCACGAGGAATGGCACGCCGCCGCGCAGGATGCAGATGAGAAGAAGGTTGCCATCCGAATCCGCGTAGTCGCGGCTGATTTCCGCGCCCAATTCGGCCACGCGTTTCTGGAGGGTCTCGGGTTCGATCAGGGTTTCGGAGAGAATCTCTTTATAGTCTTGCATTTCGTTGGCTTTTGGTTGTTGGTTGTCAGCGCGGGACTTCGTGATGCCTGCGGCAACGCGCCTCGTACATCTCCGACGCGCCGACAATGACGACGGGATCGTCGTATCGCGCGGGCCTGCCGTTGACCAGTCTCTGCGTGCGCGAGGCCTCGTCCCCGCAGACCATGCAGATGGCGTGCAGTTTATCCACGCGCTCGGCCATGGACATCAACACCGGCATCGGGCCGAACGGCTCGCCGCGGAAATCCTGGTCGAGTCCCGCCACGATGACGCGGATTCCTTTATCCGCCAGTTTGCGCGCCACTTCCACCACCTCGGGATCGAAGAACTGCGCCTCGTCTATGCCGATGACGGTTGTATCCGCGTCCATCTTCGATGGAATTTCTTTGGCGTTTTGGATCGGAACGGCATCGAAATCCGCCCCCGTGTGCGAGGTCACTTTCTCGACCGCGTAACGCACGTCAATGGCCGGTTTGAAGACCTGCACTTTTTGCTTTGCAATCGTGGCGCGCACGAGGCGGCGGATGAGTTCGTCCGTCTTGCCGCTGAACATCGAACCGCAGATCACTTCGACCGAGCCGTGGGTGTGGCGCATTGATTCTCCTCGGCCCCCTCCCAGCCTCCCCCATTTTCCTTTTGAAAATGGGGGAGGTGCCCGCAGGGTGGTGGGGGCTAAAATTCAAACGGGCAGACGCATCGCGCATCTGCCCGTTAAGTTTACCTGAGTTTAGCCTGACCGCAAGCCCCCCGGGGACTCGTCCCGCTTACGCGGCGGCCGCCTGCGGAAGTTCGTAGCCAAGCGATTTCAGTTTCTTCTTGGCGTCGATCAGCGACTTCTGCCCGAAACCTTCGATTGCCAGAAGAGAAGCGTCGCCCTCGGCCATCTTCGCCAGGAACTGGGTCACCATGGTAATGCCGGCCTTGCTCAACGCGGCGGTGGCCCGTGCAGACAATTCCAACTCCGCAATCGGGCGTTCGGGCGTTTTCTTGGCCGCCTCGCGCGCCTTTTTGGTTTCCACGTGAGTGGCGCGGGCCTGGAGTTTCTTGTAGAAGCGGTCCACCTGCCCTTCAATGTCCATGATGCGCGCCGACTCGCCGCTGAAATACGGATGGCAGTTGGAGCACACGTCCACGCGCAATTCTTTTTTCGTGGAGCCGGTCGTCCAGGTGCGGCCGCACGAGGCGCAGGTGACCTTCGCCTCCGGGTAATACGTCGGATGGATTTCGGGTTTCATGCTACTTCTCCGCCTGCGGAACGATATTGACGCGCTTATGCCCGCGCACCACATCGAACATCACCAGGCCGTCGGCCGTGGCAAACAGGGTATCGTCCGTGCCGACGCCCACGTTCAAGCCCGGCCGGATGCGCGTCCCGCGCTGGCGAACCAGGATGTTCCCGGCCAGCACGAACTGACCGGCGTAACGCTTCACGCCCAGGCGCTGGGAATTGCTGTCTCGTCCATTGCGGCTGGAACCGCCGCCTTTTTTGTGTGCCATGACTTCACCTCACCAACTACTACTTCTTCTTGGCCGCTTTCGATGCAGACCCGGCGGCCGCCTTCTTCGCGGGAGCCTTTTCGAATTTCGATTTCGGCGCGGCGGGTTTCTTCTCCGCCTCGGCCGCCGCTTCTTCCCTGACCTCGGCCGGCTTCTCGACTTTGGCCGGTTTCCCGCCCGGCTTGCCGACGTGCTCGATCATGAGGCGGGTAAACTGGTGGCGGCTGCCGCGTCGTACGCGGATGCGCTTCTTCGGGCTGTAGCGAAAGGCCAGCACCTTCGGCCCTTTGAAATGCTCCATCACCTTTGCCCGGACCTCGAACCCTTTCAGGGTCGGGGTGCCGACGTTGTACTGGTCGCCGTCCACGAGCATAAGGATGCGGTCCAGGCTCATCTCGTCCCCGGCCTTGACCGGCAGGCGGTCCACCGCGATGGTCTCGCCTTCGACGGCGCGGTATTGCTTGCCGCCGCTTTCCACGATTGCATATTTCATCTTTCACTCCACGGATTCACTTCGCCGTCAACGCCTGCGGGGTTTCAGTACTCACCAGCGCCGGTCTGCGGGGAAGCCATGATTCAAGCGACCGCCCCAGCGGGTCTCACTGCCGGGGCAGAAGCGGACGGTATTATAACGGCAAGTCGGCGGGACTGTCAACGGCAGAATCCATTTCCTTTGACGGAACCAGGCCGAAGTTCGCGCGAGGCGTTATTTCGGCAGGATGGCGCTCAGGCTCCGCGTCACGGCCTGTAGTTCCCCGGCGTGACCCTTGAGCCGGTTGATGTCGCCGGTCTTCAGGCCGATCTGAACGTCGCCGATCGTTTTGGAGGTCGAGGCCTGGTTGTCAATGATCTTCTGCGTGATGCTTTCCAGATTGACCAGCATGGCCGTGACATTTTTGGGAATGAGCGGCAGGTTCCTGACGATTGGGAGCAGGGCATCCAGGATGGCGTTGGCGATGCCGGCATATCTGACGGTGAGTGTGTGCAGGGTGCCGATGGAGTTGGTCAATTCGAGGGCTACTTCCTGAATCGAGTCGATCATGGCGGCGTTGTCATTGATCATGTCCGAGATTTGATCAAGCGAGCCGGTCAACTTGGCCGAGAATTTGGTGTAGGCGCCGGGCCGGGCGGGGACGGCTCCGCTGGCGGAACGCGCTTTGATTTGAGGCATGGGAGGTCTCCTTTGAATGAGTTTTGCCAACTATACAATGAAACCGGGCCGAAAACAATGTGGATTAATTCCGAACGAACGGTAGTACAATTTTCAAAATCCAATTTAGGAGTGAAGTGAGATGGGCGAAACCATTCAACTCGGCGGTATCTCCGGTTATTTGGCAAGGCCATCAGGCAACGGACCCTGGCCGGCTGTGATCGTCATTCAGGAATGGTGGGGACTCGACGCGCAGACCAAATCCATCACGGACCGCTTCGCGGCGCAGGGCTACCTGGCGTTCGCGCCTGACCTGTATCACGGCGAACTGGCCGCGCTGGGCGACATGGAAAAGGCCTCGGCTCTCAAAGACAAATATACCCCCGGTGCGCCCGCCGAATTGGAAAAAGTCTTCGACGCGCTCAAGTCTCGTCCCGACTGCACAGGCAAGGTGGGCAGCGTGGGATTCTGCTTCGGCGGCCGCATGTCGCTCGCGCTGAGCGTACGCCGTTCACTTAACGCGGTGTGCACCTTCTACGGCGGCGGGATGCAGAACATCTTCGACCAATTGCGCCAGAATCTCAAATCACCCGTGCTCGGCCTGTTCGGCGACAGGGATCAATCCATCCCCGTCGGCGCCGTCGAGGAGTTCGACAAACTGCTCGACGAGGTCGGTGTGGAGCACGAGGTCGTCGTCTACCCCAATTCGGGCCACGCCTTCTTCCGCGACAGCGACCCGAGCGTGTACAAACCCGAAGCCTCCAAAGACGCGTGGGAACGCGCGACGAAATTCTTCGCGAAGCACCTGACGTAATGGACCTGACGCCCGAGCAAACCGCCGTCGCGCGACTGCCGCTCGACTCGAAGACCCTGCTGGCCGGCCGCGCCGGCGCGGGCAAGACGACCGCGGCCGCGGCGCGCCTGCGCTTCCTTCTGGATCGCGGCGTGCGCGCCGATTCGATTCTTTTACTGACCCCCCAGCGGACTCTGCACGAGCCTTACCTCGACAGCCTCCTGCGCGACCCGTACGCGGGCACCGAGATCACCCCCGCGACAGTCGGCGGCCTGGCGCGCCGCATGGTGGAACTATACTGGCCGCTGGCCGCGGAGGCGGCAGGTTTCGCCCATCCTGACCGCGCCCCCATCTTCCTCACCCTCGAAACCGCGCAGTACTACATGGCGCATCTGGTTCGACCCCTGCTGGACAAAGGTTATTTCGAATCCGTCACAATCGACCGCAACCGCCTGTATTCCCAGATTCTCGATAACCTGAACAAATCCGCCGCGGTGGGATTCGATTACCGCGAGATCGGCGAACGCCTGACCGCGGCATGGACCGGCGACACCGCCCAGCGGCGCGTCTACGCCGATGCACAGGACTGCGCAACGCGCTTCCGCACCTTCTGCCTGCAAAACAACCTGCTCGATTTTTCGCTCCAGCTGGAAATCTTCTGGAACATTCTCTGGCGCGACGCGTCTGTGCGCAGTCATTTGACCCGCACATACAGGCACCTCATCTACGACAACGTCGAAGAGGATATTCCTGTTGCGCACGACCTGATCGCCGACTGGTTCGGGGAATTCGACTCGGCGCTGGTCATCTACGACGAGGGCGGCGGCTATCGTCAGTTTTTGGGAGCAGACCCGAGGTCCGCGCAGAGATTCGAGGAACTGTGCAATGAGCGGATTGTATTTGAAGACAGTTTCGTCATGTCAGGGAGCGTCGCCGAAGTGGAACGAGCCTTGAGCAGTATCATCACAGGCGAACCAATGCTTCAAGACGCGACTGGGAATCTGGAATCCGTTCATGTCGTCTTGCGCGAGGACAGCGATAGGGAGACTCCCCACTTCTATCCCGAACTGCTTGATTCGATCACAAAGCAGGTGCAGCATCTGATCGGCGAAGAAGGCATCCCGCCCGCGGAGATTGCCATCCTCGCACCGTATCTTTCAGACGCCCTGCGTTTTTCGTTGATGAACCGACTGGAGACCGCGGGCATCCCCGTGCGTTCGCACCGCCCGTCGCGTTCCCTGCGCGACGAGCCTGCCAGCCGCGCCCTGCTGACTCTGGCGGCACTGGCGCATCCGCAGTGGGAGATCCACCCGCCGCGCCCGGACGCGGCCTACGCCCTGATGCTCGCGCTGGACACCGACCTGGTGCGCGCCCAACTGCTCACGGAAATCGTCTATCGCCAGAAGGACTTGCGCCTCTCCCCCTTCGACGAGATCCACGGCGAGATGCAGGAGCGCATCACGTATATCATCGGGAACAAATACGCCCTGCTGAGGCAGTGGCTGATTTCGTACCGCGATTCCGAGCCGATCCCGCTGGATCATTTCCTGCGCAAGTTGTTCGGCGAAGTGCTGTCGCAGCCGGGCTTTGGCTTTCACCATGATTTCGATTTTGCGCGCGTAGCCGCCAGCCTGATCGAATCGGTGAAGAAATTCCGCCAGGCATTGGAACCGACCATGGCAGAAGGCGGGACGGCCATTCGATTCGATGAACTCGGCAGGGAATATTTCGCCATGTTGCAAGACGGTGTGATCGCGGCACAGTATCTCCAGCCCTATCGGCAAAAGGAAGGCGCGGTGCTGGTCGCGCCCGCGTATACGTTCCTGATGATGAACCGCCCCGTGACCGCGCAATTCTGGCTGGATGTCGGCTCCTCCAGTTGGGTGGAACGCCCGTCCCAGCCGCTGACCCAACCCTACGTGCTCAGCCGCAACTGGCCGGCGGGACGCCTGTGGACCGACGCCGATGAGGTCGCGTCCCAGACGGACATTCTCTCGCACCTGGTCAGCGGACTACTGCATCGCTGCCGCGAACGCGTCTACCTCGGATTTGCGGACCTGGGCGAAAGCGGATTCGAGCAACGCGGCGTCTTATTGCGAACCTTTCAAAAGGTTTTACAGACTGGATAGACTCTCTCCAGACTGAATATCACATTACTGCGCCGCGAAGAGCGCGAAGGACCAAATTCTCCTTCGCGCTCTTCGTTTCTTCGCGGTAAATTCTCTCGCCTATTTCCTGCTTCCCCCCAGCATCTCCTCGCTGATCTCGTCCAGTTTCAGGCTGATGACCTGGCTGCTCGAATCGCGGCCCATGGTCACGCCGTAGATCACGTCCGCGGCCTGCACCGTACTGCGGTTGTGCGTGATGACCACGAACTGCGTGTCGCGGCTCAGTTCGTGCAGCAGGTCGCGGAAGCGGCCCACGTTGGCCTCGTCCAGCATGGCGTCCACCTCGTCCATCACACAGACTGGAGTCGGCGAGACCTTCAACAACGCGAACACCAGCGCGATGGCGGTCAGTGACCGTTCGCCGCCGGAGAGAAGCGCCAGGCCCTGCTCGCGGCGGCCCGGCAGGCGCGCCTCGATCTCGATGCCGGTCTCCACCAGATTATCGGGGTCGGTCAGCGTCAGCCGCGCCGACCCGCCGCCGAAGAGGCGCACAAAAATATTGCGGAATTCGCTGGCCACATGCTCGAAGGTCTTGTGGAATTCGCGCTGGGTCAAATCGTCCAGTTCGGCGATCACCTGCCGCAGGTCGGCCTCCGCCTTGCGCAGATCCTCCACCTGCGAAGACATAAATCCATATCGCTCACTCTCGGCCACATATTCCTGCTGGGCCTCAGGATTGACCGCGCCCATGCGCCGCAACTGCTGGCGGGCGCGCGTCATCTGCTCTTCCAGTTCGAGCGGAAGGGTCAACACCACAGGCAACTGCTCCACCATACCATCCAACGGCAGGGGCACCGGCCCGGAGACATCCTCGCTGTAGTCGAATTGCACGAGACCAAAGTCGTCCTCCACGCGTTGCCGCAGCGTGACCAAAGCTTCCTGCTTTCGCGTCTGCTCCAACTGCACCTGTCCGAGCATGCGCTCGGCGTTGGTCATCGCCCGTTGCGCCTCGGCCTCCCGCGCCTGCAACTGCGTCTCCTGCTGTTCCGCGGTTTCCAAATCCTTCTCAGCAGGCTCGATCTTCAAACGAAATTCCTCGATTTGCCCGCCCAGTTCGCTCTCCTGCCGCCGCAACTCGACCTTGTCCGCGTCGAGTTCGATCACGGAACGTTCCACCTCCTTAAGCCGTTGTTCGAACTCGTGGATCTGCGACTCCAACCTCCCCACAGACGACAACCGTTCGCTTCGCTGCGAGGCAGAATCGGACAACGCCCTTTCTGCGACGGCGACGCGCGTGCCCCAATACGAGACCTGCTCTTGCAATTCGTCCAGGGTCAGACCGGCCAGTTCGCCCGACAGGACGCGGATGGTTTCGTGCGCCGCGGCCGCGCTCGCTTCGATCTCGGACTGGGAGCCGGTCAGCCGCGCCCGGTCCGATTCCGCCGCCGCGATCTCTCCCGTTAACGTCTCCAATTGGGATTTCGCAAACTCGAAGTGTTGCCGCGCGGATTCCGCCTCGATGGCAGATTTCTGTTCCGCGCCGCGCGCCTGCTCAACCTGCCCGCGGGCGGAACGCACGTCCGCTTCGCGCGCGGCCTGGTCACGGCGGGCCGTCTCGAGGTCCGAGGCGAGACGGGTAACATCGGCTTCGAGCGCGGACAATTTCATCGTCAAATCGTCAAGCGAGGCCTGGGTCTCGCGTTTCTGGCGCGGCCGGCCGAGGGTCCCGGAGCGAGGCGCTTTGCCCGCCAGGATCAACCCGTCGGCGCGGAAGACCTCGCCAGCGAGGGTCACGATGCGCGCGTGCGGCGGGAGTCCATTCAAGAGGCGGCGCGCCGCGGAACGGTTTTTGACGATCAAGGTGTTTCCAAGCAATGCCTCGACGGCGGGCTTCAATTCGTCCGACACGCTCAGAAGGGACGCGGCCGCGCCCAGGCAATCGGGATCGGAGGGCGATTTGAGCAGGGACAGCCTGTGCGCGCCGTTCAGAGGCAGGATGGCCGCCCGTCCCGCCTCGTCGGATTCGAGGAGGCGCAGGGCATCTTCGAGCGAATCGTTCGTCAGCAGGATGGCGTCGAGCGAATCGCCGAGCGCGGCGGTGAAGGCGGTTTCGAGTTCGGCGGGGACGTCCAGCGCCGCGCTGAGCGCGCCGCGCGCGGCAAGCCGCGACTGGCGCGCGGCGTCCAGCAGGAAGCGCGCACCCTCGGCATATCCCGCGAGCGAAGCCTCCGCTTCCTCGATGACCTGGAGCTGCGCCTGCAGGCGGGATCCCTCCGCAGCGCGCGCGTCGCGGTCCCGGGTCCTGGTTCGCAGGGCATCTTCCAGTTTCTCGACATTGCTTTTTTCGGCCGCTTCTTCCTGTTCTGCATTGCGCAACACAGCCTCAGCCTGTTCGCGTTGCGCGCGCGATTCTCCTAATTGAGCCTCCGCTGTTTTGTATTGAGCCTCGGCCGTTTGGATTGCCCGCCGCGCGGTTTCCAGTTTTCCCTGCTGGGACTGAAGGCGGCTGTAGAGTTCGTCCAGCCGCGCCTGGGTTTCGGCGCGCTTCGCGCTCAATTCGTTGACCTGATTGCGGGCCTGCGTCAATCTCGCTTCGGCGGCCTCGCGCTCGCCCTGGCGGTCTGTCAGCGCGGCCTGCGCGGAGGCCGACTGGCTCTTGGCGTCATCGGATTCGGTTTGAAGGCGCGCGAATTCCTGTTCGATGTCCGCGAGGCGTTCGCGGGCGAGAGTCTCCTCACCGGCAAGACGTTCCCGATCCGCAAGCAGGGTCTGCTGTGATTCGATCAGGGCGCGGCGGCGTTCGTCCAGGACGGCCAGTTCGCGGCTGAGAGACTCGCGTCGGTTGTGCAATTCGGCGGACTGGCGATGCCACGCGTTGAGTTGGGCGCGCAGTCCCGAAAGGCGTTCACGAAAAGCGCCGAATTCTGTCTGGATTTTCGCGTGGGACTCGCGCGCCTCACGCGCTTTGGCCTCCTGCTGGTGGACGACCTCGCGCGCCCGCGCCAGTTCGTCCTGGGCACGGTGCCAGTGATAGCCGTACCAGTCGAGCAGGAGCACGCGCAGGTCGGCCTGGGCGCGCTGGTACTCCTGGGCGCGGCGCGCCTGTCGTTCCAGAGATTTCAAGCGCGGCCCGAGTTCGGCCATGATGTCGAGCACGCGCTCGAGATTGCGACGGGTGGTCTCGAGCCGCTTCAGGGCTTCCTCGCGGCGCGAACGATAGAGGCCGATGCCCGCGGCCTCCTCGAAGAGGCGGCGGCGCTCGTCGGCTTTGAGGGCGAGGGACGCATCCACCAGTCCCTGGCCGAGGATGGTGTAGGTCCGTTCGCCCAGGCCCGACTGCGCCAAAAGTTCGTGGATATCGCGCAGGCGGACGTGCTGTCCATTCAGCAAATATTCGTTGTGGCCGTCGCGATACGCGCGGCGGGTCAGCGCGACCTCGGAGAAGTCAACGGGAAGCCAGCCGTTGGTGTTGTCGAAGACGATGGTGGCGGAGGCCATGCCCGCTTTGGGGCGATGCTCGGAACCGGCGAAGATCATGTCTTCGGTCTTCTTGCCGCGCAAGAGGCCGTAGGATTGCTCGCCCAGCACCCAGCGCAGGGAATCGGCAATGTTCGACTTGCCCGAGCCGTTCGGCCCGACAATGGCGGTAATCCCTTCGCCGAACTGAAAGTCCAACCGGCTGGCGAAGGTTTTGTATCCGTGAAGTTCGAGAGATTTAAGACGCAGAGGCATCTATGATTTACGATTTACGATTTACAATTTTGGATTTTCGAGGTGACAGGGCAGTGATTTTACTCCAAACCCAATGTTTTCAACGCGGCTTTGGCGGCTTCCTGCTCGGCCGCGGCCTTGCTGGATCCCTGCCCGCGTCCCAGCGGTTTGCCATCCAGGCGGACCTCGACCTCGAACTGCTTGGCGTGGTCGGGTCCGCTTGCGCCGACGGTGACGTAGCGCGGCGCGCCCAGTTTCTCTCCCTGCGCCCATTCCTGCAGGCGGGATTTGGCGTCGGCCAGGTCGGGCTGGGTGAACACGTCGGCGCGAGCGGTTTCGAGCAGGGGTTGCACAAAACGCTCCACGAAGGCGACGCCCTCTTCCAAATACATCGCGCCGATCATCGCCTCGAACGCGCCGCATAACAGGTTGTCGCGGTCGCGGCCGCCGGAGGTGAGTTCCCCGCGTCCTAAACGGAGCGCGGGCCCGAGGTCCAGGATGCGGGCGAAGCGGGCCAGTTGATCCGTTTTGACCAGCGCGGAGCGCAGACGGGTCAGTTCGCCCTCGGCCATTTCAGGGAAGTGGTGATAGACCCACGCCCCCACCACGAAATCCAGCACGGCGTCACCGAGGAATTCGAGCCGTTCGTTGTCCTCCAGGGCGCGCGGGTTCTCGTTGACGTAGGAACGGTGCGTCAGGGCACGCGTCAGCAAATGCAGATTGGAAAAGGGCAAACCGAGGCGCTGCGCCAGTTCGGCGACGGGCGCGGGATCCGCCTGCGGGTCCAGATCGGAGTTCATGGGAGCCTCCCCGGAACTCAGGGAGCGCCAGGCACCTCCCCTCCTTCCCATCAGAGATGGGGGCGGGGCCTCGCGGTCCATCAGTTCCTGATTCGAGTTGTGCGCCGATTGTAACGCGGATTAAGTCGCCTGCAAAGAAAAAACCCGCAGGCGGGAATTTTTTAAGGCGATGGTACAATCAGGCCAATTCCGGCGGAGAGCGCCTTGAGCGACACGATCAGCAACGAAGTACGTTTCCTGCACGCCATCGAACTGGGGGTGGGCGCCTGGCAGTGGGGCGACCGCGTCCTGTGGCAGTATGGTCAGAATTACAACGATGAGGATGTCCGCGCCGCGTTTCAGGTTTCCATCGAGGAGGGCATCCGTTTCGTGGACACGGCCGAGGTGTACGGCATGGGCCGCTCCGAGCGCCTGACCGGCCGGTTCATGAAAGGGACCGACCAGCCCGTGCTGGTCGCCACCAAATTCTTCCCCATGCCCTGGCGCTGGACGAAAGGATCGCTTATCCGCGCCCTGCGGCACAGCCTGGAACGCCTTGGACTCGAGTCGGTGGACTTATATCAGGTGCATTGGCCCAGCCCGATCCTGCCCATCGAGTCGCTCATGGACTGGATGGCGGAGGCCGTCAAACTGGGCCTGACGCGCACCGTGGGCGTTTCCAACTTCAGCCCATCGCAGACCTTGAGCGCGTATTCCGCGCTGGCGCGCCGCGGCATCCCACTGGCGGCGAATCAGGTGGAATACCATCTGCTCAATCGGACCATCGAAAAGAACGGCCTGCTGGCGCGCTGCAAGGAATTGGGCATCCGCGTCATCGCGTACTCCCCGCTCGCCAAGGGACTGCTGACCGGCAAGTATTCCCTCGAACACCTGCCGCCCGGTCCGCGCGGGTTGACAGCCGCCTCTATTCTCGGAAGAATCGGCCCGCTCCTCAAAGCCATGACCGAAATCGGACAGGATCACGGCGGCAAGACCAACGCGCAGGTTGCGTTGAACTGGTTGATCTGCAAAGGGACTTTGCCCATCCCCGGCCCGAAGAACGCCATGCAGGCCCAGCAAAACGCGGGCGGCGCAGGCTGGAGGCTGACCGAGGCAGAGGTCGCGAGGCTGGACGCGGTCAGCGATGAAATCATGCGATGACAAAACCTTGAAAGGTAAAGAGTCTGTGCTATAATCGCCGCCATGCCGTATCGCCTGCGCTTCGCCAACGACAATAATAACGACAATGACGATCTCCCAATCGTTGGGCGAAGCCTTGCTGGTTGACGGATAACTCAGGTCGAACCAATCGCCCAACGCACACGCGAAGGGCGATTTATTTTGTCTAAAACTCACCACAGAGACCGCAGAGCGTTTTTTGAAATCTCTCCGCGAACTCCGTGTTCTCCGTGGTAAAAATGCACTCGGAGGCGCTAATTATGTACAAAACCCACACTTGCGGCGAACTGCGCGCGGCGCACGCGGGGCAGACCGTCACCCTGGCGGGCTGGGTACACAACTTCCGCACATTCGGCGGCGTGGTCTTCCTCGTCCTGCGCGACCGTTTCGGCATCACCCAGATCGTCACCGACCCCGAGAACTTTCCCGACGCGCACAAGGCGATTGAGTCGGCGCGGGCGGAGTGGGTGTTGCAAGTCGAGGGCGTCGTACGGATGCGCCCCGCCGACCAGTTCAACCCGAAGATGGCGACGGGCGAGATCGAACTCGAGGCCCGCAGAGTAGCCGTGTTGAACCACTCGAAGGCCACGCCCATCGTGGTCAGCCGCGACGAGGATGAGAACGAGGACATCCGATTGAAATATCGTTATCTCGATCTGCGCCGCGAGCGGATGCGCAACAACCTGACCCTGCGCCATCGCGTCATCAAATTCATCCGAGATTACATGGACAGCAAGGGTTTCCTCGAGATCGAGACGCCCATCCTGTTCAAGGCCACCCCCGAAGGCGCGCGCGATTATCTCGTCCCCTCTCGCGTCCACGCGGGACAGTTCTACGCGCTCCCGCAGTCGCCGCAACAGCTCAAGCAGTTGCTGATGGTCGGCGGGATGGAACGCTATTTCCAGATCGCGCGCTGTTTCCGCGACGAAGACCAGCGCGGCGACCGACAACCCGAATTCACGCAACTCGACCTCGAGATGGCCTTCGTGGACCGCCGCGAAGACATCATGGATTTGCTCGAAGGCATGTACACCAAACTGGTCGCGGAGATCGTCCCACACAAGAGACTCTTCAAAAGCCCCTGGCCGCGCCTGACCTATACCGAGGCAATGGAACGCTTCGGACGCGACAACCCCGACATCCGCTTCGGACTCGAACTGAAGGATATCACCGACCTCGCGGCGGGCTCCGGCTTCAAGGTTTTCGAGGAGACGGCCGCGGGCGGGGGACACGTGCGCGGCATCAACGCCAGGGGGTGCGGCGACTACACCCGCAAACAGATAGATGCCCTGGCCGCGTCCGCACAGGAACTGGGCGCGAAGGGACTCGCCTGGCTGGCTGTCACTTCGACGGGCGAACAGAAATCCTCCTTCGCCAAGTTCCTCTCCGAGGAGCGGATTCAGGCCGTGATGTCCAGAATGGACGCGCAAAAGGGCGACCTCCTGCTCTTCGTCGCGGACAAGCCGCCGGTCGTTTTGGATGTCCTTGGCCGCCTGCGAAACAAACTGGGCAACGACCTCGGTCTGTGCGATCCGAATGTCCTCGCATTTTGCTGGATCATTGACTTCCCCTTCGCGTTCTGGAGCGAGGATGAGCATCGCTGGGACCCGAGCCAGCATCCGTTCACGATGCCGATGTCCGAGGATTTGCATCTAATCGAGTCCGATCCAGGCAAGATGCGCGGCACGCAATACGATGCGGTGCTGAACGGCAACGAGGTGGCGGGCGGCTCGATTCGCATCCACGACCGCGGTATCCAGGAAAAGATCTTCAAACTGATCGGCCTCGATATGGAAGTGGCGCGCGAACGATTCGGCCACATGCTGGAGGCGTTCGAGTACGGCGCGCCTCCGCACGGCGGCATCGCCTCGGGCCTCGACCGCTTCGTCATGCTTCTCGCCGACGAGCCAAACATCCGCGAGGTGATCGCCTTCCCGAAGAACCAGAACGCCCGCGATGTGATGGCCGACGCGCCGTCACCCGTGGAAGAGAAGCAGTTGAAAGAATTGCATATAGAGATCAAAGAGTAGAGGATTGGAGAGCAGTCAGTACCGCAAGATTTATTTTGCGCGGTGCAACATGAATGCTGCGGTACTACTCTCTACTCTCTGCTTTCTCCATTGGAGGAACTATGCCAGTCATCCGCGTTGACCAAATCTCACAATACGAAGACCAGGAAGTGACCGTGCAGGGCTGGGTCTACAACCGCACCGACAAAGGGAAACTCGTTTTTCTGTTGGTACGCGACGGGACGGGGTTCGTCCAGTGTGTGGCATTCAAGGGCGACCTCGATGAGGCGGTATTCGATCAGGTGATGAGACTGCCGCAGGAATCGTCGGTCATCATCACGGGTCCCGTGCGCGCCGACAAGCGCGCGCCGGGAATCCCCGGCGGATACGAAGTCGGCGTGAAGCAGATTCAAATCGTGCAGGCCGCAGATGCGGATTACCCGATGTCGCTCAAAGACCACGGCGCGGACTTCGCGCTCGACAACCGCCACTTCTGGATTCGGATGCAGAGCCAGTGGGCGATCCTGCGCGTGCGCGCCACGGTCATGGCCGCCACCCGCGAGTGGCTCGACCAAAACGGCTTCATCGCCATGGACACGCCCATCCTGACCCCCGCCGCCGCCGAAGGCACGACCACCCTCTTCGAGACCGAATACTTCGACGAGGGTAAAGCCTACCTCGCGCAGACGGGTCAACTTTATAACGAGGCCAACATCTTCGCGTTCGGCAAGGTCTACTGCTTCGGCCCCACCTTCCGCGCGGAGAAATCGAAGACGCGCCGCCACCTGACCGAGTTCTGGATGCTCGAACCTGAGATCGCGTTCTGCGATTTGGATCAATTGATGGAAGTCGAAGAGCAGATGATCCACCACATCGCCCAGCGCGTCCTGCGGGACCGTCGGGCGGAGTTGCTGTCCCTCGGCCGCGACCTGTCGAAGTTGGAAGCGATCACGCCGCCGTTCCCGCGCATGTCCTACGACGACGCGGCGAAATACCTGATCGAACTCCACGAGAAAGAGGCCGATCCCGAAAAGAAGGAACTTCTGAAATTCGAATGGGGCATGGACTTCGGCGCGCCGCACGAAGTGGAGTTGCCGAAACTGAACGACAAGCCCTTGTTCGTCTATGGCTATCCCAGCGCGGTCAAGGCCTTTTACATGGAGCCGTGGCCCGGGCGGCCCGAGGTCTGCAAATCGGTTGACCTGCTTGCACCCGAGGGCTACGGTGAGATCTGCGGCGGCTCGGAGCGAATGTCCGACCACGACGCGCTGCTGGCGCGCATCCGCAAAGACGGCCTGCCCGAGTCGGCGTTCAAATGGTATCTGGAGTTGCGCAAGTTCGGCTCTGTTCCCCACTCAGGTTTCGGCATGGGCGTGGAGCGCGTGACCGCGTGGATGTGCGGCATCGAACACATCCGCGAGGCGATTCCCTTCCCGCGCACCATCAAGAGGGTGTATCCCTAAATATCCCGCTTTTGAAACGAATGGATCGCCACGCCCAGCGCCATGACAAGATACACGATGGTATAGAGAATCATCGCAGCGCTCGGAACGGAGGCGCCCCCAAATGGCGACACGCCCAATCCTCCCACCAGGGGAGATTGCATCTCAAAGGCGGCGCGCCGCCAGACGGCCTCGCTGGGAACAATCAGGCTGGTTACGATCCCGATTTTCACCGCAGTCCGATTCTCCAGCAACGCGCCGATTTGCTCGATCCAACCGCCGATAAAGGCTAGGCCGTACAACCCAAACACCATCCCGCCGGCAGCCAGGGCCGGTATGGCGCTCGAAAAGGCCAGCGAGACCGTCATCATCAGCAGGGATTCGAGATAGATGAGCGCAATGCCCACCAGCAGGTTAGGGGCGACGTAACCGCTTTGGATGAAAACGCTCAAGGCAGTTCCACCGGACATTAGCATGGAATACAGCGCCAGTAAGACAGCAAATCCCAGCCATTTGCCCAGCACAATTTCTGCACGGCGCACCGGTTTGGAGGCAATCGTCTGGATGGCGCCGGAAGCGATCTCCCCGGCCAGCGTATCCACACCCAACAGCACGCCCATCGCCAGCGACAGGAACGAGACCGCGTACAGTCCGGCTAGTAAAAGCGAATTCGTCGCTTCGGTTCGGATGATACGGTAAATTGTTCGATCCTGCGAAATATAGAACTCGCCGTAAATGAAATGAAAACCGATAGAGAAAACGACCAGGAAGCACAGCCCAAGCGCCAGCGCGGTCAGGACAATACGCCGGCGAAGCGCTTCACGGTAGGTCATGCGTGCCAGCGTCCAGATGTTTCTCACAGCCCGGCATCCTTTCCAACCGTTTCGATGAAAATCTCTTCGAGCGATACGCTCTTGGGAGTAATGGCATAAACCCTGACCTGCCGCGCTACAAGATACTTTGTGATTTCCGGCAGGCAGTCCTCGTTATGGACGATCAGGGCCGCCTCATCACCATCAACGCTGACGTTTTCAGCCCACTCGGCCAGGCCGGCGGCAATCTCCGGCGTCAGGCCGGCGGCGCGAAGAGTCACATGCGACAGGCCGCGGTCGAGCGAAGCCATGTCCAGGACGCGCACCACCTCCCCATGGCTGATGAAAGCGGTCCGGTCACAGGTCGCCTCGATTTCGCTCAACAGATGGGAATTGATGAAGACACAGGTCCCCTGCTCGCGCAGTTCATGGATGATGTCCCGCACCAGCAAACGTCCTACGGGATCGAGGCCGGAGGTCGGCTCATCCAAAAATACCAGCGCGGGACGGTTGAGCAGAGCCTGTGCCAGGCCGATGCGCTGAAGCATCCCTTTCGAGAAGGTTCGCAGTTGCGCATTGGCGAAATCGGCCAGTCCCAATTGTTCGAGCAACTTGTCCCGGCGTAAACGAAGATTGCGGGATTCCATCCCCAGCAATTCGCCGTGCAATTCGAGGAATTCGCGGGCGGTCAGCCATTCCTGAAAGCGGAAGTGTTCCGGCAGGAAGCCGATGCGGGCGCGGGTGGCGAGGTCGCCGATGGGTCTCCCCAACAGCAAGGCGGAACCGGATGTGGGAGCAGTCAGCCCTAACAGCATCTTGACCGAGGTGGTTTTCCCCGCGCCGTTCGGGCCGAGAAAGCCGAAGACCTCGCCCTGCTCCACCTGCAGGGTAAGGCCTTTCACTACGGCGCGCTCGCCGTACGTTTTGTTTAGTTTGTCGGTGACGATTGCAGGGACAGCCATCAATACACTCTGACTCGGCGTCACGGCAGAGAATTTGCCAGATCCAGCGCCCTCTGATAATCGGTTCCCACTGCGCTGATGGCATGGATGATTCCATCCTTGACCCACAGCAGGGCATACTGCGAAAGCGGGTCGTCCGCCGAGCGCCGAATGAGGGTGCCAGGCACGCCATCCACCGTCACCAGGTCGTAAAAGGCGGCGTCCTTTGGAATGGGGATGACCAGGGTGGAAGTCCAATCCACCGTACTGGTTAAGACGGCAGCCTCGATGGGAGTCATGCCGGTGAATTCCAGGCCAATCCGTGCCAGTTGTTCGATATCCACTTCTGCGGGCGCGTTGACCGTTGGGCTGGGCATTTCTACCAGGATCACACAATCAGAGTAGTGCCGCGCAGCGATTGGGGCATCATGCGCGTAACTCGTGCGGGGCGCGGGACAGGTGTCATAACCAACACTGACCGACGGCGGGATGACGACGGAAATTTCCGCGCCATCAATCGTCTCGGGCAGGACCAGATCGCTTCGCCCGGCTTCGTCGAGCAGCGCCTGAGCTTTCTGGCGGTCCACCGTAATGGTGAATGCCGCGCCGTCCATCACATAGATTTGTGAAGGCGACACTCCCTGCGGCAGGCGGACGTTGAATCCAGCCAGGCGGCCGGCTTCCTCGGCAGTCGTAACCGCTATTGGGTCGCCCGGCTCCTGTATCAATGTCATGGAACTGGAAATGAGATCGGTGAACTGATTCCCGAGCGCGCCGTCGCCGGTCAATTGCTCCAGGCCGGTGAAATCCACCGGGATAACTGTCACCTGCTGGACGCGAAACAGATTGAGAATTTCATCGGCCAGCGCGCGCGTAGCGGGGAACGCCAGTGTCAGCCCCAAAGTCACAAACAGGATGATTCCAAATCGCACGATTGGCAAAGTGAACATTTTTTTGAACATGGTGGTCTCCTGAAATAAGTGGGAGAGTGCATCGCCAGCCCGCCGTTACTTGACAATTGGGATGTTCTCTCTTCAAAGGCGCATCTGCACTCCCTGGCATTGCCTGTATTGGCAAGTGTACGTCAAGCGCAAATATCTATCGGAACAGCAATGGTATCCAGAGTCTATTTTAACGCCAAATTTCCCCCAATTTGATTACCCGAACATCTCCGCTCAAAACGCGTGCCGCTCGTCGAAGCGGTGCAACCCCGCCTCCCGCGCCGCAGAGACGGCATCCTCGTATTCCCGGCGCGTGATGCTGCGGTTGATTTCAGGAAACTTTTCCGCCGACACTTTCCCGGCGGGGTGGTATTGCTCCATAACGTTGACATAGGTGTGCGGCGAAATCTCACGCGCCAGAAACCTCATCACTGAACGCGTCCCCGCGACATCGCCTGGCATGACAAGATGCCGCACCAGAACGCCGCGTTTGGCGAGGCCGTGTTCGTCTGTTTTCAATTCACCCACCTGCCGATGCATTTCTCTGATCGCGCGGCGTGCGGCTTCAGGATAGTCTTTGGCGAGCAGGTACTTGAGCGCCAGCCGCGAGTCCCAGATTTTGAAGTCGGGCATGTAAATATCCACCACGCCATCCACCAGGTGCAGGCTTTCCATCGAGTCGTACGCAGAAGTATTGTAAACGAGTGGTAATCGCAGGCCCGCCTCGACCGCGAGAACCAGCGCCTCGAGGATTTGCGGAACCACATGTTCGGGTGTGACGAAGTTGATGTTGTGGCACCCCTCCGACTGCAATT
>JBFMCC010000016.1:0-2792 GCA_040754535.1 Chloroflexota bacterium
TCCCACCGCCGCCCTGCCCGCCAACATCCCTCTCTTCTGGCGCGTCAAGGCCAACGGCGCCAACGGTCCCAGCCTCTGGTCCGACCCAGTCTGGTCCTTCACCGTTACACCCTGACCCAAATACCGCCCTCTCCGCTAAAAGAGGGCGGTTTTATTCATGAGACTTCCTACGGCTTCAGGCGGATTTCATAAACCACATACTTCTCGTTATCGAACACTTCCGTCACCAGCAGGGACGGGTTGCAGGTGGTGACCGTATCGGGCAACACTTGTCCCACCGCGCCGCGCTTCTTGCGGATGACGACGTAGTCGCCTTTGCCCAACGCGGCGCAGTCGTCCACCACCAGGGCGTCGCGGCCGGTCATTAATCGTAACGCGCGCGGTTTGTAGAAGATGAGCACGCTGTCGGGCGGCGTATTCGATTTAACGAACTCGATCATCTCCGCGCTGATGTCCTCGAACGGGCCGCCGTCCGGGGCGCGCTGGCTGGCGAGATTGTCGCGCGCCAGGCCAATGGACGTGATGATAAAACTAAGCAGAATGCCCGCCCAGAACAGGCGCGTGAGCCGGTCGCCCGCCTTGCGATAATAATCCAGCAGCGCAAACGCGGTGGCGTTCATGCCGCGCAGGGCAAAATAGAAAATGAACGGCAGGAGCGGAAACAGGAAACGAATGCCTTGCGTGTCAGGCCAGGTGATGAAGAGCGCGAGGCTCAAAACGATATAAATCGAGAGATGAAAATCCTTTTTCGCGTTCAGCACCGCGCCGCCCAGCACGAACGGCAGGGTCGCGCCGTATAGGATCGGCGCAAGCGGCACGTTCTCGAAGAACGCTGCGGGCATGTTGATATAGGCGGCCAGGTTGCCCAGCACGCGGCTCCAGGTCAGCGCGGCGTAATGCTCCAGATGCGAGCCTTCGCCCGCGGGGAAGACCGTCAGGATGAGCGCCGTGAGCAGGCCGAAGACGAGGTAGGGAATCAGCGCGAGAGGGATGACCCGCCTCGGGTCCCGCGTGACTGTGCGCCGCGTCCGCCAAAACAGGACGACCTGGGTCAGAAACAACGTCGGGACAAGCAGGACGCCGTTGGTCCGCACGAAGAACGCCGCGAACAGCGCCGCGCCCAGCCCGACGTTGGGGAGGATCCCGCCTGCGAAGTCGTCCCTGGTGATGAGAGTGGTCTCGATCAGCAGGAGCGCGAGGCTGGAGAAAAAGAGGAAGGGGATGTCGGAAAGCAGGTTGTTGTGAAAGTTGAGCAGGGTGGGACTGAACGCGAAGACCGACAACAACAAAATGGAATCGAAGAGCGATAATCGCCGATGGAGAAAAACAAAGAAGACCGCCAGGAACAGCGCGAAGAAAATGACGTTGACGGATTTGAGACACAGGATGTCCAGCCCGCCGCAGCCCGCGTAGAACGGGACGAGCAGCGCGGGAAATCCCCACGGATAGGCGACGGGGCCGATGAAGGTTGTGGATTCCTGCGTGGTGAACGTGTTGCGGACGGCAAATTCGTGCGTGGAGCCGGTGAGGATGCTTTCGGCCTGCATGACGTAGGCGGCCCAGTCGTCACCCCAGTCGTGATCGCGGTCGAGCATGGACGAGGACAGCGCGGCAGACAGCAGGATGACCAGCAGGGGAAAGACAATCTGTTTTTTCATGGGGGATTCTATGCCTGCTTATAAAGCATGGCGCGGCAGGCGTCAAGTGACGTCCACGTGCGTGAGGCGCGCCAGGAATTTGTGGATAAGAAACACGGGCAGGATCAGCAGTCCATGCACCGCGGCGCTCAAGCCGAACAGCGTGGCCACAGATTGCAAAAAGGCGTCCAGCGGCGGCGCGACGTTGGCCAGCATCCACGGGCCCGCGCCCACCAGCAACGCCAAGAGGAACAGTCCGCCCACCCACACGCCAAGCGGAAGCCAGGCGTGACGGTCGGAGGCCGAGGGAAGCATGGTACTGCTGACCGCGAAGGTGAGATAGAACCACAGCCAGAAATCCTTCACGTCAGGCAGGGCGGAGAGCCCCAGGAAGAACAGATTGAATTGCCCGTTGCGCAGGAATTCCCACAGCGGCAATAGCGACAGGCGATAGACCGCGGCGTAGGCCACGAACAGTCCGCCCGCGATCAGCGGCGCGGCGCCGATCAACGAATCGCGGACAGCGTCCGTGCGCTGGGTCTCGACGTAGCCCAGTTGCAGACGTCCGTCCGCGGTGGCGCGCGGGATGAGCGAAAATCCGCCCGTGCGCACGCCGAGAAGCCGCGCCATGACGAAATGGCTGAGTTCGTGCAGGAGCACGCCGGGGAAGAACAGCGCGGAGAACAGGCCCATGGTCAACGCGGGGTGGCGGGTGGCGATGAGAATGACGGCCTGGATCTCTCGATGCAAAAGCCGCTGGAGGAGCACCAGCGGCAAGAGCATGAGCACGAACCAGAGCAGACCGTTGAGCATAATGGTTAATGAAAGGCGGAGCGACACCTGAAGAAATTGGTGGCTATGCCCTATTGATTTCTATAAAATCCTTCCCAGCGATTTCCTCACTCCGTCGCTTGATCTCATGATCGAATCGCTTTTTTCTTCGATAAAAAATACCCATCGCAATGATTGTGCCTATACCCGCATCCAAAACGACCGATCCGCACAAGAGATAAACGAGGGGGCCGGACACATCGGCCAAACCCTGAAAAATTGGGGTGATTATATTATCCACTGCATCCAAATATTGTTTGCGATTCAGGAAAAATCCAAACCCAATGAAGATTGTCAGCAACGGCAATATAATGAGTCGAAGTT
>JBFMCC010000017.1:0-63480 GCA_040754535.1 Chloroflexota bacterium
TCCCACCGCCGCCCTGCCCGCCAACATCCCTCTCTTCTGGCGCGTCAAGGCCAACGGCGCCAACGGTCCCAGCCTCTGGTCCGACCCAGTCTGGTCCTTCACCGTTACACCCTGACCCAAATACCGCTCCAACAACAGTCCTCGCTGTGGCGAGGACTGTCCTTGTTAATTCACATCTTCATGTCCAGCGTACACGCCCTCTTTAACCAACTGCCGCTTTCCACCTTTGTCCCCTTCGAAAATCTCGTAACGCAACTCAATCGGAAACGCCTTCGCCAGTATGGCCTGAGCGGGACAATACTTCTCAGCCGAGAGTTCGATGGCGCGCAGTACCGCGGCCTCGTCCACATCGTGACCCGTGATGAGATATTCCACGACGGCGCAGGTGAATACCCTGGGATGCTCGCTCGCGCGGTCCGCGTGCACCCTGACCTCGAAATCGGTCACGTCCACACGCTTCTTCTGGAGGATCGAAATCACGTCCATGGCAGTGCACCCCGCCAGGCTGAGCGCCATCAGTTCCATCGGGCGCAGGCCGTCGTTATCGCCGCCGACGCCGGGGTCCGTGCCCAGATTGACCGAGAAGCCCGAATCGGCTGTCCCGACGAAAGACAGGCGGCTTTTCCAGTTTACTTTTACATCCATGAAACGTCTCCACTATTCCAAAATGACCGGTGCAACATAGGTCTCCAACTGATCGCGTTCGATCGCTCCCACCCATTGCAGGCGGATGATTCCCTCGCGGTCCATGACGAATGAACTCGGCAGGTTCATCGTGTTGAAGGCGCGCTCGGAGGCATACTGCGGGTCGAGCCAGACCGGGAAGGTGAGACCGTATTCCTCCACGAACGCGGCCACGTCGGGCGCGGGGTCGCCGTCGTCAATGGCGATGATGACGAAGCCCAGGTCCGCGTATTGCTCGTAGAAACTTTGCAGGGTCGGCATCTCCTGGCGGCAGGGCGGACACCACGTGGCCCACATGTTAACCAGCGCCACCCGCCCGCGATAATCGGCCAGCGAATACGACTGGCCGTTCAGGTCGGTCAGAGTCAGTTCGGGGGCGGGATAATTCACTAGCGCGGGGAGGACCGAAGCGTCCGACCCGGAACCGCCCGAAACATCCGATTCGGGCGCGGCGCGGTTCATCGTCACGAAGGCCATGGCCGCGATCCCCACCGCGATCAGCCCCATGCCGATGACCACCAGGGCGATCAAACGACTGAATGGAGTTGTGTGTGCTTTTCGTTTTTTCATGTTCCTCAGCGCTCGCACGGAGCAGGATGCTCCTTTATCAGGTACAGCCGCCGCCGCCACCGCTCGTGAAACCGCATACCGGGCAGGCCAGGTCGAGCGTGCCGTTATAGTCCAGCCTGCCCTCGCCGCATTGCGGACAGAGTTCGCCGCGGCGCAGGGGAGGTACCACCAGCCGGGCGGGCGGCTCAGGCTCCAGCAGTAAACGCTCCAAAGCCGAGAGGGTTTTTTCAGGTTCGGCGGTCACAGAAAGTGGACGCGTCTCACGAAGAATTTATTACAAATCTGCGCGAAATTGTACCGTACAACCCAACGAAGGATGACACAATATCCGATGATGAATGTCTATACTTTCGTGACAATCGCCACTACAAAATTATACGGGCTTTGAATACCATGAAGTCACATGTTCGATATCCTGCATCACGTCCCCTTGTTGGAAAACCTGGAAGAGGGCAAACTGCGCGCGCTCGCGCCGCTCTTCGAACCGTTCCATGCCGCGGACGGCGCGACGATCTTCGAACAGGGCGGTCACACCACGCACCTGCACATCCTCGTCGCGGGCGGAGTCGAACTCCGTTATAAACCCTACGACGGCCCGCCGATGACGCTTTCACGACTCACTCCGGGCGCGGTCTTTGGATGGTCGGCCGCCATCGGCAACCCGGCCTACACCTCCAGCGCCATCGCCTGCGGGGACTGCGACACGGTTCGCATCCGGACCTCGGACCTGCATCGGCTCTACGAGCGCGAGCCGCAACTGGCCGCGGCCCTGCTGGACCGCCTGGCCGGGGACGTTGCGCCGCGGTGGAAAAATGCGAGCCAGCAGGTGCGCGAACTGCTCGGACAAAAAATCGCCCGTTGAGATTAACCCATTTCAAGTGAGGGCAGGCAAACGAAGACCCCTGTGCTGAGGGCGCAGGGGTCTTTCGCCGTCATTTTGCGCTGAACGGAGACGATGAGCGGTTTTCATGCATTCCGCGTCTCGTCTGCACCTCGCGCCGCGAGGACATCACGAGCGCGTCTGGAAGAAGCGGAAGATGAGGAATCCACCCACCGCGATCAAGACCGCCGCCCACAGATAATTGGCGAATTCGAGGTAAGGCGTGGTTGCCAGCACGCCCATCACGCCCAGCGCGGCGGCCGGGTAATACGCCCAGCGCTGACCGGCCAGCAGCGCCACAAGCAGGAAGGTCGCGGCCAGGCCAAGGAAGAAGACGCCGCCGGTGCCGAAGCCGCCAAACGACTCGGGCACGAGCGTCACCCCCGCGAGCGTGGTCATCACCCCGGCCGGGATGATCGCCCACCAGCGTTCGGCGCGACCGGAAAGATAGACCAACCAGAAGGCCAGGCCGATGGAACCGAGGAAAATCGCTCCGCCGATATCCGTACCGGGCAACAGGCTGTCGGACAGGATGGTCGCGCCCAGGCCCAGCAGGATACAGCCGGGGATGGCGCCCCACCACGAGCCGGTCGCGAAGACGTACAGGAACGCCGCGCCGGCGATCAGGAAGATTCCCCCGAAGAACAGGTCGCTGACATTTTCGAGCAGCCCCATGGTCTGCAACAACATCAGGACGCCGCCAACGATCAATAACGCGCCGACGATAATACGCGGGTCAATTCTTCTCATTGCATTCTCCTTGTCAACCGCGCCTACCGCACAGTGATCTGCGCGGCCCCGGCGTCAATGTCCATATCCACCGCGTTGGCGGCAGTCTCGTACTCAGGCGATTGATACACGCCCCCAACGCGCGGGAAGCGGGAATCTATTTTCACATCCGAGACGCCCGAGTCGACGCGGATGCGGGCCGCGACGCCTGCAGGGACGATCACGGTCAGGGAGGCCGCGCCCAGGTCGAAGTCCGCGTGGAGGCGGCCGCGCGCCGGCAGGGTCACTGTGGTATTGCTCGCGCCGGTCTCCAGTTTGAAGTCCGTCAATTGCAGGCCGCTCAGGTCAACATCGGATTCGTCCGCGCCGGTCTCCATGGACAGTTTCATCGGGACGTTCATGTTGAATTCGACATCCCAATCGTAACGGACGCCCGGCCCGAAGGGAATCCAGATCTCGGCGGCGGTTCGCATCTTGACCTCGAGGTGGTCGCCCGTTTTCTGCGCCGACTGCCTCAGCCCACCGCCGAACGTGCCGCGCGCCAGTTCGCCGCCCAGCGACGCGCCGCGCACCTGCAATCGTCCCGCGCCGTGACTAAGCCGCACGCGCGCTTCCCTCGCGCCCTGCAGGTCAATCGAGGCCTGTTCAGCCTGCGCCGCGCCGCGCAGGAACACACCGAAGATCATCCACGCGCCGGCCACCAGCAGGATGACCGGCCAGAACAGTTCGGTCGCGCGGATACCGCCAAAGAGGCGGACGTTCGCGGCATCGAGGAACATCATGCCGCCCAGCAACAGGAGCACGACGCCCCAGAACAAATTGCCGTGACGCATGTTATTATTCCTTTCGCCGAAACGTTGAAAACAGGCCGCGCCCGATCACCCACAGGCCGAGCAGGATGATGAGGATGGCCGGGGCGTAACTGTTGTCCAGCAGTTTCCAGCCGCCGAAGAAGGCCGAGAAGAGCAGGAACAGCACCGCGCTGACCACCATGGTGTTCAACCCGCGGCGAATGTTGTGACGGGTGTTTTCACCCAGCAGTCCGGCCAGGACCGAACCGACGCCCACAAAGCCGGGCACGAGCAGCCAGAAATACCAGGCGTCCCAGTTGCCGGTCGTGTCGAAATAATACAGCAGGCCGCCGATACCCGCCACGATGGCGGCCGGTACGGCCATGCCCGGCGCGCCGAGCACCAGGCCGATGAGCAGGATCAGTCCGCCCACGCCGACGATGGTGACGGGCCAGTAACTGAAGCGCTCCGCGAATTCCGCCAGGCCGGGCACGGTCTGGCGGGCGATGAACCACGCTCCGATCAACACGAGCAGGATGCCGAGTCCGAGTTGGGAACGATTGGGTTGGGACATTGCACTCTCCTTGAATCAAAATACAGGGAGGCAGAAAATGCCTCGCTAAACCATTTTACGACATTTATCGGGAAAAGTTTCATCCAGTATCATGAAGTACAATTGAAATATTCAGCCCGACGAAAGGTGAATCCATGAGCCAGCCCAACTTCGACGGATGGACCTGTCCCCTGCCCCTGCAAAACTATCCCGCCATCGTGATGGGACACGGGAGCGGCGGGAAGATGATGAACGACCTCATCCGCCACTTGTTCGCGGCCGAATTCCAGAACGATCTGCTCGGCCAGATGGGCGACGCGACCGCCCTGACATTGAACCTTCAACCTTCAACTCATGTCGCCTTCACCACCGATTCCTTCGTGGTCAGTCCGCTGTTCTTCCCCGGCGGCGACATCGGCGAACTGGCCGTCAACGGCACGGTCAACGACCTGGCCATGCGCGGCGCAACTCCGCTTTACCTTTCGGCTGGCTTCATTCTCGAGGAGGGCCTGCCAATGGAAACCCTCGGCCGCGTGGCCGCCTCGATGGCAAACGCCTGCAAAGCCGCCAACGTGCAAATCGCCGCCGGAGACACGAAGGTGGTCAACAAAGGTCACGGCGACGGGATTTACATCAACACGACCGGCATCGGATTGATTCCCGAAGGTGTGGACATCGCGCCGCAAAACGCGCGGCCGGGCGATGCCATCCTCGTCAACGGGACGCTGGGAGACCACGGGATCGCCATCATGTCGGTTCGCGAGGGACTTCAGTTTGATTCCGCCATCGAGAGCGACACCGCCCCCCTGAACGGTCTCGTCGATTCCATGCTCGCGGCGACCAAAGAAATCCACTGCCTGCGTGACGCCACGCGTGGCGGACTCTCCGCTGTGTTGAACGAACTGGCGGACGCGTCCAGGGTCGGTATCGAGTTCGATGAGACGAAAGTGCCTCTCCGCCCGGAGGTGGCCTCCGCCTGCGAGATGCTCGGCCTCGATCCATTCTACATTGCGAATGAGGGGAAACTGGTTGCCATTGTGCCGGAGAAGTGGGCCGAAAAGGTGTTACTGGCTATGCGCAGCCACAAGTTCGGCAAAGACGCGGTCATTATCGGACGCGTCGTCGAGGAACACCCCGGCCTGGTTGTGGCAAAGACCTCCATCGGCGGCTCGCGCGTGGTAGATCTGCCGGCCGGGGAATTGCTTCCGAGAATCTGCTGATTCCCTTCGTCTATTTGAGCGCCAACCGACTCCGGAAACCCCAGCCGTTTTGGTCTGTCAACACGACGGTGAGTCTCAGAGTCTCTCCCGCAGCGATTTCAACCCCTTGAAACTCATTGGACGCGCCGCCTCCCGTCACGCCGGGATACAAGATGACGTCTCCGCCGGGAGGAGGCAACGGCGCGGCGATAAAAGCAACCGCAAGGTTGTATGCCCCGGGTTCCAGTTCAATGGATGCCAGGCCTTTCGGCGCGTCATACAAGTATTCCAACAACGGGATGTATTCATACACTTCCTCCCTAAAGACAAACGGCTCCGGGGAAGGCGTAAACTGCAAACTGGAAAATACCCAGCCCGGCGACGCCAGGACGATGTCGCTGTCCACCGGCATCACCAGGGCCATGTGGCGGATGTTGGGCGCGTCCGCTTCATAGTCGAACGTTTCCCGGTACCATTGCCCGGTGTACAGGATTTCCACCTCCAATACTCCAGTCGAGGGCGTGGGAGTCGCTGGAATAGCAGTGCTGGTTGGAGGAGCGGCAGTGGGCGTTTCGCCAGCGAACGAGAACAATCGACAGGCGGCGATGCCGAGAAAAGACACAATCACAACGGGAAGAAAATACTTTCTATTCACCTTCTGGACTCCTCTTTGGATAGTGTATCTATCAGGCCAACAATTCGGTCAATGCCAGCCACTCCCCGTCATGTTTGGGATGGCTGGCTTTTGTAAGTTCCTCCTGCCTCGCCAACCTGTTGACCGTCCTTTCGACGATTCCCTTCGGCCAACCGAAGAGTTTGGTCACATCGCGCAGTTGCGCCGCGCCGACGGATTTGAAATATAACTCAGTCAGTTTCTGCCTGGCCTCCGCCTCCCCGATCTTGCGCGCGGTCTCGGCCAGATCGGGAAAATGACGCGAGACGATCTCGTAAATATGCGAGTACCGCCACGCGCCCGCTTCCGCCACGCCGACGGGAAGAATTTGGAAATCGGCCTGTAACTGTTCCAGAGCCTTGTTGAACTCGGATTCCTTCGCATTGGCGAGTTTGGCCGCGCGGCGCAAATCCAGCGTGTTCAATGCGCCGTTGTCGAGGAGGGTTTCGTAAATCTGCTTCGCGGCCTGGGATAAACGTCCTTCCTGATAGGCAATCAGATAATCCTCCTCAGGCGAGCCATAATTTTCGGAGAGCGCGTAAAAATACGGCGCGGCCTCCAGCGAGATCATGGTCGCTTTGCGGCGCAGGATTTTTCCGTAGTACCAGATTTTCTTATCGAGGGCATCGTCCTTCCAGCGCCAGGTGACGTGGCCCGGGTCGTCGTGCGCGTCGGCCACGGGACGGTCGCCCGCGACCGCCGTCCACAGGCTGGGCAGGTCAACGCCCTTGATCGGCCAGAAGTAGACGAAGCCGCGCGCGTTGACGAAGGCCAGCGCCCGGGCGGAGGACGAAAGCGGCTTCGACGGAGGCAGGTTGAAGGTACGCGCGCGATGCGCTTTGAGTCGCTTCAAGTCGAGAGTGGGCATATGGACATTCTAATTCAAAATTGTGCTAAACTTTTTGTGAGGAGTCGATCATGTCCACGCTCGAACAGGAGATCCAAACCCTGAGCAACACGCTGGTCTACGAATTGACCAAGGCTCTGGCCCTGCCGCAAACCGAGCGCGTCAAAAGCATCGTGCGCATGTTATTTGGCAGGGCGGCTCGCAAGTTCTCCGAGTTGGCTGTGGGGCTCGACCGCGTTGTGGCGGAACACGGCATCGCCGCGGGGGCGCGCTGGGTGCTGCCGCGTTTCGTGAAAGACCACGCGGCGCGCGGCCTGGAGAACATCCCGCCGACGGGACCGCTGGTGATCGCCGCCAACCATCCGGGCGCGTACGACTCGGTGGTGATCTCGGCGCACGTGACGCGGCCCGATTTCAAGGTCATCATCGGCGACATCCCTTTTTTCGAGAACCTCCCGCACGTCAGCGAACACGCCATCTACGCGCCCGCCCTGCAGAACACCTACGGGCGGATGCAGGTGATTCGCGAATCGATCCGACACCTGCAAGGAGGCGGCGCGCTGTTGATCTTCGCGCGCGGCGGCATCGAACCCGACCCCGCCCTGATGCCCGCGCCCGACGCGGAGTTCAACCTGTGGTCGCGCAGTCTGCAGATCTTCCTCGAGCGCGTCCCGCAAACGCGCGTGCTGGTGACCATTGTCGGCGGCGTGATCGCAAGCGAAATGTGGAGACACCCCATCACCTGGTTCCGCAGGGCGCGGCCCGACCGTCAGCGGCTGGCGTTCATGATGCAGATCGCCCAGCAGGTGCTGAGCGGAAAGGAGATGTTCGGCCTGACGCCGCGCGTCTCGTTCGGCGAATTGATCGGTTTGCACGAGACAAGCAATGCGGAAGATGCCTTGCACCGCGTTATCGAGTCGGCGCGGCGGCTGGTGCGTTCCCATTTGGCGTGGGAGGTGTAACCCTGCCGTATTCAGAAATCCTTTTTGATGAAAACACGTTTGGGCTCCCGCAAATGGTTCCGGGAATTGCGTGCAACCTGATTCAAAGCAAAGCGTAGATGGTTTAGGTCAAGACATCATCTTCGAACCTGCATCCAAGAGGAGAATCCCCCATGAAAACTGTCAAATTTGTCCTGCTTGCAGTCTTAAGCCTGTTATTCACGGCATGTGGCGCGGCGCCCACTCCCACCGCCGAAGCGACCGCCATCCCGACCGTCCTCGCGGACACGGCCATCGTGAGCGAAGGGCGCCTCGAACCCGTCCGTTACGCGGAGATCGCCCTGAACGCCAGCGGCCTGGTCAGCGAGGTGCTGGTGACCGAGGGCGAGGAGGTCAGCGCGGGACAGGTGATCGCGCGGCTGGAGAGCGGCGAAGCGCGGACTCTCGAGGACGCGCAGGCCGCCGCCCTGCAGGAATTGACTGCCGCATATCAGGGCGTGCGCGATGCGCAATTCAAACTGGACAATTTCGACGTGCCGTCCGATTTTTCGGGCATGACACCCACCGAGGCCGTCGAGATGACGCTGGAAAAATTGAACGCGGCCCGCTCCGCCTATGAACCGTACGAGAATTACAGTCCGAACAATTCAACCGCCAAAGAATACAAGAAACGCCTTGACGACGCCTGGTCCAAATATCGCAAGGCAATCCAGTGGCTGGAACTCGAATCCAACCTGGAGAACGCGCAGGCGCGGCTGGCGCAGGCGCAAAAAGACTACGACGCCTTGCAAGACCCGTCCTTTGCTGAAGATACGGCAGGCGCACGCGCCGCTCTGGCGAACGCCGAGGTGCGCGCCCCGTTCGCGGGCGTCATTACCAGCCTCGACTTGAAAGTGGGCGAATTCGCCTCGGCGGGACAGCCCGTGGTCACCATCGCGGACACGTCACGATGGGTGGTGAAGACGACCGACCTGACCGAGATTGACGTGGTCAGTATCAGCGAAGGCCAGCCTGCCACCGTCAAACTGGACGCCATCCCCGATGCGGAACTCAAAGGCAACGTGCTTTCGATTGGACAGAGTTACTCGGAAAGCCAGGGCGATGTCGTTTACGAGGTCACCATCCTGCTGACGGATGTGCATTCCGCCATGCGCTGGGGCATGACCGCCGAAGTGAAGTTCGAGTAACGGCCAATATCCGTTATTGCGAGGAGCCCGCAGGGCGACGAAGCAATCTCCAACAACGCGGGGATTGTTTCGTCGAGTCGGTGGTCTCGATACGTGGCGACTCGCGCCACTACTCGACCACCGACCTTCCACGCAATGACGAGAAAGATGTTGAGGTCTTTATGTCCCTGTTTACCCAACCCAAGAACGGCAACGGCGGAGCGTCCATGATCGACCTGCGCGACGTGCACAAGAATTACAAAACGGCCGTCGGCGACTATCCCGCGCTCAAGAGCGTGGACCTGCAGATCAACGCGGGCGAATTCGTGAGCATCATCGGCAAATCGGGAAGCGGCAAGAGCACCCTGCTCAACATGATCACGGGCATTGACCGCCCCACCGCGGGGGAGGTATTCGTCAACGGCACGGCGGTCCACAAGATGGGCGAAAACCGCATGGCGCGCTGGCGCGGGAAGAATCTGGGCATCGTGTTCCAGTTCTTCCAACTTCTGCCCACCATTTCCGTCGTCGAGAACATCATGCTCCCGATGGATTTCTGCCGCACCTACCCGATGCGCGAGCGCGAGAAGCGCGCCCTCGCACTGCTCGAAATGGTGGAATTGAAAGACCACGCCTACAAACTGCCGACGGCCCTCTCCGGCGGACAACAGCAACGCGTGGCCATCGCGCGCGCCCTGGCAAATGACCCACCCATCGTCATCGCGGACGAGCCGACGGGCAACCTCGATTCCAAAACCGCCGACAGCGTCTTCGAGTTGTTCACCAGCCTCGCCGCGCAGGGCAAGACCATCATCGTCGTGACGCACGACAGCGGCCTCGCCAAACGAACACAGCGCACCGCCCTCATCGCCGACGGCGAGATCGTCAACGAGTATGTGGCGCACGCCATGCCGACCCTCTCGCACGACCAACTGTTGCAGGCAATGCGCAGCGCGAAGACACAATCGTACGAAGCCGGCGCGATGATTCTCTCGGAGGGTACGAACGCGGACTCGTTCTACATCGTGACCAAAGGTACGGTGGAGGTCATCCTGCCGCGGCAGAATCAGTCGGACGTGGTTGCGGTTCAGCTCGGACCCGGGAAATACTTCGGCGAAATGGAATTTTTCCACGAGAAGCGACACCGCGCCTCCATCCGCGCCTCGGAGGCGGGCCCGGTCGAGGTGCTGGTCATCGGGTACGACCGGCTCAAGGAATTGCTGGACCAGTCCGAGGTCACGCGCGACGCGCTGCGGCAGGCCGCGGACCGCCACGAGCAGGAGAATGTCGAGAAGCGAGGCGCGTCATGATCGCCAGCCGCTGGAAAAAAGTCTGGGCCGATTTCTGGGGAAACAAGGGCCGCACCCTGCTCACCATCTTGACCATCATGGTGGGCACGTTCGCGGTCGGCGTGAACAGCAATATGGGCCAGTACATGTTCGAAAGCATGGAGAGCGACTACCAATCGTCAGCGCCGTCGGAAGCGACCATCTTTGCGTATCCGCTGGACGACAATATGGTGGAGTTGGCGCGCAGTGTGCCGGGCGTGGACGCCGTGGAAGGCGGGAACAGCGTGTACGCCGACGTGGTCCGCACCGACGACAAGCAAGTGACCATCCTGCTCTCGGAAATAGAAGACCCCAACGCGAGGACCGTCAATCGCTTCAAACCGGTGATGGGCGAGACCAGCCTGCCGCCGCTCGGCGATAAGCAAGTGTTGGTGGATGCCTCCGCCGCGACGCTTGGCTATCAACCCGGCGACACGATCCTCGTGGAACTGGACAACGGCAAACGACGCGAGTTGATTCTGGCGGGTTACATCCACGACGTGACGGGTTTTCCGTTCGGGTTCACGAACACGATGAACGCCTACGTGACTCCCGATACGCTGGAATGGCTGGGCGGCGATCCGCTTTTTAACTCGCTTGCGGTCAGCGTGACCGAACGCCAGACCGACCAGGCGCACGTGACCGAGGTGGCGCAAGCCGTGGCGGACGAATTGGAACGCGCCGGTGCGGAAGTGTATTATGTAAGCATCTACCAGCCCGGCCACCATTTTGCCTGGAGCATTACCCAGGGCGTTTTCTTCGTATTGAACGTGCTGGGATACCTGACCGTATTGTTGAGCGGCTTTTTGATCATCAACACCGTTACCGCGTTGATGACCCAGCAGACGCGGCAGATCGGCATCATGAAGGCCGTGGGCGGCGGGACGATACAGGTCTTCGTGATGTATGCCATCCTGATCCTCGGCTTCGGGCTGGGCGCGCTGGCGATTGCCGTCCCGCTGGCAAACGCGGCCGCAAAGGATCTCGGCGGAGGCATGGCAGTGTATTTGAATTTCGATCCCGCGCCGTATCATGGGTACCAAAGCGCGTACATCCAGCAGACAGTCGTGGCGCTGGCCGTTCCACTGCTGGCGGCCCTCTGGCCGATCTACAACAGCGTGCGCGTCACGGTACGCGAAGCCCTCAGCGATTACGGCATCGGCGGAAACGCCAAACCGAAGGACAAAAGCGTGAGCAAGGCCGCGCTGTTGATCCCGCGCCCGATGCGCCTGTCCCTGCGGAATGCCTTTCGCCGTAAACTGCGCCTCAGCCTGACCCTGGTCTCGCTCGTGCTGGGCGGGGCGATCTTCATCGGCGTTTACAATCTGTGGGCCTCGTTCGACCAGACCATCAAGGACATTCAAGGATACTTCCTGGCCGACATCAACATCTCCTTCGGGCGGTACTATCGCTTCGACGAAGTTGCGTCCATCGCGCAAAGCGTCCCCGGCGTGTCGAGCGTGGAAGGCTGGACGGAGTACCCGGGCACGCTGATCATGGACGAGAGCCAGGCAGGAACGCAGATCGCGTTCTTCGCTCCTCCCTCGACCTCGACCCTGATTGACCCCATCATCGCGGCGGGCCGCTGGCTGACAACCGGCGACGAGAACGCCGTCGTGATCGGCAACCACCTGCTGAACATTTACCCCGATATCAAGGTCGGCGACTGGCTGACCATCGAGATTGACGGCAAGAAGACACAGTGGCATGTGATCGGCGTTTACACCATCACGGGTAACGTCAGCCCGCCTCTGCTGTACGTCAATTACGAATATCTCAGCCGATTGATCGGGCGCCCCGAACAGGTTTACTCCCTGCGCGTGCTCACGGACCAGCACGACGCGGTCTCGCAAAACAGGATCAGCGACCAGCTCACCGCATTGTACGAAGCGCGCGGCATCCAGGTCACCTCCGCCAGCCTAAGCGCGGACTTCATCCGCGACCAGAAGGCGCAGACCGACATCCTCGTTTACTTCATGCTGGTCATGGCAACGCTGATCGCCATCGTCGGCGGGCTGGGATTGATGGGCACGATGAGCATCAACGTGCTCGAACGCACGCGCGAGATCGGCGTGATGCGCGCCATCGGCGCCTCCAACGGCGACATTCAATCCATCGTCATCGTGGAAGGCATGGTCATCGGCCTGATCAGCTGGCTCATCAGCATTGTGCTCTCCATCCCCATCACGGGCGTGCTGACTTTCGGTGTGGGTCTGGCGATCATGAGTTCGCCGATGAATCCCGTCTATGGCGCGAGTGGAATCGTCGCCTGGCTGATTTTCACCCTCGCCCTCGCAACGATTGCCAGTGCGCTCCCCGCGCGGCGGGCCTCGCGATTGACGGTGAGAGATACGCTGGCGTACGAGTAATTGCAACAAGACAGCCGCCTCCGAAGCGGCTGTTTTGTTTTGCGGCGCGCTTGAACAAAGGGTCATCTGACGCTACAATCACCCCATCGCGTCGGAGGAAACCATCATGCCGTCTGCTTTATCCCAATTCGAAGAACACCTGCCCGAGGACCTGCGCCGCGTCTTTTGCGGACTAGACTCGCCCTTCGCCATTCAGATGTTCCTGGACAGTATGCCCTACATCGGCGAGGAGCGCGACCGTTCGCCCCTCAACGTGATGCTGGACGGACAATGTCACTGCCTCGATGGCGGATTCTTCGCCGCGCTGGCCCTGTGGCGCATCGGATTCCAGCCGCTCCTGATTGACATCGTCCCCTACCCCGGCGAAGATGACGATCACGTGCTGGCGCTCTATCGAATTGACGGGCGTTGGGGCGCGGTCGCCAAGTCCAATTACATCAACCTGCGCTTTCGGGAACCCGTCTATAAAAATCTGCGCGAACTGGTGATGACCTATTTCGAGCATTATTGCAGTGTCCAGCAGACCAAGACCCTGCGCGGCTACACGCGTCCCTTCGGCCTGTCACGTTACCCTGACTCAACCTGGGGCTGGGACGAGCCCGCGGCCAATCGGTTGTATCGCCGCTTCTACCAGCGCAAGGCTATTCCACTCATCACCCCCGCCATGGCAGAGCGTCTCAGTCGGATTGATGACCGTACCTACAAGGCCGAGACATTGTATACGAACTTGAATGAGTCGTTTGGTATCCGTCCGAATCATTAACCGTCCCGAAGGTTTGAAACCTTCGGGACGGTATCTCGCAATCTATCCTCGCTGAACCGCAAAGATATTCACTTCCTGCTCCTTGCCCTTGAACCGCACCGGCCCAAGCGCCTCGACTTGAATATCGTCTGGTAATCCCTCGCGCGTGTACAAGTCAATCAAAATCGGCCGCGCCGCAACCTTCGTGTGACTCTCGATGCGCGAGGCCAGATTCACCGTGTCGCCGATGCAGGTATAGGTGGCGCGGTGCTGTGTCCCCGTGTAGCCCGCGATCACCACGCCCGAAGCGATCCCGATTCCGATCCCAATCTGCAACTTGTTCCGCGCCGCCTGTTCCTGATTGAAACCATCCAGTAAGTCCAGCATTTCCAGCGCGGCGCGGACAGCCTGCTCGCGGCGATTCTCGCTGGGCATGGGCGCGCCGAAGACCGCCATCAACCCGTCCCCCACCATTTGATTTAACGTCCCGCCGTGTCCCGCAATGGCGTCGAACATCAGCGCGAAATAATCGTTGAGCAGTTCGATGGTGTCGGCGGGGTCCTGCTTTTCGGCAATGGTCGTGAACGAACGAATGTCGGCGAACATCACGGTTGCGTCCACGTGTTTGCCGCCGAGCGAAAAACCCTTTTGCAACAGTTCCTCCGCCACTTCGGCTGTGGCGAACGTGCGGAACAGTTTCCTCTGCTGGTCGCGCAGGCGTTTCTTCTCGAGGCTGGCGCTCACCCGCGCCCGCAGGAAGATCGGGTTGAGCGGCTTGACCAGATAATCCTCCGCGCCCATCTCGATGCATTTCACTACGCGGTCGAGTTCATCCGAGGCCGAGGTCATGATGACGGGAATATCGCGTAGATTGGGATCATCCAGTAAAGCCTCAAGAACCTCAAAGCCGTTCATCTCAGGCATGTCCACGTCGAGCAGGAGCAAATCGTACGGCTTTGTGCGGAGCATCTCCATCGCCACCTTGCCGTTTTCGGCGGTCGCGACCTCATGGCCATGTTGTTCGAGTCCGCGCGCCAAAAGCAGGCGATTGACCTTATTATCGTCCACGACCAGCAGATGACCGGGCTCGTGTGCGGATTTCATGCCGCGAATTCCCTGATCTCTCTGGAAGCGGACGTGAGCGCCTCTTCCAGGACCCCCAGCCTGTCCCCGACTTCGGAGAGAGTCCCCGCCCGCGCGATGGCTTCCAGTTCCTTCGCCAGTTCCGAGAGGCGCGTCGCGCCGAAGGTGGCCGCATTCGACTTCATCGAATGCGCCGCGCGGCGAAAGGCTTCCGCGTCGTTCGCCGACAGGGATTTCTGCAAATCCGTCATCAGTTGCGAAGTCTCCTCGAAAAAGGTTTCGAGCATCACACCGATGTAATCTTCGCCCACGGATTCTTTCAAAGCCCGAAGGACACTTCGGTCTACATTCTCATTTGCCATGTTTCTCTCCTGCCAGGTTCAGCGCCGCAACCAACTCGTTCATGCGGATGGGCTTGCTGATGTAATCGTCCATGCCTGCCTCGATGCACATTTCACGGTCGCCCTGCATGGCGTTGGCGGTCATGGCGATGATGTACGGCTGTTTGACATTCTTTTTGCGGATGGCGCGCGTCGCATCCAGGCCGTCCATATCGGGCATCTGCACATCCATCAGGATGACATCGTAGGCTTGTCTCTCAACAGACTCCACTGCCTCCAACCCGTTCGAGGCCACATCGGCGCGGTAACCCATCTGCTCCAACAGGCGCAGGGCCAGTTTCTGATTGACCTGCAGGTCCTCCGCCAGCAGGATGCGCAGGGGCCGCTTCTTCGCCATGTCCGCGTCGACGGAGGGTTTGGCGGAATCCGCTTTGGGCGTGACGAGGTGTCGGGCGAAGATCTCCGCCACGGCGTCGAAGAGGGCCGAGGGTTTGAGGGGCTTGGTCAGGTAGGCCGCGAAATCCAGATCGTCCGCGCCGATCTCCTTGCGCCCCAGCGACGTCAACAGGATGATGGGCAAGGATTCGTGCAATTTGCGAATCTCGCGGGTGAGCATCAAGCCGTCCATTTCTGGCATCTGCAGATCGAGGATGGCGAGATCGAAGTGCTCGCCGGTTTGAATCCACTGAATGGCTTCGCGCGGATGTTCCGTCTGGCGCGGCTGCATGCCCCACTTTTCGGTTTGAAGCGTGAGAATGCGGCGGTTGGTGGCGTTGTCGTCCACGATGAGGACGCGCTTATCCTGCAACGACGGTTGAATGCCTTTAATATCGCGCGCCGTCCTGCGTTCGGCCACCTGGGCGGGTTCGGCCTGGATCGTGAAAATGAAAGCCGAGCCCTTGCCGAGACCCGCGCTTTCGGCGTGCATTTCTCCGCCCATCATCTCGGCGAGACGTTTGCTGATGACGAGGCCGAGGCCCGTGCCGCCGAATTTGCGCGTGGTGGACGAATCGGCCTGCGAGAAGGACTGGAACAGGCGGTTCATGTGACTCTCGGAAATGCCGATGCCTGTATCGCGCACCGTGAAGAGCAGTTCATCTTTTGCCTTGCCTTTCCTAACCGTGAGAACCACCTCGCCTTTTTCGGTGAACTTGACTGCGTTACTGAGCAGGTTGGTTAGAATCTGCCGCAGGCGGGTGACGTCACTCTGGATGCCCGCAGGCACGTCGTCGTCAATGAGATAGGCGAGGTCGAGCCCTTTCTCGACGGCGCGGCCAGCCACTAGGTCCAGCGCGGACTCGACGCATTCGCGCAGGTCGAAGGGCTGGTGCTCCAAATCCATCCTGCCCGCTTCGATCTTGCTGAAGTCGAGGATATCGTTGATGATGGCGAGCAGGGCGTCGCCCGAATTGCGGATGGTCTCGGCATAGTCGCGCTGTTCGCGGTTAAGTTCGGTGTCGAGCAGGAGTCCGCTCATGCCGATGACCGCGTTCATCGGCGTGCGAATCTCGTGGCTCATGGTGGCAAGGAAGGAACTCTTGGCTTCGTTGGCGGCGATGGCCTCCTGGCGGGCGCGCAGGAGTTCGGTGACGTCGTGGTAGAGGGCGTACATACCCAGTTTATTATTCTGGACCAGGATGGGCACCGCGGAGAGTTCCACGTCCACGAGCGAGCCGTCCTTACGCGTGCGCTTGGCTATGGCCTGGAAGGCTTCGCTATCCACGTCCAGTCCTGCACGAGAATAAGAGACCGCCTCCGCGTGCAGATCGGGGATATTTGCCACCAGGTCATCCACATTCTTTCCAAGCGCCTCTTCCTGGGTGTAGCCAAAGAGCAACTCGGCGGCGGGATTCCAGGAGGTGACGTTTGCGTCGTTGTCTATCGTCACCACGGCCACAGGGTTGTTCTGGAAGAGGACTTCGAAGTATTCCTTGCGCCGCGTCACCTCGTCGAAGAGACGGGCATTTTCGATGGCAACGCCCATGTTCGACGCCAGCGTGGAGAGCAGGCGCACGTTATCCTCGTTGAACGCGTTGGGGCGATAACTCTGAACATCCACCGCGCCGATCACCTTGTCGCCTACGATGATCGGCACACCCATATAAGATTCGGGGTCGCGTTCGCCCTCGGGCGCAGTTACGTACGCCGCCGCGCCTTGCTCATCCATTTCGCGCGCCGAATTGAGCAATAAGGGCTGGCGCTTGAGGATGGCTTTTGACGACAGCCCGCTGCCCGACTCCAAGTCCCACGCAGGTTCGTTCTCGAAGTATCGGCCATCGCAGTAACTATATTCAAGATGCAGGAGGTTGGTATTGGGCTCGTAGAGAATAATGTCCACCACATCGGCTTTGAAGATGCCGCGCACTTTTTCGCCGACCGTGTACGTCACGTTTTTGACATCCAGGCTTTGTCCCATGGCTTCGCCCACGCTGTTGAGGATGGAGAGTTCGGCGGCGCGCTGTTCGGTCTCTTTGAGCAGGCGCTGGGTTTCATCGAACAGGCGAGCGTTTTCGAGCGCAACGCTCATCGAGTTGGCGAGGGTAATCAACAGACGAAGATCGGCGTCATTATAAGCATTTTCCTTCTCCAGGTTTGCAATACCCACCATTCCTTTGATCTCCCTGCCAACCATCAACGGAACATACATGCCCGATTGATAGCGATGTCCGCCTTCAAGAATCTGGAAACCTCCCAGTGCCAGATATTCCTCATTCGTACTGAATTTGAACGGTTTGGCGGTATTGATGATCAAATTTGCGACAGGCGAATAAGGCGCTGTATCAATCGGGTATCGCTCCCCAAGGAAACAATACGGGGTTTCCTGTGTCTCTGTTTGATGGTTGAAAAGGAAGATGGCAGTTCCTTGCGCGTGGAAGATGTCGCGGATCTTGTCGCCGACGAGGTCGTAGATCGCCTGCACGTCCAGTTTGGAGGCCAGCCCCTCCTGCACGCTGTTGATGATCTGCAATTCGGCGGCGCGCTGTTCGGTCTCTTTCAGCAGGCGCTGGGTCTCGGTGAAGAGGCGGACGTTTTCGATGGCGATCGTGGCCTGATCCGCGAAGGTTTGAAGCAGTTTGATCTTTTTCTCGTCGAACGGTCCCGGCTCGGGCCGCGCCACGCAAAAGGCGCCGATTGCATTGCCCTCGCGCATCATCGGCACCCACAACCCGCTTCGGAAGCCGAGTTTTTCGACGAGCGGTTTGGTGGTTTCGGGGATGTCCGGGTCGTTCAGTGCATCGGTCACATGGATCACCCTGTTCTCGAGGATGGAACGGGCGGAATATCCCGCGTCGCGCGTGAGCGGCTGCGGATACTCACGGCGGATCTCCTCGGCGGCCTGTGGCGTGAAATTTTTGAGCGCGGTCATATCGAGCATCTTGCCGTCGTAGTTGTACACCGCGCTGAAATTCGCGCCGCACAATTTGAGCGCGTTCTCCGAAATGGCGTCCAGCACGGGCTGGATATCCGTCGGCGAACTGGCTATGACGCGCAGAATCTCGCTGATCGCGGTCTGATATTCGAGCGATTCGGTGATCTCCCGATTTCGCTGTTGCAACTCGTTGAATAAACGCACGTTCTCGATGGCGATCACCGCCTGGCTGGCGAATGTTTGCAGGAGCGCAATCTGTTTGTCCGTGAACGGCGCGGGGTCGCGTTTGCCCACTCCGATGGCGCCAATGGCCTCCCCTTCGCGTATCATGGGAACGTGGAGAACGCTGTTCAGGAGTTTCGCGTCCACATAGCGACGGGTGATCTCCGGGAGGTCGGGCGCGTGTTCCATGTCGGGGATATGGACGATGGCGCGGTCCAGGATGGCGCGCGAAGACAGGGTGCTGTCGCGGTGCAATACTGCAGGATAGGACTGACTCGATACTTTTCGTTCGGTCTCCAGGATGTCCGGGGAAACGTCGCTGGAGGCCGACTCATATACCATCTTCCCATCCGTGCGATAGGCCGCCGACATATCGGCATTGCACAGCCTGCGCGCATTCTCCACGATGACATCCATCACGGGCTGAATATCGGTGGGCGAACTGGCGATCGCGCGCAGGATTTCGCTCGTGGCGATCTGCTGTTCGAGAGATTCGCTGATCTCGCGGTTGCGCTGTTGGAGTTCGTTGAACAGGCGCGCCCGTTCCATTGCAACGCCGATGTTGACCGCCAGTGTGGAAAGCAGGCGCGCGTCGTCCTCCGAAAAGACGTTTTCCTGCGCGGTGCTTTGCACGCTCAACACGCCGATGGTCTCTTTGCCCGATTTGATCGGCACGCCGAGATAGGATAAAGCCTCCCGGCCCACGCGCGTCGCGCCGATCTCCTTACTGCGTTCACCGACATCCTTGTTGATCAGCAACGGCTCGCCCGATTGGATGATCTTGCTCGTGAGCCCCTCGCCCAACTTCAGCGTATCGAACGTCTCACCGATTTGATACGGGAAATGGATCAGATTCGTCTGGGAATCGAGCAGGGCCACGTAGACGATATCCGCGTCGAAAATCTCCCGCATCTGACTCCCGATGAGCTGGATCATGCTATCCAGTTCGGTTTCCGCCACGAGGGCCTGACTCACCGTGCCGATGGCGGAGAGTTCCGAGGTGCGTTTGCGTTCTTCGTCGAACAGGCGCGCGTTCTCGAGCGCCACTCCCAAACTGGAGGCCAGCGTCTGGAGCAAACGCACATCCGAATCGGAGAACGCGTGATCACGCTCGAAATTCTGTACATTGAGGCCGCCGATCACTTCGCCGCCGATCAGAATCGGCACCGTAAGCCATGATTTCGACTGCGCCTGCGATCCCGGGAAGATAAATTTGTCTCGATATTTTTCGTAATCCTCATCCGACTGGATCAGCAGGGTCTCTCTTGTTTCGTAGACATACGATGTCAAACCCTGTCCGAGCGGGAACGACTTGTCGCGGTAAATCTGGCCTTGCTCGAACAGATATTTGACTCTCACCAGGTTGTGTGCGCGGTCAATGATCGCAATGCCCGCGCCCTGTGCGTCGAAGATCTCGCGCATCTTGTCGCCGACCAGGTCGTAAATCGCCTGCATCTCCAGTTTGGAGGCAAGTCCCTGTTGCACGCTGTTGATGATGGCAAGTTCGGCGTTGCGCTCCTCCGTCTCTTTGAGCAGGCGCTGGCTCTCATCGAAGAGACGGGCGTTTTTGAGGGCAACCGCCATGCTGTTGGAGATTGTGGTTAGAAGCCGTAAATCTGATACGTCATACGCATTTTCCATTTCTGGTTCATGTAACGAAATCGCCCCGATCACTTCATCGCCCGAAATAATCGGCGCACCGATCAGCGACTTGCGCATGGGCAGTCCGCCGGGCATGATCGCCATTTGCGATATCTGTTCTCGATTTTCTGATGTCATGATCAGCGGCTGGCGTGTTTGAATGAGATGTGACATCACCCCCCTGCCAAGAGGCAGATCATCCTGTTGAACGCGTCCTTCCCCCGTCGACCAGTAAGGAATGGAGATCAATTGAGTTTCAGGATCGTATATCGCTATTTCCACTTCGGAAACGCCGAATGTTTTTTGAATCTGGTCTCCAACCAGATCAATGATCGATTGGATATCCAATTCGGATGCCAGACCATGTTGTATGCTGTTGATGACCGCCAGTTCCGCATTGCGTTCCTCGGTCTCTTTGAGCAGGCGCTGGGTCTCATCAAAGAGGCGGGCGTTTTCGAGCGCGACGCTCATCGAATTGGCAAGGGTTTGCAACAGGCGGACATCCGAGTCGCTGAACGCATTTTCCCGTTCCCAATTTTGCAATCCGAGACTTCCAATCGCTGTATTGCCAACAAGGATCGGCACCCCCAGCCACGATTTTGGGGACTCTTCGGGAGTAACATTCACCGCGTCAAGTTCCCGGCTCCTCATTTCAAAGTTTTGGTTAATCAGCAACGGCTGGCGTGAATTAATGACAACGCTCGAAAGCCCTCGCCCGAGTGGAAACTCCGTCTTTCCGTAACGCCTGCCTTTCTCGACAATATAAACGATTTCAACCATTGCGCGTGATTGATCCAGCAGGGCGATTCCAACATTGTGCATTGGGAAGATTTCAGAAATTTTATCTCCCACAACATCCACCACCCCCTGAAAATCCAATTTGGAAGCCAGCCCAGCCTGTACACCGTTTATGATGGCGAGTTCGGCGTTGCGCTGTTCGGTCTCTTTAAGCAGGCGCTGGGTCTCGTCGAAGAGACGCGCGTTTTCGAGCGCGGTTCCCAGCGAGGCTGCGATGGTGGTTAGCAGGCGCAGTTCGGATTCGCCGAAGGCGTTCTCGCGTTCAAAGTTTTCGATTTGCAGGGAGCCGATCAGACGGTCACTGCTGATAATCGGGACAGAAACAAGTGATTTGCTTTGATCGGTTCCAGGTAAAGAAGTAATGCCTAACCTTGCATAATATTCAGCGGTATTTTCAACAATTGGTTGACGTGTTTTGAGCATTGTTTCAAATGATCCACCTTTGGTGGGCGGCGCAGATGGAATGCTTAATCGTTTGCCATGTTCATAGGTGTAAAGATAATGGACAAGGTTGGCTTTTTCGTCATACCAAGTAATGCCAAGATCGCCTGTATTGAGCACTTCACTCAACTTATCGCCGACCAGATCCACGATGGCTTGGAAGTCCAACTCGGCGGCGAGTCCCTGCTGAATGGAGTTGATGATCTGCAACTCCGCCACGCGCTGTTGCTCGGCTTTGAACAGACGCACATTCTCCACGGCAATCGCGGCTTGATTGGCAAAGGATTGAACCAGCGCGATCTGTTTCTCGTCCAGCGGTTCAGGTTTGAGGCGGCGGATGGAGATGACGCCGATGGCTACCCCTTCGCGCATCAGCGGCACGGAGCAGGTCATGCGGTAGCCGTATTTCTTCGCCACCTTGTCGCCTGCGGGGTATTCCGATTTGACGCCGCGCTGGTTGTGGATCGCCTGAAGGGGGAGTCCATCTATCATCGCGCGGCCCGCCACCGAGTCCCGATTGAAGCGGATTCCCTCTCCGACGGGGATCATGGGGATGTCGCCGTAATGGGCGGAGACGCGCAGGCTGCCTGCGTCCTCGATTGCGATGATCGCATCATCCGACCCCGAAAGTTGCGCGGCGTTGCGGGCAATGACGTCCAACACGGGCTGGATGTCGGTGGGCGATTCGGCGATGACCTGCAAAATGTTGTTGCTGGCGGTCTCGCGCTCCAGCGACTCGGTGATCTCGGCGTTCTTCTTCTGCACCTCGTCGAAGAGACGCGCGTTCTCGAGCGCCACACCCAAACTACCTGCCAGCGTTTGCAAAAGCCGCACATGCGAATCGGTGTAGGCATTTTCGCGTTCCCAATTTTGCAGAGTGAAATCGCCAATATATTCATTGTTGACGAGTATTGGCACTGCCATCCATGATTTGGGGTTCGGTTCGTCGCTTACTGTAGTTGCACCAAACTCATTTGCACGCTTTTCAAATTCAGTGTTGATGATTAAAGGTTTCAATGTCTTTGCGACATATCGGGTCAACCCCGCCTCTGCAAGTGGAAATTCGACATTCTCGATCCGTTTTCCATTTTCAAATAAATAAGGCGCTTTGATGGTTTGGGTTGTCTTTTCCAGAAGACCGATGCCTATATTTTCGCCTACAAAGACTTCGCTCAATTTATCGCCGACCAAATCCACAATGGCTTGGAAGTCCAACTCGGCGGCAAGTCCCTGCTGAATGGAGTTGATGATCTGCAATTCCGCCACGCGTTCCTGCTCGGCTTTGAAGAGACGCGCATTTTCGAGCGCGACGCTCATTGAGTTGGCGAGGGTTTGCAGAAGGCGTACATCCGCTTCGCCAAAGGCATTTTCCCGGTCGATATTCTGTAAAGCAATGGCGCCTCTCACCTCGCCGCCAGTGGTCAACGGCACAAAAACCGCAGATTTCGCGCTGGCTGTACCGGGGGGAGGAGTCAACGCAAGCCCGAGTTCGGCCATGCGCTGTTCATAGTTCTGGTTGATGAGCAGGAGATTGCCCGTATTGACCAGATACTCCGCCATCGGGGTGAACGCGCGAGGCTGGAGATAGAGTCTTTTTCTTTTTTCCCTGTAGTAAGCATAGTATGTCGTGGTCGTAGAGCGGTCAAAGGAATAGATGCTGACAACTTGTGCATCGAAGATATCGCGGATCTTGTCGCCGACCAGGTCATAGATGGCTTGAATATCAAGCTGCGCAGCAAGTCCTTCCTGCACGCTGTTGATGATGGCGAGTTCGGCGTTGCGCTGGCGCGTCTCTTCGAGGGCGCGGGCGCGCGTCAAGGCAGTGGAGATGTGCTGCGCGACGAATTCAAGGACTTTGACATCCTCAATTTGATATCCGATACCCTTGACGTAACTCTGGACCATGACGACGCCAATCGTCCTGCTTTTCTCTTTGAGTGGCGCCGCAATCCCCACTGACTGTGAACCGACATCCTGCCCCTCGCCGCGGGCTTTCGCCTTCGCCCAGCTGCCATCTATATCCGCAATGGTTTTTCCATGGCGCAGGACCCAACCCGTCGCGCCGCGATGCTCGGACAATTCCCTCGCGGGCGGCGCATCAATATCCACTGTATCCACATAATACGGCCAGGCGACCAGGTCTGTCTGTTGATCGTAAAGCGCAATGAAGAAATTTTCCGCATACATCAACTTCCCCACGATCCGATGCAGTTTTTTATAGAACGACCCCATATCCTTCACCGCGCTGGCGGCGTCGGCGATTTCGTACAGCGCCTGCTGGATTCTTACCTGACGCTTCGCATCGTCAACGACGCGCGGCGACCTGGTCCTGGTACTGTTAGGGACCCTGGTCTGCGCTTTCGCGACCTTCGGCCTTCGTCCCCCGGATGGTTTCTTAACAGCCCTGACTGCGGACAATGACCTCTTTGCCATAGCCGTTGCTCCTCGATCCTCTGGTTCCAACCATGCCAGTTTACATTTTTGGGGGAGAAGAGTCAATAGACTATTTGGAGTAAAATCGTCGCCATCGTCGCGCTGGGCGTGTTTGAGATGGCATCCTCCCTTCTGCCCATTCCTCAGATTCCGCACGCGGAAAGCAGTATAATTCCCCACAGGAGGCCTCCCATGACGGGACGTATCGAAAAGTCCGTTTTCATCAGTTACGCTATCCAAAAAGACCGTATATAGTGGGTAAATGGTAAAATGGATTTACCATGCTTACAAAAAATACAGTTGCCACAAAAAGAAAATACAATGTCTTAGATGTAAAATCTGCAAAAAAGGTTGCTTCATTTTGGCTTGAGCGAGCTAAATTAGAAAATGCAATTGAATTTGGATTACCAGAAGTAGACGACAGATATCATATATGGCGTGTGCCATTGGTGGGTAAAACCTCACATGACAGAATTGGCGAAGTCGTTATTGACGCTTATAGTTCTCTGATTGTTGAAGATAAATCAACTAGCCCAGAAGTACTCGAATCTCGTCTACTGGGACGAAATGGCAATAAAAAAACTAAAGCAAAGAAGCAAAACGGCTCTTATGTTTTATCATCTCTTCGTAATACAATCGCACAAGGTGATAGCGAAGAACTCTTACAGGAACTTCCAGCGGGAAGTGTCAACTTAATTTTCACATCACCGCCTTATTACAACGCTCGTCCTGAATACACTGATTATGTTACTTACGAAGAGTATCTATTGAAAATTCGGAAAATTATTCAAAATGCTCATCGGGTTCTAGCAGAGGGCTGCTTCTTTGTGATGAACATTTCCCCCGTGCTTGTACGTCGAGCAAGCCGTAATGAAGCATCACGCCGAATCGCTGTTCCATTTGATATGCACAGGCTCTTTATTGAAGAAGGCTACGACTTCATTGATGACATCATTTGGGAAAAGCCAGAAGGGGCAGGTTGGGCTACTGGTCGAGGAAGAAGATTTGCTGCTGATAGAAACCCCTTACAATATAAACCTGTTCCTGTCACAGAATACATTTTAGTTTATCGAAAGCATACCGAAAAATTAATTGACTGGAACATTCGTGCTCACCCTGATAAAGAAGCTGTGAAAGCATCAAAAGTTGGTGATGATTACGACCGCACAAATATCTGGAAAATAACTCCGTCACACGATCAACGTCACCCTGCTATTTTCCCTGTCGAGTTGGCAGAAAAGGTAATTAAGTATTACTCCTTCAAAGGCGATGTCGTGCTTGATCCATTTGCTGGCATTGGCACGGTTGGAAAAGCTGCTATAAAACTTAACAGGCGGTTTGTGCTACTTGAGCAAAATCCAAAATATGTTTCAATTATTCGGGAAGAAGCTAAATCATGGCTTGGAAAAGAAGCAAAGCAAGTTCATACAATCAATTGTGCTCCTGTTGACTCGGACAATATGCTTTTTTGAGGGGTAACATGCCCAAAAACAAAAAACAACTAAATGCCTTGACAGACTTAATCTCACCTGCGGACTTGGATTTATTGTCAGCAAGCGGAAGTCAACTTGTTGAACAAATTGGTTTGGATGTTGTACGCGGCGTTGTGTTGGATATTCTCACAGGCAAAAATTTGCGAGATTCAACCGAGTCACTAACACGCCGCAGAATTGCTACATTGAATTTAGCAACAATGGAGCTATTCATTAAAGGTTCAGCGAACTCCAAAGATTTTGTAACCCAACTGCCTAAAATAGCTACAGATATTCTTTCAAAAAGGAATTTGTCCAAAGCCGAAAGATGGCTTGCTCAATGGATTCTTGGCTTAACGGATAAAGCATTTCAAAATGTTTTGAGAGATGATCCCGAGGCAATTGAAGAATATCGAGAAAGATATATCCAAATTTGCGATGAAGTCATTGCCGCCAGAAAAACAGAAAAGGGTTCATTGCAGGGTGAGATTATATTTAATGGAAACCAAAAAGCGCAAATCAATTGGCTATGGATGACCTATCTCCTAAACACAATTGGAGCACAAACACTCGCAATTCGCGGTTCAGAAAAATCTGCTTATGGCAAACTGTTTGAAAAATTAGTGCTTGGCTCTTTGCTCAATATCTTGGGTTTCAAACATATCACTCCGCCTCCACAAGAATACGAAAAAGTCTTTTGGCTATCTTCACGGAATGAAAAACGAGAAAGTGACGCAACATTGCTTTACGAACTAGGTCAGGGTGTACGGTTTGATATTGGGTTTATTGGAAGGGGAAATCCAGAAATTTCGCTTGATAAGGTAACACGCTTTGAACGAGAGATTTCATTAGGTCGTTCAAAATTCTTCATGGCAACCATTATTCTTGTTGACCGCATTGGGGCAAATAGCAGAATAGAGCGTATGGCTGAAGAAGTGCAAGGTACTATCATTCAAATGAGTGCAGGATACTGGATCAAGCAAGTTGCCCAAGTATTGAACAAAACAATTGGATTCAAACATGATCTAATTCGCATGAATGACAGTGAAACAGAAAAATATTTGCGTAAAGCCATGAGAAAAGTTCCTTTGGAAGAATTTATTGGTTTATCTAAGAACTTTGGAAATCAATATGTCAAAGAAGAGCGAACACCATACAACTTGTTTGACGAAAGTCCCGAAGATGAAGAATAGCCAATAAAAAGACTTCCAAGATTTTGAAAATCTTGGAAGTCTTAATTCTAAATCTTCATGCTCTCTATATCTCTGTAGCGCACTAATACCTCCCCCTCCTCACTTCCACCTCAGGATTCGCCAACTGCCCCACCCTGCCCTCCCCAAATCCGACGAACTAAATATTGAATTCGCATACAGATTTTTCATCGTCGTATTTGGGGAGGGTGCCCGTAGGGCGGGAGGGGCTGGTTTTAATATCTTCCTCTGTTTACAAAATTCTCTGGGTTAGGCAAATCACTCTCCCTCGCAGGGAACACCTGCACCGCGCACGCCTTGAACTCGGGAATCTTCGCCTGTGGGTCGAGAGCGTCGTTCGTCAACAGGTTCGCGGCGGCTTCGGCGAAATGCCATGGGATGAACACCACACCCACCGTCGTCTTCTCGGTGACGGTGGCGCGCAAAACGATTTCACCGCGGCGCGATGTCACGCGCACGGGCATGTTATTCGTGATGCCGTGCATCTCCGCGTCCGCGGGGTGCATCTCTACGCGCGCTTCGGGGTACACCTCATTCAGCGCCGAGTTGCGCGTCATCGTGCCGCCATGCCAGTGTTCGAGCAGGCGTCCCGTCGTCAGGATGAACGGATACTCGTCATCGGCTTGCTCCATCACGGGCACGAAATCGAGCGCGTGAAATTTTCCGCGCCCGCTCGGGAACGTCTCTTTGAACAACGTCGGCGTGCCAGGATGAGTCTCATCTGGCACAGGATAGATCAACCCGACCTTCTCGATGCGCTCATACGTGACGCCCGCATAATCCGAATTGACGGATGCCATCTCACGCAGGATCTCCTCAGGCGATTCATAATCCCATTTGGATGAAGTGCTGTTGGTCGAGTAGTCCCGTGTGTTTGTCGCGGGACGTATCGAGACCCGCTTCAATCTGACCTCGAGCCTGGTCGCCAAATCGAGGAGAATTTTCCAGTCTGGACGCGCCAGCCCTCGGGGCGGATGAGCCGCTCTCACCCGTTGGATTCGCCTGTCGGTGTTGGTGAAGGTCCCATCCTTTTCAGCGAAGGATGCGGCTGGCAAAAAGACATCCGCAAACGCGCCTGACTCGTTGATGAACAGATCCTGCGAAACGAGGAACTCCAACTCCTGCATGTGTTTGCGCGTCTCGTTGAGGTTCGGCTCAGACATCATCGGGTTCTCGCCCATGATGTAGAGCGCGCGCACGCCGCCCTCATGCGCATGAGATAGGATCTCGGTGGTGGTGAGACCGAGCTTGCGCGAGAGACCGCCCGCCTCGATGTTCCACGCCGCCTCCCATTGTCTGGCATTGTCTTCGTTGTCCACGCGCATGTAGCCAGGATAATGGAACGGCATCGCGCCCATGTCGCTCGCGCCCTGCACGTTGTTCTGCCCGCGCAAGGGATTCAATCCCGTGCCCTCGCGCCCCACATGCCCCGTGAGGAACGCCAGATGAATCAGCGCCAACGCGGACGCGGTTCCATGTGAGAGTTGCGAGATGCCCATGCCCCAATAGATGGCGCCGTTCTTCGCCGTGGCATACATCCGCGCCGCCTTGCGAATATCCTCCGCAGGGACACCCGAAACTTCCTCGGCATATTCAGGCGTGAACTTTTCCAGCGACTCAACAAAGTCCTGAAAGCCTTCCGTGCGCTTCGCGACAAAATCGTTATTGACCAATCCCTCTTTGACAATGACATGCGCCATCGCACTGAACACAGGCACATTCGTCCCGGGCTTGAGCGGCAGCCACATCTCGGCGAAGTCAACAAGGTCAATGCGGCGCGGGTCAACGACGATCATCTTTGCGCCATACTTCTGCACTGCTTCCTTCATCTGCAACGCAATGATGGGATGATTCTCGCCCGTGTTCGATCCCGTGACGATGAACACGTCGTTCATGATGACCTGCGAAGCCGTGTTGCTCATCGCCGAAGAACCAATCGCCTTCTGTAACGCCACCACCGATCCCGCGTGACACAGGCGTGTGCAGTGGTCAACGTTATTCGTTCGGAACAATGCGCGGAAAATTTTCTGCAACAGATAATTATCTTCGTTCGTCGCCTTCGCGCAGCAATACACCGCCATCGCATCCGAGCCATCGCGTTTATAGATTTCAACGAGCTTATCGGCAGTGATATTGAGGGCAGTATCCCAATCGGTTTCCACCCAGTCCCAGAGATTGGAGATTTGAGAATGTTCGATTGGCTGTCCGTCTTTGCTGATTGCAAAGACCTGTTCTCGCCCTTCTGGCTTGGGTTTCCCTTCGAGCAAATATCTTCTCACAAGCGGAGTCGTTACTCGCTTGGGATGGTAGATGTAATCGTAACCAAAGCGGCCTTTGACGCACAAATTCCCGTGATTGACGGGCGAGTCAAACGGCGATGTGACTTTGAAGATGAAGTCGTCCTTGACGTGTAACTGTAGATTGCAGCCAACGCCGCAGTAGGGACAGGTGGTTGTGACGATTCGGTCGGGCTTGATCATAATGGTTCTCCTGACCTATCCCCCCTGCCCCCTTCCCGAAGCGGGAAGGGGGAGTCGGAGGGCTGGCAAGATAGAAGAATCTTCTCTAATACAATAGACAAATTATTTATGACGTCGTCATTGCTGAATCGCAAAACGCGAAAGCCGCGTTCAATTAAAGCAGTCTCGCGTTCAACATCGTATTCTTTTTGAAATTCATGAATACCACCATCAAGCTCAATAATCAAAGAAAACCGATGACAATAAAAATCGACAATATACCTGCCAATGATCTGCTGTCGCCTGAAATGAATGCCGTGAAACTTATTCGTCCGCAGTTCGCGCCATAGAATTCTTTCAGCAGGCGTCATGTCACGGCGCAACTGCATTGCGCGTTCGCGCATTCCTGAAACCACTTTCTGTCCGATTACAACATTATTTACTGGCATACTTATCCTTCACCCCTTCCCTTGCAGGGAAGGGGCCGGGGGTTAGGTCGTCTTTCGCCTCTTCCTCCCCGTATTCATCACACTGATCTCCTGCGGGCTCATCCCCTGCTCCAGCAGGAACTCGCGCTTCGGCTTCAACGCGCCCGTGGGACAGACGCCCACACATTGACCACATAACACGCAGGTCGTTTCGGGAATGGACTTGTCGAAGAACGTGCCGATTTGAGTCTCGTAACCGCGCCCCTCGAAGTTGATCGCGTACGTGTACTGTGCGTCGTCCGCGCAGACCTGCACACAGCGCCAGCACAACAGGCACTTCGAGTAATCGCGCACGTACATCGGGTTGTCATCTTTGACTTCCGACTCGCGTCGTTCGGCCTCAGGGAAGCGCGCCGCGCTCGCGCCGTACTCGTCCATCATCGTCAGGATCTCGGGCGCGTCCGACAGATCCATCGTGGACGCCAGCATCTCCAGAATCGTGCGCCGCGCGCGGACCACCTTCTCGCTTCTCGTCTGGACCTTCATCCCCTCCGCCGCCTGGACGATGCATGCGGGCTGGAGCAGTCTCATCCCCTCGACTTCGACGACGCAGATGCGGCACAGGGCATTGGACGTGGTCGCCTCGTGGAAGCAGATGGTGGGAATGTCTTTTCCGTTTTCGCGCGCGGCTTCAAGCAGAGTTTTCCCCTGCTCGACAGTGATTTGTTCGCCGTCAATTACTAATTTAATTTCCATGCAGCCTCTCATAACAACGGTGGTCGAGTAGTTTCGAGCGGAGCGAGAAACGTATCGAGACCATACACCTCTTTTCACTTTTGAAACCCGATGGTCTCGATACGGCCTCTAAGAACACTCGGCCTACTCGACCATCGGCATTGAGGGTTAATTTTTTCCGTCAAACATCTCAGGCCAAAGTTTCATTGCGGACAACACCGCGCCCGCCGCAGTCTGCCCCAGCCCGCACAGCGACGCGTCGATCATCGTCCAGCCGACATCCTGCAAACGTTCCAGGTCGCCTTCCATGATTCGGCCCGCGGCGATTCGGTCAAGGATTTCTTTCTGCCGCTGGGTGCCCATCTGGCAGGGATAGCACTTGCCGCAGGACTCGTGCGCGAAGAAATGGCCGAGTCGCTTCAGCACGTCGCGCATGTCGCGCGTCTCGTCGAAGACCATGACAACGCCAGAGCCGAGAGGCAGGCCCGCGGCGCGCAAATCTTCGAAGGTCATTTTCACATCGAGGTGGTCGGATGTGGCAAACGCGCCTGCCGCGCCGCCAAAAAGAACAGCCTGTAATTTTCTTTCGCTCGCCCTGAGCGCAGCGCCGAGACTCGGAGACGAAGGGCCGCCCGCCATATCGAGCAGTTCGCGGAGTGTAACGCCGAACGGGACTTCATAAAGCCCTGGCCTGGTCACATCGCCAGAGACGCAGAACAGTTTCGGTCCCGGCGATTTTTCCGTGCCAATCTTGCGATATTCGGCAGCACCTTTCGAGAGGATGAGTGGCACATTGCACAACGTTTCGACATTGTTGATAACAGTCGGTTTGCCAAACACGCCGTGCGTTGTGGGGAACGGCGGCTTGACGCGCGGGAAGCCGCGCTTGCCCTCGATAGACTCGAACAGCGCAGTCTCCTCGCCGCAGATGTACGCGCCCGCGCCGAGGCGGACTTCGATATCAAAGCCCCTGCCCAGATAGCCAGCCTTGCGCGCTTCGGTCAGTGCGGTTTCCAGCACAGGCAAAATGTACGGGTACTCGCCGCGCAGATAAATGTATCCATAACTCGCGCCGATGGCATGCGCAGCAATGCACATCCCCTCGATTGTGCTGTGCGGATCGTCGAGCAAGAGGACGCGGTCCTTGAACGTGCCAAGCTCGGACTCGTCCGCGTTGCAGATGACGTATTTCGGGGAACCGTCCGCTTTGGCCGCGCCTTCCCATTTGACACCCGTCGGGAAGGCCGCGCCGCCGCGTCCCACCAAACCCGAGGCCTTGATCTCGGCCACCACATCCTCGGGCTTCATCTTCGACGCCTTTTGCAAGGCCTTGTACTTGCCATATTTTTTAAGGGAGGTTGTCCCGTTCCCGCAATTGACAGTCAACAGATGCAGCGAGCCGCCCACAATGGATTTCGGACGACCCAGTTCGTAGGAACCCGATTCAAGATCGATGTTGGTCTCTGCTTCGTCATTGACGAGCGCGGCGGGGGCATGCTCGCACAGCCCGAGGCAGGGACTCCGCTCGATGGTCAGGGACAGGTCCGGGGTCGTTTGACCGGCTTCGAGTCCGTGATGCGAACACAGGTGGCGCAGGATTCCGTCCGCGTCTTTGAGCGCGCAGGCGGGATCCGTACAGACACGAATAACGCGCCTGCCGATCGGTTCGTTGTAAAAGAGGGAATAGAACTCAATCACGCCGTGCACGTCGGCCAGGGGCACGCGCAACGAACGGGCGATCTGCGCGGAGACTGGCTCGGAAATCCAGCCGTATATTTTTTGCGCAGCGTGAAGCGCGGGCAGTAACCCCGAACGGCCGAGGGGAATGTAGGGCTCGATTGCAGACTGGAGAGGGGCAAGGTCAATTTCGGACATGGATGCTCCAATATGCCGAGTATAGACCGAAATGGTTTGGGTGACAACTCAAAAAGGGGGAAAGAGTGGCTAACCATGATGAGGGCGCCGATACCTCACCATGGAGACCACTGAGTTCACAGAGAAAACAAAGAAAACTCTGTGTTCTCCGCGCGCTCCGTGGTGAGACCGATGGTAAGCCCACGAGATTAGCCCATCCTAACAAAATGCCGAGAAACCCGCGTTACTCGTCCTGCTTATCTTCCTTGTAGCCACCGGGGTAAAACCTGGCGACGGCTCTTTCCACCTGCTCATCCGAGTGCCTGACGCAGGCAACCAGCGGACGATGTGCGTCGGGCACCCTCCGTCCGTCCGCGCTCATTACCTTGCAGTCAACGAATTTCCCATCGGAATCGTAAACCACATACAACGTATGGAGTTTACTGCACACGATACAACCGTGCGGTTCGGTACGAATATCCTTCTCAGGCATTTCCAGTTTTTTCTCCGTGTTTTACGATGCTCCAGCCGCCGTTCGCGGCGCTCGGAGCCGCTACAAATCCAAATTCGCGCTCGGCAAAAACTGCGGCGGCTTGCGGACCTTCGTGATCTGCTCGAAGGCGTACGCCAGTTTGATCAACGTCGGTTCCTGCCAGGCCTTCGCGAAGAACGAGATTCCGACAGGCAAACCCCAGATGTAACCTGCGGGCACGGTGATGTGCGGATACCCCGCCGCGGCCGCGTAGGAGGTGCTGTCCATGTCCCAGTTGCGGCCGCCGTCGCCGTTGACCAGGTCTATCATCCACGCCGCGCCGCCGCTCGGGCAGACGATGGCATTCAGTCTGTGCTTTTTCATGACCGCGTCGATTCCCTCGGCGCGGCTCGCCTTTCGATTCTTCTCCAGCGCGGCCAGGTACTTCCTGCCCGTCGGCGGCCCCTTTTTCTGCGCGGCCTCCATGCGCTCCTGCCCGAAATATTGCAACACCCGCGAGCGATTCTCTTCGTTGAACTTGATCACTTCTTCCATCGAATGAACGCGGACTTGCGGTCCCAGCGCGCGGAGGTACGCGTTCAAATCGGCTTTGAACTCGAACAGCAACACTTCCAGTTCGGCCTTGCCGAACGCGTCGCTGGATTTCATCTCGACATCAATCAACACCGCGCCCGCCTGCTTCATCGCCTCGAGGCTTTCATCCATGACTTTCGCAACGCGCTTATCGGACCCGAACAACGTCCGCGCGACGCCGATGCGCGCACCCTTGAGACCGGTCGGATCGAGGAACGGCGTGTAGTCCGTCAATCCACGCTTCGCGCTCGACCGAGTGGCCGCGTCCCGTTGATCGGGCCCGGTCATCGCCCCGAGCAGGACCGCCGCGTCCGCGACGGTGCGCGCCATCGAGCCCGCCGTGTCCTGGCTGTGCGCGATGGGAATGATTCCCGCGCGGCTGACGAGTCCCAGCGTGGGTTTGATGCCTACGATCCCATTGGTCTGCGCGGGACAGATGATCGAGCCGTCGGTCTCGGTGCCGACCGCGGCCGCGCACAGGTTCGCCGCGGCCGCCGCGCCCGATCCCGAAGACGAGCCGCAGGCCGAACGGTCGAGGGCGTACGGGTTGCGCGTCAAGCCGCCGCGCGACGACCATCCGCTGGTGGAGTTCTTGCCGCGGAAGTTGGCCCATTCGCTGAGATTCGTCTTTGCCAGAATCACCGCCCCCGCGGCGCGCAGTCGTTCCACCAGGCCCGCGTCGCGGGCGGCGTGGTTGCCCTCCAGCGCCAGCGACCCGGAGGTGGTCTGCATTCGGTCTGCGGTGTCAATGTTGTCCTTCAGGACAATGGGAATCCCGTGCAGGGGACCGCGCCTCGAGCCGCGCGCCCGCTCCTCGTCGAGGGAAGAGGCGATGTCCAGCGCATCGGGGTTGGTTTCGATGATCGAATTCAAGTGCGGGCCGTTCTTATCTATCGAGTCGATTCGCTCGAGGAAAAGTTCGGTCAGGCGGCGGGAGGTCAGTTCACCGGAGGCCATCTTCTGCTGGAGTTCGGAAATTGTGTTTTCTTCCATGTCGCCTCATAACATAAAGAATGGGGCGGATTGGCAGTCCGCCCCACAAAGGTTTATCGCAGACGAATTACGCTTTTCCGCCCAGGATGTAATGTTCCAGTTGCGAGATGACGAATTTTTGCTGGTCCACCATTTCCTTCAATGCATCGCGCGCCGAGATCAGGCCGATGAGTTTGCCCTCGTCGAAGACGGGCAGGTGACGGATATTCTTGTCGAGCATGATGGCGACGCATTCGTCCAGCGCCTGCCCGCCTTCCACGTACACCACCTTGGTAGTCATGATCTCGCCGACTTTGGTGTCGCGGGCGGTGCGACCCTGCAGGTCGAGGCGGCGGGCGCAGTCGCGCTCGGAGAGGATGCCCTCCACTTTGTCGCCATCCATGATGAGCACGGCGCCCGTATTCTTGTCGGCCATCAATTTCATGGCCTCGAACACAACGGCGTCGGGACCCACTGACCAGATTTCCCCGCCCTTCTTGCGAACCATCTCGCGTACCGTGATCATGGCGCCTCCTTTCGATGATTGCTGAAAGTATAGCATAAGTAAGGCGGGTTGCGACAATTTTTGTCTGGTGTGGAGTGACCGAAAATCAGGTTTCGTCGGAGTCGAACGTCTCCAGACGTTCGCTTCTCGCTCCAAAGTCTGGGGACTTTGGACTCCGTTTCAGCCTTCGGGGTGAACCCCGTTCATGGATAATCTGCGGTGAAATTTCAGGCAAGCCAACGAGTTTGTCCCTCTTACGCAATATGATATGGTCCGCACCGATTAACCAAGACTCCCTCTTTGAGGGAGTCAACTATCGGGGCGAAGAGATAGTGAAGTCCTCGTAGAGGAGACACGACCTCACGATTGCACAATTAGATTTATGACACACAGCAAATTATTCTGATATCACCTTGCAGTGATGTCCAGTGACCAGGGGCCATCGGCGACAACAACGAAGAGGAAGGTGTCGCCATCTAGAAGGACGGTGCCAGTGTAGGGTGCAATTTCGTTGATGAGTAGATCGCGGCCGCTGGAAGTCCAGGCCCAGACAGCGAAGTTGCCCTTTGCTTGACTGGCGTCGGCTTTGAGCAAATCGGGATTTGGACCAGTGACGGCAAAGACATCGTCACCTTTGCCGTTGACGACGGTCGGAAGTGTGACGCGCCTGACAGTTGCGAAGGGACGAATCTCCAGCGTCCATGCGCCTGATGCATGAATCTCGAAGCGGACGGTGTGTTCGGTGTCGAGGAAGTCGAGCGGAACGGTGCCTTCATACGCGCCGATGGTGTTGACCAGCAGGTCAATGCGCTGGTTGCCCGCGGCGTAGTTGATGACCGCGAAGTTGCCGCCGCCTGTATAGGTCAGATGGAGAAGTGCAGGGCCACGCCACTTGTCCACGTCGGTCACCGAATCGCCGCTACCTGTCAGCAGGATGGGTTCGGGAATGGGCGTGAAGGTGGCCGTGGGCCGCGGCGTGGACGTAGGCCGTGGCGTCGAAGTTGGAGCGGGAGTCTTTGTTGGAAGAGGAGGGACTGTGGGAGTTGGCGTAACAGATGGAACGGATGTGCCACATGCTAGCGAGATTAGTGTGAGGATGGCCACTAAAGCCAATAGCCTTTTCATGATTTCCTCCTAACTTTCATGATCCAGAGGACACACTAAGCGAAAATTAATTGCTAATGTATCCTCTGGCCAAACCAGTCGGGGCGGAGAGATTTGAACTCTCGACCTCACGGACCCGAACCGTGCGCTCTAGCCGGGCTGAGCCACGCCCCGAAAAGCAGACGGGATTATACATGTCCCACCTGCTTTTTGCAAGCCTATGGCTCCAGATTGATCAATTGACTGTACAGATAGACCAGTCCGTCCATGCGATCATCCGCCTGACGCACGACGAGGCGCGCCAGAGTCCGCCCGGTGACTTCGTACGGGAGGGTCGTCGTGAACGAGGTATAGGTCTCGCCGACGATGGACAACTGCCTCTGGCTGATGACCTTTCCCTGCGGGTCGAGCAATTCGATGATGACGGGCTGGGTGTTGACCGGCCACATGGCCCCTTTGATCGCCAAAGTCCCGCCCGAAATCACCGCCTCGGGCTTCAAATTATAGATGGCGACCCGTTCGAAAGGCGGCGCGGGAGGGTTGATCTCGCTGACGCCGATGGAGATCAGGTTGACGTAGGTCGAGGAGACGGCCTCGAGGCGCCCCGCCCGGTCCGTGGTGCTGACCTGAAGCCGCGCCAGTTCCGAGACGGCGCGAATCTCGAAGGGGATTTCGAGCGTGACATACGCCCCGGTCGCGAAGTGTCTCACACGCGTCAGTTTATCGAACAGCACGCGGCCGTCCTCTCCGTACAGAGCAACGCGGACGATCTCGCTCTCGCCGGAGACCACGTCCATGCGCAACTGCAGGGGCGAGGCGACAAAGGACATCGGCCCCGGCGCGGCGACGCGGATCAGTCCCAGCGGCGCGGGCGGGATGGCGGTGGGCGTCGGCGTGGGACGCGGGGTCGGCGTATCGGGCGGCAGAGGCGTGGCGGAGGGTTCGAGCGTCGCGGTCGGCGGTGTGCCCGCCATCAGGGTGGCGTTGATGGATTGGGCGGTCAGGGCGATCACGGTCGGCAGGTAATCGGGCGGAAGAGGCGTGGGCAGAGATTCGCCTCCGGTGAACGCGCACGCACCCAGGGTCCAGAAAGAGGCGGCAATGAGGGTCAGTTGAATTATTTTTCTCATGGGAGGAATCAAAGACGCCCCATTGTAACGGAGCGTCTCTGGTTTTGTCGAGCGAATTCTAGAGTTTGTAGATCTTTCCAAACTTCTCGCGCAGATAGCGCAGATAGGGCGCGGGCGTGATCTTCGAGCCGGTCACCTTCCGGACGAGTTCCTGCGGTTCGTACTTGCGGCCATGTTTGTGGATGTTCTCGCGCAGCCAGCCGAGCAGGGCGTCGAACTTGCCCTTGCGGATCTGGTCGGGCAGGTCGGGAAGATCGGCATTGATTCTTTCCCACAACTGGGCGGAGATGAGGTTGCCGAGCGAATAGGTGGTGAAGTAGCCCAGACCGCCGAAGGACCAGTGGATGTCCTGCAAGACGCCTTTGGCGTCGTCGGGCGGAGTGACGCCCAGATAGTCCTTCATCTTCGCATTCCACATTTCGGGCAGTTCCCCGAAGTCCTCCACCGAGCCGTCAATCATGGCGATCTCCATTTCGAGCCGCAGCATGATGTGCATGTTGTAGGTGGCCTCGTCCGCTTCGACGCGGATGAGCGAGGGCTCGACCTTGTTGATGCCCTTGTAGAATTTGTCCAGTTTGACGTTGCCGAGTTGCGCGGGGAAGGTCTTTTGCAGGAGGGGATAGAAGTGCTCCCAGAACGGCAGGGAACGGCCGACCAGGTTCTCCCACATGCGCGACTGCGATTCGTGTATGCCCAGCGACGCGCCCGTGCCGAGCGGAGTGCGTTCGTAGATGAGATTTACGCCCTGCTCGTACATGGCGTGCCCCGCCTCGTGCATCGTGCCGAACAGCGCCGTGTTGAGGAAGTCCTCCTGGAAGCGCGTGGTGATGCGTACATCGTTCAGGCTGAACGATGTCGTGAACGGGTGCGGCGATTTATCCTGGCGGCCGCGGTTCCAGTCGTAGCCGTACTTGGTGATGACCTTTTCACCGAAGGCGAGTTGTTTCGATTCCTTGAATTTCAAATGCAGGAATGAATCGTCCACCTGCGGGCGCGCCGCGATGACCTTGAGCAGTTCCACCTGCTGGGGGCGCAATTCGTCGAAAATGGCCTGCACCTCGGCGGTCTTCATGCCGGGCTCGTAGTCGTCGAGCAGGATGTCGTAGGGATGATCGGCGGGCGGGAAGAAGGTGACGTATTCGCGGCTCAGGTCCACGACCTTTTCCAGGTGCGGCTGGAAAACGGGGAACTCGGACTTGGTCTTCGCCTCCACCCAGGCCTCGTTGGCCGCGGAGGTAATCTGCGCCGACCGCGCCACGAACTCGGACGGGACGCGCGTGCGCTTGTCGTAATCGCGTTGGGTCACGCGCACCAGAGCGGCCTCGTCCGAATCGGCGGGAAAGGCGTCCTTGAGTTCGTCCAGCAGTTTGCCCACTTTGTCCGACGTGAACATCTCGTGGGCGATCTTGCCCAGCGTGGCCAGTTGGTTGCCGCGCGCCTCCGCGCCGCCGCGCGGCATGTAGGTCTGCTGGTCCCAGCCGAGCAGGGCGGCGGCGTTGTTCAGGTCCGCCACTTCGGCCATGATTTGTTTCAGTTGTGCGAGTTTTTCTTCCATTGTTTCTCCTCTTCAAAGCAGGTTCGTTGGAGCGGTAGAATTGTATCCCATCCAAGCGAGGATGACACCCTCCTGCCGAGGGGATTCGGCGGGAAGTGAAAGGTCGTCATCCGCGAATTTTCGCCAATCTTCGCGAAGTGATTTATATTCGCGGGAATTCGCGCAGAGTGGCGGACAGCCTTTAGCGATTATTTGCGCCAGTCCGCGTCCCATCAAGGGATGATCTTGCGACTCTCCATGTAAAAACGCTTCTCGTGCGCTTCGCCCATCGAGAACGTCTTGCGCGGCAGGGCGCCGTCCAGGATCACGGTCTTGAACAGGTCGCTCTTGTGCATACCGGGCAGGTAGAACCCGGCGTTGCCCGCCTGCGCGCCGAGCGTGCACACCACCTCCCCGCCGTGGACGTAATCAATCTTCTCCGCGCCGCCCTCTTTCAGGAACGGATCGAGAAAAGCCTGGATCGTACCGACGGGCAGGTTCGACGAGGGGTTGGCAATCTCGATCACGCCGAACGCCCCGCCTCCAACCAGACCGATGGCCTGCCGCGCGCCGTCGGCCGAATCTACGGCCTTGACCATTTCCCGCGCGTCGCGGACGGGTTTGTACGCAAAGTCCGCGCCGAAATGAAACCTCATCGCCGCGAACAAATCCTTCTTCAAACCGAACAGTACGCGGTGAATCGGCTCGAACTCCAGCGCCTCGTCGTGGACGTTTTCGATCTCCACCAGCGCGTAGCGCGAGGGATGATCCATGCCAACCGCGGCCTTATTCTTCTCCCAGATGGCCTTGGCCGTCGCCAGCGAGTGATTGCCGTCGCCCATGGCAAACAGCAAAACAGGTTTGTCTTCATCAATGCCATATTTTGCCGCGAACGTCTTTGGCTGTGCCAGTCCGCGCAGGGCCGCGATGACTTTTTCCTCCAGCGCATCACTCACAGCATACCCCGCGAGGTGACCGCTTCCCAGCATCAAATCAAAATCGTAGAGTCTCTTCAGGTCCGCTTTCGCCGCACCGACCGGCTCGATGACCGTGTGATTCGGGTCGTCAATCAGCACGAGGATGTGCGGCAGTTCCAGCGCGGCGCCCTCGCGGATCTTCATCCGCGGCGGCAGGCGTTCGATGATCGTCCCCTCGGTGGCGCGGATCAGGCTGGAGGAGCCTTTGGTGTAATCGTAACGTTCCAGGTCGAGGCACAGCATGATGCCCTTGCGCGTCCGTCCATTCACCGTGCGCTCCACATAGATCAAACCGTCGTGCGGTTCGAGCAATCCCTGCGCGAGGTAATCTTGCATCGTCCCCTGAATCTTCTTGATTCGCTCGGCCTCGCCGGGCTTTTCGAGGTGGATTTCGGGCAGGGTCAGGTTCAGGGTCGAGGGCGCACCGCCGACGAGTTTTTCCACTTTCTCCCAATAATCAGGCTGGGAGGTGAACTGGTCGCAGGCAATGACCGCCCAGCGCGTCAGGTCCGTGCCGGGTTTGGGCAGATACACTTGCGGGATTTGAATGCCAATATCGCCGATAATCTTCATAAAAACACAACCTCCTGCTACAGCCCAAGTGATTTCACCGCGAAGGCACGAAGGCGGCGAAGGTTTCTTTCTTCGCGAAGTCAATCTCCCTTCGCGCTCTTCGTTTCTTCGCGGTTCAGAAAGGTTCTCGTAAAACGCGCAAACGTTGCGCGGCCATGCGCGACTATTTCATATTTCTTGCGAATTCGATCAACTTATCCGCCACCTCCGCGCCGACGCGGCCCTGCGCCTCTTTGGTCGCGGCGCCGATGTGGGGCGAGCCGATGACGTTATCCAGTTTCAGCAGTTTCCAGTCGGTGGGCGGCTCCTCGGCGAACACGTCCAGCGCCGCGCCCGCGACCTTGCCGCTGGTCAGCGCCTCGTACAGCGCGTCCTCGTTGACGATTCCGCCGCGCGCGCAGTTGACGATGCGCACACCGTTCTTCATCTTCTCGAACTGCGCCTTGCCGATCATGTCCGCCGACTCATTGGTCTTGGGCAAATGCAGGCTGATGTAATCGGACTGCGCCAGCAATTCATCGAGCGTCACCAGTGTGACTCCCTCGGCCGATTTCACGTACGGGTCGTACGCGATGACCGTCATGCCCAGCGCGTTGGCGCGTTTGGCAACTTCACTGCCGATATTACCAATGCCGATCAGGCCGAGCGTCTTGCCGCCGATCTCGTCGCCCTCGAAGGCCTTCTTTTCCCACTTCTCGGATTTCATCGAGGCGGTGGCCTTGTAAATCGAGCGCGCCAGGGCGAACATGAAACCGATGGCCAGTTCAGCCACGGACGCGGAACTCGCCATCGGTGTATTCATGACAATAATGCCCTTCGATTTGGCATACTCGTGGTCAATCGTGTCGAGACCAACGCCGCCGCGCACGATGACCTTGAGGCTGGCCGCCGCGTCGATGAGCGGCTGCCGCACCTTGGTCCGCGAACGAACGACCATCCCGTCGTAGGCGAGGATGACGGAGGGCAGTTCCTCGGCGGTGATGTCGTCGCGCACGTCCACTTCGAGACCCGCGGCGCGCATCCTCTCGATGGCGTCCGCTTCGGTCTTGTCGCAAATCAGGATCTTCATCGAACCTCTCCTTTTTGAAACCAGCGAGGGATTAAAACAGGACTGCACGGCCCGAAAGCCGCCAGCCCTGCGGAAGTGTGCAAAATGACCACGGGCGGGATTCTATCAACTCGCCCGGAGCGTGTCAACGGATGGATGTCAGTTGTCCGCCGCGTTCCGTGTGATAAACGACACTTCTGGTTATAATCTGGCCGTGAGATAATCGGCGGCGGTGAGCGAATCGCCGAACCAAATTCCAGGAGTAACCATGTCGAGCAATCCCAAACGCGTCCACAATTTCAATCCCGGCCCGGCGGTCCTGCCGCTGGAAGTGCTCCAACAGGCACAGGCCGAACTGCTGGATTTCCAGGGCACGGGCATGTCGGTGATGGAAATCAGCCACCGTTCGAAGGAATTCGAAGCCGTGATCCAGGCCGCCGAAGCCGACCTGCGCGACCTGCTCAAGGTCCCCGCCAATTACAAGGTGCTGTTCCTGCAAGGAGGCGCGAGCCTGCAATTCGCCATGCTGCCCATGAACCTGCGCCCGGCTGGCGCTTCGGCGGATTACATCGTGACCGGCACGTGGAGCAAGAAGGCGCTGAAAGAGGCACAGAAACTCGGCGCGGCGCGCGCCGCCGCGACCGTGGAGGCGAGCAACTTCGACCACCTGCCGGCGCAATCGGAACTCGACCTCGACCCGAAGGCCGCGTACCTGCACTTCACCTCCAACGAGACCATCCACGGCGTGGAATACTTCACCGAGCCGGTGCCCCCCTCCGGGGTCCCGCTGGTATGCGACGCCTCATCAGACTTCATGAGTCATCCGCTGGATATGTCCAAATACGCGTTCATGTACGCCGGCGCGCAGAAAAACGTCGGCCCGGCGGGAGTGGTCGTAGTCATCATCCGCGACGACATGCTGGCGCGCGTCCCCGCCAATCTGCCCAACCTGCTGGACTACAAGGCGCTGGCCGAGGAAGGCTCCCTGCTCAACACGCCGCCCGCCTTTGCCATTTATATCGTCGGGCTGGTGATGAAGTGGATGAAGTCCATCGGCGGACTCGAGGAAGTGGAGCGCCGCAACCGCGCCAAGGCCGCGCTGGTCTACCAGGCCATTGATGAAAGCGGCGGCTTCTATCGCGGACACGCCAAAGCCGACCGCTCGCTGATGAATATTAGTTTCCGCCTGCCAACCGAGGAACTGGAAGGCGCCTTCGCGACCGAATCCAAGAAGCAGGGACTGATCGGCCTGAAGGGACACCGCTCCGTGGGCGGGATGCGCGCCTCGCTCTACAACGCCCTGCCTCTGGCCGCGGCCGAGGAACTCACTCAGTTCATGCGCGAGTTCCAGAAGAAGAACGGCTAGAATATACAGCCCCGGCTTCCTCAGTCGGGGCTGGTCGTTTAGGTAGCCTAAACCTTCGGTCAATCCTCGGCGGGGACAGGAGTCCCGCGCCGAGCAAAGGCGGGTGGGGCTATTTCGCGAAGTCTCACGCTGAGGTTTACAGATCGAATTGAAGTCTATAGAGGCTGTTTTCGATCAGCATCCAAAGATCATACTTGGAGTCCTGGACAATATTTGAATTATAAGTTGTAAACAGACACCACTCACCGTTGTTCGGATTGAACCAGGCATTTCCACGCGTGGATCTATACCAAAGTCTCCCATCTATGCTTTCCAGTGCCACCAATGGCCTTACCCATCTATAGTGGAGCAAATAATCAACATAATCTATGAAAACAGGAGAGCGTATAACAACATATTGATTATCAATACCAGTTGCTGTGATGTCAAACCAAACCCTGTCGCTTATCCACAGCCGATTTTCATGATCAAGATACATATTGTTGCTGTCACCAAATTCCTCATCAGTACGAGGAATGTTCGCAGACAAAACGTTGCCCGTAGGGGGGTTATATTTCACCAAAGTAACTCCCCGTTGCAAGAGATATAAATTGCCATTCTTATCCATTTCCACCTCTTCATAATAATCTCCAGATAAATGGCCTTTGGCTTCCAAGGTCACGGGGTCAAAACTATACAATGAGGTTTTGTCCTGATTATCGCGAAATATAAACCAGAGCAAACCATCCGCCCCAATCTTCACCCCTGACGGGACGTGTCCATTGCTTAGATTTTCTGCAATGTCCATAACTGGGACGAATCGATTGATAGCCTCGTCCAATCGGTAAAATATGGGAACGCTTCTATCATAGGACACAGTCTTTGCCCAAACATTATTATTGCTATCCAAGAATACCCAGGAACTCGGTGGAGTTGGGGCTCGTCGCCATTCCTTTGTATCGGTCCGATAAATATAATATTTACGATCTCCATTATCAATTGGATCATCATAAACATCTATCCAAATCTCATCATGATCTTCTCGGGGCTGCACTAAAAGGAGACCCGAACCTAATTTGCCTGTGAACTCATCTGGGACTGTTGAGACCATCTCCCAATCGCTCGGTAGAACATTCTGTTTGGGTGAAGGCGTGATGTAAATTTCTCCGTGGGGATAGCCTGAAATGATAATGGGTGGAATGCATCCAGTCGCAGTATTTGGTGCAGGAGCTTCTACTGGGTTTACAGGAATATAGGAAGACAGAGTTGGAGTAGCAGTTGCGGTCGGAAACAGCAACGGAGAAGGCGAGGCAGAAACTATGGAATTTCCTGAATTACAAGCTGCCAAAATAGGAACAAATAGTAGTATGTAGTCACATCTTTTCATTATCACCTCACTATAAGGCAAGGATCTGCGATCCCGCCGCGCCGCAATCACGGGGCTGATTGCAATCGATGCCACTCCCTTTTGAATTATACAAGACTTGACCCACAACCAATAGTACTGTTTCCCCCATCCCCTCCAACGCATTATAATCAGCCGCATGGATTTCTTCCTCCCCGACGACCTCGCCCCGCGGCTTCCCCCCGAACAGGTACAAATTACAGTCTTGACCGCCGAGCCATATCCCGATGGCCGGCGCGTGCGCGTCAATCTCGAAATGACGCCGTTCCAAACGCGTCCACACATCGAAGTCACGCTCACGGACGCCGAGGGCGCGGAGGTCGCCTCCACCAGTATCATCGAGCCGCTCTCGTGGAAGCAGGAATTCACCCTGCACATCCGCGGCAAAGACGACCCGCGCGGCGCGTACACGCTCAACGCCCTGCTGTATTATCCCGACGGGCCCGAAGCCGCGCCGCGCACCATCACCTTCGAAGTCCCCGCGCAATGAACAAAGCCGCCGCGCGCCTGTCCCTGCTCTGCCTCGCCGCGCTGACCGCGCTCTCCGCCTGCGGCCAGCCCGCCTCTGTCACTCCCGATGGCGGAAATGAAAGCCCAGCCACGGACGCGCCTGTCGTGAGTCCGCCCACGTTTGTGCCCGGGGAAAAGAACGAAGTCATCCTCCTCTCCATCGAAGAATACGGCGACGCGCATCTCTTCTTGTATTCCCCCGAAACAGGACAGCCCCTCACGCGCCTCACCGACGGTCACTGGGACGATGTCACGCCCGCGGTCAGCCCGGATGGAAGCCTACTGGCCTTCGCCTCGAACCGCGGCGGCGTCTGGGACCTGTACCTGCTCGACCTCGAATCCGGTCAGGGCCGCAAACTGACCGATACGCCCGCATACGATTCCTCCCCCTCCTGGTCGCCCGACGGTCAATGGCTGGCATTCGAAACCTACAACGGCAGCGACATGGAAGTCTCCGTGCTCTCGCTCGCCGACGATACGATCATTCCGCTCACCGAGAATCCCGCCACAGACCATTCCCCCGTCTGGTCGCCGCAGGGGCGGCAGATCGCTTTCGTCTCGAACCGAAGCGGCAACCCCGATGTCTGGCTGGCCGACCTCGACCGCACCGACGCGGGCCGTTTCGTCAATCTCAGTCACACAACCGACGCCGCCGAGAGTCACCCGCAATGGAACAGCGACGGGAGTCAACTGGTCTGGGCGGCCGACTCGCAAGCCGTCGGTTTCAGCGGCGCGTACCTGTGGGATTCCGCATCCGCCGAACGTCCCGCGCGCTGGCTCGCGGACGCGGACTGGGCCGCCTTCTCGCCGGAAGACGAGCGTTTCGCGGTCGTCATCGGCGGCCCGAATCAGAGTTACCTCTCGGCTCTTCGCGCGGACGGAGGCCTGCTCCTGCCTCCCGTGCTTCTGCCCGGCCCGGTTCGCGGACTGGCGTGGACCGTGCTCGAGTTGCCCAATCCATTGCCTGCGTCGTTCCAGAAAGCCGCCGAAATGACTCCCACCGCGCCCTGGTCGCTTTCGGTGCGGCCGCTGGTTGAGGGTCCCACCCAGCGCTGGACGGTCATCCCGCTGGCCGACGTGCAGGCGCCCTATCCCGCGCTCCATGACCTCGTGGATGAGTCGTTCATTGCCCTGCGCCGGCGCGCCGCCGACGACCTGGGCTGGGACGTGATGGCCAGCCTCGAAAACGCCTTCGTCCCATTGACCACCTCGCTTGACCCGAGCCTGGGGGATGACTGGCTGTTGACCGGGCGCGCCTTCGCGCTCAACTCGGTCATTGCCAACGCCGGGTGGATGGTGGCCGTGCGCGAGGAAGTCGGTCAGCAAACCTATTGGCGGGTCTACCTGCGCGCCCAATCGCAGGATGGCACGCAGGGCGAACCCCTGCGCGACGCGCCTTGGAATCTCTCCGCGCGTTATGAACTGGACCCCAGCACGTACGACGCCGGCGGAGGATACGCGCCCGTCCCGACCGGATACTGGGTTGACTTTACCTCCCTCGCCCTTGCCTACGGCTGGGAGCGCCTGCCGGCCCTGCCCAACTGGCGCAGTTACTACGCGGGGGCGCGCTTCACCGAATTCGCATTGACCGGCGGCCTGGACTGGTATTCGGCCATGCTCGAACTCTATCCGCCGAGCGCGTTGGTCACGCCCACCCTGCGCCTGCCTCCCACCATCACGCCCACGCGCACTCCGCCTCCCACGCGCACGCCAACCGCTACGTACACCCCGCGCGCCACACTCACGCCGAGCAACACATCCACGCCCATCCCCTCGCCAACGCCGATTCCAACCAACACGCCTCTGCCATGAAAAACAGCGTAGAACGGAATTCATTCCGCAACCGAGGGCGATATGGTATCCCCGCGCAACCTTTGCTCGTTCCGCGGGAAACTCTAGAACCGCGAAGCATCGAAGAGCGCGAAGGGAAATTAACTTCGCGAAGAAAGAAAAACCTTCGCGGCCTTTGCCTCTTCGCGGTGAAACGTTTTGGTTGCGGTCGGAGACCGCGCCATGAATATCGAGCTGCAAATCTCTTGGCTGTCGCGTTACTCATAATGTTCCTCTCCTCCTGCGCCCCCATCGGAGAAACAAGCCCGGAGCCAAGCCCGGTGGTCGCCTTCGCCGCCTCGCCCGCGGATCCGTTTCAGGATTTGTCAGTTCCGCCAACGCCAACGGTCCCGCCGATGCGTTTCGTCCTCCCCACGCCCGGTCTCGAGCCTGTTTCGGGCTGGCGTCCGCCCCTCTACGAGGTCCCGTGGGCCATCGGTCCCTACGATCATTTTTATTTCACGCGCCCGATTCCCGCCAATGAGGTCAACTGGCCGCTGGCAGACTATCGTTACGGCGGCATCTTCTTCGGCAACACCGTGCACACCGGCGTGGACATTGACGCCACCGAAGGCGCGCCGGTGCTCGCAGCCGGACCCGGCACGGTCATCTGGGCTGGATGGGGTCTGTTCACCGAATCACCGCTGAATAAAGACGATCCATACGGCCAGGCTGTGGCCATCGAACATGACTTCGGTTACCGCGACCAGAAACTCTATACCATCTACGCCCACATGCAACGCGTGGATGTGATCGTGGGCCAGTATATGAACACCGGTGACCCGCTTGGTTTGGTCGGCAATACCGGTCATTCCACCGGGCCGCATCTGCACTTCGAGGTGCGCCTCGGCGATAACTCCTTTTTTCAGACTCTCAATCCCGAATTGTGGATGGCGCCGCCGCAGGGCTGGGGCGTGCTCGTCGGCCGGCTCACCGATACCAAGGGAGAGAATCCCCTTCACTACTATCCGGTGGATGTGTATTCCGAAACCACGCGCCGCCTGTATTCCATGCGCACGTACGGCGGCGGCGTGACCAACCCCGATCCCTATTTCAATGAGAACTTCGTATTGAGCGACCTGCCGGCCGGGCTCTACAAGATCACCCTGAACTTCGAGGGTAAGAATGTGCAGTTCTGGGTGGACATCTATCCCGGACAGGTCACCTATTTCACCTTCCAGGGCGCGAACGGATTTGCCCACTCTGCGCCTCCAACTCCCGCCCTGAACTTTCTGCCGGTCACCGCGACCCCGACTTTGGTTTCAACGCCCTCGCCTTAAATTCGTTCTCAAGGCCAGGGCCAAAGCCGCCCTTGACGAGCCGAACATCTGTGCTATACTCTTGAAACTCAATGGATTTTACCTGCGTCACTTAAACTTTTTGGAGACCAAACCATGCCACGCAAATCCTCTGCTTCCTCCTCCGAACAACCCTCCGGCCGCGCGGACGATGCCCGCCGCGCCGTTCTCGATAAAGCCGTCGGCGATATCCTCAAACGCTACGGCGACGGCTCGATCATGCGCCTCGGCGAACACAGCATGGTGACCGAATCCATTCCCACCGGTTCGCTCTCGCTGGACATCGCGCTTGGCGTCGGCGGCCTGCCGCGCGGACGCATTACCGAAATCTACGGCCCAGAATCCTCCGGCAAGACCACCATCTGCCAGCACGTCGTGGCCGAAGCACAGCGCATGGGCGGTACAGCCGCATACATTGACATGGAACACGCCCTCGACCCGACCTACGCGGCCAAATGCGGCGTGGACATTGACAACCTGCTCGTGTCCCAGCCCGACACCGGCGAGCAGGCTCTCGAAATTACAGAGACTCTCGTCCGCTCCGGCGCGGTGGAAGTAGTGGTCATCGACTCGGTGGCCGCGCTCGTTCCCCGGTCCGAGATCGAAGGCGACATGGGCGATCCGACCATGGGCGTGCACGCCCGCCTCATGTCCCAGGCGCTGCGAAAGCTCTCCGGCGCCATCAACCAGACCAAGACAACTGTCATCTTTACCAACCAGTTGCGTCAAAAGATCGGCGTCATGTTCGGCAACCCCGAAACGACCACCGGCGGACAGGCGCTCAAGTTCTATGCCAGCGTCCGCCTGGACGTTCGCCGCATTCAGGCCATCAAGGTGGGCGCTGAAGTGATCGGTAATCGCACGCGCGTGAAGGTGGTCAAGAACAAGGTCGCGCCGCCCTTCCGCACCGCCGAGTTCGACATCATGTACAACGAGGGCATCTCCAAGTCCGGCGACATCCTCGACCTGGCCACCCAGTTCGAGATCGTCGAAAAACGCGGCGCATTCTTCTCGTTCCATGACACGCGCCTCGGCCAGGGACGCGAGAACGCCAAGGAATTCATCCGCCAGAATCCCGCCATCGCCGCCGAGATCGAGACCGTCATCCGCCAGAAAGCTTTAAGCGGTGAAGTAGCCCTGCCGCTCGACATAGGCGGAGGTGAAAGCGATGGAGGCGGAGACGCCGAAGCCGAGGAATAGACCCAATCCTGCCGAACGAAAGCCGCCACAGATGAACGCAGACGGACGCGGATCACAAAGTAACAAGTTCCGCTTCATTCTCGTCCATCTGTGGTTTGTTTTATTGACCGCCTGCGCGCCCACAACTACACCCACCTTCTTCCGTCCACCCACTCCTATCGAGCCGACTCCCACTGTAGCCAGCCAGCCGACAAACGTCCCCGTTCTGCCTTCCCCGCTCCCATCCGACACACTCACACCAGAACCCTGCACCAACGATCTGGCTTTTGTGCAGGACCTGACCATTCCAGACGGGACCGTCCTTGCCCCGGGCGCGATGGTGGATAAGCAATGGCTGGTGCAGAACAGCGGCACCTGCAACTGGGACGCGCGTTACCGCCTGAAACTGATCAGCGGCGACGCCATGGGCGCGGCGTCCGAACAGGCTTTGTATCCCGCCATTGCAGGCTCCCGTCCAACACTGCGCATCGTGTTCATTGCGCCGTTCGAGCCGGGCACCTACACCAGTGAGTGGCAGGCAGTGGACCCGGATGGGATACCCTTCGGGCAAACCATATATTTGGAGATTGTGATCGCGCCGTGATTAATCGCTTTAGGAGTCAGTCATGTCCCCTCGATCCAACTTTCCTCTCGTCTTTCAGCGACTCAAAGCCATCTTGCAACCCTTTGCCTCGCATCTGACCGTCAAGGCCGATATGGCTGAGGCGTACCACCTCGACGGTCCGTTCAGCCCAAAATACAAGAAGGAACTCTTTTTCGGTTCGGCGCAGGTCAAGAAGAATTACGTCAGTTTTTACCTGATGCCGGTCTACATGTATCCTGAGTTACTGAAAGGCGTTTCGCCCGAACTTAAAAGACACATGCAGGGCAAATCCTGTTTCAATTTCAAGAAAGTCGAACCCACATTATTCGAAGAACTTGCCGCCCTGACTCGCAAGGGTTTTGAATCTTTCATGCAAAGAGAATTTGATAGAATGACGGCGTGAAGCCCTCCCGCCTCCTGCCGACCCTCGGCCTGCTGGCCGTTACCCTGGCCTGTTCCCTGCTCACGCCGGGTCCCGTCGCCCCGCCCGTGGACTCGCAGGCCACCATCCACGCCGCCATCGTGCAGACGCAGACCGCGGCCTTTCTCCTCGTCATCCCATCGAATACACCCACACCGACGATCACCCCGCCCTCGCTCGTCCCCACTACGGACGATCCCACAATTTATGGCGGTATCAAGATCGAGGGCAGCCAGGCATTCATTGACCAGACCCGCGCCGCGCTGGCCCTGCTCGAAGCCCTCGCGCCGGACGCCTTCCTCAAAACACAGAGGTACGTGGGCCTCATCCAGCAGGGACAGCACAGCGGCATGTGGGCCTGGGAGGAGCCGCCCCGCTACGAGGTCGGCGATCCGACCGCCTTCTACAGCGTCACCTGGTACGCCTCCACCATCGCCCACGATGCCACCCATTCCGAACTTTATCACCAATATCAAGCCGCCCACCCCGGCGAGCCGGTCCCGGACGGCGCCTGGGGCGGGGTCGCGATCGAACGTTTCTGCATCGGCTACCAGCTGGACGTCGCAAAGCGCATCGGCGCGCCGGCCAGCGAAGTGGAATATCTCGCCAGCCTCGACGGGACCCACTGCGACGTGGACGGCGACAACGACTGCGACTGGGACGATTACTACCAGCGCGACTGGTAAACGCTCCCTTCGAGTGATACAATCGAACCACGGAAAAGGCCGCCTCGGCCTTTTTCTATGCCTGCGGAAACAACCTTTCGTCAAGTTCGAGGCGATGCCCGCCGGGCCATCTCATCCGTACAATCACGGTTTTCATGACCTACAACTTCTGGCTCTTCTGGCGGATGGCCTGCCGCTCGTTCTTCAAGACCAACGCCCAGACGCGGCTCACGCGCAAACGCCTCACCTTCATCATCCTTTTCTATCTCGTCTGGCCGATCGGGTCGCTCTTCATCTGGCTCGGATTCCTGCTGGACGATATTTTCTTCCCCGCCCATAAAAAACACCCGGTGGTAAAGCCGCTTTTCATCCTCGGCAATTTCCGCAGCGGTTCCACGTTCCTCCACCGCCTGCTCTCGCGGGATAAGGAGAACTTCACCAGCCTGACCACCTTCGACATCTACCTCACCCCCTCCGTCACATCCAAGAAGATCATGCAGGCCGTCAATCGCATAGACCGCCTCTTCGGCAGTCCCCTCAAGCGCCTCGCCCTGGCCTTCGACCGCCGCTCCCTCGGCCAGGTGCGCATCCACCGCATCTCGTTCTTCCAGCCCGAGGAGGACGAGAACATTCTCATGCACATCTGGGCCACCTACTTCGTCTCGTTCCTCTTCCCCTTCATGGACGAGATGCCGCCCTACCAGTTTTTCGATGACGCCCTGTCCGACGAACAGAAGCGGCGCATCATGGCCTTCTACAAGTCCATGCTCCAGCGCCACTTGTACGCCACCGGCAAGCGTCATTTCGTCGCCAAGAATCCCGCCTTCAGCGCCAAGATCGAAACGCTCAGCGAGTTCTTCCCCGACGCCCGCATCATCTACCTCGTCCGCAACCCGCTGGACATGCTGCCCTCCACCGTCTCGTGGATCAACTACGCCCGCCGCGTTTTCACCGACCCGCCCCAGCCCTACATGTACCTGGACGAGATCGTCGGGATGACCCGGTACTGGTACCGCCATCCCCTGGACTATCTCGATTCGCATCCTTCGACCCGGCACCTGATCCTGAAATACGAGGACCTGATGCAAACCCCCGAGCAGGTCATCCGCGATTTCTATCGCCGGTTTGGCTATGCCGAACAGCCCTGGCTGGACCGCATCGTGGCGCAGGCAGTGGAGGAGGCCCTGTCCTTCCAGAGCGACCACGTCTATTCGTACGAAGATATGGGATTCACGCGCGAGCAGATTGTCGCGCTCTACGAGGACATCTTCACGCGCTTCAAGTTCAGCCGCCGCGAACCCGTTACACTTCCCCCAAAAGAACCCGCGCCCACCGACTAAAGAATTGCCCGGACGAAATTCGTCCGGGCGGATGTTTTATTTGGCCTTTTGCGCCGGGCCGACAACTTTATATTCCTCCGGCCATGGAATGGAGGGCTTCTTCAAAATCCCGTAACGCGATAACAACATGAACAGTCCCGCAACCGCCATCAATGCCGAGACCAGGGCACTGTATGTGAAACTGGTCCCCGGCACGACCGGCTGGTCGGGGCGGAAAAACTCGACCAATACGCGCCCGACACCCGCCAGCACCAGCCACCAGCCAACGACCGCGCCGGGCTTGAACCTCTCCGGGTAACGGCGAACGGCCCACAGCAGAAGTCCCGCCGCGGCAAAGTTCCAGACCATTTCGTAAGCAAAGGTCGGGTGGAATCGGGTCGTCTCCTCGGGATACAGGCTCAGGTCCGAGTAAGGCGGGATGCGATGCTCGGCCGAGATCGGGATGCCCCAGGGCAGGGTGGTCGGCTGTCCGTAGAGTTCCTGGTTGATGAAGTTGGCAGGACGGGCCACGGCCTGTCCAATCAGCGTGACGGGCGCGATGGAATCGAGAAACAGCCACAGGTCCAGGCTGTTGCGGCGCAGGAAAACGATCAGGGCAACGGCGCCGAAGAGCAGTCCGCCGAAGAAGTGCAGTCCGCCCTGCGGGATGTTCAGGATCTGCAAAGGATTATCCATGTAATAAGGGTTTCCACCCAGCGTGGCGTTGGCCACGTACCATAACCGCGCGCCGACGATTCCGATGGGAAGTACCCAGACCAGCGCATTCCAGATGTGGTCCGTGTTCTCGCCGCGGCGCTTCAACTCGCGTTCGGCCGCCAACCCGGCGACCACCACGCCCAGCATGACCAGCACCCCGTACCAGCGCAGGGTGATGGTAAGGCTTCCGATCTCGAATGAAAAAATGACAGGGTCGATCAAGAGACACCTCGAGGGATGATTTGAGTTTCACATTATATCATTCGAGGAATTCGACCGTCGCCGGGAATCAAAATGGAGCCGGGTGATCCCGACTCCATTTGTTTAAAACGCAGACAATAAAGACATCCGCAGATGCGCGCCGCCCCAAATACAGGACAAGACGATGCGGAAGGCGATATTTCCGACATCCGTGCCTGCGGCGGGACTCACTTGGGCAGGAGGATGCCGGTCGTGGCGTTCAATACATGAGCGGCCTTGCGCAGATTGCTCAAGTAGATATCGTTATCGCCAAAATCGTCGAATTCCTCGTAGGTGCCTTTCCAGATCTTGATCGCGGTCGGCTCGCTGCACCCGCGTTTCCGCATTTCCCCGATGAACTCGTCGTAGGACATGTTGATCTTCGCCGCCAGTTCTTGAACTCTGCTTGCCATAGCACTGCTCCTTTCTTACCTAAAGCAATGGAATTGATTTTTCCAGTGCCAACCGAGACTTCAGTAATGCTCGTGTTTAAGAAATCGCCAAATGACAATCCTGTACACCCGCTAATCGTGAATGGATTTCCAACGGTTAATCATTTTTCTAAGCGGCATTACAAATCCGTTAGGTTATTATGATTTTATGTACAAGTATCAAAATAGTCAAGCCCGATAAAAGCCGCGGCCTTCGCAGGCTTCAGGAAACCGCCCGCAAACGGTGGATGAAAAAGATCGCCAGCCAGAACAGGGTCACCGCGCCGGCCTGGTGAATGGAAGCGGCCGCGATGTTAACGTTGAACAGTACCACCAGAATCCCGAGCGTGATTTGCGCCGCCACCGCGACGACCAGCCACCCCAGTCCGCGCACGATTTCGGGAGGATAGTTCCGTTGCCTTGCCTGCCAGTACGCCAGCGGGACGACAATCAGCCCCCCGAACGCGAACCAGCGGTGGATGAAAACCACCGTCTGCGGTGTCTCGATCAGGTTGGCGGGATCGAATCCCTGCGCGCCGAAAATGCCTCTGGGAATCCACTGTCCCAGCATGAGCGGCCAAGTGTTCGAAACGTGGCCCGCCTTCAACCCCGCGACGAGGCCGCCATAGGAAATCTGAATCAGCAGGATGAGCAACGAGCCCACGGCCAGTTTCAACAGGGGCGACCACTTCGGTTTCTGGCCCGGCACAGGGAATCCATACTTGTGGCCGTAGGCCGTCCATAATGCCAGCCCGAGCAGGGCCAGGGCGAAGAGCAGGTGCAACGTCAGGCGGAAATGGCTTACCGCCGGGCGGTCTTCCAGCCCGCTGGCGACCATGTACCAGCCCATGAAGGCCTGCCCGATGAATAGCAGTCCCATCCCGAAGTAGACGCCGAATTCCTTCCATGGGATGACCCTGCGGAAGAGGAAATAAAAGACCGGGATGGCGTAGGCCAGCCCCGCCAGTCTCGCGACGAGGCGGTGAATCCATTCGATCCAGAAAATGTACTTGTACTCGTCCAGCGTCATGGCCGAGTTGACATGGATGAATTCGGGTGTCCGCTGGTACTTGGCGAACTCCTCCTGCCAGGCCGCCTCCCCAATGGGCGGTATCGCCCCGCTGATAGGATTCCACTCGACGATGGACAACCCGGAACGGGTCAAGCGCACAAAGCCCCCGAAGACAACAAGAAATGCCACGATTGCGGCAAAAAAGAACAGCCAAGTCATAACGGAGCGATTTTGCGTTTTCGGCATGTTTCCTCCAGAAATGCGGCGGGAATTATAACATCAGGGGAATCCAGAGACAATTTGTGCGCAAGGGCACAATGTGACATTCGTCGTAACATTTTTGTGACAAAAGAAGGGTGTTTTCTATACAATAACCTTTACAATAAAAGTAATCATTTACTAATTTCATCAAGGTTACTTGCCGTGCTACGCATCAACCGCCAGACCGACTACGCCATCCGAGTCATACTCGCCCTTTCCAAACGCGGACAGGGTGTGCGCGTGCCGTCGGCACACATCCAGCAGGAGATGCTCATCCCGCCTGCCTTTTCCCAGCGCATCGTGGCGGACCTGGCGCGTGGCCATTTCATCCTGACATTTCCGGGCCGGGACGGGGGACTCTCGCTTGCCCATCCCCCACAGGAGATCAACCTGCGACAGGTGGTGGAATACTTCGAGGGGCCGTTGCTGGTCTCGGAATGTTTACTGCAAAAGGGCGATTGTCCGTTCGATACAAAATGTCCGGTGCGTTCCCGCTGGGGACATTTACAGGCGGTCATCTTACGCGAGTTGGAAAGCATCACGTTCGATCAATTGGCGGAAGAGGCCGGGGCGTTGGATAGCGTGTTTTCGGAGGGCAGTCCGGCGCCGGTCTCGGTTTGAGGCGAGGAGGAAGCCACACACAAGAACAGTCTCTGTATCCATCTATCACCAAATCAAACACTTTCAAGGAGAATGTCTATGGATCCAATTATCCTTTCGCGATGGCAGTTTGCTCTTACTACCATCTACCACTGGCTCTTCGTCCCGCTCACGCTGGGCATGGGCTGGTTTGTGGCATATTTCCAGACCCGCTACTACCAGACCCGTGACGAGAGTTGGCGAAAAATGGCGAAGTTCTGGGGCAAGTTGTTCCTGATTAACTTCGCCATCGGCGTTGTGACCGGCATCGTGCAGGAATTCCAATTCGGCATGAACTGGTCGGAGTACTCCCGCTTCGTGGGCGACATCTTTGGCGCCCCGCTGGCGGTGGAGGCCCTGCTGGCCTTCTTCATGGAATCCACCTTCCTGGGCATCTGGATCTTCGGCGAGGGACGCGTCCCCGAGAAAGTGCATCTGGCCTCGATCTGGCTGGCTGCGCTCGGCTCGAACCTCTCCGCCATTTGGATTCTGCTTGCGAACGGCTTCATGCAGGCCCCGCCCGCGGCGTCCTACGTCTACAACGAAGCCAATGGCCGCCTCGAAATGGTCAACTTCTTTGCACTGGTTGGCAACCCCAAGGCGTGGATCTTCGTCTGGCATACCCTCGCCGACGGTCTCGCGATGGCCGCGTTCCTGATGCTGGCTGTCAGCGCATATCACCTCATCCGCAAGCAGAACGTGGAATTCTTCAAGCGCTCTTTCCAGATCGGCGCGTTGGTCGGCCTGATCGCCAGCACGTTGATCTTCCTCGGCGGCCACACCATGGGTCAATACATGCGCGAGGTCCAGCCGATGAAACTGGCCGCGCTCGAAGCCATCTGGGAAACCGAACAGCCCGCCTCCTTCTCCCTGCTCACCATCGGCGACCTGACCGGCAAACAGGAAGTCTGGTCGGTCCGCATTCCATATGCCATGAGTTTCCTGGCCTGCAACAACTTCGAATGTGAGGTGAAGGGCGTCAACGAACTCCAGGCGCATTACGAACAGCAATACGGTCCTGGCGACTACGTCCCGCTGATGGTCGTCACCTACTGGACGTTCCGCATCATGATGGCTTTTGGCTTCATCATGATGGGCGCCGCGGCCTGGTTCCTCTGGAACACCCGCAAGGGCAATTACGAGAACGCCAAATGGATGAAACTCGTCCCCTTCGGCGCGCTGGCCCTTCCGTATCTTGCCAATGCCAGCGGCTGGATCCTGACCGAAATGGGACGCCAACCCTGGATCGTCTACGGCCTGCTCAAAGTGGAAGACGCCGTCTCCCCGAATCTCACCACCCTCGATCTGTGGATTTCGCTGGTCGGCTACACGGTCGTCTACGGCGCACTGGCAGTTGTCATGGCCAAGCTCATGCTCAAATACGCCAAGGCTGGTCCCGATGCCGCCATGCAGGAATCCGTTGACGTGGCTCCCGCCGCTGTCGGCGCGCAAGACTAAATACGGAGGCCCAACATGTCTTACGAATTTCTCCAAACCCTTTGGTTCATCCTGATCGCCGTTCTGTGGATCGGATTCTACTTCCTCGAAGGCTTCGACTTCGGCGTGGGAATGCTCCTGCCCTTCCTCGGCAAAAAGGACGAGGAACGCCGCGCCATCATCAACAGCATCGGCTCGGTCTGGGACGGCAACGAGGTCTGGCTGCTCACTGCCGGCGGCGCGACCTTTGCGGCCTTCCCGCACTGGTACGCCACCATGTTCAGCGGCTTCTATCTGGCGCTGTTCCTGATGCTCTTCGGCCTGATTATCCGCGGCGTCTCGTTCGAATACCGCTCGAAAACCCCCGATCCCAAGTGGCGCAACCGCTTCGACTGGATGATCTCCATCGGCTCGTTCCTGCCCGCCCTGCTGGTCGGCGCGGCCTTCGCCAACCTGGCGCGCGGCGTGCCGATCAATCAGGATATGATGTTCACGGGCAACCTGTTCACCCTGCTGAACCCCTACGGCCTGCTCGGTGGACTCACGACCGTCGCCATCTTCCTGCTCCATGGCGCGAACTTCCTCGGCCTGAAGCTGGAGGGCGAACTGCGCGAACGCGTCAACGGCTTCGCAAAAAAGTTGTGGGGCGTCACTGTTGTGCTCTACATCGCCCTCGGCGTCTTCACTTACGCGGCCGGCTTCTGGGCGCGCGGCATCGTCAACCCTGGCATCGTCCCGATCGCGGCGGTGATCGTCCTGCTTGTGGCGGGGTACTTCATCAACCAGAAACGCGAAGGCTGGGCCTTCATCATGGTGGCGCTCAACATCGTGTTGACACAGGTCACCTTCTTCACCATGACCTTCCCCAACGTGATGCTCTCCAGCACCAACCCCGATTGGAGCCTCACCATCTACAACGCCTCCTCCTCGCAGTACACGCTGACGGTCATGTCCATCGTCGCCCTGATTTTTGTCCCCATCGTGCTCGTCTATCAGGGATGGACGTACTACATGTTCCGCAAACGCGTCAGCACCGAGAAGAAGAGCCTGGTCTACTAGACAGAAACAAGGCGGAGTGCTCCCACTCCGCCTTACTTTTTGTGCCATCGAGCACAAGCAAATGATCGAAGGAGAATTTGCCATGGCAAAAATCGTCGTGATAGGCGCGGGATTCGCCGGACACACAGCCGCCCTCTACCTGGGAAGTAAACTCGACAAAAAACACGAGGTGACGGTCATCAGCAACCGCGATGTGTTCAGTTACCTGCCCTCGTGGGTGTGGGTCGGCGTAGGTCACATGAAACCCGAACGCACCATCTTCAAACTCAAGCCCGTCTATAACCGCAAGAATGTCAGGTTCGTTCACGCGGCGGTCAAAGAGATTCATCCTGACGCGGGCGACCAATACCTGATCGGCGAAGAGATCGGGACGGGAAATGCCGTCCGTCTCGATTACGACTACCTGGTGGTCGCGCCCGGTCCCCTGCTCAACTTTGCAGGCACGCCCGGTCTTGGACCCGAGGGCGGGTTCACCCACTCGATCTGTTCCCTGCCCCACGCGGTCAAGACGCGCGACGCGTACCTGTCCCTGTGCGAACGCATGAAGAAGGGCGAACAGGTCAAAATCGTGATCGGAACCGGTCACCCAGGCGCGACCTGTCAGGGGGCGGCCTTCGAATACATCGTCAACGTCCACAAAGACCTGGTCAAAAAGGGTCTGCGCGACAAGGCCGACATCTTGTGGCTCTCCAACGAACCCGCGCTGGGCGATTTCGGCGTCAACGGCGTGCAGATCAAGCGTAACGGACACGTCCTGCGAAGCGAGGAGTTCATCAAATCGGTCTTCAACGACCACGGCATCCGCTACCAGGTACAAACCGGCGTGACGAGAGTCGAAGAGGGCAAGATCCACTGGCAGAACTACGAGGGCGAGGAGGGCGTCGCCGAGTTTGACTTCTCGATGTTGATACCACAGTTCAAAGGACAGCCGTTCAAGTATATCGGCAAGGACGGCTCGGACATTTCCGCGAAGATGGTCAATCCTGCGGGCTTCATCCTCGTGGACGGCAAGTACGGCCTGCCCTACCCCGAACTTGCTCAAACGCCCGAAGCCTGGCCTGCCAAATACCAGAACCCATCCTACCCGAATGTCTTTGCGGCGGGGATTGCATTTGCGCCTCCCGGGCCAATCTCCAGGCCCGTCACGAACAAAAACAATATTGCGATTGCCCCCGCGCCGCCGCGCACCGGCATGGTCAGCGGCATGATCGGGCGTGTGGTTGCGATGAACATCGTGGACCTGATCGAAAAGGGCGAGATGACCCACAGCGAGCGCATGACCGAAATGGTGGCGGCCTGCATCGCCTCGATGGGCGACAATCTCTGGGACGGCAACGCTGTGACCATCGTCATGCGTCCCGTCGTGCCCGACCGCAAGAAGTACAACAACGAATACGGCCGCGACCTGTTCATCTCGCACCTTGAAATGGGTTTGAGCGGCGCGTGGATGAAGTTCATGCTTCACCACACCTTCATCTGGAAATTCAAGGCCCTGCCGGGCTGGACGCTGATTCCCGAATAACCCGGTACCGCACACTTGCCTGGCGGGCAGTGCCAGGGAAATTTATTTTGCGCCTTGCGGTGGCAACATGAATGTTGCGGTACTAAACGAGCAAAGGAGACCGACATGCAACAGGAATTTTCCAAATCCGAAAAGTTCTGGATGAACTTCAAACTCTATCAACTGTGGCGATTCATTGTCCTGAACATCAAGATCTATACCGTGGCCGTGCAGAGCAAATGGAAGTAAACCAAAAAGTTGACAAGTTGAAAGTTGGAAGGTTGAAGGGTATACTCCCCTCTCGACCTTCCAATTTTTTAACTTGACACCTGGCACTGGAAGACACGACACTCTCCCATGCACCGTCGACTCCTCTCCCTCACCCGCGACACCCGCCTCTCCCTGACTTTAACGGTTCTCTCTGGACTTTTAGCCGGATTCCTGACCATTTGGCAATCCTGGCTCCTCAGCCGCGTGATCGATGGAGTCTTCCTCCAAAAGCAGACTCTCGCACAAGTCACCTCTCCCCTCATCTTCATCATCCTCGCCATCAGCGGACGCGCCTTCCTGACCTGGCTCAACGAGGTCGCCGCCAATGCTGTCGCTATCAAAATCAAAACAGACTTGCGCAATCGGCTCTTCGCGCACATCCTCAAACTTGGTCCCGCCTACTCGCGCGGACAACGCACCGGCGAACTGACCACTGCCGCCGTCGAAGGCATCGAAGCGCTAGACGCATATTTCAGCCAATATCTGCCGCAGCTAGTCATCACTGCACTCGTTCCCATCTCCATTCTATTTTTCGTCTTCCCCATTGACCTGCTCACTGGCTTCGTCTTTCTCATCACCGCCCCGTTGATTCCCTTTTTCATGATTATCATCGGCAAAGGCGCGGAGGTGGTCACCAAACGCCAGTATGAAACCTTGCGCCTGCTCAGCGCCCACTTCCTCGACAGCCTGCAAGGGTTGACCACGCTCAAACTTTTTGGTCAATCGAAGGGTCAAGCCAGGACCATTGCCAAAGTCTCCGAGCAATACCGCGACACAACCCTCAGCGTGTTACGCATCACCTTCCTCTCCGCGCTCGCGCTCGAAATGCTCGCCACCATCAGCACCGCCATCGTCGCCGTGGAGATCGGGTTCCGCCTGCTCTACCGCAACATGGAATTCCAGCCCGCGCTTTTTCTGCTTGTCCTCGCGCCCGAATTCTACATGCCCCTCCGCGCCCTCGGCGCACGCTTCCACGCAGGCATGAACGGCACGACGGCGGCGAAGAGGATCTATGAGATTCTCGACACGCCAATAACCGATATTCGATATTCGAACATCGATACTCGAATATCGAATATCGAATTATCGAATATCTCCTTCACCTACCCCAACGAAACCACCCCTGCTATCCAAAACATCAATCTGCAAATCAAGCAAGGACAACACATTGCATTAGTCGGCAAAACAGGTGCAGGAAAATCCACCCTCGTTCAACTCCTCCTGGGCTTCATCCAACCCACCCAAGGTGGCATCAATTACCAATCCCCAATTACCAATTACCAATTACCTTCCCCAATTCATCCTTCATCCTTCATCCTTCATCCTTCCATCGCCTGGGTTCCCCAACGCCCACACCTCTTCCACACTACCATTGCCGAAAACATCCGCCTCGGCAAAGCGGATGCGACTCACGAAGAAGTTGTCCACGCCGCCAAAGCCGCGCGCCTGCATGACTTCATCGAATCGTTGCCCGAAAAATACGAAACAATCGTCGGTGAAAGCGGCGCCCGCCTCTCCAGCGGACAAGCCCAACGCCTCGCCCTCGCCCGTGCCTTCCTCAAAGACGCGCCGATTCTGATTCTCGACGAACCCACTTCCGCGCTCGACCCCGAAACCGAATCCCTGCTCGAAGAATCCACCCGCGAACTCATGCAGGGACGCACCGTCATCACCATCGCCCACCGCCTCAACACCATCTTCCAGGCCGATCAGATCATCGTCCTCGACGAAGGCAGAATCATCGAACAAGGCACGCACCGCGAACTCGTTGCAAAGGGCGGCATGTATGCGAGCATGGTGAGAACGTACAAGTTACAAGTTACAAGTTACAAGTTACAAGTTGAAAACCACCCAACTATTGAATCATCCCAGCCACTTTCCACTTCCCACATTCCACTTTCCATCAATCACCAATTACCAATTACCAATCACCAACCTCCCATCCTCCCCCGCCTCCTCGCCTTCCTCCGTGGAAACTGGCATCGCGTGGCACTCTCCGTTCTGCTCAGTTCCATCACCATCCTTGCCAGCGTCGCGCTGATGGGCACCTCAGCATGGCTCATCTCCACCGCCGCCATCGCCGTCTCCGTCGCAGACCTCGGCGTCTCCACCGTTGGTACGCGCTTCTTCGGCATCACCCGCGCCATCTTCCGCTACCTCGAACGGCTTGAATCGCATGACGTCACTTTTCGATTGCTCGCCAAACTGCGCGCCTGGTTCTACGAAAAACTCGAACCCCTCGCCCCCGCCCGCCTGATGAACTTCCGCTCTGGCGACCTGCTTGCCCGCGTCATCGGCGATGTGGAAACGCTGGAAAATTTCTACGTCCGCGTTGTTTCGCCCCCGTTGACCGCCATCGTCGTTGGACTCTTCACTGCCATCTTCCTCGCTTCTTTCTACCCGCTGCTTGCTCCCGTCTATTTGATCTTTTATCTCAGCCTCGGCTTGCTCCTCCCCATCCTCGCGCAGACGACGAGCCGCAAATCCGCCGAGCAGACAATCTCCCTGCGCGCCGATCTTCACACCCGCCTCGTGGACGGAATCCAAGGCATGCCAGACCTCATCGCCTACGGACGCGCGGATGAGCGCCTTGCACAAATCGCATCCACCGCAGATAACTATGGCAACGCGCAACGCCGCATGGCACGCGTGACGGGCATCCACTCCGCGTTGGGAATATTGCTCACGAATTTGGGAATGTGGTCAGTTCTCTTCTTCACCATTCCACAAGTCATCAACGGGAATCTCGCAGGCCCCATGCTTGCCTCGTTGACCTTGCTCACTCTCGCTTCTTTCGAAGCCGTCATCCCCCTCCCTCTCGCCGCCCAAATGTGGAACTCTTCCCACGAAGCGGCAAAGCGGTTGTTTGAGGTGGTGGATACGGAGCCAGAAGTCAGTGATCAGTTATCAGTGAGCAGTGATCAGTCACGGAAGACGCAACACGCACTACGCATCACAAACTTATCCTTCTCCTATCCATCCCAAATCCCACCCGCCCTGCAACATGTAACTTTCAACCTTCAACCTTCAACTTCCCTCGCCATCGTTGGTCCGAGCGGAGCGGGCAAATCAACCATTGCCAATCTTTTGCTGCGATTTTGGGATTACGGTTCGGGAGAAATCACCCTCAACGGAGAATCGCTCAAAGCGCTGAATCAGGATCAGGTCAGAGAAAGATGCGGGTATGTATCCCAGAACACCTACTTCTTCAACACATCCATCTATGAAAACCTGCGTTTCGCCCGCAGAAAAGTCACAAGGGAAGAAGTGGAAGCGGCGTGCAAATCCGCACAGATTCACGAGTTCATCATGAGCCTGCCCAAAGGTTACGACACAATGATCGGCGAGCAGGGATTGCGACTCTCTGGCGGCGAACGTCAGCGGCTGGCAATTGCGCGCGCGCTCATCAAAGATGCGCCGATTCTGATCCTCGACGAACCGACAGCAAATCTCGATCCACTTACCGAACAGCAGGTTTTGGAAACACTATTCAATGTGATGAAACACAAGACCTCATTACTTATCACTCACCGCCTGATCGGCCTGGAAAACGTGGACGAGATCCTCGTGATGGATCACGGCCAGATCGTGGAGCGCGGCGCACACGCGGACCTGCTGGAACGCGGCGGGTTATATCGCAGAATGTGGGATTTGCAAAATCGCATCTTTGAGGCATAATTCGCTCATCTTCATCGTGGAGGGCTGGAATGACCAAAAGCCGAAAACAACGCAAGGCCCGAAAACAAGCGCGTAGACAGTCCAAAGCAGGCGCCAGACCACTGGCCGCAAAAAGAGGCTCGCGCCTGTGGTCGTTCAATCATTTCCGTTCGGTCGTCCTGACCAGACTGCTCGACGATCTTTACAACCTGGAGCAAACCGGCGTCAAGGACGAGTATTGCCGGAAGATTGCCGCGGCGCTGAATTATTTCGGAAACGCCGCCACAGACATCCCCTCGGCCGGCCCGTTCCTGGGTCCGATTCACAAGGACATCGAAAAGTTCACCGAACTCTACCAGAAGTGGAACGACGTGAATGGAAAAGGAACTGCAGCAGCGGAGGAACGCCGCAGCCTGCGCCTGAAACTGAAAGACCAGCGCCATCGCATTACCAACAAGGCGCGTAAATTGCAGGTCGCCATTGACGAAAAAATGGATGCCAAACTGCTCGAAGCGGGCTATCAGGCGTTGAGCGGATTGGTCACGGCCGTGCCGGATCTGTTCAGCGGGCTGGGCAAGGCCCTGACCACTTACGTAAAACGAGGCGGCACCTCCTGATAACCATCGTAGGGCAATCGCATTTGGATTTCTCGTCCGCTAACCCGCCAAATCGGCGTGAATTTTCAGGTAGTGGTCTATTTGTAAGTGATGCCGAGATACGACCTTCAATCTTGGAACGCGAATGGCGCGAATTGGCAAATTTTGCGAATAAATCAAGATGGAATTCGCGGCATTCGCATATTTGCGAAATT
>JBFMCC010000018.1:0-52933 GCA_040754535.1 Chloroflexota bacterium
AGCACATAACCTGTCATTGCGAGCCCGATAGGGCGAAGCAATCTCCGAATCGGCGAGGAGATTGCTTCGTCGGGCTGCGCCTTCCTCGCAATGACGGAGGCTTTTGATTTCGATGTTAGACACTCCCGAGAGTCGCATAATTGGCAGCAGGATTCATTTGTTAATAATGACACTAACACGACAGGAATTTCTAAATGATGCATTCAATTTCTTGACATGCTTCTGCAAAAAGGTATAATCTCATCCCAATAGTCCACTTCATCCTTCGATTTATGTGTGGAGAATGTTTTCACAATGTCATGCTGGCAACAACAGGGGAGTGCAGGGCGATACAAGTTGCATATGGTTTCATAAGGCAAATCATCTTTCCGCGATTATAAAAGGAACAGGCCTGTGAATCAACAAAGTGTTTTTAAACTCATTCAACAAGATGAGAGCACGACTTCTCCGAAGGAATTCGAACTCACCCGGTCCGAGATCGTCATCGGCCGCGATCCCAGCGTGGACATATCCATCCCTTCCGCGGCGGTATCCCGCCGCCACGCCCGCCTGATGCGCGATGGAGACGGGTATGCACTGGAGGATCTGGGAAGCAGTAATGGCACTTACCTGAATGGAGAACGCCTGACCGGGCGGCGGCCCTTGAAGAACGGCGATGAGATTCGCCTGGGCAAGGCCGTAACGCTTGCCTACCGGGCCCCCTCCATGCTCCCGGTCAGCGAACCGCGTCCGGTCGTACCGGTGTCCGGCGGTGTGATGCAGACCGTGGTGGGAGAAGAGCCCATGACGGGGGATGTGGATGCCGGGCCGCCTCAACTTAACGTCGTCATCGCCGGGGGGAGCGCAAAGACCCACGTGCTGACGCGTCAGGCGCTGACCATCGGCCGGGTGGAGGAAAACGATATTGTCATCCCTTCCCAGGTCGTCTCCCGCCAGCACGCCCGGCTCGAACGGACCGACGGCGGGTACAGGCTGGTCGTCGCGCCGGAGGCGAAGAATCCCGTTCTGTTTGAGGGGCGGCCGCTCGAAGGTCCGCGCCTCCTGCGTCACGGCGACGTACTGCGCATCGGAAGCCTCGATCCCGGCGTGATGGTCACCATGACCTACAACGCCCCCAGTGAAGCGGCGCAGGAGGTCGAACGGGATATTGTATTCGGCGAGAAGACCCTCATTCAAATCGGACGCGATCCCAGCAATGATGTCGTCCTTCCATCTCCCACCGTGTCACGCTATCACGCCCAGGTCGAAAGAGTCGGTCAGCGCTATCGGGTGGAGGACCTGCGCAGTTCCAACGGGACGTTCGTCAACGGGGAGCGCGTGGCCGGGACGGTGTGGCTCAAGCCCAACGATTCCATTCGCATTGGACAATATCGCTTCGTCATGGGCAAGGACCAGCTTGCCAAATATGACGACAGCAAAGGCTTGAGTGTTGACGTTCTCAGGCTGAACAAGTGGGTGCGCAAAGACCTGAACATCCTCCAGGACATCTCTGTAGCCCTGAAGCCGCGCGAGTTCATCGTTGTCGTCGGCCAGAGCGGCGGCGGGAAATCCACGTTCCTGGATGCGGTCGCCGGTTACCGCCCGGCCACGCCGCCCTCCCGCGTCCTGGTCAACGACATTGACCTGTACAGCCATTTCGACGCGGTCCGCAACGACATCGGTTACGTCCCGCAAAAAGACATCATCCACATGGAGTTGACCGTCTATCAGGCGCTGGACTACGCCGCGCAACTGCGCATGCCGACGGATACGAGCAAAGAGGAACGGCACAAGCGGGTCATGGAGGTGCTGGAAGACCTCGATCTGACGCATCGCAAGGACGTTCAGATCAGCGGGTTGAGCGGTGGACAACAAAAGCGCGTCTCGATCGGCGTCGAGTTGTTGACGAAGCCCGGTCTGTTCTTCCTGGACGAGCCCACGTCCGGCCTGGACCCCGGGACGGAAACCGCTTTGATGCAGTTGATGCGCCGCCTGGCAGACCAGGGACGCACGATCATCCTGATCACCCACGCCACCAAGAACGTCATGCTGGCCGACAAGGTCATCTTCCTTGCACGCGGCGGCTATCTGGCCTGGTTCGGCCCGCCCGAAGAGGCGCTGGAATATTTCGACCAGTTCCGTTCCGAGCGCGACCGCCGCGCCGGCAAGATCGAGTTTGACGAAATCTATGCCATTTTGGATAACCCGGCCAACGGCAAGGCGGAAGATTGGGCCAAACGCTACCGCGATTACAAGGCGTACCAGAATTATGTTGCAAGTCCGCTCGCGGAGAAATTGTCCGTTGGGCAGGCTCCCACCGTTCCACAGCCGGAAAAACCCGCACGGAAGTCCAGCGGCCCCGCCGGCAAGAAGGCGTCGGGTTTAAATCAATTCCTCATTCTTTCGGCGCGCAACGTGAAGATCTTGACGCGGGATCGCTTCGGCCTCGCGCTCATGCTGGCTACCGCGCCGCTCGTCAGCCTGCTGGATGTGATTCTGGCCATCCTGCTCGGACGAAACCCCTTCGATTTCCACACCGGCCTCATGGCCAACGTCATGATTACCCTGTTCCTGATGACCATCTACGGCGTCATGGTGGGCGGTATCTCTCAAATGAGGGAAATCGTCAAGGAACAGGATGTCTACAAGCGGGAGCGGCTGGTCAATTTACAGATTCTGCCATACGTGCTGTCGAAGGTGTGGGTGGCCGCCCTGCTAGCGTTATACCAGGCGGCCGCGTATACCATCGTTCACTATCTGGCTTTCGATATGCCCGGCGGGGTGTCGGAATTCTTCCAGGTTTACGTCACCATGGCCCTGGCGACTCTGGCAGGGATGATGCTGGGACTGTTTGCCTCCGCGCTCGCGCCGAATGGCAACTCCGCTCCCTTGATCATCATCATCCTGATGTTGCCGCAGATCGTCCTGGGCGGCGCCTTGATTCCCCTGCCCGATTTCGTCAGCGCGCCGACCTCCACTCGCTGGGCCTTCGAGGCATTGATGGGCATCACCGGCCCCGGTTCCGACGTTGCCGCGGACATTTGCTGGTCGTTGCCCGCGGACGTGCGCCAGGCGATGACCCAGGAGGACAAGGAGGCAAACGGTTGCAGGTGCATGGGGCTGGCGATGCTCGACCCGGAGTCCTGCAATTATCCGGGAATTGGCGAGTTCTATAACCCGGCCATTGACCAGGCTCCGCCGGTCGAGCCTCCGCCGCTCGGCGATCCGCCCCCCGAACCCGTGATTCCCGAGCGCCCGGTCGAACCGACCGACCAATCTGATTCTGTGGCAATGGCCGATTTCTTCACCAAATTGAAGGAATGGGAGGTGCAGGCCACCGCCATCCAGGAAGAATATAAACGACAGATCGAGGATTACCAGGCCAAATCCGAACTGTACAAGAGCGAGATCATCGCCTACCAGGAAGCGCTGATCAAATGGCAGATCGGCCAGGCCTCGGCGGTCACTCCGGCCGAGAGCGTTGTGGATACGTTCCACGCCGGTTTCGGCTGGTCCTACGTCAACAAGGAAGACCCGGTCGCTTATTGGGCCAAGATCACGAAGACCTGGCTGGTACAGTCATTCATCATCGTCCTGCTTTTCGCGACGATACTCTACCTGCAAAAACGAAAGGATGTCATTTAGGGATGAAGCAGAGACTCCAATGGGTCATGCTCCTCCTCGTGGTCGTCGGCGTGTTGAGCGCCTGCGGCACGGGAGGCGGCAATAGCGCGAGAGAGTCCACCCTCGAGGCGATCAGCGCTGTAATTCGGGAGACCGCCACCTATCAGGCATCCCTGAATCAGAACCCGGACGCGGCCGTTGAGACCGCGCAGGCGGAGGCCACCGCCTACGGCGAGTCGGTCGCGGCGACGCGGGCGGCCGAGGCCGCCTTGAGCGACGAGGCCAAAGCCGCGACGGCCGCCGCGTCCGCGCCCATCCTGGCGGAGTTGCCCAAATACGGCGTCGATCCCGAGGCGGGCCGCGTCGGGTGGATCCATCCACCGGTGTCGCTCGACGTATCCGGTTACATGTCGTATGACTACGTCAATTATTTCATCGCCACTGTCGCGCAGGATTTCGTTGTGTCCGGCGATCTCTACTGGGATACACAATACGGCACCTCGGGCTGCGGATTCGTGCTGCGCTCGAACGGGAACGAAGACTCTCTGGATCAGTACATGGCCGTCCTGACGCGGGGAGCCAGCGGGCACCTTCTGTTTGCCATCATGTCGGAAGGCGACATCGTCTCCGGCCGGGACATCTATGCGTATGGGCGGGATCCGAACTTTGTGTGGGGCAATCGCGTCACGAATCGTTTGACCATTGTGGCTCGAGGAACCATATTCACGATCTATACCAATGGGACAAAGATCGGGGAAATCGACACCGCTTCGCCGCCGCCCCTGCCCTCTCTTCCAAATGAGCCAAACAAACCGGCCAACCAGTCTGATCCTCTGGCAATGGCTGAGTATCAAAAACAGTTGAAGGAATACAACGATGTCGTGGAACAGATGGAAGCCGATTACCGTTCCCGTCAGCGCGAGGCCGCCAACGCGAACACCGTCTTCGAGCGCGGTTTCATCGCCCTGGTCGTATTGAGCGAATCGGGGCGTTCCCACTGCGAGTTCAATAACACCTGGTTGTGGCTGATCGAATAGGAGCCGCAGGGACGCATCTTGAACCGACCGTTCGGACCGCGAGCGGCGGCCGGGTTTGCGGAAAAATCGAGCAACTTTTGGAGAAAATATGGCAAAGCCTAAATGGATTGGAAAAAGTCTGAGCAATCGTTATGTCATTGAAGAATTGCTGGGGCAGGGCGGCATGTCGGCGGTGTACAAGGCCACCGATCCCAACCTGAAGCGGGTGGTGGCGATCAAGATGATTCACACGCACCTGTCCAACGACCCCGACTTCGTCAAACGGTTCGAGGAGGAGGCCACGGCGGTCGCCCAGTTGCGCCATCCTAACATCATCCAGGTCTACGATTTCAACCGCGACGACGATGTCTACTACATGGTCCTGGAATTTGTGCCGGGCGAAACCCTCCAAGATCACCTCAAGCGTCTCAACCAGGGCGGACGGCGGTTGTCGGTCACGAGCGCAATGGAATATATCGCCAACGCCTGCGACGCGGTGGATTACGCCCACCAGCGAGGCATGATCCATCGGGATATCAAACCTGCGAACCTGATGCTCAACACCCTCGGGCAGGTCATCCTGATGGACTTCGGCATCGCCAAGATCGTCGGCGGCCAGCGGCATACCGCCACCGGCGCGGTGGTGGGGACGGCCATGTACATGTCGCCCGAGCAGATCAAAGGCGAACAACCCGACCGCCGCACCGACATCTATTCCCTGGGCGTGACGTTGTTCGAACTGGTCAGCGGCCAGCCTCCCTTCGACGCCGATTCGGCCATGACCCTGATGATGATGCACGTCAACGATCCCGTACCGGACCCGAGGAAACTCAACCCCGATGTCCCCGACGATCTCGTGGCGGTGATCAACAAGGCGCTTGCCAAGGATCCGAATGAACGGTACCAGACCGCCGCCCAGATGGCTGCCGCATTGCGCAATGCGCTGGGTCGGGTCAAGACAGGCGTCTCGCCCGCGGCCGTCCCACCCGGGGCCACGATGGTTGACTCGGCAGTGGTTCCGCCCGGCTCTACCATGGTCGAGGAATCGGTACTAACGCCCGGGGCCACGAGGGTTGATGGGGCGGTAGTCCCGCCCGGGTCCACCATGGTCGAGGAAGCGGCGATTCCCTCTGTGGGGGCGCAGGGAACGGTGGTCGAAAGCGGGCCGCTCACGGGTCCCGGTACGGCGGCGAGGCCGGCGCCTGCACCTTCCGCTCCCGCTCCGACTGCATCCACGCGTCCCAAATCGTCGGGCATGGCCCTGCCGATGATCATCGGAGGGGTCGTGGGAGGCGCCTGCCTGTTGATTGGCGGGATTTTCATGGTCAGTCAGCTGTTCGGCGACGGTTCCGCAGGCGCGACGGAGGTGCCCATTGTCGCCGTCGTGGATACGCCCACTGAATTTGTGCTGCCAACCGCGACGGCGGGAATCGAGGAGACGCCGACGGCGGAGGTTACGCCTACCGATACCGCCACTCCCACAGCAACCGTACCGGCCGGGCCCTTCGTACGCATCAATGTAATTACTGTTGATTCTCAGAACCGCTATGTGGTCGAGTACGAAACGTTTGGCTTTACGGAGCAGTTGCCGGGAATGCACATACACTTCTTCTTCAATACGGTCCCCCCGGAGAATGCGGGCGTGCCGGGATCGGGTCCCTGGATCCTGTACGGCGGCCCGCGGCCGTTCACCGGCTACCGCGTGTCTGACCGCCCGGGCGCGGCCACGCAAATGTGCGCCCTGGTTGCCAACTCGAATCATTCGATCCAGTACAACAGCGGGAATTGTGTGGATCTTCCGCAGTAAGGAAGAATCCCTGACCGATTCATGACAAAGCGGGATGGCGCACTGCCATCCCGCCTGTATTTTTCAGGACAACACATCACTTGAAACGATTTGTTACTTAAGCGTGCGGATGAAGGCAACTGCCTGCCAGATCTGTTCGTCGGTGAGCACGCCTTTCCAGGGGACCATGGATGTGCCTCCCTTGCCGGCGGCAATGCGCCAGAACAAATAATCGTCGCCCGCTGTTTTCTGTAACTCCGCCAGATTCTTGGGGGCAGGATCGAGCGCCGCGCCGACAGGGCCGTCGCCGTGGCCCTGGGGTCCGTGGCAGGACTCGCAGTTGGTCCTGAAGACGACCGCGCCGGCCGCGGCGTCCGTGCCGGGGGGGATGGTCTGACCGGCGTATTCGGCAGGGACGGTTGCCGGTGCGGCGGAGGGAATGTCCGATCCGCCCCCGCCGCAGGCTGTCAGAATCACTGCTGTCAGGACAAGGAATAGTGGCGTTAGTTTCTTCATATTCGTTTCTCTGTGAACTCCGTCTGTGGGGAATGTGGCGGCGATATTGTACCTGAGGAAATTGGCGCGGCGGTTGCGATCCTGTTCCGGCGTGTCTGGTATCTGTTCGCGTGACCTGAGGGTTCCCTTTCACCGAGGAAGTGGGAGGGACTTTGTTCACTTCAAGATTGTGACTTCCGTCCATATGAAAAAGCGGGGCAGTCTGGGATAATAAGGTCAGCCATAAGATTATCAAGAGGTTGCCCTTATGTCCCTCCCGCATTTTAGTGAAAGCACGGAGATGTACCTCAAGGCGATGTTCGAGTTGAACAGCCGGGAGGTGGTGGCAATTGGTCGTCTGGCGGAGCGGTTGAACGTTACGCCTGTTTCGGCCAATGAGATGGTGCGCAGATTGAGCGAGCAAGGGTTGGTAACCCACACGCCGTACAAAGGGGTGGCATTGACCGAAAAGGGGCTGGAAGTGGCCTGGAATGTAATGCGCCGCCAGCGTTTATGGGAAGTCTTCCTGTACAAGCACCTGAAAATCGAGTGGTCGAAGATCTACGAACTGGCCTGTTCGCTGGAACATGCCACCGCGCCCGAAGTGACCGAGGCGCTGGCCGAGTTCCTCGGCGATCCCAAGACCTGTCCGCGAGGGAATCCCATCCCCGCCGCGGACGGTTCGTTTACGCCTCTGGACGGCGTCCCGCTCAACGCGGCGGCGGTGGGTGAGACGGTGCGCGTGCTGGCTGTCAACGCCACTTCGACCGAGGTTCTCAGGTATTTGCAGGAACGCGGCCTCCTGCCCGGGACGGTGGTGACCATTGTGGACGCCGCGCCGCTCCAGGGTCCGCTGGCGCTGCGGGTGGATGGGAGGGAGGTCGCGCTCGGGTTGTCGCTGGCTGAATTCGTCATCGTGAAGTCCACTTCCATTCAATGAGGAACCATCGAAATGTCTGAACCGATTCAACTCCATTTGCTCCAGCCCGGTCAACGGGCCATCATCACCCGCATCGGCGGCAAGAGCGCCCTGCGCCGCCGCTTTGCCGAGATGGGCATCATCAAAGGTGAAACGATCCTGATCGAGCGCCACGCGCCGCTCGGCGACCCTGTGGAATATTTCATCAAGGGCTATCATCTTGCCCTGCGGAAGGAAGAGGCGGCATTCATCGAAGTGACTCTCGAAAGAGGCGCGAATGGCTGAGCTGACCATCGCTCTGGCGGGCAACCCCAATGCGGGCAAGACCACCATCTTCAATGCATTGACCGGACTGCGGCAACACACGGGCAACTGGCCCGGCAAGACGGTCGAGAAGAAGGAGGGCGAGGTCGAATTCGGAGGCATGGTCCTGAGCATCGTGGACCTGCCGGGTACGTACAGCCTGACGGCTTATTCGCCCGAGGAGATCATCGCCCGCGACTTTATCATCGAGGAACGCCCCGACGTGGTCATTGACGTGGTGGACGCCACCAACCTCGAAAGGAATTTATATCTCACCGTGCAATTGCTCGAACTGGACGTCCCCGTGGTGATCGCGCTCAATATGGCCGACGATCTCGACAGGGACGGGGCAAAGATAGACGTTGGTCACCTCTCTCAATTGCTCGGAGGCGTTCCCATCGTCGCTACGACGGCCAATCAAGGGCGGGGAATCCCGGATCTGATTTCGAGAGCCATTCACGCGGCGGGGAAGGGTCAATTCATACCGCCGCACCGAATGAGGCGAAGAAGAAGGTTCCAGCACCATCGGAGGGGATCATGGTCGTGACCTCCGCGCCCCGCGAAATGTTCCGCCTCGATTATGGTGGAAAACTCGAACGCGAAATAGCGAAACTCGTCGAGGCGTTCGATGAAAACGGATTCGACGCGGGCCGTTACCCGCGCCGCTGGCTGGCGATCAAATTATTGGAAGCCGATGCCGATATCCTCGAGCGCGTGCAAAACATGCCGAACGGCGGGCGGATCATTGCACTCGCCCGCGAGGGAACCGAACATTTGAAGTCCATGCTCGGCGACGACGTGGACCTGCTCACCGCCGACCGCCGTTACGGTTTCATCAACGGCGTCGTGCGCCAGTCGCTTCATCGTCCGCGCATGGACCGCATGACCCTCACCGACCGCGTGGACGACATCGTCACCAACAAATGGGTCGGCCTGCCCATCTTCTTCGTCGTGATGTATATCGTCTTTCGACTCGTGATCGACGTTTCCTCTCCTTTTCTGGATTGGATGGACGCGGTCATCAACGGCCCGGTGGCGAACGGGTTCCGCTTCATTCTGGACCTTGTATCTGCTCCTGCATGGCTGCGTTCCCTCGTCGTTGACGGGGTCGTGGCGGGCGTGGGCGGCGTGCTGGTCTTCGTGCCCGGACTGTTGATGCTGTACTTCTTCCTCGCACTGCTCGAAGACTCGGGTTACATGTCCCGCGCCGCCTTCGTGATGGACCGTTTCATGCGCGTGGTCGGTCTGCACGGAAAATCGTTCATCCCGATGATTCTGGGATTCGGCTGCGCCGTCCCTGCGATCTACGCCACGCGGACAATTGCCTCGCGCCGCGACCGCGTCCTGACCGCGCTGCTCGTCCCGCTCATGTCGTGTTCGGCGCGCCTGCCCGTCTACGTGGTGTTTGGTCTCGCCTTCTTCGGCGCTCGCGCTGGGACGATCATCTGGGCCATGTACGCCCTCGGCATCCTGGTGGCGATGATCGCGGGCATGGTTTTCACCCGCACCATCCTCAAGCCCGATGTCACCTCGGCGTTTGTGCTGGAACTACCCCCTTATCGCCGGCCTGCGCTCAAGAGTCTGTTCATCCACATGTGGGAGAACACGCGCGAATTCGTCCGCAAGGCGGGGACGGTCATCCTCGGCGCGTCGGTAGTGATGTGGCTGTTGCTCAACCTGCCCTGGGGCGTGGCCGAACAGCGCGACTCGTATTTCGGAAAGGTAAGCGGAGCGATCGCACCCGTCTTTGCGCCGCTCGGATACGGCAACTGGGAGACGGGCGGCGCGCTGGTGACCGGCTTCATGGCCAAGGAGATCGTCGTCAGCACGATGAGTCAGATCTGCCTCGGCGGCGCGGAAGAGGCGGCCGAACCCGCCGCCTTCGCCGAAGACATCACCAGCATCGGCGTTGGATTTGTCGACGCGGCCATCAACTCGGGCAGGATTCTGTTGAGCATCATCCCTGGCGTGGACTTGTTGGAGGAGGACGCGGAAGGCGAAGATACCGCCCTGAGCCTCGCCTTGCGCGAACGGTTCACACCCCTGAGCGCGGTGTCCATGCTGGTGTTCGTCCTGCTCTACGTCCCCTGCGTGGCGACGCTCGGCGCGATCAAACACGAGTTCGGAATTTCCTGGGCAGTGACTTCGGCGGTCTACCAAACCGTCGTGGCGTGGATCGCGGCCTTCCTCGTCTACCAGGTCGGGACATTGATGGGATTTGGATGAACTGCCCATGCTGAATCAACTGCTCTATTTGCTGGAGACAAAAGAGAACGGCCTCAGCCTCGCCGAGATCAGCCGCGAGATGAATGCACAGCCCTCCGCGGTCCTGTCCATGATCGATCTGCTGGTCCGAAAGGGGAGAATCCTGGAGGTCGGCCCGGACAACAAAATCTGTTCCACATGCGGACTGGAAGCGCATTGCAGCCTGCTCGCCGCGCGGGGGAAGCGGTACGTGGTTGCGCCGTCAGAGAGGTGCCGGTGGGTTTGACAGAAACAGGCCTGCATCCAATGGGAAGCGATTCTCTCCGTTCAATCGAATGACGCCTGTTTTGCCAGTTCCAACACCCGCCTGCGCTGCTTCGCGTTCAGTCCCGCAGATTCCGAATTATGCCCGCCCGTGTCGCGATTCTCGACGAGCAGGATGCTCGCGTCGCGGCTGAGCAGGATCGTGTGCCAGGCCGACCTCTTGACGTTGTAGAGTTTTCCGCTTTCCATCATCTGCGGATGGATTCCGTCCACCCGCGCGCCGTTGCCGCCCATCAGCAACATGCCGCGCCCGCGCAGGAGCACGAATACCTCATCGGTCTCGGTGTGGCGTTCCATTTTGTCAATGCGGTCGGGCTGGATGTCGTCGAGGTAGCGCAGGATCGCCACGCGCCACGCGCCGTAATCAATCAGCGGCTGGTAGCCGCTCCCCTCGAAACTTCGTACCTCGAGCAGCGATTCGTCCATGGTTCATTTCCCCAGCCATACTTCGACGTGATGTTCGCCGACGTCGAGGTTCGGCGGGATTAGATTCCCCTCGATGGGATTCCCATCCACCGTCATTTTGACGACGCCCCTGCAGACGTGTTCGGGGTTATGGACGCGGATCCGCAACACTCGACCCCGAAACTGGCGCGTCGCCTCGAACCCCTCCCACGTTGACGGGATGCACGGATCGATCTGCAACCCGTCGTACGTCGGGCGGATTCCCAAAATCCACTGCGTGACCGCGACGTAGTTCCACGCGGCTGTTCCCGTCAGCCAGGAGTTTTTCGCTTCGCCGTGCCTGGGCGCATCTTTGCCCGCGATCATCTGCGCGTACACATACGGCTCACAGCGATGGACTTCGCTCAAGTCTTCACGCGCCGACGGATTGATGCGCAGATAATAATCGTGCGCGCGGTCGCCGCGGCCTATCCTTGCTTCGGCGATCATGATCCACGGATTGGTGTGACAGAAAACCCCCGCGTTCTCCTTGTACCCAGCGGGATAGGACGAAATCTCGCCGAGATGCAAATAATACTTCGTGAACGCGGGCTGGTGCAGGACGATTCCATGCGGCGTGGCGAGATGCTCGGCGACTGAGTTCAATGCTCTCTCCGCGCGGCCGTCGTCCACGCCGAGACCCGCCATCACACAAATTCCCTGCGGCTCGATGAAGATGCGTCCTTCGGCGTTCTCCTTCGATCCAAGTGCATGACCGAAATCATCGTACGCGCGGCGGAACCAGTCGCCGTCCCAGCCGTGCTGCCAGATGACGGATTCCATATCTACCGCGTGACGTTCGTAATCTTCGGATGAAAGATGAAAGATGAAAGGAGCCCCTCTTTCCTCTTTCATCTTTCTTGTTAATTCCGCCATTTCCTTCGCGGCCAGCACGAACAACCCCGCGATAAGCACGCTCTCCGCTACTTTGCCATCCTTGTTCGTCGTAGTCTGGAAGGATTGGCCAGACGAATCGGAAAAGCAGTTGAGATTCAAACAGTCGTTCCAGTCCGCGCGGCCGATGAGAGGGAGTCCGTGCGGGCCGAGACGGTCGAGCGTGTATTGGATGCAGCGTTGTAAATGTTCGAGGAGCGGAGTCTCAGAACCAGGCTGATTGTCGTAAGGGAGGGGTTCATCGAGGATGCTCCAATCGCCTGTTTCCTTCACGTAAGCAGCCACTGAAAGCACCAGCCAGAGCGGATCGTCGTTGAAGTTCGAGCCGACGTCGTGATTGCCGCGCTTGGTCAAGGGCTGGTACTGATGATACGCGCCGCCCGTCGGCAGTTGCGTGGAAGCCAGGTCCAAAATCCGTTCGTGGGCGCGTTCGGGAATCAGATGCATGAAGCCGAGCAAATCCTGGTTCGAGTCGCGGAAGCCCATGCCGCGTCCCACGCCGCTTTCGAAGTACGAAGCCGAACGGCTCAAATTGAACGTGACCATCACCTGATACGCGTTCCAAATATTCACCATGCGGTTCGTGTGTGCGTCGGGTGTGTTCACTGTGAACTTGCCGAGCAGGCCGTCCCAATACTTTCTCAGGGCAACAAATGCGTTCTCCACTTCGTCCGCGTCGATATAACGCGCGATGATCGGCAGGACGGTCTTGCGATTCACGTTCTGCGAATCGGGCGGATCGAATTTTTTGTCGTTGGGATTCTCGTGATAACCCAGAATGAAAATGATTTTTTTCCGCTCCCCCGCCTTCAACTGGACTTTGACGTGATGCGCGCCGATGGGCTGCCAGCCGAACGCCTCCGAATTGGACATCTGGCCTGATTCCACGGTGCGAGGCGAATCCCAGCCCCGATAGGGACCGAGGAAGGATTCGCGGTCGGTGTCGAAGCCAATCGTTTTTTCAGAGCAGGCGAAGTACGCGAAGTGATTCCGCCGTTCGCGGTATTCGCTTTTGTGGATGACGACAGTCCCCGGAGGGGCCCCTCTCCCTTTCGGGGAGAGGGGCAAAGGAGAAGAGGCGAGGTGCGTCCAGACCTCGACCTGCCCAATGGAGTAGTTGCGCTGAAAGTTGGTAGCATCGTCCAGCGCGTCCCACAGACAGAATTCAATCGCGGAGAAAACCGAAAGATTGGCAGTTTCAGCGCGGTGATTGGTGAGGGTCAGTTCCCAGATTTCGAGGCTTTCGCCGAGCGGAACGAAGTAGCGCGTCTGCGATTCGATTCCGTTGAGTTGCGACTTGATGACGGTGTATCCCATCCCGTGACGGCATTCGTAGAAATCCAACGGCGTGCGCGTCGGCATCCATGACGGCGACCAGGCGCGGGGTCCAGAAGGATGCGGATCATCGTCTCGCAGATAAATGTATCGCCCACCCACGTCCAATGGCGCGTTGTTGTAGCGGTAACGGGTCAGCCGGCGCAGGCGCGCGTCCTTGTAAAAAGAATATCCGCCCGCGGTGTTGGAGATGATGCCGAAATATTCCTCGCATCCGAGATAGTTGATCCAGGGAAGCGGCGTATCGGGCCGCGTGATCACGTACTCGCGTCGTTCGTCGTCGAAGAAGCCGTAACGCATGGAGGTCGTCAGATTCCTTTTCTGGAGAGATACGTTTCATACAAGTCGGGCAGGCGAAGATAAGGCTGGGACGCGGCGTCGTAGAATTCGCCCGCGCGGATCGGCAGGCGCGCGAATTCGGGGATGGGTCGAACGGTGGGGCGCGTCGCCGCGAATTCTTTCAGCACAAGTGCGTGTGGCTTCAGCGAACCGTCGGGACGAACCAACCCGAAGAAGCGTTCATGGCGGGAGTGATCGCACGGCGGGCGATCCCAGAGTCCGGGGATGTAATCGGCGAAGCACCAGACGAGCGCGCCCACCGCGCCGACTTCCACGAGGCGCGGCAGACAGTGACGCAAATATTCCGCGAGGTCTTCCTCGGAGGCCATGAACTGCGCGCGGGGTCCATCGTAGGCGCGCCATTTCCACGTCTGGGAGGGTTCGCCAGGCGGCGCGGTACAGCCGCCGAACTCTTCCATCAGCACGGGCTTGCCGCACAACGCCGCGGTCAGCGCGCAGGTGAAGGGGACGAAATCGGGGTCGAGCGGATGACGCGCAACGGGTGAGTACATCGGATACGCGTGCATCACGGCCGCGTCCGTCTCACCGAAAACCTGATCCACCCGCAGGTTGTTGTGTTCCATGAGGCTGGCCGCGTGCAGTCCACAAGTGATCGGGTGTTCCGCGTCGAGTGCGCGGATGGCCGAGGTCATCTCTTTCACCCACTGGCGGCCAGCCTGCGGGGTGTGAGGCCAATCGAACAGGTCAGGTTCGTTGCCGAGATTCCACATCCAGACGGCTGGATGATTTTTGTAATTTCCTACCACTGCCTGCAATTGCAATTTCTCAGCGGCCAGCGCGAGAGGATCGTGATAGAAGTTCCGATATCCCTTGGGAGTGGGACGCCCGTTGCTGACGACCTGCCGCGTCCTCCCCTGACGTCGGCCTGGGCGCGGCCCGCCGAGCAGCCAGCGCGGCGCCCAGTTCGGTCCGCTCATGTGACCCGTGAAGAAGGTCACGTCGAGTTTCAGGCCATTATCGGCGGCGATGTCGCAGACTTTCCCGAAGTTTTGCAGGCAGGTCTTGTCCACTGCATCTGGCGTGGGCTGAAAGTCATCCCACAACAGGAACAAACGCACAACCTGCAGTCCCAGAGAGGCGATCAGGGCGAACTCGTCCCTGACTTCGCCCGCATCGAAATGACTCCACCAGTACATGGCCTTGCGGCGCGGCCAGTAGTTGACTCCGAGGGTGAATGGTTGTCCGTCTGTCATATCGTTGTTCCGTCACGCGTGCGCTTCGGAGACTTTCCAGCACGCGACGAAGTGATCGGATTCGATCTCGACGGGGACGGGCCGCTGTCTGCATTTTTCGAATGCAAGTGGACAGCGGTCGAAATACACACAGCCGTCGGGATGACCTGCTGGAGCGCTTCTGCTTTCGACGTTGATCCGCTGGTCCCATTTCTGATCGAGGCGCGGGACGGAGGCCATGAGCATCTGCGTGTAGGGGTGGCGCGGCGATTGAAAGATTTTTTCCGTCACGCCCATCTCGGCCACACAGCCGCGGTAAAGAATCACGGCGCGCTCGCTGATGTAGTTTGCGAGGGAGAGATCGTGCGTGATGAACAGGATGGACAGGCCGCGCTTCTTGAGGTCGGCCAGCAGGTTGAGGACGTCAATGCGGGTGGAGGCGTCCAACATGCTGATGATCTCGTCGGCCACGAGGAACTTGATGTCCAGCAGGAGGGCGCGGGCGATGAGGAAACGCTGGAGTTGTCCGCCGCTGAGTTGATGGGGAAATTTGTTCAAAACCTGTTCGGGGTTCAGGCCGACATCCTTCAGCGTCTTTTCCACTTTTTCGTTCCACACCTGCGCGTCCACGGCGGGATAGAACTCGTCGTGGATGACCTGGAAGATGCGGTCGGCTTTGAAGATGGGATTGTACGAACTGAACGGATCCTGGAAGACGCCCTGAACTTTGCGGTAATACTCTTTGAGACTCTCTCCCTTGAGCGTCGAGACATCGGTGCCGTCGAGCGAGATCGTCCCTCCCGACATCGAAACGAGGCGCAGGATCATCTTGCCGATGGTGCTTTTCCCGCTTCCGCTTTCGCCGATGAGGGAAACGACCTCTCCATCCTTGACCTCGAAACTGACTCCGCTGACGGCGTGCAGTTCCCTGCCTCCGAAGGTCCCGACCCGATAGATTTTGGTTGCCTCGACGAGTTTAAGCATCTGGCCCAGTCTCCTTCCAGCAGGCGACGAAGTGGTCTCGTTCGATCTCGACGAAGGGAGGGACTTCCGCGCACTTGGCGAAAGCAACGGGACAGCGGTCTCGGAAACGGCAGCCAGTCGGAGGGTCCAGAAGGAGCGGGGGCTTTCCAGGGATCCCCGTCAATTGTTTTTCGGAATATTTCACGCCAATCTCTGGCAGGGAGGAGATCAACAGTTTGGTGTAAGGGTGGCGCGGCGAGTGGATGATGGTCTCGGTGGAGGCCTTCTCGGCGAGTTGTCCCGCGTACATGATGAGGATGCTATCTGCGATCTGGTAGAGGATCGAAATGTCGTGCGTGATGACGAGGGCGCTGTTGCAGCATTCCTGGTCGCGAAACTCGACGAGCATTTCCGCAACGGCCTTCTGGCTGGCGACGTCGAGGGCGGAGGTGATCTCGTCCGCAATGAGCAGGGAGGGATTCAGCAATGTGGACAGCACCATGACCATTCGCTGTTTCATGCCGCCCGAAAGTTCGATGGGATACATGTCCAGAACTTCGTGCGGGAGTTTGACCAGGTCCAGCCTGCGTTTCAGTTCGGGCAGGATGGCTTTGAAATCCACTTTCTTCGCGCGGAGCAGTTCCTCGGTCATTTTGCCAATCTTGCGAATCGGGTTCATGGCATTCATGGCGTATTGCGGGATGATGGAGATTTCCCTGAACCTGAACTCGTTCATTTTTTCCATGTCCCAGATGGGAACTTCCGCATCGTGGAGCGTGACGCGTCCGCTCACGTATTTCATCGGCGGCGCGAGGAAGATCAGGCTGTGACCGAGGGTGGTCTTGCCGCAGCCCGATTCGCCCGCCAGCCCCATGATCTCGCCGCCGTCAATTTTGAACGTGGCGTTTTCCAGCGCGCGCACGTCGCCTCTCAAGGTTTGATAATAGATCGTCAGGTTCTCGACTTGTAAACCCATCGTCACATCTCCCTGAGTTTGGGATTGAAGACTTCGTCGAGGCCGACGTTCATGCTGTAGAGGGCACCGACGATGGAGGTGATCGCCAGCCCGGGCGGGATGAACCACCACCAGGTCCCGAGTTGAAGCGCACCCCACAGGACCGCGTACTGCATCATCAGCCCAAGCGAGATCGCGTTCGTCGGGCCGAGTCCGATGAAGTCCAGCGTCGCGGCGTTGAGAATCGCCCCGCCGAATTGGAGGATGAAGACCAGCAGGAGATAGGACATCATGTTCGGCGCGATCTCGGAGAAGACGATCCGCAGTGATCTCATTCCGCTCATGCGTGCGAGGTCAACGAAATCCCTGGTGCGCAGGGAAAAGGTCTGGGCGCGGATGGCCCTTGCCGTCCACGGCCAGGATGTCAGCCCAATGAAGATGCACTCCGTGAGAATGCTCCGCACTTCGAGGTAGGCGGCGATGATGAGAAGCACTGCCAGAGTAGGGATGACGAGTACGATGTTCGTCATTGCGTTGAGGATTTCGTCCACAATGCCCCCGCGATAGCCCGCGGTAAAACCGACCAACATCCCGATGAGGGTGCCGATTCCTCCGCCGATGGCGCCCACGAGAAATGTTGCCCGCAGGCCGTGTACGAACTGCGAGAAGACGTCCTGTCCGAAGAACGTGGTCCCGAACCAGTATTCGGAGGATGGCGGGATCGCGCCGAGCGGATACACGTAATCGAAGGGTTCGTTATGCGTGAGCAGGGGACCGACCCATCCCAGGACGAGGAAGAGGAAGATGATGGTCAAACCAACCTGAAGTTTTTTGTTCCTCAGCGCGAAGTAGAGGAGTTCGTTTTTCTTCGTTTGCGCTTTCATGCCGTCTCCCCTGTCATGCCCCTGCGCGTGCGCGGATCTATCAGGATGTAGATGATGTCAATGACGAAGTTGGCGAGCAGGACGCCGATGATGATGAAGAGGAAGCATCCCTGAATGAGGAAGTAGTCTTGGTTCTGGATGGCTGCCAGAAGCAGGTAACCGATCCCTGGATAGGAAAACACGACCTCGGTCACGAGCGCGCCAGCCACGATGACGCCCAACTTGAGCGCCAGTCCCGTGATCTGCGGGAGGATGGCGTTCCTGAACGCATAATCCCTGATCAGTTTTCGCGGCGCCCCCAGCGCCCCTAGATAGTGGGAATAATCCGCTTCGAGTTCGTAGATGATCATATTACGCATTCCAATCGCCTGTCCCCCAAACTCCACGAGAAAGATCGAGATGAACGGCAGGAACCAGTGGTGCAGGACGCTTCCGATGAATGCCCATGAAAGATGAGGCCGCATCGAGAAACTGTATGCGCCCGCGATGGGGAAAATGCCCAGGACAATTCCGAAGAACCACGCCAGCAGGATTCCCAGCCACATGTACGGTGTCGCGGTCAGAATGTAACTGAGGGGCGACATGGTGTTGTCGAGCCATTTGGAGCGCGCCGCGAACGCGCCGAACTTGTTGCCCGCGTACCAACTTAGCAGGACGGACGGAACCAATAGAAAGACATCGTAAGGGACAGCGCGCAGAAGCACTTTCGTTACGGGCGTTGGAAACAAATATGTGCTTATCCCGAGGTCGCCGTGGAGGAGGGACTTCCAGAAGTTGATGTATTGCTGCCAGAGAGGAAGGTCCAGCCCGAACAGATGCGAGTAATAGTCGTACATCATTTCGATGGCCGAGGCATTCGTGTTCACCGAGACTCTCGCCAGCATGTTGCGGACGGGGTCGCCCGGCATGAAGCGCGGAATCATCCAGTCAATCGTCACTGCGAGGAAAAAAGTGAGCAGGTAAATGACGACCTTCCTGCCGAAGTACTTCTTCACGTGCGCTCCTCTCGATGTCGAGGGCCGATACTTACCGCCCCTCCCACCTGAAGGGGAGGGGCGGTATCCGAACTTACTTGCTTGTTACGGTGTGACTGGCTTCAAGTTAATGAGCGTCATCAAACCGCCCATCTGCCAGTATCCCGACCAGGTGGTGGGGATGGTTGGATCAGCCGCGTTCTCGTCCGGCCAGTTGGTCCACGACGAAGTGCTGTATTGCGACCACAAGCCGTTGTACCACAGCGGGATCATGGGCATGTCGGTCAGCATGAGTTCCTGGATCGCGCTGCAGGCGGCCTTCATGGCTTCTTCGTCGGTCACGGGCACTTTGGCAAGCGCATCAACCAGGTCGAACATTTCCTGATTGTCGTAGCGGCCGAAGTTACCGCTCTGCATTTGATCCTGGATGGGGTGCCTGAACAGGAGGTTGTACAGCGTCCACGGGGTGTTGCTCATGCCCGCCCAGTTGTTCAGCGTCATGTCGAACGTGCCGCCCTGCAGGGCGGTGTTCCACGCGCCGTAATCGGGATAGGCGGATTTGATGTTGATTCCCGCGGCCTGGGCGCTGGAGGCGATGATATCAATGGCGGCCATCCAGTCCGTCCACCCGTTCGGGCAGGTGACTTCCAGCGCGATCGCCGAGCCGTCGGGCGCTTCGACGAATCCGTCGCCGTCCACGTCAACGTATCCAGCAGCGGCAAGCATCGCCTTGGCCTTTTCCGTGTCGAAGGTGTAGCCCAACTCGGCAAGCACGGCCTGGTCGTCGAACCGGCTCAGGGACGGGAGCAGACCCGTCGGGCTGGCGGCCTTGACCAGGTTGGCGTAAGCGACGTTCACGATGGAGGGCACGTCAATGGCGAAGGCTAGGGCGCGTCGGAAGGCTGGATCGTCCATCGGCTTCTTGGTGTTGTTCAGGAACAGAACGGCCGTGTTGGCGGAAAGCATGTACGGGGCGCCGGCAAAGTAGGTCTTGACGTATCCCTTGTCCACCAGGGTCGCAACGCCGGGGAGGAAGTTGTTGCTCAGATCCACCTCGCCTTTGAGAACCGAACCCAGCGCGACGTTGTTGCTCGAGAAGCGGATGTCCACGATGTACTTGGGGGCAGGTTTGCCGAATACATCAATGCCCCACCAGTTCTCGTTCCGCTCCCAGATGTTGCGGTCTTCGGCGTTCGACAGGTACAGATACGCGCCGGAGCCGATGGGCTTCTCGTTCGCGCCGGTGGTGATTTCCTCTTCCGTGCGGTTCTCCCACAGGTGCTTGGGAACGATGGGAAGGTTGTAGAGGTAGTTGCCCCATTCCTGGTATAGCGGGTCGGTGAAGGTGAACTTCAGGTGGGTGTCGTCAACCGCTTCCACGCCGGTCAAATAGCGCCACAACGGGGAGAACCAGAGCGCGGCATACTGTTGGCCGAGTTCGAAGGTGAACTTGACGTCTGCGGACGTCAGCGGCTGACCGTCGCTCCAGGTGAGACCATCCCGGAGAGTGACCTCGTAAGTGGTGGCATCGGCCCAGTCCCCGCTCTCCGCCAGCCAGGGGATGAACTCGCCGGTCAGCGGATCGAACGAGAACAGGAACTCGTACACGTACCCGATCGTTCCCGTAGTGTTCGCAAGGCTGCCCGGCTGGAACGGATTCCATGTCGAGGCCGGCCCCCACGCCGCGCCGCTGACGTACAGGGTTTCGCCTCGCGGGAACTCGGTGGGAGCGGCGGGCTCGACCACCGGGGGCTCTGTGACGATGGGTTCCGTGGCCGGGGGTTCGGTGGCCGGAGGTTGTGTCGCCGCCGGTTGGCATGCGGCAAGCATTATACTCAACGCCACCAGGACGGATACGATGATGGTCAAGCGTTTCATCTTCTTCATACTCCTTTCACGATTGATGAATGTGGTATATTCTGATTTGGAGGTCTGACCAGCCCTGCTATGGATGACAGGCCTCCATTTTCTGGCGTCCGGTGTCCTTGTTGGATGCCGGACGTCCTTCTCGTGGAGAACAGATTACGCTAATTTAACTTTTCACCTCCTTGTAAACTGATTCCCGGGACGATAGCTGGGCGAAGTTCTGTGACATGAGATCTCTCCCGGTTGTATTCATGCCGCACCACAAGAATCGCGGATGATCAATTCGGTATCCATGATGATGCGGCGCGGGGGATGCAGTCCGTTCTCGATCAGGTCGAGCAGTAGTTCAACGGCCTTAATTCCAAACTGGATCACAGGTTGACGGACGGTGGTCAGTTGAATATCTGAAAGCGTCGCAATGGGGAGGTCGTCGAAGCCGACAAAAGCGATGTCCTTTGGGATCCTCAGACCGGCCTCGCGAGCGGCGCGCATCGCGCCGATTGCCATGATGTCCGAGGCAGCAAAAACCGCGTCGGGTTTGGCGGGCAGGAGTTTTTGCATCGCGTAATATCCGCCCGTCTCCGTAAAGTCGCCTTCGACGATCAGGGATTCGTCCACTTCGCGTCCGCGCTCTTTGAGGGCTTTCAAATAACCTTCCTTGCGGTCGAGTCCCACCGTGCTGTGGACCGGGCCGGCAATGGTTCCGATGCGGCGGTATCCAATTTGAATTAAGTGTCTCACGGCGTTGTGCGAGGCGTTGACATTGTCAATGTCAATGTAACTGACATTGTCGGATCGGAACGGGCGCCCCGCGACAACCAGCGGCATCTTCGAGTCCACCAGCAGGCCGATGATTTGCTGATCCCCATGGTGCCCTGCCTGGACTAGGACTCCGTCGAGCAAACCCTTGCGCGAGACGCGCGGAAAAATTTTTTCCTCGTCTTCTTTCGTGCCGACGAGGAAAAGCGCCAACGTATAGTTATATTGATTGCAGGCCTGAGCGATGCCTTTTGTAAGGTGGGGGTAGTAGGGGTCTGTGAAGAAGAAACTGACGCTGTGGGGGAGGACCAGCCCGAGGGTCCAGGAACGCTGCGAAGCGAGGGTGCGGGCGGCGGCGTTTGGATGGTATCCCGTATTATGGATCACTTCCAGCACCCGTTTTCGGACGCCGTCGCGTACGTTGGGATAGCCGTTAACCACACGCGAAACGGTCGAGCGGGAAACCCCGGCTTGTTTGGCGATGTCTTCCAGGGTCAGGTCAGGCACGGTACGCCTCCGGCAAATTGGTAGCGCTCTTATTTTCTATGCCAAGATAAGGATTTTATTCCCTAAAACACTAAAAAATTACTATATATGGTAATATATTGGGAGCGCTCTCATTCATTAGCATTATATATGTTTTTTGGGCGCGAGTCAACTGTTTCCTGGAAACTCGTTTGACTATTTTTGTCACGATGCTCTTTTGTATGAACATGGCCGAATCCCAGATTTTCCATTCCGCCTGGATTTGTTGGAATATTACATGTCAGGTCTTCGAGATTATTTTCATTGTTCAGGTTCAAGAGGTTTGTTAGTCCAAGCACGATTGATCGCAACGCTGGAATGATTTGCACTCCCGGTATATGTTTAATACCAGGTTGGCGAATGGGTTTCCAGCATGACAAAGATTCTCCCAATGCTGGTGGAGTTGTCATGATGCCAGATGCCGATTCATTAGTAATCACACCGCTTTTATCTCCTTGCATGGCTGATTCGCTTTGTCGGCAACGAAGTAGAGGATATTGCGTAAATCCTCGTGGTGAAAAAATACGACGTAACTGGAGCAGGAATGACATCACGGAAACTTCCTTCGTCGAACGATGCCATGGTCGCAGCGATCACACGCGCAGCCAGCAAGCAGACTTATTACACCATTCATTTCCTGGCCGACCGGGGACTGGTCCAGGATGCCTATCGCGCCTATGCCTACTTCCGCTGGGTTGACGACTGGCTCGACGGGCCTGGCCGCGATCAAGCAGAATGTCTCGCTTTTGTGAAGCGCCAGCATATGCTGGTTGACCAGTGTTATCGCGGGGAGCAATTGCGCGGCCTCGCCGATGAGGAGTATATGCTGGTGGATCTGATCAGCGGCGACCGCGGGAAATCAGGCAGTTTGCAATCCTATATCCGCAATATGATGGCCGTGATGGCCTTCGACGCCGGGCGTAGAGGAAGACTGGTCTCACGCGAGGAACTGGCGAATTACACGCGCTGGCTGGCCGTGGCTGTGACGGAGGCCATGCATCATTTCATCGGCCACAACTGCCGGTCCCCGCGCGGGAACACGCGTTATCTGGCTGTCAGCGCCGCACACATCACGCATATGCTGCGGGATACGCTCGAAGATGTCGGGGCTGGCTATTTCAATATCCCGCGCGAGTTTCTCGATTCTCAGGGTGTCCAGCCCTGGGACGTGAACAGTGAAGCCTATCGCGCCTGGGTGCGGCGAAGGGTCCGGTTGGCGCGGGTTTATTTCGATGCGGGGCGGGAATCTCTGGCGCAGGTTGTCAACGCTCGTTGCAGGCTGGCCAGTCTTGCGTACATGGCCCGTTTCGAGACCGTACTCGACCTGATCGAACGCGACGGTTATTGTCTGCGGCGCGAATACCCGGAGCGGAGGAGTCCCGGGTACATACTGCGGATGGGCTGGTCGGTGTTTTCGCGGGCGCTCACTTCCCCGCGCCAGGAAAAACTGCCGCGCGTTTTTGCGAATCAAATCGAGAGCGAAAGATGAAACATTCCGTCATTGTCATCGGCGCGGGCGTCGGCGGGATCGTTGCCGCGGCGCACCTCGCGCAACGCGGATTGAACGTGCTCGTCCTGGAGAAGAACTCGCGCCCGGGGGGCCGCTGTGACCGCATCAGCCGCGAGGGACATCACTTCGATACGGGCCCGACCCTGCTGGTGATGCCGCTGCTGTACGAGGCGGAATTCGCCGCGCTTGGAGTCTCCATGCGCGACGCGTTGGACCTCCAGCGCGTCGACCCGACCTATCATCTGGTCTTCGACGACGGCAGCCAACTGGCGCTCACCTCGGACATGAAGTCCATGCAGGAACAACTTGAATCCTTCGAAAGAGGCGGTTTCCAGGGGCTCCTGCGTTACATGGACGAGGGTCATCGTCATTATCATCTCGGCATCCAAAAACTGGTCAACCGCGATTTTCGCAAGGCTTCCGAGTTCTTTGCGCTCGGCAACCTCCCGCTCCTGTTTCGATTGAAGCCGCTTGTGAATCATTACCGCAACATGTCGGCCTACTTCGACGACCCGCGCCTGAAAGCGGCATTCACGTTCCAGGATGTGTACATGGGGCTGAGTCCCTTCGAAGCGCCCGCCACGTTCTCGATGATGCCGTACACCGAACTGGCGCACGGCGTCTGGTATCCGCGAGGCGGCATGTACTCCATTGTGGATGCGCTCATCGAGATTGCCCGCCGAGCGGGCGTGCAGTTCGAGTTCGACGCGCCAGTGGAGAAAATTGAGGTAAACGGGATCCAGGCCCGCGGCGTGGTCCTGACCGATGGTCGTCATCTGAAGGCCGATGCCGTCCTTGCCAACGCCGACCTGCCCTACGTCTACAACGATCTGCTGCCCCAGGACGGTCAGGCCGGACGATTGAGTCGCAGGCGCTTCTCCTGCTCGGTCATCAGTTTCTTCTGGGGCGTGGACAAAAAGTACGAGACGCTCGGCCCGCATACGCTCTTCCTCGCCAGCGATTATCGCGAGAACTTCGAGAGCATCATTCGGGACCTGGGCCTGCCCGCCAACCCCAGTCTTTACGTCCACGCCCCGGCGCGGCTCGACCCTTCCATGGCCCCGGCGGGGGAGGATACGCTGACGGCGATCGTCCCCGTCGGACACATGAGCGAGAACGGAGAACAGGATTGGGCCGAACTGCGCGACAGAGCGCGCACACATGTCTTTCGTCGTTTGGCGATATTGGGCATCACTGACCTCGAATCCCATATCAAGTTCGAGACCACGTTCACGCCGCTGTCGTGGCGCAAACGTTACAACCTGATGAAGGGCTCCACGCACGGCTTGTGCCATAACCTGACCCAACTGGCGTATTTCCGTCCGCACAACCGACATTCCCGTTATCGTAACCTGTACTTCGTCGGCGCCAGCACCCATCCCGGCACAGGGATGCCCACGGCCATGGTCTCCGGCCGCCTCGCGGCGCAACGGATCATAGACGATCTTCAGGTTTGAGGACCTTTCACCCAACTGCACTAACATCGAGAGGAATAACCATGTCACACGTTCTGATTCCCCTGTCCGGCTGGCTCCATGCTCTTGCCACTGTCGTTTTTGTCGGGCATTATCTTTTGCTCGCGTCGATCTACCTGCCTGCGCTTTCACAGAATCCAACAGCGCTGAGTGAGATTTCGAAGCGAAGCCGGCCCTGGTTGTACGCGTCCCTGCTCATCTTCATTGTCACCGGGACTTACCTCATGCTGATTGACACGGGCTACCTGGGGTTTATGAATTTCAGCAACTCTTGGGGTATCCTGATGCTGATGAAGCACATCCTCATCCTTGCAATGATCGCAGCGGGCTTCTGGTTCAACGCCATTCTGCATGTCGGACCGCTTCTGGTTTCGAACACCGGGGCCGCGCGGGCATCCGGTCTCATGCGCTTGTATGCCAATTTGATGGCACTCGCCGGTGTTCTCGTCCTGCTGTTGACGGCCTTTTCGCAGGCGCAGTAACGCGTGGATGGATTCAGGGGGCTCAATTTGTAAAATTGACTTCTTACCTGGTACAGGGATCACATTGAACAGCCGGTAGGGGAATTTCGTATATACTTAAAGAGAGCCGTTTCAGTTTGATGCGAGGCGCTCCATGAATAAATCCCTGTACCGCTTTGTCGCCCGCGGCCTGGATGTGATGGTCTGGGGCGGCGAACTAACGGGGGATGAATTCCTGCCCGAGCACGGCCCGGCCGTATTCGTCTCCAACCACCTCGGCGCGCTCGGACCGATCGCGGTCGGCGCTTCGGTTCCCTTTTATCTGCATTCCTGGGTGATCGCGGACATGCTCGACGAGGCCCTCGCGCCCGACTACCTCAACAAGGACTTCGTCGAGCCGCAGTTACACGTCCCGCCGCCGTTCAGCCGCCATCTCGCCCGCGCCCTCACGAAAGTGAGTATTCCTTTGTTGCGTTCCATTGGCGGCATCCCCGTCCATCACGCGACGGAAGGCCTGCTCGAAACCTATCGCATCACTGTTGACGTGCTGGAGGCGGGGGATTTCGTCCTTATCTTCCCCGAAGACCCCGTCCAGCCGCCCGATCCACTGACCAAAATGACACCCTTCAAAAAAGGTTTTGCGCGGCTGGGTGAGTTATACTTCGAGCGTACGCGCCGCGTCCTGGGTTTTTACCCGCTTGCGGTCCACGCGCGTTCGCGGACAGTCCGCGTGGGACAGCCGGTCCAGTTCAATCCCAATACCAATCCCGTCGGCGAACGTGTCCGCATCAAACGCGTGCTGGAAAGTTCCATTCGCGGCATGTTGCTGGAAGCCGAATTGGGCGGCGCTCTGAAACAACCGCTGGTTAACTAAAACTTCATGAAACCCGATATTCGCTCTTTTTGGGCGGGCGTTCGAGCCGAACTCCCCCTTCTGGTGGCCGTATTTCCGTTCGGCCTGATTTACGGCGCGCTTGCGCTAGACGCCGGGCTGTCCATGCCGGCCGCGCAGGCCATGTCTGCGATTGTGTTCGCGGGCTCGTCGCAGTTTGTGGCCGCGGAACTGGTCCGCGACTCGACGCCGGGGCTGGTCATCCTGCTGACCATCGCGGTGGTCAACCTGCGGCACATGCTGTACAGCGCCTCGCTCGCGCCATATTTGAAGAGCCTGCCTCATCGTTGGAAGTCTCTGCTTTCGTATCTACTGACCGATGAAGCGTACGCAATTGCGGTGCTCCATTATGAGAAAGTAGGCGGTGTAGCGGCTGGTCATTGGTACTTTTTTGGCGCGGGACTCGCGTTGTGGACCACGTGGCAGGTGAGCACTGCCGCGGGAATCCTTCTCGGAACAGCCATCCCCTCCTCGTGGCCGCTCGACTTTGCCCTGCCCCTGACGTTCATTGCCATCGTTGTGCCTGTTTTGAAAGACCGTCCCGCCATTGCAGCCGCGCTCTCGGCAGGGATTGTTGCGATTCTCGCGCATGGTCTTCCGTATAAACTTGGCTTGATCCTGGCCGCGCTCGTGGGAATCGTTCTCGGCACGTGGCTGGAGGGGCGGAAATGAATGTCTGGCTCGTGATGATTCTGGGCGGACTGGCCACATTCGGGATCCGTCACTCGTTCATTTACCTGTTCGGGCGGATCGAGATTCCCGAAACGATACGCCGCGCCCTGCGTTTTGTCCCGCCCGCGGTGCTGACCGCCATCGTCTTTCCCGAAGTCCTCATGCAATCGAACCGTCCCGATCTCTCGCTCGGCAACGAACGGATGCTGGCGGCGCTGGTCGCGGTGCTGGTTGCCTGGTGGACGAAGAACACCCTTCTCACCATCGTGGTTGGAATGACCGCTTTAATCGTTTTGCCGTTGCTCGGCGTATGATTTGTTGACAAATAAATCGGAGCGTAGTAACATTTGCCCGCCTCGCCGAGGTAGCTCAGTGGTAGAGCAGGGGACTCATAAGCCCTTGGTCGCGAGTTCAAATCTCGCCCTCGGCACACCAAACCGCCGTAAGGCGGTTTTTATTTTGGCGCGGTTTCCCCATTCAGGGGACGTCGCAAACCTCGCCCTCGGCACACACCCGCCCATTGTGGCGGGTTTTTATTTGGCGCGGTTTCCCCATTCAGAGGACGTCGCAAATCTCACTCTCGGCGCACAAAGACCTGCGCAAGCAGGCCTCATCTATTCTTGCGGCGGAATTCGTAGGCTTCCATCATTTGTTCTATGACTTTCACCTGCTCCGGCTTCACCTCCCGGAACTCAAAGCCGATGTCGTGAAAACGTGGATCGAGGTCCGGCTCGCAGTGGGCTACGCGGGCGCTCAACTTCAGAACCTTGAGCGAGAAAGGCGGATACTCCGGCAAGTCGAGCTGCAGCTCGAAGGCGGCGCCGTCCGGGAGCGCGTCGTCCCCGATGATCATGGCCCCGCCGGGGCTGAGGTCGGCCAGATACCCCAGCAGTTTTCCGCTTTTCATATCGTAGACGCGCGAATACATCAACAGGTATTTGCGTTCCAATTTACGGCGGTCTTCCATCGGAGGCTTCCTGTCCATAGTGTATATCAAATGCGCCGGGAATTCAACCTGTATAATTGACCCGTGCGCTGGATCTACGTTTCCCCTCATCTCGATGACGCTGTGCTTTCGGCCGGTGGACTGATCCACGACCAGGCGAAGGCGGGCCTCCCGGTCGAAATCTGGACCCTGATGTGCGGCTTCCCGCCCGAGGGCGGCCTGACGCCTTTCGCGCAGGACCTGCATATTCAGTGGGGATTCGCCTCGGCCGAAGAGGCCGTCCGCCAGCGCCGGGATGAAGACTTGCGCGCCGCTGGGACCGTCGGGGCGAAGGCCGTCCATTTCGATTTCCTGGACTGCATCTACCGCCGCGGGCCGGATGGGGAGGCGCTCTATCCTGAGGGCGTGTTCGTGCCTGTCCACGCGGCCGAGGTGGGGTATCCTGCCCAAATAACGGCGGCCCTGACCCGGGTCCTGGAACGAGGCGATGTGGTCGTCTGCCCGCTGGGCATCGGCGGCCATGTGGATCACGTCGTCACGCGCGCCGTGGTCGAAGGGCTTGCCTTGAGCGAAGTCGAAGGGCTGGATCGTCCGCTCTTGTATTATGCCGATATTCCCTACCTGATGAACCATCACAGCCAACTGGCGGCGAAAACCGCAGGGCTGAGGCCGACCGTCCAGCCTGTTTCGGAGGAGGGGCTGGGAGCCTGGCAGGAAGGGGTTGCCGCCTACGCCTCGCAGTTGAGCACTTTGTTCGAAGACGATGCGGCCATGCGGGCCGCGTTGCGCGGGTACTGGGCGGGAGTGGGCGGAATCCGTCTTTGGAAAACGGCGCGGGCGAGTCGTCCTTGATTTACGATTGAAATCGTGATATAGTATGCCCGCTTTCAGGAAGAAACACCATACGGGTAGGGCGATTGCATCTCTGGACGGAGATGCAAAATTCTATTCTAGGAAAGAACCATGCCAACCACATTCCTGACCAAGGAAGGTTTCCAGAAATTACAGGAAGAACTGGATTACCTGCGCACCGCCAAGCGGCAGGAAGTCGCCGAGCGCCTGCACGAGGCGATGGAAGGCGGCGAACTGATCGAGAATGCGGAGTACGAGGCCGCCAAGAACGAGCAGGCCTTCGTGGAGGGGCGCATCCAGGAACTGGAAGTGCTCCTGGCTTCGGCGCGACTCATCGAGGAGAACGATAAGAACAAGGCGGGCTTGATTCAGGTCGGCTCGACAGTGACCATCGAAGAGCAGGGCTCCCCGGCCGAGACCTACACCATCGTCGGCGCAGCGGAGGCCAACCCGCGCGAGGGGAAGATCTCGAACGAGTCGCCCATCGGCAAGGCCATCCTCGGCCATCGCGCCGGGGACCAGTTGCAAGTGGAGGCTCCGGGCGGTTCGTTCAAGGTCAAGATCATCAAGGTGAAGTAGACAGGGGCCGCGAAAATTCGTCGCCCCGCGCAACGCGTTGCGCGGGGCTTTTTTACCCCCACCCGCCTTGGGGGGAGGGGGTCGTGTAAAATAGGTATCAAAAGGTTGTTCTTATGGCCGATTATTCCTCTCTCGAAAAAATCCGTTTGCAGAAGATCGAAGAATTGAAAGCCGAGGGCGTGGAACCGTATCCCACCCGCGCCGAACGGACGCACACCTCCGCGCAGGCCATTGCCGAATTCGAGTCGGCTGAAAAGGATGCTTCGACAGGCTCGGCGCGCGAAGTCAAAGCGACGCTCGCGGGACGCATCCGCGCCGCGCGGCCGATGGGCAAACTGACCTTCGCCCACATCGAGGACGGTTACGGCAAGATCCAGTTGTTCTTCCGCGTCAACGAGGTGGGGCAGGAGAGGGTGGACTTCTTCAACAGGATGTTCGACATCGGCGACTACATCCAGGCGTCGGGTGTGATGATGCGGACGAAGAGCGGCGAGGTCACGCTTCTCGTCCACGACTTCAAACTGCTCGCCAAATCCGTCAGCCCCCTGCCCGCCGACAAGGACGTGGAGCAGGAAGACGGCGCCGTGGTCCGTTATGCCGCGCTCGAGGATCCCGAACTGCGCGCCCGCCAGCGTTACGCGGACCTGGCCGTCAACCCCGATGTCCGCGAGACCTTCCGCACGCGAGCCGCGGTCGTCAGGTCCCTGCGCGAGTTCTTGGACGGCAAAGGCTTTCTTGAAGTGGAGACGCCCATCCTCCAGCCGTTGTATGGCGGCGCGGCGGCGCGTCCGTTCGTGACGCATCACAACGAACTCGACCAGGACATGTACCTGCGCATCTCGTTCGAGTTGTATCTCAAACGCCTGCTAGTCGGCAATCTCGAAAAAGTTTACGAGATCGGCCGCGACTTCCGCAACGAAGGCGTGTCGTTCAAGCACAATCCCGAGTTCACGCAGTTGGAATTTTACTGGGCTTACGCCGACTATTTGCAGGTCATGGAGTTGACCGAGCAGATGGTCTCGTTCGTGGCCCGGCAGGTCAACGGCTCGATGAAGGTCAAATACGGCGAGCACGAGATTGACTTCACGCCTCCCTGGCTGCGCCTGGAAATGCGTCAGGGCATCCTCCAGACCAGCGGCATTGACATTGCCGAGCATAAGACGGCCGAGTCGCTGCTCAAGGCAATTGTCAAGAAACACAAAGATAAATCACCCGATCCAAACGCGACTCGCGGCAAGTTGATTGACTTCCTGTTGAGCGAATTCCTCGAGCCGACTCTCATCCAGCCGACCTTCCTCTTCGATTACCCGCGCGACATTTCGCCGCTGGCCAAGTCCAAGCCGGGCGACCCGCTCACGGTGGAGCGTTTCGAGGGCTACGCGGCGGGTTTCGAGTTGTGCAACGCCTTCACCGAGTTGAACGATCCGCTCGACCAGGAACAGCGCTTCATCGAGATGAGCCGCGATTACGCCGCCGCCGACGCGGAAAAGCATCCGCTCGACGAGGATTACCTGCGCGCCATGCGATATGGCATGCCGCCCAACGGCGGCTTCGGCATGGGTGTGGACCGTCTCGTGATGTTGTTGACAGACAAGCATTCCATCCGCGAGGTGTTGTTGTTCCCCGCCTTGCGGAAGGAAGAGGCATAAAGGACGGAGCCCGAAGCCGTCCAACTTTGGGCTCTGCGCGTCACATTTATCGTCGGACGCTGGAGGCCAAATTCATGAAATACAACTCACGCGGGTTCAATGTTCTCATTGATCTTGAGCGCGGCTTTCACTCGTTGTAATCCGACTTGACCTTCCCGTTTTCTACAACGAAAATTGCGGTCCCCGAATCGATTGGATCGCCTTCTTTGTCATACAGGCGCCATCGATATCGGACGACGTTTCCTTCCACGCTGAGGATCTGTACATCTGTGATGTGGCCCATCTGGAACTCGCGTTCCCATAGCCGGCGGATGGTAGCCCTGTCTGAATAGCATTCCCTGAAGCAGATCTTTTCAGGGCTGTCTGCTATGAGAGCCATCACCGCCTCGATATCAAAAGCGCGGGTAGCGTTGTAATACGCGGCAAACACACTGGCAATCGCTGTGGCGGTTGGCTCTAAAGAGGGAATGTAGACAGGCTCTGGTTTCTCAGTGGGGAGGGGCGATGGGTTGACAGTACTGGTTGCCGTGGGCGGGACCGGTGTAATGGTGCTGGTCGGCGGCGGTGTGAGGGCTGGGGCACAAGCAGATGCGACAATGCCGATAACGATCAACATGGAAATCAGGCTTGCTCGCATTTTGACCTCCGGGAGCACTCCAAACGAATCGCATTGATTTCCCCATGGAATTCTACAACGGATTTCCCTCTGTTGCATTAAAATTGATCCATGTCGAAATCTTCCGTCTTACCCCTGGGCGATATATTCTCCTTGTCGGTTTTCATTTTCATCGGCTTTTCCGCTCACGGCGAAGGCGACCTTTCTTTCCTGCCGCGCATGGCCGCGGCGTTCTTTCCGCTTCTCGTCGGCTGGTTCCTGCTCGCGCCGTGGTTCGGGCTGTTCCAACCGCAGATCACATCCAATCCAAAACTGCTCTGGCGTCCCGCGCTGGCGATGCTCTTCGCCGCGCCGTTCGCGGCCCTCCTGCGCGGCTTCCTGCTTGGCGAAGACATCCAGCCCGTTTTCGTCCTCGTATTCGGACTCACCAACGCGCTGGGCATGACGGCCTGGAGATGGATTTGGACACGGATTGGAAAACGAATATCATGACACCAACAAGATCCGCCAGGCTGATGTCTGGCGGATTTTCTCATTTCCCAACAGGTTTTAGGTGAACAGATTGATGCAATTGGGACACACCGCGGAAAATTCGGTGGGGTCCATGGACCTTTGAAAGGTCAGGTACGCGTCGACACTGCCTGCCATGGCAATCGCCATCTGGCCAATGGGATTGCCCTGCAGCCACATCTTGTATTTCGGCGAGGTGTAGAAAACGCCCACGGGCACCAGATAAGCCTGATTCGGGCCAATGGGAGAATTGCAGACATCGCATACACCGCTCCCATCGAATTTCTTGAAACTGGATATGTCGGGCATGGTTGCTCCTTGTCGCAAAGTTGATACGTTGTTGACTTGAATGAAAATCTCATTGTTATGGAACGCGGTCGTCTGTATGGATGCCCTGTCTACTCCTTTCGCGGTCAACTGCCATGAACACCATACAACAAAACCAGCCCCGGTTCAATATGCTATCCACCCCAATAGACACCGACCGTTTTGTCTGGGTTGAACCTCCCCCGCAGTGATAAAATAACCACCGATGGACGAACCCGCCCTCATCCGCTCCGCCCAGCGCGGCGACCTGGACGCTTTCAATACCCTCGTCCTGCATTATCAGGACTCGCTCTTCAACACCGCCCTGCGCATCCTCGGCGACGAAGATATGGCCGCAGACGCCGCGCAGGAGGCGTTCCTCTCTGCGTTCCGCAGCATTGTCTCCTATCGCGGCGGGTCGTTCAAGGCCTGGCTCCTGCGCACCGTCACCAACGCCTGCTACGACGAACTGCGCCGAATCAAACGCCGCCCGTCGGTTCCCCTCGAGCCAGACAGCGGCGACGGTGAGGAGGTCGAATCACCGCGCTGGCTGGCCGATCCAAACATGGGACCCGAACAACGGGCCGAGGCCGACGAACTCGAACACGCCATCCAGCACTGCCTTGATACGCTCCCGACCGAATTTCGCACAGTCGTCGTGATGGCCGATATCGAAGGCCTCGATTACACCGAAGTTGCCGCGGCCGTGCGAGTCCCACTCGGCACGATCAAGAGCCGCCTCGCCCGCGCCCGCCTGCGCCTGCGCGAATGCCTGCAAGCCTTCGCGGAACTTTTGCCTTCCGCCTTCCGTCTGCAAGAGGAAAGCCGCCTATGAACGCCCGCGATGTCGAACTCCTCTCCTCTTATCTGGACGGACAACTCAGCCCGTCCGATTCGACGCGGCTCGAAGCCCGCCTCCGCTCGGACCCCGGCCTGTCCGCCGCACTGGACGCAATGCGCGAGTCTCGCAGCCTCCTCCGCCGCCTCCCCAAACGACGCGCGCCGCGTAACCTTACGCTTACCCCGCGCATGGTCGGAAAGAACCCGCCCCTGCCGCGCGCCTATCCCGTGCTTCGATTCGCCTCCGCGTTCGCGGCCTTGCTCTTTGCCTTCTCTTACATCGCCAATCGGATCCCGGTCGTTGCCTTCGGCGCGGCCGCGCCCGCCGCGGAACCCGCCTACGGCATGGGCGGCGGCGGACCTGCCGCCACCGAACCGCCCGCCGCCGCGCCCGAAATGGAACTGATGATGACCGAAGCGCCCGCGACCGAGCCTCCTGCCGATTTCGCGCCAGCCGGGACTCCCGCGCCCGGCGACCGCGTCATGGAAATCCCTTCGGAGGCCGCGTCCAAGACCGGTAACGGCGGGCTGACCGAAGTCCCGCGTGAGGCGCCCGGTCTCACCCCCTGGCAGATGGTCTTTGCCGCGGTTGCCCTGCTGGGCGGGGCGGGCATGTTGATCGTCCGCCGCGCCGCGGCCCAAAAATGGCTGGCGCGGAAGTGAACTTTTGTCCGCGCTGCGGCGCGGCCGTGGAACGAAAAGAAGCGTTTGGCAAAGTCCGTCCGGTCTGCCCGCAGTGCGGCTGGATTCACTTCGCCGACCCGAAGGTTGCCGCGGCTGTCCTGATTGAACGGGACGGCCGCGTACTGTTGGTGCGCCGCGCCAACGACCCGTTCCGCGGGCTGTGGACTCTGCCTGCGGGCTTCGTGGACGCGGGCGAGGACCCGGCCGAGGCGGCCGCGCGCGAGTGCCTGGAGGAGACCGGCCTTTCGGTGCGCGTGACGCGCGTCCTGGATGTCATTGCAGGGCGCGAGCATCCGCGCGGCGCGGACTTCGTCATTGTGTATCACGCCGAAGCCGTCGGCGGGGAGATGTTCGCCCGCGACGACGCCGACGCGGCGGATTGGTTCCCGCGCCACGACCTGCCTCCGCTGGCCTTCGAGGCGACCCGCGCCGTCCTGCTCGGCAAAACCTCCGCTTGAAAAAGACCCCCGAATCAGTATAATGTTCTAAATCCGCCTCGAAAGGAGAATGTTGTATGAATTCCACTGGACGGTTGTTATTATCTGGTATCGGAGCGATGGTCCTGCTAGTCGGCCTGGCCTGTGCGGGCGGCGGGTTGCTCTCCACGCCGACGCCCGTGCCCACACCGATCCCGCCCACGGCGGTGCCTCCCACGGCCACTGCAACGGTGGTCGCCCCTGTCATCAGCGGCGGCCCCTTCGAGATCGATCCCACGCTTTACGTGCACAAGACCGGCGCGTTCAGCCTCTTTCCGCCGCTCGGCTGGAGCGCGGACGAGGGCGAGTCCGACGTACTTTTCCTCTCGCCCGATAACGTCGGCGCCATTTACGCGGCCGTGACCAACACCGGTTATCAGTTGGATGCAGACGCGTTCTCCAATTTCGTCGACGCCACGGAGACAAACTTCTTCGGTTATCGCGATCAATACCAGGTCGTGGACACCGCCACCGGCGACGGCGGCAAGAACATCGTCGTACAGAAGACCTTCCTGTTCAACGGCGTTCCCCAGGAAGTGATCACCCTGTACCGCCAGGTGGAGGGAGCCATCTATTCCTTCGACTTCTGGGTTGACGAGGACAAATTCGACGCCTACTCCGACGCCTACCTGGCGATTGCCGCGAGCATTCAATTCAATCCCGCTGCCGCGTCGGCGTTGTCGAAGTACTCCTTCATCTACACGTTCACCGGCCCGGATGACCTGTTCACGATCGAGGTGCCCTCGGCCTGGATCTACTCACAGTCCGCGGCGGACGCGGCCGCCACGATTGACACGTTCATCGCCCCCGACGGAAAGGCGTTCATCGAGAACGTCGCGGTAGACGATGGCACGACCCGCGATCCCGCCCTGGCCAGGGACGCCGCGCTGGCGATCATCAACCAGAGATATTCCAACGGCGCGAACGACATCGTCGTGAGCGAGGAAGTCCCGCAGGATGACGGCAGTATCCGCCTCACCTGGACTTCGGACGGGAGCGGCTTTTACGGCCAGACCTTCTACGAGGTCCGCAACGGCACCACGCTCCTGCTCTTCACCGTTTCCTTCGACAGCACCCTCTCGGACGTCTACCTGGATGTTGTGAATTACACCGTCAGCACCTACACGACGCCATAGCGACAAGATCGGCTGGGGCGGCTGGCAAAGCCGCCCCGACTTTTTCATCGGCCTTGTGCTACAATCGATTCAGGATCGAGGAACCATGCAAGCCTCCCTTGATTTGCGCCCATCTCCGATTGCTGGGCAGTGGTATGAGGGGGATCCCAAAGCCCTGGCTCGCGCCGTTGACAGGTACATGGCCCGCGCCGACCTCCCCAAACTGACGGGGGAAGTGATTGCGGTCATCGCGCCGCACGCGGGACACATCTACTCCGGGCCGGTGGCGGGATACGCCTTCGCCGCCGTCCGCGGCCGGACCCCGGACCTGGTGGCCGTTGTCGCGCCGATGCACCAGCCGTACATTCAACCGTTGATCACCACCGCCCACGACGCGTACGCCACCCCGCTGGGCGCGGTCCGCGTGGACCGCGAGGCTGTCTCGCAACTGAATCGGGAATTGAATGCCGCGCTGGGCTACGGCCTGACCGCCGTCTCCCACGACCGCGAACATTCCCTGGAGATCGAACTGCCGTTCCTGCAACGCGCGCTGGGGAAGGAATTCCTGCTGCTGCCGGTCATGGTCAGGGCGCAGGAACCGCACGTATCGCAGACTCTCGGCATGGCGCTTGCAAAAATCCTGAAAGGCAGGGACGCGCTGATGGTCGCCAGCACGGACCTCTCTCATTACTATACCCAGCAGGCGGCCCTGGTCTTTGATTCGGAAATGCTGCGCCAGTGGGAGGCTTTTTCACCGGAGGGCGCTTTCGAGGCCGAGCATCAGGGCAAGACCTATGCCTGCGGCCTCGGCGCGTTGACCGCGGTGCTGTGGGCGGCGCGCGAACTGGGCGCGGACACGGTCAGGGTCCTGCGTCACGCCACTTCCGGCGACGTGACCGGCGATTACTCCGCGGTGGTCGGTTACGGCGCGGCGGCCATCCTCAAGACGAATTAAACATGTCGGCTTTTGTTCGAGTCGCTGTAAATGTCCCGTCTGTGGCGGGCGTTTTTGATTATTCCCTGCCCGCGCCTCTCGCGGAATGGGTCCTGCCCGGCTGTCTGGTGACCGTTCCGTTTGGCAATCAAACTGTTCAAGGGGTGATTCTACAACTGCTTGACGAACCATCCGTCAAAGAAACGAAGGCAGTACTCGACCTGCTCGATCCGTTGGCGGTATTGACCGCCGCGCAACTGGCGCTGGCGGAACACATGGCCGAGGAGACTCTCTCTCCGCTGGCCGCGATCATTGACTTGATGCTCCCGTCCGGCCTGAGCCAGCAGGCGGATGTGCTGTATCAGATAGTAGACGACGGACGACAGGCGACGGACAGCGGTCCCGTCGCGGACCGCATCCTCAACCTGCTTCAAACACGCGGTCCCCTGCGCGGCCGCCAGATAGACCGTCACTTCGGGCCGCAGGAATGGCGCAGCGCGGCGCGGACACTGGTGAGACGCGGCCTGTTGCAGACGCGCTCCGTGCTCCAGCCGCCGCGCGTCCGCCCCAAGTTCGTCCGCGTGGCGCAACTGGCTGTCTCGCCCGAAGAGGCCGAGGCCGCGGTCACGGATTTGGGCAAGACCGCCTCCACGCAAAAGCGACGCGAGGCCGCGTTGCGCTTCCTCGTCCGCGAGCCCGACGCGGTCAACGTTTCTTGGGTCTATGCCGAGTCGGGGTGCAACCTCGCCGACTTGCAGGAACTGGAAGAGGGCGGGCTGATTCGCCTGTTCGAGAACGAAATCTGGCGCGATCCATTGGAGAGAGTAGAGAATAGAGGAGTAGAGAACAGTGAGGTGATTTTGACAGGTGAGCAGGAGGCGGCACTTAACAAGATCATGGCCGCGCTCAGTTCCCCTGCTATGTCATCCCCATTTCTCCTCCAGGGCGTAACTGCTTCTGGCAAGACCGAAGTTTACATCCGCGCCGCGCAGGAGGTGGTGCGGCGCGGCAGGCAGGCCATCGTCCTGGTGCCCGAGATCGCGCTTACCCCGCAGACCGTTCGCCGTTTTCTGGCGCGCTTCCCCGGCCAGGTGGGGCTGATTCATTCGAGACTCTCGGAGGGCGAGCGTTACGATACCTGGCGGCGGGCGCGGGCGGGATTGTTGAAAGTGGTCATCGGACCGCGCAGCGCTTTGTTCGCGCCGCTTCCGAACATCGGCTTGATCGTCGCGGACGAGTGTCACGACGGGTCTTATTATCAGTCCGAGCCGCCGTTTTACAACGCGGTGACCGCTGCGCAGGCGTACGCGCGTTTGTGCGGGGCGGTCTGCGTGATGGGTTCGGCCACCCCGTCCGTGGTTCAACGCCATCAGGCCGAAATTGAAAAGAGTGTATTGCTGGAACTGCCCGAACGCGTGACCGAGAGCGCACTTCCGCCTGTTCGCATTGTGGACATGCGCGAGGAACTCAAGTCGGGCAATCGCGGCATCTTCAGCCGCGCCCTCTCTGAATCTCTGGCAGAGACGTTGTCCGCGGGTGAGCAGGCGATTCTGTTTCTGAATCGGCGCGGCACGGCCACGTACGTCTTCTGCCGCGAATGCGGCCATGTGCTCAAGTGTCCGCGCTGTGAGACGCCGCTTACGCTTCATGTTGGAAAGTTGGAAGGTTTGCAGGTCGAAAGTAAACTATCCAACACGCAAACGCTGTTGTGCCATCGCTGCGGATATACGCGGGGGAAGCCCTCGAAGTGTCCGCAATGCGGGAGTGCGCAGATTCGAGAGTACGGGCTGGGCAGCGAAAAAGTGGAAAGCGAAGTGCAGGCCATGTTCCCGTCGGCGCGCACGTTGCGCTGGGACTGGGAGACCACGCGCCGGAAGGACGCACACGAGATCATCCTTAGTCATTTCGCGGCCGGCCGCGCTGACGTGCTGGTTGGCACGCAGATGATCGCCAAGGGCCTCGACCTGCCGAAGGTCACGCTGGTGGGTATCGTGCTCGCGGATGTGGGACTCAATTTGCCCGATCCCTTCGCGGCGGAACGCGTCTTCCAGGTGCTGACTCAGGTGGCGGGACGCGCGGGACGCAGTGCGCGCGGCGGACAGGTCATCTTGCAGACGTTCATGCCCGGCCATTACGCGATCCAATCCGCGTCGCGCCACGACGTGAACGGATTCCACCTCGAGGAGTTGGCCCAGCGTCGACGGCTGAGGTATCCGCCGTTCGCGCGCCTCGTCCGCCTCGAGCGCCGCGAACGGGACGCAGCCCGGGCTGAGTCCGAGGCTCGGAAAATGGCGGACCGGCTCAAGTCCAGAATCGAAGCGGAGGGGAGGAGGGAGACCGAGATCATCGGTCCCGTCCCGTGTTTCTTCGCGAAGGTCAACGGCTTGTCGCGCTGGCAGGTCGTCCTGCGCGGACCGAATCCCGCCAGTCTCCTGCGCGGACGCGTTCCCGATGGCTGGCGCATTGAAGCGGACCCCGACTCTTTGCTATAATCAGTGAAATTCCAAAGGAGGCTCTTATGCAGGCGTTTTCGCGTGGCTGGTCGTTTCTGCAACAGGCGTGGGGAATGGCGTTCAAGGACAAGGATTTGATCAAGCCTTCGATCTATTCGCTGTTTGCGGGCATGGTGGTTTCGGCGATCGGCATCATCCCGATCGTCGGGGCCGCATTCCTGCTGGGCGATTCGGACCTGGGCAACATCGTGATGTTCGTGTTCGGCGCGATCCTGGTCTTCGTGCAGTTCGTGGTCGGCTATATTTTCTCGGCCATGACGGTTTATCTCATTTATGGTTACCTGGCCGAGGGCGACGGCCGCATGGACAAGGCCTGGGCCATCGTGCGCCGCGACTTCTTCGACATTTTGACTCTGGCCGCGGTTTCGACAGCGGTCAACCTCCTGCGGAGCGCGGCCCAGCGTAATCGCCGCGGCGGGATCGGCGCGGGGGTGGCGCGCGCCGCGACCGGTCTGTTGCAAACCCTGTGGACCGAGGCGGCTTATCTCGTCCTGCCGGCCATGGTCATTGACGATCTCAATTTGAAGAAGGGCCTGGAACGCGTGTGGAAGATCACGAAAGAGAATTTGCTGCTCATCGGCGTCAGCACGGTTGGAGTCGGCTGGGTGACCGGGCTGATCGGCTTCGTCCTCGGCGTGATCGGCGCGGCGCTCGGCTTTGGCGTGGGATACGTCGTCATCGCCGTTCTGGGCAGTGAGGCGCTGGGACTGGTCATCGGCATCGGCCTGGGCGCGATGATCTTCTTCACGTTCGTGATGGTGGCAAGCGTGATCGGTTCCTACACCGGCACGGCGTATCACACCTGCCTGTATCTGTGGGCGCGCGAGACCGAGAAGGCGCGCGAGGTCGGGCAGGCCGCGGCGGTGGCCGCGCCCGCTCCGCTGGCGGCGGTGCTTTCGTAATGCCGGTCGAGCCGCGCCGCGAAGTGATCTCCTGGGAGGAGGTGGACCGCCTGATCGGTTACCTCCTCCCGCAGTTCCGCCGCGAGTTTACCGCGATGGTGATGATCACGCGCGGCGGAATTGTGCCCGGCGGCCTGCTGGCCGAGGCCATGGACATCACCCACGTGCTGACCGCGGCCGTGGACTTCCCGGCGCAGATGGCGCAGGAGCGCGGTCAACTGATGGCCTGGCCGGAGTTCATCCAGTTCCCCGCGGACGACAAACTGCGCGCCCGCCCGACGCTGATTGTGGACGATGTGTGGGGCTCGGGGCGCACGATCACCGCAGTGAAGAACCGCGTTTCGGCCGCGGGCGGTTTTCCCGAAACCTGCGTATTGCACTTCAACCCTTATCGCAACCTGTTCGGAAGCGTCCGCCCCGATTACTACGCGGCCGTCACCGACGCGTTCATTGTCTACCCCTGGGAGGCTGACCGCGGGGGAGATATTGCATTGCTCTCCGGTTGAGCCATGAAACTTCTGCACACCGACGAGAAACAGCGACTGGCATTGCTCCGGCGGAATGAGTATTTCGATACCCTGCCGAAGTCCCTGCTGGCCGAGATCGTGGACCACGTGCAATTGCGCGAGTACGAGCGCGGCGAAGTGCTTCTCTGGGAGGGCGATTCCTGCGATGGGTTATATATCATCCTCCAGGGCAGCGCCAAGATCTACCGCCTCTCGCCGCAGGGACGGCAGTACATCGTCCGTGTCTTGCAGGAGGGGGATACCTTTGCAGAGGTGCCCACCTTCGACGGCGGGTCCAACCCGGTCAACGTGGAGGCGCTGGAGATGTGTTCCGTCTGGGTGGTGGACAGCGAGATGCTGAGACGGCTGGTGGCGGCCCATCCGCAGTTTGCCCGTAAGGTGCTGGTCAATTTTGGGGCGCAATTGCGCGGCATGGTGCGGAAGGTGAGCGAAATGGCTTTCTATCAGGTGACGCATCGCCTGGCGCGCCTGATCAGCGAACTGCCGCCGGAGGAATTGCAGGGAGGCGGAACCCGACTCACACAGGAACAACTGGCGGCGCGTCTCGGCACCGTGCGCGAGGTAGTGGCGCGCTCCCTGCGCGAACTGGAACGCAGCGGCGCGATCCAGGTGGAGAACCGCCGCATCACCGTCATGGATAAGAACGTGCTCAGCCAGTGGGTCAATTAAAAGCAAACGGACGGCGTCGGCCGTCCGTTTTGTTCAAGGCATGACCTCGAAATTGAGGACGTGGTAACTAATCTCATCGTCCATTGCCTCTTTGATGTAGTCAATGGAGATGGATGAGGGGAATCCATAAGCCGCATCGTACTCGACCTTGATCTCGTCCGCGCCGCCCGAGGCGGCTTCCTCGACGATGGCGAACAGCCTCTCGACGGTCGCGGCTTCCTCGAAGTTTGCGCGAAACTCCTCGCGGACCGGTTGTCCGTTGACGTCGGTCATGCTCACGACCTGGCCGTCCTGTACCTCGACGGTCAGCGGCATGATCTCGTGATACGGGCAGAAACAGCCGATGGACAGGTTGAAGCGGTAATGGGAGGCGGCCTGCGAATCCCATTTCTCGCGGTTGCTTTGCAGCGCTCCGCCCGAACAAGCAGATAGAAACAACACAAGGACCAACGCGATTAAAATCCGATTTTGCTTTTTCATGGAAATACTCCTCAATGTTTTTCGATGAAGGTGAGACGCAGCAGGGTTGAGAAATGTTCCAAAACAAAATGCCCCTCCGTCTTGCGAGGGGCATGGTTCGTGAGGACGTGAGGCCTTACGGCGCGGGCGTCGCTGTGGGCGCGACGGCCTCCTGCGCGGCCTCGTACACGCCCGTTGTCAGCAGGCTCGGATCATCCGCGGCCTGCGCGGCCAGCATCTGCGCCTGGCGCGCCAGGTTGGTGGAATCCGCCAGAATCTTGAGGATGTACTCCGGGTTGTGGAAGCCCATCGAGTTCTCGGCCGAGACGAAGTCCCACATGTACTGCGCTCGCCGGTGCAGGGCGCGCGCCTGATCCAGCAGGGCGGGATCGGAGTTCGGATTCGCTGCGGCGGCTTTGATGGCAGTGATGGCGTCGATCAATGCGTTCTCGTTCTCGATCTTGGTGTTGTAGACCTGCTCCTGAATCTCGTTGACGCGGCGGACGACGTACTCGGTATCCGTGTGGCACTGGCCGCAGGCCAGTTCGGGATTCAGCAACGGGCTGTGAACATCGTGTGTGGAGTACTTGCTTGCGCCGTCGCGGACGTAGGGCATGTGGCAGTCCGCGCAGGAGACGCCCGCGGCGTAATGCGTGGAGCCGGCCGTGAACATCTCGTATTCGGGATGCTGGGCCTTGAGCATGGGCGTGCCCGTTTCGGGGTAATCCCAGTCCTTGAAGCCGATTTCCTCGTAGTACGAAAGGATCTCGTCGATCCGCGTGCCGTTCGCCCAGGGGAAAGTGAGGTACTTGTCGGGGCCCGCGAAATAATACTCGACGTGGCAGTTGGCGCACACCACCGTGCGCATCTCCTGCCGCGTGAACGTGGTCCAGTCCTTGCCCTGGGCTTCGAGCGCCTCCTCCAGCGCGGGGTTGGTGACGATCAGGCGCATCGTCCCGGCCTCGTGGCAGTTGGCGCAGCCGATGGGCTGGTCGATCCGTTCGCCGATTTCCACGAAGGTCAGCCGGTCGAACTCGGCCATGCCGATCTCGTCCCACAGGCCCGGGTTGTTGGACGATTTGCAGGAATAGCAGGTGCCCGGGGTGTGCTTGGGATCGTCCGGGTCCAGGTTGAGGCGGCGCGTCTCACGCACGTCGGTCAGCGCGTTCATGTGTCCGCGGTCGTCGTTGTAATCCTTGCTGAACGGATACCCTGCGAACAGAATCACCTGGCGCGGGTCGCGTTCGAGGTGCGAGAACTTGGACGAACCGCCGTAGGTCGTGTCTATGTTGTTGAACTCGGTCTGCTGTATGGTCGCCCATTGATTGGGGAAGTTGATTCCCCATTGGGACGAATCGGGCTCCATCGGTTCGATCTCGACGATGGGCTGGATCGCGCGTTCCTGCGGAGGCTGGTTCTTCATGAAGACCAGCACGCCGACAAGCGCCGCGGCCAGCACAAGAATAATGCCGACCAGAATGAGTGTGGTGTATCGTTTCATCGTAGCATCTCCTCGAATAAATTATTTGACGGGGTAGAGGGTCGAATCCTGGTAGGGGCTGTTGGACAGACCGCGGTCGCCGTGGGCCACGGCGCGGTGACAGTCCCAGCAGTTGCGGTCGAAAGCCTGGGGCCCCATCGTGATCGTCTCGACGGTCTCTTCGTGACAGCGGATGCAGTTGGCCTGGATGATCTCCTGTGAGTGTTCATTGGCGCGGATCGCTTCGGGCGTCTGACCTGTGGTGAACACATAGACATCGTGCGCGCCCTGGCGTCCCTTTTCGAAATAATAGGCGATCACGTTCTCGTGCGGCAGGTGGCAATCGGCGCATTCGGCCCAGGGCTGGTGCGCGGCGTGATAGTAGTTTTCGTACATCGAGTGCATCACATGGCAATTGTTGCAGGTCTCGGGGTGGGTGCCTGCATACGCGGCCGCATCCGTTGCCAGGACGAAAACGCCCATGGCGATCACGAAAGCCGCCACTGCGATCAGGAGGGGGAGGGGAATCTTGTTCATCGTTTCATCCTGCTGTGTCGGATTCACTCTAATCAGGACTTAATATAACAAATTCTATCAGAATTGATTGTAACTTTTGTCACATTCTTGAAATCAGAATTTGCCTCATTTGTGAAACAAAAACCAGCCATGGGACTCATGGCTGGCACCGCGAAACAGTCAGGTTCAGCGCCACGATTACATGTCCATTTCCATGCCCTCTTTCACTTCGACCTTCAGGACTATGTCGGTGTGATTCTTGAAGTGCAGAGTCGCCTCGAACTGGTCGCCAATCGCGAGGTCCTGTTTCAGGCCGATGAGCATGATGTGCAGTCCGCCCGGCTTGAACTCCACCTCCTCGCCCGCCGCCAGCGGAATGGACGTTTGAGGGATCATCTGCATCTCGCCGTTCGGCCCCATCTGACTCAGGTGCAGCTCCACCGCCTCCGCGATCTCTGAGGACGCGGACAGCAGTTCGTCGCCCTGATCCGAATGGTTATGAAGCATCATGTAAACGGCGCTGTTCTCGCCCGCCATGGCGGCGCGCGCCCACGGTTCGTGGGCTTCGATCTCGCCCGGCGAACAGGCGCTCAATAAGAATACTCCTATCACAAGCAAGTACAATAACTTCTTCATTCTCCTGTCTCCTGGATTGGATTTGACTCACGGCATTTTGTGCCGCGTTTCGTCCGTGGTTAAGAATTCGACCGCCCTGGCCATATCCACCAAATATCCCCCGAACCCCTTCTGGAATTTTTCCGCTTCCTGTCTCGAACCGAAACTCAACACGCTGGGCGCGCAACATACCGTCAGGTCGCTTTGAATGAGATAGGTCGCTTGCGAGGCACTGAGCATATGGTTGTGGAGAAAATCGGACGTGAAAGTAACACCCTCGGTTTTTTTCTGTAGCATCAAACCGCAGTGTGGGCAGCAGGCGCGCTGGCGTTTTCCGTTTTCCTGGTTGATTACGAATGCGGTTCGTTCCAAAACGGTCTTTCCGCACATGGCGCACTTGTCTGTTTCCATATCGGGGGATGTTATAAGTTTCGCTCCGCCGTGTGTCTTCTGTACCCGGCCTGCCGCCATCAGGCGGTTCAAGTCGCGGTGAACCGTCATGGGCGAGACAGCCAGGCGCGTCGCCAGTTCCTGAATGGCGACACTCCCCTCCTGCTCGAGGTATTCGAGGATTTGCTTTTCGCGTTGCTGGGAAGACGGCATTGTTATATTTTGATAATCCTAACAAAATTTATCAGAAATATAACAAAGTCGGTGAGTTTTGTCAATCAGGAAGGACGATAGGCACGCCCGCGCCAGGTGACACCCTGCCCTGAAAGGACCTTCCACGCGGACGTGAGCATGATCGCCGCGAACAAACCCGCACCGAGCGGGACCGTGAGCGCGTACAGCCTCGAGATGCCCAGTCCGTGACTGACGGCGGCGCGCGCGTACAACAGTGCGGCCCATATGACCAGTGACTTAAAAATAACACCAATTGCCATCCAGCCGCCTCCCTTGAGAAACCAAAGCAGTCCCATCAGCGGCCAGACGGGCAGAAACAGCGCGGCGATCAGCGCCAGCGTCGCGCCGAACGCGCCGAGCAGGAGCATGGCGGGGGTATCGCGCAGACCCAGATAGATGTTCTTGGTCCAGCCTTCCCACATCTCGGGCAGGGACGTGTACATGCGCGTGCGCGCCGCCGCGTGTCCGTCCGCCACGATGAGACGATAGCCGTTCCATTTCACCTGCTCCGAGAGGGCTTTGTCCTCCACGATCTGGTCTTTGACCTTTTCGTGTCCGCCGATGGCATCGTAGACCGAACGCTTGATGAGGATGAATTGTCCGTTAGCCACCGCGACGCGCTGTTTCGGGTCGTTGACCCTGCGCGGGGAGAATCCCACCGACATGGCGGTGAGCACGAGCGGCATCAGCGCTTTTTCCCAGAACGTGCCGAGTTCCTGGAAGGTCATGATGGTGAACAGGTCGGCTTTGGTTTCAAGGGCTTTGGCGTAACACGCCGCGACCGCCTTGGGCGCGGGGAAGGTGTCCGCGTCCACGAAGCACAGCCATGCTGCGCGACCGCGCGCGGACGCGGCGGCCTGGTGCAACGCATGGGGTTTGCCCGCCCAGCCCGGGGGTAAGTCCGATCCGTGGATGATATGCAAACGCGACTCCCTCGTAGCGCCGACTTCAGTCGGCCTCTGCAAGTGACGACTTAAGTCGTCACTGCGGAGACCTTCAAGAATCTGTAATGTTGAATCCGTCGAACGGTCATCCACGACAATGATCTCAAAATTGGGATAGGTCTGCGCGAGCAGGGACTCGATACAGCGGCGGATGTTCCTCTCCTCGTTCCGCGCGGGGACGCAGATGGAGATGAGCGGATACGGCGGAGGCGCGCTCTCCGTCGGGCGGACGACGACATCCATGTGGTATTGAGAATGCACCCAGTAAATGATGCCGAGACCGAGGAGGAAGAGGAGGGTGGAGACGAGGAAGTAGGGCATGGACGGGCAGAATCAATCGCCCAGTTTGGCAAGTATGCCGGTCAGGATCGCTTTCCAGACCTGTTGGAATAATCGCTTTCTCTCGGGGCGCGAAAGCACAATCTGTCTTTGCGCCAGTTCTTCTTCATACTTCGTTTGCATGATCCTCAGAATCTGGTCGTCCACTTTTGCCGCTAGGATGCGTTGGATCATCCTTTTTTGAAGATCGTGATGAGGGCCGAAATCTGGTAATGAGTTGGGTGGATTGAACATGGGTATCTCTCTTTTCACTAAAATGGATTAGATCACTCTTACAGTAGATCCGTGCTCCGTCTTCTCCACCTCGATGCGCGTCGGGAAGGCGTCCTTCAATTCATCCAGATGGGTGATGACCAGAATCTTGGCGAAGTCGCCGCGCACGGTGTTGATGGCCTCGATCAATCGCTGGCGTCCCTGCGCGTCCTGCGAGCCGAAACCTTCGTCAATGACCAGGGTTTGCAGGCGCGCGCCCTTGCGCTGTGCCAGCACCTCGGACAACGCCAGTCGAATCGCAAAGTTCACGCGAAAGGCCTCGCCGCCCGAATACATCTCGTAGTCGCGCGTGCCCGCGCCGTCGCTGATCTGGATGTCGAGCGTCTCCTTCAGGTCCTCGCGTTTCTTGTCCTTGTACTCGGCCTGCGTGACGAAGCGGATGGACATCTGCCCGTCGCTCAGGCGGTCGAGCAGGTCATTGGCCCTGGATTCGATCTGCGGGAGCGCCTGCTCGATGAGAAGCGCGGGGACGCCGTCCTTGCCGAAGGCGCGCTCCAGCGTTTTGTGGCGGGCGACGGCGCGCGCGAGTTCCTCGCGCTGGGACGCGTGGTCGGCTTTGCGCGTCCGCAGGGAATCGAGTACGGCCACCCTCTGCCGCGCCGCGCCGACCTCCTGATTCTTGGCGTTCTCCTGTTCCTGCAATTCGAGCAGGGCGCGCTCGGCCTCCTCCAGGCTGACGGCTGGTTTTTTGACCTCCGCCGCGAATTTCTCGCTGGCAAGGACCGCTTCCACTTCCTTCAGCCGCGCCGCGCCAGTCGCCTCCCATTGCTGGACGGCTTTCTTCGCAGCCTCGATCCGCTCCGTCCCTTGTGTAATCGAATTGGACAGAGTTAGTCGCTCCCGTTCCGCGTTGGCCAGCCGCGCCGCCTGCGCTTCCAGGTCAGCAATCTGCTTCGACAGTTCATCCATGCGAGTCTTGTTGGTGCGGAAGCGGTCTCCCTTTTCCTTACCATCTGCCTTAAGTTGCTTCAGCGTGGACTTGCGATGCGCCTCGCTCAACTCCTGTCCGCAAAGGGGACAGGCCGCGCCCTCGGCGGATTCCAGCTGGTCAATGCGCGCCTTGAGTTCGTCCATCTCCAGTTTGCGCAGATCGTTCTCCGCCTTCAGCGTGGCGAGTTCCTCCCGCGCCGCGTTGCGCGCCTCCTCGATCTCGCTTCGTTTCTCCAGCGCGGCCTCGGCCTCCGCCAATGACTTCCTCGCGCTTTCAATTTTCGCCGTCAACTCACTGATCATTGATGACTGCTCACCGATCACTGATAACTGCTCCTTCAACCCCCGCCTCTCCTGCTCCAACCGCGCCTTCTCCGCCGCGAGTTCCTGGTTCAACTCGGCCGCCGCCTTGCGGATGCTTTCCAGCGCGGCCTCCTGCGTCCTGCGCGCCGCGCTCAACCGCTTGAGTTCGTCTTCCAGCGCTTTCACCTCTCTCTTGCGCGGTTCTTCTTCCGCGAGTTCGGCGTCGATGTCGGCGATGCTTCGCTCGATGCCGGTAATTTCCTTTTCGATCTCCCTGCGTCGTTCGGCAGTCCGTTCTTTGTATGTTTCCCAGATTTCGAGGCCGATAATACTTCCCAGCACAGCCTTGCGTTCGCTGGCCTTCTTCTGCGTGAACTCGTCGGCCTTGCCCTGCAAGAAGAACGAGGCGTTGACAAAGGTGTCGTAGTCCAGCCGCAGGGTCTGCTCGATGCGGTTCTGCGTCTCGCGCGCGGAGCGTTCCGTTAACGGACGCCAGTCTTCTCCATCTCGAATCTGGAATTCCAGCATCGTGCTTTTTCCGCGCGGCGCGGTGCGTTGGACGCGGTACGTGTTGCCTTCGTAGGCAAACGTCAAGGCCACTTCCGCGGCCTTCGATTGCAGGTTGACGACGGCGTCCTTGTCCTTGCCGCGCGCCTCGCCAAACAGCGCCCACGTCATCGCGTCCAGCAGGGACGACTTGCCCGCGCCGTTCTGTCCCGAAATACAGGCCAGGTCGAATCCATTGAAATCCAATTCGGACGGCTCGCGATAGGAGAGAAATCCAGAAACGCGCAGTTTGAGGGGAATCATCGGTCGAATTATACCTTGCGAGCGCGATACATATCCTGCGTTCACAGTACACAGGTAAACAAGAGACATGCAAACGTGGGACCTGGAACCTGAAATTTGACACCATTTACCAACCCCTCCCTCCCATGTTATCATCACCCCATGGACGATCCCATTGCCGCCCGGGCGCGCCGCCGCATCACGTTGATTGCCGTCACCCTCGCCACCCTCCCATGTTATTGCCTGGGCTGGGTGGCGGTCTCGCTCGCACCCGATTCCAACGCTTTCACGCCGACCGCGACGATCACCGCGACCTTCTTGACCTCAACAGTCACCGAGACTCTCGGTCCGCTCACGCCGACCCTGAGCCTGACCCCGTCCATTTTTACGAGCACACCCTCTGCGACTCTCACCTCCACGCCAACCCCGACCATCTCGCCGACCTTCTTCCTCCCGCCGACGCGCACCTACACGCCTTCGCCTACGCTGACACCTTCGCAGACTCCCTCGGCCACGCCGACATTTACGGCTACGTTCACACCCTCCATCACGCCCTCGCCGACGGAAACGCCTACGCCCACCGATACGCCCGTCCCGCCGACGAGCACGCTCACACCCTCCCCGACCGCGACTCCATAACCGAGTCTGGTTCCCCTGAACATGACGGACATTTCCCCGTTCCTCAAATCGTTGCTCTCCGCGCCGGGGCTGACCGGCCACGAGTCTCCCGTTGCGGGCCTGATCGAGGCGCGCTGGCGGTCGCTCGCAGATGAAGTGAGCCTGAGTCGCCTCGGTTCGGTCCACGCGCTGATGCGGGGCAGCGCGGCCGCGCCGCGGTCATCTTTGCTCATCTCCGCCCACATGGACGCCATCGGCTTGATGGTAGCGGGCATCTCCGGCGAGTTCCTGCGCCTGAGCGCGCTGGGCGGGATCGACGTGCGCGTCCTGCCGGGCGCGCCGGTCCTCGTGCACGGACGAAAGCCGTTGCCCGGCATCGTCGTCCAGCCGCCCGCGCGGTTGCTGCCCGAATCGTCCGCGGACGAAGTGATTGGGCTGGAGCACCTGCTTGTGGATGTCGGTCTCACCGCCGCGCAGGCGGCGCGGCAGGTGTGGGTGGGGGACCTGGTCTCGTTCTCGAACGAACCGGTCGAGTTGAGCGGCGAGACGTTGAGCGGTCATTCGATTGACAACCGCGTCTCCGTCGCGGCGCTGACCCTGTGCCTCGAAGCATTGCAGGCCGGGGTCCACGCGTGGGACGTGTGGGCTGTGGCCGCCGTCCAGGAGGAGTTGACCTTCGCGGGTGGGGTCACGTCCGCGTTCACGCTGCGTCCGTCCCTGGCGGTCGTCGTGGATACCACCTTCGGCAAGGGTCCCGGCGCGAGCGGCTGGGACGCGTTCCCGATTGGCAAAGGCCTGACGCTGGGAATCGGGCCGAGCATTCATCCTTTCCTGCATGCGAAATTCAGGGAACTGACTGAACGGCTGGAGATCCCCGTCGCGGTCGAGCCGATGCCCACTTTCTCCGGCACCGAGGCGGACGGCCTGCAGGTCGCCGCGCAGGGCGTGCCGACCATGGTGTTGAGCATTCCCATCCGCTACATGCACACGCCCGTGGAAGTGGTTGCGATCAAAGACATCCAGCGCGCCGGCCGCCTGCTGGCTGAATTCGCCGCCGGGCTGGAGGAAGATTTTCTGGAGAAGGTCGTCTGGGATGACTGACGCGTTCGAGCTCGCCCGCCGCCGCATCGAACCGCTGACCGCGCTCGGACTGGCGCGGCTGTCGCTGACGATCCTCGCGTTGCTGATCGGCGCGCTGGCGTGGAACCTGGGAGGGGGCGGCGTGATGTTCGTCTACTGGCGGCGCACCCTGCTGGTGCTCGCTCTCGCGGGACTTTCGGCTGGTCTCTTCGGCGTGACGTTTCTCACGTGGACGAAGTGGCGCGCCCGGTTGGAGTCGCTGATCGCCCGCATCCGCCCGTTGACTCGACTGGGCTGGCTGAACTGGCTGGGCTTTCTAATTTGCGTCTTCCTGCTACTGTTTGCCTACATAGGGCCGTTTCGCTCCATGTTCACCCCGCTCGCGAATCGTTATCTCTTCATCTGGTGCCTGAGTCTGGTCGCGGCGTATTTCCTGGCCGGACTGCCTGTCTTCTCGTCAATCCGCCGCTCGAACCTCGTCCTGTCTGCGTTGCTCGCGCTTGCCTTCGTTTATCTGGGAACAGCTGTCCTTTCGAGAGTTTCGAGCGAGCCGTTCTCCCTCAAATGGTCGGAGGCCACGCGTTATTATCATGCCTCGCTGTTGCTTTCCGAAAGATATTATGGCATGTCCCTACCGCCGTTTTATCAAGACCTCAGCCGCTATGTCCTCGAGGCGGTCCCGCTGCTCCTGCCGCGTCCCACCATTTTGATTCAACGCGTCTGGGAAATGTACTCGGCCTTTTTCCTCGCGCTGATCGTTGTTCTCCTGCTTTTGCGAAGGATCGGGAAACCTGCGGGTCATCGCCTGCTCTGGTTCGCCTGTCTCGTGTGGGGCATGTATTATCTATATCAAGCGCCAATTTTCCACTACCTCCTGGTCACGGCCATTCCCGTCCTCGCGTGGTTCGATGTGCGGCGTCCTGTTCGCTCGGCGCTGGCGGTCGTTGTTGCCTCGCTGTGGGCGGGCATCAGCCGCATCAACTGGGCACCCGTCCCGGCCATGCTGGCGGTGGCAATCTATCTGATGGACGCGCCGATTTCGGGCCGTCCGCTTTGGCGCTATCTCCTGCCTCCCGCCTTATATTCCATCCTCGGGCTGTCCGCGGCGCTGGCCGCGCGTCAGTGGTATCTGGTGATCTCAGGGATCGCACCCGAAATGTACAACATGGCCTTCACATCCACCATGCTGTGGTACCGCCTGTTTCCAACCTCATGGAATTCCATCGGCATCCTGCCCTCCGGCTTGATCGCTGCCGCCCCCGTCGTCGCTTTGATGGTCTATCATCTGCGGACGCGCAGCGCCTCCTGGCACTGGATTCGCCTGTTCGGCCTGGGCGCGATTCTGTTCATCCTATTGACCGGCGGGATGATCGTCAGCGCCAAGATCGGGGGAGGGAACAACCTGCACAACCTGGACACGTTCTTCTTACTTTCCCTCGTCATCGTCGTTTATATGATCTTTGACCGCTTCGTTCCCGACCACAAGCCTGCTTCCGCGGTCCCGGCCTTTCCTCCGCTCCTGATCGTCCTCACGGTGCTGACCACGCTGGTCATCTACACGCGGCACGGACTGACGCCCGGCTTGCCCATCCCTCCGAATAAAGATTCCCAACGCGTCCTTGCCGAACTCCAGGCTATGACCGATGAAACTGTCGCCTCCGGCGGACGGGTGCTCTTCATCACCCAGCGTCATCTGCTCACGTATGACCTGCTTTATGGCGTCCCGCTCGTTCCCGAATACGATAACATCGCCCTGATGGAAGCCGCCATGACCGGCTTCGAGCCGACGCTGCGGCAGTTTGTGGCGGACGTGAGCGCGCACAAGTACGCGCTCATCATCGCGCCCGAACCGCCCGGCCGCATGCAGACTTCCGACGACCTCTTCGCGGAGGAGAACAATGCCTGGCTTCGCGAGGTGAGCGTTCCATTATTGAGGTATTACAAGGTCAGCGTGGAATACAAAGAACTTGATTTCGTCGTGATGGTGCCGAAACAATGACTCGACCCGCGCTTTCGATTGGGGCCTCCCAACTCAAACTCCTCGAGCGGCTGTGTAACGCGTCCGCCGTCTCCGGCGACGAGGGTGAGGTGCGCAAGATCGTGCTCGAACAGGTCAGGCCCGCCGCGGACGAGGTCCGCGTGGACGCGCTGGGCAATGTGCTGGTCACGCGCCGTGGGTCGGGAAGGAACCGCCTGCGCGTGATGCTGGCCGCGCACATGGACGAGGTCGGTTTCATGATCGTGGCAGATGAGGGCGAAGGGCTGTATTCCTTCGAGACGGTCGGCTCGATTGACGAGCGTCAGATGACGGGCAAGCCGGTCTGGGTGGGACGCGAGCACACGCCGGGAGTGATCGGCGTCCGCCCGATTCACCTCGTAGATGAAGTGGAACGCAAACGCAAGGTCTCGCGCGAGGCGCTGAGGATTGACCTCGGGCCCGGCGGCGGGAAGGTCCAGGTCGGCGACCGCGCCGTGTTTGCCACGCGATTTCGGCGTGTTGGGCCATCCATCATCGCCAAAGCCATAGACGACCGAATCGGCGTAGCGACGTTGATCGAACTGGTCAGGAACGCGCCGCCCAACATTGACCTGCTGGCCGCGTTCACGGTGCAGGAGGAGGTCGGCCTGCGCGGCGCGAAGGTGGCCGCACATGCGTTGAATCCGCAGATTGGCATCGCCATTGATTCGACCCCGGCCTACGACCTGCCGACCCACGACGGTAGCGAGAACACTGTTTACAATACGAAACTCGGCCTCGGTCCCGCCATTTACCTGGCGGACGCGGCCACGTTGAACGATCCGCGTTTGATCCGTTTCTTCGAGGCGACCGCGCGGAAAGCGGACATTCCATTCCAGTTTCGCCAGCCAGGCGGCGGCGGCACCGACGCGGGCGCCATCCACAAACAACTGGAGGGCATCCCCTCGATTTCCATCTCGGTGCCCGGGCGGTACGCGCACACAGCCGCGGGCCTGTGCCGCGTGGAGGACTGGAAGAATACTTTATTGTTGTTACATACCGCGCTGGCGCGCATGACGCCGGCGTTATTGAAACT